>OY970271.1:0-1257500 GCA_963715745.1 uncultured Ignavibacteriales bacterium
TCATACATCATTTTATTTTGGATAAACTCCGCACACAAAACTGCTCTTTGTAAAAACTTTTCTTCTCCAAAAGCTGAAAATGCGTCTAAAAATCCTTTAATCATTAATGCATTCCATGAGGTTAAAATTTTATCATCCAATGCTGGTTTTATTCTTTTTAATCTTTCATTCAATAAAATTCTTTTTGATTTATGAATTTTTTCATCAAATGATTTTTCATCAAGATTATATCTTTTAAAGAGATCTGATTTATCCCAAGTAATAAAAAGAATATTTTCACTTTCCCAATTCCCTTTTTCAGTAACATTGAAATATTCACAAAACAATTTTGAATCATCTCCAAGCAGATTTTCAATTTCCTTTTTATCCCACAGATAATATTTTCCCTCAACTCCTTCCGAATCAGCGTCGAGCGAAGAATAGAATCCACCTGATTTATCGGATAATTCTCTTTCAACAAATTCAAGAGTTTGGTAAACAGCTTCTTTATTAGAATTCTTTTTTGTCACCTTATATGCATTTGAATAAAGACTTACAAGCTGAGCATTATCGTAAAGCATTTTTTCAAAATGCGGAATTTTCCAGACGCTGTCTGTTGAGTATCTCGCAAATCCTCCTCCGATATGATCATAAATTCCACCAGCGGCTATTTTATCCAGTGTTAGCTCAATGGCTTGCAAAGCTTTTTTATTTTCGGTGTGATAGTGGAATTGCAAAAGAAATTCAAAAATGCCCGGCATTGGAAACTTTGGAGCTCCCTTCGTCCCGCCTTCTTCAAAATCAATTACATGAATTATTTTTTGAAATGCGTTTTCAATTTCATCTTTGCTGAACAAATTTTCTTTTTCATTCCATCCCGGAATCTGAATTGTTCTGAGTGCCCGCGTTAATTTATCAGCTTCTTTCTCAATCGTTTCTGCTTCTTTACTATAATTGTCCCTGAAATATTTTAAGATTTGTTTCCACTGCTCCTTAGGAAAATAGGTGCCCGCAAAAATTGGTCTTCCATCAGGTAAAGCGACAACATTTAATGGCCAGCCGCCGTGCCCGGTAATTAAATAAGCTGCATCCATATAAATCTGATCAATGTCGGGACGCTCTTCCCTGTCGACTTTTATCGAAACAAAATTTTCATTCATCAGTTTAGCTACTTCTTCATCTTCAAATGATTCGTGTTCCATCACGTGGCACCAATGGCAGGCTGCATAACCGATGCTGATAATTAAAGGCTTGTTTTCTTTCTTTGCTTTATTCAATGCATCGTCGTTCCAGGCACACCAGTCAACAGGATTGTAAGCATGCTGCAAAAGATAAGGACTAGACTCGTTAATAAGCTTATTTGGTTCTTTCTGATTCATAATATCAATAAGTATCTTTCCTCATTAAATACAAATGAGTTTGGAAATATTCAAGTTTGAAAGAATGAATGGAGTGAAAATCTATTTTATCTCAATTCCAATCGGACAGTGATCAGAGCCCATAACATCCGCTAATATAAAAGCATCTTTAACATTCTTTTTATATTTTTCGTTCACATAAAAATAATCGATGCGCCAGCCTACATTCCTATCACGAGCACGGGTTATCATATCCCACCAGGTATAATTATCCGGCTCATTGTTGAACATTCTGAAAGTATCCACATAACCATCCGAAAGAAACTTATCGATCCACGCACGTTCTTCCGGAAGGAAGCCGGAAATTTTCTCATTTTCTTTTGGACGTGCAATATCAATTTCTTTGTGTGCTGTGTTAACATCACCACAGACAATAATATTCTTTCCCTGCTTTTTTAGCTTATTGGTGAATTTTAAAAAGGCATCATAAAATTCCATTTTATATTTGAGTCTCTCGGCAGAAGCTTTTCCATTCGGATAATAAATACTCATCAATACAAACTTTGGGTATTCAGCAACAAGAATTCTTCCTTCGCTGTCAAACTTTTTAATTCCGAATCCGTGTTCAATCTTTTTCGGCTTCTGCTTTGTGTAAATCGCAACACCGCTGTATCCTTTCTTCTCGGCAGAGGAAAAATATGATTCATATCCTTCAGGGTTTCTCAGATCATCCGTTAACTGATCGGGATGAGCTTTCGTCTCTTGTATACATAGGATATCAGGATTCTCTTTTTTAAGCCAATCTAAAAAGCCTTTTTTATATGCTGCCCTGATTCCGTTAACATTCCACGAAAGAATCCTCATAATATTTCCTCATTATTATTTGCGATGTTGTTAAAGATAAGTGCTTCAATTTAACATCTGGATTGAATATTCACAATAACAAGTTTTGGCTGTGTGAGATTAATCAGAATGAATCTTTTTTATTCCTTCTGAATCACACTTCTATAAAAAATAAAAATTAAGGGAGAAAATGTTACAGACAAATCTTAAACACATACTTTCAGAAAAAGATCACTCTGAATTAATTAACAGTAATGAAAATGTAATGGTCTGCTGCGGAAGAATGGGACCAATGTGCATTCCGGTTTATGAAGTAATGCAGGATCTTGAAAGAACATACAAGCACGTAAAGTTTGCTGATATGGAATTTGATTCACCCGATGCAAAGGTAATTAGAAACCTGCCTGAAGCAAAAGGTTTTATGGGATTGCCTTTTACAGTTTATTACAAGAACGGAAAAGTTGTAAAAGCCACAAGCAGCATTCAGTCAAAAGAGGATTTAACTGAAATCCTGGATGAATACTTTAGTAAAAAATAACCAGAGTTTGTTGCAAAATAAATAATGATGCAAAACAAAACCCACTGGTATGACGGCTGGTTTTATGACACACTAATCGCACCAAACCAGGACAGAATGTTTGGTCAGATAAAAAATCTTATCAGACCCGGTTCAACAGTAATTGATGTTGGCTGCGGCACCGGAAGATTTTCGTTTGCAGTTGCTGATAAAGTTTCACAGGTAACAGGTATTGATCTTTCCGAAAAAAATATCAGGAAAGCAAAACAAAACTTAGCTAATAAACCTGATCCGAAAATTACTTTTTATCATTCCCCTCTTTCCGATTTACTAAAACAAAATCTGCATTTTGATTATGCGGTAATGACATACGTAATTCACGAAGTTAATCCTGACGAAAGGTTAAACCTACTTAAAGAAATATCGCTGGCTGCTGATCAATTAATAATCGGCGATTATCATGTTCCCGTTCAAAAGGGATTCTGGAATTCTCTGAACGATATCGTTGAGTATTTAGCCGGCAAAGAACATTACAATAACTATAAACACTTCGTAAAAAACAACGGTCTTACTTCGATAGCTAATCAATCAGGACTGAAAATATTAGGACAGATTAATAACCAACCCTATACAAGCCAGATACTAACTTTAACCAGCTAGTGTTTTTCTTTGTGCTTCACTTTTTTTGTTGAATTAATAAGAAAGTTTGGGGAAGTTTGCTTGTGTTCAACTATACATCAATTATATTTTTGTTACATCAACCCACATGCTGGAGGTAATATAAATTTATGCGTAAAGCAAGTAATGAGTTAACATCAAAGCAGAAAGAAGAGCTGCTCGGCGTTTTGAAAGCCCGCTTTGAAAAGAATATGAATCGTCATAAAGATATTGAATGGGCTAAAGTACAGGCAAAGCTGGAAAAGAATAATGAAAAACTGTGGTCACTAAATGAAATGGAAAAAACCGGCGGCGAACCGGATGTTGTGGTTATTAATAACCTGCCTGCCGGTAAGGCAGGAAAGACAGGTGAATATATTTTTTATGATTGCTCAGCTGAAAGTCCAAAAGAACGCAGAAGTTTTTGTTACGATCTTGAAGCGCTGGAGAAAAGGAAAGAACATAAACCAAAAAATAATGTTATAGATGCTGCATCTGAAATGGGCATTGAGCTTTTAACAGAAGAACAATACCGTGAGCTGCAGAAACTCGGCGAGTTTGATTTGAAAACATCCAGCTGGGTGAAAACACCTGAAAAAATCAGGAAACTTGGCGGTGCTTTGTTCTGTGACCGCCGATATGATACGGTTTTTGTTTATCACAACGGAGCAGAATCATACTATGCCGCACGGGGTTTCCGAGGTTCATTAAAAGTCTGAATTCTGAGTTTTATTAAAGGGAATATATTTGTGTTCCCTTTTTTTGTTGATTCCCACATTTTTGAAAATTTGTCAGAATTTATACCTCCACTATTACAATATGGTTCTGAAAGTTCAGAGTCCTGTTCGTAATTTTGCGAACTAAAAAAGAGCTGTTTTGAGGGTTTTTGTCTAAATGAATAAAAATATTAGAGAAATTGAGAATAGAATAAAAATTTTTTACCCGCCCGCAATCAATCTCCAAACCTGCGCAACAAAAAAGCAAACAACAACTCCCATCACTATAGGAAGTATTGTTGAGATAACCGTCCACTTAATGCTCTTAGTTTCTTTATAGATTGTATAAATTGTTGTAGAGCAGGGATTATGAAGTAAACTAAATAGCATAAGGTTTACACCGGTTAAAACAGTCCAGCCGCCGGCGTGAAGAACAGCAGCAGTATCCGAGGCGGATCCGAGCTCAAACATTACCCCGCTTCCCGAACCAACACCTGCAATCCCGGCAGCGAGAACGGTTAACATTAAAACTGTCGGGATAACAATTTCGTTTGCTGGTATCGCAATTACATAGGCGAGAATAATTACACCGTTCAAACCAAGAACAAACGCAAAAGGATCAACTGCGTTAATAAAATATTGTGCAAGACTTTCTCCGCCAATCGTAATGTTTGCAACCAGCCAGATCACAATTCCGGCAGGCACTGCAAAAACAACTGCGCGCCAAAGGACAAAAATTGTCCTGTCAATTAAAGAAGTGTAGAGTGTCTGTAAAATTCTTGGCGGTCTGTACGGTGGTAGCTCGAGACTGAATGCGGAGGCTTCACCTTTTAAAACTGTTTTTGACAAACCCCACGAAACAACAAGACTGAGAACAATTCCAAGCAAAGCAATAAAAACAACAGCCGCTGCAGAAGCTATTCCTGCTAAGTAAGCAGGAACCAGTCCGCCGATAAAAATTGTTGCAATCAAAATTTGTGTAGGCCACCTTCCATTGCACAAAGAAAAATTGTTTGTAATGATTGCAATAATTCTTTCGCGCGGGCTGTCTATAATTCTTGTTGCAACAACTCCTGCTGCGTTACAGCCGAAACCCATGGTCATTGTTAATGACTGTTTCCCGTGTGCACCAACTCTCCGGTAAAGATTATCCATATTGAAAGCTACCCGCGGCAGGTAACCGAAATCTTCCAGCAAAGTAAACAACGGAAAAAAGATCGCCATCGGTGGAAGCATTACGCTTATAACCCACGCTCCGGCAAGATATGCTCCGTCAATCAGAACTCCGTTAATAAAATTCGGAATGCCGATTGAAGCAACAAAGTTTTTCAGGATCGGATGAAGCGTATCAATCAGCAATGATGCAATCATATTTGAAGGAATATTTGCACCCTGGATAGTAATCCAGAAAACAACAGCAAGAAGAACAAACATGATCGGGAAACCGAGCCACTTACTTGTTACGATCCTGTCAATCGCCTGGTCGTAAGTGTATTTCTTCTTCTTGTCTTTTTTCTTGATTACTTTATCAGCAATTCTGCCTGCATCGGTATAAATAGACTCAATAATTGAATCGTGAAGGTTTTCACCAATCTCCCACCGCAGAGTGTTTGCTGAAGCAATTAGTTTTTCCCTGTTATTTATTTCGTTCGATGTCATAATTTTCTTTTTTGTCATGCTGAATTCATTTCAGCATCTCTAATAAACTTTATATTTAGATTCCGAATCAAGTTTGGAATGACTCTAACTTTTTATCAAACAGCTGTTTCCATTTCTGTGTATGTATTCCTGTTTACAATTGTTGAAATATCTCCTGATCGGATTGCATCAATTATTTTCTGGTCGCCTTCAAGCAGACGCAAAGCAATCCATTTGGCATTCGGCAGTTGCGGAAACTGTTCTTTTATTTTTTCACTCAGTTCATCAACTGCTTTTGATAAACCTTTAGATGAATTTGTTACCCTGTGAGGTTTACAGATAAATTTTCCGTTTGCAACCTCGTCAATCGCTCTTAATAAATCCTGGATCCCAACTCCTTGTCTTGCTTCAGTTGGAATTACAGGAATTCCTAAATCACGTGAAAGTGCGCGATCATCAATTTCAATATCTCTTCTTCTTGCTTCATCCATCAGGTTTAAGCAAACTATTGTTCGATCAGTAATTTCGAGTACCTGTAGAACAAGATTTAGATTTCTTTCAAGTCTTGTTGCATCAACAACAACAATTGAAACATCCGGCTGACCGAAAAGAATAAAATCTCTTGCGATTTCTTCATCTGTGCTTGTTGATAAAAGTGAATATGTCCCGGGAAGATCAATCAGCTTATATTTCTTTTCATTGAATTCAAATCCGCCTTCAGCACGCGTTACAGTTTTGCCTGGCCAGTTACCGGTGTGCTGCTTTAATCCAGTAAGATTATTAAACACTGTACTCTTCCCTGTGTTTGGATTACCGGCAAGTGCGACAACGTAATCGAACTTATCCATATTAATTCCAAGCCGTTTCAAATTTCCTGTATTATGAACAGGACAGGTTGCGCAAGCATTAGTGTTTACCATCAGTTCAATTCCTCCTGAGTAAATTCTTTGATATAAATCTGATCAGCATTTTTTTTTCTGATTGCAATGGTTGCTCCTTTAATATTATAGGCAACCGGATCGTGCCCGATGCTTTCAAGTTCTGCAGTTACAACTGTTCCCGGAACAACACCGAGATCCATCAGTCTTCTTCTTTGCGGACCGCGGCATGCTTTTGAAATTCCAACTACTGTTGCCTTCTCACCTTTCTTCAGTGAACTAAGAGATTTAAAATCGCTTGCTATTTCCTCCTGCTGCTTAAGTGGTATAACATTAACATTCTCGGCAAACAAAGGTGCAAGTACACATTCTTCTCCATTGGCTTCAAACCGTATCCTATTTTTTGTCGAATCAATAATTCTCACCTGGATTCCCGGATGCAGTCTTTCTGCAATAAGCTGTGTATAAATTGCATGCGGCTCATCTTCAATGTGAGTTATCCTTCCGAATTCACCATTCTTTAAAGAAGTTAATGGAACTCCTTTACGCTTTGGAATCTCACCTTCCTTTGTCGGAATTGGATCACCGTGCGGATCATAAACCGGATTACCCATTTGTGCAGCAAGCGATTCAGCTTCTTCAGCAGAAATTAAATGTTCTTTTTCTTCTGCATTTTTATGCCATTCAGTTTCATTTACGCTTGTTTCATCTGCAAGATATTTTTCCCACAAACGGTGAACTCTTATTATTCTTAAAGCATAGGATCTTCCATCAGGAGTTAATTTTATTCCTTCCTGCTGAGATTCAATCAGACCCATCGACTGCAATTTTGAAAGAAGTATTGTTGTATCATCACCGCTAATAGAGAGATGTCCTGCAATACTTCTCAATGTGCAGCGGACATTTCTTTCTTCATAATCGTAAAGATGTTTTAGTGCATCTTCAATTAATACTCTTGATGTATTTCTTTTCGCATTCTTATAAGTAGCATAAATTCCTTTTCCCGGCCAGAAAAGAATTACGACTATTGCCGTTAAAGATAAAGCAACTAATAATGCAAATAACGGATCAATCATTTAAAATTCCTTTCCATTCAAATTCAAATAGCTTCAACAAAAATATTTGATGCAATCGTGCTGCTGATGTTAGTCTCTTTTCCATTGACAACAACTAACATTGATCTGTCAAAATCAAGGACTTGTTTTACAAAAATTTCTTTTCCCAGCTTTATCCCGATCTTTGAAATATAGTTTAGAAAATTGTTATCAAAATCATTTACGCGAACAACTTTCGCTTTATTATCTGCCTTCAAAAAACTAAGTGAAATATTTTTTTTCTGTTTCGGCATTTTACCATCTTTAGAAGGAATAGGATCGCCGTGTGGATCGAATGCAGGAAAATCAAGCATTTCTTCCATCCTGTTTATCAATGAGTCGGAAGCGCTGTGTTCCAGATTGTGTGCTTCTTTGTGAACTTCATCCCAGGGAATTCCAACAACCTGGTGTAAAAACACTTCCCAGATTCTGTGTCTGCGAACCATATTTCTTGCATAATCCTCTCCATTTTCGCTTAACTTAATTCCTTTATATCGCTTGTAATCAACGTAACCATCTTTCGAAAGTTTCTTCAGCATATCAGTTACCGCAGCATTTGAGACAGAAAGCTTTTCAGCAATTATATTAGCTTTAATATTGCCATCAACCTCACGGTATTTATAAATGGCACTAAGGTAATCTTCTTTTGAAATATTTCTCATGTTCCATTAAAAATTTAGTTCTAATTTAAGTCTACTTAAATTATTTGTCAAGAGTGGTTAAAATGTTTAATTATCCAAAATAAGTTCAAAAAATCATTATTTTTACTAATCACTATTAAGGAAATAATATGAAAATCAGAATACTTTTACTCTCGGTAATCTTTTTTACTGTAAATATTTATTCACAGGTTACATTTCAAGCTGGAGTTGGATTAGGTTATACAATTCCAACCGGTGATATGGCAGGAAAAACAACAGAGTTTTACAGTGGAAATAAATATGGATTAAGCAACGGGATTAATCTGCATGCAAAAGCAAGAATCGGGATAATAAGTTTTAATGTTTTCGGGGAAGCAGATTACTCAACCTTCAGTAATACCGGTGAATCTGAACCAGGTCAGGGTGATGTTGAAGTTTCGCAGAAAATATTATCACTTAAAGCCGGACCGGAATTTAGTCTCGGTTTACCTTTAATTCCAATTACACCTTATGCAAATTTATTCCTTTCAATCAACACTATCAGTGGAGAAGTGAAATTCCAGGGAGTTTCCGGAGTGCCAAGCGGAACAAAAGATATTAAGAGTAGCACACGATATGGTTTTGGTGTGGGTGCGGGTGTTGTCTTCGATGTTTCTGAAAATATAAGTCTTGATTTAAATCTACAATACAACAACGCTAATGCATTCGGGAAAGAATTTAATTTAGGCGATCCAACTTCGCATGAAAGGCTTGATAATTACACTAGTTTAAATGATGACAAAGATCCACTTTACGGTTTAAGCAATGATAGAATAATTTCCAAATCAAGATCACTTTCTTTATTTGAAGTTAAAGCCACAGTAATGTTTGGAATTTAAGCTGTTACTTCCACATTGGATTTTTCTAAAAAGTTGAAAAAATGCAATTTTAATAACTTTTACTGTCTAATTTTGATTTCTATTCCCAACCTGGAACAGAAAGCAATAAATGCTCATATAAAATAGTTCAATTTAAGCAACTATTCGGGGGAATAAAGTATGGCATTTTCATTGTCATTTTACAATACGTTCTAATAAAAAGAGCTTTAATTCTACTGCCTTGAAATTGAGCGGACACTATTGCTTAAGCTATTTCAAATAAATAAGCATAGTAACATCAATAAAGAGGTAGAAATGAAATACTTCCTTTCAGCAGTAATTCTAACATTCTTACTGTTTGGGGGATGTGACCAGTCATCTGATCCTGTAACAGGACCATCTTCAAACCTGGAAAAATCTCCTTCCGGCTCTATTGGTTTGGCAGTCGGGAATTATGATATGATTCCACTTCCTTCCCGCTCACCCATTTTCGAAGATAGTGTTTTTAGCGTATCCAAACTTATCAATGGATTATTAGGGGGTAATATTGTTCTTAATAAAACCTATATAAGCGAAGATGGAAAACTTGTTACAATGTTAGTTAATCTTGTTGTTCCTCCTCTTGCATTTAATGGTCAGCAGAATATAACATTAACTATTGACTGCTGTTTTGCTTCTGTTCAGTGTGAGCCCGGAATGTCATTCCAGATTCCTCTTATTATGACCCAGACTTTCACTGGTCTTAATCTTAAAAGTTATAGAGCACAGGATATCGATTTTGTTTATATAGAAGATAATGGCACAATTGAAGATATAAACAATAGCGCAATAATTGTTGAAAAACTAACCGGAACTTTGACCGTATTAAATGCACAAATACCACACTTTTCAAGATATGGTTGGGTTCGCAGACACAATTAGAATAATTAATAAAAATGATTGATTAAGGAATTGATTCGGAATCAAACATGGACTCTGTCTCAATTCCTTTTTCAATAATATGATTTAGTTTTCTTTATAAACCTGGAATAACAATTTTTTCAATTTTTCATTTTAATCAAAAATTAACCTCAAAAAAAGGTTGATTCTGGGCAAATATTCAGCATATGTAGCCAGTTCATTCTAAAACATTTTCTCAATATGGATAAAAACTCATAAGCCAGATTCATACTTTCCAAATGAATTTGTCAGGTTTTTCAATCATAACTCAAGTATTGCTCTTTAATTTTTATGGTACTATAATTGGAATAAATTAATCGCTTTTCTACAGAAGATGTGTGTTCTCTGGAGAGTGGTGTTAAATGCTTAACTATTAAAAATTATTTTAACACTCAATGCAGTTGAGGAGAACATGCGGTTCCTATTTACAGTTGCACTTTTAATCTTACTAAGTTTATTATTCATTAGCTGCGATAGCAGCGTAGAACCATTATTCCAAAATGATGAACTTGGAATAACAAGTCTGCCAAAAATTGACTCAATAGTTTATACTCCCATTGAGTTACCACAAAGATCACCATTGTTTAAAGATAGCGTTTATTCCATCAGTGTAGAAATAAATGGAAGCCTTGGAGGACGAATTGTCTATGAAAATTATTATATCAGCGATGAAGGAGACTCTATATCTTTTTATTTCAATTTGTTTATTCCTCAAAATGCTTTTCAGGGGACTCAAACAATAACTGCTACTTTTGATAGTACTTTAGCTGCAATACGTTTTACCCCTTCAATGGCCTTCGATTCTACTTTACACCTATTCCAGGGTTTTAAAGGTTTAGACTTGAGTGGTATGCAAACCGGTACATTAGACTTTGTTTATACCAGAGATGATGGAACTGTTGAATTAATAAGTAAAAATGGCACACAAATAATTGTTCCGCTAGGTATAGTCAGGGTTATGAATGCACAACTTGAACATTTTTCACGTTATGGATGGATCAGAAAATGTCTAAAATCTAATGTTGTGCCAATAACCATCGCTGAATAAAATTATTAAGAAAATTTTAATTCAATTAAATGCGGGAAACCAAAGCTTCCCATTTTTTTATATACCAATTTTTAAGACTCCATCCCCTTCCTCGAAGTGACACCTGTTTGATAGTAATGTTTGACTTCCCTCATCTCCGTAACCAAATCAGCCGCTTCAATTAATTCATCGGGACAATATCTTCCTGTTAAAATCAATTCAACATCTGCAGGTTTTTGTTTTATAAAATCAATTATTTCTGAGGTTTTGAATAGTTTAAAATAAATTGCGACGTTTATTTCATCCAGTATAATTAAATCATATTCTTTGCTCAGCATTTTGTCTTTTGCTGAATTCAAACCCATTTTTGCTTTTGATATTTCTTCACTATCCGGAAGTTGCTTTTTATAAACAAAATCATCACCGCCAAATTGTTCAATAGTTATCCAATTCTTTAAATACTTCAGACTATTTAATTCGCTGTATGGAAATTCTTTCATAAACTGAACAATGTAAGTTTTTAAGCCAAAACCCGATGCTCTTACAGCCTGCCCAATTGCTGCTGTGGTTTTTCCCTTCCCATTTCCGGTATAAATTTGTATATAACCTTTAGTTAATATTTTAACCTTTTCCATCTTGCACCTTAAGCATTAAATTGTTTTATTAAGATGTGAAAATAAAAAATAATCAACTTATTAGTGCGGGGAGTTAAAATGGAATTTTTTGGTTCGGTAACAATCGCTTTTTTTGCTTCACTGTTCCTCATATTTGCAATCGGGCTTTACTTCTATATTTACCTCGAATAAGTTTGAATAATTATTTTGTCTGATAATTTCATAATCTGGTTATTATATTAAATTTCCCAATCCTAATTCATCTTTATCACTTAAAATACTCTGGCTTCTTAAAAAAATAATTTTCGTTAGAAGCATTTCCTACAAATTAAACATACCGGGTTGATAATTATAATTATTAAGATTAGGTTGACGACATATTTACAAGAAATTTAATATGTCATTTCTGGATTTAATAATTCAACTTGTTATTGCTGGTTTAATTGGTTCAATAGCTAGGTCACTGGTTGGATTTGATAAAGGTGGTTGTGTTCTCTCCATTGTAGTCGGTTTTATTGGCGCATTTCTTGGTTCCTGGATGGCAAGGGAATTACACTTCCCGGATTATTTAAGTTTTATTATCAGGGGAATTGAATATCATGTAATGTGGGCTTTGATTGGTGCAGTTGTTTTTGTGGCCGTTCTTAGCCTGATTGCACCAAAGAAAAAATAACTTATTGAATTATTCAATTAACCTGGTTTTATGGGAACAAAATACAAAGGCAGCAATGCAGAGATTTTATCTCTGAATACTTATATAAAACTTATTCGTGCTACCGAAAGCATCACTTCCAAAATAAATTCTATATTTGTAAAAAACGGTTTGAGTGAAAGACAGTTTTATGTTCTGGATACACTTTTTCATTTGGGTCCGCTTCCACAAAAAGATATAAGCAAAAAAATATCCTGCAGCGACGGCAATACGACAATGGTGATTGACAACCTTGAAAAAGAAGAATTTGTTATAAGAAAAAGAGGAATTGAAGACAGAAGAATCTATTTTGTATACATCACAAAAAAAGGTGAGAAAAAATTAAAAAGTGTTCTGCCGGATTTGGTAGTTAATCTTACCAGGTCATTAAGTATATTAAATAAAAATGAGCAGGAAGAATTACAAAGACTTACCAAAAAGATCGGGCTTTCAAATTCAACTGGAAACTAAGGATTTATATTCTTTGAAAATTTCCGGAAGAACCTCACCTGCCTTTCCATAAAAAGAATAGTCTGCTAAATATGAAAGCGCAGTTTTGTCAAGATTAACCTCTACAATTATTACTCTGCTGCTTTCAGCTATACTAATCAATCCGGCAGCAGGATAAACAACTGCAGAAGTTCCAACAACAAAAAACATATCGCATTTTGATGCTGCTTTTTCTCCACCCAAAAACTGATCCTCAGGCAAATATTCACCAAACCAGACTACATCCGGTCTGATCAAACCTCCGCATTTACATCTAGGAACGCCTGAACTAAAATCAAGTTCTTCATTATAAAAAGTTTTGCAATCCACGCAGTAATTTCTTTCAATATTTCCGTGCAGCTCATATATTTTTTTACTTCCGGCCCTCCTGTGTAAGTTATCTATATTCTGGGTTACAACCGTAACATCAAAATACTTTTGCATTTCAGCTATTGTTGTATGGGCAGGATTAGGTTTGGATTCGTGAATAACTTTCTTTCTGTGGTTATACCACTCCCAAACCATTTGCGGATTTCGCATAAAAGCATCAAAGTTTGCAAGCTCTTCAGGTTTCAGCTTGTTCCAGATTCCATCTTTTCCTCTGAATGTAGGAATTCCGCTCTCTGCAGAAATTCCTGCACCAGTAAAGAAAACTATCAACTTTGCATTTTTCAGTTGTTCAAGAAAAGCAGAATCTATCTGCACTATTCCAGTTCCTTATTAACTTCCTTCAAAAGTTCCTTTGCTTCAGCAAGATATTTATCATCTTCTTCATAAGTGAATGGAGCTTTTTCAACTTTTAACAAATTTTCTTTTGCAAGTTCGTATTCATCTTCTTCTATATAAGCTTTCGCCAGATCAAGAAGAAACATTCTGTAATTAGGTTTCAGTTTTATTGCAGTTTGGTATTCACGGATTGCAACATCCATATCACCCCAACCCAATCCAAGTGGAAGTCTTAAAATATAAGCCTTCTCACAAACTTTAGCGTGTGTTCTTGCTAAAACATAATGAGCAAGCGCCTGGTAGTAATTTCCTCCATTACCCAATTGAATGGCTCTCTCGCAGTCATCTTTAACATCATTAACAGTTCCAATAACCGAAAACACCCCTTGGAATAAAGCAATCCTGCCATTTGCTATTGCTCTTCTTACATATGGAATGGACTGATCGGGAGCCAGCTTAACTGCGCTATCAGCATAGAAAAATGCTTTTTCATATTCAGCTAACTGGGCATCTTCTTCTTCATCTGTATTTGAAGGCATTTTAGTGCCGATATCAACATACTCTCTGCTTATTCTCCACATTAGCTCCCAGTTTGCAGGCGATAATTTATCTGCTTGTAAATAAACATCGAGAGCTTTTTGATGATCAAAACTTTGTGCAAGCTGATCACCTTCTTTTATTAATTCTTCTGCATTCTGTGCAAATGAATAATTTATGATTAGAATTGTAGTTACAAAAACAATTGAAGTAAATGTTCGCATCATAATGTTTCCCTTCCGTTAATCGAAAAGAGTTTTATTTTGTTTTTTAAAATCGCCATCGAGATTGTGCTTATGCAAATCTGTCTGAGCAAGAGTTATAAATCTTGTCCAGTTGCTGTCACCTGCTGCTTGTGAAGCCAAGGCATTTTTATAAGCATTTGTTTTTGCACTTAATTCATCTGCCTGGTACAAAGTAATTGCTTCCAATGTTTTGGGAACAACCGGTGACGCATATTCTAATTTTCCCTGGTGACTAAGAATAAGATGCAGCAGGTTCTTTCTTAAGTCTGAAGGAAAATCAGGAATATTCTCAATTTCTTTATTCACAATGATGGAGGCAATAACTATATGCCCAAGCAACTTTCCTTCATCGGTGTATTCAAAAGCTGAATCAAAACTAAGCTCAATAATTTTACCAAGATCATGAAGCATTGCTCCGCTAACCAGCAGGTCCCGGTTTATTTCAGAATGGATGTCACTCATCAAATCGCAAATCCGGATTATTTCTAGGGTGTGTTCCAACAGTCCGTGAATGTAACCATGATGCCAGCTTTTACCAGCAGGTGAACGTGAAAATTTTTCAAATCTTTCATCGTTAAAAACTAATTCCAGTAATTTTTTCAGAAAAGTATTTTCTATCCTGTCAATCCTGTCCCTGAACTCTTTAACCATCACATTGTAATCTCTAGAAGATTTAGGAAGAAAATCCATCGGGTGAACATTATCTTTTTCATTAGCTAACCGGATTGAGTTTATCCTGATCTGCGGTGAACCTTGCCATTCTTCTATTGTTCCTTTTACTTTAGCTATTGAGCCCGTTTTTCCTTTAAAGATAATTCCTCAAAATTTTCCCAAACATTTGCAGGCAGTGAACCTGACTGGTCAGATAATTCAAGTGATAAAAAATCTTTTCCCGATTTGGTGTTCCGGATATCCATTTTACTAATCAACAGAAAGTTATCAACCGGACCACCTTTTGATAATTCATTTAACTGTTTTTGTTCAGTTATAATTCCTTATTATAATTCTAGAAAAGATAAGATTTAATATTTTCACGGAGTTTCATTTCATCTTCCTTCTCAGAATCAAAAGTTAAAATTCCAAGCTCCTGATAATTCTTTCTTGTTTCATAAGCTTCTTCATCCAAAAAAGCCATAACCGGAATGGGACTTATTTTATTCATCTTTTTAATAGATTCTGCTAATTTTAATCCATTCATTAAAGGCAAATCGTGATCAATTAAAATTAATGTCGGTGAGTTTTTTTCAATAAACTGCAACGCTTCAAAACCATTTGAAGCAGAAAATATTTGTACATCGTTATAAAACTCACTTAATTTTCGTCCCAGCTTTAATCTATCCTGCTCGTCTTCTTTTACAATTAAAATAGAATTTGCCGAAAGCGGGATGGTAAAATGAAATTCACTTCCAACACCTTCTGTAGAATAAAACCAGATTTCACCTTCGTGCTTTTGAATAATTTGTTTTGCAAGTGCGAGACCAAGACCGGTACCTTTTTCTCCTTTTGTTCCCGAAGTTGTAAATATTTTGCTGATGTGAAATATTTTTTCCACATTTGCTTCAGGGATTCCAATACCTTCATCAATAAAAATAAACTCGATAAACTTATTACTGAAATAGTCTGCATTTACTTCAACAGCATTTCCTTCAGAAGAAAACTTAATAGCATTACTCAACAGGTTTGTTATAACAATATTAATTAAACGTTCATCAGCTTCAATAAATAAATTATCAGGAACATTAACTTTTATATTAATATTTTTTCTTACTGCGCTTCCTGTTAGTGCGGAAACACAATTGAAAACAATGCTCTGTGCATTTAGCCGCATCGGTTCAATTTTCATTCTGTTGGTTTGAAGGCGCGACCAGTCAAGCAGATAGTTAATTAGCTGGAGCTGGTTTTGTGATGAATCATTTATATAAGCAAGATATTCTGCTTTTTCTTTATCAGAGAGACTTGTTTCATTAAGCAGAATTTCAGAAAATCCAAGAATGCTGGTAAAAGGCGCTCTGAGATCATGCGATAATACAGAGATAAAATTATCCTTAGCACTATTTATTTCCTCAAGTTCCTGTAATCTTTTTTTAAGATTAGTAACTTCTTCACGATCATTTGTAACATCTCTTACATTGCCGAAGTATTCGGTTATGTTGCCGTCTTCATCCCTTAGAACTTTCATTGTTTCGTGAACCCAGATAAGCCGACCGTCTTTTCTTTTTAGTCTGTATTCAATTATCGTTTCATTTTTATCAGGATTATTACGAATCAAATCCATTTGTTTTTTGTAATCCGGCATATCATCTTTATAAATGAGCTCGCTTGTCCTGTCTTTAATTGAATTGAATTGCTCAACAGAAAATCCTGTTACACTCTGAACACTTTCCGAGCAGTTTAACTCGGATTTGTCATCATCAATATGGAGATGCCAAAAAAATTCGTTCCCAAACTTTGATACGACTGAATTCATTAATTCAGGCTTTCCTTTTTTCAACTTTTTTTAAGAATCGATTTTAGTGTGAATGAAATACTTAAATTTACTTTTTGAAAAATTCTGTTATAAGCAAATACAACTTATTTAAAAATAAAACAAATTTGAATAACTGTTTCCACTTTAAATTACCGGCAAATGAACTAAACACTATAAAAAACTTGTTATTTAAATTATTACATTAATGAATATCAAAAGATGAAAAAAATAATTTTACTCTTTTTTGCAGTCTTTTTTAGCCTGATAAATCTTGTTGCACAATCTCAAACCGGGATTATTAGCGGCACAGTCACAGATGCTTCAACAAAACAACCACTTATTGGGGCAAATGTTTTAATTATTGGTACAAACATTGGTTCAGCAACAAATACAAACGGTGAATTTAAAATTACAGATATTTCGCCCGGGGTTTATCAGATTAAAGTCAGTATGATAGGATATTCAAGTTATATAAAAACGGATATTGCTGTTAATACCGGAATGCCTGCTCTGTTAAGAATTGAACTTGAACCAACTGCGATTAAATTGGAAGACGTAACTGTAACAAGCGGATATTTTAACAAGAACCCACTTGATGTTAATAGCATCAGAACTTTCAACAATGAAGAAATAAGAAGAAGCCCCGGAGGTTTTGAAGATGTCATAAGGGCGCTTTCGATTCTGCCCGGAGTTGCACAGGCAGATGCAGGACGAAATGATTTAATTGTAAGAGGAGGCGCGCCTTCAGAGAACCTTTACCTGGTTGATGGCATTCAGGTTCAAAACATAAATCACTTTGGAACTCAGGGCGCAACAGGTGGTCCTTTAAGTTATATTAACCTGGATTTTGTTGATGAGACTTCCTTTTCAACCGGCGGATTTTCAGCGTTAAATGGAGATAAACTCAGTTCGGTTTTAAAAATAAAATTAAGAGACGGAAGAAATGATAGAATTGGCGGAAAGGCTACAATTTCTGCAACTCAGTTTGGTTTGGACCTTGAAGGACCAATATCAGAAAAATCAACTTTTATTTTATCTGCCAGAAGAAGTTATCTTGATTTTATTTTTAAAGCTGCTGATTTCGCTTTTGTTCCGGAATATTACGATGCATTTGTGAAAACAGATTTTAACCTGGATGAAAGTAATTCGCTTTCATTTTTATTAATAAGTGCTTTTGACAATGTTAAATACTTTAATGATACACAAGATCAACGTTATGATAATTCAACTGTTCTTGGCAGTGATCAAACTCAATACGTTACTGGATTAACATACAGACATCTTTTTGTTAACGGATTCTTAAATATTATTCTAAGCAGAAATTATGTTGATTACAATACTCAGCAAAGAGACTCATTGCTAAATCCGATATTCCTGAATAAATCGAAAGAAAAAGAGAACAGCTTAAAAGCCGAATTAACATATTTATTTTCACCTCAGCTTGAGCTAACCGTTGGTGGTGCTGCCAGGTTTATTAATTTTAATAGTGATATTAAACTCCCGACTTTTAAAACTACTTTTGGTGATACTTTACCTGTTACAAATGCAAGCATAAATGATAACTATACTAAACTGGCTCTGTTTGCAAATCTTAATTATTTATTATTCGGTAAGCTAAATACAAATACCGGCTTCCGTGTTGATTACTTTAATCCACTTACAAAAAATATCTACTTAAGCCCCAGAGTTTCTCTATCATACCCAATTACGGATTTAACAAATTTAAATTTCAGTACAGGTATTTACTATCAATCACCCTCTTACATCTGGTTGGTTGGTGATAAAACAAATAAGAATCTAAAAGATATTAGAGTTAACCAGTATGTTGCCGGGATTGATCAATACCTAAGTGCAGATGCATTGTTAAAAGTTGAAGGGTTTTATAAAGATTATTCTGATTATCCCACATCAAAAATCAGGACATACCTTATACTTGCAAATACAGGGGCAGGATTTGCGGGCTCGGATGAAAACTTTGCTTCATTTGCTCTTGAACCACTCACCAGCGACGGAACAGGATCAGCAAAAGGTGTTGAAGTATCAGTTCAAAAAAAAATATCAGAAACACCTTACTATGGTATTTTGAGTCTCACTTACAGTGAAGCAAACTTTACTCCGCTTGATAAGATTGAAAGAGCAGGAAGCTACGACCAGAGATGGATTTTCAATTTAAGCGGTGGATATTTGTTTAATGAAGAATGGGAAGCCAGCTTGAAGTTTCGATATTCATCTGGTAAACCATACACTCCATTCAATAGTGATGGAACTCAGAACGTTGCGGATTATAATTCACCCAGACTACCGTCAAATCACAGTCTTGACATAAGGGTTGATAAGAAATGGTTTTTCAGTAAATGGACTTTGATAACCTACATTGATGTTCAGAATATTTACAACCGGAAAAACATTAGTGCAGTTAGATGGGATGTAAGAAAAATGGCTCCTGAAAATAATGAATCGTTTGGTATTCTTCCTTCAATAGGAATTAGTGCAATGTTTTAAACCACAAAAACTTTTGCAACGTCCAGCAAAAGTGAAGGCTGATTTAATAACGCAGTTGTAAAAATTCTGCCAAGTGTTCTTTTTTCATAAGGGACTTTGTTAAAAGCGTGAGCAATGTTGTTAAACTTTTCATCAGAAAAATTGTAAATGCCTTCTTTAATCCGGTTGAAAATTTCGTGGCGTTTACCGAGTCTGTCAGCCCACGCTTTGTCATAAGTTAAAATGTGATCAAGCTTATTCATCTTTACAGATTCTGCTGCAATTCTTCCGGCTATGCTTCCGCCAATCATTCCACTTGCGATTCCACCGCCGCTTAGCGGATTTACCTGCCTGGCTGCATCACCAACCAGCATTATTCCCGGTGCAGAGATTTTTTTTAGTGTAATTGCACAAGGGACTCCACCTGCAATTTTTGTGAGTACTGGTGCATTCGGATAATGTATGTTCATAAAATCATCAAGAAATGATTGAGCTGATTTTTTCTTCCCGATTAATCCGCTAACTCCGAGACCAATGTTAGCTTTATTATGTCCTTTCGGAAAAATCCAGAAGTAACCGTTAGGGGCAACATCCTTTCCAAAATAAAAGTATAGTGTATTTTGATCGACGGGAATATTTGCAGCAGTAATTTGAACAGCACTTTCCATATCGCGAAAGTCAATGTGCGTTGCTAATCCGGCCCACCTGCCGACTCTTGATTCAACTCCGTCAGCGGCAATAACAACTTTTGCTTTTAATTCTTTTTGCTCACCCTGGTATTCATATTTAACACCACAGACTTTTCCATCATCAAAAAGTAAATCATTTACATAAACTCTTGTTAAAATATCCACTCCGGCATTTGCTGCAGTTCTTGCAAGTTCATAATCAAAAATTCTTCTTTCCAGAACGTAGCCAGCTTCTCCGAAATCCAAAATTACTTCTGTACTATCCGGTGCATTGAAAGAAAATTTGCTAATCTTTGCGGCAATCCATTTATCATCAGAAGGAATAAATTCTTCAACTCCAATTTTACTTATCGCTTCACCACACCTAACAGGATATCCAACGTCTCTGTCTTTTTCTAAAAGTAAAACAGATACTCCCTGCTCTGCGGCAAAACGTGCAGCTATGCTTCCCGCTGGCCCGGCACCGACTACTATTATGTCGTATTGTTCTTTCAACTTATCTGCCTGTTCTCATAAAGCGATTGATCATCATTCTATCAGTACGAAGTAGGCAATTAGCAGTAAGCAGTACGCAATTATTTATACTTTTCATCTTTCCTTAAATATTTTTCAGGAAACTCGATCATATGATTTAACATTTTTCCAATCTCATCTGATTTTTTCCTTAAATCTAAATGTTCATCTTTGTTTATGTATTTACATTTGAATGAAAAATCCAGCCATACCTGAGTTTCTGAATTTTCCATATCAGCATCCGAAGATTTAGAAACAAAATATGCTTGGTATTTTCTTTTGCGATAGGCTTCAGCAATACAACTGCAAACTGATCTTGAAGATCTCCTGATTTGATCAGTTAATGAGTAAGTTTCTTCTTTGGGAAATTTTTTTGAAACTTCAAAAACCTCCATTGCCAATTCAAATACTTTTTTATAAACCGTTAAATCTCTAAAGAATAAATTCATTTTATTTATTAAGTTTATTTATTGCCTATTGCATACTGCCCACTGCCTACTGAACCTTCACCCCTTCTCTATTAAACTTTATCACTTCTATTGGGCAAGACCAAACACATTTTGCACAATTCGTACATCGTGGATCAATAATAAAAATCTCTGCTTCTTTTAATTCGATTGCATCCTCGGGACAAACTCCGACACAACAGCCGCAAAAGTCACACTTATCCGGAAGGATTTCTATCATTAGCTTGCCTGTTTTTGCCTGTCGGTAGTTCATTAAAAATTTAAGATAAGATTGAAGTATTAAAAATTGAATTGTGTGAAGTTAAAGAAAGCTTTAGTGAGTTTGAAATTAAATCAAGTTCGTTTCGTTAAATTAAACTCAAGGCTGATTAATTCTGGATCAATATTCATATCCAGTTCAAGCGGACTTGTGTTATCTTTAATGTGATACTTCAAATTTTGGGGTGAGATAATAAGTTCAAAATCTTTAATCAATTCATATTGAGGCGAAAAAACAAAAATCTTCGATCTGTTTTCATAATTAAGAACTTTAATGATGTAAGTCATATTCTCATCATAAAAAGTTTTTGAAGTTATCTTTGGTTTCTCTTCAAGTGAAGCTGCTGCCAGCCTGATTTTGTTTACATATCTATTATTCTGATTTCCCTTAACTGGGAACAGATGAATTACATTTGAAGGTTTGTAAACTTCAATTTTAGATGCGATTTTATTTTTTGTTTTATCAGATAGATCATCTGCCAAAGAGTTCTTCATTGATTCATAAAGATCAATTTCATTTTTGAAATCCCGGGATTCTTCCAAAAACAATTTTATTTCAGTAGAAACATTTTCAGGAAAGAAAACGAAATTGAAAATATCCTTTTCAGTTATTTGCATATTTATATCTTTTTGTTCTCTCATCATTCTAATATCAAAAATTTTCCCACATTCGGAAATCTCATTCAGTCAGAAATCAGTGCACTAATTGGTCGGCTATATTTTGTTTCAGTACTTTTAACAAATATTCAAGAATATTATGATATTTTTGTTTGTAACATTCTTCATCCAGACTTGGAAAGTTAGCCAATAAATATTTATACAAACCAGGATTTATTCCACCATCTCTTAAGTCGTTTGCCAAATCCCTTAATGATTTCTTAATGATTTCGCTTTCTTCCCTGGAAAATTTCTCTTTTGATAGATAGGAATCCTCAATCTTTTCAAACGTTTTGTCCAACGCTTCTTTTATAATTGATTCAATTTCTAATTCCTCATTCTGCACTGTGGTTTCTTCACTTATTTTGAAAAGTCCCGAACTTAATTTTTTAAGTTTATAAATAAGAGCATTAAATGGAATTGCCGGGAAGAATTTTGTCTCAGCAGATAAATACTCAAATAATTTTTGCAGCAAATTTTTCTTATCTGAGAATAATACTGCAGACAGTTTTTCAAATTCATCTATGGAAATTATTTTTCCGGATATTTCTTCGTGATCGGATTTAACTACATACACTGCTCCGAGATAACTTGTTTTACCAAAATTATGTTTTCTAATTAGATAGTTCACAGAATCCATAATCTTTGCAAAAAACGGATCAGATTCTCTTAAGATTGAAGATATATGCTGCTCAACTCTTTTCTGAATTAATTTATTAATAAAGAATTGTGCCTCTTCTTCTGTTTTTATCGGAGGTTTCCAGTTTTTAAATGAAGTGAGAATTGACATTTCATTTTTATTCTTTTCGAGGCTGAACAAGGATGCTATAGAATCAATCGCAAGATCTTCTAAAGAAATATCTTCTCTTAAAATTATCTTATGAATTCTTTTATGGCTGAATCGAAGGTAACTTAATGCGAGTGTATAACAAACTTCTACCAGTTTGTTGATTGATTGCTGAGAATCCAGAGATGACAATAAATTTAGGATTTGATGCTGACTTTTCATTTATTATCGTAGGTTATTCCCCGCTTATTTCAACAATTATTTCTCCCGATTCCAGAAGCTCCAGAGTTTTCTTAAGATTTTCAGAAAATATTTCCTGTAGCCTTTTGTTTGATGTGTTACCGCAGGTAAGCCAGATAATTTTGGGAGGTGAACCGAATTTTTCCTGGAGTAGCTTAAAATCAATATCCTTAGTAATTACAACAGCACCCTCTCTTTTTGCTTCCTCAAAAATCTTTTTATCAACTGCATTTCTCAATCCCAGTTCACGAACGTGTATTGTTTCAATATTGAATTTTTCCCGGATCCATCCTGACAACAATGGAGAGAGCTGAGCATCCAGCCAGATTTTCATGCTGCTATAATGGGATGATCAATTTTACGGCTTGCGTAAATCAATGCAGCTTTCAAATCCTCCTGCTCAAGGTCTGGCATTTCTTTGATGATCTGTTCGCTTGACAGTCCTGCAGAATATAAATCGAGGATATCCGATACGCGAATTCTCATTCCCCTAATACAGGGACGACCGCCGCATTTTTCCGGGTCGAAAGTTATTCTTTTAACCAGTTCTTCCATAGTAATTCTCTAAATCTTTAATTGGAAATTATCAATTATTACAGGAAAGGGCAAATAAGGAAATGCCTCCCTAAGTCCCCCCTTTTGGGAGATTTAGATGGGCGTACTTAAAAAAATTTGTGTTTGTTGTGAGGAGTTTTCCGAATGACGTTATTATTTGGATATATATCTTGTAAAAACAATATTAATAAATGAGGGCAAAATGAAAGTTTATTCTTTACTTATTATTCCTGACTTTTTATACTTTCAGTTTCGCACAAAAACCTGATGGTAAAAACAATTACAAAACTACTGGTGACTCAAGTTACACATACCTTAATTTGAACAATATATCTACGGTATTCAGAAACAATGGTATATCAGATATTGATGCAGCCCAGCAGAACTCTGGATTTAAATACCCCAAAGAAACTGGCAAAACTGCAGTCTTTGCATCCGGATTAATTTGGGGAGTTAAAATTGCAGGTGATCCACAAGTAAGAGTTGGCGGCTCAGCTTACGACACAGGATTACAAGGAGGAAAAATAATTTCCCCTGGAATTTCAGAAGACCCAAATGCACCGCACGTTAGAGTTTATAGAATCAGACCAGACATTTATCCCGGAGGTCCTACAATTGACTTGTCCTGGGAAGCATTTGATGAAGGAAAAACAGAGCAACAAGTTAGAGATCAATACGAGCTTGATTGGCTTGAGTGGAGAGCCGAAGATGGAGCTCCTTTCCAGGACGTAAATAGTAATGGGATCTATGAGCCAGCCATTGATATACCCGGGGTTGAAGGAGCAGTGCAAACTATTTGGTTTGTTGCGAATGATCTGAATGCTTCAAGAACTCACAATTTATATGGAACAGATCCGATAGGAATTGAATACCAGGCAACCATCTGGGAATACACTGATAGTTTAGGTTTCAATGATCTATTCTTCAGAAAATACAAACTCATTAACAAAAGCAATGTCACATTTGACAGTATGTATGTTTCAATGTGGTCCGATCCGGACATAGGATCAGCTTCTGATGATTTTGTTGGATGTGATACGTTATTAAATCTCGGTTTCGCTTATAATGCCTTTGACACAGATCCGGTATATGATCCTCTTCCACCTCCTGCTGTAGGATTTCAATTGGTTCGTGGACCTCTTGTGCCGGGTAATTTTGGTGAAGACAGAAATAAAAATGGGGTTGATGATGCAAATGATTCTGGATTAAACATTAATAATAATACAGAGGTGCTTGGTTTTATTAATCTACCAATGACTGCTTTTTATTATTTCACTAATGATTCACTTGTCTATGACCCGCCATACGGGTCTTCAACAGGAGCGACCCAATTCTATAACTTTATGCAAGGTAAATATGGGACAACCGGAGAGTTCTTTATTAATCCGGTTACCGGAATGCCAACAACTTATGCTTTATCCGGTAATCCCGTCAATTCAACAGGATGGATAGACGGTATTCTCAATCCTCCAGCAGATAGAAGACTTGGATTATCAACAGGACCTTTTCAAATGGCTCCCGATGATACTCAGACAGTGGTTATAGCGGAAATTGCGGCCGGAGCTATAGATGGTGTAACAAGAATGATGGCTATTGATACATTAAAGCATTATAGTGAATTAGCCCAAACCTTTTATGATGCAATTGATCCAATTGTTTCGGTTGAAAAAGGTGTTAAGCACCTAGGAGAATATCTGTTGATTCAAAATTATCCAAACCCATTCAACCCAACAACAAAAATTAAATACCAAATTCCGGAATTAAGTTTTGTTACAATTAAAATTTATGATATGCTTGGCAGAGAAATAACAACACTTGTTGATATAGAAAAACCGGCTGGAAATTATGAGATAAATTTTGATGCCAGTGGTTTAACAAGTGGTGTTTATTTCTACCAATTGAGAGCAGATAGTTTTGTTGAAACTAAAAAAATGGTTTTGCTCCGTTAAGCGAATTTAATTATGCGTCCTTCTAACAAGCAGCTTAAATGCGGCTTTTATTTTTTCACAAACCTCTCCCCATCCCAATAAAGAATTTGTTCTTTTAGAGAATTAAAATATTCCGGCGTGTTAGTATAAGGTAGTGAAAGTTTACCTTGTACAACCAAAGAATCACGTATTGTCTGCATCGCATCAGCGCAATCAATATCAATCAGATTCAGATTAGCATCAAAGAAAAAGTTCATTGCTGCAGTATTACCGCCACCGGTACCTTCTTCAATAGTAATTCTAAAAGTATGATTTGGTTCTTCATAAATAAAACCATATGTATTAATTATTCCGTATCGTAATTTTTGATATCTTGCTAAATCAGTGAGTGGTATAAATACATAATTATTAAAACTGGTTAATTCTTTCTTTAAGAATTTGTAATCAGGCACACTTGGTGCCGTACCTTTAAGATTTTCAAGATTAATTGAAAAAATAACATTGCCTTCCAATCCGTTATGAGTTGCTGCTGCGACAATTTCTTTTTTACCATCATTGTTAAAATCTTCGATATATGCATTCGCTAACCTTCCCGGGTGCCAGAAAGTTTCTCCGATCTTCTTTCCGGTACTCACATCCAATTTGAAAACAGCACAAGGATAAAAAGTGTAATGATAGGCAAAACAATAAAGAACAAGCTTATTTTTTTCGCTCATAATATCAATCAGGTTTGGCCAGTAGTGATCTGAGAATTCTTTTATGGGTGTTGAAATTTTCTCCCTGAATTCATAAGTCCAGATTGTATCCCCATGATTATTATAGCATGCTACTCTTCTAAGACAATTCCCGTAATTACTATTGGATGTGTCAGCTTCATTTGTGACGATTACTTCATTAACACCATCTGAATTAATATCCAATATCTTCCCTAAGGTATTAAGATATCCTCTACCTTCACCTGTTCCCGCATCATAATACATAAATTTCTTCCATAGAACTTTCTCATTTTTATTCATTACGTAAAGATATTTTCCTCTGTGCTGCAGCTTCGTAGGGTTTGTATCAAAATCCCAGAAACCTGCAAAGTAAATTAATCCTGTAATTATAAATATTAAGCTAATTGGCAGCCAATGTTTAATGGTAAACTTGCCAGTTCTCACTAAAGGATTAATCTTTTTTATGTCAACTATATTCCTTCTGTTTAGTAGATCATTTAATTCTTCAATCCCGGTTATCTTTAAATTTCTTTTGGGAAAATCTTTTTGAAGTTCTTTCAGCTTTGCATTTGCTGCATCTTCGTCATCCTTCGGTACAACGAAATGTTTTATGTTAGAATAAAATATCAGTTCGGATTTTTGTTTTATAATTTCTGCAGAAGTGTTTGTGATTTTTTCGTTTTCATCCATTCCACCTGTAAATGCAATTCCGTCTCCAACTTTTATTGAAAGCAGAGAGTTGTAGGTTTTCAGCAGTTCTTCAATGAAAACAAGTGTTAAAGCGATGCCGAGAGAATTACCTTTACAAAATCCGACTTTTTTATCAAAGCTTATTATCACTTCGTAGAAGGGATGAATTTTTCGTACATATTTCTTGGCTATCCCAATCGCATTTTGCCAGGAAAGCTTAACCTGCTCATTTATTTTTTCTTCAATCTCCTTTTCGCTTGGGACAATGATGAACTTGTCAGAGTGTTTTGTCTTACTAATTATTATTGTAGCAGATTCGAGAATGCCGATTGTTGTTTTCGTTACTTTAATAGCTTCCTCTTCGAGCAGAGGAAAGTAGGCTTTTGATTCAGGTGTTTCTGTTCGTTCACCTTTTAAAATTTTTTGAAATTTTTCAAGTTCATCTTTCAATCTTTGAATTGTTTTAGAGAAGTCATTATATCCTGCAACAAAACCATTTTTCTGAATTTTCTCAGCTTGTTCAATTACTAATTCGTGAATTCGTGGCTTCAATCCCAAAAAGGAAAACGATTTAAGACAATGAAAATATTCCTGGATAAATTCAGGAAGGTAAGAATTGATGAAATTTGCGTTCCCTGTTGAAAGAACTTTTTCGAAAAAATCATAAAGAAAAATTAATTTTGCCTGTTGAGAAAAAGACCGGCTTAGCTTTTCCTGAAGTGCTGTTCTCTCCTGTTCAAGATCCAGAATGTTCATATTCAATTAGCTGTAAGTTCTGTTTTTATTCTTTTCTTCTCCTGTTCGAGTTCCGAATTTGCTCTCATCAACGTTAAACTTTTCTCTTCATTATCACTGAGTTCGAGCTCACGGTGATTTGATTGAATTCTCTGTTCTAATTTTTCAACCATGAATTTCCGAACCAGATCCTGAGCGTATTTCTGCCCTATCATTTCCGATGTTATTCCTGGGAACCTGTCTTCCCAGTTGCTGCTCACAGAATATTTTTCGAATGTAATTTCTCTTGCATATTCTGCAAGTTCTTCATCATTAATTTTTGTGAAAAGATTAGTCGGATTCAACTCACCAGAATTTTCATATTCCTGATACACTAATGATGTCAATTTTGAATGTTTATTAACAACAAAATCTTCAGGCTTGATAAATTTAAGAACAAACTCAATTATTGAAATATTTCCTTCAAACAAAATTTTTATAATTTCTTTTTCAAGATTATATAATGCAGGTGATACTGTAATTTTATTACTGTCTATTAAATTTGGGCTTTCTTTACTTGCCTGAAAAATTTCTTTAGCAGATATCGAGCTTCTTTCAAATCTTTTAACCTGATCTATCTGTTTGTTGAGCTCGGACTCCAGTAGTTTTTCCCTAAGATTAAATTTCTTTGCGATGTTTCTGATAAGCAAATTTCTTTTAAGCTCATCCCCAACAAGCGCAACAGGTTTTACAAGCTCTCTTATTGCTTCAGCTGCTGCAGCAGGATCATCAAACCTTCCCTGTGTTTCAAAATACCGTGTCTGAAATTCCAAAAAGTTTTCAGCTTTTTTTACAAGCTCTTCAAAATCTTCTTTGCCAAATTTGTTAATATAAGAATCAGGATCTTCACCTTTTGGCAGTGAAACAATTTTCACTTCCAAATCTTTTTTAAGAAGAATTTCAATGCTCCTCATCGATGCTTTTATTCCGGCAGTGTCAGCATCAAAAAGCAAAACAACATTATTTGTATATCTTGAAAGTAACTGAGCTTGTTCATCCGTTAAAGCTGTTCCCGAAACTGCAACAACATTCCTGACTCCGCTTTGATAAAGCGAAATGAGATCCATATAACCTTCAACTAAAATCACTTTGTCCAGTCGTCTGATCTCATCTTTTGCAAGCGATAGTCCGTAAAGCGTTCTTCCTTTAATATAGATCAGCGATTCCGGTGAGTTGATATACTTTGCACCTTTATCAGCCTGGTCAAGAACTCTGCCGGCAAATGCGACTACTCTTCCATTTGGAGAAAAGATCGGGAAAATTAATCTGCCGGAAAGCTTATCGTGAAGTCTTCCATCGCTTGTCTTTCCAATCAACCCAAGGTGAATACATTTTTCAATATCGAATCCTTTTCCTTTAATAAAGTTCAGCAGATTTTCCCAGCCGCGCAGTGAGTATCCAAGTCCGAATGTTCTCATCGTCTGCACTTTAATATTTCTTTTTTCCAAGTACCTTCTTGCAGCTTCTCCTTCATCATCATTTAAAAGATTATTTAAATAATATCTTGCTGCTTCAGTATTTATATCATATAAAATTTCCTGCTCTGACTGCTGCTCCGTGTATGCTGCCTGGTCATATTCAATTTCAATTCCCTGCTGCTCGGCAAGTTCCTGTACAGATTCGATAAATGAGATTTTTTTATACTCCATTAAAAATTTAAACACATTCCCGCCTGTGTGACAGCCGAAACAGTGAAAAATCTGTTTCTCTTCACTCACAGTAAATGAAGGAGTTTTTTCTGAATGGAACGGACAAAGCCCGATAAAATTCTTGCCTCTTTTTCGGAGTTGAACGTATTCGGAAATTACATCAACAATGCTTGCAGATGATCTTATTTCTTCAATTTTATTCTCTGAAATTCTCATAGTTGCAAAATTACAAACATTCGGCTTTACTACCGATTAATGTGTTTTCTAATGGCAATTTATTCTTCTTATATTTGCACAACAATAAAGACGCAATCAAAATATTAAATGAAAAATCAAAAGAAAAACAGCATTTTAATATTTCTTCCGGCAAAAGATTTTAACGAAACCGAATATTTGACAGTTAAAAATTATTTCGTTAATAAAGGAATAAAAGTCTTTATTACATCTGATGATCACACATTTTGCTGTGGAAACAAGGGTTTAAAAGTAAAATCTGATGTGAGCTTTTTCAACATAAATGAGAAAAATTTTGACGGATTTATTTTGATTGGAGGATCGGGAAATCGTGAATACAGGTCAAATCTAATATTAAAGAAGATTGCGGTAAAGTTTGGTGAATCGAAAAAAACAATTGGTGCAATTTGCAGCGCACCTTTGATTCTTGCTTCAGCAGGATTATTAAAACAGGCAACTTGTTTTAGTGAAGATCGGAACCAATTAATTGATGCAGGTGTTGATTATAAAGATCTGCCGGTAATTGTTGATAGAAATATAATTACTGCAGATGGACCGCAGTCAGCAGTAAGATTTGCAGAGACAGTTTTTCACTCAATTTACAAATGATAAGATGACACAGGTTGAATTGATAAAAAAATATTGTAATAGTTTAACAAAGTATTCACGCTACAAAACACGTGAGGTGAAAATTGGTGATGTTCCGCTTGGTGGGAACAACCCGATCAGAATTCAGTCAATGACAATCACAGACACGATGGATACAAAAGCAACTGTGGAACAAACAATCAGGATGGTGGATGCAGGATGTGAATATGTAAGAATCACAGCACCAAGTCTGAATGAAGCAAAAAATTTAGCAAATATTAAAAAAGAATTACGATCAAGGGGTTACACAGTTCCGCTGATTGCTGATATTCACTTTACACCAAATGCGGCTGAAGAAGCAGCAAGAATTGTAGAGAAAGTAAGAGTGAATCCCGGTAACTATGCAGACAGAAAAAAGTTTGAACACATTGAATACACAGACGATGTCTATCTTGCCGAGCTCGAAAGGATAAGAAAGAAGTTTAGTCCGCTTGTTAAAATCTGTAAAGAGTATGGAACAGCGATGCGAATCGGAACAAATCACGGCTCGTTGTCTGACAGAATTATGAGCCGCTTTGGCGATACACCACTTGGAATGGTAGAATCTGCTCTTGAGTTCGTCCGCATTTGTGAGAACCTTGATTATCACGAAATAGTTCTGTCAATGAAGGCAAGCAACCCGCAAGTTATGGTTCAGGCTTACAGATTGTTGATTCAGAAAATGGAAGAAGAGGATATGAATTATCCTCTTCATCTTGGAGTTACAGAAGCTGGTGGAGGTGAAGACGGAAGAATAAAATCTGCACTAGGGATAGGAGCATTACTTGAAGACGGGATAGGAGATACAATCAGAGTTTCGTTAACAGAAGATCCCGAATATGAAGCACCAGTTGCAATCTCACTTGCAAACAGGTATAAAGGAAGAGAAAATCACAAACCGATAAAAGAAATTGATGAAAATCCGACAGATCCTTTTCATTATTCCAAACGTGAAACTTTTGAAGTTGCCGGAATTGGTGGAGCAAATGTTCCGGTAGTCATAACAGATTTTTCTCATCGAAGAATAACAGATCAATCTGTGTTAAAGGATGTTGGTTACGCTTACAATCCTGTTACAGATAAATGGTCTTTAAGTGATTCTGCAGCTGATATTATCTATTTAAAAAATTTTGATATTCTTTTTGATATACCTGAAAATCTGAAACTTGTTCTGGATTTAAATTCATGGCAGCAGTTTCAGAACAAAAAATTAAGATACCCCATGCTAACAGTTGAAGAATATTTAAACGATAAAGAAAAATCTAAAACTTTGAATTTTGTAAAACTTGATATTTCATTATTAACTGAAGAACTGATTTCAAAAATTAAAAATGATTTAACTGCCGTAATTGTTTTGGAAACAAATAATGAACATGGAATGGCTGAACAACGCAGTGTGTTTTTTAGTCTTATAATAAATGAAATTAAAAACCCTGTGATTATCAAAAGAGATTATTCAAACCTGACCCAAGATGAATTGCGATTGTATTCTGCAACAGATTTCGGCTCACTTTTAATTGATGGATTTGGTGAAGGAGTTTGGATTGGTTCCTCAGAAAATCTTTTAACTAAAGAAAAAAATAACGGAAAGTACATAAGAAAATTTTCTTCTGCGGAAGAAAATTCAGAAAAAATTATCAACAGAACTTTATTTGGAATTCTTCAGGCTGCAAGAGTAAGAATTTCCAAAACAGAATACATTGCCTGTCCCTCTTGCGGAAGAACACTTTTTGATCTACAGGAAACAACTGAAATGATCCGTAAAAAGACCGAGCATCTTAAAGGAGTTAAGATTGCAATAATGGGCTGCATAGTAAATGGACCGGGCGAAATGGCTGATGCGGATTACGGATATGTGGGCTCTGGCACAGATAAAATAACACTTTACCGTGCAAAGGATATTGTCAGAAGAAATGTGCCTTCAAAAAATGCTGTTGAGGAGCTCATTCAGCTAATAAAAGAGGATGGGAACTGGACTGAAGTCTCAGAAAACGGCGAATAATTCAAAAAAATGAGATATTGAATATTAAATCCGTTCATGCTATATTTCGATACTTAATATGAATGTGATCATTAATCAAAAGTTAAAATTTATAGAAATAGTTGACTTCGGTGGGTACGAGAAAGTACCAGGAAGGAAATGAAATTAAAAGAACACCCCGATAAAAAGTCGGGGTGTTTTTTTTGATATGAAGTGTAAAAAAATCTTAGAATACTTTGAGCATTGGGCACCTGCCGCAAATGCCTGGGCAAGTGATAACGTAGGTTTGCAGATTGGAAACGAAAACAGTAGTATAAAAAATATTCTTCTTAGTCTCGATCTTAACAACAAAGTGGTTGATGAAGCAATCAAAAGAAACTGCAATCTTATTATAACTCACCATCCATTCCTTTTTCATCCAATCAAAAACATTAACACGACAAAAAATACACATTCAATTATTATTGAAAAGTTATTAAAAAAAGATATCAACGTTTTCTCAGCCCACACTAATCTTGATTTCACAAAAGACGGTGTAAGCTTTCAGTTAGCTAAAGCAATTGGATTAAAAAACATTCGATTTTTGAAAAATCTGAAAGACGATCAATTTAAACTGGTGGTATTTGTTCCGGATAATAATCTAGAGAAAGTTGCAGAAGCAATTCACAACGCTGGTGGAGGTGCAATTGGTGAATACTCAAATTGCGGATTCAGAATTAAAGGGACTGGAACATTTAAGGGCTCGGCAAAATCAAACCCCGCAATTGGTAAAAAGAATAAACTTGAAAAAGTTGAAGAGACGAGGCTCGAAGTATTGGTCGGTAAAAGTGATTTGAGTAAAATTATCTCTTCAATGATTAAAGCTCATCCTTATGAAGAAGTTGCTTATGATATTTATCCCGTTAAAAATGAAAATGTGAATTTTGGATTTGGAGCTGTAGGTGAATTTGAAAAAGGAATGAGTATTCAACTGTTCTTTAAAACTTTATCTAAAAGTCTGAAATTAAAAAACTTCCGTTACACAGCAGGGAAAAGCAAATTAATCAGAAGAGTTGCAGTTTGTGGTGGTTCCTGCAGTGAGCTAGTTGATGAAGCAATTACTTCGGGAGCTGATGCATTTGTAACTGCCGATCTGAAATATCATATATTCCAGGATGCAGAAGAAAAAATATATTTGATTGATGCAGGGCATTATGAAACAGAAGCGCCTGTTTTAATTGAAATAAAAAAGAGATTAGAAAAAGATTTGATCGGAAACGAATCAATAAAAGTTTTTAAATATAGCGGTTCAACGAACCCGGTTTTATTTTATAACAATTAAGGAGTTGATAAAAATTGTACGACAGGTTAAAAATATTGTATCAGCTTCAGCAGGTGGATGATCAGCTTGACGAGCTTGAAGAACTTCGTGGTGATTTGCCAAATGCTGTTCGTGATCTTGAAGAAAAGATGAACTTAATTAAAGAAGAGATCAGCGAAAAAGAATCCAGTCAAAAAGAATCTTTGAAAAAACGTGAGCAAAACGAAGAGGAAATAGAAAAGCACAAAGAAAATCAGAAAAAGTTTAAAGCTCAACTGTATCAGGTAAGAAATAATAAAGAATATGATGCTCTTACAAAAGAAATAGATCATACCGAAGAGCAGATTTCTAAACTTGAATCTGAAAATAATGCGCTTGCAGATCAGAGCAAAACACTCACACTTGAAATTGAAGAACAGAAACCAAAACTGGATGAATTAAACCAGGAATTAAAAGTTAAGGAAGCTGACCTTAAAGAAATAATTAAGGCTAATGAAAAGGAAGAAGCAAAGCTTTTGGCTGAACGTAAAAAAATTGAAGCGGGTGTTAAGAAGGGTGACCTTTCAGCTTATATGCGTATCCGAAAAGCAAAAAAAGGAAAGGCCGTAGCTACTATAAAAAGATCAGCTTGCTCCGGTTGTCACAATATAGTTCCGGCACAAAGACAATTAGAAATAAGGAAAAACTCAAGACTTTTCTACTGCGAATATTGTGGAAGAATACTTGTGTCTGCTGAAATAGCCGGCGAAGTTGATAGTAATTAATCTTTAACTGCACTCGCTCTTTCTGGTGATATATAAAATGAAATTTTGTATATTCCTCTCCAGTTAAAAAGTTCTTTTCTTAATAAGAAAATTATCATAAACGCTTATAAATAAAGGCGTTGTAAAAAAGTTTAAAGAATAAAATAATAATCCGGTCCGGGCAATCGCTCCTGTCAAAGGCAGGAGAGGAAAGTCCGAACTTCAAAGAACAGGGTGCCGGGTAACACCCGGGATCCCGGAAATGGGATACTGATAGTGCCACAGAAAATATACCGCCCTAAATTTATTTGGGGTAAGGGTGAAATGGCGAGGCAAGAGCTCACCGCTTCGGCAGTAATGCCGGAGGCAAGGCAAACCACATCCGAAGCAAGGTCAAATAGGGAAATCTTTTTTCGCTTTTGCGAAATAAGGAGTTGTTCGCTCCAATGATTTCCGGGTAGACTGCTGGAGTTCTGCAGCAATGCAGGGCCAAGACAAATGATTGCCGTCCCCGCATTGCGGGGAAACAAAATTCGGCTTACGGGTCCGGGTTATTTTTTGTTCTTTGTTTTTTTAATTGGATTATCTATGCTACAAAAACGCTGGACATTAAAAAATGTAAGTGATGAGCTTGCCGTTAAGGAACTGGCAGATTCACTCAACATTTCAGAAATACTTGCATCCCTGCTTGTTCAGCGAAACATTAATAATTATTCCGAAGCGAAAAAATTTTTCAGACCTTCCTTAGAATCTCTTCATAATCCATTCCTGATGAATGGAATGGAAGATGCAACAACCCGTGTTATTCAGGCACTTACAGAAAATCATCTCATTTGTATTTATGGCGATTATGATGTTGACGGAACATGTGCTACAGCATTGTTATATTTATTTTTAAAAGAGCTTGATGCAAATGTTGAATTCTATATACCTAACAGACTTGAAGAAGGTTACGGCTTATCAAATGAAGCAATGGATCATGTTAAAGCAAAAGGTACTTCCCTATTGATAACTGTCGATTGCGGAATTACAGCTATAGAAGAAGCCGCTTACGCAAAGAAGCTTGGTATGGATGTTATAATTTGCGATCACCACCAGCCAAAAGCTGAACTGCCTGACGCACTTGCAGTTCTTGATCCTTTAAAACCGGGATGTGAATATCCATTTAAATATCTTTCCGGCGCAGGGGTGGCTTTCAAACTTGCTCAGGGAGTTTGTGAAAGAATTGGTAAAAGAGACATCCCGCTTCAATATTTAGATCTCGTTGCGCTTGCCGGCGCTGCCGATATTGTTCCGCTTACTGATGAAAACAGAGTGCTTGTGCGCGAAGGATTAGAACAAATAAATACTAATCCACGTCCAGCAATGGCTGCTTTAATTGATATTGCACATCTTCATCCCGGAAATCTTTCTTCAGGACAGGTTGTATTTACTCTTGCCCCGCGAATAAATGCAGTTGGAAGATTAGGAGATGCAGAGCGTGCAGTCAGATTACTTATAACAAAAAGTAAAAAAGAGGCAATGGAACTTGCCAAAGTTCTTGAAGTAGAAAATTATGAAAGAAGAAAAATTGATGTAGATACTTTTGATGACGCAAGCTGGCTTGTTGAATCTTCTATAGATCTAGATAACGAGCTCGCAATAGTTCTTCACCAGGAAGGATGGCATCCGGGAGTAATTGGAATTGTTGCTTCAAGACTTGTTGAAAAATATTACCGCCCGACAATAATGCTTACAACTGTTGATGGAGTTGCTAAGGGTTCGGCAAGAAGCATTTCTAATTTTAATATTTATGAAGCGCTTCAGAAATGTGAAGAATATTTAATTCATTTCGGCGGGCACCATGCCGCTGCCGGACTTGCAGTTGAAATTGAAAAACTTAAAGAGTTCAAGGAAAAATTTAATGAGATCGTCAAGGATTCAATTAATGAAGATGATCTCCTACCTGAAATTTCTATAGATGCTGAATTGAAACTTTCCGATATTACTCCAAAATTTTTAAGAATTCTAGATCAATTTGCTCCTTTCGGTCCTGCTAATATGCGGCCAACATTTTTGACAAAAAATGTTTTGATTGCCAGCATCCCGAGAATTGTTGGAACAAATCACATAGTGTTCAGCCTAAAGCAGGAAGGCTGTGATAAAATTTTTGATTGCATTGGTTTCAACCTTGGTCAGTTTTATGATCAGATTGTTTCCAATCACTCACAAATTGATATAGTTTACACAATTGATAAATCGATTCGGGACGGCAGATCATTTCCTCAACTAAGATTAAAAGACATACACATAAAAGAAAATATTAAGGAGACAGTTTAATGTCCGGGCATTCTAAGTGGGCAACAATCAGAAGAAAAAAAGCAGTGGTTGATGCAAAACGAGGTAAAATGTTTACCAAGCTTATCAAAGAAATTACAATTGCTGCCCGTGAAGGTGGCGGAGATCCAGATGCAAATCCTCGCTTGCGATTAGCTGTCGATAACGCCAAAGCGGCAAATATGCCTGCCGATAATATTGACCGCGCAATTAAAAAAGCTACAGGTGAACTTGAAGGAGTAACTTTCCACGAATTAACTTACGAAGGATACGGCCCGGGTGGAATTGCAATCTTAGTTGAAGTTGCGACAGATAATAAAAACCGAACAGTTGCAGAAGTCCGGCACATATTTTCCAAGAATGGTGGAAGTCTTGGTGAAAGCGGTTCGGTTGCATGGATGTTTGAACGAAAAGGAGTGGTTTCACTTCCTCAGCAAGGAAAATCAGAAGAAGATATTCTTGGAATTGTATTGGATGAAGGTGCAGAGGATCTTTCCTCACAGGATGAATATTTTGAAGTGCAAACTCCAGTTGAATCTTTTGAGTCTGTGAGAAAAGCAATACTGAATAAAAACCTTCAGATTGAAAATGCCTCACTTCAATGGATTGCAAAAAATAATATCTCTGTTACAGGTGAGGATGCTGAAAAAGTTATGAGGTTGATCGAAGGGATTGAAGATATTGATGATGTTCAGAATGTTTATTCAAATGCCGATTTTGATGATGACACAGTTAATAAAAACTGATAAATTTTTATGATTATTATCGGAGTCGATCCGGGAACAATCATTACCGGGTTTGGCATCATAAAAAACAATAACAATCAGCTTACAAGAATAGCTGCCGGAATAATAAAACTTCCTTCCACAAAATCACTTCCTTATAAATTGAAAATTATTTATGATGAACTTGATAAGCTGATAAAAAAATATTCGCCGGATGAGTTTGCCATAGAAACTGCATTTTACGGAAAAAATGTTCAGTCAGCATTAAAAATAGGTTACGCACGTGGTGTTTCACTACTTGCTGCTGTGAATAATGAAGTTCCGGTAAGCGAATACTCCCCGCGTGAAATAAAAAAATCAGTTGTTGGTAATGGTTCAGCTTCCAAAGAGCAGGTTAGTTTCATGATAAAGACAATTTTAAGTCTTAAAAAAACAGATATGAAAACTGATGAAAGCGATGCACTTGCAACTGCGCTTTGCCATGCATTCAGAATGAAACAACCGTCTGCTAAAATTAAAAACTGGAAAGCGTTTGCTGAAGAGTTTCCTGATAGAATTATTAATTAAATAAAAATATGATCGCTCATTTATCCGGCAAAATAATTTTTTCAAAACCTACACAAATTGTAGTGGATGTAAACGGTGTCGGTTATCTTGTTAATATTTCTATTAATACCTTTGAAAAAATTTCTGAAAAAGAATCAGTTTCACTTTTTATTTATACAAATGTTCGCGACGATGCAATAAATCTTTTCGGGTTTTACACTGAAGCTGAAAAGGAAATGTTTGAGTTATTGATTTCTGTAAATGGAATAGGACCTAAGCTTGCTTTAAGTCTTTTATCAGGTATTTCAGTGGAAGATTTAAAGAATGCAATCATTAGCGGAAATGTTGCCAGAATCGTCGCCGTTCCGGGAATCGGAAGAAAAACAGCAGAACGCGTTGTGCTTGAATTGAGATCAAAAGTTGGAGATATAAAAGAAGGAGAAACATCAAAAGAACCCGGAATTAAGAAAGAGGCGATTGCAGCGCTCAACACACTCGGTTATAATCCAAAGATTTCAGAAAAAATTATTCACGAAATAGTTTCGTCAGACCAGAACATTTCACTTGAAGAATTGATTAAACAGGCGCTTCAAAAATTGAATAAATAAAACTATTGAAGTCGCCCTGAACTGGTTTCAGGGTCATTTTAAAGAAAAAAGATTCCGAAAAAGAATCAGATCCTGAAATAAATTCAGGATGACCTTCTGTCAGTTCGGAATGACAGAACGATTGAATTATATTTATTTTATTGTACAGTTAAGTTCCCCAATATTTTCAATTGAGCCTTCCAGTTTATCTCCCTTTTTAACTTTACTTACTCCTGCAGGAGTTCCTGTAAAAATCAAATCACCTTCCTCCAGTTTCAGCAAAGAAGAAATATATTGTACAAGTTGCGCCGGGGATGAAATCATTTTATCAAGTGTATCGTTCTGTTTTATTTGTCCGTTTACTTTCAACTCGATATTTTCTTTTTGGGTAAGAGTGTAATTTTCTTTCAAAACAAAATCTGATAAAACCGCTGAAGTGTCAAAACATTTTGAAATCGTCCACGGATCTCCTTTTTTCTTTAACGCATTTTGAACATCGCGTAAAGTCATATCTAAACCAACTCCGTAACCAATAATGGAATTTTCAGCATCTTTCAGTGAAGCATTTTTCACATCTTTTCCGATTAAAAGAACAAGTTCGATTTCGTGGTGAAGATCATTTCCATAATCCGGGTGAACCACTGACCCTCCAGAATAAATTATTGCCGAAGCTGGTTTAAGAAAAATAACCGGTTTGTCTGAAACTTCATTTCCAAGCTCTTTGACGTGTTCAGCATAATTTCTTCCGACACAAACAATTTTTCCAACTGAATATTTTTTATCTGAGTTTTTTATTTGAACTGTTTTCATTGATCAACCTTTTAAAACATAAATTAGTGCCCAAATATATTGTATTAATATAAATAGAGTGGTTAAGTTTTCTGCTTTTTCTTTGAAGCTGCGGGGAAAAGAACATTGTTAAGAATAAGCCTGTAACCCGGAGAGTTTTTATAAAGGTTTAAATCCGTCGGTGGATCACCAACTGCGTGCTGGTAATCTTCAGGATCGTGACCGCCGTAAAAAGTAAATGTTCCCCTGCCAAAATTACCATGAATGTATTTAACCTGGTCTGTTCCTTCTCGTTCAGCTAATATCGTTACTGATTTTTTTATAGTGCTTTTCCTGAACATTGAAGTCTGTCCCATAAATCCGCGAATAATATTAACGTGGTCTTGAGTTAGCATGGTCGGTACGGGATCATACTTTGCGGAAAATTCAAACAGAGTGAAGTAGTCGTTATCAAAATTTCCAATCTCTTCCGGCTGGATGTCAATATCACTGTATTCATAAATATATGGATTCATTACCAGCTTAAAATTTTCAAAAGCAAGTGTGTTGTTAAAATTAAGCTTTTGCTGAGCATCGGGATCAGCAGCATCGCCATCATACATTTCAGCGCAGATATCTACATCGAGAGCCGAGAGAGCAATATCATAAGAATCAGTAGCAGAACACATCGCAAAAAGGAATCCGCCTTTGCCCACAAAACTTTTAATAGTTACTGCAACAGCTTTCATCATTTCAGAAACTTTTCTGAATCCGTTTTTCTTTGCATCCTGTTCATATTGCATTTGTTGATCAATATACCATTGCGCATTGCTATAGCTTGCATAAAACTTTCCATACTGACCTGTAAAATCTTCGTGGTGCAGATGAAGCCAGTCGTAATTATCCAGCTTGCCCTCAAGTATTTCATCGTTCCAGACTTTATCGTAAGGAATATCCGCATACTCAAGTGCAAGGGTAACAGCATCATCCCAGGGCTGAAAGCCAGGCGGAACATAAACAGCAATTTTAGGCGCTTTTTCCAGTCTTACAACATCCATATTATTTTCATCACTCTGGACAAATGCATAAATATCTGTTGCTTCTGATAAAGAAATCTGTTTAAAGGCTACACCGTCAATCCTGCATTCATTTGCAATTTTATCATCGTTATCAATCATAAATGAACCGCCGCGGTAATTTAAAAGCCAGTCTGCTTTTAATCCTTGCTGCAATGCGTGAAAAGTAATTCCATAAGCTTTTAAATGATCTGTTTGATCAGCATCCATAAAAATTAATATTTTGGACTGCGCAAAAAGAAGTAAAGGAAATAATAAGAAGAGAAATATCTTTTTCATCAATTTTCTAAAAGTTAAAGTGGTATAAAGATATAAGGAAATACGGGAATTAAAGTTTAAGTAAGTAAATTAAAAATAATCTGATACGGATAAATTTTTCAACTTATACCATATACCTTATTTCCATATTATCAATTCCCTAAGCTGATTTTTTATCTGCCCGGATAAAAATCGGTTTTTCACCTTTTAAAACAACATTCGATGTAACGATACATTTTTCTACATTTTCCATTGTAGGGAGTTCGTACATTATCTCGACCATAAATTCTTCAACAATTGAACGAAGTGCGCGTGCACCGGTTTTTCTTGCGATTGCTGTTTTAACTATTGCATCCAAAGAAAACGGATCGAATTCAAGCTCAACCCCTTCCATCATAAAAAGTTTTTTATACTGTTTAAGTATTGCATTCTTAGGTTCCGTTAAGATACTTTTCATAGCGTCTTCATCAAGAGGATGCAAAGGAGCAACAACAGGTATTCGCCCGATAAGTTCGGGTATCAATCCAAATTTTAAAAGATCACCTGGCTGAATATGCATCAACAGATCATCATCACTGTGCTTTCCCTTTATCTCCGAACCAAATCCCATTTTATTTTTATTAATTCTTGTTGCAATAATTTTATCAATTCCGTCAAATGCACCACCGAGAATAAATAAAATATTTTTTGTATTCACATTTATCAGGTTTTGCTCAGGATGTTTTCTTCCACCTTTAGGAGGAACACCTGCTATTGTGCCTTCAAGAATTTTTAACAATGCCTGCTGTACACCTTCACCTGAAACATCCCGTGTTATTGAAGGGCTGTCTGTTTTTCTTGCAATCTTATCAATCTCATCAATGTACACAATTCCTTTCTGTGCCCGCTCAAGATTATAATCAGCAGCCTGCAGAAGGTGAACCAAAACAGTTTCAACGTCATCACCGACATAGCCGGCTTCAGTTAAAGTTGTGGCATCAGCAATTGCAAACGGTACATCCAGAATTTTTGCAAGAGTTTGAGCAAGTAAAGTTTTCCCAACACCTGTTGGACCGATCAGCATTATATTGCTCTTCTCTATTTCAACTTCATCGAGTTCAAAGAAAGAAGTTTTTGTATTAATTCTTTTATAATGATTATAAACTGCAACAGATAAAAATCTCTTTGCCCTTTCCTGACCAATTACATATTCATCCAGAGATTTCTTTAATGACGCAGGTGTGTGCTGCCTGAAGTCTTTGGATTTTTGTCCGGGATAAGCTGCAAGATTGTTCCTTAAAATTTCAACACTGCTTGAGATGCAGATATCACAAATGTAAACATCCGGTCCGGCGATCATGCTGCCGACTTCACTACCGTCTCTTCCGCAAAATGAACATTTAACTATTTTCTGATTGTTCTTTTTTGACATCGAAAATCCTAACTTAATTTGTTCCGTAAAGATAAAATATTTTCACGAGCTTCGTTTATTAAAATTGAATTCGGAAACTCGGCTAACAGCTTTTCATAAGTTTCAATCGCTTTTGCATTGTCATTTAATCCAAACTGGTACGTTTTTGCCATCAAAAACAATGCTTTATCAGAGTACATATTTTTTTCTTTTTCTTCAACAATTTGCCCTAAAATATCAATTGCTCCGGTAAAATTATCCATTGCAATCTCCATTTCTGCAAGTCTGTATTTCGCAATCGGTCCGAAAAGTATTGCAGATTTATCTTCGCTGATCTGCTTAAAAAGTTCTGCTGCATCTTTAAATTTTTTCTGATCAGAAAACATTTCGGCTTTAGCAAAAAGTACATTGTTTGACGAATCAAACCGGGCATTGTTCAAAATGATTGAAAACTCGATTGCATCATTTGCAAAATCATTCTTTAAATTTTCAGTCAATGAATTTGCAAGTTTTGCAGCTTCGGAATTATTTCCTTTGAAGTAATTTATTCTTGCAAGCTTATATGTAGCTTCGTTCGTAGTCTGATCCTCAGAATGCACTTTCCCAACTTTTGTAAAATAATTTTGTGCTTCATCAATGTTTCCCTCTGAAAATTCTATGTTGCCGAGTTCAAGATAAGCCTCACCGGAAGAATTGGAAAGTGGTGCTTCAGAAACGATCTTATTAAAGTTATTAATGGCTGTCTTTTGATTACCAAGCATATAAAGATTAATCATTCCAATTCGAAGCAATGCTTCGTATGCAGATTCAGAATTTTTATAAAGACTAACGATTTCTTCAAACGCATCCAGTGCTTTTGTTATTTCACCGGATTCATATTTCTGAGCTTTAAATTCCGGTTTCCATAATGGAAGTGTGCTGGTGTAATCATCAAACAATTTTGCTTCTATAGATTTTGCGTAACCCAGCTTTGCAACTGATGTTAATTTACTATCCGGATACAGCGAATAAATTTCCTTGAATGTATTTGCGGCGGTTTGATATTCTTTTTCGCGTAAAAGAAGTTGTGCAAAATCCAAAAGTTCCATTCCATTTGATGATTGGTTTTTGTCAAGCTTAACATAAAGTTCAAAAGCTTCATCATAATCTTTTGCCTGTGTATATAGTTCAGCAAGTAATCTTGTTATACCAAAATTGCTTCCATCTTCAGCATTTTCAAAAACCGGGATTATTTTTTGCAGAGCTTCCGGCTTATTCAGAAATGAAAATATATTTGCCTTAACAACCTGATACTGTGAAGGATCATTCTTTAGAATTTCGCAGTACTCGTCTGCCATTTTTCCGAACTGCATAGTTATTCCATATAATCTTCCAAGATCAAATGAAAAGATTTGTTTTTCATCTGAGTGGGTTTTCCCTTTCTCATAAATTTCAATTGCCTTTTCAAATGCTCTTCTTTCAATTGTATAGTTTGCTATAACACGAAATGAAATTAAATTCACATCCGGTTTCTGCAATGCTTCATCCCAGACTTTAAATGCTTTCTGTTCATTTCCCATAATGTAATAAGTTGAGCCAAGAAGTCCGTATGAGTTGATGTCCTGAGGAAATTTAGCAATACGATCTTCCAGTAAGTTTACTGAAGCTGCATAATTTTTTGCAGCAATATAAGCCTTATTCAATGAAGAGAAGTATTGCGGATTGTTCGGATCAGACTGATATAATTCTTCATAAATTTTTATTGCATTTTGCAGGTCACCCGAATTCTCATAACTCTGTCCAAGTGTAAATTTAGAAAGAAGATTATTTCCCTGCTGTGCAAAGAGTGCAGTCACAACAAAGGACAAAAGAATTATCAATTTTTTAATCATATTTTAAAATCAACAAAATACAGGCTGCATTCAAGGGAAAATATCAGAGATGTACAGTAATTTGCTTAAAATTTTAATTTTATCTGCGATTAAGTGAAAATCTGAGAAGCTTTTTAACTATTCTTTAATGCATCAAATTGCTTATTTTAAACACTTATGAAGAAGGTTTTTATACTCGGTTCAACCGGCTCTATTGGAGTAAATTCACTAAACGTTATTGAGCAATTAAAAGAAGAGTTTGAAGTCACTGCTCTTACCGTTAATTCCAATGTTGATCTTCTTCTGGAACAAATTAAAAAGTTTAAACCTGAATATGTAGCAGTCAGAAATAAAACTGCAGCACAGGAAATTGTTTCGCAAATTCCGCCGGATACAAAATTATTTATTGGTGAAGAAGGTTTATTAGAAGCTGCTGCAAATTGTGAATATGATATTTTCATTGGTGCAATGGTTGGATTTGCAGGACTTGCTCCAACTATCGAAGCAATTAAAAGAGGAAAAAGAATTGCGCTTGCAAATAAAGAAACTCTTGTTGTTGCAGGTGAATTCGTCACTAATCTTTGCAGTGAAAACCAGGCAGAAATTCTTCCGGTAGATTCCGAACACAGTGCTATTTACCAGTGCCTGATCGGTGAAAATCTTTCAGAAGTCGAAAAGATAATTTTAACTGCTTCAGGCGGACCGTTTTTAGATAAAGACAAATCGTTCTTTGAAGTTGCAACAATTGATGAAGCACTCAATCACCCAAACTGGAAAATGGGGAATAAAATAACGATTGATTCAGCAACAATGATGAATAAAGGTCTCGAAGTTATAGAAGCGAAATGGCTTTTTGGTTTACCGAAAGAAAAAATTGAAGTAGTTATTCATCCTCAATCAATTATTCATTCAATGGTTCAGTTTGTTGACGGCTCAATTAAAGCTCAGCTTGGTTTGCCAGATATGCGACTGCCTATTCAGTATGCGCTTACTTTTCCTGAACGAATGAAAAGCAATCTTGATCGGACTGATTTAACCAAAATTGGAACTTTAACTTTTATTGATCCTGATTATAAAAAGTTCGAGTGTTTAAAGTTAGCGTACGATGCTTTAAATACAGGTGGAACAGCACCCTGTATTTTAAATGCGGCAAATGAAATAGCAGTGGACAAATTTTTAAAAAAAGAAATAAAATTTTCACACATTCCCAAAATGATAGACAACGCATTGAACAAATTTGAAGGAAATGGTGTTTCTGATCTTGACACGATTTTTGAATATGATAGGAAAACCCGGGAATACGTGAAAACATTAAATTAACACGGAGAAAAGAACTTAATGGAATATGTAATTTATTTTGCAATAACAATTGGAATACTGGTCTTTATTCATGAATTCGGACATTTTGCTGCTGCAAAACTTTGCAAAATGAGAGCCGATGTTTTTGCAATAGGTTTTGGAAAAAGATTATTCGGCTGGAATAAAAAGAACGGATTTTCATTCGGAGAACTTCCAAAAGATTTTGACGGAGAAGGACATACTGATTACAGGCTGAGTCTTCTTCCACTGGGCGGATATGTTAAGATTGCCGGAATGGTTGATGAAAGCTTCGACACAAAATTTACCAACGAACAACCAAAGCCTTATGAATTCAGATCAAAGCCAATGTGGCAAAAAATAATTGTCATCACAGCCGGCGTTTTTATGAATTTACTGCTTACCTATTTTATTTTTTGGGGTTCAAATTATTTTAAGGGAAAACCGGTAACAGATACAACCACAATCGGATATGTAAAAGAAAATTCTTCGGTTGACTCCCTTGGATTTGATGAGGGTGATAAAATTCTTGCTATCAACAATGCAAAAGTAAATAACTGGGATGAAGTTTTAAGCAGTATTTATGTAAACAACATCGGTGAAGATGTTACATTTAAAATTAAGCGTGATGATCATACAAAGAATATTTTTGTGCCAAGAACTAAAATCCCTGATTTCCAGACTGGTCGTGAATTTCTGCTCCAAAGCGGTGTTCATCCTGTTGTAGTTGAACCGATGAAAGATAAACCGGCAATGATTGCCGGAATGAAATCCGGAGATATATTTTTAAGCATTAATGGAACCAAAACATTAAGTGCCGAGCAGCTTACAAATATTATTTCAGCAAATCCCGAAAAGAAAATTTCAGTTAAACTGCTTCGTGATAAAGACACGCTTTCACTGGCTGTTATTCCCGGTAATGATGGCAAGATTGGAATTTCTGTTGGAGAAATTTATACCGGCAAAATTGATTACAAGACTTATGGATTCATTGCATCTTTCTCAAAATCATTTGATGATATTGTAAACATCACTGCTGTAACTTTCAGAGTTGCTGGAAAAGTTTTTAAGGGTGATGTTGAATTTGGTAAAGCTTTCGGTGGACCCGTTAAAATTGCTCAGCTTGCTGCAAAATCTGCTGATGTAGGTTTTGAGAGTTTTCTCTATTTTCTGGCAGTTCTCAGCTTAAGCCTGGCACTTATTAATATTATGCCTTTTCCTGTTCTTGACGGCGGGCATCTTGTAATGATAATCATTGAGGGAATATTCAAAAGAGAGATCCCGGTTAAAATTAAAATTGCAATTCAGAATACAGGGTTTATACTCCTGCTTCTGCTGATGGCATTCATTATTTATAATGATATTTTATCTTTATAAAGCTACTTAGTAAACACCCATTTATCAGTGCATAAAACCGTTGAAATAAATATTCCGTCCATTCGGAATTAAGCTTCTTAATTTTCTGTTGTTAAAAAGCCGGCTTTCAACTGTCGGCTTCTTTTATCTTAATTAAGAATAGCTTTATATTTAATGCAACTAAATTATCGCAAACAAATCCCGGCAGAAATTTCCATCAATCCGGCTAAAGATAAAAAGTTCAATATGAACCGAAATAAAATGTACTGGCTTAGTCAGATTTCCGGTTGGTCTTTATTTGTGATTGTGAATATTATAGTCGCTGCTTCGTTTGAAAAACTAACTTTACCCAGACTTGAACTTTGGCTGCTCATAGGTTTTGTTGGTATAATTTTAACTCACCTTTTAAGAAAAATAATCCGCAAACGGAACTGGCTCAATCTTGGTTTAAAGAAAGGAATTTTCGCAATTATTTCTTCCAGCATTGTTACTGGAATTATTTATTACGGAATTGTTTTTGGGCTAAGCCAATTACTTCATGCAAGAGAAGAAGAATTTAAAATTGGGCAATTGATTGCAGGGTTTACAAATCTTTCAGCAATAATATTTTTCTGGTCACTTGTTTACTTTGCTGTTCATTTTTTTGAAAACTATAAGAAAAAAGAGATCGAATCTTTAATCTGGGAAGCTGCTGTTAAAGATTACGAATTAAAAACTCTAAAGTCTCAGTTGAATCCCCATTTTATGTTCAATGCAATGAACAGCATCCGGGCTTTGATTGAAGAAGATCCTGAATCAGCAAAAACTGCAATAACAAAACTCTCAAACCTGCTTCGCTATTCATTAAAAATGGAACGAATGGAAATGGTTCCTTTTGAAGATGAAATTGAAAACGTAAAAGATTATCTTGATCTCGAGCGAATTCGTTTTGAAGAGCGATTAAAATACCAGATGAACATTGATTCAAAATCCAGGAAGATTGAAATCCCGCCAATGATGATTCAAACATTAGTGGAAAACGGAATTAAGCACGGTATTTCAAAAAGAACCGAAGGTGGGGAAATTTCTGTTTTGTCGAAAGTTGAAAACTCTCATTTGCATGTTCAGATAAAAAATTCAGGACATCTTTTTGAAGAAGATCTGAAAAAATCAAAAGGATTTGGTATTAGCAACACAAAGCACAGGTTAAACTTAATATACGGTGAGAAAGCTAAATTTGAAATTAAAAATGAAAATTCAGAAAAAGTAATTGCAGAAATTGAAATTCCAATTCAGTAAACATTCGTTCACCGGGAGGAGAAAAAAATGAAAGCTTTAATAATTGATGATGAAAGATTAGCCCGCACAGAATTAAAAAGATTGCTGACTCCGTTCAAAGAAATAAATGTTGTCGGTGAAGCAGTTAATGCGGAAGATGCACTTGAAAAAATCAGTGAACTAAAACCTGATTTGTTGTTTCTAGACATTCAAATGCCCGGTAAGACTGGATTTGAAATGCTGGAAGAATTAGACAGTGTTCCTGCTGTTATCTTTACAACAGCTTACGATGAATATGCAATAAAAGCGTTTGAATACAATGCACTCGACTATCTGCTTAAACCTATCGAACCGAAACGACTTGAAGAAAGTGTTAAAAAACTCCTAGAAAAAAACAGGAAGAAAGCTGCCATTGAAGCGGATAAAGAAATATTAACAGAAGCCGACCAGGTTTTTGTTAAAGATGGTGAGCGCTGCTGGTTTGTAAAACTTGAAAACATAAGACTTTTTGAATCGGAAGGTAATTATGTGAGATTGTATTTCTCTGAGAGTAAACCGCTTATTCTCCGCACACTTAATTATCTTGATGAAAGATTGGACAGTAAGACATTCTTCCGCGCAAACCGCAAGCATATAATCAATCTTAAGTGGATTGATTCGATTGAGCCGTGGCTTAACGGCGGACTGCTTGTGAAAATGAAAGACGGAAATAAAGTTGAAGTATCGCGCAGGCAGGCAATTAAGTTTAAAGATATGTTAAGTCTTTAACACAACCAGATATGCCAGATTTCTAAAATCTGGCATATTTTTAATCCTTTCAATTAAACAACTCCCAGGCAATTCCGAACCTGATATTCCTTTCGGGCATTGGATAGTAAGGGGTAATATAATACTGGGAATTATATAAGTTTTCCCAGGTAAAGTAAACTATTGCCCGTTCTTTTATCTCACCAATCAAATTGAAATCCAACTTGTTTGATGGATCAATTGTCAGAGGATAAATTTCTGTTTTACCAGTATAATAAAATTTAAACCCGGTTTTCAAATTCAGATTATCATTAAAGAAAAAATCATTTAAATAAATACCACCAGTAAAATAAACCTCCGGAACGCTAAAAAATTCATCAGTTTCAAAATAATGAGAGGCACTAGTTTCAACCAATAATTTCCAGAGCTTATAGCTTAGTTTTGCTGCTATTCCATCAAAAGAAGAATTTGGGATTCCTATTTCAATTCCGGTCCAAATAGGGTGCACAACCGAATAATGAATTAAATTTGATTTTCTAAAAAACCGAAAATCGGTTTTAAGGTTTTGGATACTATAACTTATCCCACACTCCAAAGTTTTGCAACTATCCGTATCAAACTGGCTATAAATAGAATAACCAAAGTATAAATAAAGGTTGGATAATGGACTAAATGTAGCATCAAATCCATATCCTGTTTTTGCATCAACAAAATCATCACCAAATTGACTATAATTTTGTCTAAAATACTTGTAATAAACGGAAGGTTTTAACTTACCCTCTAACAAGTCAGCTGAAACAATTCCTGCTACAGATAAATAATCAAAATCAATTTTTTCATGATAATCCGGATTTGCATTATATGTAATCACCGAATTATTTTTATCAAACCCTGATATTATTTGACCGGAAAATATCCCTATCTTCTGCGAATAGTCTAGATTTATGCTATAATTTTTATTCTTGATTTCAGAATAAGAAAAACGGTAGTTGTTTTTAAATGATTTTAGATTATCTCTGAAATGAAATTGTAATATTAACAATCCATGCTCATGAGGTTTCTCCAGAATTTTTAGATTTAAGCTATTCTGAATTATTTCTTCTCTTCGAGTCGTATTATTAACTGGTGCTTGCAATGGATCATAAAAAATAGAATTAATATCAGATGAAATTTGTCTAACGCTGTCAATATTAACTCCTTCGTTCAATCCCCTCCTTAAGTGATTAAATCTGTAATCAACAGCAAAGTTTAAATCATTAGAAAGAAAATATTTTAACTTTGCATTTGCCTGCCAGAGTGAAAATCCGGTGTTTGTATATGTGGAATCTTTTCCGCGGTTAGTTACTTCAAATGAAAGGTTTAGTCGCTTCATTACTTGCGCGTTAAATTTTCCGTCAATCATTGCCTCGCCGTCCGGACCCTCATAATATTTTATTCTTGAGTAAGGAGGTTGAGAAACAAAATCTCTTGTAATAAAATTTATCGTTACGGCATTGTTGAATGGTCCATACAAAAATCCTCTGGGTAAAGGAACAATTTCTATAGAATCAATATCTTCACTCTGGATCAGGTTCAGATCGAGTGAGTTAAAATATCTGTCATTCCAGAAAACTCCATCAATCATATAACTGACACCGCCATCACCTATTCCATATATAAAACTTTGGTTTGGATAGCCTATAAAACCTAAATCCTGAGTAAATGTTAATGGGAACAGCTTAAGGAAATCACCAGCATACCTGTAATCGTTAAATAAAAATTCTTTCCTGTTGATGATATAACTTGACTCCGTAAAAGGCTGTATTTGAATTGGAATAATAGTTTCCTGAACGACAAGTGAATCATCTATTGCAATTTTGCTTGTATCATTTGCAACAATAGATGAATCAGGGTTGATCCTAAATTTTGTTGAATCATTAATAGCATTAAGTGAATCTAAATCCTGAGGGAAAAGTAAACAGGAAGTGGTTAAGATAAGTGTTAAAAGATTTTTAATCATTAATAAGAAAATTTTCAACTAATGATATATAGAAAATACTTATTTAAAGCTAAAGCCACAAAAACCGACATCCGTTATGCTCCCATTAATAAAGGCTTAATTACTGGTCTTGCAGTTATAATTTGCACTTCGTTTTATTTCTTTTAAGTCAAATTATATTTATCTTCACCAACGAAATAACAATTAATAATAAATGAAAGGAGATATCATATGGCTGGCGGATATATGACCAAAGATGAAATCATAGGTCATCTTTCTAACAAAGTTGGAACAACTAAAAAAGTTGCCGGCGAATTTCTTGACGAATTAGTAAAACTGTCTTATAAAGAAGCTAAAAAGAATTTCGTGCTTCCTGGTCTTGGCAAACTTTCAGTTTCCCAGCGTAAAGAAAGAATGGGAAGAAACCCAAAGACAGGTGAAACTATGATGATCCCTGCAAAAAAAGTTTTGAAGTTTAAGGTTTCCAAATCAGCACAGAATGCAGTGTTCCCCAAAAAGTAATTTTTTGAGTGATGTAATACTTTTTTAAGCCCGTTAATTGACGGGCTTTTTTATTATATTTTCGTTCAACTTACTTAAAACATTAACAAAGTTATTTATGAATCCCAGGAATTTATTCATTTTTTGTTTCATTTTACTATTTATCGGTTGTACTCCATCCGGCCACAAAACAATTAATGATCTGATACAACCTGTAAATTTTGAAGAAGGTCAGACAAAAGAAATATTGATAAGCGATTTGTTCTATGCGGATGAGTATAAAATAAAATTAATTAATAATGATAATATCGTAGCGAAGTTTGATAAAGATTCATTACTTCTCACTTTAACTCCACGGAAAAGCTTTTTCGGATTGGACCTTTTGAAATTCAGATATGACGGAAATATTTACAGCATTCCCTTCAAGCTTGAGAAAAAACAAAAACAATTATTCATATTTAAACCTGCAGGGCATCCAAAACAAGTTAATCTTTTTGGGCAGTTCAATAGCTGGAACAGGCAAAGTCTTCCGATGACCGATAAAAACAAAGATGGTATTTACGAAATTGAAATTCCGCTCGAACCAGGCAGATATGAATATAAATTTTTCGTCGACGGAAAAGAATTAATTGATGACAACAACCCTGCGAAAGTGCCTAATGGTATGGGTGATTTTAATTCTGTACTTATTGTTGAAAACCCGGAAATAATAAAACCGTATCTTCATCTGATAAATTCTTCAAACGAAGAGAATACATTCCAGGTTAAGTTCTTTTATTTCGGTCCGGAAAAACTGATGATAACTAAAAACAAAGTTATCGCTCTTCTCGATAATCAGGAGGTTAGTAATTCTTCAATTAATGTTGATAATAATTTTGTAACTATTTCTCTTCCTTCTGAAAACCTTAATGGGAATCATACTCTTCGTGTAGCGGTAAATTCAATTGGAAAGGCAACTGATTTTCAAACTATTTTTTTAACCGGAGGTATTCCGAAAAATAATGAGAGTGATTTTGACTGGAGAGATGCAATAATTTATTGCATAATGATTGATCGCTTTAATGATGGCGATTCAACAAATGATAGTCCGATAATTCACGATTCTCTTTTTACTCCTGCTAATTACCAGGGCGGTGATTTGCAGGGAATCATTGATAAAATAGAGGATGGATATTTTGATAGTTTGGGAATAAATACCTTCTGGATTTCCCCAATAGTTGATAACACAAACAATGCTTACAGGGAATATCCTGCTCCGCACAGATATTATACAGGTTATCATGGCTACTGGCCTGTTTCACTCGAGGGAGTTGAAGAACATTTTGGAGATATGGGTCTTGCTAAAAAACTGGTGGATACTGCACACAAACACGGAATGAAAGTTTTGCTTGATTATGTTGCTCATCATGTTCATATAGAAAATCCACTCTGGAAAAATCACCGGGACTGGTTTGGAGACCTGGATTTGCCTGACGGAAGAAAAAATTTAAGGCTCTGGGATGAATACAGGCTTACTACCTGGTTTGAACCATATATGCCTTCGTTTAACTATGTAAAATCAAAGGACGCTCTTGAAATCATGACCAGCAATGCTGTCTGGTGGCTGCGACATACCGGTGCAGATGGATTCCGTCACGATGCTGTTAAGCATGTACCGAATGAATTCTGGAGAACCCTTACAAGAAAATTAGAAGAAAGAATAGAGCAACCGGAAAACAAAACTGTCTATCAGATTGGTGAAACTTTTGGTGGTTATGATTTAATCAGTTCCTATGTTAATAACGGCCAGTTAACTGCACAGTTTAATTTTAATCTTTACGATACTGCAATTCCCGTATTCATCAAAAATGATCTTTCATTTGAATTACTTGGTCAGCAGATGCAGAAAACATTTTCAGTTTATGGTGTTAATCATCTGATGGGTAATATTATGGACAGTCACGATAAAATAAGATTCCTTGCAATGGCTGACGGGGATCTTGATATAAATGATGGGACAGCATCTGAAGTTGCCTGGGATAATCCGCCGGTTGTTGATCATCCTGAGAGCTATAAAAAGCTTCAGCTTTACATGGCTTATATGATGACTATTCCGGGAATACCGGTTGTTTATTATGGAGATGAAATAGGAATGACCGGTGCCTCAGATCCCGATAACAGGAGAATGATGCGCTTTGGAAATTCGGTAGATGAATTGGAAGAGGTAAACCTAAAAATTGTGAGCGAAATAATTAATCTCCGAAAAAATCATTCTGCACTACGTCATGGTGATTTTTATACACTTGAAGCAGACGAAAATATTTATGCTTACATCAGATCTGATTTAAACGAAAGAATTCTCGTAATCTTAAATAAAAACAGTGAACCGGTTCAAACTGAACTGCTGTTACCATCAGTTTATAACATTTCTGTGGCAAATAACCTTTTAAATAGAGATGATCGGCAGATTGTTGAAAATAAAATTTCAGTAACTGTTTCGCCAATCAGCTTTCTTATATATCAACTAAAGTAATGTAAAAATGAATCTAAAAATCTTTGTTGTATACATTGTTTTATTATTGGTTTTATCAGCTTGTTCTTCAAAAGACGATTCGACAAATGAACTGGAAAAGAGAATGAATACAATTTCCGAAAAATATGTTAAGCTTGTTCTTGAAATCGGACAATATTACCCCGGGTATGTCGATGCTTATTACGGTCCGGAAGATTGGAAACCAAAAAGCACAAAGATGCTTACAATGGATTCAACTTCATCTGCAGCATTAAATAAAACTGCTGATTCGTTGCTTGAGGATCTTGAATTGCTTGGAAAATTTAAAGCTACTGAACTTGAAAGACTCAGGTACAGATATTTATCCAAACAGCTTCTTTCAATTAAGGGATTTATTTTAATGATTTCCGGAGGAAACTTTGGATTTGACAGAGAATCTGAAATTCTATACGATGCAAAGCCGCCGCATTTTGATGATTCACATTTTCAAAAAATAATTAATGAAATTGACAAACTGCTTCCCGGAAAAGGAAGTGTAACTGAAAGATGGAATGATTTCAGAAATGAATTTATTATTCCCGCAGATAAACTCGATAAAGTTTTTACTACTGCAATTACAGAGTGCAGGAAAAGAACATTACAACATATTCAGCTTCCGGCGGAAGAAAATTTTAAAGTTGAATATGTAAAAAACCAACCCTGGGGGGCTTACAACTGGTACAAAGGAAATAGTTTTAGTGTAATTCAGGTGAATACAGATCTACCCAATTACATGGACCGCGCTATTGATCTTGCATCTCACGAAGGCTATCCGGGTCATCATGTTTACAACACACTTCTTGAAAATGAGCTTGTTAAAAAGAGAGGATGGATAGAATATTCAGTTTATCCACTTTTCAGTCCGACTTCGCTGCTTGCAGAAGGAACGGCAAATTTTGGTGTTGAAATGATCTTTCCGGGAAGTTCAACAGAAAAATTTGAAAAAGAAGTTTTGTTTCCGATTGCCGGATTGGATTCATCCAAAGCTGATCTCTACTACAGAATAAGAACATTGGTTAAAAAGCTTGATTATGCAATGAATGAAGCGGCCAGAAATTTTATAGATGGATTATGGGACAAAGATAAAACAATTGATTATCTGCAAAAATATAAACTCGTTACTAAAGAGCGTGCCGAACAAAATTTTCAGTTTATTAAACGCTACAGAAGTTACGTTATAAATTATAATCTGGGTAAAGATCTGGTCGAAAAGTATATTGAAAAAAACAGCAATGGTGACAATTTTGAAAAATGGGAATTATTCAAAACACTATTAACAACGCCGCAAACACCTTCCGGCCTGGCTGTGGATTAAAATTGATTATTAAATTTTATCCGCAAATTTTCAGAGAGTTTCAGGAACTCTTTTTCATCCAATGAAACTTCTCTGAAAATATTTTTTATAGTATCAGCATTCATCCTATCAAAATCTTTCTTTTCAGGGACGATAAAAACCCCGCCAATATCTATTGTAGCGGGACTGACAAGCATTCTGTCTTCATCGGTTTTATAAAAAATATCGGGACGATGTTTTCTTCTTAAAAAAATTATTAAACTCCAGCCAAATTCTTCATCATAAGATAAAATGATATTCAACATCGGCTCATCATTTAGTTTGCCGATCAACTTCAATTCTTCATAAATTGATTCGAAAGCTTGTGATATAAGATTTATTTCTTTTGATTCTATAAAAAATATTTTTCTGCATTTATCATCTATATTAAATATTGAAATTTCATCCGTATCAACTAAAGCTTTTCCAAAATCATTTTTCATTTGCTGAATATCATTTTCAACCGGCATAAAATTTTTCGTACCCATCTGAAAGTGCAAATGAAAAGGTGCTGAAGCACCACACTTTGGTCCGTTATAAATAAGTGAATATCTTTTCCCAAACATTTTTGAAAAGATTAATAAATCATCAAAACTGTTTTTTATTTGCTGCGGCTGATGCTCAATATTCGGGATAGTAAAGTGTTCTGGGAAAATGGGAAATGGATTGCAAAGCAATATATAGTTTTCTGGTAATATGATCCCTTTTTGTTTTTCGGGAAGATTTTTTTCACAAAGAAAACAACTATCAGAAGATTGAGAAATGTCTTCAACAATTGCGGTTGTTGATTTTATTCTGTTTGGATTGTGTTGCACAATAATTTTGAAATTTTCAAACCAGAATGTTTTCGTCTGAACAGAGTTTAGTGATTCATATGCAACTTTTAACTGAACCCAGTCCCTGATTTGTTCATTAAAAAAAAAGTTTGCGGCATCAGCATAATTCTCAATTTCAATAAGCTTATGAACTTCAGGACTTAGAGAATATATATCTTTCAATATTAATTCTTTAACTTTCTTTTGTTTAATTCCTGCCGGACTAAAACCTCATTAGTTCTCAGCTGGTCTTTATAAAAATTATTTCTGTTTGTTTGATCATGGCTAAGTGAGGCGTCTGTGTTTCCACTCCATCTTCTACACAAATAGATTGGTTCATAAATTCTTCCTACTGCATACTTTCTGCTGATTGCCAATCCAACTGCATAATCTTCACCGTAACTAACATTAGGAAATCCAATCTTTCGAATTACCGGAGTGAAAAATGCTCTGGGTGCACCAAATCCATTTACTCTTAAAATATTATTTGCGCCATTTTCATCTGTCCATTCTTTGTGATTTATAATTCCCGGAGGTATAGTATTAAGATTAAAATCAGTAAGTTTATAGCTGCCAACGACCATTGCACATTCATCTTCATAAAATTTATCTTTAATATGTTGCAGAGTGTGTTGATCAATATACAAATCATCACTATCAAGTTGCACAGCAAACCGTCCACACCTGGGATGATTCACAGCCAGATTCCAGCAGCCGCCAATCTTCAGATTCTTTTGTTCAGGTATAAGATGAATAATATCTTTATTCTGTGACGCGAATTCACTAACGATTTCAGTCGTTTTATCTGTTGAATGATTATCAACAACAATCACATTAAATTCAAAATTAATATTCTGAAACATTGCTGATTGAATTGCGTCCGCAATGGTTTCTTCCCGGTTTTTTACCGGAATAATTACAGACAAATCTGTGTGAAAATTTTCAGCAGAGAAATCAACCGTTTGAAATTCCGGTCCGACTAATGCATTAATTTCTTTGAGATAGCCTGTAAAAGCTATTTCTGTTTCTTTTTGCACTTCTGTGTTTAAAGGATCAAGATAATTAAACTGCTCTTCACCAGTTTCAACTTTTTGCATAAAAATAGCATTAAACAAAGGTCGGGGAATATGTTTTATTCCGTTCAGAATAAATATGATTAGCCTTAAAAGATAAAAGCCTGCAAACTTTAAATTATGATTATTAAATAATTTGTGATTTGCAGCTTTTTGTGCAATGTCGGTTTTCAAAATAACAGCAGGTCCGAAATCAAAATCATCACGAACACTTCCTGGTTGATAGTCAATTGTTTTTTGTAATTCTGTTTTGCTGTTAGTCAAAATATTATAATCAAAATAAAACAACCCTTCCTTCGACCTAATTATTTCTTTAACAGATGATAAAAATTTTGTTTCATCAAAACTCAATTTAGAATCATTTAAAAACCAGCAAATTACCTGTGAATGTGATGTTGAAATTACTTCACTAACTGTTTTTGTAGAAAAAGGGAAATCAGATTTTAACTGAGTAATGTCATTGTCTTCAAAACTGATTGCGTTATTTCCGACTATTATTATTTTTTTGTGAAAGGATAAATGATTAAGGAACTCAACATTAGAATTGAATATTTCATTATTATAAAACTGAAGTACAAAAGTTACAGATAACAATTGATTTCCCCCGGTATTTTCATTTGTTTCATTTTCCGATTAATAATTCAGTAGACCTTCTTTAGAACAGTGTTCTTAAAATAGTGAAGTAAAATTTCATCAAACATAAAACCTTTTTCAGCCATAACAGCAGCTCCAATCTGGCACAATCCGACTCCATGTCCCCAGCCGGCACCATGGATAATAAACTTTTGCGGAACTTCTTCTTTCACATCTTCCTTGTCAATTATAATTGCCGAGCTGTATAAGTGTGTCTTTGACAATATTCTTCTGATTTCCAATTCCTTTCCCACAATTAATGTTTTTTTAGAGCCAACTATTTTTAGTTTAATCAATCGTGCGGAAAAGCCTCGCAGTACAGGAACCAAATTCAGAATATCACCAAAATCCTCTCCACTCTTTTTATTAATAATTTCTACTAGTTCCTTTTGAGTATAAATGATCTTCCACCTGAAAAAATCTTTTGTTGCTTTGTCATAATCCACCAGAATATTTGAAAGAATTTTCTGATCATTTGTATTGCAATAAGCTTGCGGATGACCTAAAATCCACTTGCGTGCGTTTGTTTCATTGTTAAAGTCAACCAAATAATTTTCCGGTTCAAATTTATAATCGGAAATTGAAACAAGATACCTGTTCTTAACCGGTTCCCAAACATTTTCGAAAGCTTCAGTTATACCGCCGCAGCATTTTGAATATCTTGTATCGCAAATTTTATTGTCACTCAGCAATGCTATTCCTCTTGTTTGCTTAATTGCTTTCTTCGCACTTTCCGAATTAATTTTTGTAACTCCCTGATATCTCTGGCAATGATCATCTGCACAAACATCAAAAAGATCATGATCCTCTCTATCATACCATCGAACAATTTCATCATCCAATTTAACTGAAGAACTTGTCTCCTGTTTTCTAATTTTCTTGACCGATGACTTTTCCATTTGTGCGATAACCCAGCTTCTTGAAACCACAGAGTGAGCTTTAAGCAGTTCGATAGAACTTTTTGCGCTCATCTCTGATGAGATGACACTTACTAAGTAAGATTCAAGCGGGATTAAGTTCACTGCAACAATTTTACCTTTACTTAAAATTATTTTTAGTGAATAGATGAATCTTAATTTCTCTTTTCGTTCCCAGTGAAAGCTTGAACCGATAATAACATCTCTGATTACAAATGATTCCGAAACAGGATCTCCGGGCTCAAAAATAATTTCATTCTCAAATACAAATTTTTCTTTGCTGTTTTTACAGACTATCTTATTTTCATTCGCTTCAACAGAAAATAAACCGCTAAATACATTTTTATTACCTGCAACTTTGAAGTCGCCGTATAATTCAATGTTTATTTTTTTGTCTGTTAAAATACCTACACTTAACAGTGGTTCAGTTTTGAGTGTCATCTTTTAGTAAAAATTAAGTAATCGAGTAATAAATTCTGATTCTTTTTGTTATAAAATATAATGAATAGTTGAATATGATGTGATTATCCCCAAATTTGAATAATGGATAATTAAAATCAATCTGTTTATCTTAAATCAGAAAAGAAATTAGATTTCTCTCAAGTAAAATATTTATACCTGATGCTAAAAGAAAATATCTCGATTATTGGTTTCCCGATGGATCTTGGAGCCGGAAGACGCGGAGTTGACATGGGTCCTTCTGCATTACGAATTGGCGGGTTGCAGAATAAGCTCGAAAAACTTGGATATTCTGTAAGAGATACCGGGGATATCAATATTCAAATAATGGAGCGTCAGAAAATAAAAGATGAAAGACTAAAATATCTTTCTGAAATTATTAAAGTATCAAAGGTTCTTGCTGATAAAGTCAATTCCGTTCTGGAAAAGGGAGATTTTCCGCTCTGTATTGGTGGTGATCATTCAATGGCAATTGGAACAATTGCTGGCATTTCTTCTTACTGTAGAAAAAGGAAAATAAAGCCCGGTGTTATCTGGATTGATGCTCATGCGGATATGAATACCGATAAAACCACCCCAAGCGGAAATATTCACGGAATGCCGCTTGCAGCATCTCTGGGTTTCGGAAACAAAGAACTTGTTAATTTTTATGGTTTTTCCCCAAAACTTTTGCCTGAAAATTGTGCTTTAATTGGAATAAGAAGCATTGACGAGGCGGAGAAAGAAATTGTGAAGAAGCTTAACCTCTCAGTTTATACAATGCAGGACATTGATAAGCTGGGAATTCACCGAATAATTAATAAAGTGTTAAAACAGTTTAGTAACAATGTTGATCATATCCATGTTAGTTTTGATGTTGATAGTGTTGACCCATCAATAGCTCCCGGAGTCGGTACGCCTGTCCAGGGCGGTTTAAGTTTCAGGGAAGCACACTTGATTATGGAATCTATTGCCGAATGTGGATGCATGTCTTCATTGGAAGTTGCTGAAGTAAACCCGATACTGGATGATAAAAATAAAAGTGCCAATTTTACGGTTGATCTTATTGCATCAAGTATGGGACAGAGGATATTGTGAGCAAAAGTCATCTTATTTCATTCCTGCTTCTTGGTTTTATTATTATTTGTTTTTTTCTCTATTGGTTTGGAATAGTAACAGTTGATTCAGAAGAACTTATAGGATATGCTTTTATTATTATTGGCCTGGCATTATTTTATTCTGGATTTCAGGATACAAAAGGAATTCAAACATTCTTTGGTAGCACATTTTTCCTCGCAGGACTTTTTTTAATAATTGTTTCAACTTTCCCAATCACACAAATGGATAATATATTAATGCCGACGGTTAGTTTTATTACCGGGTTTAGTTTTTTAATGGTATTTATCCAGTTCCCCAAAAAAATATTGTTATTAATTATATCAGTTTTCTGCCTGGCAATAGGAATATTCAGCCTGGTATTTGCATCATCGATTAGCTTGGTTAGATTTTTTAGTTCAATACAGGAAGTGGGACTAAGTTACTGGCCTATATTGATAATATTTATACTTGTAACTTTACTGTTAAGCAGAGATAAGTAAAATTCGATTCTCTTTATTAAGAGATATTAATATTTCCTGGTGAGTTTTGTGGTTGAGGAATTAATAATCCTATACTATTTTGTAAAGTGTCAAGTTTATCCTGCTGGTCGCTTATACGTGAAGACAAGCTGAGATAAATAAAAATAACGATCACAATTAAAACAACAAACACCCCAAGTGAAATCATAAAATTACGTTTTACCGTCTGTTCTAATTCAGCAATTTCATCATCAAGCTTTTTAATATTTTCTCTGATTCTCCTGTCTGTTTTTTCCCTTTGTTCATCAAATAAGTCTTTTTTTAATGGTAGTCTTCTATCCGGGCTTATTTCTTCTTTTGTTTCCAGAATTTCTTCTTCCGGCTCATCAGGGATAACATCATCCTGAATGTCCAAATCAGATTCAACGTTAGCATCAAAATCCTGCATATCTATTTCAACTTGATCAGGAATATTTTCTTCTTCAAAAGAAGGTGATTTTTCTTCTACTAATTCTTGTTCTTCTTCCTGAACAGGGAATAACTGATTTCGAAGTTCAGATAGCTTATATACTAAATTATCTTTTACTTCATTTCCGGGTAATTCCAGAGGCAAATATAGTGGCAGCAAAGAAACCAAATTCTGATATTCACCAAGTTCTGCCCACGGAAATTCCTCGGCTGTTTCCATAAACTCACTCAGTTCGATTTCTTCTATTTGTTCAAGGCAGCCGAGTGCTTTTGCTTTAATTAATTTTGTTGCTGAGTTTTTATCCATATCAACGTTAATTACTTTAGTTTGTTTTTCAAATTACCCAAAGCAATTTGAATTTTTGACCTTACTGTCTGAAACGGAATATTTAACTTTTTTGCAATTTCTTTTTCAGTTAAACCCTCGTAATATGCAAGTTCCAAAACATACTTCTGAGCATCCGTCATACTATCAATAGCAGCTACGATTTTTTCTTTATCATTTAAAACTTCATCAAGATTCATAGGTTTAATCCCATCAGCAAGGCGAGGCAAAATATATCGATCTTCATACTCATCATTATACTCTTCAATAGTTTCAGGATTCCTTTGCCGACGCATAACGTCAACTGCTTTATTCCTTGCAATTGTTAAAAGCAGTGTATATACATTATTCGTACTGAGATTTAATTTCCCGCTTTTTTTTGCAACTATCAGAAAAACGTCGGTTAAAATTTCTTCAGCAAGTTTTTGATCGGAAACAATTCTGATAATTAATGTAAAAACAAGAGGAGAGTAACGGTCATAAAATTCCTGAACTGCCTCACTATCAAGATCGGCAACTTTCAGAATAAGTTCGCTGTCGGTCAATTGGTTAATAGCGTTCACACAACCCTTTTCTTTTATTCCATTTTCTGATATGAAAAGTAAAACTATGATTACTAAAAAGCAATCATCGTGCCGAAATCGAAATGATTTAATTTATGTGGGTAATTGTATCATTATTAGTAGAAATCAATACAAGGCATTACCTTGAACAGTTAAAGCTTAAAAGTAATTGGAATTGTGATTTTAACTTTTATTGGTTTGCCTCTTTGTTTCCCAGGCTTAAATTTTGTGGATTGGACAGCGTTAAGAGCTGCTTCATCGCATCCAAGACCAATACCTTTTACCACTTCAGCTTTGGTAACATTGCCATTTTCGTCTACGTAAGCAAGAATAAACACTTTTCCCTCTATCCCGGCTTTTCTTGCAAGATCAGGATAAGTTATTTTACTTTGAATTGATTTTAAACCTCCAATTGGCTCCGGCATTTCTTCAACTGCTACAAAATAAACCGGCTCCTCAACTTTCTTTTCTTCTTTTGGAGGAGGTGAGTTTTCAATTTGTGAAGCCTGCTCTGTTTCAGTAGTTTTATTTTTATCAGTTTCTTCTATTGGGGCTTCAATAATTTTAGGAGATTCTATAGGAGGAATGATTTTTCCCTTCTCCTTTGATGTTACTTTTTTATTATCATTATTTTCAGATTCTTTCTTACCTGTATCATTTTTCTTAGAATCTTTTTTTTGTGTTTCTATTTTATCAGTATTTATAACAGGATTGTTTACAGGTTTTTTAACCTGATCGGAATTTGCTTCATTTTCATTTGTCAAAGTACTGTTTGGATCAAGCTGCTCAACATTTTGAACTGAGACCACTCCGTTTTGTTCATCAGGTTTTACAATACTGTTTGAGACAAGAAGTTTATTTTCAGTTTTTGCTGCTACTGTTTGCTCTTCTAATTTATCACCGGAAGACTCAAAGTACATAAATCCTATTACAACAATAGTTACTGTAAATAAGCTTGCGGCTAAGGCTAAAACTTTTTTGAAACTTTTACGTTTAGGTTTTCTTACAACACTTTGTCTTATAGGTTTAATATTTTCATTCGTTTCTTTTCGAACAGGTTTTTTTTCCTGTTTTTCAACATGAGATGTTTCTTTAAGTTGTTCTCTTATTTTTGAAACTCTTGATTTTACCTCTTCAAAATCTTTTGAATGATTGAATATGCTTAAAGAACTTAGGTCCGGATCTTTAAATGATAAAGTTTCCTCACGATGTTTTTTAGTTTGAACAGGTTCACTGTTTACAGATATAGTTTCAGTTACAGTTTCAGCTGTTTCTTCTATTTGAATAGTTTCATCATCGATATTTAAAGTATTTTCATCAACTACCGGTTTTTTATCAACTTTCTTTTGAAGTTCTGCCATCACAAGTTCTTTTAACTTTGGAGATGGAATTTCCTGCTTAACTGTTACAGCAAAAAGTGTAGCAAGGTTTTGATAATCCCCCAATAACTTCCAGGGAAAATCCTTATGAGTCTGCATTAATTTTAAAAGTTCAGCAGAATCTTTATCATTTAGGTTGCCAAGTGCATTCAACTTGATAAGTTCTGTCGTTCTCTGATTTTCCATTATTTCTAATTTGTTTGCTTTAAGTGATCAAATAGACTCCCCATTGCTACCTGTAACTTTGTTCTTACTGTAGGTGCAGGGATGTGAAGTTGTTCTGCTATTTCAGTTTCATTCATTCCTTCAAAATAAATCAGGTTAAGAACAAATCTTTGTGCCTCTGTCAGCTTGTCAAAACCTTCCTCAATGGTATTCTTCATTTTGAAGACTTTATCAATATCAAGAGGTTGGATTTCCTGTGAAAGATTAGGAATGATATTCAGTTGTTCATATTCATCTGTGTATGGCGGCAGTTCACAATTTACTTTTTTCCTTTTCAAGGTATCCATTGTTTTATTTCTTACCAGTGTAACAAGCCATGTATAAACATTGTTTGTCCTGAAATCGAAGTCATCTATTCTATTCCAAAGAATAATAAAAACATCCACTAAAATATTTTCTGCAAGCTCCTGCTCGCGCACAATCTTTTTAATAAATGAATAAATTAAAGGTGAGTAACGATCATAAATTAATTCAAATGCACTGACATCATTGCCAGCTATTTTTGACATTAATTCACTGTCTTTTTGAGATTGTAATGTAACCAACCAGAAACCTCCGAATTTATAAGCACCAATGTTCATTTTTGAGATTCCAGCATAAAAAAGCAATTTTCATACCGTACTTATTACCTAAATGCGATTCATGCTTACTTCTCATTTTGTTATTTTTACTGTTTAGAAATTCAAATAAGGTAAAAATGACATCTAACGAAATAAGAGATCAGTTTTTAGGTTTCTTTAAAAGTAAACAACACAAAATTGTTAACAGTGCTCCGGTAATTCCATTTGATGATCCGACACTGCTTTTTACTAACGCAGGCATGAATCAATTCAAAGATGTTTTCCTCGGAAATGGAACAAGGGATTATAAACGCGCGGCTGATACACAAAAATGTATTCGGGTTAGCGGCAAACATAACGATCTCGAAGAAGTTGGGCACGATACTTATCACCACACTTTTTTTGAGATGCTTGGAAACTGGTCATTTGGCGATTACTATAAATCTGAAGCAATCGAATGGGCCTGGGAACTGCTAACAAAAGTCTGGAAACTTCCAAAAGAAAGACTCTGGGCAACTGTATATAAAGATGATGATGAAGCCTTTGAACTCTGGAAAACAAAAACAGATATAAATCCTAAACACATTTTAAAGTTTGCAGAAAAAGATAACTTTTGGGAAATGGGCGAAACCGGTCCCTGCGGACCTTGCTCTGAAATTCATATAAATCTTGGTGATGATTTTGAAAATCCGAAGTATGTTAATGCCGGTGTCTCTGAATGTATTGAAATCTGGAATCTTGTCTTTATTCAGTATAACCGGGATGAAAATGGAAAATTGCATGATCTTCCTTTAAAACACATTGATACAGGAATGGGCTTTGAGCGGATTTGTGCCGTGCTTCAAAAGAAAAATTCTAATTATGACACGGATGTTTTTTCTCCTTTGATAAATGAAATTTCAAAACTTTCCGAAATTAAATATGATAAAGAAGAAGATAAAATCCCGATGCGTGTGATTGCCGATCACATCCGTACTTTAACTTTTGCAATTGCTGATGGTGCAGTTCCCGGTAATGAAGGAAGAGGATATGTTTTAAGAAGAATTCTAAGAAGAGCTTCACGATATGGAAGAAAACTAAACCTGCACGAACCCTATATGTTTAAGCTTGTGGATAATCTTGTAAAAAACATGGGACGTGTTTTCCCCGAAATAAAAGAAAAGAAAGAATTCATAAAAAAAATAATTAAAGCTGAAGAAGAAAGTTTTAATGCAACGCTTGACCGAGGAATTGATCTATTTGATGAAGTCGTAAATAAACTTCAAAATAAAAAAGAGAAAATTATTCCCGGTGAAGATGTTTTCAGGCTTTACGATACTTTTGGTTTCCCGGTTGACTTAACAAATGTGATGGCCCAGGAAAAAGGACTTTCAATTGATGAAAGTGGTTTTAATAAATTGATGGAAAAACAGAAAGAAAAAGCGAGAGAAGCGTCAAAAGAAAAATTCAGTTCAGTCAATATTTCTGTTTCAGATCTTTCATCGTTTGACTTATCACAAAAAGTAGCATCAAAATTTACAGGTTACGATGAACTCAAATCAGAAGCGATTGTGATAGGTACAAAAAAGGATCAAAAAAATGATTTGATTATTCTTGACAAAACACCTTTCTATGTTGAATCGGGCGGACAAATTGACGACTTGGGAAAAATAGTCACCGAGGGAAATTCAGTGGAAATAATTGATGTAACAAAGATCGATAATAATATTATTCATGTTGTTGAAAACTCTAAGGAACTTTTATCGAATGGAACAAATGTAATTGCTGAAGTTGATGAAAATCGTCGCTGGGATATTATGCGGAATCACACTGCCACACATTTTTTGCATTCTGCATTGAGAAAAATTCTTGGAACTCATGTTCATCAGGCAGGCTCTTATGTAGGCCCGGACAGGCTTCGTTTTGATTTCACTCATTTTAAAAAACTCAGCACTGAAGAATTAAATGAAATCGAAACTTTAGTTAATGAAGAATTGAGAATTAGTTATCCTTTGCAGCATCATCGCAATATTCCTTTTGACGAAGCAAAGAAAATGGGCGCGTTGATGTTTTTTGGCGATAAGTATGGTGATCTTGTTAACGTTGTGCAGTATGGTGAGTTTACCAAAGAGTTTTGTGGCGGGACTCACGTAAAAAACTCATCACAGATCGGGCTGTTTAAAATTGTAAGTGAATCTTCTATTGCCAGCGGTATAAGAAGAATTGAGGCAATAACTGGAAAAGGTGTTGAAAAATATATTGAGGAGCAGTTTCTGCTTCGCAAAAAAGAGGAAGAAAAAGTTGAAGAGCTTTTGGACATTAAAAAGAAACTTGAAAAAGAAATTTCCGAGCTAAAACTGCAGGATAAGCTTGGCCAGCTTGACCACATTCTTTCTTTATCATCTGAAGAAAAGGGAATAAAAATCTACAAAGGAAAAGTACACGCCGATAGTATGGATGAGTTAAAATCATTTGGCGATGAGATGAGAAATAAAATCAAATCTGGTGTGGGGGTACTGATTGCACAGCTTGAAAATAAAGTTGGAATTGTTGCTATTGTTTCTGATGATCTCATTAAAGAGAAAAAACTAAGTGCAGGAAAAATAGTTGGGGAATTAGCAAAACTTGTCGGCGGCGGCGGCGGCGGACGTCCACATCTCGCAACAGCTGGCGGCAAGGACATTGCAGGAATTTCTGTTGCAATCAGTAAAGTAGAAAAAATAGTTGGGAGTTTCTTATAGAATTTCTTTTGAAAGAATAAATTGTCTAAAACAAAAATAAAATATATCTGTTCAAATTGTGGATACGAATCTCTCCGCTGGCTTGGTAAATGTCCTGAATGTGATAGCTGGAATAGCTTTACTGAAGAAATAATAGAAACATCCAAAAGAAAAATCTCCACAGCAAAAACGAAAGTAACTGTAACAAGCATTAACGAAATTTCAGCAAGTGAAGAGGACCGGATAAAAACTAACATCGCAGAATTTGACAGGGTTCTCGGCGGCGGACTTATGCCTGGCTCTGTAATTCTTCTTGGCGGTGACCCGGGAATCGGAAAATCTACACTTGCAATGCAGGCTGCTGCAAACGTAAAAGAAAAAGTTCTTTATGTAACCGGCGAAGAATCAGAAAAACAAATAAAACTCAGGTCATCAAGACTTAATTTAAAATCTGAAAACTTTTTTGTATTTCCTGAAACTGATCTTGCACATATTATAGCAGCAATTAATAATGTTGAGCCCGCCGTTGTTGTAATTGACTCAATTCAGACAATGTACAGAGCAGAACTGGAAAACTCTCCCGGAACAATAACTCAAATCAGGGAATGCACCTCCCTGCTTATGGAAGAAGCGAAAAAGAAACAATATTGTGTTATCATAATCGGTCATGTTACAAAAGAAGGAATGATTGCAGGCCCGAAAATTCTTGAACACATTGTCGATACAGTAATTCAGTTTGAAGGGGAAACAAATCACACTTTTAGAATTTTAAGATCATCAAAAAACCGATTTGGCAGCACAAATGAAATCGGAATTTTTGAAATGAGTGAAAACGGATTGCGTGAAGTAAAAAATCCAAGTGAACTTTTTTTAAGCGAAAGAGACAGGAAAATTCCCGGTTCTGTTGTCACGTCGACCATTGAAGGGACAAGACCCATATTACTGGAAGTTCAGGCGCTAGTTACTCCATCAAATTTTGGATATCCGCAAAGAGTTACAACAGGATTTGATCAAAGGCGGCTTTCAATTCTTTTAGCGGTTCTTGAAAAAAGAGCGCACCTGCCTGTTTCTGCAAATAATGTTTTCATAAACATGGCTGGCGGTGTCCGGATTTCCGAGCCTGCTGTTGATCTTGCAGTTTGCTTAAGTATTGTTTCCAGTCTGAAAGATAAAATCATAGATAACCAGACAGTCGTAATAGGAGAAATCGGACTTGGTGGTGAAGTTAGAAGTGTGGGAAATATAGAAAAGCGAATCCAGGAAGCCGAAAAACTTGGGTTTAAAAGTGTTGTAATACCAGTAAATAATTCAAAGAAACTGCAGGTAAATGGTAAAATAAACATCATCCCGGTTGAAAATTTAACCAGTGTTTTAAATCAATTGTTAGTTATCTGATTCTGATAATAATATACTACTTAAAAAGTGACCGGTAAATTATTTAATCAGGAAGAAGTGCTATTAAACCAAATTTAATTAAAGACACTGGAAATTGTGGTGGTTCTTCCTTTAATATTATTATAAATATTATTCTCAGAAGATCCGGCTCTGAATAAAAATTATGTTTTGTTTATTAATTCAGAATTGTTATGTTATTTCAGCGTCGTTTGGACGCATTTTGTTCAACTAATTAAAAGGTTCTTTTTGTGAGTAACAAGTTATTTGTCGGTAACCTTCCCTGGGCAGTCAATGACGATGGTCTGAAGGATATTTTTGCTCCTCATGGGAAAATCGTTTCTGCGAAGGTTATCTTTGACCGCAAGACCAACAGGTCTAAAGGTTTCGGTTTTGTTGAGATGGAATCGGAATCTGAAGCAGAAGCTGCCATTAAAGCTCTTAACGGTTCTGAAATGAATGGCAGGAATATTATTGTTAACCTAGCAAGAAACAATTCCTGATCAGGCATTCAGTTTACAACCAGGGCGCTCGGTACCGGGCGCCTTTTTTTATACATTTCATAACATTTTTATTACATCTGATATTTTACCTGCTTAATTTTCAACTACAAATATTTTCACTTTTTTATCTTATTAACAAAGTATGAAGTTTTATTCTGTTCTACTGGTTCTGATAATATACACTCTCACCACAATTTCAATCTTTTCACAACAAAAAAAAATCTCAATTATTTCTAAGGTTCATAATCTACCTGAAAACTCTGAAGTGTTCATTTGTGGAAACACAACAGAATTAGGTCAATGGAACACAATGCTTAAGATGGATAAAGGATCCGATAAAGAATGGCGATACAATCTTAAAGCAGACACAGGTGACACTTTGTTATTTAAATTTACCCGAGGTGATTGGAACTCAGAAGCAGTTGATTCAAATAATCTTGAGTTTCCAAATTTCACTTACGTTGTTAAAAATGACACAACATTAATTTATAAAATTCCAAACTGGCGTGACCAGGTTATTCAAAATATAATTATCTCACCGGAACGCTTAAAAAATAAATCCGGCTTTCTTGAATTGTTTGAAGGATGGATATATAAAATCGGAGATGATTCAACCTGGAAAGATCCTGTGTTTAATGATTCCGATTGGAAATCTATCAATCCTGCTTTAAATAAGGATGATATTAAAGATTTAAATTGGACTGGAAATATCTGGTTCAGAAATCACATTTTTGTTGATTCAACACTCTGGAATCAGCCATTTGGTTTTCTGTTCACCTGCACAGGTGCTGCCGAAATTTATCTGGACGGAAATTTACTTTACAGGTTTGGAATAGTAGGAAATTCAAAAGAAACAGAAAAAGTTTATACTGAAAGAACACCACGTCACATTGTTTTTAGTACAGGTAAAGAACATTTGCTCGCTGTCCGCTATTCAAATCATCATTTCAAAGAATTGATGAATTATAATATAATGTCAGGATTTTATTCAATGATTGGTGAGTTGGATCAGCTTATAACTAACCGGGTGCAGAATGTACGGGAGCTTACTATAAATCAGCTTGGATTCGGAGCTTTCGTTCTTGCCTTTGCTGTAATGCATCTTCTTTTATTTCTTTTTTATCCCGAAGCAAAAGAAAACTTATTTTATTCTGTGTCGATGATTTCATTTGCAGCAATAATTTTTACTGGTTTGCAAAATAATTTTGTTGATTCAGTTCAGACTATGATTATTGTTTCGGTAATTAATTCAGTTTCAATTCAAATGGCAATTCTGTTTGGTTTGCTTACAGTGTATGCAAGCTCTTACCAAAAGATACCAAAACCAGCATATGTTTTTATTATTCTGTCAACAATTTTTATCCTTCAAACAATATTTTTCCCCGAACCTCAGGGTGTTACTGCAGATTATATTTTTTATGGTTATTCAATAATATTGACTTTAGAACTATTCAGGGTTGTTATAAGATCCATTTTTCATAAAGACCATAAAGGCTGGGGATGGTTGACCGGAGTAGGATTTATTATCGCCATCATTTTTATTGCGTACCAGATATTAATTTTAACACATATTATTACACAGCCATTGTTTGGGCTGAATATCGTTTATGTTTATGGAATAGTGATATTTGCAATTACAGTTTCAATCAATCTTTCAAAAATAATTTCCGATACAAACTCAAATCTACAACGGCAGCTTATACAGGTTAAAGAGCTTTCTCAAAAAACCATTGAGCAGGAAAGAAAAGCAAAAGAAGAGGAAGTAAGCAGAAGAATTCTTGAAGCGGATAATGAAAGAAAAACGAAGGAGCTGGAAGAAGCAAGGAAATTGCAGCTCTCAATGCTGCCTAAAAATATTCCTGAAATTCCGAATCTTGAAATTGCTGTTTATATGAAACCGGCAAACGAAGTTGGCGGAGATTATTATGATTTCAAATACGATAAAAATAATTCTCTGTTAATAGCAATTGGAGATGCAACAGGACACGGTATGCAGGCAGGAACAATGGTTGCAACAATTAAAGGTCTTTTCAGTGCCGATAGTATGAACACTGATATTTCTGAATTCCTGAACAAAAGCAATACAATAATTCGTGAAATGCACCTCGGAAATTTATTTATGGCAATGCTGCTTGTAAGAATTGAGGGAAACAAAATTACGTTTTCATCTGCAGGTATGCCCCCTGCCCTAATTTGCAGGTCAAAGGAACAAACAGTGGAAGAAATCAGAATGCAGGCATTGCCTCTTGGCAATCCTTCCGGGTTTGAATATTTCAAAAAAACTGCTGAGCTTGGAAAAGGAGACACATTGCTTTTGATGTCTGATGGTTTTCCTGAATTATTTAATCATCAAAAAGAAATTCTGGATTATGATAAAGCTGCGAAAATATTTAAATCAGTTGCCGATAAATCTCCTGATGAAATTATCAAATCACTTTTAAAAGCTGCAGAGGAATGGAAATCCGGAGTGAACCAGGAAGATGATATTACTTTTATTGTTGTTAAAATGAAATAGTCTATTTTAACAATACCATCTTTTTAGTCTGCGTAAATTTTCCTGCTTCGAGTTTATAGAAGTAAATGCCACCAGATAATCCTTCTGCATTAAAATTAATTTCATATTCTCCGATTGGTTTTTCTTCGTTAACTAACTGTGCTATTTCATTTCCTAAAACATCTAAGATTTTTATACTAACATAACTTTTTTGGGAAACTTGATAATTAATTTTTGTTGATGGATTAAACGGGTTTGGATAATTTTGATAAAGAGTAAATGATTTGGGTTTCGATATTTCATCTTCAACACTTACAGGGTCACCACCCCCATCAATAGTTTTAATAATTGTTCCATCCGCTCCTGCTGCTAAGTGAATGCTATTTGAAAGTGCCAGAACACAATACAAATCTTCATTAGTCGGTGTAGATTGCTGGAACCAGTTCTGTCCTGCGTCAGTTGATTTTATTATGGTTCCATTGCTTCCACAAGCAACAATCCAGTCCGCATTTTGGAAACTGCTATGGATTGAATAGAGATTTTCATTTGTTGGAACGGAAACAGCAGACCAAGAATCACCAAGATCAGTTGAAGATAAAAGAGTTCCGTTATTACCAACTGCAAATATGAAGCCTGAAGGTCCAAAACCAAATCCATTAATATCCTCTGTTGATCCGCTTGTAATAGGTATCCAGTTTGCACCGGCATCTGTAGTTTTAAAAATAACACCATTGGTTCCCCCAACCAAAGCAGATGCACCAATAGTTGGTCCTATTCCGCCCAGTAAATTTTCTGTTGTAGGAACCGGGCGCGAGTCCCAGTTGTTACCGGTGTTTGTACTGTAATAACAGCTTCCGCTATCACCAATTGCAAATGCAACACTGCTACCTCTTGAAAAAATATCATTAAAATTTACATTAGTAGCCGGACCACTCGGAGTCCAGTCAACACCTGCATTCGTACTAATTAGTACGATCCCTGAATCTCCAGCCACCCAGAACTGGGACTGCGTAGGCTGATGAATTCCTTTTAAATCGAGGGTTGTAGGAACAGACACACTTATCCAGTTTTCACCGTCATCTGTTGATTTAAAAACCACACTATTACTACCAACTATCCATTCGTTGCTTATAGCATCAGAATTTAAATCATATATGGTTTCAGAAGTTACTCCTGTTATGGAATACCACCCGGTTTGAGAAAATGATATCGAACTGATCAGAAATAAAAGAGATACTGTAAAAAAGTTTGATCTAGTCATCAATAGAACCTCCTAAAGTTTACAGACTTAAATTTGATAATAAGAAATAATTGCTGATAAGGCAATAATCTATTTGTTTTATTTATGGAAAGAATTATTAATTTAAAAGTGATAAGTTGTTCTTAAAAAATAATTGTGTTCAGACTAAACCTGAAGTTATTATCAACTCTGTAATTCAGCTTCCAGGCAAACTCTAACTGAATTGGAAAAATTCCCTGACCAAGTCCAAAACCTATTTCATAAAATGGATGAGGAAATTCTTTTACTGCAACAGGAAGATTTAATTTTGTTTTGTCTCCGTTTTCTGCAATTGCCATATTCATAAAAACATTTAAAGTTATTTCCCAATCCTTGAAGCCGGGAATGTTCAGCATCTTAAATAGTTCATCACGGAACTGATGTTCCAGATTTAATGTGACAATCCGCTCACCGAAAATTTCATTAATTGTGAGAGTTCTGAATGTATTATCATTTGAAAAATAATCAATGTTTCCCGGTAGCCCATACAAATCCTGAAATGGCAAAGTACCATTGTTGTACATTCCGAATAATCTAAAATTAAGGTATGCGGATTTGAAAGTTCTTATAAACCCTCTTGAATGGAATTTGTAAGTTGTAAAATAAAGAGAACTGCTGATCAACTTATTATCCGAATGAAGAACCTCTCCTGAAAACAAAATATGATTTCTTCCAAAACCAGTTCTTCTTCTATAGTAACCATCTTCAATATATTTTCTGAAATCGAAGCTGAAACCTGCTTTCAGAATATTAAACTTTCCTTCATTGATTAAAGGATTTGGTCTGTACTTATCATCCCTAAAGAAAAATGAAAAATCAGAATTCTGATAAGCATTTTTATCTGTCCGGTTTATAAAACCAATATTCAATTCAAGAAAATCTGTTACTTCTCCCCAAACTTCAGCATCAAATCCGTTTGAGTAATAGTAGTCACGAAAATCTTCTTTAAAAAACAAAGATGAAATTGTTGCAAACAGGTTTCCGTAATTATCTGATTCGCCGAAAAGTATATTTAGTTTTTTAAAAGCATTTAACCTGAATCCGTAAGTTCGGTATTTGCCAAAGAGATATTCAAAATTAAAATCTGTTTTGAATTTTTTATCCGAAAATCCGTAAGACAAATCAAGAGCCGAGTTCAACCTTCGATTTGCTGCATCTCTTAAATAAAAAGAATAATCTGTGGCATGTCCTTCAATTCTATTGAAGCGATACATTGCAAGTGGAGCACTTACTGCAAAGTTATCTCCAAGCTGAATCCTGTCCGAGATAATATCAAACCTGTCCCATAAAGTAAGAGGCACCTTTACCAGACTGTCAATTCTTCTGTAAGCGAATTCCTCTTCAAGCGTATTTGGAATTGTAGTTGTCTTCGTCCAGTAAAGTGAATCTCTCTCATCCGCATCCGGCAAAACAGTTACAATTGCTCTTGAAAATTTATCCCCATCAATTTGTGGATTTATTTTGTAATCATATAAAACCGAATTCACTTCAAATCCAAATCTTACAATGCCCAGCACATTTGCATTCACAAGAAGATGATAATCAACCGGCATATAAATACCATCATAATCAGCAAACTGCTGTACAACATTTACGGTATCGAAAATTCTGCCCGTGTTTGCAGCACGGTTAAGCATCAGATCAACTTTGATTAAATTAAAAGTGCTGTCGGTAATAAAAATTCTTCCTTCAAAACCGGCGTCGTCTCTATCAATTGTTCTCATTGAAATAATGAAAACTTTTTGCGCATCAAGCGAGGAAGTGCTTTCCAGGAAATAATCGTAGAAATTAAGTGCATCATCTGCAAGCGGACCGGGAATATCCCTACCGAGAAACTGAACATCGTTTTCATAAAAGTTCTGGATTATTCTTCCCCCGGTAATTGTATTAATCATCGGCGGAAAGTTTGCACTTTGTTTTCTTGCGGTAATTATTTCTTTGTAGTAATCAGGTTTTTTGAAATAGCCTTTACTCTGGTTTTCTATAATTCCGCTGATCCTCATTTTACTTGTATCCGTTCCTGCACCAATTCCAACTGAATTGCTGCCTGCAACAAGATCACCTACAGTTCTGATCGATCCTTTTGTATATGCTTCAAACTCGTAGCTGTTTAGCTTTTCATTTCTTTCATTCTTCTTTTTTATTGCTTTCCTTATTATTTCGAGTGCAGGATTTTCTCCCGGAAGAATTACAACTTCAGGAAGCTGCAATTCAGTCTGGTAAAGTTTAAAATCTATTTCTTTTGATGTGGAAATTAAATCAATAAAAACTGTGTCTGAATAAAAACCTATATACGATGCTATCAGGTTGTACTTGCCCGTTTTTAATTTCAGTTCATATCCACCGGAAGTATTTGCAGCAGTTCCTGTTAAAGTATTCATCACACGGATGTTCGCATAAGGCAGCGGCTCACCGGTTTTTGCATCTGTTATTTTGCCGGAAATTGTTAGAGTTTGTGGAAAAATGATTATTGGAAAGAATATAAGGATTAGAAATAGTTGTTTCATTCTATATAATATTTTTTGAATAAAGTAAAATTAAAAAATAATACGAACTACGTTTAGGAAATTATTTGAGTATTAAATCTTTGCCAAATAATGATTAAGCAGAAATAATTACATATTGGGCGGTTACCTTTTTACATCTTCAAAAAATAATTGTTGAAAAATATTTTCTGAGAGCATTTTAAATTTCAGTACAATATCTGATGTTATAATATTATCATCGTGTCAAATTAAAAATAATTGTTAATCATAAAATACTTTTCCAATAAAGTATTTTAATTAACAAAGGGGACCAAGATGTTATGCTTTAATCTTAATTTAGTTTTTTCTTTTCTTTTTTTATACTTTCCAAGTAATGTATTAAAACTCAATTTAAATTATATTACAACAAAAATGTGGGAGGGATAAAATGAAAAAATTATTACCACTAATCTTTCTTTTTATAATATCCGTAGAAGCACAAATATACCCACCCGCTGTTGAGGTATGGAGTGAACCTGTTAGAGTAGATTCCTTATCGGACAGATTTATTGGAGAATGGAGCCCTTCATTAACAACTGATTTATCTTCTCTATATCTTGAAAAATCAGGTAGTATTTGTGTGTCACATAAAGTTGACTCTACGTGGACTTCGCCAATTTCCCTTAATAATAATATAAATAACGGAAATCCGATTAGACACCCCTCAATTAGCGAAGATGGGAAAAGACTTTATTTTTGTAGGTGGGGTGGATATGGAGGGTGGGATTTATGGTACAGTGAGTGGGATAGTATTGCGAATGACTGGGGCTCATCTGATAACTTAGGACCAAATGTTAATAGTCAATATAGTGATTATTATGCTTATGAATTGAGTAATGATACTCTTTATTGCATTAATCAGGTATGGGCATCCTATGGTGTATGTATATATGTGAAAAATAATTTCACTAATGAATGGGAAATTGTTGATAGTTCAAATTATTATCATCCGTTTGGTGAAGGTGATATAAGAGGATTGAGTATTACCAAGGATAGAAGAAAAGCATACTTTAGTCAGTATGTTACTCTCTTATCTGATTCAATTCAATCAGAATGATATGTTACATTTTGGGATACAACTGTAAATCATTGGGGGGAAGTATTTGAGCTTAATATAAATTCAAATGCCTATCAACCGGATACGACAAACAATTTTCATTGGATAGGGGGCTGGGATCAAGACCCAACAATTTCACCAGATGGTAAGCTTATGTTTTTTATGTCTAATAGAGATGCAGCACGTGAGGATACTATTTATACTCCTGATATTTATATGTCCATATTATTAATAGATGAAAACGGAAATCCTGTAGATGTAGATGATTTACCTGATGTAACTACAATAATTAATAATTTTCTTTTACTTCAGAACTACCCCAACCCTTTCAACTCAACAACTAACATTAGATTTTACTTACCGAGGAGTGATAAAGTAAGCTTAACAATTTATGATATCCTCGGAAATGAAATCTTCAAAGCAATAGATAATAAATCATATAGTTCCGGCTGGCACGAATACCAACTAAATATGGAAACAATAGGAAAACATAAAAATGAAATGAGTAGCGGAGTTTATATATATAAAATAACGACGACGGGGGAATCGTTATCTAAAAAACTACTTTATTGAAAATAATAATGGTTTAAAAATGAAAAAATTATTATCGCTAGGCTTTCTATTTACAACAGTAACGATATACGCCCAATACCCCTTAGCTCCTGAAGTGTGGAGTATTCCCAAAAAAGTTACTGCAATAAGCCAATGGCAGAATAGGTCAGAAAGTCCATCAATTAGTTTTGATAAGCAGAAACTTTATTTTGACGGGATAGCAGTAACGGAATGGGCAGATACAGGCTGGGGCGAGCCGGCCTTTCTTCCAAATTATATAAACCAGAATCTTGCAAGATGGCCAATTATTTCACCTAATGGGAAAAGAATATTTTATACTTGGTTTGTTGGGGGTTGGGATTTGTACTACAGCGATTGGGACAGTACGATAAATAACTGGGGACAGCCTGTTAACTGCGGACCAAATGTAAATACTGTTGATTATGCGGAGAATACAGGTTCCCTACCAAATGATACAACACTGATATTTTTGAGCCTTAATGAGGCTCATATTTCACATTGGGATTCAGGAACAGAAACCTGGGGACCATCAGAGAGATGGCCAACACCCACGCTTTGGTTTACTTCTGATTATGGATTTTATCTTTCACCAAGTTTTAAAAAGGTTTATTATGTGCGTTCACATTTGGATACGACTATAGATGGGGGCTCTTATTTGAATTATGACATTGTTGTACGGTATGCTGATTCTACAAACCCTACTGGTTATACAATTCCTCATACTTTAAACTATTGTTTATATGCAGATACACAATACTTTGAGGGAAATTATATTGGCAGGTTTGAAGGCTTTCCTACTCTTACACCTGACGGAAAGAAGATGTACTTCACAGCAGATTATGACAGCCAGGAAACAATTTATGAAAGCATAATGTTGATAGATGAGAACGGTAACCCGGTTAGTGTAAATGAAAATTATGACCACGGTAGAATACCTGATAAAATGGAACTTGATCCGGCATATCCAAACCCATTCAATCCTACTACAGTAATTGGATACCGATTGTCAGAAGCCGGTAATGTAAAAATCACAATATATGATGTACTTGGTAAGGAAGTTTCTGAACTTGTAGATGAAGAAAAATCATCAGGTGAATATAAAATAATTGTAGATGCAGAAAAGCTGAAACTTAGCAGCGGAACATACATAGTTGTTCTTAAAACAAAAGACCAGCAGCTTTCTCAAAAAATAATCTACATTAAATAATATAAAAAGGAGGGGAAGTATGAAACGCTTTCTTGTCATTATTTTGTTATTCCTTTATGGAATTTCTGCGCAGAGTATTTTGTTCGCGCAGCAAGATACCTTGCAGTTTATCTGTTCGTTTTCCAGTAACGACTCTTCATATTCAGATGGTCCGGGAGTAACTCCTTTAATAGATACTACTGAAATGGCTATCATATTATGTGCAGAAAAGGGGTCACCATTACAGATAGTTACGGAGTTTATTGAAAATCTAAAAGAACACATTCCGGACTATTTTGACAAAGCAACCTTTGGTAATTATAAGGTAAACGTTTCCAAAATCCTGGTAAAGTCTATTGATTCGTTAGCCGGCACTGCTACATTATTTGAACTTGCTGATACAGTCTGGTTAATTGATCCACCATTGGATACGAGCTTTGTTGTACAGCCCTGGTTGGTAAGAAATGTTTTGGCACAAGCAGATTCAATTTATGATTTTAATGAATTTGACGGTGATGGTGATGCTGTTGTTGACTTCGTAGCATTTATGTTAATAAGATATAGACCGGGATGGACCACCGGAACTACAGGATTATCAATTAATTCCTTCTATTATACGAACGATTCAACTACTGCTGGAATACCAGTCAAAATTGATGGAAGAGGTTATATGACTTTAGCTGGTGATAGGGCAATTATAGAAAGACAATATAATGCAGGTTCTGAAAGCTTGATAAGTCTAAGTGCTCACGAACTCGGTCACGCCTTATTCGACTTTCCGGATATGGATCACAGCGGAGGTTTTGCATACTATCATTATGCCTTAGGACAGTTTGATGCAATGTCCGGAGGCGGATTTAACGGTGTGGCATCGCTTTATAACCCGGTTCTTCGCAGCAACAAAGGATGGGCTTCTGCCAATCAGATTACCAGCAATCAGACATTAACCTTTTCAGACTTCGATTTATCCGGGTCAGTCCCTTACTATTCTTTACCCGATTATAATTATAGTTCTCCACCAGCAGTTCAAACATCTTCAGGACAAAAGGTGTATTTTTCTTATTATAGTAAACCCCCATCAATTAGATGGCAACTGAATTGGCCAATACCGAAAAGTCCAAGTGGAGATGCAAGGGGTATTTTAGTATGGCATTCGAGATCAGGAGGTAGCTGGTTTGATAGGAATAACCTTCCGATAGATATTGAATCTGCTCACGGTAAATGGGACTGGGTTGAGGACAGAGCAGATACTATAAGTCCTCCTAATGATAAACGGTCAATAAAATCAACTACACAGGACCCGCTTACAGGGTTAGATAGTTTAGAGGTAAGATATTCTTACCGGTGGTTAAGATATGACTCAACAGACATACAGGGGAACCCCCGTTACACAGAATTTGGTACTTACCCTGATAAACGGATTGGAAGCGCAAGCTGTTTCTTTAATCCGTTGAATCCACAGAAGATGACGTTTTATTCTAATCCAAACAGCAACCATACAGTAACTACAGGAACGCCAGATAGCAGAAGTCTTGTCTCAGGATTCAGAATGGATAGTTTGAGATTAGATGGAAATATAGTAAATGCCAATGTTTTCATCGGTGCATCTGCAAATACTTTAACTGAAAATGTTACTCTCCCGAAGGAACCTGGAGATTTATTACTTCATTAACAGTTCCATCGGGTAAAACACTAACGTTACAACCTGGAACTGAATTATATTTTTATAACGGTTCAAACTTGGTAGTTGATGGAACGCTAACTACACACGGAACATCTTCAGAACCGATTATCTTTAACTTTGTAGATGGCCAGAGTACAGGCATCAGTGTGAGAAATGGTGGAACAGCAGATTTGAAATATTGTCAGATTTCCAATGCAAATATAGGTATAACTACATCTCATACAGGCACAAATACAATCATACTGAATTACTGTACTTTTGGAGATATAACGCTTTACGCTGTTAATGCAGGATCTGATAATGATTTAGAAATAATAGGTTGTATTTTCGATAACTGTGGAAGCTATTGCATAAATATTGCTGGGTTTGCAGAAAGTGCTCCATACATATATAACAATACCTTCACAAATTCATACGGCGCTATCTCTGCTGTTAATATTAATCAGGTGATTTTTTTAACAAACAATGTTGAAAATTCAGAAATTGGTGTTTATGGTTCTAATGTAACTTCATTCGCTATACTTTATAACACTTTTGATTCAGATCAGAATAGTATGCCTGGAGTATTTTTTGAAAGTTGTGGTGGAGTAATTGCTGGCAATACAATCACAGGTTACACAAATGGAATTTCTTTAGGCAATTCTTCGCCATATATCGGTCAAAATGAAGTTACGTACAATTTATATCACGCACTAACATTAGGGTCGGGCTCTAACCCGGATTTGTCAGGTCAGACATCTTATGAAGGATATAATACATTCCAGAATAATGGGAATTCAACAACTGGTACTGATGGCAGCGAGATGTATTTTGGATATAATTCGAATGCGATTATGAGTCGTGGGTGTAATTCAATTATTGACGATAGATGTCCTCCTAATTCGCTGTGTAATGTTCAGGATTACCCTGTACAATTATTAATGAACTCACCAGGTTTGTTAATTCCGATAACTGTTGAAGCCGAATATAATTATTGGGGTAACAGTCAACATTATGATCTGGAAGATAGGTTTGGAAATTTAAGAATTTATTATGAACCCTATTATGGCAGCCCTTGCACGTACGAAGAGCTTTCAGAAGGGGAAAGTTTATACTTAACTACTTCTGATGGAAGAATTGTTGACACAACTCAAGTTATGGCAACCGATTCACTAACTGCAACTGAGATGTTATCCTTTGAAGCCTTGAAATATTTTCTAACCGCTGATTACGAAAGTGCAGAAACTATTTGCAATCAAATAATCAATAGTAACGATACTCTTTTTGCAAAACTCAGTGCATACCAGATGTTATATCAAATAGGGAAAATTGAATCAAAACCTGCTTCATATTTTACTAATCTATACAATACTTTTTCCGGATTAAGCCAGTCAACTCAGGATTCATTATTAATTAAGATGTTTACTCAATTGGGTTCACTTAGCTTAATTGGTAAACAAGAGTATACAAGTGCAATTGGAGAGTTTGATGCAGTGATTCAGCAAAATCCAAATACAGAAGAATCAGTTTTTGCAGAAATAGATGCCCTGACGACTGGACTACTTATTGAAAATGATACAACACTTGGGAAAACTAAAGCTGGAAAGTATCTGGTTAAGGAAGGTGAATATCAGGATCGTATAAAAAATATTCTGAAAAAGAATTTTGGTGCAAAACAGAATGTTGAAACAACAGAGCTTATTCCAAAGAGTTACCAATTATATCAGAATTATCCCAATCCTTTTAATCCGGTTACAACAATCAAATATGATATAGTTAAGGCTCAAAATGTTAAAGTAACAGTATATGATATTCTTGGCAGGGAAATCACAACCCTGGTTAATACTCAACAACAGCCGGGAACTTATGCAATAACCTGGGATGCCTCGAGTGTTGCAAGCGGTATTTATTTCTATCAGCTTAAAACAAAAGATTATGTTGATACGAAGAAGATGATTTTGCTGAAGTAATTTTCATCTTCTATTGAAAAGTCAGGCTAAACGCCTGACTTTTTTAAAATTACTTCATCGTTTTTTCCCCAAGAATATCCTAGTTAGATTTTAATTCAATTTATTCTTACCAAATCATCATTCTTTCATATTTAAATATTCAAATTTCATTCTATATATTACTCTGTAATTCTTTATCCATTTTAATACCAATAAATGAAAAACGTAATCGGAATCCTGAGGGAAGGCAGAAGTAAACGCGGTGAAAAACGAGTTGCTATCACTCCGGCTTATGCAAAACAAATTGTAGAGTGGGGACACAAGTTGATAGTTCAGTCTGCTTTTCACCCTATTTCAAATGATGAGAAAAGAGCCTTCCACGATAAAGAATATAAAAATGCGGGAGCAATAATAAGCGAAGATCTCTCCCCTGCAAAAGTAATTTTTGGATTGAAAGAAATATTTCCAGCAAGAATTTTGCCTGCCAAAGCTTACTATTTCTTTTCCCACACTCACAAAGGACAAATAAAAAACCGTCCGATGTTAAAAAAACTGGTTGAAAGCAAAGCAACTGTAATTGATTACGAATTGATCACTGACGAAAAAAATAACCGTTTAATTACTGCATTTACATACAACGCCGGTTATGCGGGAATGGTTGACACGCTGTGGACACTAGGGAAAAGATTAAAGCTGGCAGGAATCTCGAACGCTCTTGAAATGATTCCACAAGCTGTTGAGGGACAGGATTTACAAAGAGTAAAAAATATTCTTAAAAAAGTAAGCGAAAGAATAAAAAGAGAGGGAACTCCCAAAAATATTCCGCCGGTAATTATTTGTTTTCTCGGAAAGGGAAAAACAGCTTTTGGTGCAAGAGAAATTTTTAATATCCTTCCGTATGAAGAAATCAATCTTGATAGTTTAGTTGAAGTATTTAAATCCAGCTCAAGAAAGAAACTGTACGCACTTCAGCTTGGCACTGAAGATTCATATAGATTGAAAAAGAACAGCAGGTTTTCGGATTCATTTTATAATTCCTTGCACACAAGAGAGAAGCAAAAACTTTATTATGAAAACCCATCAGAATTTATATCGAACTTAGATAAGGTTCTGCCTTATATAACAATTTTAATGAATTGTATAAACTGGTCAGATAAATATCCACGCACGGTTACAAAATCTTTACTAAAGGAAATTTATTCAAAGCATAAAACTTTAAAAGCGATTGGCGATATTACCTGCGATCCGAACGGTTCAATCGAATTTTCAAAAGAAACCTGGATTGATGACCCGGTTTTTATTTACAATCCTTTAACGGAAAAAATTAAAGATGGATTTGTAGGAGAAGGTGTGGCAGTAATGGCAGTTACAAACCTTCCCTGCGAATTCAGCGCCGACGCATCGAGACAGTTCAGCGATAACCTCTCGCCGTTTCTTAAAGCAATTGTAAAAGCCGATTATAATAATTCGCTTGAAGAATCAAACCTTCCTGATGAAATAAAACGAGCGGTTATTTTGTGGAAAGGAAAGTTCACCAAAAAGTTCAGTTATATGAAAGAATATCTTGATTAAGGATTGTAATTCCGTCCCGCAATTGCGGGATCGAAATCTTATTTAATCTGGTGGTTACGAACCATTTCGTGACCATAAATTTAAATGTCTGTCAGGAAATGGTTCCTAACAGCCAGGCAGTGACAGTGATTTAAAGTCTGACAAATTGTTCTTTCGGCTTAATTCCCCATTCAGCTAATTCTTTTAAAGCAGGTTTATAAATTTCAGAATGAACCGGGATTACAACTCCTCTTTCTTTAATTTTATTATTTAAGATCAGGTTCACACCAATTCCAAGCGGCAGTCCAACAGTTGCCGCCATAGCAGTATTATTTAAATCTTTTCCAAATACCACCAAAGATGAAATAATTTTTTCTTTTCGCTTTTCAACTTTGTACTCAACCTCAGTTTGGAGAATAACCATATCTTTATCATTCTTTTTAAATTCCCATTTTTCTTTCAGGATTTCCAAAAGTATTTCAGCAGGAGTTCCGTTTTTAATCTTTATTTTTTTTCTGCTCAATAATTCCAGCCATTCAATTTTCTGCATCACTTTACTGTTTGGTTTTTCATCAAGAAATTCCTGCAGCTCTTCACGGGTTGAATTACCGTTCTTTTTATCCAGATAAATAGAAATGAAATCATTATATGTCAAAGTATCCGAATCAGGAATAACATACCTGTTATCAGTAATACCAAGTTTGACAAGTGCATTCCAGGCTTTACAAAATCCTTTTCGTCTTAATGAACCTCTGTAAACATTTGGAATCTTCGGAACATGATAAATCCGTTTGTACTTTATCGAATCCCTGTTCGGGTAAGACTCAAACTTCCCGACACCCGGCACTTCCACCATTTCTGTATCAAGAAATAATCTGTTGTAGGGAATGACTTTAAGCTGTCCGTCTTTGTAATAACGTGCGCTCGCCATTCCGGCAGTAACAACGTTCATCGGATTCCAGGTTATTTTATATCCCCACGGATTATCGTTGCTTTCATCCGCAACAAGTCCGCCGCCGTAAGATTTAAGTGAAGTTAATTCCCCACCTTTATGCTTAACTTCATTTATCAGCCTCATTGTTTCCATGTGATCGATACCGGGATCAAGACCCATTTCATTGAGTAAAATAACATTTCGATTCTGTGCTTGTTCATGAAATGAGTTCATATTATCTGAGACATAAGAAGCGGTAACGAGATGAACTTTGTATCTCAAACAATCTTTAACAAGCCGGACATGAAGTGATTCCGGAAGAAGAGAAACGACAATATCTGCTACAGAAATTTCTTCATCCCTCTGATAATCATCAAATACATTAAACTTTAACGGCTTTGTAGATTTGTGTTTCCCGGCTCTTGCTTTTGCAAGTTCAAAGGATTGATCAGCAACGGTGATCTGCCAGTTTTGCTTTTCGGCTTGCTTCTGAAGATACCCAATGAGATTTGATGCTGTTCTTCCCGCACCAATAACGAGGATTTTTTTTCTCTGCACTTTTAAATAATATTATTTTTTAATTTAACTAAATTAAAAGATTGATTAAGCACATTCAATTTCCTGAAACTATTTCTTATTATTTTTGATTAACATTTTTTAAATATTTTATGTTGATGGTTTCAACAAAAATTAAACCGGTTTTGATTTTGCTGTTATTCACTTTAAATGCCAGGTCAAATTTATTTGCGCAGGATTCGATATCAGTTAAAGAACAAATTTCAGCAAAGGCAATAATTGATAAATATTTAGAGGTAATTGGCGGTACAGATCTTTTTTCAAAAATCGAAGACAGAACAATTTATTTTTCAGGTTCATCAATGGGACAGAATATCGCGGTAACGATTATGCAAAAAGCTCCTGATAAATTATTCCAGGAAATCGTTGTTGGTGAAGTTCACCAAACAAAATATTACGATGGTTCAAATGGCGCAATTATTTTGGGGGATAACAATATAGAAATTGAAGGAAATGAACTTGAACGACTGAGATTCGATGCAATATTGGATTTTCTTTTTAATCTTCAAAAATATAATGTAAAAGTTGAATTTGTAGGAACAGAAATGTGTGATTCTGTACAATGCAATAAAATAAAAATGATTCTGCCGTCAGGAAAAGAGTGGTTTCAATATTTTGATACCGTAACAGGGTTTCGAATTAAAGAAACAAAAGAAATTGAAACTCCAACCGGAAATTATGATCAAATAACTTATTATGATAATTATAGAGATGTTGATGGCTTGAAATTCCCATTTAAAATCAGACAGACATTAGGAATTCAAAATACAATTCTGAAGGTTGACAGCATAAAAATTAACTCTGGTTTACCAGATTCACTTTTTATAATTCCGAAATTATGAAACAGAACAAATTCAAAGCAATTGTTTTTGATCTTGGAAATGTGCTGATACCATTTGATAATAAAATTTTTGTCAATAAGATTAACAAAATAAAACCAGGGCTCGGTGATAAGCTCTTTGAGTTTTACAATTCTAATTATCACTTTCACAGAGATTTTGAACGAGGAAATATTCCGGAAGAAGAATTTATAAATAAAATGCTTGAGATAATTGATGATATAATTGATCCGGAAACTTTCTGTAATTATTATGCTGATATATTTTCTTTAAACGAAGAAGTAATCGTTCTACTTCCACAGCTGAAAAAAGATTATAAGCTATTTTTATTATCAAACACTGATCCTATTCATGAAAAATACGGTTGGCGTAAATATGATTTTTTACATCACTTTGAAAAGCTGATTTTATCGCATGAAACCGGTGCCGTTAAACCTGAAGAAAAAATTTACCGCACTGTTGAAGCAGCCTCCGGTTTTTTGCCGGATGAACATTTTTTTATTGATGATATACCAGAATATGTTGAGGCTGCGAAAATGCTGGGCTGGGATGCAGTTCAGTTTACCTCGTATGAGAATCTTGTGTATAGACTAAAAGAAAAAAATATTTTAAAATGATGAATTAATTAACGGAACTTTTTGATTTATGTGTTTAATAGTTTTTGCAAATAATTTTCATCCAGATTACAAGCTGATCTTTGCAGCCAATCGTGATGAATTTTATAACAGGCCCACCGAAGCAGCAAAATTCTGGAAAGATCATCCAGAACTGCTTGCCGGAAAAGACCTGCAGGCCGGCGGAACATGGATGGGAATTACAAAGTCGGGAAGGTTTGCTGCAATCACAAATTACCGTGATATGAAGAATATAAAAGAAAATGCCCCTTCACGCGGCAACATTACTTTTGATTTTCTTGTTTCAAATATTTCACCGGAAAAATATTTTAATCAAATAAAAAACAAATTAAAAGATTATAACGGTTTTAACCTTATACTCGGAGATGTAGATAGTCTATTTTATATCTCAAACATTAAATCTGAACTTGTAAAAATTGAAACTGGAATTCACGGGTTAAGCAATGCTTTTATTAATACTCGCTGGCCGAAGGTTCAAAAAAGTAAAATGAGATTAGAAGATGCGATAAAAGGTAATCAGATTTCAGCAGACCGATTGATGAATATTCTGGATGATAAAAGTTATGCAGAAGATGAAAATCTTCCGGATACTGGTGTCGGGAAAGAATTTGAAAAAGTGCTTTCATCAGTTTTCATAAAGACTGAAAAATACGGAACACGATGCTCAACAGTTTTGTTAGTTGATCTACAGGATAATGTTCAGTTTATTGAGAGGACATTTCTTCCAGAAAAAGAAAAATTTATCAGCAGTGAATTTAAGTTTGAAATAAAAGGAAATTAATGAACGAATCAGAAGTTAAACACGATAAAAAAAGACAAAGATTTTATATGGATATTGAAGGTGATAATGTTCACCTGGATTATTCTTTAAAAGATGATAAAATAGATTTGTACCACACTTACACTCCCCCTCAATTAAGAGGAAGAGGATTGGCAGGAAAGGTTGTAGAGTTTGCTTTTAATTATGCAAAAGAAAATAATTTAAAAGTAATTCCTTCCTGCCCTTTCATTCCATATTTTCTTGAAAAGAATCCTCAGTATAATGAATTGGTTGCCGACTAAGATTTTAGTGTTGCAGTAAGGAACATATTTGGTCCGGTCAATGCTTTCGAAACCGGGCATCCGCTTTTTGTTTGCTCTGCAAATTTCTGGAAACCTGCAGCATCAATTCCTTCAACGTCGCCAACAGTATTGATTTCAATTTTAGTAATCGTAAATCCTGTTTCAAGCTTTTCAATATGAACTTTATCTTCAGTTTTTATTGAATTAACTTTAAATCCTTCTTTTGAAAGCGAATTAGCCAGGGCCATTGAGTAGCACGCAGAATGAGCAGCACCAATTAACTCTTCCGGGTTTGTTGTCGATCCGGTTTCAAAACGCGATCCTGCATCATAGGCAACATTACTTAATGTTTTTGTTTGTGTATTTATTGACCCTTTTCCACTTTTTAAATCCCCTTTCCATTCAGAATTTGCTGTTCTTACTGGCATTATTAACTCCTGATTTTTGTTTAAAGTAATAAGATTTGTATCCTAATATAAAAACAATGCCTCGTTATTAAAATTCAGTTTATTTAGTATCACATTCGAAAAACTCTTTATTATTCTATAAATTATTCGTGTGAATTATTTCTAAATAATCAATTTGATTAGGTTAAAGGAATGAATAACAAAATAACCCATGTAAAAAAGAGAAGCGGAACGATTGTACCTTTCAATAAAGAAAGAATAGCAAATGCAATTTACCGTGCAGCAGTAGCGGTTGGTGGAAGAGATAAGGAAATTGCTGAAGAACTGGCTGATGAAGTCATATCAGTATTAAATGAAAAGTTTGATGAAAACACATATCCGAATATTGAAGACATTCAGGATATTGTTGAAAAAGTTTTAATTGAAGAAGGTCACGCAAAAGTTGCAAAAGAATATATACTTTACCGTGAAGAAGCCGCAAAACGAAGAGATACTGAAGGAAGATTAAATTCAAAGTTAAATGAAAATATTCCCTGGGCAAAATTATGGAGAAATCTTGACTGGGCAGTTGAACATAATCTTAATACGGTTGAAAAATTAAATGAAAGAATTGCAATTGGTGAATTTGCTCAAATTGTTCATGAATCTGAGAGACTTTACGAAGACGATATTTCGCTCGCTGCAGAATTAATAATTGAAAGATTAGGTGATTTGAGGATGGTTATGATTAGCGGTCCGTCTTCAAGCGGGAAAACTACAACAACAATAAAGCTTGAACAAAAACTGACGAAACGCGGTTATAAATTCAAAGCGTTGAATGTTGATCACTACTTTTTTGATCTTGATCTGCATCCTAAAGATGAATTTGGTGATTACGATTTTGAAACTCCGCAAGCTTTAGATCTTGAACTTATAAATGAACACTTATCAAAACTCAGCAAAGGTGAAGAAATATTAATCCCCTCTTATGATTTCAGAACGGGGACGAGAACTTTAAATGTTACACCTTTAAAACTTGAAAAAAATGAACTGCTATTAATTGACAGTCTGCATGGTCTATACCCTGATTTTAGTAAAGATATTTCTCCTGATGTAAAATTCAAATTGTATCTTGAGCCTCTGCTCCAAATGAAAGGTCCGGATGGAAAATATATTCGCTGGACAGATTTAAGATTGATCCGAAGAATGTTAAGAGATTCGATTCATCGCGCTTATAACCCTCAGCAAACTTTAGAACACTGGCATTATGTTCGTTCAAGTGAACTGAGAAATATAATTCCATATTCAAACACTGCTAATTTTATTATCAGCAGCGGGATGGCTTATGAAGTTCCTTTGTACGCACACAAAATGCTAGACAAGTTTGCTGAATGGGACACAAAATACAAAGACGATCCATTAAAGAAAGATGCTTATGAAAGAGCATCTAGGTTGCACAAAGTTTTAAAATCAGTAACTCCTGTTGCTGATGATTCACCTGTTCCAAAAGATTCTGTTCTACGAGAATTTATTGGTGGAAGTATTTTAAAATATTAACCGACAAAAAGCTTTTTTATTTCAAAAAAAACATCTTCTTTGTCTGGACTATGTCTTCTGCTTGTAACTTGTAAAAATAAATTCCCGTCGAAAGATTTTTCACTGAGAATTCAACTTCATGTTTTCCCTTAGATAAATAATCATCAACCAAGGTGGTAATTTCGTTTCCAAGAATATCATAAACCTTAAGTGTTTGCCAACTATTTACTGCAGATTGCCAACTGATCCTTGTAGTTGGGTTGAAAGGATTCGGATAATTCTGATATAAAACAAAATTATCTGGCACCGGTTTCTCTTCTTTAACTACCACTGTACCATCATTTGTAAAAAAAATTAAGATATCTTCAAGTTCGTCTATTCCCGTCATATCCATATCTCCGTCGTTATCACGATCATGTAAGACAACACAACTTCCGGCAGAATTTGACGGAAGGTCAGTTCGGTTTATAAAATTTCCGGAACCATCATTTTCGTAAATGGTAAAATTATCTCCGCTGAAGTTTGCAGAAACCAAATCAAGATCATTATCTCCATCTATATCTCCCAAATCAACAGAAAGAGGGAAAGCGCCAACGGGATAAGTAACCGGATTTCCAAAATTGCCTGTACTATCACATAATACAACAGCGACAGTTCCTTCACTCGAATTCGCACAGACGACATCGGGGACTTCATCACCATTTACATCTCCGGCAGCAACCATCCAAGGACCGTTTCCGGTTACAACAACATCTGAAAAAGTAAAACCTCCATTACCATCTCCAAGAAAAAGAGCAACCTGATCAGAGTTTATTCCGCCGATAAATAAATCCATTATTCCGTCTGCATTTACATCCGCAGTTGCAAGAGCTGTTTCGCCATTGATGCCAGCCTCAAAATTTGCTGAAGGAGCAAATGTACCATTACCATTATTCAACAAAACAGAAACATTACTTGCATACCTGTTTGCAGTAACTATATCACAAAAACCATCTCCGTCAGCATCAAGCACCACCAGACCGCGAACACCATTACCTGTTATATAATTCTGACTTGAAGGAAAACCACCTGTTCCATCTCCTTGGAAAACGGTTACGATATTGCTTTCACCTGAACCAACTACAAAATCAATTATTCCATCGTTGTTGTAATCGAAACCTTCGTTTGTGCTGGTAGTTGAACCACCGGGAATAGCAAAAGTCGTAAAATCATTGAACCCCCCACCTTGGTCATTCAGAAAGACACGAATATCTGCCGGTCTTTCATTTGGCACTACAAAATCGCTCCATCCGTCGCCATTAAAATCACCAGCATACGTTCCATAAGTTTGTATCCATCCTTCGCCCGGTTCTCTTGTACTTATAGTACTTGCACGAGTCAGTTCCATTGAAGCAGACAAAGATTTTGTCCAGAAGTTCCAGGCAAAACCTTTTGCAAGAGAGTCACCACTTATATCTCTTATCCCTTTTGATAAAGAAATAGTAACCCATTCACCATAAAAAAAGTTTTTATCCGGTGTGAAGAGAATAGATGATGTATCATTAAAAACTGAAATTTTCCCCCTATGAATCCCCGACCATCTGCCGAATACCTGGAATGTTGTATCATCAAATGAAGTAATATCAATTGCGCGATTAAAATTAATCACAATTTCCAAAGAAGGAAGAAAGTTTATCGATTGAGCGGGCGGGGTTACACTATTTACCTTAAAGCTTTGCCCAGTTGTAACCTGAATACTAAATAATACCATACCCCAAAACATTAAAAATGATTTCATCATTAGGCTTTCTTTGGTGAATTATTTTTTAATATAAGCTTTTTCACACATAAAAAAACATCAACTTTTGGGTTTTTTATGATTTATCTTTCACTATAAATATCATTAATTTACTGTGTTAAATATTCTTAAATATTGGTTATCGGGGTAAAAAATGAAAACTAATTACTTTTTAATTACTCTCCTGTTATCAACCCTTCTAATCTCTTCGCTTTACTCACAGGATAAAAATGACAAGGGAATTTTCGTTGAGGAAAAAGATGGTTTTTACAAGAATGAAATAATGAAGAGCATAAAAGATTTTGAGACACCAAAGAAGGAAAAAGAAAAAAAATTTGTTGTCGATTTTGATGGAATGGATCTTCCCAAAAGCAAAGATGAATTTAAAAGCTACTGGTACAATGATCCTATTTCCCAGGGAAACACCGGAACGTGCTGGTGCTTTTCAACAACATCTTTTTTAGAGTCTGAAATTTACCGCTTACATAATAAGAAAGTAAAGCTTTCTGAAATGTACACGGTTTACTGGGAGTATGTTGAAAAAGCAAATAGATTTATAAAGGAAAGAGGCAACTCTGCTTTTGAAGAAGGTTCTGAAGCAAACGCCGTTACAAGGATCTGGAAAAAATATGGTGTAATTCCTGAAGATGCTTATAATGGAATGATGCCGGGACAAAAATTTCACAATCATAAAAAGATGTACGGTGAAATGAAATCATATTTAAATAATGTTAAAGAAGAAAACGCATGGAATGAAGAAGAAGCTATAGAAACAATAAAATCTATTATGAATCATTATATGGGTGTACCCCCGGCAAAAGTTTCCGTTGAAGGGAAAGAATATACACCTAAAGAATATCTCAATAATTATCTTCAATTAAATCCTGATGATTATGTTGATATACTTTCCTACATGCAAAAACCGTATTATCAGCAGGTTGAATACGAAGTTCCTGATAACTGGTGGCATAGCTCAGATTATTACAACGTTCCGTTAGATGTTTTTATGCAGGCATTAAAAAGTGCAATAAGAAATGGTTACACAGTTGCTCTTGGTGGTGATGTTTCTGAACCAGGTTACGATTCCTGGCATAAGGTTGCTATTGTTCCCTCATTTGATATTCCTTCAGAAAATATCGATGAAAATGCCCGTCAATTTAGGTTTACAAACAAATCAACAACTGATGATCACGGGATTCATCTTGTTGGCTATATGGAAAAAGATGGAAAGGACTGGTACCTGATAAAAGATTCCGGATCCGGTTCAAGAAATACAGGCGACAAAGGTTTTTACTATTACAATGAAGATTATGTAAAACTTAAGATGATGGATTTTATGGTTCATAAAGATGCGGTTAAAATGCTCCTGCAAAAATTTATTGAGCAAAATCAATAAAGCTTCAACAAATTCTATATTGTTATACGGGGTTCATAATTGAACCCCTTTTTATTTTCATTTCAAAATCTTTTAATTCCCTAAAAACTTATCGTGATTGCCATCATATTGAACTGTTATTATTCACATAGTTTGCTATCTTTATATATCCTTCATTTAATTAGGATTTGCCAATGTTTAATCATGAAAGTGACACTACAACTTTAAATAAAATAACAGAGCTGAAAGCGGATCGGAAAAATCTTATTAACCGTTTTAAAAATGTAAGATCATTTTCACTACTTTTATGTGAACCACTTGAAATTGAAGATTATGTTATTCAATCAATGCCGGATGTAAGTCCGACAAAGTGGCATCTTGCGCATACAAGCTGGTTTTTTGAAGCTTTTGTTCTGCACAAAGCCAACCCGAATTACAAATCAATTAATCCGTTGTACAATTATCTTTTTAATTCATATTACATACAGGTTGGTGAAAGGTGGTTCAGACCAAACCGAGGAATTTTATCACGCCCGACAGTTAAGCAGGTTTTTGAATACCGGACTTATGTTGATGAGCATGTAATTAATTTTATTGAAATGTGCAGTGAGGAAATTTTCAATGAATATTTTCCGGTAATTGAAATCGGTTTAAACCATGAACAGCAGCATCAGGAACTTTTGTTAACTGATATTAAGCATGTTCTTTCATTTAATCCGCTTCGTCCGGTTTACTCAGAAAGGGAAATTATAAGTACAAATAATATTGCTTCTGAAAACTGGATTGAATTTGATGAAGGCGTTTTTGAAATAGGTAACAACGGAAAAAGTTTTTGTTATGATAATGAAACACCTGTTCATAAAGAATTCATTAATTCTTTTGCTCTTGCCGACAGACTTGTTACCAATCGTGAATATATCGAATTCATAGAAGACGGCGGATATGAAAAACCAACCTTATGGCTTTCTGATGGCTGGGCAACATTGGAAAGTGAAAAATGGAAAGCCCCACTCTATTGGGAAAAGAAGGAGGGTGAGTGGTACAACTTCACACTCAATGGATTAAGAATAGTTAATCCGGATGAACCGGTTTGTCATGTAAGTCACTATGAAGCAGATGCTTTTGCCGCATGGAAAGGAAACCGATTACCTACTGAATTTGAGTGGGAAGTTGCTGCTTCTTTACTTGAGATTGAAGGTAATTTTGTTGATGATAAAAATTTTCACACAACGCCGTTAAAGGAAAATAACACTAAAAGATTAAAACAGATATTTGGAGATGTCTGGGAATGGACACAGAGCGCATATCTTCCTTACCCGGGTTATAAACCATTGCCTGGAGCTCTCGGTGAATACAACGGAAAATTTATGTCCGGACAAATGGTTTTGCGCGGCGGTTCCTGTGCAACTTCAAAATCACATATAAGAAAAACTTACCGCAACTTTTTTCCTCCTCACGCAAGATGGCAATTTACCGGGATAAGATTAGCAAAGGATAACAAATAATTTATGGTAGTTAAAACATTAGAAATTCCTCAGGAAGATTTGCTGACAGAAGTAATTGATGGGTTAAGTAAACAGCAGAAGATGCTTCCAAGTAAATTATTTTATGATGAAAAAGGTTCACGTCTTTTCGATATGATCTGTGAACTGGATGAATATTATCCAACCAGAACAGAGACAAAAATCCTAAGTGATAATATAAACGAAATCACTTCATTTATCGGCGATAAATGTGTACTTGTTGAATTAGGAAGCGGAAGCAGCGTAAAAATAAAACTGCTCTTGGATCACCTGAAAAATCTTGCTGCTTATGTTCCGGTTGATATTTCTGCGGATCATCTAATTAAATCAACAAAATTATTGCAGGATGAATATTCTAATTTAAATGTATACCCTCTCGCAGCAGATTATACGCGCTGGTTTTCCTTGCCTGAAATAAAAGAAGACTATAATTCAATTGATGCATTTTATCCCGGTTCTACCATCGGGAATTTTACACCCGAAGAAGCAAGAGAATTTTTAGAAAGAATCGCTGAAATCTGCGGCAAAGGTAGTGGACTTTTAATCGGCGTCGATCTTCAGAAAGATGAAAACATTTTAAACAAAGCTTATAACGACAGCGAAGGAATAACTGCTGAATTTAACTTGAATATTCTTAATCACATCAACAACCAGCTTGGAGCAAATTTTGATTTGTCAAAATTCAAACACCAGGCTTTTTACAACAAAAAAGAAGGCAGGATTGAAATGCACCTGCTAGGCCTTGCACAACAGGTTGTAAAATTAAATGATCACAGCTTTTCAATCGGCAGGTATGAAACAATACTCACAGAATATTCTTATAAATATACGATTGAAGGTTTTGCTGAATTGGTAAAAGGTATTTATGAAGTGGAAAAAGTCTGGATTGATAGGAACAAACTTTTCAGTGTTCAGTTTTTAAGAACGTTGTAAATTTACTCGGCCGGCGGCATTCCGTAGTTTACCCATTCCTCTTTCGAAGGGCCATACGGACCTACAACTTTTAAACCCGCAAGTCTCATAACAACTATCAATTCTCCCCTATGATGAGCCTGATGTTTTACAAGCGATAACAAAGTTTTTCCGTTCTTCCACATCTCACCGTACATATCGACTTCTTCTTCCAATGAAGCATCAGTCCAGTTTTTCTTAACAGCTTCAAGCATATTATCGGAAGCTTTTTTATACTCAACACAAATTTCTCTGGCAGTTGCAGGAACGGGTGCTTTATCATCTATCGAATCAAAACTCAATCCCGTCCGCTGAACCATTTCCGGAATTGTTACTGTTATGTGCCAGGCAAGCCGTCCTGCCATTCTGACATTCTCGTTAAATTTTTTATTGAGGACTTCATCGGTAAGATTATTAAAAAGCTTTAGTGTTGTTTCCGATTCGTATTTCCAATCGGAAATGAAATCAGATATTTTGTGGTACATATTTCCCCTTATAATATTTTATTGCATTAATGCGTCATGCTGAACTTGTTTCAGCATCTCATGTCACAAACTCTTTTGAAAGATCGCTCCAATCTCTATTTACTGATTCTATAAGATTTATTTTCCACTGCCGGTGCCAATTCTTTAACTGTTTTTCTCTCTTAATTGCGTCATTTATATTATTAAAAACTTCACAATAAACAAGCTTCGTCATATTATACTTTTTTGTAAAACCATCTACAAATTTATTTTTATGTTCATAAAGTCTTCTTGATAAATCATTAGTCACACCTATGTAAAGTGTCTTGGATTGGTTTGATAAAATGTAAACGTAAGAATCACTCATAAAAAAGAGATCCTGAAATAAATTCAGGATGACTGCTAGTCAGTTCAGAATGACATTTATTAGTTCAGATTCACTAAAATTTCTCTCAACTTCCTAAGATTCTCCTGCCAATCCCTCTGCTTTGCTCTTTCTTTTTCAACGACTTCGGCAGGAGCGTTATTGACAAACTTTTCATTCGAAAGTTTCTTTTCTATTCCTGCCAGTGAACCTTCGAGCCGTGAAATTTCTTTTTGAAGTCTTTGTCTTTCAACATCAAGATCAATCAATCCTACAAGCGGAATATAAATCTCACTATCTTTTATAACTGCTGAAGCACTTGCTTTTGGCTTTTCGAGTTTTTCATCAATCTTAAGTTCTTCAACTTTAGCAAGCTTCTTTATATAATCAACCTGGTAATCTGCAACTTTTTTTGTTTTAAGGAAGGCATTTACTTTTTTGGATGGTGGAATGTTCATCTCACCGCGTATATTTCTAATTGCCATTACAATATTCTGAACCGTTTCCATTTCGGCATCTGCTTCCGGTTTAATTAATTCTTTTTTCAATTCAGGAAAATCTGAAACAGAAATGCTTTCTCCTTCTTTCCTAACCTTTATTAGCTGCCACAACTCTTCAGTAATAAACGGCATAAAAGGATGAACAAGCTTTAGCATCTCTTCAAAAATTGAAAGCGCTCTTGTTAAAACTGCCGACTTTACTTTTTCATCATCCGAATAAAGCCTGTTCTTCATCATCTCAACGTACCAGTCGCAGTAATCATTCCACACAAATGAGTAAACCATTTTTACTGCATTATTTATTTCAAACTTATCCATCGCATTATTAAAATCAGCAATTGTTTCATTGAAGCGGGAGATTATCCATTCATCTGCAAAATCGATGTGAGCATCTGCCAGTTTTTCATCAATTTTTATATTTTCAGCGTTCATCAAAAGGAATCTTCCTGCATTCCAGATTTTATTTGCAAAGTTTCTTCCAAGTTCACATTTGTCTGTGCTGAATAAAACATCCTGACCAAGCGGAGCCAGATAAAGAACTGTAAACCTGAGAGCATCTGCACCGTAATCGCGGATAACATCTAAAGGATCGGGAGAGTTGCCGAGCGACTTGCTCATCTTTCTTCCCTGCACATCCCTAATGACACTTGTAAAGTACACATCGCTGAAAGGAATATCTTTTCTGAAGTGCATTCCAGCCATAATCATTCTTGCAACCCAGAAGAAAATTATATCCGGCGCAGTTACAAGCATTGAAGTCGGGTAATAATATTTTCTTTCCTCTTCAGTTCTGAAAATTGCATGTGCCCAAATCCAGCTTGAAGCCCACGTATCCAGAACATCTTCATCCTGCTTTAAATTGGTTGAGCCACAGTGCGGACATTTTTCCGGTTTGTCAACTGATACAATCGGTTCTTTGCATTCAAGCTTGCAGTGATCATCACCGACACAATACCAAACAGGAATTCTGTGTCCCCACCAGAGCTGACGTGAGATGCACCAGTCTTTAATGTTTTCCATCCAGTGGAAATATGTTTTCTCCCAGTGTTCAGGGTGAAATTTTACTTTGCTGTCTTTTACAACATCGAGAGCAGGTTTTGCAAGCTCGTTCATTTTCATAAACCACTGTTCGGAAAGATACGGTTCAATCGGAACTCCGCCTCTTTCCGAGTAACCGACTTTGTTCTGGTAATCCTCTATCTTTTCCATCAGGTTATTTTTCTCAAACCACTCGACGACTTTCTTTCTTACTTCGTAACGATCCATACCCTGAAGCCAGTCAGGAACGTTTTTGTTTGTTGTTGCATCCGGGTTAAATATGTTTATGATTTCAAGCTTGTGCCGCTGACCCATATCGTAATCATTCAAATCGTGTGCAGGTGTAACTTTAACTGCGCCTGTTCCGAAATCCATATCGACATAATCATCTGCAAAGATTGGAATTTCCCTGTCAACAATCGGGAGCATTACTTTTTTGCCAATCAGGTTTTTATATCTTTCATCATTCGGATTGACTGCAATACCAGTATCGCCAAGCATTGTTTCGGGTCGGGTTGTTGCAACAACTATGTACCTGCCCTCCGAAGCTTTAGCGTAGGAGGGTTTGTCTGAACCAACAACCGGATAGCGGAAATACCAGAGCTTCCCGTTAACTGCCCTGTACAAAACTTCTTCATCGGAAATTGCGGAACGTGAAGCCGGATCCCAGTTAACCATTCTGAAGCCGCGGTATATTTTTCCTTCTTTGTAAAGATCGACAAAAGCTTTTATCACTTCGCGGTAGTAATCGTCATCCATTGTGAAGCGTTCGCGCCGCCAGTCGCAGCTAACACCAAGCTTTTTTAGCTGCTGGATAATTATTCCGCCGTACTTATCTTTCCACTCGCGGCAGTGCTTTAAGAATTCTTCCCTGCCGATTTCGTGCTTGTCAATTCCCTTCTCTTTTAAGAATGCTGTAACCTTTGCTTCGGTTGCAATCGATGCGTGGTCTGTTCCCGGAACCCAACAGGAGTTGTAGCCCTGCATTCTTTTTAAACGAATGTAAACATCCTGTATTGTGTTGTTGAGGATGTGTCCCATCGTAAGCATACCGGTAACATTCGGAGGAGGAATGGCAATTGTAAATGGTGGTTTTTCATTCGGTTCTGAGTGAAACAGTTTATTGTCGAGCCAGTATTTGTACCACTTATCCTCCGTCTTTGAAGGATCGTATGCTTTTGGGATTTCGCGTATGGTTTCTGTCATTAAACTTCTTATAATTCGTTTTTTGAGGGTTAAATATAAGAAATTTTGAGATGAGGGATGCTTGATGCTGGTTACTTGATCCTGGATTTTTTTGCCAAAAACTTTTACTATAGTTATTTTTATGCGTGAAATATTTCAACTGGGATATTGCAAAAAATAAGAAACTTAAAGAAGAACGTAATATTTCTTTTGAGGATGTTTTATTCAGTATCAAGGATGGGAAGATTCTCGATTTACTTGAGCATCCCAACAAGGAAAAATATAAAGGACAAAAACTTCTTATTGTAGAAATAAATGATTATGCATATTTGGTTCCCTATATTGAATCAGAAAAAGAGTTATTTTTAAAGACAATTATTCCAAGCAGAAAAGCAACTAAAAAATATTTGAGAAAGAAAAATGGCAAGAAATAAATTAGACAAAGAAGAAAAGGATATTCTCGATTCCTATAACAAAGAAGAATGGAAATCTGCAAAAAGTTCAAAAAGGTTAAAGCAATTACAATCTCTTGCTGAATCAACTATTAAAAAAAATCTCAGCGTCAGAGTTAATATTTCAAAAAGAGATTTTGATGAACTTCAAAAGAAGGCTATCAAAGAAGGAATTCCCTACCAAACACTCATTTCATCAATCCTCCATAAATATGTTAACGGCAGGTTGAGAGAAGGATAGATTCAATCGTGCCAGTATTTGTACCATTTATCCTCAGTCCCTGCCTCGACGGCAGACGGGTTTGAAGGATCGTATGCTTTAGGTATTTCGCGCTTGTTTTCTGTCATTAATCTTCTGGTTTATCAATTATGCCTGCCCGCCGAAGTCATCCTGCACCTAATTTATTGGATGACAATTACGACGAAGGCGGGAGGTGCAAATATAAGGATTTTTGAATCCTTTGATGACTTGTACTTGAATGTGAATTGATCTTATTTTATATGTAATATTAGTTTTTCGTCGATTGTTTCTTTTTACTTCTCAATACTTTTTCTGCATTGCTCAAAACTTCTTGGAAGTTTCCTTTAACTGTTTCTAAAAAGCTAGCATTGAAGAGTTCGCAAGCATATTCTTCAGTTAAATTGTACCTTTTTGCTTTTGAAATCCAACTCTGATCAATTTCTGCTAAATAGTCAAGAAACATATTTGCTCTGTCAATTCTTAATTTTAATTTATCTGGATTACTTGCTTGATCAATTTGTTCTGTTATTATTTGGAGGTTATGCCAGTGTTCGTCAATAAAGATGGATGCATCAATCAAACATGGTTCTAAATAAAGAAATTGGCGTGATAATTCTCTAACAATGTACCCGCCAAGCCTTGTAGGTAGCAATTTTGAGTGATGGTAAAGTTCTCGACCATCATCTGTATAAATTAATCTACAAGCTAGGAGAGAATTTATAACTTGCTCTATATCTGGAGGTTTAATTCCAATTTGGTAGAGCTTGGATTCAAGTTCTTCATGCGGTAGCCCTTCAAAAGTTGCTTCTGCGGCGAACTGAGTTAACATATTCAAAATTCTAAATCTTAATAACTGAGGGAATGGATAGCCCAACTTCGAATCGAAAATATTCAGAAGTAATGACTCCTCCTCTCTGTAATATTTTTTTTGACCTAATATGATTCCCTTAAATACTTCATGACTTGGAAATTTACGATATTCGCCTTTCGTTAAATATGTGAAAAGAACTTGATCTGCAGAAATATGCCCACTTGATAAAAATTCTCTAATCAATTGTAATCCTCGCCTAATATCACCACCAGAAAGTACTTCTATTAAAAACCCAGCTTCATCAACTAATAATGATTTAGCCACTATTTCAAAGAATGAACTTAAATCTTTAACCCTCATTCTTTTTCCAGTCTCTGAAACTATTTCGGCTTCTTTACCTTTTAAAACTTTTTTTGCATATGTAAATCTTCTTGATAATACTGGCATAATCTGCGGAGGATCAATATATATTGTATCAACTTGAAATGCATTAAATATTGGTGAATCTCTATGTTTAAGGTAGGTTGATTCTCTAATAGACATAATTACATTTAAGTTCATTATTCGAGCAGCTGCCTGTGCTTCTTGAAATATTTTATTTTGGTAACCTTCATCAGTAATTTGATCGACATTATCTATAACTAAAAATCCCGGTCTAAATTTGGTAGAATTTGAAATAATTTTCTGAACAAATGGTTCTATTTCCTCTTTTTCACGTAAGATCATCTCGGAAATTTTTTTATTGAATTCATTAACATCAGCTTCAGAAAGTAATCTTAGTGCACCCTTTTTAAGTGAACTTATTTCATTACCATATGCCGGTTTGATAGAATTGTCCCATTCACCCAGATTGAACTCTCTGTCTTCATCAATCAACTTAAGAATTTGCTTATAAATAAATTCTCTGGGTGAATCTTCTTGAGTTCCAAACTTATAATCGATATAAAACCAAGTTATTTTACCATCAATTAATAGACGAGCTGATACTTTTCTTGTATAATGCAGGAAAGTGGTTTTGCCAGCACCGACAGGTCCAAGTAAAAGTATAAACTGATTTTTCTTCCTCGAATAATTTTCCAATTTCTCATCTAAAGCTGTTACATTTTTAGCTTTCCGTACTCTAATCACTTTTCGTTCTAAGGGAGGTTTTAAATCTTTTAGATACATATGTAATCTTGTATCATATTTTAATCTGTCTGTACTTTTAATATAGCATATCTCAAGCGCCTCAATATCTTCCAAAAGGGATTCATCAGATAACGCCAAGTTAACAGCTGGTTCTATATGTTCATAAATACTATTCCGTCCTAATCTAAATCCCGGTTCTTTGAATAAAGTAATTAATCTCCTACTATTGAACGAATCTTTTTTCCCGAAAATCTCATTCTCGAGCCCTCCTTCGACAACTCTTTGCTTGGAAAGTAATTCCCAAAACTCAACAAATCGATATTTTATATCTTCCAAACTCCTGAAAATTCGTGCAACGGTCTCATCGAAGGTAATACCATCAGTCCTAATTGAGGGAAATATAACCCAGGCATTACCGTTTGTTATAACTGAATAAGGGATTGATAATTTTCTCGAATAGTCTCTAACCTGTCTAATTGCCTCTCCAATTTCTCCCTCGGCAAGAACACCTCCTAATTTTAAAGTCGTTCGATTATTTGGTAGTGTAAAAGAAGCTCCTGTTTTCTTAGCTTCAACAATAATAGAGGTATTTGCTGTTGAAATTTTATAATCCGCATAAGTTGTTAGTCCATCTTCAGATACGCGACTTTCATAATCAATATCATAATTCTTATCCCAGCCCAATATTGCTTCTAACATACTGTCGATTACTTTCTCCCGCGTATTTGCTTCATTTGTATCAGTTAAGCTTAGTTGACCATAAAATCCCATCAATTCTTTAAGATTCTTTAATCCCGCCTCAATGTCTTGCATTATATTTCCCTTTAGTTATAAACTTTATTAGTCAAATACTATTTAAATAATTAGTTGTTATAATTACTCACTGCTTCAACCTCAAACGCATCATTAGTTACCATTTCAATCTCATTTATTCTAAAGCTGTGCTGTTCACGTTCTTTTTCTGTAGAGGCATCATTTTCTCCGGCAATAAAAAACTCGGTAAGGGACATTGCCTCTTCTTCGTTGTTTGCATCAATGTTCACTATGTAATCGCGGTGGAGAGAAACTTTGTATGTTTTCATTGGCAATCCTTTCGGTCTAATAATTTCCGGTTTAAATTTATCAAAACTTACCGAAAGAAGCCTGTTTATTTAGCTAAATTTCTACAAATTACCTTTCAGATAATTAAACTATTATTCCGTGAAAGTTTCGTGATTTTTCAACTTTAATTTTGCCTTGCTAATTATATTTTACAACAAATAATTTAAACGGAGATAAAATGAAGTTCACAAAATCTTTAGCGGGTATCTTTTTATTGATAGTGCTTTTTTCTGCCGCACCGTTTGCACAGGACAGCGGGAATATGAAGAATGATATGAGCAAAAAGGAAATGATGAACAAAGAAAAAATGCACGACGATATGATGCAGAACGAAATGAAGCACAGTATCTGCACAAATACGGCAGGGCTTGCAATCAACGGTTTCGATCCGGTTTCATATTTTACAGACGGTAAACCGGCACTGGGAAAAAAGGATTACACTTACGAGTGGATGAATGCAAAATGGCAGTTCGCAAGTGAAGATCATCTTAATAAGTTTAAAGAAGATCCTGCAAAGTACGCACCGCAGTTCGGCGGGTTTTGTGCTTATGCAGTAAGCAAAAACACAACCGCTCCCGGCAACCCGACTGCCTGGCAGATTAAAGATGGGAAGCTTTACCTGAATGTAAGTGGTGATGTTCAAAAACTTTTTAATAAAGATATCGAAGCGAATATTAAAAAAGCAGAAAAGAACTGGCAATCAATGATGAGCGATGAAAAAATGATGGATGATAAGAAAATGATGAACGATAAAATGGAAAAGAAGAACTAAAGACAAAATGCTGAATGCTGGTTTTTGGTTTTGATTACTGAGAACCGGCATTCTTTTCCTTCTGTTCTACCTCCTTTCAATTAATTGAACAATCATATTATATTTATACCCGAACGGTTATAAAAATTATGTTTTTTCTATGTTTTATACCCGTAAAGGATTATTTTTTAATTATCTATTGATTTTATACCCGTAAAGGTATATTTTTTCAAAAAGAATAAATATCATACCCGAACAGGTATAATTATGAACAATAATATAAACCCGATTGCTTCATTTGTAAAAGAAAAGAGAAAAAAATTAAAGCTAACTCAAGTTGAGCTTGCAGAAAAAGCAGGTGTAGGCATCCGCTTTATAAGAGAGCTTGAGCAGGGAAAGGAAACACTTCAGCTCAACAAAGTAAACCAGGTACTTCAGCTTTTCGGGCACGTAGCGGGACCAGTTAAAAAATCATTTACGGAATAAACATGAGAAAAGGAAAAGTTTTTTATAAAGACAAGTTTGCCGGAATAATCTTCGAAGATTCAAATGGTATTTCATTTGTTTATGATAAAGAATATTTAAAATCGGAAAACGCAAAACCTGTTAGCTTAACGATGCCGTTACAAGAGGAATCATATACAGATAAAAATATGCTGCTGTTCTTTGACGGGTTAATACCTGAAGGATGGCTGCTCGAAATTGCGGAAAATAACTGGAAAATAAATCCGCGCGACAGGATGGGTTTATTGCTAGCCTTTTGTAAAGATACAATAGGCGCAGTAAGTGTTATGGAGGAAAAAGAAAATGAATAAATGTTTGTATTGCTACAATGAGCTTGAAAATAGTGAAACTGATTTTCATTCATCATGCAGCAAAAAGTTTTTTGGCTCGCAGGTTTCCCCGCTTGTTGACCTCGATATAAAAAAGATTGAAGAGCTTGCTGTTGAATCTCTCGGCAGAAGCGTTTCAGTTACAGGTGTGCAGCCAAAACTCTCTCTGGATTTTAAAAAGGCAAAGGGGAAAGAAAACAGGCTGACAATTGTAGGATTATGGGGAAGATTCATTTTAAAGCCGCCATTTGAAAAATATCCCGAAATGCCGGAACTTGAAGACCTGACTATGAAAATGTCGGAGGTGCTTAGTATTCCAACGGCTGAACACAGCCTGGTAAAATTAAAATCAGGCCAGCTTGCATATATAAGCAAGCGGTTCGACAGGATTAAAAAGGAAAAGATCCATGTTGAAGATATGGCTCAGTTAACAGGTACCTTAACAGAAAACAAATACCGCAGCTCAATGGAGAAAATCGGGAAGGTAGTTTTAAAATATTCGAGCTACCCGGGAATTGATGTAATCAGGCTGTTCGAGATTACTTTATTTTCATTCATCACAGGCAACTCTGATATGCATTTAAAGAATTTTTCACTTATTCGGACTGAAGATGATGAAATTGTCTTGTCGCCAGCGTATGATCTTTTATCTACCAAACTACTTATTCCGCAGGACAAAGAAGATTTAGCATTAACTCTAAACGGTAAGAAAAATAATATCAGGAAAAAAGATTTTGATCAATTTGCAGAAGGAATGGGTATAAACAAATTGGCGTTAAAAAATACATACAGCAAATTTGAGAACGCTTTTTCAGGTTTTATAGAACTTATCAATAAAAGCTTTTTATCGGATGGGATGAAAGAGAAATATATTACATTATTGAATGAAAGACGAAAAGTGATTTGGGGATAGATTAATTTAACAGATTGCTTCGTCATCCTTCGAAAAGCTCAGGAAAACTCGCAATAACAATTTGTTAATCTTTGGCTAAATAAAGATAATTAGGAATTTTAACCTGAATGCCGTGATCGTCGCCTTCAAGATCACTCCACTGATCACCAACTGTTCCAATAATATCATATCCATTTTTAGTCAGTTCGATTCGTTTAGCAGTTTTAAATTCACCATTCCCCATTTTTTTCTCATCTCCGATTTGAGTAATAAGTGTATCAAAAACAGTGTAGCCGGCAAACTTCAGGTTTTTATATGTTGCTTCATATTCAGGAAAATTCCTGCCGGTAAGAAAAATTATTTTAGCTCCCTTAGAAAGGAGAAAATCATAAAGCTCTTTAACCTGAGGAAACGCCGGGGTTTTAGCTTCAGCATTCCATTCTTTGTTCATCTGGTAAACATAACCGAAGCCCATTTTTTCAGCGAGACCAAAATTGTTTAAAGCAGTTTCATCAATATCGAAAATCACAACAGAGTTATCATTGAATTGAACTGTGCTGAATTTTTCTTTTGCTTCATTAACTACTTTTGTTAACTCTTTATCGAACTTTCCTGAAGTGTAATATTCTTTAACATTATTGCGTGCTGTTGTGAGGTTCAATAATTCTTCTTTACAGCATCCGCTGAAAAATAGTATCGAAAATAAAGAAGATATTAATATTAATTTTTTCATTGCTTTCTCCCAAAGAAAAACAACAATGGTCTTTCAAGTCTATCTGCCCAGGCTAATTCATTGTGTTCAGCGCCGGGTGAATAATAATAATCAAGATCAGTTCCAACAACATAGCCCATCTTAGTTAACTTGCAAAACATTTTTTGTCCGCGTATCAAACCGTCTTCCCCGTGATCAATATAAAACTTTACATTTTTTTTTGAACCGGAATGTTTATCAAGCAATTTAAAAACTTTTTCATCCTTATAATAAAATGAACTGGACATACATCCTGCCATTGAGAAAACTTCGGGATGTTTCCAAGCAGCTAAAAATGAAGCGAGTCCGCCCATTGAAGAACCGATAATTGCAGTATTTTCTCTTTCAGGCATTGTCCGGTAAACCGAATCGATGAATGGCTTGACTTCTTCAATCAAAAACTGCAAATACTTTTCACCTATTTCGGAATCGCTGTATTCTTCAAGCCGGCCTTCAGAGTTATAGATTCCCACAACAATAATTTCTTTCATCAATCCTGCTTTTACAAGCCTGACAACTGTCTCATCAACGCGCCAGTCTTTTCCCGAATAAGATGTTTTGGGATCGAAAAGATTTTGCCCATCCTGCATATACATAACAGGATATCTCTTTTCAACATTCTTTATTCGTTTATATTTTGGTGGAAGCCAGACAATCATAGTACGCTCATTATCAAGATGCCGGGAATAAATATTCTCGTGCAGCTCAACAGTTCCAACAATTTCATCTCTGCCGGGATTTTTCTTTTTCTTCATCTTAGTGATTTGTCTGCCGGACTTCCCTGCTATTTCTTCTTCCATAAATGTGAAAGTGAATGATTTGCCAAAAGAATTTTGTGAAAATAAATAAATCCTTTCTAAATGAAAAAAATGTTCCAATGAAACCTTTTGATTCCGGATTATGAGGTAAATCACTTCTGTTACTTTTTGATTTGCCATTCAATCACAAATATATAATCTTAGTCTTATTCAGATAAACAATCAGGATAAAACAGAGATGGAACAACATATAGTAAAGATTTTGAAAGCTGAGTCTGTTACCCACGATGTAAGAAGATTTACAGTTGAAAAACCGGAAGGATATTCATTCACACCCGGCCAGGCTACCGAGGTTTCACTAACTAAACCAGAGCTAAAAGATGAAAAAAGACCGTTTACTTTCACTTGTCTCAATGAAGATCCGAATCTTGAGTTCACAATTAAAATATACTCGGATCACAATGGTGTAACAAATGCACTTGGTGATTTAAAAGAAGAAGATGAAATTATTCTTCACGATGTTTGGGGAGCAATACATTACAATGGACCGGGTACTTTTTTTGCTGGTGGTGCCGGGATTACTCCTTTCATCGCAATCTTTCGTCAGCTATATAAAGATAAAAAAGTGAATGGGAACAAATTATTCTTTTCGAATAAAACTGAAGCTGATATAATTCTTAAAGATGAATTTGAAAAAATTCTAGGTGATAATTTTTACAATACAATTACAAGGGAAAAGTCCTCAAAGTATGACCATAGAAGAATTGATGAAGAATTCATAAAGGAAAAAGTAAAAGACTTTAACCAAAACTTTTACATCTGCGGACCGGATAATTTTGTGATGGATATTAAAAAGGCTTTAAAAAAATCAGGTGCAAATCCGGAAGCTATAGTAATTGAAACCTGATTTTGGCAGCTCTTTCCTCAAAAATTAATTACAATCAGAACTGTGTGAAGCGAGGCTAAATTTTTATTTAGTCTATTGTGATTAAACCGACTTTTCCTTAAAAATTTGCTAAAATAATGGATTATTGTCCCGATTTTGTTGATTTTAAACTACGTGAATTTCAATTTTTTTTCTCACGGAGAGAATAAATGGCGTTAATCAAACCTTTCAGAGCACTCAGACCGACAAAAGAAAATGCTGCCAATGTTGCAAGTGTTCCCTACGATGTTGTTAACAGGCAGGAAGCTAAAGAATCTGCCGGAAAAAATCCTTTAAATTATTTGAGAGTTACAAGATCCGAAATTGAATTGCCTGATAATGTTGATGCTTATTCAAAAGAAGTTTATCAAAAAGCAAAGGAAAATCTGGAAAGGCTTATTAAAGAAGCCCCTCTAAAAAAAGATGAAAAACCTTCGTTCTATCTCTATAAATTAATTATGGATGGAAGATCGCAAACAGGAATATGTGCAACTTTTTCTGTTGATGATTATGATAAAGATATAATACTCAAGCATGAAAAAACAAGAAAAGTTAAAGAAGACGACAGGACAAACCATATTGTGACAACCAAAGCGCAAACCGGAATTGTTTTCCTAACCTACAGAGGTGTAAAATCTATTAATGAAATTGTTGATAAGACAATTAAAGAAGAAAAACCCGAATATGATTTTACAGCTCCGGACGGAATTCAACACACTGTTTGGATTGTTCCTGAAAAATATAACCAATTGATTGTTGATGAATTTAAAAATATTAAAAATCTCTACATTGCCGACGGTCATCACCGCGCGAAAAGTGCAAGCCGTGCTCGTGAAGAAATGAAGAAAAATAATCCAAATCATATAGGTAATGAAGAATATAATTATTTCGTTTCCGTAATCTTTCCGGCAGATCAATTAAAAATACTTCCATATAACAGGATAGTTTTTGATTTGAATGGAAGGGACAAAGAAGCATTTATAGAAAAGATAAAAGAAAATTTTGATGTTGAAAAAACAAGCTTAAAAGAACCCGATAAAAAGAGATTGTTTTGTATGTATCTTGAAAAAGAATGGTATTTACTTAAACCGAAAGAATCAGTAATAAAAAAAACAGATGCAGTAAAATCAGTTGGTGAAAAGCTTGATGTTAGCATACTTCAGAATTATTTATTAAATCCTGTTTTAGGAATTGATGACCCAAGAACTAATGACAGGATAGATTTTATCGGTGGAATAAGGGGCACAAAAGAACTTGAAAAACTTGTTGAAAGTGGAAAAGCTGCGGTTGCATTCTCACTTTATCCGGTTTCGGTTGATGATCTTATGAATATCTCTGATGCCGGAGAAGTTATGCCGCCTAAATCAACATGGTTTGAACCTAAATTACGCGACGGATTGTTAACGCACTTAATTTAAATGAATGAAAAGGGGAAATCTTGAAAAAAGAATTCAATGTAATAATTGAAAAAGACGAGGAAGGATTTTATATAGCTTCAGTGCCTCAATTGAAAGGATGTCATACCCAGGCCAAATCTCTTGATGAACTTATGACAAGAATAAAAGAAGCAATAGAACTTTGTTTAGAAGACAAGGAAATGGAAATAAATTATCCTTATGATTTTGTTGGTATTCAAAAAATAACAGTTAATGAATAAATTGGAAAATACGGAAAGAAAAAATAGAATTAGTATCCTATGTCAAAGTTACCGAGAGTAAATGGTAAAAAGTTAATAAAAATCCTTAGCAATTTCGGATTTGAAGTTAAGAGGATAAAAAGCAACCATCATATTCTTAAACACAAAGATGAAAGAATGACCGCGGTCCCGGTTCATTCAAATGAAATAATTGGACAGGGACTTTTAACCAAAATATTATCTGATTGTGAAATAAAAAAAGAAGATTTTACCCAGTCACTATAACGAAAAAAGGAAAATAAAAATGGAAAAGAGAATTTATAATTTTAGTGCAGGTCCTGCAGTATTACCGGAAGAAGTCCTGCTTGAAGCACAAAAAGAATTATTTGCATTACCGGGTGTTGGAATGTCAGTGATGGAAATAAGCCACCGTTCAAAAATATTTGATGCAATTATTAATGAAGCAAAAGACGGATTAAAAAAATTGTTGGATATTCCTGATAATTATTCAATACTTTTTTTGCAGGGCGGTGCAAGTCTGCAGTTTTCAATGGTTCCTTTGAACCTAATGCCGCCAAAAAATAAAGCTGACTATATTTCAACCGGCAGCTGGTCAAAGAAAGCAATTAAAGAAGCTAAAAAAGTTGGAACTGTCAATATTGCTGCATCAACGGAAGAAGGAGAAGGAGACAAGAAATATTTTAAAAGAATTCCAAAACAAAACGAGTTAAAGCTTGATCCCGATGCCTCATATGTTCACTATACATCCAACAATACTATATTCGGAACCCAGTTTCATACTGAACCACAGGTTGGAAATGTTCCATTGGTTTGCGATGCATCTTCGGATATCCTTCACAAAAAAATTGATGTAAAAAAATATGCAATGATTTATGCAGGTGCGCAAAAAAATATAGGCCCTTCAGGCGTCACACTTGTTATAATCAGAAAGGATATGCTGGAAAGAAGCAGCGATTCACTGCATACAATGCTTAACTATAAAATCCACGCTGAGAATGATTCTTTGTACAATACTCCAAACACTTTTGGAATTTATATAATCAAGCTCGTTACAAAATGGCTGTTAAATATGGGCGGATTGGACAAAATGTATGAGACAAACAAGAAAAAAGCTGACTTGCTTTATAAGTGTATTGATGGGAGTGGGGGATACTACAAAGGACATGCAGAAAAAGAAAGTCGTTCATTAATGAATATAACTTTCAATCTTGCAAATGTTGATCTAGAAAAAAAGCTTATTGATGAGGCTACAAAAGCAGGCTTTAGTGGTGTAAAAGGACACAGATCAGTTGGCGGTTTGCGTGCTTCAATTTACAATGCCTTCCCAATGAAAGGTGTTGAAGACCTTGTTAGCTTTATGAAAGATTTCCAAAAGAAAAACGGATAGCCAATGGAGGTATAAGGAATCTGGTATGTGGGTATAGGGATTTTATATAAAAATATACCTTTATACTTTATACCTAAATACCTTGGTTTTAATATAATTAGGATATAAATATGTTTATGAAATTTATTTTCTACTCCACTATTATTTTTTTCTTTATTGCAGGCTGTAGTAAAAAAGAAGAAGTAAAAATGGCGGCATTCAGCCCGGAAGCCTTTGCTTATGATATAGGTGATGGCTGGGAAGTAAATGCAACAGTTAGAATAAAAGGTTTCAAGGTTACAAAGGAAGAGAACTCAAATCTTTACAAAGCCTCTGTTTCTTATTCGACAGATTTAATAACTCCAGCAGACAGTACAATAAAAAATGTATTTGAAGATATTATACATAAATCTGATTCAGAAAAAATAGTTGATATTCCTCTTGAAGCACAATTTAATATTGATTCAACTTTCAAACCCGGTAATTATAAAATTATGTATCACATAAATGATAACAATTCAGGTGATACATTATTGGCTTTAGTCAGATTTAAATTAGAGGAATAGCTTACAAATTTAGAGTAAAAATAATTTTCCCCCCAGGTGAATATTCGACTGATATTTCACCATCATGAAGATTAATGATAGATTTTACAACAGATAGACCTAAACCAACACCGCCTAGATTGCTGTTCCTCGATGACTCAAGCCTGTAAAACCTGTCAAATAATTTTGATATGGATTCAGTCGGGATATTTTCACAGTAATTACTAAAAGTAATTTTTGTCTTCTCTTCTTCAGGAATTAAATTAATATCAATATCAGAATTTTCGTTGCCATATTTAACCGCGTTCTCAATTAAATTAAGAAAAACTTGTTTTAATAAATCCGGATCAGCTTCAGCCATTATTTCTGTTTCGCGATTACTAAAATTTATATTCATATTTTTTTCTGCAGCAAACTGCTCAAATTGTTTTATTGCCTCCATAATCAGTGTTGACAAATTTGTTTTCCTTTTATTTAATATAACCGCAGAATGATCGATCTTTGAAATATAAAAGAGCCGATTAATTATATTTATCAACTTTAAGGTTTCTTCAAGATTGCTTTTCAGTGTTTCCTTATATTCAGCCGGTGTTTTATCTGATTTTAAAGCCAGCTCAATTTCACCACGTAAAATTGTCAAAGGAGTTTTCAATTCGTGGGAGGCTGATATTGAAAATTGGTCCATATATTCAATTGATGTTCTGATTCTCTTGATCATACTATTCATTGTTTTAACAAGCCTTCCGTATTCATCATTGAATTCCTCCCCCTCAACTATCTCGCTTAAATTCTGAGTGGTTATCTCATCGGTTTTTTCAATAATTTTATCTATTCTTGAAAGCGATCTGTAGGAAATTAAAGCCCCTCCAAAAATTGAAAGAAGCAAAAATACAGGTGCAATAAAAATATATAGATCAATAAGCCTGTCTAGCATCTTGTTTATTAAAACAACCGGGAAGGCAACAATTACTTTGTATTTCCCCTCTTCAAAACTTGCTGCCCTTATAGGATGGTCGGAAAGACCTGGATCCTCAAAACTATAAATATTTTCCTCTTCATCACCTCCGGGAAGATTTAATATTTTATTTTGAAGATTGGATGTAGAGAAAATAACTTTTCTATTCAAACTTACCTGGACAAAAGTATTATTCGGATTTAAAGCTACTGCTTCAAATATAAGATCATAAACCAGTTCATCAGTTGAGGAATAAACCGAGTCTGGTTTAAAATTGTTTAAATCAATTTTACTCTCGGCAACAAGGTGATGAATTGATTCTGCCTGTTTGATTAATGAAACATCAAGTTCCTGGTATAAAGCGTGTTTAAGAAATACATAAAGTACAAAACCCATCACAAATTCGAGCAGAAGAAAAATTGCGGTGTACCATAAAGTTGTTTTGAATCTTGTCGTTTTTATGTATTTAATAATATTCATTCCGCAACCATGGTGGATTACAGGCAGGAGACATTACTTGTCTTTAATTATATACCCTACACCTCTTATTGTTTGAATAACAGGTGAATCAGAATTCTTATCAATTTTATTCCGCAGTTTATTTATATAAACATCAAGCACATTCGTATTTGTGTCAAAATGGTAGTCATATACATGCTCAGAAAGTACGGTTCTGGAAATTACCCTGTTTTTATTTCTCATTAGGTATTCAAGAATAGAATATTCCCTCGGGGTTAATTTAATCTCAAGATTATTCCTGGTTACCGAATGAGTCTGAGTATCTAAGGACAGATCAAGGACTTTTAGAACTAAATCTTTCTGTGAAGAATGCCTTCTTAATAAGGCTCTTACTCTTGCCAAAAGCTCTTCAAAAGCAAATGGCTTTGGTAAGTAATCGTCAGCACCTATGTCTAATCCCTGAACTTTATCCGAGACAGTATCTTTTGCTGTAAGAAACAATACGGGTGTTGAAATTTTTTCACTTCTTATTTCTTTAAGAATACTAAATCCATCCTTATGAGGAAGCATAACATCAAGAATTATTAAATCATGTTCTCCTGTAAGTGCTAGGTGCAACCCGTTCTTACCGTCAAAAGCTACATCTACAGAATAATATTCTTCTTCCAATCCTTTCTTAACAAAGGAAGCAACTTTCTTTTCATCTTCAACCAGTAAAATTCTCATATTTAAAAACTAATAATAAAAAAGGAGAGTTACTTACTCTCCTTTTTATCACAAGGGGCTATTTTCTTATGCCTAAACGAGTTTACTGCTTTTTCTCTTTTTGTTTATTGGCATTCTCCTTTGATTGGTTTTTGATTGTTGATTTGTTGATATATTTTTTATGGTGTTCTCTGCTTTTTTCAATTTTCTTTATTTCTTTTTCATTTTTATTTAAATGTGTAGTCTTTGTGCTTTTATTTACACCCTTGAAGTCTGCAGATCCTGCCTTATCAACGGAATTTGATTTTGATTCAATAGTTTTGCCGGATGAGTGATCATTCTTTAATTGATGCGTCATTTCATTTTTCTTTTGTATTTCCTGTTTAGCAGTTTTATCTGATGTTTTATTTTCCTTGCTTTGTGAAAATGAAATAGAAGCAAAAGCAAACAATGCAATTATCAGGGATAAAACAAACAACGTTTTTTTCATAATTATTTCCTTTAATGCTGTTTTTTATTAATTATTAACTCAAATTTTTATTTAACCAGTTCAACTAACTTACTCGGCTGAAATTAATATTTAGTGAATTTTAGATTAAAAAAAATTAATGTTGCCCGGGACTGCTTAAAACATCGTATATCTTTCGCTAAACTTTTTACCTAAAATCGGGATAGATTTTACATCAAGATCCCGGGCTTTGTCAAAATCTGCTTTTGCCCCCTCAAAGTCTCCTAAATCTGCTTTAATTGTCCCCCTGTTAAAAAATGCAGGAGAGTAATCCGGAAAGATTTGAATAGCTTTATTAAACTCCCTTAGAGCTTCCAGAATTTTGCCATTATCTGCATTTCTAGTTCCCTTAATATTATGGTAACGGGCAAGGATTTCATCGATCACTAATCGATCCACCTGGCTGGTCGAAGTTCTGATAAGATATTCCATATTATCTCCGTTAAATATGAAATTAATTTTAAAGAATTGATTTAAGCTGAGGGCAACTTACAATTTGAATATTAAGGCAGGATTAATATATTATTAAAAAATATTAATCGATTTGAATTTTGTGGAAAGTACTATTTTACCAATTGCAGAAATTAATCTTCACCAAAATAACTTTCCGGGATTGGTTTCCTTCCGGCAAAACCAGTTTCAGTTTCATGGTAAAAGCGAATATCCTCTTCGTCACTTTTCCAGCAAAGAAAAACTTCCTTGCCTTCAATTAATGCCGGAAAATCCACCAATCCGATTGAGAAGTTCCAGTCTTTAAAGTAACATCCAATCTCTTCAAGCTCAGACATAAATCCATCAATTTCATCGGCGAGTTTTCTGATTTCAGGATTATTTTCTACATCTCCGTTTACTTCTTCAGCAATTAACCTCATTTCACGACTGGTTGTTAAAATATCTTTAACAATTTTTTTAACAAGCGGAAGTGTGTTCCGGGCTTCAACAGGAGTAAAATATTTAATATCAGTTGTCATTATTATTCAAATTATTGTCTGTTATTAAACTATAAACAAAATAATCGGAATCAAAGTTCGAAATTTTCACTCAAAAATAACTGAAACCATTTTCATAAAAATTTATCTAATGGAAGTATAAAGTCTTTTTTCATCAAATACAGGGGAAATTTTGAATCAATCCGATTTACTCACTGAAGCTCTAAAAACAAGCCTTGATTATAAAGAATACAAAGTCCAGGCTGAAAGAGAATTACACTCATTTGATTTGTTCACAGCAGATAAGACTGCAATTAAGAGAAATAATGCGAGATTAATAAATCTTGCACGAATGTCCCGGATAGAAAAGCAATTCCAGCCAGAAAATGAATCGATTGAAGCATTAAATAAAATACACCAAAAATTGTTTTGGATTGTAATTTCAGAAAACTGGTGTGGAGATTCGGCTCAAAGCTTACCCATTATTGCAAAACTTGTTTCGCTTAATTCAATGATTGAATTCAAAATTGTTTTAAGAGATAAAAATCCTGAATTAATGAACAACTACCTTACCAATGGGAAAAGAAGTATTCCGAAGCTTATTATTTTTGATGAAGACTTTCAGGAGTTGACTACCTGGGGCCCACGCCCTGAAACTGCCCACATGTTAATGGGAAAAATGCTGGAAGAACAATTAGAAAAATCTGAAAGATTAAAAAAACTTCATCTGTGGTATGCTAAAAACAGTGGGAAAGAGATTGAAAATGAAATTATTTTTTTAATGAAGCTTTATGTGCTAAGTAAAAATGTTAGCGTTTTTTAAAAAAATTAAATTGAAATTATTTTACCTCACTAAATTGTTAACGTGTATAAAGAGTTGTCTGGACGAACAATACATTATTTAGCATAATTGTTGTTAAATTTGCAAGTAGAAATTATGTATTAACAAAATAAAAAAGGGGAAAATATGAAAAGAATTTTACGTCTTGCATTCATTTCGTTGTTTGCAATTTCCATTCAATCATTTTCTCAATCGCCTGTTGTTCAATCAGTTATTAATAAAACCAACATTGATTCCCTTATGTTCAGAGTCCAGGAACTATCAGGTGAAGTGCAAACAATAATCGGTGGAACACCTTACACCATTGTTTCGAGGAACAAATATCAGCCGAGTAATGATATGGCGGCAAATTATATAAAACAAAAACTTGAAAGCTATGGTTTGACAGTTTATGATCAATGGTTTAGCGGGACAGGCAGAAACGTATTTGGGGTTCAGCTGGGAACATTATATCCGAACAAACAATATATAATTTGTGCACATTATGATGATATGCCTTCGGGATCAGTTGCCCCCGGAGCTGATGACAACGGAAGCGGAACCTGCGCTGTTCTTGAGGCTGCCCGAATCTTTACTCAATATGAATCTGAATATACTATCATTTATGCTTTGTGGGATGAAGAAGAGCAGGGTCTTGTTGGCAGCGATTATTATGCACAGCAAGCTTACGTTGCCGGTGATTCTATTATGGGAGTTCTAAATATGGATATGATTGCATATGATTCTAATAATGATTACGTGGCAGAAGTTCATACACGAAACATTGCAAACTCAAATGCACTTAAAGATCTGATGATTTCAACTAATACACTTTACAATCTTGGAGCAAACCTTAATACAATTAATCCAGGTTCAGGTTCCAGCGATCAGGCTTCTTTTTGGTCCAGAGGATATGGAGCAATTTTATTGATTGAAAATTATTATGGCGGTGATTTCAATGCTTATTATCATACGGTCAATGATTTAATTTCACACTACAACCCGGCATATTTTTTACGACTTAGTAAACTTACTTTTGCATCACTAGCCACTCTTACAAATCTTGTTGAAATTGTTCCCGTTGAGCTTGCTTCATTCTCTGCATCATTGAATAATAATGTTGTTAATATCGAATGGTCAACTGCAAGTGAATTAAACAACAGGGGATTTGAAATTGAAAGAGCGATAGACTTTAATAACTTTTCAACCATTGGATTTGAAGAAGGTAATGGAACAACATCAGAACAACATTATTATCAGTATTCTGATAATGTTGATTTGGCAGGCACACATACAATCCACTACCGGCTAAAGCAAATTGATTTTGATGGCACCGCAGAGTATAGTGAAGTATTAGACGTAATATATGATATGCCGGCAGAGTTTGTGCTCAATCAAAACTATCCAAATCCATTTAACCCTACAACAATGATTTCGTTTAAACTTGCAAAAGATTCATACACAACTTTGAGAGTATATGATTTTCTTGGAAGAGAAGTAAACACTTTAGTGAATGGATTTACAGCAGCAGGTTCATACAACATTAGTTTTAATGCGTCATCGCTTCCAAGCGGAACTTATTATTACACTCTTACTTCAGAAGGCTTTACAAAAACTAATAAAATGATTCTATTAAGATAAGTTACTCTAAAATGAAAATTGAGAAGGCTCCATCCGGGGCCTTTTTTATTTATTGTTTACCAGATACCTCTTTATTTTTTGTGTGGTTGTTTTCTCAAATTCATTTTCCCTAACGTAAAATTTCCTGATTTGTTTGTAGGAAGATAATTCCTTATTCACTTCTTTAATTACTTCAGACATCTTTTCATTCATCAATTCAGGTGTAATATCCACAAAATTCTTTTCCGAATATTCTATAAATGCTTCTGCATCGATAACAATCTGGGCGGCTATAATTTCGTCGTGCTTTTCATTTTTTTCACCATAGACCATAGATTCAAGCACAAACGGATGCCTGTTAAGAATATCTTCTATCTCTTCGGGAAATACATTTTTTCCGTTATTTGCAATTATCACATTCTTTTTCCTACCACTTATATGAAGAAAACCATCTTCGTCAAAACATCCCAAATCGCCGGTCCTAAACCATCCGTCAGCAAATGAGTCATCAGTTAATTTCTGATTTTTATAATAACCGGGCATTACATTATCACCCTTAACATAAATTTCACCGATTCCCTCTTCGTCCGGTTCATTTATTTTTACCTGAACACCCGGCAAAGGAAGCCCGGCTGAGTCATCCTTAAAATTATTTAACCTGTTTAAGGTTAAAATTGGAGATGTTTCAGTTAATCCATAACCCTGAATAAATCCAAAGCCAAATTCCCTAAGTCCTTTAGCAACTTTAGGATCGGGCGCAGCACCGCCGGCTATAAATAATCTTATAGATCCTCCGAATCGATTGTGGAGTTCTTTAAACACTTTTCGCTTTGCACCATCCCAGCCAATGTTCGTAATAAAGTTTGTAATTTTAATTAATGGTGGAACTATTTTAGATTTTATTTTGTCATCCTGAATCGACTTATAAATTCTTTTGAACATTTTATCATATAGTAAGGGAACACCGAGAAGTATTGTCGCTTTGACTTTTTGAAGGTCTTCAACCACAGTTCTCAATGATCTTGCATAATGCGCAGATCCACCCGAATAAAGCGGACATAAGAATCCGCAAGTACACTCATAAGTATGATGCATCGGAAGAACTGAAAGGAAACGGTCCTCTGGTCCTATTTCAATCATGCTCGTCATAGCCATTAAATTTGATGCAAGATTTTTCTGACTAAGCATAACACCTTTAGCTCTTCCAAGTGATCCTGAAGTAAAAATAATTTCTGAAAAATCTTCCGGGATAATTTCAGGAAGTTTTACATTAGTATCTTTTTGTTCAGCTATCATTCCAGGCATTGAGTAGAACCCATCCCTGTCAGAGAGAATATCCATCCCGATATAATATTTTAAATGAAGCAAAGAATATTTTTTATCAGCAAATAGATGTTCAAATGCTTCCGAGAATACAACAGCTTTTGTATCAGACTCGTGTAAAATATTCAGAATCTCATTTTGGTTGAGGTTTTTATCGATCGGTACAATAACTAAATTGAAGCACATTGCTGATAAGTATGTAATCCCCCATTGAACACGGTTGTCTCCTATCACAGCAATGTGATCCCTTTCTTTAATTCCAATTTCAATTAGTGCTTTTCCGAATTTTATTACATTATCATAAAGCTGGGCATAAGTTAATTTTGATATCGGGTAGTCCGTAAGATCTTCAAGAGCAATTTTATCTTTGAACTCTTTTGCTGATCTCAACAGCAAATCCTGGATGGACTTTATTTGAGGTACATTATATAAAGGCAAATCTTGTTTCATTATTTCCCCTTAATTTGTTTAAACAAACATAACTAATCTATTATCCATTCTGAATTCCATTTTTACAGAAGATAATTGTTATTTTTCATTTTCAATATGTAATCTTCCGGGAAAAATGCCTGAACATCAAACTGATTTAAGTTACAGAAAAATATTTATCTTCTGGGTTCCGCTTGCGGCAACATGGTTGATGATGTCAGTTGAAGGTCCTTTCCTTGCAGCATTAATTGCAAGATCGCCAATGCCTAAATTTAATCTTGCTGCCTATGGTGTTGCATATTCATTTGCATTAATAATTGAAGCTCCGGTCATTATGATGATGAGCGCTTCAACTGCATTAGTGAAAGATTTTAATTCCTTTATAAAGCTGAGGAATTTTACTTTTTCTTTAAGTTCCGCAATTACAATTATAATGCTGATTTTAATAATCCCTGATATTTTTTATTTCATAACTACTGATCTAATTAATCTCCCCGATGAAGTGTCACGGTTAACTCATATTGCTACGGTTATTCTCATTCCCTGGCCGGGAGCTATTGGCTACAGAAGATTTTACCAGGGTGTTTTGATCAGAAACGAATTAACCCGGAGAGTTGCATACGGAACGATTATCCGGCTTGCGGCTATGGCAATGACAGCTTCTATTTTATTTATAATATTTAAAACAGAGGGTGTTATTATTGGGGCTGCTTCACTGACAGCAGGTGTTACTTCTGAGGCGATTGCCAGCCGGTTTATGGTAAACGATGTAATCAAAAGATTAAAGATGAAAATTTCTGACAAAATTCTTTCATTTAAAGAAATTTTTCAATTCTATTATCCACTTGCGCTTACTTCATTAATTGGACTTGGAATCCAGCCTTTGGTGACTTTCCTAATCGGACAAAGCCGAATGGCAATTGAATCACTTGCGGTATTACCTGTTGTCACATCTTTTGTTTTCATTTTCAGAGCAATGGGACTTTCTTTCCAGGAAGTAGTAATTGCACTACTAAGCCAGGACAAGAAAAATTACAAAATGATTATAAACTTTGCTTCAATTCTTGCAATTTCTCTTGTGGCTATATTGGCAATTATTTCATTTTCCAGCTTGTCGCAAATTTGGTTCAAGGATGTTTCAGGTCTATCAGATTTACTTGCTGAATTTGCCAGGATACCATTAATGATAATGGCAATATTCCCTGCGCTAACTGTTTTAATTAATGTTCAAAGAGGAATATTAGTAAATAATAACTTTACTAAACCTATAACCTTAGCGACTGTAATTGAATTTATATTTGTAATAGCATCAATGTTGGTTGCTATTAAATATTTTTCGGCGGTTGGAGCGATTGCGGCTACACTCGCATTTGTAATAGGAAGAATAATGTCCAACACTTATCTGGGCTACTCAATCAAAAAGATTGATTAGAAAAATCAGACAAAAAATATTTAGTTCTAAATCCGGTTAATTATTTTTATAAAGGAAGGTAATATGTTATTGCCAGACTTTCCACTCCGGGGTTCAATTTACCAAGACTTGCATTTGACACATGGAAAAAACTTATCCCTGCACGGACATCATTTTCAAATCTTGCTGTAAGTTCAAATCCTGATCTGAATTCCAGCAGAAAATAAAGATCTTTGCTTTTATGTTTATAATAAATACTTGGTGCAAAGCTGGGAGTAAAATATAAAAATGATGTTATATGAAAATCTTTAAATAGCCCCACAAAAAGATTAATGGCCCCATCAGTGTTAGTCATAAAACCGCTGAAAGGTTTAACAACCCAGTCAACGCTACTCATTTTATATTCAACTCTTACTTCAAGAGAGGGTCTTTCTTCCTGCAGAAAATCAAAAACAGCAGTTGAAAGAGCAAGGTAGTTTTTTTGCTGAACAGGTTGAGACAGGACCTGTAGCGAGCTTAAAAATAAAATTATGCAAAGCATTTGTAAAAATTTATGCATAAACTTTTTTAATTAAGGTTAAAGTACTGGTAGAAATTTGGGAAGGAAATTAATATTAAAAAAAAATCCGTGCGGTGATTTACCGCACGGATTGAAATCTGAAATATTTGCTGTATAAAACTTAGAATCCTAATGTAATAGCAAATATATGACTGCCATCAAAATATTTTGTATCTCTGAAAGCATAGTCTATTTTGATGCCGAATCCTTCTATATTATAATCGATCCCAGCACCAGCAGTGAAGCCATAAATGTAATTATCAGATTCCTGAGTGGCAAACTGGTAGCCTGCTCTTACAAAGAACATATTATTATAACCATATTCGGCACCCAGCTTACTTTCGTCACCCGAGAAATTGTTGTTTTGATAAACACCGCTAAACTGAAGTGAATTAACTTCATCTAATACTGGTTTATAACCAACAGCTAATTGAAAATTAGATGGCAATTCAAATGGGGCTGCGTCAACTTTATAATATTGTGGAGGTCTATTTAAGTTCTCAACGGTTGCTTGAGTAAGCAGACCTGTTCCTGAATAAGTCATTTCCGGGCCAATATTTTTCAGTACAACACCAATACTAAGTCCATTTAGATCTGCAAGATCGTCATAGATTACCCCCACATCAAAAGCAACTCCATTAGCAGAGGCATCACCAAGTGTTTCGCTAATAAAATTACTCGTTAAACCAACAGAGATTCTATCAGTTAGTTGGCGTGAATAACTCACTCCTGCTACAAGCATTTGTGGGGAAAAAGTAGCACCTGTACCATCCGGGTTTTGCGTTGTTGTTACTAAGATATCTCCAATTGATAATGCTTTAATACTTAAAGAAAGTGCTCCGAATCCTTCAAAATTCGCAGCAACAGCACCATATTCAACACCTATATCAGCAATGTATGACATATGTGAGAATAATACTTGAGAAGAATTATCCATTCTTGCAACACCAGCAGGATTCCAGAATAATGATTCCAATCCATACGAAGTTGCAATATTTGCTTCACCCATGGCAATACCACGGGGTCCAACCGGGATAAGCAGCTCTGCTGCACCACCCGTACCAGTTCTATTTCCACCTCCGGCATATGCAACATCAAGCATAAGCAGGAGGGTAAAAACTACCGTTAATAAGTTTACTATTTTTTTCATTTTTACTCCTATTAAACTTGATTTCATTTTAGAATCTATCCAGTATCTGTTGTTCCTGAATTATTGCCACTTTGAGAATTTTGGTTGTGCCAATCTCGGGCATATCTATATAAGCGATATATAAACCGCTTGCTACAGGTAATCCATTCTGATTAGCAAGATCCCATCTCTGAAATTGGGCAGGATCATTTTTCTCAATGGTTTTTACAAGAACACCAGCCAGGTTAAAGATTCTAATTGTTGCCTTAGCTGGTAAATGGCTGAATGTTACAAACCTGTTATATTTATTTAACTCTTCAGAGTTAACACCATAATATGGATTTGGAAATACATTTATTTGGTTAACCTGATTCTTTGCCAAACTATTATTCTGACTAGGAGCAGGAGATGTAAATGTATAGTAATCATTTGGGCTGTTAGGAATATTAGATCTTATTCTAAAAATTGTACCCGGATCAGGCCAGGCATTTACTTCTCCGCCTCCCTGATTCTGGTTCCAGTTCATTAAAACAAATCTGGCAATATGTTCAACTTCTACATCACCAGGCCAGTTGACAGGATCTGGTGTCATTGCAGCAACAAGGTCAAGATAATCTTGTTCACCTGGTACTGAATGATCATTAGGCATCATAAAATAAATCCAATCAGAGTAAGGATCGTTATCCCCGCCTGATGCAGAGTGATCTAATTTAAAATCTAAAGTATCATTCGAATTATCATCATAAATCCACGGCATCATCCTTATATCATCAGATGGATCATCAAGATTTGCACCCAGATACCAGAGTGAAAATGGAACGTCAACCAATGATCCAGTCGAGAATGCCATCCAACCTTTTCCTGCAGGATTATTTTCATCACCTGTCCAACGTATTTCATAATTATTTGGAATAATTTTATCCCAATTACCTCCATCGCGTGTCCATCGCCCAATGGCTGATTCGTGATCAATTATTGTTGGTCCACCTGCTACACAGAAATAATAACCCCCACCAGCCTGCATTGGATCATTGATACCTAATGCACCACCATTTACTGATAATGCTACATCACGGTACCAATCAGCAGATACACCTATTCCATCAAGTCCAAGAGGTGTTATTTCATAAGAATTTGCGTAATCGCCACCCTCAACTGTCCCATTACCATTTGCTGTAATATCAAATCCTTTAAAGTCCTTTGCTGCACCAAGAACTCTGAATTGAAGACCATCTACGATCGGAGATTCGAAATCAGCCAATTGATTTGTCTCATTTTCCAGAACTCTTACACCGTCACTTCTGTCTACGTGCCAAACATTGAGTGTATCTCCAATATTTTCAAAGGTAACTGTATAATCTAAACCAGTTAATTGTCTTGGATCTACAACAACCGGGAAAACGTTTCCATCACTAAATGGAATGTTAGCATCGTTTCGAAGTTTGTTTACTGCAATTGTATCAGAGTACTCTGCTCCAAATACTTCGCCCGGGTTTTTGGTTTGAGGTATTACAGTTAGAATTTTTAACGGATTTTCCAAATTATTTGGGACTGCATTTGGATCTGGGTTATAATTATAAGAAGTCACAGCAAAATAATATTTTATGCCATTTACAAGTGGGACTCCTCCTCGAACCTGATCAAGAGTTACTTCAAGAGATCTTTTTATTTCTGTATCATTGCCAAATTGTACCGGTAAACTTACTACAGAACCAGTCTTTGGGTCAAATACGTCATCAAAAATTTTACCAATACCATCAATGATATCATATGTAGCTATTCGTACCCCCTCCCCAACTGATGCAGAAGCTGAAGGGAGTTGATATACATTATATCCCTGGAAAGTATAACCTTTTGAATCAGATGTCTCTGTGGCCTTAACTTTTTGGGGAATTTCTCCCCAATCAATAATAACCTTTTCATCCAGTTCAACTACATTAACTTCAGGCGCTGGTGGAGCAGTAGGTAAATCAAAAAAGTTATCATATGCAACCTGAGCAATTTGGTCATAAAATTTTAAAAGTGAAATTGCAGATAAACGATCAACACCTGGAATTGCACCAGCACAAATTTCAGCAACAACAACTTCCTGTGTGTCACCAGGAGCTAGTGTAAATGGTCCCGATGCACTACCCTGACGTCTATCACCAGGAGGTAGCTGAATACCATCAAGCCATCCTGTTCTAGCTACCGGGTCACCATTCAATGCATAAGTAGTCGGCTGACCTGTAGCAAGGTCCGTAAAGGTAACACCAGATATACCAAACTTACCCTGGAAGAAGTTGTAAAACTGAGTAGAGCCTTCCAAATCTCCCTGTGGTGGGTCACCAATATTAGGGTCACCATTTGCAAAATAGTAAGCGGCAGTCATAGGTAAATTAATTTTACCAGGACCAACAACTTTACCTTTGAAAATACCATAATCCAATGCGTCATCAATTCCATTTTTATTCCTATCCTCACCAGAAACTCCATCCAGGAGCGGACCCTGGAAAAAGTCAAATCCAACTGCGGGTGGAGGGAGTGGAGAATAAGTAGCATCCGTTGCCCCTGCATTATAGCAATATTGCAAACTCAATGTAGTATCTACTCCAACAAAGTCATCTCCTGCAGCTCCAAGATCAACATCTGACCACATTGAAACATACATATCTTCCAATGTGTTTTGTTGAGCTCCTTTATTGATTAATACATATTTTCTAAAATACATACTTCCCAATGCCCCTGATTGGTTATAAGCCCAATAAGTAATTTGTGCTTCAATTCCCATTGGAGACGCACCATATAAATCGGCTGTATTTGTTGCATTTAAATCATTTGTTACAAACCAAAGTGTTTGATCTGCACCCGGAACTCCTGGTATATCAACTGTGGGGTCATAAGTACCATTACTATCAACGTCATCATATGGAGCTCCAAGGTCTACTGGCCATTCAGTCCAATCCAGTTCATATTGACTACGAATTGCTGATTCAGAAGAAGCCTCTAAAGCTGCATCCCCGGAAAGATCAACAGGGGGTCCACCAGGATAAACATCCGGCCTTACTCTGTATATTCTATATTTATCTAAAGTAGGATCATCTGCGGTACCGTTTGGCAGAATTGCACCGGGTTGTAAACCGGTAGCATATGCTGTACCGCCTACTCTCACCTGGGGGTCGCCAGGTATTTTCGCACCCCAAAGTAAACCAGAAGTAAAAGCAGCAGTTTTACCACTTCCCTTTGGAAACACGAGCCCAGAATTTTGTTGATTTACATCAATATCCGAAATACCATTGTTCCTCATCGGAACAAAAATATTATTTATATCCAGATAAGTTACCGGGATCTGGGTTAGTATTTTTTGCAGTTTTTTGTTTCCCTTTTCATTTCCTTCGGCATTAATTACAACCTGGGCAATGAAGAGTAAACTGACTGCAAAAACAATAAAATAATTTATTCTTTTTAATCTCATAGGTTTTTAAACTCCTTATAATTTTAATAGAGCTGTTCGAGTCATAATTAATACTCTAATTTAATTCCAAGTCTGATTTGACGAGGTGGTCCAAATAAGAAAGACGAACCAGCTCCTTGGTTTTGTCCACCTGCTCTTTGATATGCCTGATAATAATCTATATTAATCGCATTATATAATGCAACAAAATCAGGTCCATATTGTTGTGCTAATTGTCCACCAAGATCATATTCACTCAAATAACCATCATCTGTCGCAGAACCAGTTCTGAGAAATACATTTTGAATATTTCTCGTATCGAACAGGTTGATAACATACACATATATGTTCATATCGATGAGATCGAATAAATTGACTGTTTTATCCACTCTTAAATCAACCTGAAAAGTAGAAGGAGTTAAAGAAGCATTTAAGGGTTCAGTAGGAGATCTGAAACGCGAATCTCCTTCAAGGCTTCCTAAAGTATTTCCCTTTCCTTCACCTTGAGTATATGGGTGACCACTTCCAAAAAGTATCAATACTGATGCACCCAAATCCTGAAATATCGGTCCGCCATCATTCTGGCCGAAGCGATAGTCTATGTTTATATTTCCACTAAGTGGTTTATTATAATCAAGAGGAGTAACATACTGGGGATTAAAAACCGTAACTCCATCTAGTGGTGCACCTACAATACCCGCCTGTCCATTTGGATATGATCCTGTTCCACGAGCATCCTGGAATGAAATTGAACCATTAACTCGAAATCTTTCCACGCGACGCATATTAAAAGAAATTTCAACTCCTTTTGTTGTGGCAAAATCACCATTAGTTAATAAAGCATATGCAGGGTAGGGTGATGGATTTCCTTCAGAACCAGTTTTTTGTTGACGATAAACAACCTGATCCTGAATATCTTTGTAAAATCCTGTTATATCAAAAGATGCAAAATCTCCAATTTGTTGTGTAAATCCAATTTCATATTGGGTAGTTCTTGTTGGTCTCACATTATAGCCAACTGGAGTACCGATGAAGAATTTACCTTGCAAATTAAATGAGATTGCATACATGCCTAAATAAATATCTCTTAGTCTCGTCTGCTGTACAAATTTGCCATATTGTGCATGGAATACAGTTACATCTGTAACAGGGAAAGAAAAACCTAAACGAGGACTTATTGAACTGAAGGATGGTGTTTCAACTAAACCTTCAGGCTTAACTTCTTGAGTATTAAAATCAATGGAATACTCAGGATGTAGCGGGTCTATAAAAGAAAGATTATCTGTATTTATATAATCATATCTTAAACCAGCATTAATTATAAGATTCTCATATTCCATTTTGTCCTGAACATAAGCACCACCGAACAGAGGTTTTTTAGGTCCTATTTGTCCAGTATTATAGTTATCCGCTCCATCATAAACATCCCCATTCAAATCATAACCATAATTATTCACACCTAAACTTGTCATAATTTCTCTGTAGGATTGTGTGGAATTCGGATCATTTAACCTGCCTGCAATTGCGGTTACATTTCTATTTGTTATTCCAAAATTACGAATCGTATAAGTTTGTAATTCGCCACCAATTTTAAGAGAGTGATGTTTGCTAAGCTCTGAAGAGAATGCACCATTAAAATTTAAATTTTCACTTTTGCTTTTTAAATATGGTGATATCACATCTCCCGGGGCGTTAAAACTAAATGTATATATTTGGTAGGGGTTAGGAGTATGGAATCGACCGGTAGTTTCATTTTCCCTCCTCTGCCAAACAACACCAGCTTGAGCGTTTGCAACACTATCTCCATAACCTATAAAATTATCCTCGAGGTAAGGATCATACCTATGATCAGTATCAAATGCATACCCCGCATTCAATTCATAATAAGTTGTCGGGTTTATAAGATGTGTCATTTTAAGGTTAAAGACACCGCTGGTTTGATCAATTTTACCTACTCTATCCAAATCAAGTATTCTTAATATTTGACCCGAAACTCCAGACTGTCCATTAGCTGCGTCAACATAACCATTACCATCAAAAGTATTTATGCTTGAATATGATCCAACCAATCTGAAAATAAGAGGATTAAAATCAAGTGTTAATGAACCTGTCCCTGAATAAATTTGAAGAGAATTTCTGTATACTGAACCAGCTGGATATGTGAAATCTATCTCTGTATATGGTTCTACATTTGGATCAGAAATTACTCCAAGATCAATACCCGGATACGCTTGTGGTCCCTGGTCGTTTTGGAAACTATTTTCAAATAATCCGAATAGTTTTACTTTATCAGTGAAAATTGGGCCGCTAAGTGTTGCTATAAAATCCGAATAACCATACCAATATGCACCTAATCTTTTTTTACCATCGAAACGGCTATCCCTGCCTTTAAACGTTATATTATCCGTAATGTATTCTACACTTGCTTTCCAATTTGCTGTACCGGATTTAATTTGACTACGAATTATACCGGCATTAGCTCCTCCAAATTCTGCAGTATATCCACCAGCCTGAACTGAAATTTCTTCCAATGCATCCTGTGAAAGATTTAAATTACTTCCACCGAGATAGGGATTTGTAATATTTGTTCCCTCCACATAATACTTTACTTCATCCTGACGTCCACCTCTTACATAGATAGTTTTATCCTGGTATACGACACCGGGTGTAAGAGCTAGTATATTATCCACTCCTCTGACTGGAAGTGATTCAATATCTTCGCTGGTTGTAATTCGTTGTGCGTTAGTATTACTTTTATTTATAAGGGGTCTCTCTGCAACAACCTCAATTTCACCAACCGAAACACCTTCAGCGGCGAGCTTAAAATTTAATTCAGTTGTCAGATCGGCATTGATTCTAACATTTGAAACTGTGGTTGTTTGATAGCCAATATAAGAACATCTTACATCATATGTCCCAGCATCTAAATTTGAAATGGAATACTCACCGTTAAGATCGGTAGCAGCACCAAATGAAGTACCAACTATTAATACGTTGGCGCCTACTAGAGCCTCACCCGTTGATTTATCAGTAACCTTGCCCTTAAGTTTTCCGGTGGTTCCTGCAAGAGCAAAAGCCGGAAGCAAGAGAAGGGTCAAGAGAACAGTAGTTATTCTGTTCATATCTCTCTCCTAGATTGTTATTTAATGGTGATTGAATTTATTGTTTTGAATTTTTTAGAATCTTGCAAATCGTTTTTAACCAGAACCAGACTAAGAACATACTTAATGGTTAACAGTATGAACTTCACAGATTAACAAATATTTGTTAAACTTTATAAACGATTCACAGATTAGAAAAGAGTATAATTGGTTCATTAACCTCCGTTTTTTTCAAAAATTATTATTCTTCTCTGAAACGTCTTAAAATTAATGCTTAAAGTCAACTAATTTTTAAAGAATTTAGCAATTTTACACAAACGACAAATTTTTATATTTTCAATAAATTTCAAACAAAATCATCCGGTTAAAGCCTGGTTAGTATCTTAACTTCAACGCCTTTAAATTCAGGTTCATACCGGCAAACTCCCCCAATACAAATATTCCCCGCCTGTCTGCTTCCAATTAATAGACTAACATCTGAATGGTGACTGATCTTATAGCCGAACTGAATAAAACCGTATAATTTTCGGACAGTTCTACCTGCTTCCGGTTCCCTTGTTTCGAGTTCTGAAACTAATGAAACATTAAATGAAGGTGATCTTAAATATTCCAGTGAGATTGCATCTGTAAAATATTTCTCTTCAGTGGTTCTGTTTGTTGAATGCTGATGTTCTACAATTAACTTTAAAGTATTTACGTCACCAAAGTAAAACCTGTTCTCCAAAATTGGAGTAATGTTTTTAGTATTAGTAGCCAATTCTTCATTGTATGAAATAGCAATTATGGAACTCAAATCATCATTCCAATCTCTTTGTCCCTGGAAATAAAATTCTTTTAGCTGTGTTTGTACTTTCAGGTTCAGGTTGTTCTGTTCCTGATAATATGAACTATTGGGAAGTGTTTCTGTTTGCGAATATGCAACGTTTAAATAAGTATAATCATCAACTCCGTATGCGGCAGAAATTTGGAAACCCTGTTCATTATCCGGATTAAGGGGTGACGGATGCCTGTTAGGAAGCTGGTAAGTATATTCAATTCTTGTTGATGGCGGAGTATTATATTGAACTGTTCCATCTTCACTAGTGAAGGAAATATTATCATAATATTTATATTCACCGGAGATTGAAAATGAACCTAAGTAAAAATTTAAGTTACCGTAGAATCCGTCACCGATAAAATCATTTTTACTATTAAAGTTTTCTTTATTAATATCTTCATTCTGGAGAAGAGAGTATTCTGCATAAATATCAAAGTTCCAAAACGTTGGTGATAACCTGAAAGCTAACATATTTGTGTTAGATTTATTTTCAGATTCAGGAATGTTTGCTGCAAAACTTGCGCCCATTTTTAAAAACTTTAATCCCCTGTATTCAAGATCAACAGCATGTAAAATATCTTTCAATTCATTATTTATGTTAGCCGCCTGTCCGCTTAATCCTGTTAACACAAAATTCGCATATTGCCCGGTTACCTTAACACCGAAAAGGTTATTGTCTATTCTGATATTTCTATCCTCATAACTTTTAAGAACCATTCCCCTGCCAAACAAAGTATAAAAGTTTCCGGCAGTTATATTAACATTCTTTCCATATTCACCGATATCAGCGCGGACGTACTTATATGGTATGCCTGTAAAAATATCCTTACCGCGGCTAATAGATGGATCAGGATCATTCGGCTGAAAGACTTCTAATCTTAATCCTGAAGAAAATATTCCTTTTGAGTAATCCAGATTAAGCCAGTTTTCCAGTATTTCTCGTTTTGTATCAATATTATATGAATACTCCAATTGATTGGAAAAACCTAATCCTTCGGGCCAGGATAACCATCCATCTGATTGACCCAAAGCAGTTTTATTAAATAAAAAAATAGTTAGTACAAATATGAATAGAGTGATTGTAGAAATTTTCATATAGAATAATTCAATTGGGTAATGGTTGTACTTTTAAAATAATAAGATGTGAAAGCAATGCTGGAACCAGTATTCATAAGTGAGTCATTAAAAATTCCGACACTTATTGCCGGGACAAAAAAATTTTTAATTTTTAAGAAGATTCTCAATTTTGTTTTTAACATTATCTTCATCCCCCCGCATATAGCCAAGATGTGAATAAACAATGTATCCTTCTTTATTTACAATTACAGTAAATGGAACTGATTGGGCATAAAACAATCGTGCAACATCTGAATTTGTATCAAGCAGAATCGGGAATTCATAATTTTTAGATTTTACAAACGGCTTAACCTTTGCTACTGTTCTTTCATTGTCTGTGGATATAGCAAACATTTTAAAGCCGGAATCTTTATACTCATTATAAAGTTTTTTGTACTCACTCAATTCCTCAATACAGGGTTTGCACCATGTAGCCCAAAAACTTAATAAAATTGGACCATCGCCAACTTCTTTATTTAACTCAATTGTTTCGCCTGAAAGATTTTCCAGCTTAAAGTTAGGGGCTTTTCTTATACCTTCAGATTCCGATTGAGAAAAACCAATGGATGAAAAGCAAAATACGATTAAAACAAAAATGATTTTTTTCATCAGTTATTTCTCCAGTATCATTTTCCTGGTTTGTACAAAGTTGTTTGTCTTTAGGCTGTATATATAAACTCCACTAGCCAGTTGAGAAGCATCAAAATCAACTTTATAATTTCCGGCAGGTTTATATTCATTTACCAATGTTGCTACTTCAGTTCCAAGAATATTATAAACTTTTAGTGATACAAATCCGCTTTCCTTTAAACCATAATTAATCTTTGTTGAGGGGTTGAACGGATTTGGATAGTTCTGCTCAAGGAAATAACTTGTTGGTGTAAATTCATCTTCTACGCCAACAGCAGGATCAGTTGTAAAATAAAAATCTAGTGTGTCTCGCTGCATAGGATTATTAAATGTCCCAACTTGTATTTGAACATGAGCAGTACCTAAAGTTAGTTGATCGGTAAATACGTGAACCGAAGTTTCAACAGTATCTTCAGGTTGTGGAGGGTCAGTAAAAAAATCTGGTGTAGTTGCAACGCTATCATAATTTGGTGCAAAGCAAAGAATACCGAAGCAAAGAGATGAAGACCAGTTTGTAGGCACATCATTAATTGTTCTTACTTCAAATACAGTTTGCTCCTGAGATGAAATATTGACTACAAAAAAATCAATAACTAACTCAGAAGATCCAACCGGAGCATAAATAAAATTTTCGGGTGCAACTACCTGAATATCCTGTGCATTTAAGAATTCAGAACTAATAATCGTTAAAGTAATTAACAAAGCGAGAAATTTTAAGGTTTTCATTTTAGTAATAATTAAATTAATAATAGTCATTCAAAGATAACGATAATAAATAAAACAGGCGCACCTGTAATTAAGATGCGCCCTACTTAAATTTATAAATCTTACTTGAGTAATGTCATTTTTTTAACTGACACAAAGTCACCAGCAGTCAGCTTATAAAAATACATTCCGGATGCTAAAGCACCGGCATCAAATTGAACATTGTGTACACCAGCTGTTTGTTTTTCATTAACAAGCTGTGCAACCTGTTGACCCATTACATCATAGATCTTCAAACTGACGTTAGTATTTTCAGCGAGCGAATAGCTGATTGTCGTTGATGGGTTAAACGGGTTCGGATAATTCTGATCCAGTTGGAATGTATTTGCTACCGGGAGTTCATCACCTGCACTTACAACTACACCTTCCAGCAACCAGTTCATTGCTCTTGATAATAAAGTATCCCTTATTGCCTGGTCAGTTATTTGTTCAATTCCAAATGCAGTATAAACAACACGGTAATCAGGAGTTTCGGTTCTTATGCCTGCAATGTTAGGACCATTCAGATATTTAAAACTTGAAGTGGCGTTTGCATCAAGTGGACCAATCCAATCCGGATTTCTTTCATAAGTATCATTGATAACAAACTGAATTCCATCTCCAATTACATCTCCTGCTATTCCATTAATAAGATAACTGAATCCGTTTGGTCCAGAATATTCCGCATGGAGATAATTATGGAAAAAGTCTTGTGCAAACTGGCTTTGTCCTGTTGTTTCAAAAATATCTTCACCGAAGTTCTGTCCATTAATGAACAATTTTCCACCCTGTTCAAGATAATCCTGAAGTGCTGTCATAGAATTTGGTGTTAAAACAGGAGTGTTAATTCCTGCAGACCAAACTATAGCATAAAAGTTTGATAAATCAACATTCGGATCTTCAAGAGCAGAATTTGAAACAATAGCGTGGGTTTGAAAATCAAGATTATCCAATGTACTATTTACAACATTGCCATATCCGGAACCACTTGCATCAATAACAAGATAATTAACTCCGACTGATGTAACATTTCTTAAGTGAGCAATTACCATAGTACCTGGATCATTTTGTGAAGCAAATTCTAATTCCGTCTCTCCGGAACCAGTAATTCCATTCGGGTTTATCATAACTGTAACTGAAGTGGAATCACCACTGGCAACAAAAACAGCATCTGTTTCACCAAAATTAAATGTACCATTTGAAGTTGTGAACTGACCTGTCCATCCCCCCGGACCATTTAATGTTGCAGAGATATCATAGGTATCATCCATTAAACCATCATTTCTTAAAGTAACATTAAACTCCGCCGGAGAATTTGTTTCACTTATAATATCGGAACTGGAAGAAGATATCGTTGCAACATAGTCAGGGGAAACAAGTGTTACCTGCTCTGCCTGCTGAACGTTTGCAAGATACATTGGTGAGTTTTGTTTATAAACAAAAACTACCAGGTTACATTTGTCAAAATTATAAGTTAAAGGAACATTATAAGTAACATTTTTTGTAACCATATCACCAGTAGTCCAGGGAGAAGTGGAGTTCAGGCTTTCTCCTGACGCACCATTTATCATAGCACGGACAACCCAATCGTGTCGCCAGTTTGTACCGCCGGGGACACATTGCCCATTGTTCACCTGGTTATAAATTAAACTATCTTCAGTAAGAACAATGTTATACATAAATTGTCCTGTTAAATCCACCAAAGGCGTTACATTTACTGTTGCACTAAGTTCACCGGTAATATCATTAAAGGTTCTTTCAATATCTATAGTAACAGTTGCCTGTTCATTGATCTGTGCATTAACTTTTGAAGTCCAGGTTGTATAATCACCTAATGCACTTGCCCTGTTTACAGTGGCAGTAGGATAACCTGAAAAACCCATTAAGCCAATAATATTATTACCGGCAAAATTAGAATATGGATCCTGACCAGCAGGTCCGTGATATGCAAGTGGTATTAGGTTTGGATGTACATCAAGTAAATCCTCAATTGTTACGTCACCACAGGGACACCATTGACACCAGGTACCTGTGCAAAATTCTAACAGTGGGTTTTTAAGTTGCTGCGAGTACAAATTTGAACTCCCAAAAAACAAGAATATCATCAGAAAGGAAGAAAAGCTTAGTAAGGCTTTTTTCATTTTTTACCTCTCTATTTAATTTTATTAAATAATGATTGTTAATTATTATTTATTGTTAAAAAAATAAGCAATTAATTCGGATTGCTCAACTTAAAAATTAACAATATGAAAAATTCAAAGTGCGAATAAGCGTTGAATTCGTCCTTTAATAGAAAAAAAGTGGATGATTTCTTTTATGTGATTCCCCTTTGTAAATTATAAAATCCGGAAATTTAATTTCCCCGACGAATTAAATTTGTTAAAAACCTTTTGCTGCCTGGTATATTTCCTCTGTTGATGTATTCTGGATATAACAAGTGGTGCTTATTTTTTCAGGATTCCATACTGAATTAAATGCATCTTCAAATAAAAAAGTTTTTTCCCCGGAAGAAATTAAAGATGAAAGAGAAAGACCAAGTTCATCCGGCATTAAAAATCTTAATACATCATAAAATTTTGTCTCCCCGTTTGACCCGGGTGGTGTACTGAATTCAATATCGGTTTCCGTCAGAGCTGTATGAAGTACCAGTCCGCTGATGTTTATTCCTGAAGTGTCAATAATGCCGAGAGTAATATTAATAAAATAACTTCCGCTGCTCATGCTGTCAACAACACTTAAACTGAAACGCGGAGTTTGAGATAGTTTCTGATCAATTACTGTTTTAATTACTGTTGAATCCTGTAAAGATAAATATCTTGTTGTGCCGTCAACTATTGTTGTGGGTGCCGCAAAAATTGTATAATAATTAATTCTGTAATCACAGGCTTCTTTGTTCGCAAGATAAAAAGGATCAACCGGTGAAGGAAAGTTTGTGGGAAATTTCACAACTGCTAACTTTGAAGGTCCGTATGAATTTGCAATTGCTTCAATTACTTTGTTAGATTCAACACATGGGATGCAGCTAACGTTTGCAAAGTCTTCCAGCAGCACTACTTTGTTTGCAACGTTTATCTTTGGTGTCTGTTCAACTTTTATTTTTAACTGGATGTGACCAGAACCAATAAATACCGGGGCATTGGGCGGATTAGTTTCACAACTCTGAATTAAAAAAACCAGACTGGAAAAAACAAGGAAAGCTACTACTTTTTTCATCTCTTTATCAGCTCTCTGAAAATCAAAAAACCTCTATTACCAAAATAGATTTATTGTCGGTAATAAAATATTTAATCTCTCATATATTTCAAAGGAATTAACGGGGAAGAGTTGAAATTATCCCGACAGAAACGATGTAAACCAAATAAAATGAAAACAATAATATTCCTTCCAGGCGTTTTATTACCAGGCCCGATTTACTTAATGGCAAAAGTAAAACCGAGAAGGCCAGCATTACAATAAGATCATATATTTTAATATCCGTTGATTTGAGCGGTACAATCAGTGAAGATATTCCGACTATACTTAATATGTTGAAAATGCATGAACCGATTATATTTCCGAAGGCTAAATCATTTTCTTTTTTAATTGCTGCAACAACAGAAGTAATTAATTCAGGTATGCTTGTTCCGAAAGCAACAAGCGTTAAACCAATCACAACATCACTAACTCCAAATGTTTTTGCAATTTGAATTGAACCTTTCACAAACATTTCTGATCCCACGGCAAGCAAAAATAATCCGCCTGCTATTAATAGAACTGTTAACCAGATTTTGGTTTGCTTCTTTTTAGCAGCTTTGTGAAAAATTTCTTGCTTCTTTTCATCTTTTGTCTTTAAAGCCATGCTGTAACTGAAAAAAATGTAAGCAATCATTCCCAATAACATTATTGCTCCTTCAATCCGGTTAATATTCCCACCGACGAGAAAAACAAACAATAAAACATTTACAAAAATCATAACAGGGATTTCTCGTTTAATAATTTGAAGCTGTGCGGTGAGTGGACTAATAGCAGCAGATAATCCAAGTATTAAACCGATGTTACAAATATTAGAGCCAATAACATTTCCAAGTGTAATTCCGGTATTGCCATTTAAAGCTGCGTTAATTGAAACTATTAGTTCAGGACTGCTCGTAGCAAAAGCAACAATAGTTAATCCAATCACTAATGGAGATACGCCGAGCCGGAGCGCCAGCGAAGAACTCCCGCGAATTAAATAATTAGCACCAATAAAAAGTGAGATTGCTCCGCCAACCAGGAATATTATAGTTTCAAAACCCATTTGTGTTCATTTGTTAATTATTTTTAAAGTGCAACAGGAAATTTAAAATAAAAAAAGGCTGTCAAGCTATTCGCAAAACAGCCTTTAACAAAACAAACTATAATTTATTCGCCGTGTGCAAGCCAGGATCCTGAAATACCAAGAATCTTGGTATCAGCCCAGGTTGAAATTTTAATAGTCATAGCATCCCTTGATACAGAGAGCGCTTCAACTTTATAGCGAACATTTTTATCAGATGTTGCATCAAGCAGGTTTACTGAAAGAATAACATCCGGTTTGTTTTCAAACGGATCCAGGAAGTTTACAGTAATTGTAACACTTCTGTCACCTTTATTTTCTGCAAGTGTGTAGCCTGGTGTGCTGGTGCTTGCGGACCATGTTCCGCTTAGTACTTTTGTCTGAGCAGAAGCTGCAAAAGCCAGACCCAACACAAGAAGTATTGAAACGAGCATTATTTTTTTCATATAAGCCTCCATTTATTATTGTTTAAAGAAGACGATTTAATTATTCTCAGTGAACCGTCATTAAATATAATCAAACTCTTTTAAAAAAATAATTTTTAGTTTATTTAGTATAGATATTCTTCAGTTGCTAATAATTAAGTTTTTATTTTATCAACTTTTTCTTTGCTGATTTGCTCAAACCATTTACAACAAGATTATAAGATTCTATAATCCATTCTTTCAATTCTTTTGTTTTAATAGATCCATCCATTAAAACAGTATTCCAGTGTTTTTTGTTCATATGATATCCGGGAATTACCGCTTCGAATTTTTCTCTTAATTCAATTGCTTTTTCAGGATCACATTTCAGGTTAATTTGCAGCGGAAAGCTGTCAAGCGAAGCCAGCGCAAATATTTTTCCGCCGACTTTAAAGACCAAAGTATCTTCTCCAAACGGATAGTCTTCTTCGGTTCCATTCAATTTCAGACAATAATTTCTTACTTCTTCCACATTCATCACATTTAAAATTATTAGAACATTTGTTCTATTGTTAGGGGCAATTATTTGATGGAAATTTTAACCAGCCATAAAATAATTTATTAATATTAAAATGAAAATCATTACTCAATTTATTTTAGTTGCTGTTATTATTGCAGTTATAATTATCTCCGGCTTATAATCCTCATCCAGGCTGAATTCCAGATTTACGAATACCTTTGACTTTTCACTTAAATTTTACCATTTATTCAATGTTGAATTAACAAACATTCCTATGCAGGGCAAAAAAGTATTCATATTAACCGGCGAATGGCAGGATTCACGTGGCAGAAACCTGCTCAAATTCTATGGTGTTTCTGAAGAATCAAAACCAGTTGAAATTCGCATAACAAACAATCCTGTCTTTTTTATCAGGCGGGCAGACCAGATTGACAATTTAAAGATTCTCTTCCAGAGAAAAGAAGTTGAGCTGAAAAATTTTTCCGGCAATGATGTTGATGCAATTTATTTCAATACTGAATCGGATTTGAGAAACGCAGCGGAAGAATTGCACACTTCGGGTTTAAAAACTTTTGAGTCGGACATTGATCCGGGCAGACGATATTTAATGGAAAGATTTATAAATGCCCAGGTAATTGTTTCCGGAAAATCAGAGATAAGGAACGGAATTAATACCTTCCTCAATCCTAAAATTGAAAATTGTGAGTTTTCCCCTGAACTGAAAATTGCTTCTATCGATATTGAAACGGGTGCAAAAAATGGAATGCTTTACTCGGTTGCAGTTCATTTCACATTTAAAGATGATGAATTAAAAAAAGTTTTTTTGCTCAATGAAGGTGAGTCAAAACTTCCGGTTTACATTTCTTCTTTTCAAAACGAAAAAGATTTACTACTTGCTTTCTTTAAATGGTTTAATGAGGTTGATCCGGATATAATCATCGGCTGGCATGTAATTGGATTTGATTTGATGTTTCTTGAAAACAAATGCAAAGAATTCCACATCAATTTTGATATTGCAAGAGCCAACGGAAGAGTTAGTTTGCGTACAAGAAAGCCCCGGGGATATTTTGCATCAGTAACCGGAAGAGTTGTTATTGACGGTCCGCATGCCTTGCGTACTTCATTCTTTACTTTTGAAGATTACAAGCTTGATTCTGTTGCACAGGAATTGCTGGGCGAAGGAAAAGCCATCGATGCTGAGAAGGATAAAGTTGAAGAAATAGACAGAATGTTCAACGAAGAGAAAGAAAAACTTGCAGAATATAATTTAAAAGATGCAGAACTTGTTACACAGATTTTCAGAAAGGCAAATTTAATTGAACTTTGTATTCGACGCTCACAAATTTCCGGGATGCTAATGGATGAGCTTGGAATGATGACTGCAGCTTTTGATCATTTCTTTCTGCCCAGGTTGCACAGAACCGGCTATGTTGCTCCGAATAAAAGTGATATAGAAGAAACAGAACACTCGGCAGGTGGATATGTTCTGGATCCTGTTCCCGGAATTTATGATGATGTTGTTGTGCTGGACTTTAAAAGCTTGTACCCGTCAATCATTCAAACATTTAAAATCGATCCTTATTCTAGATTACTTTCAGATGAAGATACTATCACGACTTTAAACGGTTATAAATTTTCGTCAACACACCACATACTTCCTGAATTTATAGAAATGCTTATGAAACAACGTGCAGAAGCAGTAAAGAAAAAAGACAAGCAGCTTTCACAGGCTATAAAAATTCTGATGAACAGCTTTTACGGTGTAATGGGTTCTTACGGATGCAGATTTTATCATCCGCATCTGCCAACTGCAATAACAGGAACCGGACACAAGCTTTTACTTGGCAGTAAAGAATTTCTGGAAAAACAAAACTATGAGGTAGTTTACGGGGATACAGATTCACTTTTTATAAAACTCAGAGAAGGTGAAGGTAAAGAAGCAGTAAAATATGGAGATGAAATTGCTGTCTCGCTTAATAAATTCTGGAAAGATAAAATTAAAATAGAATACAACCTGACATCTTATCTGGAAATTGAATTCGAAAAATATTACAGGAAGTTTATTATTACTCCCATGCGTGGTTCTGAGGGCGGTGCAAAAAAGAGATATGCCGGACTTCTTGTAAAAGATGGCAAAGAAGAAATTGAATTTGTAGGAATGGAGTTTGTCCGTTCAGACTGGACAAGGCTGGCAAAAGAATTCCAGATTGAACTCTATCAAAAAGTTTTTAACGGAGAAGATGTAACTGAATGGTTAAGAGAAAAAGTAAAAAGCGTAACTGAAGGTGAATTTGATGACAAGCTTGTTTACAGGAAACGTTTAAGAAAAGATGTAGATGATTATACTAAAAATGTTCCCCAGCATGTCAAAGCCGCAAGATTGTTAAATGATGCAAGTGGAACAGTTTATTACGTCATAACAAAACGCGGACCTATTCCCGTTGAATTAAAACACGATGATATTGATTATGATCATTACATCGACAAGCAACTAAAACCAATCGCGGATTCTGTTCTTTCACTTCTCGGCGAATCATTCGACTCAATTGTAAAAAGTGATCAGCTAAGTTTCTTTTAATTATTGCTTAAAATCACATCTGTATCCCTGAATATAATCCCATCGAACTAAACCTTAACTCTGTTTGTTAACATTGTAGATATTTTAAATCATGGAGATAAAATGACTTCAAAAGAAAAGATTTTAAAAAGTTTAACAAATTTATATTGGGCAGAAATGGAAACCGTAATGAATTACATTTCAAATTCCATAAATCTTGATGGCGTACGAGCAGAAGAAATTAAAAAATCACTTACTACAGAAGTTGCCGATGAACTAAATCATGCCCAAACTATAGCAAAAAGAATTAAAGAGCTAGGTGGAAGTGTTCCTGGCTCCGTTGAATTTAAAGCTGTGCAAAATGCACTACAGCCGCCCAAAGACACAACTGATGTATCTTCAGTTATTAAAGGAGTTATTACTGCAGAAGAACAGGCTATAGAAGGTTACAATGCTTTGATTAAAGTTTGTGAAGGAGTTGATTATGTTACACAGGATTTGGCTGTAAGATTATTGGCTGATGAAGAATCTCACAAATCACTTTTTGAAGGATTTCTTAAAGAATATTCAGTTTAAATCTTAAAGAGAAAATCAAAATAAAGTATTAGAATAAATTAATATAATTAAGGAATGTAATATGAGAGATCCCGGAGTTGCTCATAAAATCAATTTTGAAGAAATAATTGATGATCACATTTTAACTTCGCTTGATACACCTTTAAGAAACGATGCATTTAAAATTGACGATGAATTAAAAATAGAAATTATTGAAAAAAATTTCCGTGAAATAATGCATGTTCTTGGGCTTGATTTGAAAGATGAAAGTTTAAAAGGCACTCCCCACAGAGTAGCAAAAATGTATGTGAAGGAAATTTTTAACGGATTGAATCCTGAAAACAAACCGCAACCGACTTTATTTGAGAACAAATTTAAGTTCAACGAAATGCTTGTTGAAAAAAACATTACAATTTATTCTTACTGTGAGCATCATTTTGTGCCAATAATTGGAAAAGCGCACATTGCATATTTTCCTAAAAATCACGTAATTGGTTTATCAAAGCTTAACAGGATTGCGCAGTATTATGCAAAGCGTCCTCAGGTTCAGGAAAGATTAACAATGCAAATCGCAAATGATTTAAAAGAAACTTTGCAAACTAATGATGTTGCAGTTTTAATTAATGCAGATCATTTGTGTGTTGCCTCAAGAGGAGTAAATGATGTTAATAGTTCAACAATCACATCCAGCTATAACGGAAAGTTTTTAAATGATGAAACACGCAAGGAATTTTTAAGCCATGTTAGTGCAGCGTAATTATTAAAATGATTTTAGTAACAGGAGCAACAGGCTATGTTGGCGGTAGATTGGTTCCGCGGCTTTTGGAAAGCGGATACAAAGTCCGCTGCCTTGCAAGAGATGCATCAAGATTAAAAAACAGATGGAACGGAGCAGAAATTTTTCAGGGTGATGTTTTAGATAAAGAATCACTCAACAAGGCATTAAAAGGAATTGATGCAGCTTATTACTTAATTCACTCGATGGGTGGTAATGATGAGTTTTCAACAACTGATATAATCGCTGCTGAAAATTTTGCACATGCTGCTGAAAATCAAAAAGTAAAAAGAATAGTTTATCTTGGCGGGCTTGGTTCTTCAGATGAAAACCTTTCGAAACACTTATTAAGCAGATTACAAACTGGTGATGCTTTAAGAAAGTTCAGCGTTCCGGTAACAGAATTCAGAGCCGGGGTAATTGTCGGTTCGGGAAGTCTATCTTTTGAGATGATCCGGTATCTTACCGAACGACTTGCTGTAATGATAACTCCAAAATGGGTAAACACAAAAACACAGCCAATTGCAATAAGAGATGTACTTCGTTATTTAGTTGATGCACTTATTGTTGATAAATCAAAAGGAGAAATAATAGAAATTGGCGGAGAAGATATACTTACCTATAAAGATTTGATGAGGATATATGCTGAAGTAAGAGGCTTGAAAAGATACTTCATCAAAGTTCCGGTTCTTACTCCACGCTTATCATCACATTGGATTGGTTTTGTTACACCGCTGCCATCAAGAATTGCAAAACCATTGGTCGATGGTCTGAAAAATGAACTTGTCTGCAAAAGTACAAAGGCAAAAGAGTTGTTCAGCTTCAAAACTATTTCTTATAAACAAGCTGTAGAACTGGCACTTCAGAGAAACAAAGAAGGCAAAACAGAAACTATTTGGTTTAGTGCATATTCGTCTGGTTTAAAAAATAAGGTGAGCCCTGTTCATCTTGCTCAAAAAGAAGGAATGATAATTGAAAAGAGAGAAACCGTTGTAGATGCAAATGTTGATTCAACTTTTAAAGCATTTGCTTCTCTCGGAGGAAAGAATGGCTGGTATGCAAATTTTCTATGGAGGATTCGCGGTTATATAGATCTGCTTTTCGGTGGGGTTGGTTTAAGAAGAGGAAGACGAAGTGAAACGGAATTATTGCCCGGTGATCCGCTGGATTTTTGGAGAGTTGAAGAGATAGAAAAAAACAAATTACTCCGGCTTCGGGCTGAAATGAAATTGCCGGGTAAAGCCTGGCTTCAGTTTCAGGCTGAACAAAACCTTGATGGTACAACTAAATTAATTCAAACAGCTTTTTACGAATCTAAAGGATTATGGGGATTGTTGTATTGGTATTCTGTTTATCCTCTGCACGGATTAATATTCGGAGGGATGATTAAATCTATTAAAAAATCTGCTGAAAAAATTAACCATCGAAATTCACTGACAACAGATTTTCAGAAAATACAGAATTAACGATTCTATCCACTCAATAATTTATACTGGAGAGCTTAGCATCTTTAAACATCATATATTCGAAAGAAATTTTTTATATTGGATAACAAAACTTCTCTTCTTCAACAAACTATTGAATACGGTATAATATGGAAATTCAATTCATCGGGGCGGCACAAACTGTAACCGGCTCGCAACACCTGCTTAACATTAACGGTAAAAATATTCTTCTCGATTGCGGACTTTACCAGGGCAAACGCAAAGAAGCTTTTGAAATAAACAGAATGTTTAAATATTCCCCTTCTGAAATTGATGTGCTTCTTCTTTCACACGCGCATATCGATCACTGCGGAAAAATTCCGGGCATAGTAAAGAATGGTTTTAACGGACCAATATACACGACTGCTGCAACCGTCGATCTTTGCCAGATAATGCTTCGCGATTCTGCTCACCTGCAGGAAAGAGATATTTATGTTGTAAATAAGATCAGGAAGAAACAACATAAAAATCCTTTTGAACCTCTTTACGATTATGATGATGTTGAAAAAGCAATGGATATGTTTATCGGTGTTCAGTATTCAAGACCAGTTGAAGTTGCGCCGGGTGTGTTGGCAACTTACTGGGATGCCGGACATATTCTCGGCTCTTCCGGTATTTTGCTTGAGATAAATGAGAACGGAAAAAATTATCGCCTAGGTTTCAGCGGTGATATAGGAAGAAACGATATGCCGATAATCCGCAACCCGAATGTTCTTCGCGATCTCGATCTGCTGATTATGGAATCAACCTATGGCAACCGTTTACACGATGTTTCCGATGCAGTTGAAGAAGAAGTTGCACAAATTGTAAAAACAGTTGTTGAACGAGGCGGAAAAATTATCATTCCGTCATTTGCAGTTGGAAGAACACAACTGCTTGTTTATATACTTCATAAATTATTTGATCAGAACAGGATTCCAGTAATCCCAATTTATGTTGACAGCCCACTTGCAGTTGAAGCAACAAAAATTTACCAGACTCATCCTGAATGCTACGACCGCGAAACTTACAGAGTTTTTCTTCAGAACAGTGAAGATCCTTTTGGTTTCGGAAGACTTACATATATAAAAAATGTTGAGCAGTCAAAAGAACTGAACGAGAAACACGACCCCTGCATAATTATTTCTGCATCGGGAATGGCTGAAGGCGGAAGAATTCTTCATCATCTTAAAAACAATATTGAGGATAAAAAGAACCTGGTTTTATTTGTTGGCTATGCTGCAGAACACACTCTTGCAAGAAAAATTATTGATGGTGAACCCGAAATAAATATTTTTGGCGAGCCATTTAAAGTAAGGGCAGAAATTAAGAAAATGGACTATTTTTCGGGTCATGCTGACCAAAAAGAGCTTCTTGAATACCTTCGGTTAAATAATCCCGATAGGCTGAAAAATATTTTCCTTGTTCATGGTGAACAGGATCAGGCAATGCCGTTCAGGGAAAAATTAATTGAAAAGGGCTATAAAAACGTACATTTTCCTAAATCGGGGGAAAAATTCAGTATATAGCCAAATTGTGAAACATTTTTCTATTCTTTTAATCTAATATTATGTTATATTTAGTGTTTATGTTTATAAAACTTCGTTCACCGCACAATATATAAATTCCTGAATATAACTATTTCATTAAAATCACTTTAAAGGAGTGCGATTAGTTTGAAAATAACCAAGCAATTCACAAATCGCGAAAGCAAGTCACTCGACCAGTATTTACAGGAAATTGGCAAAGTAGATCTGTTAACACCCGATATGGAAATAGATCTTGCCATCAAAATTAAGAAGGGCGATATGCTTGCCCAGGAACAACTCATTAAAGCGAATTTAAGATTCGTGGTTTCGGTCGCAAAGCAGTTTCAGAACCAGGGTCTTTCCCTCGGTGACCTTATTAATGAAGGCAACATCGGTTTAATAAAAGCTGCACAGCGTTTTGATGAGACCAGGGGTTTTAAATTTATTTCTTATGCAGTATGGTGGGTGCGCCAGTCTATCATGCAGGCAATAGCAGATCAGTCACGTGTTGTGAGACTGCCGCTGAACAGAGTCGGCAATTTAACCAAGATCAGCAAAGCCTACAGGGACCTGGAACAGGAATACGAAAGAAAACCCACTACTGAAGAGCTCGCACAGATTCTTGAAATGACTGCTGAAGAAGTTGCTTATGCACTTCAGATTTCAGGCAGACACGTTTCTATGGATGCACCGCTTAAGAGCGGCGATGAAAATAAGAACAGTCTTATTGATGTTCTTCCGAATGACGAACAGCCTCTGCCCGATAAAGAGCTTATGAAAGAATCGCTTAAGAGAGAAGTACAGGATGTGCTTTCTACTTTAAGCGAAAGAGAAGCTGAAGTTATTAAACTTTATTTCGGAATAGACGGCGATCATTCAGCAACTCTTGAAGAGATTGGCGAAAGATTTAATCTTACAAGAGAAAGAGTAAGACAAATAAAAGAAAAAGCTTTGCGTAACTTAAGACATTCCAAAAGAAGCGGAAGGCTTAAAACTTATTTAGGATAAAATAAGAGCGAGAGACTTAATTAAAAAAGCCCTCCGAAAGTTCGGAGGGTTTTTTGTTTTGTCCTGAATCATTTAACCCCCTTGTATTTCAATATAAAAAACTACAATTTCCATTAGTAAAAAAAATTAAAAAACTCTTTCAGATGTTCAGAAAAAACCATCTCGAATATCTGGTTTCTTTCTGTATTGTATTTATTATCCTGTCCTCATTAATACCAGAAGTCCTTCCACAAAACAAAGACAAGGGTACTAACTGGCCAGAACCTGTCTTGAACACTTGGCTGAAATAAAAATAGTCTATAAATGATAAAAATTAGAACTGCGATATTAATAGCTTTTTTTATTTGTAATTCACTAGTACAGTTATATGCACAACCAGAAAATGCTGCATTCAGAAATCTAACCCCTGCAGATGGTCTTCCAACAACAAGGCTCTCTGATATAAGTCAAGATTCTTTTGGACTAATCTGGATAGGATCATTTGATGAGGTATACAGGTTTGATGGTACTACCTATAAAACAATATATTCGGGAGATGTCCGTTTTCTCTGCCCAGATAATCACGGTGGAATGTGGATATCCATAGCAGGTGGTCAGGTTGCATACTATAACTCTTATACAGATAGCTTAAGCAATTACGATATTCCCCCAAAAGACAGATTGAAACGTATGGAGATTAATAAATACGGCGATGTCATTTATGACAGGTTCACACATATACAGACCAATGATTATGGCGATGTATGGGGTGCAACAACTGAAGGAGTGGTAAAATATGATCCCGTGACGAATAAATTTATATTGGAAAAAGGTCAAAAAAAGGGGGCAATTATTTATCCACAAAGCGTCGGGAATCATGGACTTTATTTTGTGCATGTACAGGGTGAAGGACAACCATATTTAATTGGGCACCGCGATTTAAAAGGACAATATAGCTATGAACCCTTTCCTATTGATTTAAACAATTCCCAAAAGGGCAAACTATTCTTTGAAGAGAGCCGTATAAATTTGCTGGCATGGGATTCGACAGGAATTTTACTTGTTAATAGATTCGGTTGGGCATACAAAAAGCCTGTTACTTCCAATTGGGTATTTAAGAAACCTTTATCGGGTGGGAATGAGCTTTTTTTCAGAACAGGTATTATAGATGAAAACGAAAAGTTGTGGTTAAACGCGTATAACAGTATTACTAGGATAGATATAAAAACGGCGAGAATATTCTCATACAGGCATAGCAAGGAAAATTTTAATAGTATTTTATCTTCAATTCCATATTCTCCTCCAGCCCATATTTATATCAATCGTCAGGGAATATTATGGATTCCCTGTTTTTCTTTTACTGGGAAATGAGGTAATTCGAAATTGAAAATTCAGATTTAGTAAACAATGAGTCAATATTATGAAAGCAATATTTTCTTTTATTATTATATTAACTATTCTTACAATTGAAGCCCCTGCCCAGAATTTTAGCTGGCAGCAAACAAATGGACCAGCAGGAGGATATGTAAGAGCACTTGTCAGAAATTCGAACGGAACTATGTTCGCAGGTACAGATGCTGGGGTATATAAATCAACCAATAATGGCGACAGCTGGTTATTGAGCAATGGTGCAATCGGGAATTCATATATTTATTCAATGGCTGTAAGTCCAAATGGTACTATTTTCGCAGGAACATTTTATAATAAAATATTTCGCTCTACAGATGAAGGTAATTCATGGACGCAGGTTGGTTTTAATGTATATTTCATAATTGATGCAATGGCTGTAAAGCCTGACGGAACTGTTTTTGCCGGAACCGAAGAAAGCGATGGTTCCGGCAACGGTTCGGTTTACCGTTCTACAGACAACGGTAACACATGGACAGAAGTGAACAACGGGCTTCCAAATTCTAATTCTCTTGTACGGCAAATAAGGGTTGACGAAAACGGTTCAGTCTTTGCAGCTACCTTTAACGGGTTGTATAAATCCACAAACGATGGTGCTTCCTGGACGCAGCTAACCAATGGAATATGGATAACATTAATAAGCAGCATCGCAGTTAATTCTTTAAACAATTATTTTTACGCAAGTGGTTCGAACCTATCCGGTACGATGGTGGGAGTTTTCCGATCGACTGATGGTGGAAATACTTTTACACAGCTATCTTTTCCGGACATATGGGCACCAACTATTGATGTAAGTCCTGCGGGACATTTTTTTGCTGCAGTTACAGGATTTATTCCAACGCTGAATTTCGGCATATACCGTTCAACAGATGACGGGGTAACATTTGTTAAAATTGATTCCTCCCTGTCGGTTAAAAATTTTGCTTTCGGTACAACTGATCAAATATTTGCGGGTACAAATTTAGGTTTTCATCTTTCATCTGATGATGGAAATAATTGGCAACTAAAAGTTTCAGGTATGACAGGTTTAAAAACATATGTGCTTGCGGCTGATAATGTGAATAATATATACGCCGGTACAGGTAATGGCCCGTACCGTTCAACTGATTTTGGCGAAAGCTGGGAACGGCTCGGTGATATTGTCCAGCTTCGGGCAACCCAATCGATGGTAACTACTTCAAACGGATATATTTTTATTATAAACGATAATGGAGGTGTTTTCCGCTCAACAGACACTGGAAATAACTGGACACAGTTGTCTGTTGGCGCAGCTCTGGGTGTGCTTTTCGCAGCCTCTAATGATTACCTTTTTATAGGACCACCTTTCCAGGGCGTGTTACGCTCAACAGATTATGGTAATACATGGACACCACGAAACACTGGTTTACCTGCAAATAGTGATATACAGGCATTTGCTGATGATCCTTCCGGCAAAATTTATGCGGGTGCATCATATGGAATCTGGCAGTCAACAATTAATGGTGATCTATGGATGCCTTACAGCACTTATAACGGTTATCTTGATTTAATGGCAGCGAATGCATCCGGTGATCTTTTCTGGGCTCACAGTGATGCCTTTTCAAATGAAAATGATTTTTATCGCTCCACTGATAATGGCTCTACTTATACTCAGCTTACTGTTGTCTCCGGGAACGTTGGCGTAGTAAGTGACATTTTAATTAGTCCCGACCAGAATGTTTTTGTAGCAGTCACCGATAATATTGTTGGAGGAGTTTACCGCTCAACAAATAACGGTGATACTTTTGAACAGGTTAATGACGGACTTACCGAAAAGCTGCTTACCTCACTTGCTATTGATGCCCAGGAACATTTGCTTGCAGGTACAACACGCGGAGTTTTCCGCAGTATTCAAATTGTTCCTGTTGAATTAGTTTCATTTTCTGCTGAAGTAATTGAAGACAATGTAACCCTCAAATGGATTACTGCAACAGAAAAAAATAACAGCGGGTTTGAAATTCAAAGAAAATTTAATAACCCAGATTGGGGAAAAATCGGATTTGTAGAAGGACACGGAACAACAACAGAACCAAAAACATATTCATTCATTGATTATGATGTTTTAGCCGGAAAGTACTCTTACCGTTTGAAGCAAATAGATTTAGATGGAACGTTTGAATACTCAAATGAATTTGAAGTTGAAGTTTCATTGCCTCAAGAGTTTTTATTAAGCCAGAATTATCCTAACCCGTTCAACCCAGGTACAAAAATTTCCTTTGCTATTCCATCACAGGAATTTGTTACTATTAAAGTGTATGACATTCTCGGAAGAGAAGTTGCAACACTTGTTAATGATTACAAAACTGCCGGAACGTACGCAGTTGAGTTCAATGCTGCAAGGTTTGCAAGCGGAGTTTATTTCTACCAAATGCAGGCAGGTAATTTTATTGAGACTAAAAAGATGGTGTTGTTGAAGTGATAACTTAGAATGAATTTATAAACCCTCCGAACTTTCGGAGGGTTTTTTGTTACTCCCAGCCTTCAACTTTTTCCGGATCGAACTGAACTAGCCCTATTGCTCTTCCTTTTTTCCGGATCATAGTTGGAATAGAAAGTAGTGCTTCATCGGCACTATTGGCTTCGATCATTGCATATCCTGTATGGTCGCCTGATTTACATCCCCACCAAAAGTGTGTAAGATACCCGATAGCCAGTGTTTGCTTGACTACCATCGTACATTCCTCGTGTGTGTGCGGAGAAATTATCATAAATTTCTGCATAGCCTGCTCCTGATAATTAATTGTTAATAATCAAAAAATTGTTAAGATAAGATTACATCTGCTCTAAATATTTACGGACAAACCTAATTGCCATAGCGCCTTCACCAACCGCCGAAGAAATGCCCGTTAATGCTGTTGATCTCACATCACCGGCAGCAAATATTCCGGGAACACTGGTTTCTGGCAATAGCGGTTTTCTTTCTAATTTCCATAAACTATTGAATGATTTTTCTTTCATCAGTTCATTACCCGTTATAATAAAACCTTTTTCATCTTTTAAAACGATATTGTTGAGCCATGCCGTACCGGGTTTTGCACCAATATAAATAAAGAGTGCTTTCGCAGGAACAGTTTTTTCTTCACCTGTGCCTGAATCTTTGAGAGTAATTTTTTCCAGAACTTTATCACCATCCACTGATACTACTTCAGTCCGGGTACAAACTTTAATGTTGGGTGTTTTTCCTATGTTTTCTATAAGATAGTTTGCGGCTGTTTTTGTTATTGAGTCGCGCCTGATGACTATGATTACTTCTTTAGCAAACTTAGAAATATGCATAGCTGCCTGGCAGGCTGAATTTCCGCCCCCGACAATATAAACTATTTCATCCTTGCAGGCATGTGCTTCCACAGATGCTGAACCATAATATACGCCAGCACCTGTAAATTTATCCAGTCCCGGAATTTCAAGTTTGGTATATTCAACGCCGGTTGCAATGATAACGGTTTTGCTGTGTATTTCTGATCCGTCAGTCATCTCAGTAATTTTATAACCATCCTTCAGGTGAATGTTCTTCACTGTTTTGGGAGTAAGGATTTCAGTCCCGAACCGAAGAGTTTGTGTAATTGCTCTGCGGGTCAGATCAGCTCCCGATAAACCTTTTGGAAAACCCAGATAGTTTTCAATGCGCGCACTGCTGCTTGCCTGCCCGCCAGGATTGCTCTTTTCAATTAATATTGTTTTAAGCCCTTCACAGGATCCATAAACAGATGCTGCTAATCCGGCAGGACCTCCTCCTATAATTAAAACATCGTACATTTTTTCTGAAGCAGTTTGCTTTAATCCAATATGTTTGGCAAGATCCGGTAATGAAGGGTCACTCAGCCATGTGCCGTCTTTCAAAACCACTAATGGCAAGGCATCAAATTTCAAATTAGTACTGACAAGGTATTTCTTTGCCTCATCATTGTTCTCAACATCCATCCATAAATATGGAATTAAATTTCCTGAAAGAAATTCTTTAAGACGATGAGACTTTGGTGCCCATTGGAACCCAATAACTTTTATACCTTCGTGATCAGGTTTATATTGAGCCTGCCATTCGTCTAATAAATCATCCACAACCGGATAAAGCTTTTCGTCAGGAGGATTCCAAGGTTTCATTAAATAATAATCAAGTTTTAAATTGTTGATGGCTCTGATAGCAACATCGGTGTCAGAGTATGCGGTCAAAAGGACTAATTTAGCTTCCGGGTATATCTCTTTTGTTTTTTCCAAAAATGCTACGCCTTCCATTTCAGGCATACGCTGGTCTGAAATAAACAGTGCAACCGTTTCATTCTTCAGCTTTAATTCTTTAATAAGTTCAATGGCTTCATTCGCAGAATCCGTTGCGCTAACCCGGTATTCAGTATGGTATTTTGTACGCACGTCTCGCTGTATTGCTCTTAGCACCTGCTCATCATCATCAACAATTATTATAAAAGGTAATTTCATAGTATTAGAATATTTATTATTATGAAATCGGAAGACAAATTAGAAATTCTGTCCGCCCCGGTTTCGAATGTACTTTTATTTCACCATTATGACGTGCGATTATTCTTTTCACAAGATCCAGTCCGATTCCGGTTCCTTCACCTACTTTTTTAGTGGTGAAAAAAGGATCGAATATTCTTGATTGAATTTCAGCCGGAATACCTTTACCATTATCAATGATTTTAACATTCACATTCTTTGAATCACACTTTGTTTCAATAATGATATCCCCTTCCTGTTCAACAGCATAAATTGCATTGTCGATAATATTTGTCCAGACCTGGTTTAGCTCACCAACATATACAGGGATATCTACAAGATCGGTACAAAATGATTTTTTTACTTTAATATTCTTCGTGCGAAGCTTATGCCCGAGCAGGGTAAGTGTATTTTCAATATCCTTATGGATATCCGTCGGATGTTTTTCGTTTGTTCTATCCATATGAACATGGCTTTTTATTGCACCAACCAAATTTGATATACGGTCGGAAGCTTCTGCCATGTCCTTAATTATTCTTTGAGAGCTGAGCAGATTTTCTATCCAGAGCAGAACCTGTACCAAATCATCCTTTGGTATAGTGTCGGAAAATGCTTCAAGGTCTTCGCTGGTAAAACCGGCATCAGTAATTGTCTCTACAACAAATTGGTCGGTCGGAAGCCCTTTATCTTCAAGCCAATCCATCAGCCCATCTTCATTTTTCATTCGTTGTAATGCACTCAGTTTTTGCTTTGGCATTTTATTTTTGGATTCAATCTTGTTCCTGAGAGACTGTATAAGATCTGCGTTGATATTTTGCCTGAGCATTTTCTCAGTGAGTTCAATGTTCAGAAATAACCTGCTGGTTAAGTCATGTGATATTCTGCTGATTGCAGAGGCGGGGTTATTAAGTTCGTGTGCAATACCGGCAGCCAGGTTACCAAGTGCACTTACTTTCTCGTATTGCAATTGCGTTGTTGCAAATGATCTTGCACGTTCTGTCATATACCCGATAAGCCGCTGAATAAAATCCGGATTTAGCTGCTCAAGTTCTTTTAAAGAAATTTTTATGCAAGCGGATCCCACGGATTTTACTGCTGACTATCGCATCACCATTATATGTTTTCAACCTTGAATAAGGAAGCAAACCTGTTACTCCTCCTGATTCAGCATCATTAGTAAAATAATGGTAATAAACCAGCTTGCCGTTTATGTTTCTGTAGTAATCTATTTTACCTTCAACAATGAAGAACATCCACTCAGCCGGGTCTCCGGTTTTGCCGACTACTTCACCTTCCTCATATTCAATGCATTCTGAATGATCTATAATCCATTGTATATGTTCGTCGGGTAAGTCGCTTAATGCGATCACCTTCTTTAATTCTTCAATAGTTACTTGTCGCATACTTTATAAATTTCATTAATATAGATTATCTAAATAATCTCAATTGACATTTATAATTTGATCAGCCGTTTAAGTAATTACATTTTCGCCCGTTGAAGATTGTTAAAAAATCAATTACAAGTCAAGTGTTATATTGGATTAATCTTTACCAGATTAATTGTTAGTATCATATAATTAACCTTGTTCGTCAGAGATGAAAAACAAGTAGTTAAATTCGACGACTGGATAATAAATATGAAGAAGCGGAAGGCTTAAAACTTATTTTGGATAAAAATTGAGCTGGAGATCTGAATAACAAACCCTCCGAAAAATCGGAGGGTTTTTTGTTTCAATATTTTCTCAAATGAATATTAAATTCCAAATCTTATCACAATAAAAATTTGACCTTTCAAAAAAGAATAAAACCAGTCATCACTTTCATTGTAACAAATCAATTCGCTTCACGTTAAATTAAAAACCATTGAAATGATTAATTAGCTTTTGGAGTGTGTTAGTAACCCACGGTTTAAACCGTGGGTTAACGAAAAGACGGTACTAAGTAAAAACTGTTTTAACGGTTTAAATATTCTTAGTAACTAGAGTTTCAATTTTAGGGTCAAATAATAAAGCGGAGAAGAGAATTAATTACAAATTGTTTTAAATAAAACACAATGAATCTATGATAAAAAAATATTTACTCTTCCTGCTTTTACCGGCTTTTATTTATTCTGCAAATCCCAATACCGATAAAAAATTAATTCTTAGAATGACTTCCTATGAAATTAAGATTGACGGGGTTATTGACAACGCGTGGAGCACTGCGGATTCAGTTGTAAATTTTTTCCAGCTTGCACCCTACTACAACCAGCCCCCAACTGACAAAACAGTTGCAAAGGTTTTAACCACCTACGATGCAATTTATTGCCTGATGATTTGTTACCAAAATAGAAATGAAATACAGGCAGTCTCAGGTTCACTGGATGATTTTACCGGAGATGTTGTCTCACTTATGCTCGATACTTTCAATGACCAGCAGACCGCTTATAAGTTTGCTGTCGGTGCTTCCGGAGTAAGAATGGATTCACGCCTGCTCGATGATGCAAGAAACCGTGACTATAACTGGGACGGAATCTGGTTTGCAGATTCTAAAATTTATGACTGGGGTTATGTTGTTGAAATGAAAATTCCTTACAAGTCGATAAAGTATGAAAAGAGTTTAAACGAATGGGGTCTCGATTTTGACAGATGGATTCCTGCAAAGAATGAAGACCTTTACTGGTGCGAGTATGAGCAGACTGAAGGACAAAGAATTTCAAAATTCGGAAAGCTTGTGTTCGATAACTTTCAGCCAACAGCAACAGGACTTAATCTTGAAATCTACCCTGTTGGCTTGATGAAAGTAAAATATTTGGATAGTGAAAACTATAAAGTCGATCCTGATGCAGGTCTGGATATTTTTTATAATCCTTCACAGAAGCTTACTTACCAATTAACTGTAAACCCCGACTTCGCACAAATTGAAGCCGATCCGTTTTCATTTAATATTTCGCGCTATGAAACTTACTTTGATGAACGCAGACCATTCTTCACTGAGGGGAATGAAGTTTTTATGCCTTCGGGCAGACAAAGGAACACCGGGTTCTACAGACCGCTTGAGCTTTTTTATTCAAGACGAATCGGAAAACTTCTTCCGGGTGGAAAGAGAGTTCCTTTAATTCTCGGCACAAAAGCTTTCGGCAGGTTTGATGACTGGGAATATGGCGGGTTTATTGCTGCGACTAATAAAGTAAACTATAGAAATGAAGATGATGTCGACACAGTCGAGCAGAGAGCTTACTTCGGCTCAGGAAGAATAAAGAAACAGATTTTCGGCAACTCGTCAGTAGGACTTTTATTTGTCGGCAAGCAAACTGAAGACAACACTTACGGTGTACTTGATATCGATGGAGCTTTCCGCGAATCAAACTGGCAGCTTTCTTACCAGCTAGCAAGGTCGATTGAAAATTCAAAAGGCGATTATGCCGGTTCTGCAGGATTTACATTTTTAACAGACAAATGGCTTTCGTATGCACGCACTCGTGCTATCGGAAAAAACTTTGATGTTCAGCAGATAGGGTTTGTACCATGGAAAGGAACGCTTGAGTTTGTCTCCATTAATGGACCGATCTGGCTGCCGAAAGAAGGTTTTATCAGCCAGATACTTATTTACGCAGGACCTACATTATACTATGAAGATGCAGATCTATTTACAGATTACGGATGGCTGTTCGGCTACAATATGCAGTTCAGGGATAACTGGGGATTTGAAATAAATCTTTCATATTCAAAAAGTAAAGATGAAGGAATTGAGTATAATTCTTACCAGGCTACATTAAGTTCGTGGTACAATATTTCACCAAAGTGGAGTGGAAATCTTTATGGCGGCTATGAAAAAACTTATAACTTTTCAAGAGAATATCTCGCCTTCGATTCCTGGCTTGGTGCTTATATAGACTGGAACGCTTTGGATTTTCTGGAACTCGGAACTTCATATGATATGTATGTAGAAGGAAATCCCAATGGTAAAGTTGAAGCGATAACTTATAACGCACGTCCTTTTGTTTCGCTAAAACCGGTTAATGATCTGAATGTACGAATTTATGTTGATAATGTTTTTTCTTCTGAAACAGATCATCTGGAAAGTATGATTGTCGGGGTTTTATTCACCTGGAACTTTTTTTCCAAGAGCTGGGTCTATTTTGCATTCAATGATTTCCAGGACAGGAGCGACAGGTTTGATTCGATGGGCAACCTTCTGCCGGGTAAACTTCACGTTACTGACAGAGCTTCGGTGTTGAAGGTCAAATATCTTTATTACTTTTAATTTCATCGCTTTGTCATCCTGAACTTGTTTCAGGATCTGTTTCGCTGAAGATTCTGAAATGAATTCAGAATGACATTATAAGTCACCGCAGAACGTTGCCAACAATTTTATACAACCCCAGATACGTCCCCAACACACTTCCAAGACTCGAAAGTATAAAAACAAGAAAAACTCTTAGAAGTTTGTTCTTCCACCATCTTATTGGATTATTAAAATCGGTTGTTACTGTCTGGAATTCTTTTACAACCGGCGGTTTAAAGTAAGCCTGAACAAAGGCAGCAACATATCCAGCCCCGATTAATGGAGAAAGACTTGTAATCGGTGCTGCAAAAAATGCTGTTAGAATTGTAAGTGGGTGTGCAAATGCAACTGCTGCACCAAACGCACTTGGAATTCCGTTTGCCAGAATCCAGAATAGAGCATTGTCCCCTGCTTCGTTCAATCCTTTTGTGTAGCCAATATAAAAAATTGATCCGATAATAATTGCCGGTATCCCCCAGCCAATAATTTTTGCAACGGGTGACGAAGGAGGAATTTTTTCAATCTCCTCAAGAGACGTTGTTCTGTTGTTATTTAAATAATTAATTATTCCTTTAACATGTCCTGCGCCAACAACAGAAACGATTTTAATTCCTTCAGCCTTTTGCATTTTCTCGGCAATGTAAGAATCACGTTCATCTATTAAAACTTTTTTAAGAACCGGCATTGCTTTGCCAAGCTCTTCCATCATTTCAGAAAGAACATCCTTGCTACGTAACTCTGCAAGCTTTTCTTCTGATAATTCCTGTTTTTCAAAAAGTCCCGCAACGCCGCCAAAAAGAAATTTCAATTTTTGCCAGAAGCTCATTGAATGCCATGCCCGTCTTAAAGTAATTCGTACTTCCCTGTCGCAAAGCGCAATCGGGATATTCAATTCTTTTGCTGTTATTGTTGCTTCAAGTAGTTCAGTCCCGGGCGCAATGCCAAGTTTTTCACCGAGCTTTTTCTGGTAAGAAGCAAGGACAAGATTAACAAGCAAAGTGCTTAATTGTTTTTCTCTTATTATCTGTTTTAAATCTAAATTTTCCCAGCGGTTTTTTTCAGACAAAGCTTTAAATCTTTTTTCATCAAGCTCAACGCAAACAACATCCGGTTTTTCATTTTCAATTACCTGCTTTACAAGATCTGCTGACTGGCGGGATATGTGTGCAGTACCAACAAGAATAAATTCTTGTTCGCCTTTCTTAACTACCTGAACATCGTCAGAATATTTTTTATTATTTAAGTCAGCAGTTTCAGACAATGAATCTCCATTTTCTATTAAAAAGAATTGCAAATTTAGGCATTTTGTATTTAATGGCATACTGGAAAAATCTTGCGATTCCGCTTTCTTTTTTTCCAGTCTGATTATTAACTTAAGTTCCAAATTAAACATCACTGAATGCAGCATTCCCAAAACTACATTACAAGACTATTAAATGATTACAGCCAGGGCAACAGTCTTGTACTTACAGAAATTCTCCCTTTAGTTTATAATGAGCTAAGGAAAATTTCTTCAAAGTATCTTCGTGAAGAACACCGCAATCATACATTCCAAACAACCGAACTTGTGCACGAAGCATTCATTAAACTAACTGGAAATGAAAATATTTCGTGGGAAAGCCGCGCGCATTTTTTTGGTATAGCTGCAAATTCAATGAGACAGATTCTAGTAGATCATGCAAGAAAACGGAATGCATTTAAAAGAGGAAGCGGTGAAATGAAGTTGTCTCTCGAAGAGGCTCCAACAATTGCAGCAGAAAATAACGATCAAATTCTCGCCCTCGACATAGCGCTTAATAAACTGGAGTCGCTGGATCAAAGATCGAGCAAGATTGTTGAGATGAGATTTTTTTCCGGGCTTACGATTGAAGAAACTGCCGAGGCTTTGAATATTTCTGTGTCAACAGCTAAACGCGACTGGAATTTTGCTAAAGCCTGGCTCTACCGCGAAATGGAAAATTAATAATCAGTATAATAAATGTTAGACAAAAACAAATTTGACTTAGCAAAAGAATTATTTGAAGATGTTTTAAATATTAATTCTGCTGAGAGAGAAAATTTTCTTAATGAAAAATGCGGCAACGATATTGAATTAAAAAAAGAAATCTTTTCGCTGATCAACACTTTTGAAAATAAGGAAGACTTTCTCGAGAAACCTCTTGCTATTGATGAGAATGCTTTGGAATCCTTTAATGATCCATATATCGGAAAACAAATTGGGAATTATTTAATTGATGGTGAAGCAGGTGTTGGGGGAATGGGAATTGTGTATTCAGGAAAGAGAAATGATAAAGAGTTTGAGCATAAAGTTGCGATAAAGATTTTAAAGCAGGGTGTTACTTCAGAATATCTTTTAAAACGGTTCCAGGTTGAACGGCAAACTCTTGCAAATCTTCAGCATCCAAATATTGCAAGATTGCTTGATGGCGGCAGGACAGATGAAGGGCTCCCCTATCTTGTTATGGAATTTATCAATGGAATTCCGATAACAGAATATTGCAATCAAAATAAACTTGAGATCAAAGAAAGACTCGAACTTTTTCATAAAGTTTGTGTTGCTGTGCAATATGCACACCGCAACCTGGTTATTCATCGGGATATAAAACCAGGGAACATTCTGGTTAATGAAGATGGAAATCCAAAACTACTTGATTTTGGAATTGCAAAACTTGTTGATGAAGACCTGAATGAATCTACTGAAGGATTAACAAGAACCGGAATGTGGCATCTGACTCCCGAATACTCCAGCCCGGAACAGATCAATGGTGAAAAAATTACAACAGCTTCTGATATTTATTCTCTTGGTGTTTTACTTTATGAAATTCTAACCGATGAACAACCTTATAAAATTACAAGCAGCTCTCCTGTTGCAATAAGCAAAATAATTACCGAAGAGAGTATTCTTAAGCCGAGCGAAAAAGTTAAACAAACTTCCACAACCAGAAATGCTGGGAATAAAAAATATTATTATTCCCAGAATCCAGAAAAAACATTTAATCAACTAAAGGGTGATCTGGATAACATTGTATTCAAAGCAATGCACAAGGATCCTGAACAAAGATATTCTTCAGTTCAGGATTTTATGAATGACATTAACCGGTATTTAAACGGATTGCCTGTTACTGCGCGGCGTGATACACTTACATACAGAGCTTCAAAATTTATAAGGAGACATAAGATTGGTGTCGCACTATTTATTCTTTTTAATGTCCTGATTATTTCTGGCCTTATAACAATTATTTACCAGGGAAATATTGCCGCCAAAGAAAGAGACCGGGCACAAACTGAACTCAGGAAGTTTGAAGAGGTCAATGATTTTATTCTGGAAATGTTATCATCTGCAGATCCGGGAGTCGAAAGTAAAGATATTAAAGTATATGATATTCTTGATAAAGCGGCAAAAGATGTTGAAACTGAATTACAAAACCAACCTGAGGTTAAAGCAGCCATTAAACAAACGCTGGGCTCAACTTTTATCGGGCTGGGTGAATTTGAAAAGGCAAAAAAACTGCTTTCAGAATCATTTGAAGAAAATAAAAAACTGTATGGTTTATATGCAGAAGAGACAGCAAAAACTTCCCACCAGCTTGGCTTGTGTTATGACTGGATTGGTAATTTTGATTTAGCTGATTCATTCTACAATCTTGGAATTAATATTTACGAAAAGATTTCTGACACTCCTCCAAAAGCATTGGCTGATAATTTAAATGATTATGGTTCATTTCTCACTAATCTTGGGCTTTATGATAGTTCCACTACAGCTTTCAAAAGAGCTCTTAATATTTATAGATCGTACAGCGAAGAAAAAGACAAGAAACAGGCAATCACTATTAATAATCTCGCTGTAAATTTACATTATCAAAAAAAAGTAGATGAAGCAGAAAAATATTATTTGGAAGCACAGGAGATACTGACGAATTTGTACGGCCCGAACCAGCCGGAAATTGGAACCATCTATAATAATCTGGCTTATATATATCTGGACAACAAAGACTATCAAGCTTCTGAAAAAGCATTTCAAAAATCATATGAGATAAAACTTGCCTTACTTGGTGAAAATCATCCTAATGTCGGATTGGCATTTGTCAATCTCGGAATGCTGTATTTTACCGAAAAGGAATATGGTAAAGCGGAGGTCACTCTGCTGAATGCAATTGAATTATTTAATCGCACAAAAGCTTTCAAAGATCCTATCCTTGCATTAGGATACTATTGGTTGGGCTGTGTTTATTTAGAATCAAATAAACTTGCAAGGGCAGAAGAAGGGTTAAATAACTCTTTACGAATCAGGGAGGAAATTTTTCCGGAAAACAATTTTAAAGTCTGGTCAACAAAAGGTGAGCTTGGTGTTTGTTTGTTGAAGCAAAAAAAATATAAAGAAGCAGAAAAGTTATTAATTGGCTCTTTAAACTTTTATTTGAACGATAAAAACAAGGACAAGAATAAAATAGCCCGTTACACAAAATACTCTGCTGTCTTGTATAAAGAAACAGGAAATACCGATAAGGCGAAATATTATCAATCCAAGCTTGAAAAACTTGAAAACAGTGAAACAACTAAATTATAGTCCCGCTGAACTCTTGATCATTTTGTCACTCTGATCTCATTCCCTCCTTACTATTAAATTAATTTCTCATCCATGAACCATTTCTTCCTGATTTTACGCAGTTATTAATAGACGCTAATTATTTCAATTTCGCCATAATTTACACGGAAGTTTTTATGTTAAGACAACTACAATATTTTATAGCATTTATAATTTTGTTGGGTACAAGTGTATCGCCACAAAATAAATCCAAGCACACAGGGGAGACGATTTTTAAAATACAAAAGATTGATCAGACTGATTATAAAAAATCTGTAAGGAGTGAAACCCTTTATAAAAAGAACCTCAGGATCAATCAACCTTTAGAAATAAATGCCGGTCCATATTTAGATCTGGAGAGTTTTGAAGATTTTGATTTTCCACCAATAAACTGGATAAGTTATACCGAAGGAATAGACCCGTGGGAACAGACTGATAATGATGCTATCGACGGTGACTATTCTGCAGTTTCATATGGAGAATATACAACAGCAGAAAATTGGCTTATTACTCCACAAATAGATTTATCCTCTGCCTCAATTGCTTCGCTAACTTACTATTATTTATTTGATGATTCATATTCCGAAACGGATCAAGATCAATTTTTGGTTTTAATATCTACAAATTACTCCGGTAGCGGCGATCCGGGTTCAGCTACCTGGAATGAAATTCATTCAGGCCCGACAGATCCATATAATTGGAATCTTCAAGAAATTGACCTCTACTCTTATTTGGGACAGACAGTTCACATTGCATTTCGATATATCCCCTATTTTGACGGTGTTGATTACATACCCGGAAGTGATTGGTATATCGATGCTGTTAGAGTTTCTGATGACGGCTGTACAGGAATTGAACTGTTACCGGATTGTGCAACGATTGATTCACCGCCTGATGGTGCAACATTAATTCCGGTTGATGTGCCCCTGCTTTGGTTTCCACCTTATTATGAAGACGTTACTAAACAACTTTTATACCTTGGAACCGACGGAGGAGGAACAACAACTCCTACAAATAAATATAATGGTTTGGAACTCGGAAATTTTACACAGGGAATAACTGTGGAGAACTTAGATCCAAACACTACTTATTATTGGCAGGTTGTTCCGGCAAATTGTGCGTATGAAGCTCAAGGTTGTCCAATCTGGTCATTTACTACCGGAGATGGAAACTTAAATTATGGAGGCGGCGGACCAACACAAGGCGGTTATTATTTCGCAAATTCAACCATCGGTGCTTCCGGCGCGCCCAGTCAACCAGGATACAATTGGGTTGATATTTCTTCAACAGGAACAGATTTAATTTCTTCAATTATTGACGAACAAACAAAAGGTCCATATAATTTAGGATTTAGTTTTGATTTTTTCGGTAATACGTACACCCAATTTTATATTAATGCTAACGGTTTTGTCGCATTCCAATATCCTTCCGGACAAGTAGCTTTTGGTTTTCCTATGCCAAGCATTTCAGGTCCTGAAAATTTAATAGCCGGATTCTGGATGAATTTAAACCCAACAAATACAAATGTAACAGACAAACATCTTTATTATGGAATGGACAATGGTGATATGGTAATAACTTTTGAAAAATATCCTCAATATATTTCATTTAATGTTCCCGGAGATGAAAACAGTTGGATGACATTTCAGATTATTATAAAACAAAATGGAAACATTAAAATTCAATACAAAGAAAAAGGAAGTTCATTTATTGTTTCAGGTTTAAATGCAGGAAAAGTTGGTATTGAAAATAATGACGGAACAAAAGGGGTTTTATATAAATACAGCGATACCGGGGGGCCGGTTTTTGATGGAAGTTCACCGTTAGCTTTAGAATTTGGACAGGACGCTTCTGCACTTCCCGTTGAATTAAACTCATTTACCGCTTCCGTAATTGATGGTAATGTAAAACTTAACTGGGAAACAAAAACAGAAATAAAAAATTATGGATTCGATGTAGAACGGAAAATAGTTTCATTAAATAATAGCATTTGGAAAAAGATAGGATTTGTTAAGGGTAGTGGGAACAGTAATTCTCCAAAGCAATATTCCTTTGCCGATAACACAACTAATTCAGGAAAATATTTATACCGATTGAAACAAATTGATACTGATGGAGAATTTGAATATTCTGACCAACTTGAAGTCGATTTAGGTTATCCGGATAAATATATATTAAATCAGAATTACCCGAATCCATTCAATCCCTCTACCGGTATTCAGTATGCAGTAAGCAATAGGCAATTTGTTTCTCTTAAAGTTTATGATATTCTTGGGAATGAGGTTGCAACATTAGTTAATGAAGAAAAACCTGCAGGAGTATATGAAATTAATTTTGATGGGACTGATTTAACGAGCGGAATTTATTTCTACAAATTACAAACAGAAAATTTTATCGAAACTAAAAAAATGATTTTACTACGATAAATTATGTTAATTGTAAAAAAGATTTTGAGAATAAATTACAAAAAGGTACGTCATGAAACTTAACAGCATTTCGGTAGCATCATCATTCCATTTAATAATTCTGTTACTAATAATAATTTTTGCATCCCGTTCACTTGCACAAAATCCACCCATTCCAGATGGTCGAAGATTAAGAGAAATAGTAGATGATAAATATTCAGATGGAAGTATTATTATCGGCGGAACGACGGGTGCCTGGGCATTTGGAACTAACACCGGGATACTCCTCGACCGTGAATTCAGTTATGTAACACCTGAAAATGATTTTAAGCAATGGAATATTCATCCTGATAATTCATCTTACTGGAACTGGGTTGAGCCGGATGCATGGATTAACCACACGGTTTCAAATGGACAAATATTAAGAATACACGGTCCCATTGGTCCGCAATGTTCTGAATGGGCTCAGGAGGACAGTCGAACTCCTACAGAACTTGAACAGAATATGATTGATTTTTTTACCGCACTTTGTCAGCATTACAACGGGACAGCAAATTTCGAATATATGGATGTTGTAAATGAAACTGTAATTAATGGAGAGTGGCATAAAGACAAACCGGGGCTTGGATGGGAATGTCCTTGGTACAAAATTGGTGTTGATAATGATGCCAACAATACTCCTTTATATATAAGAAAAGCATTTGAGATAGCACAGCTAAATGCACCAGACAAAAAATTTATTTACAATCATCATGAATATCCGATTGTAACTGATTCCTGGAATCTTATAAAAGAAACTGTATTGTATCTAAGAAATCTGGGATTGCGCGTTGATGGGATCGGCTGGCAGGGACACGTGGAAAATGGCTGGGCTAATCAGGGTCAACTGGACGCTCTTCGGGATCTTATTGACTGGGCACACAATAACGATCTTGAATTTCATATTACCGAAGCGAGTGTATGGCTGCTAGCAGGGATTTCGCAGCAACAACTTGAACTGCAAGCGGAAACATATAACGCAATTTTAGATGTTCTGCTTGAAAAACGATCTTCGGGTAAAGTAGGATGGAATACCTGGCACATTGATGATGGGAGTGGATGGCATAATGAATTATATCCTTCACTCTTTGATTCTGCATATACAGCAAAACCGGCTTACTACTGGATACAGGATGCCCTTGAGAATGCACCGGCAGGTTTAACAGAGAGCACAAATGAACTGCCTGATGGTTTTAAATTATTTAATAATTATCCAAACCCGTTTAACCCCAGCACCAAAATAAAATTCTCAATTCCACAATCAGATTACGTCAGGTTAGAAGTTTTCAATTCCCTTGGTGAGAATGTGAGCGTATTAGTTTCAAAGGAATTAACGGCCGGCATTTACAACTATAATTGGAATGCTTCAAACCTGACAAGCGGAATTTATTTCTACAAACTGCAAGCAGGAAATTTTGTTGAAACTAAAAAAATGATATTAATTAAATAATGGAACTTAAAATGAAAACGTTTATATGTTTTGTAAACTTCTTAATCATCTGCAGCAGTGCTTCTCAGATTTTTGCGCAATGGCAGCAACTAAATGTACCAACTCCAGATCCTGATGATCCGATTATTTCTGTTTTGGATCTAGGGGATAAGCTGATTGTGGGCACTTACGGAGGCACCTTTAAATCTACTGATGAAGGTCTTACGTGGAGTAGTTTGACCAATAATGGCATTCCTGAAAGTGCTCTGATAGCTCGTTTTGCCTTACTTGGAAATACTATTGTGGCTGTAAATATCCGACGATTTGGTGGTGTTTATAGATCTGTTGATCGCGGAGAGAACTGGGAACCATCTAATACCGGGCTGGGGAATGACTCAGAATATGTAAGGACAGTTTATGCATATAATCAAAATTTCTTTTTAGGAGTTGGTCTCTACAACACTGTCTCATCTGCCGTTTACTACTCAAATGATGGGGCGAGCTGGGGACTGCGCAATAATGGCATAACGGGAACAGAAAAAGGAACAGTCCAATTTGCATCAGTGGGTCAGAATCTTTTTGCGTCAGTTGATTATCTTACGGGGGGATACCTCTACAGTTCTGTTGATGAAGGAGAGAATTGGACCACAATCAACCCCTCTGGTTTGGGACACCCGGAATTTATGGTCGGCAAGTCCCCATATTTGATTGCATATTTCTATGATGTATATCGCTCCTCAACCTTCCTTCCCTTCGATTCGAGCTGGGTTCTTATTGAGAACGGACTTCCGGATGCCTGGTACAACTCAATTGATGCCGATCTCGATAATATTTATCTGGCTGTAGAAGAAAATGGTGTTTACAAGTCATCAAATAATGGGGATAGCTGGGTAGAAATGAATGACGGACTTCCATCCGGAGCGGAAGTCGCTGTTGTCTACAGAGGTGCTAATTATTTGTATGCAGGAACAGTTGAGCACAATTTATTAAGATACCCGCTTAATCCTTCCGGAATTTCCGAAGAAACTTTTTCGGTTTCTGATTTTTATTTGAACCAGAATTTTCCAAATCCTTTCAATCCTTCAACTGTGATTTCATTTTCAGTTCCAGTTAAATCTTATACATCATTAAAAATATATGATGTGCTTGGAAACCAAGTTGCAACTTTAGTTAATGAAGAAAAATCAGCCGGTTCTTATGAGGTTGATTTTAATGCATCTGGCTTAACAAGTGGAATTTATTTATATAAGTTACAAGTTGGAGGTTTTGTAAAAACCAAGAAAATGATTTTGCTGAAATAATTTATTACTTCATTACTTAAAATAAAAATGTCACCCTGAGTGAAAACAAAGGGTGACATTAATCTTTCAATTATTTATTCATCTCTTCTATCTCATAAACAGGTCTGATATCCACCGGCAGATCGGAAAGTTTATCACGCAAAGTCTGCATTGTAGGAGAATTAACTACATACTTTGCAATCAAATCTTTTGCTCCCTGGTAATCTCCTTTTGCCTGAATCATTAAAATCTTGTTTGCAAGATCTTTAAGCACAGAACCGATTTTTTCAAAATTCACTTTTACTTTTTGTGTTTCGGGATTGTATTCGTAGCCGCCTTTTTCAAGAAGATAATTGTAAATAATTGCATTTCCGCCGCCGTGGGCTTCATTAATTCCAAATCTTACTGACCTGAAAATTCCTGCAAGAAAAGTTGCATAAGTTTCCTTTTCAAATGTTTTAGGAAACACACCTTTCTCAATCATAAAAACATTGTTGTACATTCCAAGAATGTCAGCTTTACATTCCTCCAAAGTTGCATATGTTTCCTTTAATTCTTTGCGCACTTCCGAATCTCTTCCATCCACCTTAATAAAACCGGGACCAATACCGTGTGACATTTCGTGCATCAATGAATGTGTAAAGAATGAATTGAAAGTCACATATTGTATTTGATCTTTATCCAGTACAATATTTGTAATGGGAATGAGTAGTTTATCATACTTTGCCTGTGCAACATTTTTCAGCATTACTTTTTTTGAACCTTTCGCCTGGCGGACTCTTTCATCATTCGGTAAATTGAACGCTAGAGTCTGCACAGCTGCTTTTGTATCTCCTGCTGTAAAAACTTCATTTACAACTGCAAGTGGTGATTCTGAACCGCGATCAAAATTTTTGTACTCATCAGGAATTGGCAGGTGAATTTCCATATCTCTCAGATACTTTTTAAATACTTCCAGCTTTCCCGTTTCTGCCTTATCTTTTAATGTTACAAAACTTTCGAACGAAGCTTTATAATTAAATAGTTCATCCTCATAAACTTCATAAGGTCCGATCACTACTTCAATCGTATTATTTTTCACATCCATCCAATCCATATCACTTTGATAATAATCATTACTTAAAAATGCATCTGCCCTGGATTTTAAATATTTTTTTAATGATGGATTATCAGCAAACTCAGCAGCTTCCTTTAATAAATTTGAAGCTTTGGTAAGCTTATCTTTCCAGTATATGCTGTAAGGAATTGCTACCAGCTTTCCTTTTTCCTTTCTGATCACAGTAAACTCACTTGTGAATGCTTTTTCATCCTGAGGATGTTCTTTTATCCAGTTTTCGAATTCAGCTTTAGACATATCTTCCGGATAAAAATTTGCACCCAGAGGTTTCTTTTCTGTTCCAATAAAAGGGGCATCGTCTTCAAGTCTGTCAAACGGGCCGAACATAATATTAAACAATTCCAGTTTTTCTTTTGCTTCTTTTGTATCCTGCTTTTCAAGATCTTCCTTGATTTGATAATTTTTTGAATAGACCTGATCAAGAAAAATTTCATCCATTACTTTGGAAGCTTCATAAAGTTTTTCTACAACTTTTTTCTGGTTTTCGCTAAGACTATTACTGTCATATTTAAGTTCAGTGGGAACAAATTTCGCAATTGTTTGTTCAGTTTGTGTCATTCCTTTTGATTCCTCGGTTTTTTCGGATTGATTTTCGCACCCCAGTAAAATCAGGCTGATAAAAATCAGCAATGAAAGAAAATATTTCATTTTATTACCTCTCTGAGTCCGCCAGACTCATAGGAGTTTGACGACTGTTTTGGATTTAGAAAAGTTCGATTAAAGATTGAAGAAATATAAAAAAAATTGATTTAACGAACTGCGGTAAAATTTATAAAAAAGCTTTTGGGTTTGTTTTATTTCGTCAGTTCACATTGTGCAATTTTTCGATTCCTTTTAGAAATCCTGCTTACTAGCAGGCGGGTTTGTGAGCTGAAGGCATTGTATTTCAGTCTGGGAAATTTAGACTTTATGTCTTGACATCAAAACTTCACTTGTGTACATTTGTCCACATAAGAAAGGACAAATATCCTATGGCACAAAAACAAAGCAGCAGTTCACCTTCTTCCAGCTCACGTATAAGGAAAATTAACGAAAAATATGCCTTAACAATCAGTGATATCGCCGATGTTCTGGACGTTGCACCAAGAACACTAAGCAGGTGGACAAAACATAAAAAGAATCCTAAAAGCATATCGGAACGTAAAACCGACAGTCTTAAGATTCTGGAATCCTTATTAAAGCTTGGAGAAAAGGTTCTTGGTTCCGAAAATGAGCTTAATCAATGGCTTCACAATCCTGTTTTTGCTTTAGACGGAGAAAAGCCGGTTGATCTTATTAAAACGGAATCCGGACGCCGTCGTGTTGAAGAAGCGCTGCATCAAATAGAATATGGAATTTATTAGTTGCTGCACCTATACAGAATTTGCAGAAACATTTATGACCCGAAGGATTATACAGGGGCAAGCCGGACACCTGGTCGTTGGCATACCATAGCTCAAAGTGTTCTTTACTTCAGTTCTTCGTTAGCTCTCTGTGTTTTGGAACTCAAAGCCAACTCTGTTTCCTTTACTGCAATTAGAGAGGAATTCCATTATATCGAATTAGCAATTAACCCAGATCGTCTTTCAATTGAAGAAGTACCCGAATCCTTTTATTCCGGGAATCCATCCCGTCGGGAAAAGAACTGGACTTCGGATAAAGAATTAACCAGTGATTTTGGTAGCGAGTGGTATAGAAATAATAATACCCTTATTTTAAAAGTACGCAGTGCAGTGCTGCCGACTGATTCCAATTTTATTTTAAATACTGCCCATCCGGATTTTTCTAAATTGAAATTTCCAAAGCCGTTAAAAATACCTTTGGATCCGAGGGTGTATTAAGTAAAATTTAATAGACTCCTGCTTGAATTAATTTCTGCTAAAGAATTATTTAGACGAAGAAGATCCTATTAACAAAACAAACTACCTAATTTTTCAAGCATGTTATACCAAAAAGATATGACATGTTTTTCTCAAGCCATTCATCACTTTTTCAGGAAAGTAATTTCATTTCTGCTTAATTTAACTGATCTATTTTCATTCTATAATTAACCTCAGGTGATTTTATGAAACAATTATTCATAGTACTTATTCTTTTCTATTTTACAAGCAGCGCTTTCGCGCAAAATCTTGACCGTTCCAAAGTTGAAGAAAAATATAAATGGAATCTTGCAGAAGTTTATCCGTCGGTCGATGCATGGCAAACTGAAGTAAACAATTTATCCGCAAAAATCGATAAGCTTCCTGAATATAAAGGAAAACTTGGCAGTAACGCTGAAACTCTTTACAGTGCATTGAAAACTTTTTTTGATGTTCTGAAAGGTTTGTATTCAACCGGGACTTACGCAAGTAATCTTAGTAATGAAAACCTTAACATTGCTGAAAACCAGTCACTTGATCAGCAGACAACTTCCATCGGAACAAAGTTCAGTGAAAACACAGCTTTTCTTGAACCAGAAATTCTTCAGATTCCAAAAGAGAAAATGCAGCAGTTCTTCAAAGAAAAACCTGAGCTTGAAGAATTCTCAATGTACATTGATAATATTCAAAGATTACAGGCTCATACTTTAACTGAACCGGAAGAAAAAATACTCGCAAGTTTTGGTCTGATTGCAGGAAATCAAAATGATGTTTACGGAATTTTTACAAATGCAGAAAAACCTGCACCAAAGGTAACCTTATCAACCGGAGAAGAAGTCGGACTAACGCCTGCTTTATATACAAAATACAGAGCTTTGCCAAACAGGGTAGATCGTGAAAAAGTTATGGATGCTTTCTTTAACAGCTACGGTGATTTTAAAGGTACTCTTGGTGCAAATCTTGGCGGCAAAGTAAAGAAGGACTGGGTCTTTGCAAAAGACAGAAAATATTCTTCCTCTCTTGAAGCTGCCCTGGACAGAGATAATCTTCCGGTTTCTATTTACTCAACTTTAATAGATGCAGTAAATAAAAATCTTCCAACCCTCTACCGTTTTCTGGATTTAAAGAAAAGAATGCTTGGTGTTAATGAGCTTCATTATTATGATCTCTACGTTCCTCTTGTTGAAAAAGTTGAAATGAATTTCACTGTTGAACAAGGACAAAATATAATTAAGAATGCTTTGAAGCTTCTTGGTGATGATTATGAAAAAACTCTTCAGAAAGCTTTTAATGACAGATGGATTGATTATATGCCCACAGTTGGAAAAAGAAGCGGGGCTTATTCAACCGGTGCTGCATACGATGTTCACCCATACATTTTGATGAACTGGAATGATGACTATGAATCTGTTTCCACTCTTGCTCACGAACTTGGGCACACGATGCACAGTTATTTTTCAAATAAAAATCAACCATTTGCAAAATCTGATTATGCAACATTTGTTGCAGAAATTGCATCAACAGTAAATGAAACATTGCTAAACGATTACATGGTTAAAAATGCAAAGAGCGATGATGAAAGATTATACCTGCTTGGCAGCTATCTTGATCTTTTAAGATTAACGATTTTCCGCCAGACTTCATTTGCAGAATTTGAATGGGATATTCACAAAAAAGTAGAGGCCGGTGAATCGATAACCGGTGATGATATGTGCAAAATTTATTATGACATAGTTAAAAAATATTATGGAAATGACCAGGGTCATTGTGTTGTTGATGATTACATTCGATACGAATGGTCTTACATTCCTCACTTCCTCGGATATAATTATTATGTATTCCAGTATGCAACATCATTAATCTATGGAACTGCTTTTGTCCAGAAAATGCTGAATGATGGCAAACCAGCCGTAGATAAATACTACAATATTCTTAAAGGCGGCGGATCAAAATATCCTACTGAATTAATACAAGTTGCTGGTATTGATCCGATGTCACCCGAACCAGTAACTTTAACTATGCAAAAGATGAATAAAGTAATGGATGAAATGGAAGAAATTCTGAACAGGATGGGCAAATAAAATTCTCTGGCTGTCACGGTTAAACCGTGACAGCCCCTTTCAATCGAATTTAATATAATTACTCTTTATTAATATCCTATCGTTACACTTTCGTGATAAACTCAAATTTTACCTTTCTTAAATTACAACAGTTAAATATTCTGATTTATAAATTATGAGGAATTAATGAAGTTTTGGCTGAATATTATTTTGATTGTACTTTTAATTTCATTTTCACTTTTTGCCCAGGAACAAAGAAAAGTTTTGGTTGAAGTGTTTACAAATTCCCATTGCCCGCTTTGTCCTCCTGCACACGAAGCAATTGAAAATTATTTGCACGGAGCAAATGGAAATAAAATAAGTTATTTGTTCTATCATATGGTTTACCCTTATGATGATGATTCGCTTTATTATCAGAGCCAGGAAGGATCTGATGCAAGGGATTTGTATTACAATGCTGTTAATGCTACACCGCAGGGATGGTTTGATGGTGAACACCATGTCAGTATATCAGGATGGGCATCGACTTTAAATAATTTAGTAACAACTGAAAGTCCTTTAAAAATTATTTTAAGCGGAACCGGTTCAGGCAGCCAGGTTTCAATCAATGCTGAGTTGACCAGGACAGGAAATATATCTAATGGTGATCTTGTTTTACATTTTGTAGTGGCAGAAAATCTATACTACGCAGGCAGAAATAATATTACTCACCATATTCACGTTATGAGAAAAATGCTACCTACCCCAGACGGACTTGCTTTTTCAATTAATTTAAATGAAACAAAAAATCTTGAACAAAATATAGATATAGATCCTCTCTGGAATGCCGATAGTTTGAGCTTTGTGGTCTTTGTTCAAAGCACAGGATCAAAAACGGTTTATCAATCAGAAACAATTAATTATGCAGATCTTTCAATAACGGATGTAGCAAATGAAAATAAAATTCCCAAATCTTTTCTCTTAGAGCAAAACTATCCTAATCCGTTTAATCCATCAACAAAAATAAAGTTCAATATTTCTAAAAGTGGTTTCACTACCTTAAAAGTTTTTAACCTTTTGGGGAATGAAATATCTACTTTGCTTAATAAAGATATTCCTGCAGGGAATTATGAATTAGCATTTAATGCTTCTGAACTGCCAACGGGTGTATATTTTTATATGCTGCAGTCGGGTGAATTTGTTCAAACCAAAAAGATGATTCTCCTTCGTTAATCCTCCGTGGTTGATTGTGGTATAGGTTCTTCTGAAATAGTTTTTAGCAGAAATTTTTTTTACTGCCAATCAATTAAATGCTTTTCTTTGCAGCTTGAAAATTCAGCCTTAAGCTAATATTTTGGAATTCATTTATACATTTTTTTGTTGACGAGTGAAAATCCATACTGATTATTTTAATAAGATATTCTCCTTTTTTTACATATCACTCTTATTTTCTTCCGCTGCAATTACGCAAACAATTGATTTTTCAGAATTCCAATATCTCTCCCCAAAACCAGGTTCTGAAATGAACTCTCCTTCAACTAATATTATTATCAGGTATGGAAACCCTTTAAGTTCTAACAAGTTAGATAACAGTGTGATTGAAATAACCGGGGAGAAAAGCGGATTTCATTCAGGAAAAATTATTCTTACAGAGGGAAACAAGACAATTTTGTTTAAACCGGATTTGTCGTTTGCGAAAGGAGAAATGGTAAGAGTAAAATTATCCGGTCAGCTAAGAACCTCTGATAACAAATCTGTCCCGGAATTATCTTTTAGTTTCAGAATAACAGAAAAAGATTTAAACAAGATTGGTGAAAATGATGCCGTAAGTTTTTACAGGCAGACCTGTCCTGAATTTTTTGTGGCTAATTCATTTGATGCTAAATTTCCTGTTTATTCTTCGATGGAAATTAATGATTCCCTGCCGCAGAATTTCCCACAAATTGTTGTAGACTCTTTAAATAATCCTGTACCTGGTAATTTGTTTTTTACTCCTTTTACAAGCACAACTTTTTCCGGGACTTATTTAATCATTACCGATAATTACGGAACACCGGTATTTTACAGAAAAATGTCTGCTCAAACATTTGATTTTAAAAAACAGCCTGATGGATCGCTTACCTATTTTGATCTCGGTCGTGCAAAGTTTTTTGTGATGGATAGTTCATATAATATTATTGACAGCGTTTCCACTGGTAATGGGTATGTAACAGATGTACACGAACTTTTGATTACAGAAAACAAACACTATCTATTAATGAGCTATGATAACCAGCACGTCAGAATGGATACAATTATTGATGGGGGAAATCCGAATGCAATTGTAACCGGATTAATAATCCAGGAACTGGATCAGGATAAAAACGTTGTGTTTCAATGGAGAAGCTGGGATCATTTTCATATAACCGATGCAACAAACGATATCAATTTAAGAGGTTCATATATTGATTATGTTCATGGAAATGCAATCGAAGTTGATAACGACGGAAATCTTTTAATTTCCAGCAGACATATGGATGAAGTCACAAAAATCAATCGCCTGACCGGTGATATTATCTGGCGGCTAGGTGGTGTTTATTGTAAAAACAATCAATTTAGATTTTTCAGAGATCAAACAGGGTTTTCACATCAACACGATATTCGCAGACTTCCGAATGGACACATCACGGTTTTTGATAATGGAAATCTTCACAATCCACCCTATTCGCGTGCAGTGGAATACCAGCTTGATGAAATAAACAAGCAGGCAATACTTATCAGACAATATAAAAATTCCCCGCAAACATATTCTTTTGCAATGGGATGTGTAAGAATGCTTGATGACCATCGGGTTATTGGATGGGGCTGGAGAAATACTCCTCCTTCAATTACTGAAGTTGATGAAACAGGAAATATTGCTTTGAGATTAATTCTTCCGGATACACTTCAGAATTACAGGGCGTTTAAATTTCCATGGAAGACTAACCTTTTCTTTGGTGATCCGGATTCACTTGATTTTGGTACAGTAACAATTGGAGATACGTTAACTAAGTCATTAAAAATCGTTAACAATTCAAACCGGTCTATAGCGATTAATAGTTTGTACAGCCGTGATTCTTCATTCCGGAGTTCAACACAATTACCAATTATAATTCATCCATTTGTAACCGGCAATATTTCAGTAATGTTTATACCCGTTTGTAAAAAAAATTACAATGATGAATTGCACATTAGATGGGAAAATAAATTGCAACGAATTGCCTGCATTGTGAAATTGTCAGGTGTCGGAGATAACCCGGTTTATGCAAATCACGATAATTCAGAAATTAAGTTCGAATTGAGTCAAAACTATCCCAACCCATTTAACCCAATAACTACTATAAAATACTCTATTAAAGAAAGAGAACTTGTTTCGTTAAAGATTTATGATGTGCTTGGAAATGAAATGGAAACTTTAGTTAATGAAGAAAAACCTGCAGGTAATTATGAAATTAATTTTAATGGAGAAAATCTATCCAGTGGAATTTATTTATATAAATTTCGAACCGGAAGTTTTGTTGAAACTAAAAAAATGATTTTGTTAAAATAAATTTATTTTATTATTGGGATAAAACTAATTGCCGTTCCACCGCCCGGTGCAAGCTTCAAAATTAATTTATCTTTGCTGCTGACTTTTTTTGAATCAATTTTATATGCCGTAGGATTTTTATCCCAGTGAGCATTTTCACCATCGGAATAAATTGTTGCTGTATATTCTACTCCATCATCTAAAAAGTCTAGTGAAACATTTATATTTCTTGCGTTTTCGTCCGTGATACTTCCAAGGAACCATTTTTCTGTATCCCGTTCTTTTCTTGCTATTGTAATAAAATCACCTATCTCTCCGTTCAGCACAATTGATGTATCCCAGTCAACCCCAACATCTTTAATAAATTGAAAAGCGGGATTGCTCTTATAATTTTCAGGAAGATCAGCAGCCATTTGAAGCGGTGAATAAATAACAACATATAGAGCAAGTTGCTGCGCTAAAGTGGTATTCACCTGGTTATTGGGTTTATACGTGTTGAATTTTATATCAAAGATCCCCGGTGTGTAATCAATTGGTCCGTCAAGCATTCTTGTAAAAGGAATGACAGTCAGATGTTCCGGAGGGTTTCCTCCGTCGTGTGACCAGGCATTAAATTCCTGCCCGCGCAAGCCTTCTCCGCTCATCAGGTTTGGAAAGGTTCTTCTTAATCCGGTTGGTTTTATAGGCTCGTGCACATCGACCATAATATTATATTTAGCTGCTGTTTCCATTACCTTTCGATAATGATTTACCATAAATTGTCCGTGATGATATTCTCCATCAGGAAGAATCTGACCAACATACCCGGTTTTAATTGCATGAATTCCCAGGCTTTTACATAGTGCATACGCGGTGTCCATTTGTTTCTCATAGGTACGAACTGCTGCAGAAGTTTCATGATGCATAATTATATTTACACCTTTTTCTTTTGCGTATCGAACCACTTCTTTTAAATCATAATCAGGATATGGAGTAACAAAATCAAAAACACCTTCGCGGTCAGAAGTACCAAACCAGTTTTCCCATCCTGTATTCCAACCCTCAATAAGTAAAGCACCAATTCCATTTTTTGAAGCAAAGTCAATATATCGTTTTGCGTTAGCAGTGGTTGCACCGTGTTTTCCGCTTTTCATATCCCAGGTGCTTTTTCCAAGATGCATTTCCCACCAGATCCCCATATACTTTGTTGGTTTTATCCACGATACATCTTTGAGTTTATTCGGTTCATTCAGATTTAATATTGTCCTTGAATTCACAAGATCGACGGCTTCATCTCCGATTAAAATTAATCTCCATGGTGTAACAAATGGAGTTTTTGTTTTTACTTTTATTCCAGAATCATTTCCAACCAGTTCACTCTGAAATAAAAGATTTTCCTTATCAACTTTTAAAGTCATATCAGCATAGTTAGTAAGATTTGCCTCAAGAATACTTATATAATTTCCATCATCGGTTTTCATAGTTATGGGAAGGTTTACAGAATTTTCAGGAATATAAGTTTGTGCAAGATCAGGATGATTACGTTTTGATATGGCATCTATATCAGTAAATCTTGTTGTATTAAAAAGATGTTCATAAATATCCCAATCACCGGGTGTCCACCAGCAGGTATGATTCCCCATTAATTTGAACTGAGTGTTTTCATCTAATATTACAACATCTTTTAAATTTACCTGTTCAGGGAATTCAAATCTAAACCCAACAGCATCATTAAAAATTTTGAAGATTATAAAACATTTTCTCCCATTTTCATTTTTCTCTGTTAACTCAACTTTCAGCTCGTCGTAATTATTTCTTATATATTTTTGTTCTCCCCAGACAGTTTCCCAGGTATTGTCGTAAGATGTAGTTTCGGAATTTATTATTTCCAGATTTTTACCAAATGGATTTTGATCTTTAAAATCAAAACTGAGAAAAGATGTATCAATTATGGTTTTGTCATTAAAATTAATTGAATAAAATGGCTGACCTGATTCGTTGAGTGAAAAGTTTAACTCAATATTTTTATCGGTTGAATAAATTTTGAATTCCTGGTTTTGATTTGACGAGCATCTTGTAAAAATTATAATTAAAATAAAAAGGAGTACACAATTTGAAATTTTCATTTTTTGATCCATAAGGAATTATAATTCATAAGTTAAGATTTTCAGAAAGCTTAAATCTAATTCTTAAAACCCCATCTTCATAGCTTGTTGAAATTATTTTAAAGTTTCCAATATCTTTTGTTTGTGAAACGTGAACCCCGCTGCAAGGGCAGGCATCGTAATCCCCAATTTTAATTATCCGGATAACATCTCCGGCATCATCCGGCAATTGTGAAAGCTTGTAATTTTTCAGAGCCTCTTCCCTATCTAAAAACTCTTCTTTTACAGTAAGATTTTGTCCGATAATGCTGTTTACTTTTTCATTAAGTTTTTCAACTTCTTCTTCAGTTAAATTCCGGTCAAAGTGATAATCACATTTTGACTTTTTCTTTTCAATATGATTGCTGAATGATCTTCCTTTATTAAACATTCGCACCATTGTTTGATTAAGAATGTGTTCGGCTGAGTGCATTGGTGGATAGTATTCTTTATTTGCTTTTACGTCCATTTGATTTATTACTGATAATTTTTGCCGGACTTACATTTAGGGAAATTTTTTTTTATAATCACAAAGTAGTTTGAATAAAAATAAAATAAAGAAAGCTTAATATGAAACTGCTTGATTCGAAAGTTTATTTTTTCAGTCTTGGGATTGTAAGTACCGTAGCAGCGTTGTTTTTAATTTCAAGTGTATTCTTTATAAATGGTAAAAATGCTGTAAATCAACCACCAGGAGAAGATTTTCCTCAGGGTTATCGCATTATTTCCCCCGAAATGCCGGAATCAATGGAATTTGCCGGTGAAAGAATTCCGATTGAAAATTTTGAAGTAAAAGAAAGAATGGAAAGAGAGTTTATTGTAAATACTTATTTTCATTCTTATACAATCCTGGCAATAAAAAGATCCGCAAGGTGGTTTCCTGTTATCGAACCCATTTTAAAGAAAAATGGTGTCCCGGATGACTTTAAATATCTATGTGTTGCAGAAAGCAATATGGAAAATGTTATTTCACCGGCGGGTGCAACTGGGTTCTGGCAGTTTTTAAAACCGACCGCTCAAAAATTCGGACTTGAAGTAAATGATCAGATTGATGAAAGGTATAATGTTGAAAAATCAACCGAAGCTGCCTGCAAATATCTTCTGGACGCTTACAATCGATTCGGAAGCTGGATAACAGCTGCTGCTGCATATAATATGGGAACTGTCGGTGCAGACAACCAGATGGACAGACAAAAAGCTGACAATTATTTCAATCTTGTATTGGGAGTTGAAACATCAAGATATATCGGAAGAATGGTGTCATTAAAATATATTATGAAAAACCCGGAAAAGTATGGATTCGATTTGAAGGAATATGAAAAATATAAACCGCTTGAATATTATAACATTACCCTTGATGGATCTGTAAATAATTTTTCTGATTTTGCTTCCAGCTATGGAATTAATTACAAAATTTTAAAGTACTATAATCCATGGTTAAGGGATACTACTTTAACAAACAGTAATAAAAAATCTTATCTTATTAAAATTCCGGAAGAGGGAAGTATAGAAGTAATCGGAAAATAAATTTTATGGGGACTGCAATTGCTGAACATTGCCGGTTGCTGAATGCAGCCACATTACTAATGACTCGCTTTCAGTATAAAAATTTACAATCCAATCTGCGGAATTTGAAAACGTTGAATCTATTGACTTACTTGGAACCAGATACATATCTATTTTAGTTTCAGGATTAATTGTTCTGAAATCATTAACTGCTGAATTATTAAACATCGTTGTGAGCACGGCATCACTATTGTCATAATTTACACCTGGATCAATAGATAAAGTCGATATCTTCCCCAGAATTAGCGACATATAATTTTTAACATTTTCATCTTTAATCAAATCCAGTGTTGTTTGCAAATCAATTGGTGATTCGATCGGTGTGGACTTATAAACTGGAATATATATTTTGTTTTGCTGCACGGAATCCGATTGAGCAGCGTAAAAGAACATACTTAATGATTGAGTATCTAAAAGATTTATTGTTCCATCAGTGCTGACTTCTCTGCCATAGATACCGGAAAGTTTTGCATCCGGAGATAATTCAGCTTTTGCTTTGTTAATTACTTCCCCCACTTTTTCTTTTGCTGTTATTTTTGAAGATCCCAGTTCCCCGATCAAGTCTTCAACATTGCAGGAAGTAACTGTAAATAAGAATATTATTACTAAAAATAATTTTAACTGCATCATATTTCTCCTCTGAATTAAGACTGTGTTCAAATTCAACCAAATATAATTTGGAATATTAAACAGTAAATAAAAATCCAAATATTAATGACAAACAAAGTGCCGTAATTGGATGTTCAAAATACTCGTTATTTCAATTTTAATGATTTGGTTCCCAGTCAACCCCGTCGCAAGGTATGTAATTTTCGGTAGGATGCTTGTCGTATTTCATACACAAAATTGCAGATGGGTCAAAATGTCTGCAGCTTGAGCATAAAGTTGTGTGAATAATTTTTTTGTTTCTCTGTTCAAACCACCGGTAGCTTTGAATAGCAGGGTGAATAATCAGCACATAGATTGCAGCAAGGCTAATCAGATACCAGAGCTGTGAATCAACCTGAGATTTGAGTATCCATAAGCCAGGAATTGTTACCGCAGTTCTAATTAAGGTCCAGAAGACTATTTCGCCCAATTTTTATTCCTTTTGGATTAAAATTACAGATACACCCAATTATTGTAAAACTTGCCCAATATTACTAAATATTTGCCGGTGTTTACTAATTTGTAAATTTTACATTATTGTATTATTATTCGTGCTGTAAAATATGAAAATTCAACTATTCTGTAAAAACTACTTGAAAGTATAAGGGGTTGAATAAACAAGGGTTAGAGTGAGCGCGGGTGGTATCGAACCACCGACCCTCTGCTTAAAAGGCAGATGCTCTACCACTGAGCTACGCGCCCTTAAAAAAATGGAAGCACAAATATAACTAACGACTAAAATTTATCCAAACTAAACTTGTTTTCGAAATAAAAGGCGCCCAATAAATGAATTCAAAAAACATCAAAATTCTTGTTTGCGACGATGATGAAACATTATGTTATTTGTTAAAGGAACAACTTCTTGAAGAAGGTTTTAATGTAGATACTGTTTACGATGGTAAATATGCAATTGAAGCTGTAAAAGCTAATAATTATGATATTCTTCTTCTCGACCTTAATATGAAAGAAGTACAGGGTGAAGAAGTATTAAAATTTGTAAAGGATTACACAAGCACTCTTCAAACCATAATTCTCTCAGCCCAGGGAGAAATGCGGAAAGCAATAGATTGCATTAAAAACGGTGCATACGATTTTATTACAAAACCTTATGAGTTTGAACAACTGCTGGTTACTATTAACAGGGCAAATGAACACAAAGAACTTATCGTAAAGACTGAATTACTAACAAAAGAAATTAATAAGAAAAGTTCCGAATCCATAATTGGTAACAGTGCACAGTTAAAAAGAGTCTTACATCTTGCAAATAAAGCAGCACAATCAGATTCAAATATTCTTATAGAAGGTGAAACAGGTACCGGCAAAGAATTAATGGCAGAGTATATTCATAAACACTCTGCTAGAAAAGATAAACCTTTTGTAGTAATTAATTGTGCTTCTTTACCAGACCAATTAATTGAAAGTGAATTGTTTGGTCATGAAAAAGGCGCTTTCACTGATGCTAAAAATACTAAGCAGGGATTAGTAGAAATTGCGCATGGCGGTACTTTATTCCTCGATGAAATTGGTGAACTCAGTCTGGCTCTTCAGCCTAAACTATTACGTTTTCTTGAAAATGGGGAGTACAGAAGAATAGGTGGAATTTCTACAATGACCAGCAATGTTAGAGTTATAGGTGCAACAAACCGTAATCTTCTCGAAGAGGCAGACAATAAAAATTTTAGAAAAGATTTACTCTTCCGATTAAATGTAATTACACTAACTATTCCGCCGTTAAGAGATCGAAGGGATGATATACTTTTGCTTGCTGATCATTTTCTGAAAGAAAAATCCCCTATCCGTGCACCCAAGAAGTTATCTTCAGAAGCTGAAGAAGTATTAATGTCATATTCCTTTAATGGTAACATTAGAGAGCTGGATCATATTATTGAAAGAGCCATTATATTTGCTGAAGGTGAGGAAATCAGACCAGACGATCTAAGTCTGCCCCAGACTTACCAGATGAAACCAAAGAAAACGAATGAATTCCAGGAGACAAATGAAATCCTGAGTATGGAAGAACTTGAAAAATGGCACATTCAAAAGGTGCTTAATAAAAATCGTTGGGATAGAACTCAAACTGCAAACCAATTAGGGATAAGTCCGAAAACATTATATACCAAAATTAAGAAGTACGAACTTAAACCGAGCTGATAAAAATGCCCCGCAATGTTTTAGCAAAATATGCTGCTGACTATCTCTTTAATCTTCAAAATGCAGCAATTGCTATAGCCGATAAAAATTTCAAAATAGTCTGGTATAATCAAAGTTTTAAAAAATCATTCGGCTCGGGCAGAATCAAGAATATTGGAATAGAAAAACTTTTTAACTTACCTGAAGATTCATTTTCCCTATCATTAAAATCAAAAAAAATATTCACGTCTGTTTTATCCGATAGTAATAAACTTCTTACAGTAAAACCTTTATCCGCAGGAAGTAATAAAACAACTGAATTTATCGTTGAAATTTCATCTGCAGAAAGTTCAGATAAAGTAAATATCGAGGATACATACCTGCTGGAAAGAAATATCAAATTTCAAAATGAGCTTCAAAATATTTTATTTCTACTTGTAAAAGAAAGCTCATCACAGGTTGTAATTGAGGAAATCTTAAATCGCTGCGTAAGTCTTACAGAAAGTGACCTGGGAGTAATTCTAATTCATTCTGGAAAAAATGAATTCATTTATCATTATTATGATCCTGACAACCTGTTAAAAAATAAGAATGAAATTGAAAAAACTGTTCAATCTGATTTTTCATACATCCGGAAGTGGCTCGAGCGAAACAATAAGTCTTTAATGGCAACCGGAAATAATAATAACATAGGTTTAAATATTGCCCGGGTTTTTGTCTGTGATTCAATGATAATTACACCCTGTTTCTTTGATAATTCTTTGCTTGCAACAATCGTAGTCGGAAAGAAGGCGGGAACATATTCAACATATGACATTAGTCAACTTGAACAGCTTGGGATTTTATTATCATTTGCTATTAGCAACATCAGAACTAGAGAACTCAATACTACACTGGAGAACAGGTTGCTACAGGCTCAAAAACTTGAAACAATCGGAAAGCTTTCCAGTGGAATGGCACATGATTTCAGCAACCTGCTTTCGAGCATTTTTGGAAGTGTTAACCTGTTAAGAAAACGGGTTCCGCAAGCTGATTCAGTAGAAAAATTAATAGACAACATTGAAAATTGTTCTGTCCGTGCAAGAGATCTGACAAAGGGATTGCTTTCTTTTGGAAAACCAACACCAAAAAGAAAAGAGCTTGTAAAACCGAACCGGCTGTTAAATGAAATTTCGAAAGTTGTTACTCAAACTTTTCCCGGTTCTATAAAATTTACAAGTAAGGTAGATGATAATTTATTAGATATACTTGGCAACGAAACAGAAATTTATCAGATACTTCTGAATTTATGTGTAAACGCAAAAGAAGCTACTAACAGCAAAGGGAACATTACTTTATCTGCATCAAATTTTACTGTTGATAAAAATAATTTACTGGATTATCCACTCTTGAAAGAAGGGAACTACGTACATTTTTCTGTTAGTGATAATGGAGTCGGAATAAGAGATGAAGATCTCCAAAAAATCTTTGACCCGTATTTTTCAACAAAATCAAAAGACACCGGATCTGGTTTAGGTTTGTATGTAACATATGGAATTATCAAAGCTCACAATGGTGTTATTGATGTTACTTCAAAGATTAATAAAGGAACAGCGTTTAATGTTTACATACCTTCCTTCGAACCTACAAAGACAAAAAAATCTGAAGAACCTTATGAAAAAATAATTCTGCTTGCAGATGACGAACCGATGTTAAGCGACCTGCTTGCCGAACTTCTGGAATCAAACGGCTATAGCGTAATAAAAGTAGGGACCGGAGAAGAAGCGATAAAATTATTACGAGAAGAAATTAAAGTTGACCTTGCAATTATTGATTACAATATGCCTGAACTTTCCGGGTTGGAAACTATCGGTGCAATAAGAAAATTAAATCTTAATATTCCTATTATTTTATCTAGTGGTAGTATGAGACTAGATGAAGATGAAGAGTATTATAAACACAAAATAGAAAGCCGTTTACAAAAACCATATGAGTTTGAAACCATGCTGGCAACTATAAAGAAATTTATTTAATATCCTCCCCTTCTTTGTTCTCTTCTTTATTATTGTCAACTTTAATCATTTTAACATTCTTTGTATAATCCGAAAGTATTGGATCCCTGATCGAATTCAACTGATCAAGAACATCTGTAATTTCTTTAACTGCAGTTTCAATATACTTCAGTCGGTTTAGCAGAGCGTCCTTTGATATTTCTTCTTTACTAAGTTCTCTTTTAATTGCTGCTGATGATAAGCTCAATAAAGTTAGAGGTTGTTTAATTTTATGGTTTGCAGTTACAACCGTTGCTATAAAAGTATTCCTTTTTTCAATCTCCAACAAAACTTTATTTGCTTCTGAAAGTTTCAAAGCTGAATTCACTCTTGCAAGAAGCTCAATCCTGTTGAATGGTTTTTTAATATAATCGAACGCACCTGCTTCAAGACCTTCTTTTGTATCTTCAGCACCGGATTTAGCTGTAACAAGAATTATCGGAATGTCAGATGTCCGTTTATCAGTGACTAAAGTTTTGCAAACTTCAATTCCGGTAATATCCGGCATCATTATATCAAGAAGTATCAGATCAGGATGTTCGCTGTATGCTTTATCCATTCCTGATTTTCCATCATAAGCAGTGGAAACTTCGTAACCTTCATGTTCCAGCCTGTCCTGAAGCATAAAAACATTTTCAGGCAAATCATCAATTACTAATATTCTTTTCATGATCAAATCGATTTTAACTGAGGGAGCAATTGTCCGATTTTAAAGGAAATGATTTTTGCGTTTACAGGCTTAGGAATGTAATCATTGAAACCATGTTTTAATATTACTTCTTTATCTCCTGACATTGCTTTTGCTGTAACGGCAAAAACAGGGATGTCTGCCCATTTAGGATTTTCCCTGATTTTATATATAGTTTGGAAACCATCCATAACGGGCATCATTATATCAAGTAATATTAAATCCGGGGTGTTTTTCTCAAGAAATTCAAGGCATTCTTTACCATTTTTTGCTAAAATTGTTGAGCAATTATTTGACTGAACTATTTCATCAAGTGTAAATAATGTGTCCGGATCATCATCCACAATCATAATTTCAGCCTGAATGTTTTTACTCTCTTCTTTAACCAAAGGCTTTTTCTCTTCGGGTTTTTCATAAGATGCTGCTGACTTTGCAGTTTGCAGAGTTTCGTCAGGCTGATGCAGCTCCTGCAATTTTATTCTATCCCTGACAACTTTCAGCACGTCTAATGGATGACCTTTTGATTTTACAGCTATATCTTCAACAATGTTATTAAGAGAGTGCCTCTCTTCTTCAGTAAGATCCTTAGCGGTACTTATTAATATAGGTATATGTTTTGTTTTGCTGTTTGTTTTCAATTTGTATGAAAGAGTAATCCCATCAATTTTGGGCATCATTAAATCGAGGATAATTAAATCTGGCTGCACTTCCGAGATTTTACTGAAAGCATACTCACTGTCTTTAATATATTCTATTCTTATTTTATCGTCTTTAAATTCTTTTCTGAATTTTTCAAACTCAAGCTCATCATCATCTACAATAACAATTTTTTGAATCTGTTTATTAGCCAGGTTTTCAAGTTGTGTAAAGGCAGACAGAAGTTTTTCTGAAGAAATTGGTTTTACAAAATATTCGAAAGCACCTAAACCATACCCAACATTTTTATCACCCATAATTGAAATCATAATTACAGGTATATCTTTTGTAACAGGGTTTTCTTTTAACTCTTTTAAAATGCTCCACCCGTCCTTTTGCGGAAGCATCACATCAAGTGTAATAGCAAAAGGCTGCTGTTCAAGCGCCATTTTTAATCCTTTGTCGCCATCTTCAGCAAAGATTACATCATATCCCTTGGAAATTAAGTACTGTCCAATTGTATAACGGACTTCTTCATCATCATCAATTACAAGAATTGGATGTGATTTGTTTTCAATTAATTTTTCAATATTAATTTTCCTGACAGGATCTTTTTGTTGTTTTTGAACAAACTGTAACGGAATTGTAAAACTGAAAATCGAGCCTTTGCCGCTTTCGCTCTTTAGCCAGATTTCCCCGCCGAGCAAATCGATAATTTTTCTGCAAATAGCAAGTCCTAATCCGGTTCCGCCATACTTCCTGGTTGTTGAACCATCTACCTGTCTGAACTCTTCAAAAATTATTTTCTGTTCTTCTTCCGGTATGCCAATACCTGTATCTGATACATCAAATCTTAGCTTATCTTTATCCATGGAAATGAGTAGGGAAACTTCCCCATCATCAGTAAACTTAATTGCGTTGCCCAAGAGATTAATTAAAACCTGTACAATTTTTCCACGGTCTGTGTGAACAATTATTCTGGTGTTCAAATTACGGACAACGGAAAAACCGATTCCTTTTTTTATTACCAGCGGATTTACAGAATTGGAAACCTCTTCTATCATTTCCTCAAGGAGCACATCTTCATCTCTTATTTCCATTTTGCCGGCTTCAATTTTCGATAGGTCGAGAATATCATTGATTAGTGTCATTAACCTGCGACCGCTGCTAAGTACAACCTCAAGCCTTTCTTTATTCTTCCCGGTAAGGTCAGCTTTTTCGATAATCAGTTCTGTCAAGCCAAGAATTGAATTCATAGGCGTGCGTAATTCATGAGACATGCTTGCGAGAAATTGTGATTTCAACTTTGTTGCTTCTTCAGCTTTTTGTTTTTGGACCTCAAGCTCTTTTGCTTTTTCTTTTAGTTCATTGTGAAGATCAACAAGTTTATCATTTTGTCTTTTAATTTTTTCATTCTGTTTCTGATAGTCTTCATTCAACTGCTTTAATTCATCAATAAAGTTTTCAAGCTGAATAAGGGCTTTGGCATTTATAATCCCGATTGCAAGCTGCTCTTTAATTTTTGAAAGGTAATCTTTAACTTCATTTGTCGGCGGATCAACAGAGCCAAGCACCAAAACGGCTGTTGTCTTTTCATTATAAATTATCGGGATAACAGATAAATGTTTAATTTCAATATTCACGATTCCAGCAGAAATTACTGGAAGTTTTTCATTTGAATTTATTTCGATAGTTTCCTTCTTGAGAACAACACGGTCATAAAATCCAAAATTGGGAAGATTTTTACCATCTGAAGAATCTATTCCAAGCGATTTAACTAACACCAGGTCATTATCTTCAACTGAATAAAGAGCGCCGAAAATGAATTTGCCGGTTAAAATAATTTTATTTAACGCAGCTTCAGAAATTTCACTAAGTGTAGGGTTTTGATTTATCAGGGTAATAAATTCAGAATATTCATTCTTTGCTCTTTCTTTTTTCTCTAGTTCATCCAGCATGCTGTTAAATGCCATTCCCAGCTTTCCGATTTCATCTTTGCTCGAGACAGTAATCTTGTTATTAAAATCACCTGCGCTGATAATTTCAGTTGCTTTGCTGAGCTGTGTTATCTGTTTTCTTAATTTTTCGGTGAATAAAAGTGTTAGAATAAGTGAAAGAGCTACGCCTGCAAATCCAATTACTAAAAATACATCCTTTAACGTACCTCTTAATTCTGCAGCTCCACCAATAGTTGTAAAAACAAGAAATGAAAAGTTTTCATTTGCTCCTATACTTTTCCCGGGAGAATAACTTGTGGCAAGTAAATCGTTTGATTCTGTCCCCTCAGAATAAATTTCAAAATTATTTTTAGTTTTTAAATTATCGGAGGCTTTGGTTAATACATAAAGATACTTCTGGTTGTTTGCTGAATTCGAAATGTCTGCTGGAATGCCTTTCCAGATAAGCGCAATATCAGAATTTATTTTTTTTGCAAACTCATCTAATACATCACTTGTAAGCACTTTACCAAACAAATAAGTTTTTCCGTTCTGTGCGGTCTGATTAAATGTTATGACGTAAGGATTATATTCAAGAAATTCCTTTACCCCAAACTTTTTATCAGGAATGTAGACTTTCTTATTAAATGATTTCCTGGAAATATCATTTCCATCCTTATCAGAAAGCTCGAAGATGAAATCAATATTAGAAGTATTTAGCTTGCCGGCAGATAAATATTTTTCAAGTTCGTTTGGCTGGAAAGCGAGGAATTCATCTTCGGTTTCCATGACACTGCCACGGTAAATATAGATGAAATTGTTAGCCGAGTTTATTAATTGCTGAGACTGCTGAGAAGCGAGCACATTATACATAATAGAATAAAATGCAATTGTTGCACTCGAGAGAATTAGTACAACAGTTACAAAGTTAATCAGCAGTATTCGAAAACTAATTTTCATCTTCTATAAACCCCCGCCTAACTTTCTTTTTGTAATACCTTTCGGATTGTGATCAGCAGTTCGTCGAAGTCATAAGGCTTGCTGATGAAATCACTTGCACCCATTTTTGCAGAATCAATTGCACTTTTAACATCAGCATATGCAGTAAGAACAATTACTTTAGGTCGGCCGTTTGAGGAATGGTCAAGATCTTTAAGAACTTCGAACCCATCCTTCCCGGGCATTTTAAGATCGAGAAGGATGAGATCGACTTGGTTTGATGATACAAACTTGGCCACACCGGTTCCATCGTTAAGAAAATTTGTAGTGTAACCAACTTCAGCAAGTTCTTCACTAAGAACTTTGCAAAGATTAATATCATCATCCACAACTAAAATAGATTCCATTTCTGATTAATTTTCCCCTGTTATTACATTATTAAATTTATGATACTGAATTTCGCCATTACGGAGCTGTCTTTCTTTCTGTATCAAACGATCTGCCTGGGGATTTTCAAATCTTTCTTTCAATGTTGGAACTAACTGTGCCTTTAATAAAATTACAAGTTCTTTTTTCCTGACAACTGTTTCATCACTACCAGCTAAATATCTTATTCCAAAAACCCACCACGGTAAATCTTTTAGGAAAGGAATTCCATTCCTATTAACACTTTCCTCATTTGAAAATAACCCGCCTATTACAGTTTCTTCACCATCAAGCATTAAAACCTGGGTAGTTGCATTGGTCTTTCTTATCTCTGTAGTTACTTCTGTTTTATTGAAAGTACTTCTCTCTGCAGAAATATTTAGTAATATGTAATTAATCCCTTCTTCTTTATAAACATAAGGAGTCACTTCTATAATTGTACCTGTAGGGAAGAATTTTTCAATTGTATTACCTGCAAAGTCTCTTGTTATTACTGAGAAATCCGAACCTATCTGGATCTTTCCTTTATTCCTGTCCCGAACAGTTATATTAGGGCTGGCTATAATTTCTCCAAGTCCATTTGTTTCGAAGAATTTAAAAAGTGCTGTTGCAGTTCCGGAAAAATCTCCAATATTAACATCAGAGGTTGCCCCGAGATTAAAATCAGGAGGAAGACTTGATGTCGTATTTGTGCTTTGAGTTTCAGTTCTTAATAAACCAGATAAATTATGGCTAGCGTTTGAAAGCACAAAATCCCAATCCATTCCTATTTTCCTGGAGTTTTCAACATCAACATCAAAAAAGACTGCTGATATTTTTACTTCCCTTGACGTAACGGGGGCATAGGTGTCTGCTGTTTTCTCAACTCCACCTACGCCTGGACTTTTAACAACAATTAAATCTTCTTTTGTTTCATACTCCAGACCAGCATACGTAACTATTACAGTTAATGCTTTATCATAAAGCATATTTGTTATTTCAACTCCAATAGGATCTGTACGCTCAACTGTTGAAACGATGCGTCTTCCCGTTACGCTTTCACTTACTTTACTAAGTAAGTCGATTGCCTGGTTGAAAGGCAAATTTTCGGACATTGTAACAAGTTCATCCGGATTCTGGGAAGTTTTAAACCTTTTCTCCCACTGCTGCTGAGCAGAAGCCTGCAGAACAATAAGGAGACAAATAACCAAGATTGATGTAAACTTTTTCATGTTTATTCTCTCATTTTACTTTTTTGTTTCTGTTCTATATAATTCGAGTGTGAGTTTTTCTATTATTCCACCCTTGTTGAGTATAAAGCCAACTGTGTTATTGTTGTAGTCGATCTTAGTAAGATAACCCAGATAAACCTGTTCACCTTCCCAAACTAAATAAGTGTTACCTTTTGTATCAGCAACAAATGCACCTTCGGGAATAAGTGCCAGTAATTTTGCACCCTGAACATCAAGAAGGTTATCAATGTTCGGCGGAATTTCATTTCTTATTAACGGATAAAAGACGTCATATACCGGACCTGTAGAAAGATTATTTTCTACAAATTCTGCAGGAGCAAACCTATTATCGGATGAAAAATATACCAGCACATTAAATTCAAAATTTACCATAAATAGCGGGATTCCGTCTTCATCTGTTTTAATAAGATTGCTAAATGAAACTGAGGAAATTTTTTTCAATTCCTTGCTTTGCTCAATTGCATAGATAAGATGGTAAGCATCGTTAAAATAAGCACCGCCAGAAATCTTATATTCATGAGCAAAGAATTCCTTCTCCGGCTTTTGTCCAAGATATTCGATATTAACCTGTGATTCCTCAGGAAATGAAGCAACAATGCTATTTATAAAGTTGAAAAACTTTATAGAGGAAATATTCTGAGGAATATTGAACTTTCTGCTGGAGAGAATTGAATCCAAAATCTGTGAACGTGCTACCAGATTTTGGTACTTCTGCTGCAATTCCTCGGGATCCTGAACGGTTTGGTTCAGTTCTGTCAGCTTTGCTTTCTTTTCATTAAGCTTGCCGCGCTGTACCAAGAAAATATATATGCCACCGGCAACCAGTAAAACTACTAGCAAAGCAACTAATCCGAGTGTGCTTTTTAATTTTTTATTCATTTTTCTTCGTGTAGCTTTTTAGATTAAAATTTAAATTAAACTTATATGCACTGCGGTCCCGAAGTGCTTCGTAAAACATATTTTGTAAAGTTGCCGACTCTATTGAGTAAGCAAAATCTGTTAACGAATTTCTATATAAGGAATAACCTTCTGCATTCACCTGTCCGGCACCTGCTTGTGAAAGTTTTGAAATCCACACGCTCTTATTCTGACTGCAGAAGTTTGCCATCTTCGCCAGAGCTTTGTTCCATACATCAGTACCAACTGCGGCGGAATCAAGAATTGCCTGTGTCTGATCGAAACTGCTTATCTTTCCATCCAGCTGCTGTATTTTGCCCAATATCTCCTGGTTTTGCCTTAGCTGGATTGTCTTCTCTTGTATTGACTTATCAAGACTGGTCATTGACTTATTATTTTCCAAAATCTCCTGCGTAATTAAAAATGCAACCAGAAAGAGTATTGGAAACATTGCATAACCATGCCATCCGAATTGGAAGACTTTCTGCTCTTCTTTAACAGATTTAGGTAAAATATTTATTCCGGTATGCTCTTTAGTTTCTTGATCATAATAATCAACTGCAACAGAAACCGGAATACTGAAGGTAGAGAATTTTTCTTTGGTTTCTTCGTCCAATGCTGAAAGATCAAGATCATCAAATTCCAGTCTGCTTACATTTGCTTCGGGGAATGTTCCATAGAATGATAGTATAAGATTTTCAGAATCATCTTCACCGCAGACAATGATGTTATCCAAAGAAGAGATTCCTCCATTCTCCATTTCAAGAAGAATTTTGGAAAAATAAACATCATATGTGTGAAGATTCTGGGTTCCAATATCCAGGGTAGTTCCAATGTGTTTAACACGTCTGCCCTGAAGGAAAATAAGTTTACTATATTCTTTCCCTATATAAACAATAAGTGAATGATCATCCGGGAAGAATTTTTTCCTTTTCGCAACATAATAAGCAAGAGAAATATCCGAGCTTTTTATAGTTGGAATAGAATAGTGTTTTTTACCTTGCTGACGTGCAATGCTGTTTACCAGATTAACACAGGCAACTTCTCCAGCAATGAATACTGACAGCAAAGATTTATCGGAAAGTTCCAGATAATCCAGACTTTCTTTCTCGACATTGATACTCTTTGATTCGAGTATATCATTAATGATCCCTTCTTTTAACTTAGAAGGTTTTGACAGCCGGGTACCCTCATATATATGATAATATATGGCGGGTTCTGTGAGGGCTGGGATAAAGCTATACTTGCTTAAGTTGAGTCCTTTTAAAGCTTCATTAATTTCCGTTAATGTAGATGTATCAAGACTTGATTCGAGATGTGCAGCTTCGCCTACACCTTCAACATCAAGAGATTCTCCTTCGATGCTGAATCCCGAAACACCGGCTTCCATATCAACTGCAGAACGAACCAGGCTAACAGAAGCTGTTCTTATAACCTGAAGCTTTGAAGTCTCCTTCTCTTTATGGATAACAGCAAGTTTAGTATCGTTACCCTCGCAATAAATACATACTAATGGTTTCATTTTGCTGATAATAATTGATTGATTCTTGTTTTGTTATTTGCATATGTGATGGCATTTTCCAGTGAAATGCGTTTTTGTTCATAGAGCCTCTTTAAGTCCTGCTCTATTGTTATCATGCCCATTTGACCTCCCTGGTTTATCATCATATAAATTTCACCAATGTTATTGTTTTTAATAGCAGCTCTAACACTTGGTGTTACAATTAAAACTTCTTTTGCAAGAACTCGTTTTCCATCAAGACTTGGAACAAGTTTTTGGGAAATTACTGAAACCAGCACATCGGCTAGACGATTTCTAACTCTTTCCTGTTCATTGGGATGAACTTCTGCAATTATTCTTTCAAGTGATTCAGTTGCTGAAGAGGTATGAAGAGTTGAGAAAACTTTATGACCGGTATCAGTTACTTCAAGAGCAGCCATAATTGTATCCGGGTCTCTCATTTCACCTATTATTATAATATCAGGATCCTGCCTAAGTGATTGTATAACCCCTTCTTTGAATGATAATACATCCCTGCCTACTTCCCTATGCTTTATCAGTGAAACATTTGAAGTATGTACATATTCAATTGGGGCAGCAACAATAATTATATGAGAAGGATCAAACTTATTATGATAATCAACAATTGAATCCAGTGTTGTTGATTTTCCTGAACCGGTTATACCAGTAACAAGTGTAAGACCGAATTTTATATAATTATGACTTAAATATTTTACCGCCTGAGGATGAAATTCCAAAGATGAAAGAGGCCTTATCGCTGTATTTATTGCACGCATATTCAAAGTAAGGGTATCAAGATCAAAATATGCATCCGATCTGAATCTTACATTAATTTTTCTTCTTTCATAAAAATATGTGTAACTGAAGTCTAAATTTCTAACTGTAGATAGATATTTCTTCTGATTTACATTTAATAAGTTTGCGATTAAAAGAGCGGTTTCGTCTTCCGACATTTGTGGAAGGTCTTTAGATCTTTCCTTTTTTCCGTGAATTCGCATCCAGATGTAACCTTCATTTCCATGTCCACCAAATTCAATATCAGAAGCATCGCGCTCTATCATCGATGTTAGAATTTTGTTAATCAATTTCCTCAATAGAACCTTATCTTCATCATCGATTTCATCACAATGCTCAAGAACATAAAGAACCCGATCCGGACCAAATAGGGATTCAGGAATTCTTTCTGCAAATTCTTTAAGGATTCTTTTTTCTTCTGTAATAACCACCGCTTTACTTAAATTTTATTTTTGATTGTAAATTTTTTATTCACTCGATATTTGCTAAATCAATTTAGAAAATATCTTTCAAATTACCTATAAACAATAGACTTTAAAAAAATCAGTTAATTGCTTTCCAAACAATAATATAAGATCACTTGTAAAGATATTTTACTGTAAAATAAATTCAAACTTATTTCTAAAAATTTATTCATCTGTTGTATTTGCCAAAACTTCTTCAATTGTTGTCAAGCCCAATTTTACTTTTTCCATTCCCGCTTCTCTCAGATTTAATGAGCCGTCTTTTTTAGCTTGTACCCGGATTGCTTCTTCATCAACTTCAATACCGGAACGTACAATTATCTGACGGATTTCTTTTGTAAAATAAAGTGCTTCGTGAATTGCCATTCGACCCTTATAACCACTACCATTACAATCATCACAACCCACAGCTCTGTAAACTTCATAGTTTCTCCACTCCGCAATATTCAATCCTGCTGCTTCCATAAGAGATTCGTCAAAGTTAACGACTTTCTTTTTACATTTATCGCATACCTTTCGAATCAACCTCTGTGCCACTATGAGATTAATTGCATATGCAATAAGAAAGGGTTCAATACCCATTTTATACAAACGTGCAACGGCGCTCGGAGCGTCATTTGTGTGCAGTGTTGAAAAAGTTAGGTGACCGGTATTTGCTAATTTAATAGCTGTTTCAGCAGTTTCTTTATCTCTCATCTCACCAACGAGAACTATGTCGGGGTCGTGACGTAAGATTGAACGGATGGCTTGTTCAAAACCCATCTTGTAACCAATCTTTAATTGTCTTGCTCCTTCAATTACATATTCTACCGGATCTTCAACGGTTAACACGTTAACTTCGGGATTAATTACCTGGTAAAGAGCTGCAACAAGTGTTGTACTTTTACCACTTCCGGTAGGTCCGGTAAGAATAACCATTCCTTGAGGCTGATTTATTGCTTTAACAAAATTCTTTTTAGCAATTCCAGTTAGGCCAAGTTTTTCAAGATCTTTAATGACTTTTCTATCATCTAAAATTCTTATAACAATAGATTCAAATTTGTTTTTCAATTCAGTTCCCACCATAGGTAAAACCGAAACACGAAATCTTATAACGTGGCCGTCTATATCTCTTTGAATAAAACCATCCTGCGCCATTTCACGTTCGAACCTATCCATTCCTTTTCCACGATCTTTAACAACCGCAATTACAGCTTCCGGCATAGTGCCATCCTGAACGTGCCAAATTCTTAATGTTCCATCTATTCGAATATAAATTTCTGTTCTGTTGTTTGAACAAGGAATAAAATGAATATCACTCGCACCTTTTCTAACACCATCAAGCAATGCTCCTTCAACAAGATTGATTAATGCACTCTTATTTATTTCAGCATCGAGTTCTTCTTCATCAAGCTGACCTTCATCTTCAGGGACATGGATAAAATCTGTTTCTTCCTGTTCCATTTGCTTGAGAAAAATATTTTCAGGAGGAAGAACTTTCTCGATCAACTTTTCATAGTCTCTTTTCTTTATAAAGATGACTTCATACTTTGTGGCATTTAGTCCAAATGCAACCCGTGCAATATTTCTTTCTGTTGGATCTATTGCTGCAATAATCAGCTTGTCTTTGATCCGGTCATCATACATAAAAGGAATTATTTTATGGGTAAGCATCAAATCCTTAATTGAATCACCCGCTTGTTCAACCAACGCTTTGATAGAATCAATTCTGTCCTGGGGAATTTCTTCCGGGGGTGTATCTAATTCTCTGAATGCATAAAGTATTGCTACTTCTCTGAATACAGTATCGTGATCATAATTGAAATCCTGAACCAGAATTTGTGCAAGATTTCTTTTTATCTTACTTCTGTCGCCAGCTTTAGCTTTAATTGCTTTTTCAAGTGTGTTAGCATCGATTATCCCTTTCTTAAAAAGGAGGTAGCCGATTTTGTCAGTCATCTCAAGATTAGTATCAATCATCCGAAGTTTCCTCTTATCATAACTATTAAGTTCCTGGTGTTTTTGGTCTGACAGTAGCGGTCTCAGCAGAAACCAGAGTAAGTAATATCATTATAACCATAATTATCATTGCAATTACAACCTGTATTATTTCAATCAGGTTTTTAAGTCTGAATACTGTTTCGCTTTCATAATAGTTTGCAAGCTGTAAAGCTGTGTTCTTGATCGTTCCGGATTCTTCGCCAGAGTGCAATCTTGAAAGCGCAGTTTCAGTAAACACCCCGGCGGCTTCAAACGCATCTGTTACCCCAACACCTTTTTTGAGCATTAAAGGAATTGCAACCGTTTTTATTCTCTCTTCAAAGTACATATTACCTGTTGCTTCTGCAGCAATTCTAATTGGTTCAATGCTTTCAGCAGATCCATGATAAAGAGTATAGAATACACGGCAGAAAACCTCAATTACCGTTTTGTGAATAAGCTGTCCAATAATTGGCATCCTCATCATATATTTATCAAACCATAGTCTTCCCTTTTTCGTACGAACATATTGCCAAAGTGCTATAGGTGGTCCAAAGCAAACAATCGCTATCAACCACGGATATGCCATAATAAAATCACTCATTTGAAGTGTAAAAGCTGTCATCGGTGGTAACTCTATACCAAATCTTACAAACAGTTTTGCTGTTTCGGGAAATATCCAGGCTACATAAAAAAGAACCGCAAGGAATAAAACAAATAATGTGACCAAAGGTGTTATTAGCGCACTTCGTAAACTTTTCCTAAACTCCTGTTGTCTTTCAAGAAACTTAGCTGTTGCTCTATATATCTCAGCCATATTACCACTTTTAGAAGCAAGACCAAGCATATAAGCAGTGAATTTTCCAAAGATGCTTTGATATTTAAGAAATGTTACTTCTGAATCCGCACCTTTTTTAAGATCGTTATTAATTTCTTTTAATGTATTACGAAGTGTAACGTTTTGTGTATCGTTTATTAATAGTGTAAGGATTTCCGAATAGGGTAATTTCTGTTCTAGAAGCTCTGCACTGATTTTTACATAAGTAACTATATCATTGTAAGGTGGTTTTTTCTGAAAATCCAGAAGTTTCTTATTTACAGATAAAACATTATAACCTAACCTGGCAAGAGCATCTTCGACTTCTTTTTTGTTAAAAGCTTTTTGCTCGCCGCTGATAGGTTTTTCTTTGCCTTTTCTTACACGATAGAGATATGTAGATTTTTTTTCTATCGTAGAAAGCTTAAGCTTATTTTTCTCGGCAAGCTTCTGTATTTTTTTCTTGCCTTCAGATACTGTTGTTGCTGATAAGGTACCGGAGATAGTTTGCCCGTTCAGCTTTTGGGCTGTAAATTTGAATTCAACCATTTTCCACCATTAAATTTGACTCGCCAGAGTTCTATCAAATATAGTTCCGAAATATTCCTGAGTTTTTTTTCTTTAATATCATTAAAAAAACGCATTATTAAGTAAATATTGCTAACAAAAAAAATGATTGTAAAAATTACTTTTAGAGAAAACCAGATTGATTTTAATTACCTTTTTGCTAGGTAGAATTTTACATGCTTAAAAAACTTCGGTAATATTTTAAGGGCAAGCAACTCAGGTCAAATTGTAAGAAGATTTTAGGAATCAAACAGATCAAACTTAGTTTAAGGAATCAATATTTTATCTTTGTTTGATATTTTGAAAAGATTGAATCTTGAATTTGAAGTCAATTTTTCTCCTTCAAATTCCGGATTTTCAGAAATTGCATAAACAGCATCCTTTTTTATTGTGAACCAATAATCTGAAAGGAAGAAATCTATTGCATATTTAGTGTCTTTTACTGCGCTCTGCCTATTGCCATCGAAATAAATTTTACTATTAGATGGTATTTGGTTACAAATGTTTTGAAATTGATTTATAATATCATTCATCCCTGAATTAGGAGTTTTCAGATGATTTGATAAAGCAACATTTATTAAAAAAAACACTGAAATATTCAATGAAAGCAATTTCCAAACTTGCCGATTTATACGGGACACTATTAGCAAGTATAAGCTTACCGTAAATCCTATATAAAATATTGATTGAAATTCATGCATCGCAACAAATTGCTTCATTGTAATCGCCCATATTATGCCTGAGAAAATTAAAATAAGATGTATTTTATTAATAGAATTCCTATTTCTCAAATATTTTATCAATATATATATAATAAACGAGACAACTATAAAAATAGAAGCATTTATACCCGGTTCTATCTGAAATATAGGCCAAAATGGAATAAGCATTAAGGTAATGGAATGCGTTTGAGCCGGAAGATAATTGAACCAATCGAATAACCAAGTGAATTGGGTATGACCTAATGCAGAATTTATACCACTTCTCCATAATGCACTGTTTACACTTGGTAAGTTAGCAAATGATCCGCCAATGATTCTCCACTCATTAAATAACTGCACCCCTAGGATGACTACTCCCCAAACAATTGCCAAAAAGGTAATTGTAAAGGATTTTTGTCTAAAAACTTTTCTGATTTTAATCATTATTGGAATTTTCTCTTTCGGAAACATTGATTCTGTAGTATCTATAATAAACCAGGTCACATACACAGCATACGGCTGCCATCCCAGACTTATGGGGAACAAAGAGTAAAACAAGATGTGAGAGATTTTTAATTTAACTTTCTGTGACCTTACCACACAATATAATGCAACAACAAATCCTAAAAGTGTTGGTATATCGTTAAATATCAAGTTATTGTATGTGAGCATATAATAAGATGAAAAAGTAATAAGAGAAACCAATAATGCTAGGTATTTATTTTTAACTAATTCATCAACAAGCTTGAAAACCATAACGAGTGAAAGGAAGAAAAAAACATTCATTAACTGACGCGCAATATAAATCTGTAATTTAAAGTTGTGTTCAAAAGGATATGTTAATAACCCCGTTAGAAGAAATGGAAAAACAGGAAATCTGTTATAAGCATCATAAACCACTTTGTCGTTTTGTAATTCTCTGCTGGTAAACATAAATAATAAGTAATCGCTATTCGTAAGGTTTTTTGATACGGTTATACCATGCACAGACACATTGCTGTAAAAACCTCCGGGTACGAATCCTCCATCACGATTCTCAGTTAAAAAAATTAACAAGCCAACAACGGTTAATACAATTAAAGGAACCCAAGTTTCAATACGTTTTTTTCTGTTTAGAATTTTTAAATTGTTATCGCTCATAAAGAGTTATTGAATTATGAAATTGCATGCTGCTGATTTAACAAATATTCAATGTAAATTACAAATTGTGTACCTGACTTTTTAAACCTTTCAAGTTTGATCTTTAAAATAAAAAAGGCTGCAATATTTGCAGCCCTTCTAATAAATTTTATTTTTTAAAATTTATTTAACTTCAGATGCAATTGTAGTTGGAGTAATAGTAGTTTCAACATGCCAAGCTGTATACCCTGCTCTGGATGCATCACCATTTAATACTACCTGACTATCAGATAATGTAGTAACTGTCCACTCACAATCTGTTGAAGTGGTTAAGTTTGATGGAAGACCATTAAAATAATCACCAAAATCAGTTCCGTTAGGTCCGTTGGTCCAGGTATTTCCGCCGCCGCCCATTGCGACCGGTTTCTTATAATACTGCTGAGCCATTGCTCCGAGGTTTGTACCCTGGGAAACTATTGAATCCTGGGTTGAAGTTTCAGCGTTAGCATTGAAGAGGTTGATACCTACAACTACTGCTACACCAACTATGATAACGCCAAGTACGATTAAGAGAAGTTGTTGTTGACCCATTTTTTAACTCCTATATTTGTTTGTGTTGTTAATTAAGTATATTAGTGAATTATTATTGAATGAAATCCGCTATCAGAAACTACTGTTTCAACTTTTATAGTATCAATTCCTACTACCTCAGTTCCCGTGCCAGTTATAGTAACCTCCTGATCAGTTACATTTGCAACGTAAGACCCAGCTTCAGTGGTTTGCATCATAGCAGGAATCTGCCAGCCCTGGAAAGAATTACCGCCGCCATTCATTTCACGTGGTCTTTTGTAATAGCCAAGAGCATGTGAGGCAATGTTTGTAGATTCGCTTATTAGCAAATCACGTTTTGACTCAACTGCAGCTCCTCTGAATAATCCCATTGCAAACAGTACGGCAGTACCTATGATTATTACTGCAAGCACTAATAAAAGTAACTGTTGCTGACCCAAAGTGTTATTTCCTGGTTGTTAATAATTTACGGCAGAGCCATATTTTGTCGTATACTACCAAAAAAATATGCCAACCATGATATTGTTTACTTTTTAATCTTATTCAGTATTAATCACTCAGAATAATTACTATTGTAACTATTACAGGTAATTTTTTCAGATTAGGTAAAGAGTGACAAAGATTTAATTTTAGATAAAAAGCTTACAAATAAGTCAACTAATAAAATTGAAATGCACCAGGTTTTAAGAAAATTTGTAGGGCGTAAAAACTAATAATTGAGACCAATTATTATTCGTAAAGAAGGTCATAAAGGCAAGTTATATTTTCCTATTTCAGAATTAATTACCGGTAAATTGTTTTTATTCCATTGATTTGTCTCATTTATATAATCTAAATCAATCCCCATTTGTCTAGAGCATTTATTGTTTTTTGAGAAATGGTATAGTCTTTAAAAGTGTTTTTGATCAGCCTATAAAAGTAAAGTGCTTGTTTAGTTTTGTTAAAATTCAATTCATAAAATATTCTTTGCTCCAGCATAAAAGGTATAAGTGTATAAATATAAGCGTCAAATTTATCTAAGTGGTGATCATTAAATCTAATCTTAAATTCATCCAGGTTAAGGGGATAATATTTGTTATCAAATTCAAGCCGGTAATAATAAGGATATGGAATTAGTGCAGAACCGGGTGGTAAAGTAATTTTACCTGAGCGTACTTGATGAATAGCTACATCAAATGAAATATAAAGATTATTTCTTTTCATTAAGGTTGAATTTACACGGTCAAATATGCCCTTGTTATATTTCCCGTTATACCAGTCATGATTAAATACTCCCCAAGGACTAATAACGGAAACATCTTTTCTTATATTTTCTACATCTTTGTAGTAAAGATTGGGGGAGATAAATACACTCCACTTATCAGTCAACAGAACGGAATTTAATGGTAATTCTTCAATAGAAGCCTTATAAAAATCTTCAAAAATGTAAAAATTGGAACGATCAGCGTACCTGTAATTTGTCACAAACTGAATAATTACAATTAGACCGATAAAAATCACAAAAGCAGTTTTAAGAAATTTTTTATCCACTATAATTTTCAGAATTAAAATTATCGGTGTAATCGATAGTATACTTAAAACTATAAAAGGAACTAAAAAATATTCATTTATATCAGGGATCTTATAGCTCAGTGCCAAGGTTACTGAAACAACTATTATTAATAAAAAATAAGAAATGACTTCCTTCCTGAAAAAAAATAATAGAAGCAATCCTGCAGTACCAAACAAAAATGTAAAATCCCCGGCTGAAAAACTATCTTTTGAAAAATTAAAGCTTAACATTTTTGCTAAAGTTGAAGTCTGCTCTTTGGCACTTTCAGTACCTTGAAACATGTACCTTGAATATTCTTTTGCGGTCAGATGATCAAATAATGAACTAATATTTGTAACGCCGCCAAATGACCAGGGTGGATTCATATTTGCTCTTAGCATAAGACCTGAATAAAAAAACAGCGACACAACAGCCATAATTGAAAGGAGTATCAGGATAGATTTTAAACTTTTTTTTTTGATTCCTGTGGTAAAGAAAAATATTACAATTGTTGCGGGAATTAAATATAAGGTCATCATATGATTGGCAAAACCTAATCCCAGGAACAAGAAGACAATCCACCATTTTTTGAAAGCCGAAGTTTTGTTCTCGTTTCCTTCCGCCTGTTTTTGTTTATATTGAATGAAAATTTTCAGTGTGAAGTATATTATTATTGATGTTATAAATATCTGCAGAGAATAGACCTCGACCCTTGTACTTTGCAGCCAGAATGTTGCGCTGTATGCAAGCATTAAACCTGAGAATACCGATGCTAATATTTTATCAGCAGTTTTTATTTGTATGGATTTCAGTAATGATTTCCCCTTCTTGCCAAGTAATAAATACAAATTTTCTATGATCATTGAGGAAATTCTTATTACAACTATTATAGTTAACGTGCACCAGATTGCACAAAGTAAATTCAATTTGAAAATAGTTGTAAATGGTAATGGAATTTTATTAAAGAGATATCCAACCAAAACAAACAACGGATAGCCGGTTGGGTGAGGTATGCTCAGTGTAGCCTGTGCCATTGCTAATTCACCGGAATCGTTTTCCCCAATAGAATGGCTTATAGTAAACAGGTAGGTAATAAAGACAATTATTCCGGTAATTTCAGGATAGTATTTTTGCAGGAATTTTTTCAAAAGATATTTCTCTCCGTTGAAATCTTTTAGAATTCCAGAATTAAAAATTAAAAAATATTACACTATCTTAATGTGTAATTCCTTCAATTGTTCATCACTTACAAACGATGGCGATTCATCCATCAAAGAGACTGCACTTGCAGTTTTGGGAAAAGCAATTGTATCCCGAATTGATTCGATACCGGCAAAGATCATAACCATCCTGTCGAAACCGAATGCAATTCCTCCATGCGGAGGTGCACCGTATTTAAATGCATTCATCAGAAAACCGAATTTACTTTCAGCTTCTTCTTTTGAAATGTTTAACGCTTTAAACATTTTTGCCTGTAAATCAGAATTGTGAATTCTAATGCTGCCGCCGGCAATTTCATTTCCATTGAGAACAAGATCGTAAGCTCTTGCTTTTACTTTTCCCGGATCAGTTTCCATTAATGGAACATCTTCAACCCTTGGAGAAGTAAACGGGTGATGCATTGCGTAGTATCTTTTTGTTTCTTCATCATATTCAAATAAAGGAAAGTCGGTTACCCAGAGCAAGGATGGCGGTGTATCATTTTTTACTAATTCCATTCTTTTTGCCATTTCAAGTCTTAAGCTTCCTAAATGCGAAAGTGTTTTGCTCCACTCCCCTGCCAGAATTAAAATTAAATCACCGTCTTTGGCCGATAATGAATTTAACATATTTTGTTTTTCTTCATCACTTAAAAACTTTGCAGTTGGTGATTCGACTTCATTCCCTTTTACCTTAAACCAGACTAATCCCTTGGCTCCTGCATTCTTAACAAATTCGGTAAGGTTATCAATCTGACTTCTGCTGTAATCTGCACATCCACTTGCAACAATTCCTGCAACTATTCCTTTCGGATGGTTGATGGTTGATGGTTGATGGTTGATGTCTTTTTGCATTCCAATTGTTTCGCTAAATACTTTAAAATCTGAGTTTGCAAATACCGAATTCAGATTTTTGATTTTCATTTCAAAACGGCAATCAGGTTTGTCTGAACCGTAATTTTCCAATGCTTCGTCATAACTGAGTTTTGGTATCGGGAGTTTAAGATCAGCGTTCCAGATTTCCTTGAACAAAATTCTCATCAACCCTTCAACAACCCGGAAAATATTTTCCTGGTCCACAAAAGACATTTCAACATCAATTTGAGTGAATTCCGGCTGGCGGTCCGCGCGCAGATCTTCATCGCGGAAACATTTTACAATCTGGAAATACCTGTCAAACCCTGCAACCATTAATAACTGTTTATACTGCTGCGGCGATTGAGGAAGTGCATAAAACTTTCCATTATGTATTCTACTTGGAACCAAATAATCTCTTGCGCCTTCGGGAGTGCTTTTCATTAGCACGGGTGTTTCAATTTCTACAAAATTATTTTCATCAAAATATTTCCTGACGAGCTGGTACATACGATGACGGAGCAAAAGATTCTTCTGAAGAATTGGTCTTCGTAAATCGAGATAGCGGTATTTCAATCTTAAATCTTCAAAGGCCTCCGTGTTATCTTTAATTGCAAAGGGTGGGGTTTCTGCTTCGTTTAAGATGATAACTTTCTTTGCCAACACATCAATCTTGCCTGTTTCTAGTTCAGCATTCACTGCGTTATCCGGACGCTTTCTCACAATACCTTCAACAGAAATAACAAACTCATTTCTTAATTCTTTTGCAGATTCAAAAACATCTTTATTATCTGTTTCTATAGCAACCTGTGTGATTCCATATCGATCGCGGAGCCAGATAAAAATCAATCCGCCAAGATCACGTCTCCTGTCAACCCAGCCATTCAGAACAACCAATTCGCCGGCATTTTTTTCTCTCAATTCACCGCAGGTATGCGTCCTGGTTTTAAAATCCATCTAAGAAAAGTCTCCTTTTTCGATTTATTTGATACGAAAATTAATCGTTAATAAATGTGCAACCAAATAGTATAGGTTGATATTCAAAGCTGTGCATTCATCACATTTAATTCATTAAATAAGCATTTCTTCGTAACTTTAAATTATGAACATAGTGGAATTAATTAAGAAAAAAAGGGATGGGAAATCTCTTTTAAAAGAGGAAATTTACATCCTGGTTGATGGCTACAATAATCAGAAAATCCCGGACTACCAGATTTCTGCATTCCTGATGGCTGGTTTTATTAATGGTTTCAATTCTCCTGAAACTGCCGCTTTAACAAACTCAATGCTTCACAGTGGGAAAGTTCTTGATCTTAAAAAATTAAAAGGAGCTAAAGTTGATAAGCATTCCACAGGCGGAGTTGGTGATAAAACCTCTTTGGTTATTGCGCCGATTGTTGCTTCTTTGGGAATAAATGTTCCAATGATTTCCGGAAGAGGACTTGGACACACAGGCGGTACTCTTGATAAACTTGAATCAATTCCCGGGTTCAAAACAGATCTTAGTTTGAATGAATTCGTTACGCAACTAAAAAAATGTAACTGTGCTTTAATCGGTCAGACAGAAGAAATTGCTCCTGCCGATAAACTAATTTACTCACTTCGGGATGTAACCGGAAGTGTCGAATCAATTCCATTAATCACCACAAGCATTATGAGTAAAAAACTTGCAGAAGGTATTGATGGGTTGGTGCTTGACGTAAAAACCGGCAGCGGAGCTTTTATGAAAATTATGAAAGACTCCGAAGCCCTTGCCGATTCAATGATAAAAACTGCGAAAACCTTTAACAAAAAGGTAATTGCTTTTATTACCGATATGAATCAGCCACTGGGAAATTATATTGGTAATTGGCTTGAGGTTTATGAATCAGTTCTTATTTTGAAAGGCAAACCTGCAGGTCCTGATTTGGTTGATATTTGTTTAAGCCTTGCCGGTGCGATGATTTATCTGGCAGGAAAAACTAATTCAATTTCTGATGGTAAAAAAATTGCCGATGGACAAATTAAAAACGGACGCGCATATAAAAAGTTTTTAGAGATTGTTAAGCTTCAAGGTGGAAATGTAAGTTATATTGAAAACCTCTCTAAATATCCCAAATCAAAATTTTCAAAAAAAATTATTTCTCAAAAATCCGGATTTGTAAGTAAGATTGATACATATAAAATCGGAATGGCTTCACTTGAACTCGGAGCCGGAAGGAAAACAAAAGAAGATAAGATAGATCCGAAAGCCGGAATGATTTTCAAAATAAAAATCGGACAAAAATTTAATAAGAAAGATGAAATCGCAGTGCTGTACTCTGATGACAAATCAAAATTAAAAATTGCCGAAGAAATGATTTTGAACTCAATTTCCTTTTCTAAAAACAAAGTTCAGAAACCAAAATTGATAAAGAAAATTTTACATTAAAAAAGATAAAAGGAGGAAATGCTATGCTATTTATTTTAGCAATACTTGCAGTAATAGTTGCAGGATTTGTATACAGAAATTCAAAAAAAAGAATGCAAAAATCAGAAGCAAACTTTGCATTCATCGGAATGATCGTGGCAATTTTAGTTGCCCTGCTTCAATGTTTTACTGTTATTCCGGCCGGTCATACCGGTGTTATTGATTTTCTGGGTTATGTTAGTGATAATACGCTAAAGCCTGGAGTTAGCCTTGTAAATCCGATGGCAAAAGTAGAAAAGATGAGCATCAAAACGCAGGAATTGAAAGAGGTGATGAATGTTCCTTCTGAAGAAGGTCTTGGTGTTGAATTAGAGATCAGCTTACTCTTCAAACTGAACTCCGAAAAGGCAAATGATATTTATAAAACTGTTGGGCCAAACTATTCCGATATAATATTAGTTCCTCAATTCCGCTCTGTTGTGCGAGGAGTTACTGCAAAATATGAAGCAAAAGCACTTTACACCGCATCAAGAGAAAAGCTTGCCGGTGAAATTGTTTCTGAATTAGAAAAACTAGTTGGTCCCCGTGGAATAACAATTGAACAGGCGCCATTACGACAAATTACTTTACCATCAAGACTCAAGCAATCGATTGAAGAAAAATTGCAGGCTGAACAGGAAAGCCAAAGAATGCAATTTGTGCTGCAGCGTGAAAGCCAGGAAGCAGACAGAAAAAGAATTGAAGCGAAAGGAATTGCCGATTTCCAGGAAATAGTTTCAAAAGGAATAAGTGAACAGTTACTTAAATGGAAAGGTATCGAAGCAACTGAAAAGCTGGCAAATTCAACGAACACTAAAGTTGTAATTATTGGCTCAGGAAAAGACGGATTGCCTATAATCCTGGGCGGGGATAAATAATTATTGACCCGTTGGTCAATTTATAACTTGTATAGTAATTTACAAGTGTTTATTTTTTGAACTCATAAGTCAGAAAATATATGATTTCATTAATTGATTTTCTAAATATATTACTTCCGTTTCTCTATCTCGCAACTTTTATAGTTTATTTCTATGATTTTATGCGGGATGAGAAACGGTTTGTAAATACAAAAAGATTGTTTCTTTTTATCACCCTTATCGTTCATTTCATTTACATAGTGCTTCGGTATATTGCCTTTAATCACCCGCCAATCACTAATGTATTTGAGATATTTACGATTCTTGCTCTTTGCATTTGTTTCTCCTACTTCATTCTTGAACTGGTTACAGACATACGCGGAACAGGACCATTTATTATAATCATTTCTTTTGTGTTCCAGGTAATTTCCACATTGTTTATAGAAGATCTTGAAATTGTAAAAGAAGTATTAAGAAATAACCTTCTTGGTTCGCATGTAATAAGTGCACTACTTGGATATTCAGGATTTACAATCTCTGCGGTCTATGGATTTTTGTACCTGGTTCTTTATAAAGACATAAAGTATAACCGATTCGGATTAATTTTTAACCGTCTTCCAAATCTGGAAGTGTTGGAAAAACTAAGTTACTACTCGGCAGTAATAGGATTTTTCGGAATTACTATTGCCATTATTATCGGCATTATCTGGTTGCCAACGGCTTTTCCAAATTTCTCTTATGCAGATCCAAAACTCATCGGCACTATTTTAGTATGGTTCTTATACCTGATCGGAATATCAAAAAAAATCTTTTCGAAATGGAGGGGACGTAAGCTTGTACTCTTATCCATTTCAGGTTTTTTGGTTGCGATTTTTTCCACCATCGTTTCTAACTTTTTAGCTCAAAGCTTTCATTCTTTTTATTGATTATGAATTTATTCGGAATATCAATAAACCATCGTACTGCTCCTGTAAATTTGCGTGAGGAAGTTTTTCTCAGTGATGAAGAAATTCGTGGAATTATTAAGAAAGCCAAAAACAACTTTTTTAAAGAAGGTCTGGTAATTTCAACCTGCAATAGGACAGAAATTTACGGAGTTCCTTTTAACTCAACATTTGATCATAATGCTCTTCCAAAATTTTTAGTTGAATTTAAGCCTTCAAAAGATTTAACCTCTGAACATTTCCAGTTTTTTACATCCAAAGAAGCAATTAGGCATTTATTACGAGTCGCAACCGGTATTGATTCTTTATTGATTGGCGATAACCAGATTTTTAAACAAGTCAAAGATTCTTTTCTTGCTGCAGAAGAAAATGAGTTTGCAGGATTCATAATGAAAAGAATTTTTGATACTGCAATTCGCACTGGTAAAAGGGCAATAACTGAAACGAGAATAAGTGAAGGTGCTGTAACTGTAAGCTATGCTGCAGTCCAATTGATCGAGAAAATATTTTCGAATCTTCATAAAAAATCCGCACTTGTAATTGGTACAGGCGAAACAGGAGAAATTGCTGCGAAACATTTGCGCGACAGGGGTATTGGCAGACTTGCATTAACAAACAGGACATTTGAGAAAGCTGAAAAGCTTGCAAACGAATTAAACACAGCAGTATTTCCTTTCAACACTTTTAAGGAACACCTGCACAAATTTGATATTGTAATCAGTGCAACAAGCTCTGAAGAATTGCTGATAAAAAAAGAAGATGTGCAGAAAACAATGAAGCTGCGCAATTCCGATTCAGTTGTATTAATGGACATTGCAATTCCAAGGGATATCGATCCGGATACAAAATCAATTGAGAATGTTTTTTATCATGATATTGATTCACTGAATATTATAGTTGAACAAAATCTTAACAAGCGCAGGGAAGAAATCCCGAAAGTTGAAAAAATAATCGACGAAGAAGTGGAAGCTTTTTTTGAATGGTACAATTCTTTGCAGGCAGCACCAACCATAAAAACTTTAAGAGACTACTTTGAAGAAATTCGTTCAGAAGAGGTTAATAAGAATATAAACAAATTCACTGATGATGACCGCGAAAAACTTGAGATTATTACAAAGCGAATAATAAATAAAATTTTGCATCAGCCTACTACTGAATTAAGAAAAGTAAGTGAGGACAATCAGGCAATTGATGAAAGCGCAGAAAAAATTAGTGTTATCAGGAACTTGTTTGGATTGGATAAGTTGAATAAAAAAGATAAAACAGATCAATAAAGGATTTTAATTTGAAACAAAAAATAGTTATTGGTTCAAGAGGGAGTGATCTGGCACTCTGGCAATCAAATTTTATTAAACAGCAAATTGAAAAGAAAAATAAAAATGTTTCGGTCCAGATAAAGATATTTAAAACACAGGGTGATAAAATTCAGGATGTCGCTCTTTCAAAAATCGGTGATAAAAGTTTATTCACAAAAGAGCTGGAACTAGCACTTCTAAAAAAAGAAATTGATATAGCTGTTCACAGCTTAAAAGATTTACAGACTCAAATTCCGGATGGATTAAAGCTGGCCGCAGTAACAAAAAGGCACAAGGTCGAGGATGTATTAATTTCAAATGAAAAAGGAACTACCCTTTTTAATCTGAAAGAGAAGGCGGTGGTTGCAACCGGTTCTTTAAGAAGAAGATGTCAACTTCTTCATTTACGACCTGATTTAGTTATTAATGAATTACGCGGAAATGTTCCTACTAGAATTCGGAAGTTTAAAAACTCCAATTGGGATGCTATTATTCTTGCCCGTGCAGGAGTTGAAAGATTGGGACTTAAAAAAAATATTTCTTCAATTATAAATATAGATTTGATCCTGCCCGCCGTTGGACAAGGTGCGCTTGGAATTGAAATTCACAAAGACAATAAAATTACAGACGAGATTGTGCAAAGTGTTCATCACGAAAATACGTACGCAGCCGTTTTGGCTGAAAGAGCTTTGCTTAGAAAACTTGAGGGCGGCTGCCAGGTTCCGATTGGTGCATTTGCAGAAGTGAAACCAAACGGACTTTATCTTGATGCAATGGTTGGATCTCTGGATGGCACAATAACGTTTAGAAAAAAAATAAGGGGCCGCAAATCTAATCCGGAAAAGCTTGGAATTAAACTGGCAAATGATTTAATAAATGCCGGAGCCAAAAATATCTTAGACGAAATTTATAAATCAACGAGGACAAAATAATTATGAAAATATTTAAACTGATTTTTATACCGTTAAGCTTTCTTTTTACTTTAATAATTGGTTACTCCTGCAGTTGTTCAAGCTGCAGTAAAGAAGATCAGGCCGTGGTGCCAGAAGAAGTTTTAAACAAAGCTAATAATTTTATTATTTCAAAAACCGGGCAGGAGTTTTTTAATAAATATATAACACCCGATTTTGCCAAAACAAGATATAATCCTCCATATTATGAAATGGCTTATCATTTTTATATGCCTGAAAAAGATTATGTGGCTGCGACTATAAAATTTATAACTGACAGCACGGGAAATGTTTTAAAGGATAAAGACATAATAGGAATTCCTGATTATAAACTAAACCCTGATGAATGTAACTACACAGTAGATAGAGATTCTGCAATCAAAATTGCACGAGAAAACGGACTTAAAGAAGGTATAAAAGACTGGGATGTTGGATTTATATGGAATCCTCAGCGTAAGATTTATGTATGGCATGTTCTATCAACCTTAAATGAAATGAAAGGTGATATTGGATACCGCGGAAATGGTCAGGAAGTGATAATAAGTCCGGTGACCGGGGAAGTTCTTGAAATGCACGACTGGAAAGTAAATTAATTTTTTAAAAAGATGTTAGTTAAAGAAGCACGGGAAACTAAAAGAGAAAAGAAAAGAGAACGGATTCTAGACGCCGCTGCGGAACTCTTTTCTCATAAAAGTTATCACGAAGTGATGATGGAAGATGTTGCCAAGCTTACCGATGTAGCTAAAGGAACAGTTTATAACTATTTCACATCCAAAGAAGAGCTTTACTTTTCCATAATGAAAATCAGGATGGAAAAGCTAATTAATTCAGTTAAAGAAAAAATCAGTAATGAATCCAACAGCATAAATTCCCTGCATTCTTTTATAACACATCTTTATATGTTTATGATGAAATACCAGAGCTTCTTTTTGATATATCAGAAAGAATCTCTTGATGCAGAGAATGCTTTTTGTGAAGAATTGAGAGATCTTGAATTCCAGCTGAGATCACTATTAACCGGAATAATCAGGAAAGGAATCCAGGAAAAACTTTTCAGAAGTGTTGAAGAAAAATTCTCCGTCAGCCTGATTCTTGGAAGCATTTATGGTTCAGTTCAACGAGGCATAAATCAGAATCTTAATCACGATCAAATGATACAGGAAAGAGAAATGGTTTTTGAATTTATTTTGCACGGACTTTATTCTGGTTTTAAAAATAATGAAGTGCTTCCGTTAAAAAATAAAATAATCGTCCTTACCAGAAGCCTTGAGCAATCAAAAGAATCTGCTGATGCTTTGGCAAAACTTGGAGCAAATGTTATTGTTTTTCCAACACTGGAAATTGTTCCCCCAACCAACTGGGATCAGTTTGATGAGATAGTACAGAACAGTAATGATATAGATTACATAATTTTTACTTCAGCTCATGCGGTCAGAATGTTTTCAAAAAGATGCGGTGAAATTAATGTGATAATTAATTACAACAGGATTAAGGTTGTTGCCGTTGGAAACAAAACCTCTTCAGTTTGCTCAAAGCACGGAATACCAGTTCACATTATTCCGGATGAATTCAGCGCTTCGGGAGTAATACAAAAACTTTCAGATTATGAATTAAAAGACAAGCTGGTTTTTATTCCTCGCTCTGCAATAGGAAGAGAAGAATTACCTATAGGATTGAAAGAACGCGGAGCCATAATTAAATCTGTTGCCACATATAACGTTACAATTCCTTCGGGAGAATCTGTTCAAACGGGAAAAAAACAAATCGAGCAAAACAAAACCGATCTGTTTGTGTTTACAAGTCCGTCAACTTTCGAAAATTTTTTACAGATATTGAAAATCGATCATCCTGCGGAGTACTTTAAAAACAGAACCGTTGCCGCAATCGGGCCTACAACAAAATCCGCAATTGAAAATCATAAAGTAAAAGTTGACATTATCCCTGATGAATATACAATTGAAGGACTGGTTGAAAAAATTGTTGAATACTTTAACAAATTATAGAAAGAAAAACTTTTGGAAAAATTAAAGAATGATTTGTTTATCCGTGCCTGTAAAAGGCAGCCGGTTGAAAGAACCCCTATATGGATTATGCGGCAGGCTGGAAGATATTTACCCGAGTACAAAGCTGTCCGTGCAAAAGCAGATTTTTTAACTATGTGTAAAACTCCAGAACTTGCATCAGAGGTAACAATTCAGCCGGTTGATTTAATTGGTGTTGATGCAGCAATAATTTTTTCTGATATTCTTGTAATTCCGGAAGCAATGGGAATGCACCTTGAAATGAACGAAGGTGTGGGCCCTGTTTTCCCAAATCCAGTCCGGACAGAAAATGATGCCGAAAAATTAAATACTATAAAAGCAAAAGAAGATCTTAGTTATGTTCTCGATGCAATAAAGCTTACTAAAAAAGAATTAAATGGAAGAGTTCCGTTGATTGGTTTCAGTGGCGCACCATGGACTTTACTGACTTATATGGTTGAAGGAAGAGGATCAAAAAGTTTTTCAAATGTTAAACGGATGATTTATGATAATCCCGAACTTGCTCACAAACTTCTTGATAAAATTGCCGACGCTTCATCAGATTATTTATCAGCACAGATTGAAGCCGGCGCAAATGCAGTGCAGATTTTTGATACGTGGGCAGGAATTTTATCCCCAAGAGATTATTTGATTTTTTCATTGAAATATGTAACTAAAGTTATTTCTCAAACCAAACGGAATGGGCAACCAGTAATCTATTTTCCAAAGGGAGTTCATTACAGAACCCGCGCAGTTGCCGATTGCGGAGCTGATGTAATCGGTCTTGACTGGACAATGGATTTAAGCAAAGTTCGCAGAAAAGTAGGAAACAAAGTAGCACTCCAGGGAAACCTTGATCCGACAGTTTTATACGCAGAGAAGAATTTTATCCGCCGCGAAGTAAAAAGAGTTTTGGAAGCTTATGGTCAGGGAGAAGGGCACATTTTCAATCTTGGTCATGGAATTCTGCCTGATATTAATCCTGATAACGCAAAAGCAATGGTTGAATTTGTAAAAGAAGAAAGTGAAAAGTTTCATACGTAATATTAAACGATTGATTGTATGAATAAAAACATCCCCCACTCTTTCATGCAATCATACAAACGAAAGAATAAAGGTATAGTTTATGTTTGATATAGATTTAAAGAAGTTTAAGAAATACGATAAACCCGGGCCCCGTTACACGAGCTATCCGACAGCTCCGCAGTTCAGCGAGAGTTTTACACATTCAGATTATATGGATGAAATTGTTAAAACAAATTACGGTGAAAATCTTCCCGATCTTTCTTTATACTTTCATATGCCCTACTGCGACACGCTTTGTTTTTTCTGCGGCTGCAATATGCTTATAACAAGAAACCGTGAAAGAATAAAAGAATATATTAAATATGTTCAGAAAGAAATTGATATTGTCCGTGCATTTCTTCTGCCGGACAGAAAAGTTGCACAGCATCACTGGGGCGGAGGCACTCCAACTCATCTTAATCCAGATGAAATAAACCTGCTTGCCTCTTACATTAGTGACTCTTTTGAATTTAAAGAGGATTCCGAAAACAGTTGCGAGATTGATCCGCGTGAATTAACTAAAGCTCACCTTGAAGCTTTGCGAAATAACGGTTTTAACAGGATAAGCATGGGGGTTCAGGATTTTAATGAGAAAGTTCAAAAAGCAGTTAACAGAATTCAGCCGGAAGATATTACCAGACAGACCGTTCAATGGGTAAGAGAACTCGGTTATCAGAGTATCAATCTTGATTTAATATACGGACTTCCTTTCCAGACTGTTGAATCTTTTGCAGAAACTGTTGAAAAAATAATTGATATTTCTCCCGACAGGATTGCGGTATTCAACTATGCACACGTTCCGTGGATGAAAAAACATATGGCTTTAATTCACGAAGAAGATCTTCCACAACCTGAAGTAAAGCTGGATATTTTAAAAACCACGATTGAACAACTTACGAGCGCAGGTTACGAATTTATTGGGATGGATCACTTTGCTAAACCGGATGACGAACTTGCAGTTGCACTTCATGAGAAAAAACTTTACAGGAATTTCCAGGGTTACAGCACAAATGCGGGAGCTGATCTTTATGCGTTCGGCATTACCTCGATCAGTCAGCTAAAAAATATTTACGCACAGAATTACAAAACTGAAAAAGAATACTACACAGCAATTGACAATGAATTAATTCCAACGGCAAAAGGATACAAGTTAACAGAAGATGACCACATCAGACACGATGTGATAATGAAAATTATGTGCGACTTTGAACTGAACTACAAATCGATTGAAGAAAAGTTCAAGATTAAGTTCAAGGATTATTTTAAATGGGGTCTGAACAACCTGAAAGAGTTTGAGACTGATAATCTTCTTGAAATGAATTATGACGGTTTTAATGTAAAAGATATGGGAAGACTTCTCATCCGCAACATCGCAATGAATTTTGACGGCTACATTGAGAGGAAAGAAGATAAAGCTAAATATTCAAGGACAGTTTAGTAATTCCACTTACTCAAACGATTAATCCCGGCAACAAATAGAATAGGACACAAAAAGTTATAATGTCTAAAACGATCACTGATCTCATTGAAGTAAAGAACCCAAGAGTTACCAAACGGTATCTAAAGAAAAAGGTGGCTATGGGTCATTTTATTGAAGATTACATTGCTGAAAAAGTTGATATAAAAGTCAGTTTTATGGAATTACTAAAATATAAGAATGACATTTTCACTTTTAATTTTGTCGCTCCGCATTATTATTTTTTTATTTCAAGAATGATCCCGGAAGTAATTATTCATTCTCAAAAACAGGATAAAAGAATAATCAAAAGTCACTATGATGATAAGAATGATTTGTTTAGCTGGTTTTTAGGACCGAAGATGATTTATACAAGCTGCTATTTCAAAAATATAAATGAGTCGCTTGAAGCTGCACAGGAAAATAAGATGAACCTAATCGCTGAAAAAATGCAGCTTAAAGAAGGGGAAGAATTGTTAGATATCGGCTGCGGCTGGGGAACGCTTGTAGCTCACATGGCTAAATACTATGGAGTTAACGCAACGGGAGTTACAATCGCCCAGGCTGGTGCGGAGTGGGCTAAACAACAAATTAAAGAATATGGAGTGGAAGATCGTGCGAAAATCTGGACGATGGATTACAGAAATATTCCTACAGACAAAAAGTATAATAAAATTACTTGCCTTGAAATGGCAGAGCATGTTGGCATCAAATATTTTAAAAAATTCATGAAACAGTGTTATGATTTACTGGAAGATGACGGACTTTTTTATTTACAAATTGCCGGTCTGCGTGAACGAAGCAGCTTGCTGCAAAAGAAAAATCGGGAAGATCTCGTGTGGGGCTTATTTATGAATAAATATATTTTCTCAGGTGCTGACGCAAGTATGCCGCTGAATTGGGATTTACAACGGATAGAAAAGGTAGGGTTTGAGGTGCATTCAGTTGAAAATATCGGGAACCACTATTCAATTACTATTAACAGGTGGTATGATAACTGGCTTTCTAACAAAGAAAAGGTGCTTGAAAAATATGGTGAAAGAACATTTAGAATTTATGAAATTTTTCTAGCCTGGTCAGTGATGATCGGAAGGCATGGCGGCTCAACCGCATATCAAATTGTATGTCACAAAAATCTTGATAAATTCAATAGGACAAGATTTATTGGCACCACAAATTTGGGAGAGCAAGATAAATTTTAAAAACTTCTGCTGCAGGAAAAGATTAGATGAGTTTTTAAAGAATATTAAGTTGCCTGCATTTCAGCTTGTGGATTACCTGCCATCGACTTTTCATTATTTCGGGCTTTTTCCTCTTCTCTCATCCTTTCAAGTCTCATAGAATTTGTTCTGAATTTCGGAATAAAGATGGATAGGAAATAACTTCTTATAATATACCACCAAAAACTTCTTTCCATAAGAACGGGATCAATATTATGTTCAATTTCTTTGTGAGCCTCCGGAACTTTGCTCCAGTGAAGTCCAGCTTTGTGATGATGAATAGTATGATATCCGTTATTAAAGAGCAGAAAGTTTAAAAAGCCCGTAAAGTTTCTGGAATGATTCCACTCTGATTCCTCATTTGCGTGAACATGCTGAACGTAATTGAATATCAAAACACTAAACAGTGAAACCTGCTGCGGGATAATTACAAAGAGTAATGCTTTTTCCCAGTCTATTAATAATGCCGCACCAATCCACAAAACCAGGATTGCATATTGTGAAATACTTGTCCAGAATTTTTCTCTATTATTTGCTTTCATCTCTTTAAGGTAAGTCATAATCGCTTTTTGCTGGTAATAGCCGCTTATTGAAGGATAAGAAACAAGCGTAAGAAAATTATTTTTTTCACTTACCCTGTATGTAATCGAGTCGTCGCCTTCCCGGTTATTATAACGATGATGATTTTTGTTGTGTGTTGGTATCCATGCAAAAATCGGAAAACCATAAAACACAGTCAGCCACCAGTCAGTAAATAAGTTGAGGGTTTTAGAACGCCACATTGGCAGGTGGTTGTGATTGTGAGTCATCACGGCTACGGCAACTGACATAAATAAAAACCACGTATACAAAAACGGATTCATACCAAACCAAACCCATTGAGCAATAAAGAGAGAGGTGGTAATAAATATGTAAATAAGACTTTTAATGTCTGCTTTATTTTTTAGCATTAGATTCACTCTGTTTAAAATTTATATTTTTAAATTTATTCCTGTTATTTTTTGTTGACTCATTCAAAAATTAAAATTCTGTTGTATATAAAGTCGAATGAAAAAGTTTTTGATTCGGTTTTCTGTTCGATATATTCAGCTACTTTCTCTAATCGCTTTGGAATTGAAAGGATTTTCTCCTGTGCTTTCTGAGCAAGATCACTTAATCCGCTCATAAGTTCAATTTCCCAGAATTTAATTGCTTCCTCGACTATTTTTTTATAATCACGCGGACCATAAATTCCAACTCTTCTTACAACATCGGCCATCTCACGGAAGTTAGGCATCGAGTTTCCGGGCATATCTATTGCCGGCATTACCGTTGCTGCAGATTGAAGCGCCTGTTCGGGATCAATCTTTAATATCTCTTTAAAAACATTTCTATAAAACGTATAATGTTTGGCTTCATCAGCTGCGATGCTGCTTAAAATTCCATTTAGCATAGGTTCATCGTCCCCAACTAATTTGCCAGTATTTTTATGCGATACCTGTGTTGCCCGTTCCTGCAAAGTTGTATAAACAAATACACGGTAAGGATCTTTATCCCAGTCAGGATTAAACCCGCTTTCAATATAATGATACTGCATCATTTCAATTTCTTTAAAGCTGAATAATCGTCCGTCGCGTGCATAATCTCTTAATATACAACCATGCCTGTCTTCTTCCGCTGTCCACATATTATTCCATTTCGACCAGAAACTTTTATCACCAAGATATTGAGCAATAAGTCTGTGAAAATGTGGAAGTCCTTCTTCAGTCAAAAGATTTAAAGCAGAAGCAACACGAACACTGTCCTTAATTCCCCTAACTCTTTCACGTAGTTTTTGAAGATTGCTTTCTTTATCATCATTCATTTTTTCATCAGCAGGCAGATAGTCAGAAGAAAACCACAAATTTCTTTTTGCAACGTGTGTTCCGATCCATTCCTTAACTTTCGATTCAAGATGTTTAAGCACTTCCGTTTTACTTTTCGTTTCTTTTATTTCTGTGTTTTCTAAAGGAATTACAATTTCCATTCTTGATTTACATTCGTTACTAAAATAGTATTATATCGTTTTTCTCTTCACGCAGGAATTACTCATACACGATGAGAATATCGGGGATTGTTCAGAGACATGTAAAGTTTATGAGTTCTGAACCAATAATAGGTATGTTATTGATCAATCAAAAGAAAATTATTTAAGAAAAAGGGGGTTTTACAATTAATTTACAATCTAATCTGCAAAAAGCTGCTAGTCACCCGGCTTTTCCTTCATTGGCGCTGAGGTAAAGAATTCGTTATAAAATCTTTGTGTATAATTATTAATTAATTCCTCTACCCTTCTAAAGCTTTGTGATTTTACAATCAGACCGGCATGATATGCCTTATTCAATCGCCATATAATTTCAGGATCGTTATAAGAAGAAAGATCAGGGTATTCCTGCTTTGCAAGTGAGGTAATTATTCCGGCATAATCATTTTTAACTTCAGGATATTTGTAATCGCCTTCTCCTCTTAAAATTTCGATCTTTGCCCACTCCCTCCATAAATTAATTCCAGACGCGGCAAGGACAAGTTCAGAAAGATTTGCGCCTCCGACTCTCGCAGATGTTTCAAGAAAATAAAAACTGCCATCTTCATCCGCCTCAATAAATTCTGTATGAGAAACTCCTCTTAGCAATCCTAATACTTTCAGAAGTCTTTCATTCAATTCAAGCAGCTTACGTTCTTTCTCGGAACCGTGTTCAACTGTTCTGCTGGAAAATACTCTTCCTTCATGAGCAACTTCAAACGGCGGCTTTCCATATTGGCTTGCTATTGCAAATCTTATTTCATTTTCATAAATAATAGAATCAACATGATAAATGTTACCGGGAATAAATCTTTCCATTAAAAAGAATGACTGCTCATCGCCTAGCTTGTTAATTCTTTCCCTCATTTCATTTTCGTTATTTACTTTTTTTAATCCATGTGCACCAGCTAACATTCTTGGTTTTATAATAAAAGGGAATTTAACCCGCTTGCTGAAATCATTAATTGCATCATGATTTAGAACGTGAAGAAATTCCGGGACAGGAATATTTTTTTCTTTAGCACGCATTCTCATTGCAAGTTTGTCGCGGAAATATCTTGCGGTTGTATCGCCCATTCCCGGCACACGTAAATGCTCACGAAGTGCGGCAGCTTTTTCAACATCAAAATCATCGAGAGCAATTATCCTGTCTATTTTTTCTTTTCTGGCAAGAAAACTGACTCCATAAATAACATCACGCAGATTCCAGTCCTTATTTTTATCAGGGATATAAAAAATTTCATCAATTGCTTCCTTAGGCCAGGGTGAATTTTCAAGACTTTTAGATGTTAACAAAAGCACACGGTGCCCTTGCTCTTTACACTCACGCATAAAGTCGTGCCCTTTTTCATACGACGAGACACAAAGAAACGTGATTTTATTTTTAGCATTCATAGTATGTCCTGGTTAAAGATGTGGTGCTTTCTCCCAAAGGGATGGCTTTGCCAAATTGGTTTCTGGAAGTTTAAGAGGAAAAGATGAAAGAAGCAAATTCAATTTGAACTGTATAAACCATTTTAAAAAAGTCCCGCAACAAAGGCGGGACTTTTAAATAATAAAATTATTTCATTTATAAGTTTTCAAATCAGCGTAAATAAAACATAATAACGAGAACTTTTAAATCAATGAAAAGCCACTTTTAATATTTCACCGAACCCTGGAACTGCAGGACCGAAACCCTTATTAGAAACATAAAGTGCACCATCAGTTCCTAAAGTCATTCCTGTAGGGAAAAATAAACTATCTGCAATAACTTCCTGCTGACCGGATGGCTGAATTCGTACTATTTTTCCAGTATTGGGTGTGGGTTCGCCTGCTTCTGTAGACATTTCCAGAACGTACATCCTATCGTGATTATCAAATACTAAACCAAGAACAGTCGTCAACCCGCTCTCACGTATTTGGATGTGTCCGCTTGGAGTAACTTTAAAGATATTTGAACTGCCTGGTACTATTGGAAACGTATTTAGATTGCCAATATAAAAATTCCCATGATAAGCTATTGCAGTCGGAACAATATGCCCTTGTGTAGCAGAAACATCTATTACACGGCTGATATTTCCGTTTGTTGTTACTTTTACTATTTCACCATGATTGGGTTCAACTGCATAGAGCTTGCCACGTACGTTAATCATACTATACCAAGTGCCGTCAGGTTCATAATCATCTTCTTCAGGATTTGCAACAGGATGATTTAACGACCAATCGCTTAAGTCTGCAATCAACTGCATTGTACCGTTGTTATTGACTTTAAAAATACCATTCGGATTATTTGGGAATCCGTGCGAGCAACCTGCACCTCCAATCAAAGCATATAGTGTATTACCTATAAAAGTCACATCTGCAACTCCGCTAACTAGTCCGCCCGTTCCCGGGCTGGTTTGACTTGAAGGCAGATTTTCAACAATTCGTGTAACAATTCCTGTAGGACTTACTTTGGATATACTCGCAGTAAAGTCACCGGTATATGGTCCAATAGGAGGTATTACCTGATCGCAAGAACCAGATGATGAGTTTGTTCCGCCAAGACCACCTTCTGCAACATACAGAAAACCATCGGGACCAAACTCAAGTCCGCGAGGATTATTTAGTCCTGTTGCAAATACAGTCACCGTAGCCTGATGACCACCACCTTTTTTATCAAGTGTTTGCGATTTATCGAGCGTGCTTTCTGTTGGAGTGCTTGTTTTGTCACTGCACGAATAAATGAGGAGAAACATCAGGGTTAGTGTAATTAAAAAAATTATTGATTTCTTTTTCATTGCAATATCCTTCTAAATTAAAGTGTTAATTTCTCTTTTAATAATATTTGAAAAAACTAACTTGATGACATCGTAATAGTAATAATACGAAGTTCATAAAATTTTAATTTAACTTTTAGGCAAGAGATGGTGGGCTTTTATTAATCAACAACACTATCTTGTAGATGGTAATGTGCAGAAGTTTGAAAATGGGGAAATAAACTTTGCTTTTAAGATCAAAACAAAAAGAAATTATTGAACAATCATTGTTCGAATCATCTTCATTTATGGCAACAGTTGTTTGATCTTTTTCAACTCTAATTGATTTTCTTATATGCGCCACGTTAAATAAATATGAGTTTGAATTGCTAATCGCTTTAGAAAATGAATTAGAAAAAACTGGCAATCGATAATCATCATCCGCTTTTCGATTATTTATATCAGATGAGTATAAGCATTGAATAAAATTCCCCGGTTTGTTGGTAATAGTCGTCCATTGATTTGGAATACCCGGTTGAGGGAATAAGAACAAAATGACGGTAAAAAAAATTCTATCTATCCAGGTAATCAATAAATATTTAAGTATTAATTTGAATATGAGATCTTTCATTGCTAAAGATTTTGCAAGAACTTAATTACTTTGAAATATTTTTAACTTACAAAATTACGCCTGATACAAAAACTCAAATGAGAATTGCAACAACGCTTAAGGAGTGCGGGTAATAAGAAGATTTAGGTGATAGTTTATTTAGACTATATAACCTTCCTTAAGTAGTAGATATTTAGCCTGGAATAAACATGGAATTTTTTTTAATTAAAATCAATATGGAGTTGCTTGTTACAAGCAAACAAAATGCCCTGCCATTTTCCAGGCAGGGCTATTTAAAAGAAAGTTTTAAAAGATTCTTACTTCATTAACAACATCTTTTTTGTCTCTACAAAACTTCCTGCTTGTAAATGGTATAAATAAATTCCACTTGATAAATTGGTCGCTCTAAAATTCACTTCATAACTTCCTGTGGATTTCTCTTCGTTCACCAATGTTGCAATTTCGTTTCCAAGAGCGTCATAAACCTTTAGATTTACGAATGAAGAATTTGGAACCTGGAAGCTAATAATTGTTGATGGATTAAATGGATTGGGATAGTTTTGCTCAAGTCTGAACTCTGACGGCAAGCCAATTTCTGCTTCAACAACATTAGAGTATTCAAAACTGCCATCGTAATCAATTTGTTTTAAACGATAATAATATTTACCGCTACTAATCATATTATCTGAATAATTGTAGCTCCTGGGCTCAGTTGAAGTTCCCGATCCGGGAACAAAACCAATTTGTGAAAAATTCTGATTGTCTTCGCTTCTTTCAATTTCAAAACCGGAGTTGTTTGTCTCTGTTACTGTCTGCCAGTTTAGTAAAACAACATTTCCGGAAACAGAAGCACTGAATGAAGTGAGTTCAACCGGAACAAATCCGCCATCACCATTCCAGCAGGATGCTTGGTAATTTGTCGAAGATCCTCCTTCGTTACCGCCGCCAAAGAAAACCTTTGATAGTGAAGGAAGATAAAATGCAAGGGCAAGACCTCTTATTGCCGGAGTGTCGCTGTCATAAGTCCAGGTATTTGCTGCTATATCATAATAAAATATTTTAGGGTTTGCGGGGTAAGTTGTATAACCACCACCTGAACCAACAAGAACGACCTGGTTGCCTACTACAGTAGTAGTCCATTTACAGAAATTAACGGCTTCAGGCAGTGGGGCAATTGAGCTCCAGGTATCGGTTGCAATATCATATTTAACACATTCAGTTTGATCACCACCTGTAGGAACAAGTCCGCCTATTAAATATAGATATCCATTATGATAAACCAGACCGGGATATCTCTTTATTATAGTTGTTGGTGTTAATGTTGACCAGGAATTGCCGGAGATGCTGTACCGTGATAAAAAGGATTCCGGTGTTGTAGAACTATAGTTTGAACTATGAACATATATATAATCTCCACCATCCCACGTTGCAGAGTTTTGAGCATTCATAATATCAGTAGGACCTCCGGTTAATGCAGTCCAGCTACCTGTACCCGTTCCATCGGGTGTGAATTTTTCCATTACCGATACAGATCCTGTACCTGATATTTTATAAAGTTCCCCGCCTGCAACAACAAACCCGCAGTTGTAACCGGGGGAGTTTGGGACTGTAGAGGCACTCCAGGTATTTGTGGAAATTTTATATGCTGCAGCCATACTTGAATTTGCCTGGCCGCAGAAAACATAAACAAAATCTCCAATTGTACCTCCAATTGATCTTCCAAATGGTTCAGGTGCATCCGGAAGACTTGTCCAGCCCAGTGTGATGTGTGAAACATGGTAATTTGTCTCTGTTGTATTAATTCCATCGCCATTTTCTTCAATATACTGTTGGGAAAAGTTATTCTGCGAATATAGGAATGAAGTAAAAAAAACCGAAAGTGCCACACTAAGTATAACTTTAAACATAAATCCTCCTTGCTTGTGGATATTGATAAATTTTTTACAAAAGGTAATTGTATTAAACCTACCACAAATTAGTTTAATGTGCAATTATAAAAAGGGAAAGTTAATATTTGCTGAAAGTGAACTGTTAAGATTCCATATGAAATCACCAAAGTTGTATAAAAGAAGGAAAACCAAACCGGTGATTTATTTGTTTCCCTTCTCTTATATAGGAGAGAGGATGAAAAATTATTTCATCAGTACAAGTTTTTTTGTTTCTGAAAATTCTCCGGCTATTAACCTGTAAAAATATATTCCGCTTGAAAGTTTGGATGCATTGAATTCAATTTCATATTCTCCCGCTGGTCTTTCTTCGTTAACTAAAGTTGCTACTTCATTTCCAAGGATATCATAAACTTTCAAAGTAACAGTGCTTCTTTGTGGAATAGAGTACCGAATATTTGTAACAGGATTAAATGGGTTTGGATAATTTTTCTTTAACGCAAACTCATTCACCAAACTTTTCCCATCAGAATCTACATTAGTTATGCTCTCAGGATCTGCGAATGCAAAAATTCCAACATCGTGAACATTGTTTGCTTCCATATAATTTTCACTTGTGTTAACCGCGCCACCCACATAAATCCAGCCATCATTAGTTAATCTTACTAACTTCAAATTGCTTTCATTAATCCCCTGAATATCATCATCAGAATAATAGAGTCTTAAAGAAGCATTGTAGGAAGAATTAGACCCGGCGTTTTGTGGAGTAACTGATATTTCATAAAATCGACTTGACACACCGGAAGCAATAAATGAATCTTTAAATAAACTGGCAGGAATACTATCAGTATAAACAACAGCATCAACTGCGATCATGCAGAAGTCTCCCAAATCATTAAAATTTATAAATCCATTATTCCATATATCATCGACAATATAAAATGGAACATTCTGCTGGAAAGGATCATTGTGGTATCCTACAGCTATGAAGTCGCTCGGAACACCTGTTTCTCCGGTTAAAATAATTCTTCCGCTGGGTTGGATATGAATGTCTCTGGCAATATCAAACATAGATGAGATAGCAGTAATAACTGACCCACCATTACCAAAGAAATTATAAATTTATAAAATAAATTCATATTGAATATTAAATCCGTTCTAAACCTGATTACCTGTTGATGCCGGTGTAAAAATATAACTAAAGTCAACAAAACTTGAACTTAATGTCATACGATTATCGAATGATTTCTGAGAGAATTTTACCTCCAAACAAAGGGAACATTTCATTAAATTGAAGAATTAAATCTTATTATATAATTATTATATGGCCGAAGGGAAAAAAATAGCTGTAATTGGCGCCGGAATTTCAGGACTGACCTCCGCTTACCTTTTAAATAAAGAAGGCTTTGAAGTTACAGTTCTTGAATCAAAGGATAAAGTCGGAGGATCAATTGAGAGCATTTCGGAAAACGGTTTTCTTTTTGATCGAGGACCAAACAGCGCTCTTGAAACAACTCCAATTATTTCTCAACTAGTTGATGAATTAAATCTCAAAGATGAATTTGTGTATGCAAACAAACAGGGCAATAAAAGATATATTTTAAAAAATAATGAGCTCTATGCATTACCAATGTCTCCCCCTGCATTTATTAAATCAAAATTATTTTCAGGAAAAGCAAAATTAAGATTGATGGCAGAACCATTCATCGGAAGATCAAAAGATGGTTACTATCAAAGTATTGCAGAATTTGTTACAAGAAGACTCGGCAAAGAATTCCTGGATTATGCAATCAATCCGTTCGTTGCCGGTGTTTATGCAGGAAGACCCGAAGAGCTAAGCGTTAAATCCTCTTTTCCAAAACTTTATGCGTTGGAAGAAGAATACGGCGGACTAATTGTCGGAACAATGAGAAGCATTCGTAAAAGAAAAAAGCGTGCGGAACAATCAAAGCAAAGTGCAAAGATGCTTTCATTCAAAAGTGGAATGAAAGTTCTACCTGAAGCAATCAAGAATTTTCTTGGTGATCGAGTAAAAATAAATGCGGAAGTTGTTTCTATTAAAAAAACTTCTGATAATAAATATGGTGTAACTTATAAACAGGAAGGACAATCCATTTCTATACTTTGTGATGTTGTGCTTTCGACAGTTCCTGCTTATAAAGCCTCAGAGCTTTTCGGACACTTTGATGAAAAACTTTCTGAACATTTAAATAAAATTTATTATCCGCCGGTTTTAGTTTATTATCTTGTTTATAAAAAAGAAAATATTGGTCAGCCTTTAGATGGATTCGGATTTTTGATTCCGGAAAAAGAAAAGAAATCTTTTCTGGGTGCAATCTGGAGCTCAGTAATTTTCCCTGGAAGATCAGATAATGAGCACGCTTCATTCACACTTTTTATAGGTGGATCAAGAAATCCGGATTTTATTTTTGAAGATGAAGAAAGTATACTCTCAAGGGTTAGAAACGAATTCGAAGAATTGATGAAAATTAAAGGTCAGCCTGTTTATTCATCAAAAAGGATGTGGGAAAAGGCAATCCCGCAATACAGACTTGGTTATGTTGAACACGAAAATTACATTGATCATTTTGAAAAAGACAATAGGGGAATAATTTTAAGTGGTAATTACCGCGGCGGTATTTCTGTTGGTGATTGCATTAAAAATGCCGGAGAAGTTGTGAAGAAAATTAAAAATTTACAATGAACAATTAACAATGAGTTTTAAAGTATTTGAAAAAACACAGCCGTATGGGAATGCAGTTCTTGAAAAGAGCTTTAAATTTTCTATTAGGATAATAAAATTATTCAAACATATAAAACAAACTGATCGGGATATCGAACCATTATTAAAGCAAGTATTAAGGTCCGGAACTTCAGTTGGAGCAAATATTACAGAAGCTCAGGGAGCAATAACTAAAAAAGATTTTATAAATAAATTACATATAGCTTTAAAAGAAGCGCGTGAGACAGAATATTGGTTAGAATTACTAGAAGCAACAGATCACATTACAAAAGATGAGTTTAAAAGTATTAATACAGATTCTAAAGAAATTATAAAACTTCTTACTTCGATCCTTAAAAGTTTAAAATCATGATCTGAAATTGTTAATTGTTAATTTTTCATTGTTAATTATAAACACCGGAGGATTTTGTGAAAGATAATTTCAATTTCAAACGATTCAGACGATTACGATATAATCCAATCATTCGGGATATGGTTCGTGAGACGGTACTAACAAAAAACGATTTGATTTACCCCTTGTTTGTTGTTCCCGGATCGAATGTTAAAAATCCGGTTAAATCAATGCTTGGAGTATTTCAATTTTCAGTTGAAAAACTTGTTGAAGAATGTAAAGAAGTCCGTGATCTCGGAATTCCGGCAGTAATCCTTTTTGGAATTCCCGAACATAAAGATGAACAAGGCTCGGAAGCTTATGCAAGCGATGGAATTGTTCAGAAAGCAATCTGGGCAATCAAAAAAGAAATTAATGATCTGCTTGTAATAACCGATGTTTGCTTATGTGAATATACATCTCATGGTCATTGCGGAATTTTAGCCGGTGAAGAAATTTTAAATGATGAAACAATCGCTGTGCTTGCAAAAGAAGCCGTCTCACATGTTGAAGCCGGCGCAGATATGATTGCTCCCTCAGATATGATGGATGGAAGAGTTTTTGCAATCCGTAAAGCACTTGACTATAAAGGTTACACAAAAATTCCTATAATGAGTTACGCAGCAAAATATTCTTCCGGTTACTACGGACCTTTTCGAGATGCAGCCGAATCAACTCCTACCTTCGGAGACAGGAGATCACACCAAATGGATATTGGAAATATTAACGAAGCTCTCCGCGAAGTTGAAGCTGACATCGAAGAAGGTGCAGATATAATTATGGTAAAACCAGCCGGTCCTTATCTCGATGTAATCAGAAAAGTTAAAGATGAATTTAAAATGCCCACAGCGGCTTACCAGGTTAGCGGAGAGTATGCAATGATTAAAGCTGCCGGACAAAATGGCTGGATTGATGAAGAAAGAGTAATGGTTGAATCTGCAATGGCAATTAAACGTGCCGGTGCAGATATGTTTCTTACGTACTTTGCGAAAGATTTAGCAAAGTGGATAGATAAAAATTCTTAACGGTCATTGCGAGGAGTGTAACCTTGAAACAATCTCAAGATTTTACTTAAATGTTGCTTCGCTAACGCTCGCAATTACACAAAAGGAAAAAAGAATATGAAGTACAGAAAACTCGGAAAATCAGATATAGAAGTTTCGGAAATTAGTCTGGGCTGCTGGACAATGGGCGGACTAAATTGGGTTAACGGAGATCCAAACGGCTGGGCTAATGTTGATGAAAACGAAATAGCCGAAGCAATAAACTACGCAATCGATCACGGAGTTAACCATTTTGATAATGCCGATGTTTACGGAAATGGCAGAGCCGAAAGAATGCTAGCGCGAATTCTTGGAAACAGAACCAACAACTTCATAATTACAACTAAGATTGGCTGGTTCCCCGGAACTGCTGCGAATGCTTACGAACCGGCACACATTCGTCATCAATGCGAACAGTCATTAATTAATCTTAAACGAGACTACATTGATCTTTACTATTTTCATCACGGATGGTTTGGTGACAGTGACGAGTACCTTGATGACGCTATTCAAGTAATGTATAAATTAAAGGATGAAGGTAAAATTAGATTAATCGGGCAATCAGCTTATTCACACAAAGATTTTCAGAAATTAATTCCAAAAGTAAAACCTGATGTAATTCAAACCTTTGCAAATACAGTTGAAAGAACATTTATCGATGAAGGAAATCCTACAAGAAAACTGATTGAAGAAAAACAAATTTCTATGGTGGCATTCAGACCATTATATGAAGGTTTACTTCTTGATAAATATAAAAAAGAAAATCCACCTCAGTTTGAAAATGGCGACCACAGGAAAGGTCTTCCAAGATTTTCAAGAGAAAGTCTGGAAAAACTTGAACCAAAACTTAACAGTATAAAAGAAAAATTCGGTTCCTCAACTGAAGAGCTTGCAAGAGTAGCTCAGCAGTTTGTTCTTAAATATGATTTTACTGCTGCAGTAATTCCGGGATTCAGAAATCTTCAACAGGTTAAAATTAATTTAGCTGAAATGGACAATCCGTTAACAGATGATGAGTTTGAGTTTGTAAAGAGCGTTTTTACAGAATAAGATTTATTCAAAAATAATCAGAAGCTGATGAAAACATTTTATTTATTCATCGTTCCTCTGCCATTTATTATTTACTCTTGCAGCACGCCCGCATATATTCCCAACTTTCCACAGGCACCTTTGTTCAAAAAATCAAATGAGCTTAAAATCAGTGCAAGTTATGGCTTACCTTACACAGAAGCCAAAGCATCTTATTCTTTTACTGATCATCTTTTTGCTTTCGGTGGTGCTGCTTTTTCAAAAAAAGATTCTGCTTTAAATATTTCAAAAAGAATTTTTGAAGGAGGAATTGGATACTACAATTATTTATATCCGCCATTTCATATACCTTTTATTATTAACATAAATCATATCGAAGTTTTAGCAGGATACAGCTCGGGTTATTCTTTCGGAACTTTTACTGGAATCGATTCTTTCTCTGTTAATATGCCGGCGGATTTGAGAAGATATTATATTCAAATAAATACAGGACTTTCGGGTGAGAAGTTCAATGAACTTTTAAATATTAATATGTCTGCTGCATTCGGACATGCAATAAGATTTTCTTATGTAGATTTTTTCAAATTTTATATTGATGGAAAATCTATAAACAAACATTTAAGCAATCTTTTTTTTGAATACTTTGTCTTTTCAAAATTAGGAACGGATCTTTTTAAATTTGAATTATCCGCCGGGCTTGTTGGTCCGATGCAAAAAAAAGTTGACTTTACAACTTCGTGGTTTATGGTAATTTCTCTTGGTGCATCATTAAATTTTAGTTTGTAGATCGCAGGATTAAAGTTTATATTTGTAAGTGTAAACTTGAAAGGAGCAAAAGAATGCGGTCATCTGCGAAAGAATTAAGATTCCATACGAAGGAGATTTTGGATTCGGTGCACAAAGGTGAGGAAGTTATTATTACTTTCAGGGGAGAACCCTATGCTAAAATCGTTCCCTTAAAGAAAACCAAAAAAGGCAGGGATTCAAAAAAAGAACTGTTCGGAATATGGAAAAATCGAAAAGACATTGGCGAAGTTAATACATATGTTCGAAATTTAAGAAGAGGAAGATTACATGCTGATGGTTGATTCTGATGTTCTGATCTGGTATTTGCGAGGAAATAAAAAAGCTTTTAATATTATAGAGAAGCAGAATGGATTCTTCCTTTCCGTTGTGTCTTATATGGAACTTGTGCAGGGAATGAAAAACAAAAAAGAACTTAATTTATTCAGAAATGCAATTAGAAACTGGAATGCTAAGATACTTTATATAACTGAAGATATTTCGGTTAAAGCAATGTTTTATGTAGAACAGCATTTTCTAAGTAATTCAATTTTGCTTGCAGATGCTTTGATTGCTGCTACGGCAGTTTCCAATGGACTTGCCTTATTGACGGCAAATGTTAAACATTATAAAGTTCTGAAAAATATTGATCTGGAAGCTTTTAGACCCTAACGTAAAAAAATTTTGTAATTAATTCGGCGGCATTCTTAAATTTGTTGAAGATTGTAATCCTTCCGAGACTTGTGGCAGAATTCCCATCCTAATATAAATTGGTCGAATGTGTTTCCGGAGCGATGGTAATTTTTTTGCAAAAATTATTGTTCCTGTAAGACAGCTTATCCCGCTTATTAATATTGTATATGGCGCACCAATTGCTCCGGCAAGCGAGCCCGCAATAATGCTTCCGAACGGCGCAGTTCCCATAAATGCCATCACATACAGACTCATAACTCTTCCGCGTTTGTCGTCATCAACAAGAGTCTGCAGCAAAGTGTTTGTAGAAGCCATCTGCATCATCATTCCAAAACCGGTAAAAAGCATAAGTCCGACTGAGAGATAAAGATTTCTTGAAAAAGAAAAACAGATAAGCCCAAGAGAAAAAATTCCTGCCGCCATTGCAATCCATCTTCCCAAACCCAAAACAGTTTTTCTTGAAGCAAGATAAAGTGCGCCGATCAGCGCACCGGTTCCTACGGCACCAAGAAGAAATCCTAGAGTGCTGGCATTTCCTTTTAAAATGTCTCTCGCAAATACTGGCATTAGTACCGTGTAAGGCATTCCGGTTAAGCTTACCAGCCCGATTAAAAGTAGAAGTGCTCTAATCGGTTTAAAATTATATGCATACTTAATTCCATCTTTTAATCCTGCAAAAACTTTTTCTTTTTGCTTGTTATTTACTTTTGGTTCAATCTTCATCAACAGTAATGCAGCGATGACCGTAATGTAGCTGATCGCATTAATCAAAAAACATAGCCCTTCGCCAAGAGAAGAAATTACAAACCCTGCAATGGTTGGCCCGAGTAATCTCGCCGAGTTAAACATAGATGAATTTAATGCGATTGCATTCGGCAGATCATTTTTATCTTCCACCATATCGATAACAAACGACTGTCTCGTTGGCATATCAAAAGCATTTATGAATCCTGACAATAAGCTGAGTGAAATGATTTGCCAGATCTGTATTGTATCAGTTAATGTCAGTGCAGCAAGAATGAAAGCCTGCACCATTGCAAGTATCTGGGTAGTAATAATTATCTTGTGCTTATTTACCCTGTCTGCCAGCACCCCTGCAAATGAGGCAAGCAAAAATGTTGGAATCTGTGATGAGAACCCTACAAGCCCTAATAGAAACGCTGAATCAGTCATCCTGTAAACCAGCCAGCCAAGTGCAATTTGCTGCATCCATGTTCCGATAAGTGAAATCCCCTGCCCACTGAAAAACAACCTGTAATTTCTGTGCCTAAGTGCTCTTAAAGTATGTTTTATAGATGCAGGTATCACTTTTTATGGCTTTTAATCAGAAAATTAAACTTACTGAAAGTGAAAGTATTTTAAAATGCATAGAGCACAATAAAGGTAAAGGGTATAGAGGTATAAGGAACCTATTTTCAAATCATCAACATATAAGTTAGCGTTATTCGGTTACGATGCCTGTTTCGTTCAAAGGTTACGTTTTCTGTGCGAGTAACGCTTTCCGGTTGACGAAACGAGTTCCGTAACCATTCCCGTATCCCCAATTTCCCTTTTACCCATATTCCTTTATAACTTCATTAGATTGAATTATTTTGAAATCACTGTTTAAAAAAAATATGTATAAAGTTTATATACGATTCTACGAAGAGCTGAATGACTTCCTTCCGAAAAATAAAAAGAAAATTAAGTTTGAGCATGTTTATATTGATCGTGCTTCAGTTAAGGATGTGATTGAGTCATACGGTGTTCCACATACAGAAGTTGATTTAATTTTGGTTAATGGAAAATCAGTTGGTTTTAATTATCTGATTAGTAATGGTGATGATATTTCCGCTTACCCGGTTTTTGAATCGCTGGATATTTCAGATGTGCAGCATTTACGACCGAGGCCGTTACGTAAGCCAAAATTTATTTGTGATGTACATCTTGGAAAACTTGCCAGATATTTAAGAATGCTCGGGTTTGATGTTTATTATAAAAATAATTTAGCAGATGAAGAGATTGTCAAATTTTCATTGGAAGAAAGAAGAGCAATACTTACACGTGATATAGGAATTTTAAAAAGAAATGAAGTAACTCATGGATACTATATACGAAGCAACAAGGTTAAAGTGCAAACCGAAGAAGTGGTTAAAAGATTTGATCTGCAAAAATTGATTAAAGAGTTTACAAGATGCCTTGATTGCAATTTACAATTAGTACAAGTTGACAAGTCAAAAATAATAAATGAGCTGCCGCCAAAAGTTGCAACTTCCAAGCAAGAATTTTATAAATGCTCTGGCTGCAATAAACTTTACTGGAGGGGAACTCATCATCAGAAAATGCTTTCATTCGTACAAAAAATAAAAACTATGAATTTTTCTTAACGTAAATTTGTTATAATGATTTTACCAAAAAAAGCAGATAATTTATGAGCGGCTGGATATTCCGGATTCTTATCGGCGTTGTTATACTTTTTTTAGTGGAATTTTATTTTATTAAAAAAAGTAATTGGCTCCTGAAATCAACTTTTCCAAAAATTAATATTAACAAACTTAAAACCGGAAAAATTATTTTCCTGGTTATACTGAATTTGTATCCGGCATTCCTTATTTCATCCTTTCTTTACGGATTAATTACTGCGGGTAGAATATCCCCCCCCGAATCTTCTTTTTTCGATTACTTTCTTGTTTATCCCTTCTGGATACTGTTTTTATTAATGTTTCAGTCAGGTATATATTTTCTCGTGGTGGATATTTTAAAATTAATTTTTTACCCACTTTATAAAAAAAGAAAAGAAAAATTAAATTCATTTGTTGCAAAGCTTATGTTTGCCATAATGATATTTTTTGTTGTTTATATTCCGGCAAGGATCATTTATGATTACAATAATGTGTCAATAAGAATTGTTGAATATAAAAAGAAAAACTTGCCGGCTGAGTTAAATGGATTTAAAATCACCCTTATTTCGGATATTCAGGCTGATAAATACACGGATGAAAATCGTCTTCAGAATTATATTGACAAAGTAAATTCTACAAAACCCGATCTTGTATTAATCGCCGGAGATTTTATTACCTCAACTCCTGATTACATCAATGAGAGCGCTGATTATGTTGCAAAAATAAAATCGAAATATGGTATATATGCTTGCGTCGGCGACCACGATAACTGGGCTTACAGAGATGACTATGCCCGAAGTCTGAGAGAAGTTTCAAAAGCATTGACTGAAAAGGGAATAAATTTTATAAATAATTCTAAAAGAGGAATATTGGTTGACAGTTCAAAAATTTGTATAACATTTATCACAAATACCTACGTTGAACAGGTTGATAAAAATATTCTGGACAGTTTAACCAAAAATGATAATGGTTGCGATCTGAAAATTTTCCTGACTCATCAGCCAAGAAAATTTCTTGTTGATAAAGCTGTTGAGCGAAACTATGATTTATTTTTTGCAGGACATACCCACGGCGGACAAATTACTTTAATGTTTCCCTTCGTTTATATTACTCCCACCATGTTCGAAACAAATTATATTCGCGGTGATTTTCATTTTGGTGATATGCTGATGATTGTAACCAGAGGATTGGGAATGTCGCTTGCACCGATCAGATATAACGCCACCCCTGAAGTAACATTGATTGTGCTGCGAAACAAAAAGTAATTCTCAATTAAATTATTATTTGTAACTTGTGAGTTGTACGGCTTAAAGTGAATTGTTTTTATAACTTCCTGCTTTCATCACATGGAAAAGAAAAAAGATAATAAAATTGGATTTATTGAGGTTGCATCAATTGGAATTGGTGGAATGGTTGGAGGTGGAATTTTTGCAGTGCTCGGATTGGCTGTTCAACTTTCGCAAGGCGGTGCTCCTGTTGCATTTTTAATTGCCGGGATCGTGGCTCTCTTTACATCTTATTCCTATTCAAAATTATCTGTTGCTTTTCCAGGTAAGGGAGGAACCGTTTCGTTCCTTGATAAAGCATTTGGTTCAGGCATATTTACCGGATCAATGAATATACTTTTATGGATTAGTTATATAATTATGCTCTCACTCTATGCATTCGCTTTCGGGAGCTACGGTGCTGAACTTTTCCCCGGTCTTCCACATAACTTAATCAAACATTTATTAATAAGCGGAATTGTATTAACCATTTCTGTTTTAAATATCTTTAGTGCAAAACTAATAGGAGAAGCTGAGGATTTGGTTGTGTTATTAAAGTTATTAATATTAATTTTCTTTTGCGTCATCGGATTTATCGGAATTCATCCCGAAAATTTAGTTATTTCAAACTGGTCCCCTGCCTTAAATCTTGCTGCCGGAGGATTTATTATTTTTTTAGCATATGAAGGCTTTGAATTAATTGCCAACACATCAGATGATGTCCGCAATCCTGAAAAAACTTTGCCACGTGCATTCTACTCTTCAGTAATTTTTGTAATTATTCTATATATCCTCGTAGCAATTGTAACGGTAGGAAATTTACCTGTTGATAAAATTGTTGCTGCTAAAGATTACGCTTTAGCAATGGCGGCCAAACCTTTTCTTGGTCAGTTCGGCTTTGTTTTAATATCCATTGCAGCTCTTCTTTCCACAACATCTGCAATAAATGCAACTCTTTATGGTTCAGCCAGACTAAGTTACATAATCGCCAAAGACGGTGAACTACCCGGGTTTTTAGAAGATAACATCTGGAATAAACCACTTGAGGGATTGTTGATTACATCAGCAGCAACTTTAATCTTTGCAAATCTATTGGACCTGTCAAGCCTTTCAACAATGGGAAGTGCGGGCTTCCTTCTAATTTTTACAGGTGTAAATCTTTCTAATGCAAAATTATTTAACGAGACAAAAAGTAAAAAAATCATTTCTTATATTGGCGCCGGTTTGTGTATAGGTGCATTAGGTAGTCTTATTTGGCAAACACTGAACAGTTCTCCTATGCATCTTTTAATTTTATTCTTAATGATTTTATTTTCGGTTGGAATTGAAGGCGCATTTAGATTGTTTTCGAAAAGAGAATTAAATATAAGTTAAAAACTTAATACACCTTAAAAATTATGTACACACTTTCAGAAATAAATATATATCCTATTAAATCTCTTGCGGGAATCAGTCTTCAGTCTTCTGAAGTTGAGGAACGAGGTTTGAAATACGATCGAAGATGGGTTTTGGTAAATGAGACAAATACATTTTTCACCCAGCGGGATTATCCTGAGATGGCGTTGATTAAAGTTGCAATAGAAAATGAAGGCTTAAAACTTCAACACAAAACAAAAAATGTTGAAGCTCTTTTTGTTCCGTTTAATTTTGAACACAAGGAAAAGGCAGATGTTGTTATCTGGGATGATACCGTAACAGGTGAATTTTATAACAAGCAGATCGACGATTGGTTTTCTGAAATACTTGAAATTAAATGTCATCTTGTAAAAATGCCAGAATCGACAAAGCGTGTTGTTGATAAAACTTACGTGAAAAATAAAATTGTCAGTTTTGCAGATGGATATCCTTTCTTAATAATCGGTCAGGCTTCTTTAGATGATCTGAATTCAAGACTTGAAGATCCGTTACCGATGAACAGGTTCCGCACTAACTTTGTCTTTACAGGAGGAAAACCATTTGAAGAAGATTATTGGAAAAAATTAAAAATCGGTGATGTGAAGTTTCAGGCAGTGAAACCTTGCGCACGTTGTGTAATTACAACAACAGATCAGGAAACTGCCGAACGCGCTCATGAACCTCTTTTAACTCTATCTAAATACAGAAATATCAAGGGAAAAGTTATGTTTGGAATGAACCTGGTTTGTAATAGCACCGGAACTGTAAAACTGGGAGACGAAATTCATAAGAGATTATTTTAAAAAAAATTTTGGGGGCCTATTTTGCATGCTTGACTTATTCATTTCAAAAAAATATATTGATATCAAATTAAAACTTCAAAAGTGAAAAGAATAATTTTTAAATATCAAGTAAACTGCTTTTCTCATTCCCTCTCCTGGCGTGGCTGGCGCCGCTAAAATATTTCCACACTAGTACATTCGCACGTAAATAGTTTCATAAAAATTAATCTAAATTTTATAAACAATTAATCACAGGAGTGATGCAATGAGTATTACTAAAAAAATTCTGCTAAATGAATCCGATATGCCTGATAAGTATTATAATATCCAGGCTGATATGCCGAATCCTACTTTACCCCCTCTTCACCCTGGAACGTTGCAGCCAATAGGACCGGATGATCTGGCAGTATTGTTTCCGATGGAGCTTATCCAGCAGGAAGTTTCAACTGAAAGATATATTGAAATTCCTGATGAAGTTCGTAAAGTCTATAAAATGTACAGACCAACTCCATTAATAAGAGCAGTAAATTTTGAAAAGCTTCTCGATACACCAGCTAAAATATATTACAAGTATGAAGGAGTTAGCCCTACAGGCTCTCACAAACCAAATACAGCAATAGCCCAGGCATATTATAATAGAGTTGAAGGTGCTAAAAAACTTATCACGGAAACCGGTGCAGGACAGTGGGGAAGCGCTCTAAGTTTTGCCTGTTCTCAGTTTGGATTAGGATGTGAAGTCTATATGGTTCGCATAAGTTATGATCAAAAACCTTACAGGAAAATAATGATGAATACTTTTGGGGCAGAGGTTATTTCATCTCCAAGTAACAAAACAAAATCAGGTAAACAAATATTGAGCAGCAATCCTGATTCACCTGGTAGCCTGGGAATTGCTATATCCGAAGCAGTTGAAGTAGCTGCAACGACAGATGGCTGCAACTATTCTTTAGGTAGTGTATTAAATCATGTTTTAATGCATCAGACTATAATTGGCCAGGAAGCAATTAAACAATTAGAAATGACAAGTGATTTTCCTGATGTTGTGGTTGCACCATTTGGCGGCGGTTCTAATTTTGCAGGAATAGCTTTTCCTTTTCTTAGATATAATTTACAGGAAGGGGAAAAAATCCGCTGCATTGCAGTGGAACCCGCCAGCTGTCCAAAATTGACAAAGGGAGAATTCCGTTATGATTTTGGAGATACAATGGGATTGACACCTTTAATCCCGATGTACACTTTAGGCCACACATTTGTACCTGCTCCAATTCATGCTGGTGGATTAAGGTACCACGGGGCTGGAGCAATAATTAGTCAGCTGCTTAAAGATAAAATAATCGAAGCTGTTGCAATTCAGCAATTGGAATGTTTTGAGGCAGGAATAAAATTCGCAAATTCCGAAGGAGTAATCCCGGCACCAGAAGCAAATCATGCAATAGCACAGGTTATTCGAGAAGCGGAAATTGCAAAACAGGAAGGAAAAAGTAAAACAATTTTATTTAACCTTTGTGGTCACGGATATTTTGATATGAGTGCATATGAAGAATATTTTGCCGGAAAATTAGTTGATCACTATTTAACTGAAGAGGAATTATATTCTGATTTGAAAAAACTTAACACACCCAGTGCGGCATGATTTATAAAGGACGATTGGTATTCTCCAGTCGTCCTTAATTATCGAAATAATATACATAGTCAGAAAAAAGTTACCACAAATTAATTAGGTTATATCTTGAAATTATATTAGTTTTTGATATCCGGTAAGGGCCGGATTTTTTATTCATTATTTTTAAGAGGTTTTTTCAGTGAGCACTAAGTTATTTGTGGGTTCTCTACCCTGGTCGGTAAACGACGAAACATTAAGAAAAACATTTGAAGAACACGGTACGGTGGTATCTGCCAAAGTAGTTACAGACCGTGCTACCGGTAGATCAAGAGGTTTTGGATTTGTAGAAATGGAGAACCAGTCCGATGCGAAAAATGCTATAGAAGCATTAAACAATTCGGATATGAAAGGAAGAAATATCGTAGTTAATGAGGCTAAACCGCGCGACTAAAAAGATATTTTAGTACTAATTAGGGGCGTCTATTTAGGCGCCTTTTTTATTTGCTTTGTAAAAAGAAAATTTTTAATTCAACAGACTAGCAAATTAAAGGCTTGTTTAGGACATTAAAGAAGACTATGTTAGTATAAACACTTAAAAATCGATTTGATCCCCCTAATTTTTCCGATCTTCTTGGTTTTTTCATCTATCCACTATTTTTTTCTGTTTTTCAGATTAAATAATTACAAAAATAAATATTAGGAGAACCCATGAATATTTTTGTTGGGAACCTGGCAAACGATGTCGTTGAGCAGGATCTAAATGATCTCTTTACTAAATATGGAAAAGTGAATGAGGTCAAAATCATTCGTGATATGTTTTCGCAGCAATCAAAAGGTTTTGGTTTTATTGATATGCCTTCAAACTCAGAAGCACAGACAGCGATGAAAGAATTGAATACATTCGAGCTGAAGGGTAAAAAACTTACTGTTAATGAGGCACGTCCAAGGAATGATAGAAATTCCGGAAGAAGAAATTCAAACCGTGGGAGAACCAGGCGTTAGTTATTATTAATTAACACCTTTAAAGCATCCCCAACAGGATGCTTTTTTTATTTTAAATAAAATTCCCACAACGGATTTGTTTGCTAAAACACAGGAAAGATTAAATGAGAGACAAAAAGTTAAATTTAAGTTGCGGGAATTATTTAGCCTGTTAATTAATTTTTAAGATTAGTTAAAATATGCTTTGCAATCATAATTATCTGCTAATAATCAATTCTTTTTCTTCTAATTAGAAAAAAATAAATTATATTTTATAAAATGTGATCTTTTTTGCCAAAAAAGCAATAAAAGAAAATTAATCATTTCAATTATACCACTTGATTTTTTTGCTATCAATATGATATTATTATGATATCATTTTTTAGGAGAAAAATAAAATGGAAAAGATTACAGAAAAAAGTGCATCAAAGCTAAATGGGTTTTTTATGCTTTTTCTTTCTCTGGTAATTCTTGCATTAGCAGTTTACACTTTAATTAATGGGATTCAGTCAAATAAAGTTGAGGTGCTGTATATTTTCTTTCCAATAATGCTGGTGTTTTTTTTAGTACTTATCGGACTCACAATAATTCAGCCAAATGATTCCCGCGTGTTAATACTTTTTGGAAAATATACCGGAACGGTTCGTCAATCAGGTTTCTGGTGGGTAAATCCTTTTACTTCAAGAAAAAGAGTCTCGCTAAGAATTAGGAACTTCAACAGTCAAAAAATAAAAGTTAATGATCTCCACGGTAACCCGATTGAAATCGGCGCAGTGATTGTCTGGAAAGTTGTGGATTCCGCAAAAGCTATCTTTGATGTTGAGAACTATGAAGAGTTTGTTGATATACAAAGCGAAACCGCTGTACGTCAGCTTGCTTCAGAATATCCCTATGATACTGATGATGAAGAAAAATCTTCACTCAGGGGAAATCTTCAGGAAATATCAGAGAGTTTAAAAAACACTTTACAAAAAAGGTTAGAAGTTGCTGGTGTTGAAATTATTGAAGCCAGGATTTCTCATCTGGCTTATGCTCAGGAAATCGCACAGGTTATGCTTCGCAGACAGCAAGCCCAGGCTATTATTGCGGCACGACAAAAAATTGTTGAGGGTGCGGTTGGAATGGTACAAATGGCATTAAGTGCTTTAAGTGAGCAGAACATCGTTAGTTTAGATGAAGATAAAAAGGCAACAATGGTTAATAATTTAATGGTTGCCCTTGTGTCTGAAAATGATGTCCAACCGGTCATTAATACTGGCACTTTATACCAGTAGAGATTAAAATGAAAACTCTTTCATATTATTCGGAGAAAAAACTAATTGTTTCTACAGTTTCTTTTTGGAAAAGAATATATGAACTAAAATTTGAAGAAGATGTTCTGGAAAAGTTGTACTTCCCTAAAAAATTCAGCTCATCTGCTATTGTTGAAGGATATAACGGGAAGTGGGAGATTAAAAGAGATAGTATCTGGAATAGAAATATTTCTGTTTATAAACCAGGATACCATCTTCCTTTTGCAAATTATACTGGATCATTCTGGGGAAATAAAGGAAGACTTAAACTTCCGCGAGGAAGATATTTAGATTTTCAATTCGGAATTTTCAGAAAAGGTTGTAAGGTGTTCACAACTCGGAATACATTACTTCTTGAATTCAACAATAAAATTTCGATAGCAGGTAAATCTGAAATTAAAGTTATTACAAAATCCGATGCGCTTGATGAAAATCCCTGGATATTAATGTTGACCTGGTACATTATTCTACAAAATAAAAAACAGGCTGCACATGCTGGTTAAACAATTAATGTCACGATGAGAAAGGATAAACGAAATGGCTGAAAAGAAAAAGTTTTTATTGAGAATAGATGAGAATTTACATGTCGCCCTGGAAAAATGGGCGGCTGATGATTTACGAAGTATTAACGCACAGATTGAATTTCTTCTTAAAGAACAATTGCTTAAAGCTGGAAGGCTGCCAAAAGCTGAAGGTACAAATTCATCGCAATCTGAGGAAAACAATTAATGAATAGAAATATCTTTAACTCCTTTTTATATCTCTTGTTTAGTCACAAAGATTTTTTAATTCATTTAATCTATTTCAAAAAAATATTTTTAAATTTCTTATGTGTCATTTAAATTATTTACAGAGGAGTTAACAATGGGCAAAAAAGTAGAAGTTGCAGGCATAATGGGTCCAATCTGGTTTATGGGCTGGCTGTTTACAATTGGATTTTTAAAGCTTTCTTTTTTCCAGGGTTTACTGGCGCTGCTTATCTGGCCTTATTATATCGGTGATTTTCTCTCAGGAAAAATTGTTTAATAGTTAATTCTATTTACAATTATAGCACATCAATTTTAATTAAGGGATAAAATGAAATCTGAAGAACTGCGCTCAATTCAGTCTCCGCTAAAGAAAGACTACAAAACAAACCCGGCAAACGCATTTGTTACTTTAAAAGCCGAAGGAAAGCTAGGTGAAGGGGTAACCTGTAATGTAATCACGGGAAGAGCATTGATTGATGCAGGTCTTCATCCCGCAACAGGCGGAACAGGAATGAACATTTGTTCCGGCGATATGCTGCTTGAAGCTTTAGTTGCCTGCGCCGGCGTTACAATGAACTCAGTTGCAACGGCAATCGGGGTTGAAATAAAAGAAGGAACAGTAAAAGTAGAAGGTGATCTTGATTTCCGCGGAACTCTGGCTGTATCAAAGGAAGTTCCTGTTGGTTTCCAGAACATCAGGCTTAAATTTGTCTTAAATACGAATGCTGATGAAGAACAACTTGCAACACTGATTAAACTCACTGAAAGATATTGCGTTGTTTACCAATCATTAAAAAATCCTCCGCGGTTTGAAATTTCAAAAGAAGTAAAAGTTTAAAGCTATTTTGTTTTTAAATTTTCCTGCTTTGATTTTTTCATAATAGATTGGTATTAATCAATTATTAGAAATAACTTTCCTGAAACCCAACGGAGGACGTTATGAAAAATTTGTTTTTTGTTCTGCTGCTGATTGCCATTTCATTTTTATCAAACTCTGTCTTCTCACAGGAAATAACAAAAGACGATATTGAAAGCGCTGAAAAAATAACCGGGCTGCAGTTTACAGATGCTGAAAGAGATTCGATGCTGCAGAATCTTGAAGACCAGAAAACAAACTATGAAAACATCAGAAAAGTAGAATTAAAAAACTCTGTTCTTCCTTCAATACTTTTTAATCCAATTCCTGCCGGATTCACTTTTCCGAAAGAACAAAATCCGGTTAAGTTCAGTGATTATTCAACAACAAAAATGCCCGCCGATAAAAATGAACTTGCCTTTTATACAATCGGTCAGCTCGCAGAATTAGTCAGGTCTAAACAAATAACATCAGTTGATCTGACAAAATTTTTTATTGATAGATTAAAAAAATTTGATCCCATACTTCATTGTGTAATTAGTCTTACAGAAGAAAGAGCAATGAGGCAAGCAAAAATTGCTGATGAAGAAATTGCTACAGGAAAGTACCGTGGTTTGCTTCACGGAATTCCTTTTGGTGTGAAAGATCTTCTTGCGACAAAAGATTACAAAACTACCTGGGGGGCAAAACCATTTGATAACCAAATGATAGATGAAGATGCAACCGTTATTAAAAAGCTTGAAGATGCCGGTGCTGTTTTAGTTGCCAAACTTTCAATGGGTGCGCTTGCGTGGGGGGATGTCTGGTTTGGTGGAATGACAAGAAATCCCTGGGATACCACAAGCGGTTCGAGCGGTTCATCTGCAGGCTCTGCTTCGGCAGTTTCAGCAGGATTGGTTCCATTCGCAATCGGAACAGAAACATGGGGTTCAATTGTGTCTCCTTCAACAGTTTGTGGTACTACAGGTTTAAGACCAACATACGGAAGAATCAGCCGGACAGGTGCAATGGCTTTGAGTTGGTCAATGGATAAAATTGGTCCGATTACAAGATGTGCTGAAGACCTTGCAATTGTATTCAATGCTATTTACGGACAGGACGGAATTGATCCAACTTTATATGATGTTCCGTTTAAATATTCGCCCTCCATAGATTTAAAAGGATTAAAAATCGGTTACCTGAAAGATGATTTTGACAAGCAATATGATTTTCATCAGAACGATTCTATCACTTTGTCAAAGCTAAAAGAGCTTGGAACAGAGTTGATCCCAATTGAATTACCAAAACTTCCCGTGAATGATCTGGCAATAATATTAAATGCAGAGGCAGGCGCTGCTTTTGATGAGCTGACCAGAAGCAATAATGATGATCAATTAGTAAGACAAATAAAAGATGCATGGCCAAATGTGTTTCGTTCTTCCCGTTTTATTCCTGCTGTTGAATATATAAATGCAAACAGGATAAGAACACTTTTAATTCAGCAAATGCAAAAACTGATGAACGATGTTGATCTTTTTATTGCGCCATCCTGGGAAGGTGATAGCTCATTGCTTACAAACCTAACAGGTCATCCTTGTGTGGTTGTACCAAATGGTTTTTCAGAAAAAGGAACTCCGACCAGCATTACATTTATAGGAAGATTGTTTGATGAAGGAAGTCTGATTAAATTTGCAAAACTTTATCAGGATGCAACAGATTTTCATACAAAACATCCGAAAATGTTTAAAAATTAGCTTTCTTAAAGACAAACAATATTTGCTCCTGAGCAATTATTATCGTAATATGATTCGGTCATTTAACTTTTAATCATTCCCCATTAAACTATTCAATAGGAGGCGCTATGTTCAGGATATCTCTGTCTGTTCTGCTTTTCTCTTTTATTGTTCTTTTCACTTCTGCATCACTTGCTCAATCCGACGATGATGCACACGTAATCCATGTCCAGACAAACAAATTTAAAATGATGCCAACCGGTGACGAAGGCACAGCTTTTAACGATATGTTGAGAAGGCAGTCGGATGTAATAAATAAAGATATGAGAGTTGTAAGCTCAAGAATTGTCAGGCACAATTGGGGTGCAGACAGCCGTGATCTGGTTATTATAACTGAATTTAAAAGCCTGGATGATTTATTTTCATTTTACGGTGATATGAACTCTTTATTTGAAAAAGCATATTCGAAAGAACAACTGGACGCCGATAATGCTTTATACAATAAATATGTCGGTCAACATGCTGACGAAATCTATAGAGAAGTTCCCGGAACACGAAAATAAAATATACACTTGATTGAATTTTTAGATGCTGCATGATTAACCTGTGCAGCATTTTTTATTTTGGATGATTTTCAATATTAAAATTGAAAATCTTTAAATCCAATCGGCAGCAACTGCATCAAGAAGTCTCAGTGCAGTTTCATTATTATGTTTTTTTATTTCACTTTTCCGGGCTACCGGTTCAAATGCAGGAAGAGAATCATGCAATGTTTTCGAAAATTCCTTTCCAATTTTTTTACTCCACTTTTTTCTCCAGCTTTCAGGTAATTTATATGGAAGCTTTTCATTAAAAATAAGAAGATATAGAATTGCCCATATTCTTGGTGCGGCAGTAATTGAATATCCCCCTCCAAAAGTAAAGATTGCCTTTCCTTTGCTTTTCAGATTTATCAATTCTAAAACTCTTTTGTAGATTTTTTCAAAATCGTAAGTTGTTAAAAGTAAATCAGCAAGCGGATCGGAAAAATGTGCATCTGCACCAGCTTGAACAATAACGGCATCCGGTTTAAACCATGATAATGCAGGCTCCAATATTTTATTCATCACTTCAAAATATGAATCACCTTCTGTGAATGGTTCAAGTGGAATATTCAATTTTAAAGAACGACCCATACTTTTTCCAAGTTCATGAAGCCAGCCCGAACCCGGGAACAAATATTCTCCTGATTCATGAAAAGAAATTGTCATCACTTTATCATCGGTATAAAATATTTCCTGCACACCGTCACCGTGATGGACATCGAGATCAAGATAAACAACATGCCAGCCGGCATTCGTCATTTCTTTAATTGCCAAAGCAAGATCGTTATAAAGACAAAATCCTGAAGCTAAAGAATTATGTGCGTGATGAAAACCCCCACCCATTTGAAAAACCTTATTTGCTTTGTTTTCAATCAGCAATTTTGCCCCCAACAATGTTCCGCCAACCTGGATGCGGGCGGCTTCAGCCATTCCTGGAACTATAGGGTTATCAACATTTCCAAGTCCGAAAGATTCAGCATCAATAGAATTATCACCGTTACTTAATCCTTCAATTGCAGTTATATAATTTTTATCGTGAATGGAAAAAAGTTCTTCAGCGGAAACAATATCCGGCCGGACAAATTCCCGCAATACACCTAACTCTTTTAAAAGATCAATTACCATTTCAATCCGAACCGGATCAAAAGGATGACCCGGACCTAGATTATACTTACTGTATTCGGGACTATAAACTACTTTACACATGCAATATGAACAGGCCAGACAACTTCAAAGCCGGCTTCACAAATTGCCTGAGCAAGCATTTTCATTTCGATAGTGCCGACTCTCAATACAAGTCTGACTTTCCTGTTTTTTTCAGGGTAAGTTAAGATTGAATGAATATTAATTTTTCTCTCGGCAAGCAGAGTGGTAAGCCTTGCTAATTCCCCTGACTTGTTGGGAAGCCGCACATCAAGTCTTCCTGATGGTTGGTGAATACCGGTAAGCAGCAGCAAAGCATCAAGCAAATCCATTCCTGTCACTATTCCCACCAGCTTCATATTATCAACAACGGGCAGGCATCCAATTTTTAGTTCTCTCATTGTTTGTGTAGCACTTTCTATGGGGTCAGACGGATGTGTCGATTGAACAGGATGGCTCATTATTTTTCCGATTTCAGTTTCAATGTCGAATGGGTTTTTTGTGAGCTTGCTTGTTGCCAATCTTAAATCACGATCAGTCACAACTCCAACAAGTTTATCATCATCAACAACGGGCAGATGCCTGATTCCTTTCTGCTGCATAATTTCATAAGCTTCTTTTAATTTTGTTGAAGATGAAACGGAAATCGGTTCCGGATGCATTACTTCGCTAATTAACATTTTTCTTCCCTCATTAAAATTTTAATATGATGGTCTTTCAACACCGCCGTATTTTAAATTAATTAATATATCCCCCACTGCAAAAGGTTCATTTACTTCGGCAACTTTTGATTCAAATTCCCAGAGCCAGGGAATTTCTTCAATCATCTGGGAAAGTCTGCCAAGCATTTCGCCAATTCCTTTATTTTCTTTTAAGTTCATTTCTAACAGAATTTCCTCAAGATCATGATCGGTTAATGGAGTAATTCTCAAGACCGATTTTGCTTCTGAAGAAATAACTTCTATCAACGGACCAAATAATGGATCAGGCTTAACCCGGACAGTTATTAATGGAGCATTTCGGGGTTGTGTTTCAGCAAATCTTATCCCAAAATAAGATAAAATCTTAACAGAGTTTTCTTTATCTAATTTTGAAATTGATTGTTGAAGATTCGCTTTACTTAATTTATTTTGTACAAGATTTCTTGCGTCGCCGGCTTTTACATCTTTATACCAGACTAGTTTTCCAGCCGGTTTATTTTTGTACTCAACATATTTTACTATTCTACCTAATGCATTAACGGCAGATTCAGGAAAACGAAATGCGGGAAATTTTCTTGTGATGCTTTCATCTCCGGAATCGTCGTCAATTGAAATCGCACCTTCAGCACCCATTATACATAACAGAACAGTTTTTTTAATACCAGTTTTTTCTTCTGCATATTTTACCCCTTTTCTAATTGCTATTTCAACAGGCTTTGTTGAACATTTTCCAACGCAGGCAAATCCGACAAGCAGTACGTCAACATTTTCATTTAACAGTGCGGCATTAACTGCCTCTTCATATTTATCAGCCGATGTAAATGCACCAAGGTCAATTACTCCCGGTCCGCTTATATCAAGGTAATTGGTTTCGCAGGTGTCAGCAAATAAAGTTGCAACACCGGAGCTGTTTGCGATAATACTTACTCTGTTACCGGCTGGTAACGGCTGATGAGCGAGAATCACAGCCACATTAAATAACTCTTCGAGAGTTGGTGCAAGAATAATTCCGGTTTGTTGAAATAGAGCTTCAACCTGTCTTTCACCTAAATTTTTAATTCCACTTTTAAGTTCGGTTGTTTTTCTTCCGGCAAGACTTTTTCCACTCTTGATGCAAAGAATTGGTTTTTTGTTTGTCATTCTTCTTGCAATTCTTACAAAGCGTCTGGGATTACCAAAAGTTTCCAGATACAGGATTGCCATTTTTGTATTCGGATCTTCTTCCCAGTATTGAAGAAGGTCGTTGCCAGAAACGTCCGCCCTGTTTCCAGCCGAAACGAAAGTTGTAAAGCTTACACCTTTTTCTAAAGCATATTCAAGAATGACCAATCCAAGAGCTGCTGAATGAGAAAAAAATCCTGTGTGTCCAGGAGGCATTATATGCGGTGCCATACTAGCATTCAACCTGACTTTCGGATCTGTATTCATTACACCAAGACAGCTTGGCCCTAAAAGTCTTACTCCGTGAGAACGAACTAATTCTTTAAGTTTTTTCTGTCGTTTTAATCCTTCGTCACCGGCATCAGCAAATCCGGCAGAGACAACTACAAGACCTTTAGCCCCAACTTGAATTGCTTCAAGTGCTACGTCATAAACTTTTTCAGCATTAACAGCAATCACAGCTAAATCAACTTTTCCGGGAACTTCGCTTATTTTAGAATAAGCATTAATTCCATTAACAGAATCTGCATTAGGATTTACAGGATAAATTTCTCCTGCGAAATCCGCTGTTGCAATATTTGTAAAAATTATATTGCCGATTGATGCCGGATCTCTTGAAGCACCAATAACTGCAACAGCTTTTGGTCGAAGAAGTGGAATAAGTGAATTTGCAATTGCGATTCTTTCTCTTAGCCCGGCAATTTCCCAAAGAGCAGCTGCACCGCCAACAGGCAATTCAATATGAACTGTATCGGAATCCCAGACCTGGTGTTTTTCAAATCCAGAACTTTTAAAAACATTTATCATCTGCTGATTGTCAGAAAGAACCTCAGCTTCAAACTCTACAAAACCATTTGCGGCGGCTAGGCCAGCTAATCTTTCTAAAATTAAAGTGCCAATTCCTTTCCCCTGGTAATCATCTTCAATCAGAAAAGCTACTTCTGCAGTATGTCCGTTTCCTGCTGTTATATAATTACCAAGCCCGATAACTTTTCCATCGCCGTTTTCTCCTGTAAGAGCAAGCAGGCAACCCCTGTCTTTAAAATCTCCGCTGCATAATTCTTTAATTACATTTACAGAAACTTGCGATATTGAAGCCATGAATCTCATCCTAAGGCTTTCACGCGAAACGCGAGTCATAAATGATTCAACTTTGGAGATATCTTCAGGTATTGCAGGTTTTAGAAAGATTCCCTGTCCGTCCTTTAAAAAGACGTGTTCTTTATAGGCAAGACCTTCGGGTATTATTCGGAACATTTAAATTAATTCCCTTTTTAACACTGGGAATAATATGTAAAAAAATTTGGAGGTTCAAAGTATTAAACTTCAAACCTCCCGGTGTGAAGCATTACGAAGCCATCTTCTTAATTTCTTCGACCACCTGCGGATTAGCAAGAGTTGTGATGTCACCCGTATCCTGTTTATTGGCAATTGCCGAAAGAATACGACGCATTATTTTCCCCGATCTTGTTTTGGGCATATCTGAAACTATCCAGACTTTACCCGGTTTTGCAATCGGGCCAATCTCTTTAGCAAGCGTATCTGAAACTTTCTTTTCTATTTCAGCACTTGCTTTAAGTCCTGGTTTCAAAGAAATAAAGATGTGAGGTATTTTTCCTTTGATTGGATCTGCAACCGGAACAACCGCAGCTTCACCAACTTCTTCACACATAAGCGCAGCAGATTCAAGTTCCTTGGTTCCCAATCTGTGTCCGGCTACATTTATAACATCATCAATTCTGCCGAGAATCCTGTAAAAACCATCTGCAGCCTGAACTGCACCATCGCCTGCAAAGTAAGGCCAGTCTCTCCAGTCTTTGCTTTCAGGATTTTTATTATATCGCTGGTAATACTGCCTTACAAACCTTGCATCGTCTCCCCAGATAGTAAGCATTCTTCCCGGCCATGGATTTTGAATACAGATATTTCCGGCTTTACCGCTACCGGCAGGTAATGGTTTTCCTTCTTCATCAAAAATAACAGGATAGATTCCGGGGACTGCAGGTCCGGCACTTCCGGGTTTCATATTGTGAACTCCGGGTAATGTTGAACAAAGGAATCCGCCGGTTTCGGTTTGCCACCATGTATCAACAATCGCAGCTTGTTTCTTTCCAACAACATTATAATACCATCTCCAAACTTCTGGTTCGATTGGCTCACCTACAGTTGTCATATGTTTAAATTGATAATTATACTTTGCGGGTTCATCAGGTCCAACACGCCTTAAAGCACGAATTGCAGTTGGTGATGTGTGGAAAATGTTTACATCAAGTTCTTCTGCAACTCTCCAGGGTCTGCCAGCATCAGGATGCGTTGGAACACCTTCAAAAATTACACTTGAAGCTGCAAGTGCAAGAGGTCCGTAAATAATATATGAGTGTCCTGTAATCCAGCCGATATCAGCCATACACCAGTACACATCTTCCGGATGAATATCCTGGATATATTTTGATGTGCCTATTACATAAGAAAGATATCCGCCAATTGAATGCTGGGCACCTTTTGGTTTTCCTGTTGAACCGGAAGTGTACATTATAAAAAGTGAATCTTCTGCTTTAAGATGTTCAGGTTCAACTTTAGCGTGATAATATTTTTTAATAACATCATTAACAACAAAATCACGTCCTTCAACAAGCGGTGTTTTTGCTGAATACTTTCCCGGATAGCGTTCAAAAATTAAAACCTTCTCTAATTTTTGCCCTCCTTTCAAAGCTTCATCGTAAGCAATATCAGCTTTTTCTTTATGATCAATCAGGTTGCCTGCCCTGTAATATGCATCTGCAGTAATAAGAACTTTACTTTTTGCATCTGCTACTCTTTCACCGCAAGCTTTTCCTGAAAATCCTGAAAACACCTGTGAGTGAATTGCCCCGATGCGGGCACATGCTAACATTGCAATTGCAATTTCAGGAATCATCGGCATATGAAGAGTAACTGTATCTCCGGATTTTACTCCACAGAAATCTTTTAACAGTGCAGCAAACTCATTTACTTTTATATACAATTCCTGGAATGTCATATGCTGTATTGGTTCGTCTTCGGGTTCGGGTACAAAATGAAGTGCAGTTTTGTTTTTATATTTTGCAAGATGACGATCAATACAATTGTAGCTTGCATTCAGTTCGCCACCAACAAACCATTTATAGAACGGCGGATTACTTGAGTCCAGAACCTGGTTGTAAGGTTTGAACCAATCAAGCATATCAGCATATTCTTTAAAACAATCAGGAAAATTTTCCATACTGAATCTTTTTAAAATCTGTTCGTCATTAACATTTGCCTGTTTAACAAAACCTTCCGAAGGTTTATATACTTCTTCCTCTTTCCAATGCACCGCAATCTGGGCTTCAGATACTTCATCCTTATTAATTTTTGCCATAAGTTTAACTCCTGTAATTTATTTTTACTTAAAATATCTCATCTGGGATTGGAGTGAATGTTAGACAACGCAGTAATGCCTTCTTATACAGCTCATTATCCCGCAATAGTTTATAATTCACAAATTTGTTCAGCATTCTCAATTGCTGACCACCAAAATAATACAATCAATATAAAGAATACAACTTGCTGAATGTGGTTGTGTTTTATAATTGCCCTCCATATTTCAAAACAGAATAATTTTTATACAAAAAATGAAAACGTTATTATACAAATTTTATAATGTTAAACTTTGCGACTATATATTTATTGAGAAATTACTGAAAATTCCTTTTGTAGTTTTCATTACCACTTGAATTGTTAATTACTGGTTGTAAGTTTACAAAATGAATTTCGTTCCATCATATATAAAATTATTACAAAGCGGTGAGCTTAAGCAGCGGGCTGAAAAAGCTTTTAAAAATCTTAATTCCTGTTCAAGCTGTCCCCGCGATTGCAAAGTTGATCGGATTAGTGGCGAATTTGGAATTTGTACCAGCGGTCATTTTCCGATAGTTTCTTCTTACACACCCCACCTTGGTGAAGAACCTGTATTATCAGGAACAAGGGGAGCTGGAAATATTTTTTTTGGAAACTGTAATTTAAAGTGTATTTACTGCCAGAACTTCGAGATAAGTCAAAACCCTAAAACCGAACTGAGGAATGAAGTAAGTTACAAGCGTTTGGCAGAGATAATGATTGAACTGCAAAATAAAAATTGTCATAACATTGGACTTGTTTCCCCAACTCACTTTTCTGCGACAATACTAAAATCAATTTACCTTGCTGCTGAAAATGGATTGAATCTGCCTATCATTTATAACACAAATGGTTACGATTCGGTTGAAATGTTAAAACTCTATGATGGTGTTATTGATATTTATCTTCCTGATTTTAAATATGGCAGCAGTGAGTATGCTAAGAAATATTCTCTGGTTGATAATTATTTCGAAAAAACAAAAGAAGCCATTAAAGAAATGTTCAGGCAGGTTGGTGATGAACTAGTTTATGAAGGAGACGTCGTTGTAAAAGGATTAATTATCCGCCACTTGATTCTGCCAAATGATTTATCAGAAACAGAAATGGTTTTTAAATTTATTGCTGAAGAACTCAGTCCGGATATTCACGTTTCATTGATGACACAATATTACCCGACAAACAAATCACATAAAGATATTTTAATAGATCGCACAATTAGAAATTCAGAATACGAAAGAGCATTACGCCTTCTGGACAAATATGGTTTGAAGAATGGCTGGACACAGGAAATGGAGAGTACAGAAACTTACCGGCCGTATTTTAATGAAAACAGAATAAATCCTTTTAATAATTAATATGAAAAAAATATTCCTTTCTACAATATTATTAATTTTAATTCTTTTACAATTTGGCTGCAGCCAGAAACCGGAACCAGTAAGTGCAACAAACGGGATAGTCGTTTCCGCAAGCTCGTATGCTTCCAAAGTTGGAGTTGAAATTCTTAAGAAAGGTGGAAACGCAATTGATGCAGCTGTTGCTGTCGGTTTTGCTCTTGCTGTTACTTATCCTTCTGCAGGAAATATCGGCGGCGGCGGATTTATGGTTATTCATCTTGCCAACGGAAAAAACACAACTATAGATTTCCGCGAAAAGGCTCCGCAGTCTGCTTTCAGAGATATGTATTTAAATAAGCAAGGTGATTTCGTTCCTGAATTAAGTCAGCAAGGGACAACTTCTGCAGGTGTGCCCGGTAGTGTAGCCGGATTAATTTATGCACTAAAAAATTATGGGACTCTTTCACTTTCAGAAGTTATTCAGCCGGCAATTGATCTTGCAAAAAACGGATGGAGACTGAATGAAAGAGATGAACAATATTTTAACAGCAGCCTTCACCTCTTTAAAAAATATCCTTCAACTAAAAAAATTTTTATAAAGTATGGTTCAACATATAAAGAAGGTGAGTTGTTTATTCAAAAAGATCTTGCCCGGACTCTCGATTTAATAAAAGAAAAAGGAAGTGATGGTTTTTATAAAGGCATTGTTGCTGAACTTCTTATCAAACAAGTTCAATCAATGGGTGGATATTTAACCGCTGAAGATCTCGAAAAATATAAGCCGATAGAAAGAGAGCCAATTACAGGCAATTACCGCGGATATAAAATTGTTTCTATGCCGCCGCCGAGTTCCGGAGGAATTGCTCTTGTAGAATTACTTAACATACTTGAAAATTATTCCACCGATGGCGGATTAAAAAATGAGGGCTGGAACAGCGCGGCGTATATTCATCACTTAGTTGAAGCAATGAAATATGTTTATGCGGACAGGACATACCATCTTGGTGACACTGATTTCTACCCGGTTCCGGAAAAGGAACTAATTTCCAAAGAGTATGCAAAAACCATTTATAACAGAATTGAAAAAGCAAAAGACAAAGCTGTTCCATCTGGCGAAATTAAAAGTCTGGATGTAAACAATGTTTATGAAAGCCCAGAAACAACTCATTACTCGGTTTATGATTATTCTGGAAATGCGGTTAGTGTAACAACAACAATAAATTCTTCTTTCGGTTCGGGGATAGTGGTTGACGGTGCGGGATTTCTTTTAAATAATGAAATGGATGACTTCAGTGGAAAACCCGGAACTCAAAATCAGTTTGGGCTTCTCGGTACAGAAGCTAATTCTATTCAATCTGAGAAAAGAATGCTGAGCTCAATGACCCCGACAATTGTTCTGAAAGATGGAGAGCCATTTTTAATAATTGGTTCACCGGGCGGGTCAACAATTATCACCGTTGTTCTGCAGGTAATTTTAAATTGTATAGACTTTGACATGAACATCCGCGAAGCAATTGAAGCGCCGAGAATACATCATCAATGGATACCGGATTCTATTTACTACGAACCAAGATCGATAACAGATGATGTAAGGATAAAGCTTGAAGCTATGGGTTATAATTTTGTCGATGAAGAGGCAGAACAACGAATACTTGGAATCGCTGAAGGAATAATGATCGACCATAAAAATAAAATCATTTACGGTGCAGATGATCCGCGGGGAGGGGGATTGGCTGCCGGATATTAATATGTCTTTTATTTTAACTATGAATAAAGGTTTAATTTACTTTATTAAACAGTAAATTGTCTTGGGGATTACCATTCCATATCATTTCATTTCCGTTTAAAGAATACCAGGTATCAATAATGGGGTAGATGCCAATATAAAATTGTTTTGAAACATAATTGTAAGAGGAATCCTCATCAGAAAGAGTGGTGTTGAAATGATACTTTTTTTGGTATCTGCAATTTCCAGAATCGGGAGAGATAGGTATAAAATCAAATGTTTCGGTAGTTAAACCATAACAAAATTTTTTATCTGAATTCTCATTTACTGTCGCTGTCCAGTGATTAATTTCTCATTTCCCTTTTAAGCCGCTGCCGCCACACGATAAATGGGACAATCTATAAATTCAGTAAACAAGCAGTATCCTGAAATTCATTTAATGAGATGTTATCCAGAGCACAAATAAAAACTGTGTTTTGAATTGTATTTGACTGTTTAATAAAAATTGTGAACTTTCAGCAGAATCATTTAATAATATTCAGAATCAAATCTGGTATCATTTTAACAAATAAAAGCGAAAAAGGATTCAGGTAAGAAAGATGGAAACATTTCAAATTTCCTCTATACGTCAGCAACTGGACGTTCGCAAAGAAAGAATCAGTGAAGCTATTGAAAAAGCTCCTGACCAGACAAAACTTATCAGTCTGCTCAGACAGGTTGATGATGCACTTTCAAAGATAGATCACGGAACTTACGGCATCTGCGAAGTTTGCCATGGAACAGTAGAAGAAGACAGGTTATTTATTGACCCGCTTGTTACGGTCTGTCTGGGGTGCCTTAGCGAAGAACAGCAGCGGGCATTAGAAAGCGATCTTGAATTTGCTGCAAAGATCCAGAGAAACCTGCTTCCAAAAAACAATCAATTTATTGGCGGCTGGGAATTTTGTTATCACTATAACCCTGCCGGTCCGGTTAGTGGTGATTTTACAGATATCATTCCATTAAATGACGATTCGGTTATTTTCATTATAGGTGATGTTTCCGGCAAAGGAATTGCTGCATCGCTAATGATGTCACACCTGCATGGCTTAATACACAGCCTGCTTTCATTCGGTCTTCCTGTAAATGAAATAGTAAAAAAAGCAAACAGACTTTTTACTGAAAGCACCCCCTACACAAACTACTCAACGATGGTGATTGGAAAAGCCAGTCCTGATGGCAATGTTGAAATTGCCGTAGCCGGACATAATCCCCCTTTATATTTAAAGAAAGACAGTGTTCAAAGCATACAGGCAACAGGAGTTCCGGTGGGGCTTTTCTGTGAAGCAGAATATGATGTTGTTAAGTTTAAACTTGACAAAGGCGGTGTGCTGCTTTTATATACGGACGGACTTACAGAATCTTTTAACGATGCTGCCGAACCGGAAGAGTTTGGTGAAAAACGCGTTATTGAACATCTTGCAAGCACTAACGGTTTTGCTCCAAAAGTTCTTATTGAAGAGCTTATAAAAAACCACAAAGCCTGGTTAAAAGATTCCAAACCTATTGATGATGTTACTGTCCTGGCTGTTAAAAGAATGGTATAAATATTCTCTTTACATAATCTGATTACCCCGGTTTACAGCAGAGCTGAATTCTATTAATCTGCAAAGTTCTAACGCAGAAAATTCCAGAAGAATATAAGTACAGGGTCAAATATTGAATTATGATGAATGTTTATGAAATTGTTTGCCGCTGATCTACTTTAATCTGTTTGTAACAGCTTTTGCTTTTTGCTAAATTATACCTGGTTACATTATTATTATCTGGTTTATAAAGCAACCAAGGGGATATTATGGAATGTAAATACCTGCCGGAACTTATCAGCACCTTTTTCCAAAATCTTCCCACTTAAAAATTTCACACAAATAAAATTAAATATCATCTCAAGGGGAAATCAAAATGAAAAAAAATATTCTGTTCTGGATGCTGTCATTTGTGCTCGGCTTTACTTTATTAAACTGTGATAAAGACGAAAACAGTACTAACACTCCTCCGGTACCTGTGTGCGACCAGGCTTGCCAGGATGGAAATGTTGCTTACGGCTTTATTGATATGTTCTGGTTTATATGGAACCAGAATATTGCCGGGCAGCCTGCAGGCAATAAAGATTTTACGGTAAACGGACCGCAGGGCGGAACCGTGCATGTTACCGGCTCAACACAGGTTTCAGCTTCCACAGGCATTAACACCCTGCACCTTGTGCTTGTGATGAGCAACTGCAAAGGAATTAAAGACAGGTACAACCTGACATTTAACGGAACTATTAATGCGGACGGAACTTTTTCCACAACTCACAAAGCTATAACATATGCTTCACCGGTGCTTGGTTATATAGGAACTGTTGGAAAAGATGACTGGGTAACCAGCGTAGGCGGAACCTGCAATACTGCAATCAACGAAGGATTTAATACAGTTACCGGAACTATCTGTGAAAGAGTTTTTAGTTATTAAAGGAATATATTCTTATGTACTGACATCCGGAGGTTACCCGGGAACAAAAAGGATGATACTTCTCTGATAAATTTTCTGCGGACAGATTTCAATTCGTGGATGTCATGGTTTGGAGTCTGTCTGAATACTGTCATTCCGAATATGATTTGAAAAGAGAACCTGAAACGAGATCAGGTTGACAAAATACAAGTTCCCGGACAGTCTCACGACCGTGACATCAGTGTTGAAAGATATTAAATCCAAGCTATCCCGCTTCTACTTTTTATTCATTCCTTCCTGCATCATTTTATCCTGCGGCATCATTTTCATAATGTCTTCGTTGGATGTGAAGCCCCAGTGTTCAACAGCTTTATCACCTTCAAAGCGAATAAGATCTATTGAGTTCCTTGTCATTTTATGATTGGCGGGCATTCCCATAAAAGGTTCGGAAGTGGTGCCTGTAAATGTTAAGTATGCAAAAAGATAATCGCCGGAAACGGCCATTGTGTGAACCTGTGCTTGCATATCAGGGAAAGCTTTATGATAAGCAGCAAAGTCCTCCTTGATACGTTCGAGACCGGTTTTATTTGACATCGTTGGACTAGGATCGTGCTCTATAAAGTCCGGTGCTATATATTTATCAAGCACATCGGTCTTCCCGGTGGTTAAAGCATTCATCACTTCGTTGTAGCCCATTTTATATTTTGTTTCCATGGACATCTGATCCGTTTGCCCCATCTTGTCCTGACCATAAACTAACAGCGGCAGGATAAACATTACAAGTAGAGATAAATAATATTTTTGCATTATAAGCCTCCAAAAATTATTGATGATTTTTAACGGATATTTATTATAAATCCGTGCACGAAGCGAAAATAGAAATAATTTGACACAAATCAATAGTAGATATGAAGCAACAAACCGACAAAACATTTTCCGGCCACGCCCTGGCGGGGGAGAAATCTTAAGGATTGCCTGCCTCGCCGAAGCCCTGGAAAGGGCGGGGTTATTCTGAATTTTACGAATGGTGGTTTACAACCGTAGAGCAGTATTCGTGATTTTACGAACAGGACTTTACATGCGTCGGGGGCTATTCGTAATTTTACGAATACGTGTCCGAACAGTCGAAGTGGCATTTGTAATTTTACAAAATGAGTTTTGGGCTAAAAACGGCTTCCGGTTTAGTACATGTACTAATGCTCACAATTAATGTCCTATTTATCTTTTGTCCGAGAATGTTGTAAATATTTTGATAATTATTGCGGGAATGGGAGAATCTATGTGGTCGCACTCCCTAAATTATTTTGTCTTACAATATATATTTGACTTACGTTTTAATTATTTCTAACTTTGCTATGAATTTATTACAAAAAGGAATAATAAGAAATGGAAACAGGATACGTAACATCGAAGGGGCAGTTAGTTATACCCTCTAAAATGAGAAGGAAGTTTGGAATTAAACCCGGAACGCGCGTTAACTTCTTTGAAGAAAAAGATGGAATAAAAATAATCCCGGTAACTGCGGATATAATTGATGCAAACAAAGGATTCCTGGGGACAAAAGGTAGGCTGCTAAAAACGCTTATGGAAGAAAAGAAGAAAGAGCGTGAATTATGAAGCGTTATGTTTTAGACAGCTACTCTCTTCTGGCTTATGCAGAGAATGAAAAAGGAGTAGATGAGGTTGGAGAAATTTTAAAAAAAGCGCTTGATGATAAAGCCGAGTTATTTCTCTGTGTGATTAATTGGGGAGAAATGTATTACATAGCTTTAAGAGAGGGTGGAAAAGAAAGAGCAGAACTATACAAAAACACATTTGCAAGATACCCGATTACAATTGTGGAGGCAAATAAAGAACTGACTCTGCAAGCTGCACAATACAAGGCTTTTCATAAAATGTCTTATGCAGATGCTTTTGCAGCAGCGTTGGCAAAGATGAAAAAAGCACAATTGGTTACTGGTGATAAAGAGTTTAAAGTGCTTGAGGGTGAAATAAAAATTAATTGGTTATAAAGCAGGGAATTTATTATGTGGAAATTTAAAACGTTATCAATTGGTGAGCCTGAGAGAGACCCGCATGAAGTTGAATTTTTTAACTTGACTGGAATTGCTGAAGTTGTCGTAAGAGAGTTTATTCAAAATTCATTAGATGCTAAATGTGAAGATAGCTCAATAGTAAGAATTACATTTGAAAAGACATCAAAGGAGAAAGCAGAAAGATTCTTTAACAATCTTGGAAATCATTTGGGCGCAACTAATTTTTATTCTTCCGAGCTAACCAATACAGACGTTCCATTTCTTACTATAGAAGATTTTGGCACAAGTGGTTTAGATGGGGCTACTGGTGAAGGAGGAGAGCGACCGGAAGGTAAAAATAATTTTTATAATTTCTGGTGGTATGAAGGTAAATCTGAGAAAACAGGGAAAGAAAGAGGACGCTGGGGATTAGGTAAGACCACATTTCACGTAGCATCTAAAATTAGATCATTTTGGGGACTAACTGTCAGGCGAGATGATAAACGTAAATTATTAATGGGCAAGGCACTTCTTAAAACTCATAAGATAAATTCTGATACATTTACGTATAACGGATATTTCGCCGATGAAGAATATAAGCCTTATTCAGATGAAAATTTATTAAAACAATTTTCGGAAAGTTTTGCTCTTTTGCGTGATGGTGAACCAGGACTTTCATTGGTAATTCCTTTCCCTCATTCTGAAATAACTCCAAATGAAGTATTAAAATCTATTATGATTCATTATTTCTATCCAATTATGAGTGGGCCCTTGGAAATTATGCTCAGGTATGATGGGAAGGAAGAAGAATTGAACTATAAAAATTTTATTGAAATAGCTTCACAACAAGACTGGGATGGAACAAGTTGGGAGAAAGTAAGAGTTAAGGATTTACTTGAATTTATAAATAAAGCTAGAAAAAATTCGGTTTTACTAGAATTAAAAATCAACAACTCAGAAAATCCTGAGGTTACAGCAGAGTCATTTCAAGATCTATTAGATACTTTGAGAGATAAATTTAATACTGGAGAAATTATTTCAGTTAAAGTACCAGTGCAGATTAAGGAAGTAAATCAGGAAAGTATTGATTCTTATTTTTACGTTTTTATTCAAAAAAAACAGGATAATAGTCCTGCCGATGAGTATTATGTAAGGTCTGGAATTACTATTACTGATATAAAAATGATCTCCGGCTTTCCTGTTAGATCATTGTTCATAGCAGAGGATGAGGCGATTGCAAAATTTCTCGGTGATGCTGAAACACCTGCACACACAGACTGGAAAGAAAGAACTGAAGGATTTACTGAAAAATATGAACACGCAAGAAGAAAATTAAGATTTATCAAAAAAGGAGTTTCCTCAATCATAAGTTATGTTTACTTACCACCCAAAGAATTAAAGACAGATTTTCTGAAAGATGTTTTTTACGTTAATGTTGAACCCGAAATTGAGAAGGATGAAGAGGAAGATGTTTCGGGAGAAGTTAAAGAACCTATACCTGTACCAAAACCAAGGAGATATCGTTTAACAAAAATTGATGGTGGTTTCCGATTAATAAAAAGTAAAAATGAAATCGAACCGCCCCTAAAAGTCAGAATCAGTTGTGCATATGATACCAGAAAAGGTAATCCCTTTAAGAATTATGAACTTTATGATTTTGATCTTAGCAACTCGGATTTTACTATTAAATCAAACGGTTGTACTGTTTCACAACAAAACGAAAATAAAATAGAACTAACGATTGAGGAAAAAGAATTCGAATTTGAAGTGACAGGGTTTGACATAATGAGAGATTTGATTATTGATATTAAGGAGATAGATTCATGAAAAGAAGATTTAATTACACAGGGAGAGAAAAATTAACTAAAGAGTCAATTAAAATTTCCATTAACAAATCAAATGGTAAACCAAAATCCATTACTCCAAAATTAAACTTAAATGAAATTAAATATCCTGGTGACACAAAAATTTATCTGGACGCATATCATAAAACTGACAGAAAACGATTTGATTTTGGGAAAATAAGTAACAGGGTAATGCCGGAAGATTTAACCATTGACGAGTTAGCTTATACTGATAATTTAATGTTCAGACTAATGCTTATTGATGAGAGTGGTGAACATGGAAAAATAATAGCACATGCCGATAGAATAAGAGCTGATGAGGAAGCAGATAAAAAACCAATCTTACCAGTCAGATTTGATGATCTAGGTCAACAGATCTGGAAATTAGAATTCACAGGAGAAGAAGGAGGTCCAATCCTTTGTATAAACAACAAAATTCCGGCACTTGAAAATCTTGTAAAAACGGATCCGGTGTTTTTCATGTATTTGTTTCCAACTGCTATCAGGGAAATCCTCACACACATGATTTTCATAGATACAGTTGAGAATCCTGAAGAACCTTCTGTTACCTGGCATTCTGATTGGCTGAAATTTTCTAAAATGATATTACCCAATGAACCTTTTCCGGATTTAGACCCAGAGGATATTGCTAAAGATGATGTAGTGAAATGGATTGATCAGGTCGTTGAAGAATTTTGCAATAGCAGGAGGCATGAATGGGAATCCGCTAAAACTAATCTATCTGGAGATTAAAATATGGCACGGTTAAAAGTTTTTACTGAAGAAGGCGTTAATGAATTCAGAAATTTTCTGGTTGAACTTAAAAATAATCCGGAATTAAATAGACCTGACTTGAATGACAATATATATTCGGAAAATTTCCAACCGGAAATAACTGTTGACGAAAACAAAATTTTTTCTTGGCGAATGGAATTGGCTGAATATCTTACCCAAATTTTCCGGGATGCCGGTGTAAAAAGTCAGGCGGTAATAACAAACGATAAACTCTGGACATGGTTAACTTATTTATGGTTTGATCAGATTTGCCCCAAAGATGGAACTGGCAGAAAAGTCAGAGAGATTGTTAAATATATATGTAGTGCTGATTATAAAAAGTACTATCGTCATTTTATTGCATCAACATTCAGAATATATTCAACACTCGGAAAAGAAAATTCATTATTATTTTTAAACCGACCTGTAAACGACCACGGAGATTTTATTGAACAACTTGCTTCAAGACAAGAAATAATTTCTAACCCAAATCTCATAGGAGTAGCACACAAATTGTATTGGGATAAAATTGAGAACAAACCGAAACGAGGAGGAAGTGACCGCAAAAAACCCGGGAACCTGAGGAGGCTTATTAAGTTATTCGGGCAGGTAGAGTTGACTTATGATATTTTCTCAATGAAACCTGATGAAATTGTAAAAACTTTGCCAAAAGAATTTGAAATTTGGAATCAGGAAGCTAGCTCTGACTAAAAATCTTTGCTAAGATTTCTGCAACCTGTCGGGCAAGCAATGGTGGTACCGCATTCCCTACCTGCACATACTGGGAAGTTCTTGGGCCACAAAAGAAATAATTGTCAGGGAATGTCTGGATTCTTGCTGCTTCTCTAACTGTTAAACTGCGACATTGTGAAGGATCCGGATGAATATAGTAATGTCCATCTTTTGCAATATGGCTTGTAATTGTTCTTGCAGGTTCACCCCAAACCTGCACACGGAATCTGTCTTCAAATTTTTTCTCACCTGCATTTTTATGTTTAGGTAAAAGATGTTTGGGGAAATCTGATAACTTGGGCGATTTCTTTTTTACTTCTGCAAAACACGAAGCATATAAATATCTGTATAAATCCTCCTTTAAATGAGAACGTGTTGAATGATTACAAACTCCTCTTAATTTTTTATCAATAAACCACTCATATTCTTCCCTGTAATCAATATCAGATTTATATTTAATAAATTCATTACCTCTGTCTTTTTTAGGCACAACAATACCTATGATTAAACTTGTTATATATTTCATCACTCGGAAATCTATTTCGTCTGTAAAACCATTTGAATTAAAACCCTGCAAAGTTCTTTTCCAATTCTTTTTTGAGTCAGGTTCTTTAGACAGACCGCTTCTTACCTTTGGTAAACCGGCTCTTAATACTTTATTAATTATAATATGTTCTGTTTTTTGAATTATCTCCGGTTCTTTTTCAAAATAATCTTTTCTTATTCCAAGTATAATTACTCTGTGTCTTTTTTGAGGGACTCCGTAATCTTCTGCCTTAATAATGAAATCTTCGGGTTCAAAATCAGGTTTACCAATGAAATCATAACCAGTTGGTTCTTTGATTAAAGAGAATAAAAAGTATCCGGGACATTTTGATTCTGTTTTTCTTTTCCCTTTTAATTTTTTATATGCTTCAGCAGGGTTTTCAAGATCATTAAGTATTTCTTCAAATATCAGTTTATCCTTTAACTTTGAGGAAAGTAATCCTTTAACATTTTCCATAATGAAAACGGGAGGATTATGAACAGCTAATATTCTGTAATACTCCCGATATAAAAATACCCGGGGGTCATCTTCATCTAAACCGTTTTTCCATCCTTGTCTTACTCTTCCTATAACTGAGTATGCCTGGCAGGGAGGTCCTCCGATTAAAACCCAATTGGCTTTTCCATTCAGACTCTCAACTATTCTGTGATCAATCTCTTCAACAGAAGTTGCACCCAGTTCAGCTTTCCATGATTCTTTTTTAGCATTCATGGTTTGTTCAGGAAAAGATTTGAATAAATCATTCCTCGTAATTTCACCACGTAAATGTTTATAATAGTTTCCCGGTACTTTTTCTTTTTCAAATTGTCTAAAAAAACTTCTCAGTTCTAAAGTCTGATGTGCATATTCTTCTTTCTCTATAGATAAAGCTATCTTGAAAACTCTTTTTCCCCTTTCATCCTTCAAAGCAGAAAATCCTTCACCCAGTCCTCCCGGACCCGCAAACAAATCAATCACCGGAATTGTTCTTCTTTCTTTCATCTTATCTTAGATTCTAATTTAGGAAGTGTTTTCATAATTTTTTTTGGTCTTAACTGACATTCCCACAAGGTAATTATCTTCCAACCCGCTTTTCTGAGTTTTAAATTATTTCGTTTATCAGTTTCCCTGTTACCTTCAATCTTATTCAGCCACCATTTTGTTCTTGTTTTGGGAACTACAAAATATTTACAGTTTTTATGTCCATGCCAGAAACAGCCGTGAATGAAAATTGCAGTTTTATATTTAGGTAAAACGATATCGGGTTTACCCCGAAGATCTTTTTTGTGTAATCTGAATCGGAATCCCTTGGAATGTAAAAATCTTCTAACTATGATTTCGGGTTTGGTATTCTTCCCCCTGATCATACTCATATTATAACTTCTTACTTCGGGAGAATGAACATCTGCCATCAGACTTTAACAAGGCTGGATATTAAATTTGTGGTAATCTGTGTAAACCAATTTAAACCTTTGAGAACTTTTACCTTCTTTTATTAATTCAAAATTTATATCCGTTGAATATTGTTCAAGATCATTAAACAATCCGGAATCGAGTTCATCAGAACTCACTTCTACTCCTTCAATCTTTACTTTATAACCCTGCTTCTCAAATTCACTGCATATTGAAACGAGTGGTGAATTCATATCGTCTTTTTCAACGGCTTCAAAAACTTTCTGAATATTCATCTGCAATTCCTTTTATTTGATTAACACCAATATAGAAAATTGAGATTGAAAATCCAGGTGGCTATATGAAACATAGCCCGCCTTCAATAAATTTCCGGCGGGCAGGCACTAAGAAAGGCAGCAAGCTTCTTTCGTTTCCGCCTACCTGCCTACCGGCAGGCAGGCCCTCGCTTCTCCAACGGAGGAGATACCACATTTATTTTTATGTTTTAAAAATCATTTGTAAAGTTAACATTAACGATGGAGAGCATTATTCCCTCCGTTGGAAGCAGGAAAAACTACTGAAGCGACAACAAATGATTATAAAAAAGAACTGATAATAATTAAATTGTATTGTAATTTTTTTTTAATCAATAGTTGTCGCTGGAATCAAAACTGTGAATAAACGATAGTATATGGCAAACGGGACTAAAAGACATACTTTAATTTACAGGCTCTCGCATTACTCAAATTTAGATTATACACTGACAAATGGTTTGTATTGCTGTAACTCGCCCAATGCAGACCCGAACTATATTAATATTGGACATAGAAACCTTATTGCCAAAAGAGGAAACAGAGCTGTCCCTTTACCACCTGGCGGAGTATTGAATGACTACATACCTTTTTACTTTGCACCGCGATCTCCAATGCTTTATAGTATATACCGGAATAATGTTGATGGTTTTTCGGGTAAACAGGAGGATATAATTTATCTGGTAAGCTCTGTTGAAACTATTATATCTGCAAGTATTGAATTTGTATTTACAGATGGTCATGCATATGAACTTATTTCAAAATTTTACAATCAAACATCCGATTTGAAAAATGTTGACTGGCAAATAATGGGGGCAACTTACTGGAATAACACTGCACAAGATAATGATAGAATGAGAAGAAGAATGGCCGAATTCCTCGCCTACCAATTTGTTTCTTCAAATTGTATATTAGCAATAGTTGTTTGCGACGATAAGTTAAAAAAAGTTGTAGACTCCATCCAAAAGAAATGCAGCACAAATATCAAAACAATAATAAAACCCAACTGGTATTACTAGGCATGATTGAGCTTGCAAAAAAAGGTAATATTATTGACAGTAATTCGGAAGCTTTGGTAAACACTGTAAATACTAAAGGGATAATGGGTGCGGGTATTGCACTTCAGTTTAAAAAAGCATTCCCTGAAAATTTTAAGTTATACGAAAAAGCATCACATGATGGTAAAATAAAAATCGGAAAGGTTTTTGTTACCGAAACAAATCGATTAACAAATCCTAAATACATAGTTAATTTTCCTACTAAGAAAGATTGGCGCCATCCCTCAAAGCTTATTTGGATTAAAGATGGTTTAACAGACTTAAGAAGCTTCATTATTCAAAAAAAAATAAAATCGATTGCAATACCACCTCTTGGCTGTGGAAATGGAAAGCTTGATTGGGAGGATGTAAGGCCACTTATATACCAGGCATTAGAGGGAATAGAAAACATAGAAGCTGTCATTTTTGAACCATCAGAACTTGCTTATCAAAAAACTTCAAAAAGGGTTAAGACTAATAAGCCTAAACTAACAAATGTTCGGGCTATGATAATTGCATTACTAAATAGATATGGAATATTAGGTTATGAACTTACATTGTTAGAAGCTCAAAAGCTGGTTTATTTTTTAGAAAGATTTGGTGAGCCACTAAAAATGAAATTCGAAAAAGGAACTTACGGTCCATACTCCGATACACTAACACATGTACTCAATGATCTTGATGGTCATTATATTGCAGGTATGAAACAGCAAACAGCTAAACCATTTGATAAAATCATTATAAACCAGATTGAACTTAAAAATATTCTTGGATTTATCGAACAAAACTGTGACTCTATCCAGAAAAACAGACTAGAGAATGTTTATGAACTCATTGAGGGATTTGAGTCTCCTTTGGGAATGGAATTACTGGCGACCATTGACTACGTGATAAAATATGAATCGGGGCAAGAATTGTTCGCCGACATTGAATTAGAAAATAAAATTTACTCTTGGAGCCCCAGAAAAAAGAAACTTATTAAAAAAGAATACATTGATATTGCACTTGAAAGGCTGAAGATTTTCGAAGAAAAGTTATACTCTGAAACCAACTCAAATTAGTACCAACCGATCTAATTTCATTACAGCAGAGAAGCTAGAATACTTTGTATGAAACTCAAATTAAGCAAAGGCAGCAAGCTTCTTTCGTTTCCGCCGGTATTTCTAAGTTAGATATGTAGTGTCATACTTCGACTTCGCTCAGTAGGTTAGTAAAATACTTTCCTTCCCGCCAATATTGTTTTCGTAGATTCTTCTCCCACCAGGGTGGGATCAGAATGACAGGGAGACAGATTCCGGACAAGGCCGGAATGACGGCATCTCAATACAAATTCTATTCTCTTCCCCATCATTTCCATAAAAAAATAATAATAATCATTCTAAACGGAGCTATTTGTCCCAAGACCAGGAAGTAGAGCACTATATATACATTGTTATATATATTGTTTTGAAAAAGATCCTAACATTGTAAAGGAGAAAAAATGGAATTTGTAAAAACGTCAGCCGTGTCACTGATTTTTTCATCAGTAATTATTCTGCTGTTATCGGCAGTCTTAACAAATGCACAGACGATCGAGTGGACAAAAACTTTTGGAGGCACGGGTGACGATGGAACTCAATCGATGGTGGTAACCAATAATGGTGAAATTGTTATTGCGGGTTTTAAAAGCCCGGGTGCTTTTATGTACAGAGACGTTCTATTGATGAAGACAGACCCTTCCGGTAATGAATTATGGAGCAGGATATTCAATCTTGGAATGAATGACTGGGGAAGATGTTTGAAACAGACACAGGACGGCGGATTTATTATAGCAGGCTACACGGAAGTTGTCCCGCAAATTCATTATCCTTTTCTTGTAAAGACTGATGATGCGGGAAATATTCAATGGCAGCAGCAGTATGACTATGGCTTTGGCGATGATGACAGAGCTCATTCAGTATGGCAAACAAGTGATGGAGGATATATTATTGCCGGACAAACCTGGCTTTTGCATGGCGCATTTGGTAATTACGATATGTATATAATTAAAACAGATGGCAGCGGGAATGTACAATGGCAAAAGGTATTCTTCTGGGAAAATGAAGGCGGAGATTGGGCGTTGTCTGTTCAGCAGCTTTCAGACGGCGGATATATTATCGGCGGCTTAACGCAAAGTTCTGTATGGGCTTCTTATATCCTCAGGCTTGACGGTTCAGGAAATGTTCTCTGGAGCAACATTTACCCCGGCGCATGGCAAAGTGAATGCTATGATATCCAGCCTACTCCCGACGGAGGATTTTTATTTACCGGTACAGAATCTTCTTTCACCACTGATACTGATCTGCTGATTACAAAACTGAATTCAGATGGAAACCTGGTCTGGAAAAAAATATACGGGACTGTGGATGCAGAGCAGGGTGAATCTATTCAACAGCTTCAGGATGGGGGGTATGTGATTGCAGGAATGTCTTCTCATGGGGCTGGCGGTTATGATATGTATGTAGTTAGGACTGATGCTAACGGAGATTCACTGTGGAGCAGAACAATTGGTGGATCCAGTGACGACCGCGCCTTTTCAGTAGTCTCGGCAGATGCCGGGTCATATATATTAACCGGATGGACATGGTCATACGGACAAGGTCAGGGAGATGTTTACCTGGTGAAACTTCTGGATTCAGTTGTGCCGGTAGAATTAACAAGCTTCACAGCGGAAACCAATGGATCAGATGTTATGCTTAAATGGTCAACTGCTACGGAAACGAACAATTATGGATTTAATATAGAAAGAAAGAGATCGTCCTTAAAATCTGCCGACTGGATAACAATAGAATTTATTGACGGTGCCGGTACAACAACAGAATTACGCAGCTATTCGTTTGAAGACAAAAATCTTTTTGCTGGAGCCTATCAGTACAGATTAAAACAGATCGACATCGACGGCAGTTTTGAGTATTCAGATGTAGTTGATGTGGAAATAAGTGCGGTATCCGGATTTATACTTGAACAGAATAATCCGAATCCGTTTAATCCATCAACAACGATCAAGTTTAGTATTCCTGTAAGCGGAAATACAACAATTAGGGTTTATAACCTACTTGGGGCAGAAGTTGCAACATTGCTAAATGAAATGAAGTCGCCGGGAACATATGAGGTTAACTTCGATGCAGCCAGCCTTCCAAGCGGGACTTACTTCTACTCGATGAAATCAGGCAATTTCCGCGAAGTCCAGAAAATGATACTATTGAAATAGTAGATGGTAGAAAGCAACTCTACTTTGATAAATCAGAAGCAGGCAGGTATTTAAAAGTCGTACCCCGCCTTCATCATTGCCGTCGCCAGACAGGTAAGATTTTAAGCTTCCCGCCAATATTTCATTCGTAGAATAAGAGATGGGGAGAGATTCTTTCGGTCGTTTCACTCCCTCAGAATGACACTTCAACAAACTCAGTATGATATTACTAATCTTTCCGCCAATTTTTTTTCGTAGATTACCAATCTAGTTGGGAATGACCCCGCCTTCGCCGAGGGTTACGGCAGGGCAGGCACCCTATTCACTGAAGTTCCGGAAGGCAGACAACTAAGCGAAAGATTTCTCCTTTCATTCTAAATGACAATTACGTAATAAGCTGCTTCCTTTCCGCCATTATTTTTAGGTTAGTAACTTGTTCCCAATATGGGAACTTACTATATTTGACTGTGCGGATAATAGCAATCAAAGCTCTCAAAGAATTCTGGAAAAAGCATTCTGATGCTGAACAACCGCTTCGTGCCTGGTATGCAGAAGCAAGAAATGCTGATTGGAAAAAACCAGCCGATATAACAAAAATGTACATTTCAGCATGCATCTTGAGTAACAACAGGGTTGCTTTTAATATAAAGGGAAATAACTACAGATTAGTCGTTGCCATAAATTACGATTACAGGATTGTCTATATAAGATTCATAGGCACTCATAAGGAATATGATAAAATAAACGCAAAGGAAATTTGATATGAACATTAAACCAATTAAAACAAAAAAGGACTGCGAAGCAGCGCTTAAAAAAATAGACGAGCTCTTCGATGCAAAACCAAACACGGCAGACGGCGATCTGCTTGAAATACTAGTAACGCTTGTTGAAGCATACGAGCAAAAACATTTTAACATAGCACCGCCTGACCCTATTGAAGCAATAAAATTCAGAATGGAACAGCTTGGTTTAAAGCAATCGGATATTGCAGAAGTTATCGGCGGGAAAAACAGAGCGTCTGAAATTCTTAACAGAAAAAGAGAACTGACCGCCAAAATGATGAGAGATCTCCATAGGAAATTAAACATCCCGGCTGAGTCTCTTTTGGCATAACTCACAAAGCCGCACTCCGCTCATAGCTTCAAATGTGCAGATATTGTGTGTTGAGCCTGAGGCTTATCAGCCATTGGTCGAGAAGTATAACCTCAGTAAGACCGGCAAGATTCTAACAATTCCACCAATATTCTTTTTGTAGATTCTTCTCCCGCCGGGGCGGGATCAGAATGACAGGGAGGATTGGAATGAAGGATAGTGCAAATACAAATATATTTGTGTTGATATTGTGTTTCATTAGTCAATTTTTTGTATTATTGAAAAGCGGTGTTGGAGACCGTGTCGTCATCCAGTCAGCAGCACAAAAAATTATTTAAGAATAATAACATCAGATTGGTAAGCCAACGAATATCAGCGAGTATAAAAACCTGCATAGATGGATGATCCTTCCTATGGTCCTTATGCAGCTTGGTATATTCCAAGACTACTGGGGTGACTTTTCTGATAATGCATGGTCTGTTCATATGCACTACTGGGCTGGCACTGTGTGGTATATCTACCTGATAATTCAGCCTTACTTTGCCACACATAATCAAATGAGCAGGCACAGAACCAACGGCATTATAGGTATGTTCCTGGCTGGTGGTGTTTGTTTAACAGCGCTAAGTATGCTTCACAGGGATCTCGATAATGCTCAGTCTGCATTTGAAAAACCGGACAGTTTTGGACCATTCGGGCCGTGGTTCTTCTACGGTGTGGCTGCCGTAGAAATAGTAATGATGACCGCTTTCGGGTATGCTGTAATAAAATCCATAATCCACAGGAAGCAGCTGGAAAATCATTCTTGGTGGCTGGTATCAACTGTATTTTTGATTATGATGCCTGCGTTGGGTCGTGGAATACAAAATGTATATGTTGATATGAATTTTAAAGACTGGCCCGACGTTAATATTATGCAGCCTCTTTATTTTACCCAGGTAATTATTTTAACCCTGCTATTCCTTGGAGCGTGGAAATACGGTAAGCTTAAACATCCTGCAACCTGGTTTGCAGCTGGCATAAATCTTTTCATATTTTTCCTGGAGCCACTTGGAAGATCGGAAGCAATTCAAACATTCTTAAGAACAATCATTAGGGGATAAGGTCTTTTCCTTCCATCCAATATTCTTTTCTTAGATTTCCACTCCTGCCTGCCGTTAGGCAGGTTCGTGGGAATGACGCATCGGCTTTAAGATTTCTCATTGCATTCGAAATGACAAGACGTAAAATTTCTTCCGCCAGAGCCGGACAGGCTCCCGCCAGGACCGGGATCTGACAAAACCATTCCCCCTCCTTGGAAGAAATGACCCCGACGATGGCGGGGCGGGTACAAGGAAGATTCATACTTTACCACACATTTTTCTTTAATAAAACTTTAAAACAAAAAAAGGCAGCATAACGCTGCCTTCTTTCTTAGCAAACAAAATATTCTCTGCTTTATTGCATCGGGAAATAAACACTTTTCATCGTACCCTGCAAATGGCCCCAGTGTTTCTCCAGTCCCTTATTTATTTCATCAAAGAGATCTTCTTTTTTAGAATCATCACTCTTTAGTTTTTCTTTTGCATCATTAAGCTGCATCTTCAGGTTATCTATTTCCTTTTTTGCGCTTTCCTTAATATCGTCTTTAATTTCAGCAAGATTTTTTTCTGCATCAATTATTTTTTCATCCCACTCTTTAAGCTTGTCAGCATATTTATCAATTGTTTCTTTACGGTCTGTCATCGTTACTCATCCTTCCAGTTATAACTATTAAAAAAATTATTCGCAGGTTATTGCCTGCTGTTATTTAGATACCCATAATTACACAGAAAATCAAGTTTTTATTCGATTTTAAGGCTTTTTGTGATTTAAATAACAGCATTCTGCAGTTTTAAAAATTAAAACACTCTCCTTTCAGCCGATATTATTTTCTTAGATTCCCGCCTGCCTGCAGAAGCCTATCGGCAAAGGCAGGTTTGCACGGGAATGACGCATCGGCTTTAAGATTTCTTCCCGCAAATGCGGGGCAGGCCCACCCAATTCTTCGGATTGTGCCGGGTAAACAATTGGAAAAATTTAATTGTCCTCTCTGCCCCGTTTCCTATCCAGTCTTCTTTCGGCTTCCTTTTCATCACCGGAACGATGGCATTCAACACAGTTGCTGAAGTTTCTAATTCCTTCTTTTAAATGTTCCCTCTCAATCCGTGCAGGACTGTGCTCGTGGCAGTTGTAGCAGGTGTAAGTTGAAAAGGTTTTTTTCACATTATGGCAGTCAGCACAATTTGAGGGATGGTTCCTGTCAAACCTGAAATATTTTGTGTGATCAAAAGTTGATGGCTTCCATTTATCTGTTGTATGGCACTGCACACACTGTATTGCCTTGCCAATACTTTTATGCAGCACATCAGCCGGCTGTTTGCTTTCGTGACAGCTTCTGCATTCGTTCAGTCTTTCACCGAGAAGTGCGTGCTTAAAGTGTGAGGGCTTCCATGCTTCTGTGCTGTGGCATTCTGAACAGTTGAATGTTAATGTTCTGTGGATATCGTCAACGGGTTTCTGCGGTAAGTGGCATTTGGTGCATTCCTTCTGCAGGTCTGATGAAAGTACGGTATGAGTGAATTTTAATGTTGCATTTTCCCGCGATAGTCCGTTATGCTCTGTGTGGCAGTCATAACATTGTATAGTAATTATTGACTGGTGAAGCAAGCTGCTTTTAGTGTTGCCCAATTCTCTTTCTTCTCCGCTAACTTTTCTTAATCCAATCCCGGAAACCTGGTGGCATTCAATACACTTTTCTGTTTGTGCACCGGCACCGAGTGTGTGACATGAAAGACAGTCATTCTTCAGATGCATATGGTCTGCAATCATCACCCCGGGATTTATTGTGTAGTAAGGAAAAATAATAATTCCCGCCACCCCAAGACCGAGTGCAATTAAAAAAGTTATCAGTGTTGCATGCTTTACCATCGCCAGAAAAGCAATATTGTTATTATATGAAGCAATGCAAATGCAGCAAAGATTACAGTAAGCGGAATATGAACGCTCCTCCACATCTGCATCTTATCAGCAATTAAAGATAACGCGAACAGTTCTTTTTCAATTTCTTCTTCAGAAAGTTTTTTTGCTTTAAGCTCTTCCCGTTTATGCTTTATACTTTCCCTTGCCTGTTTAAGCAGATACTTTCCGGTGATTCCGCTTGCAACAACAATTAGCATAGCAAATACTGCAATACGCGGGATGATTGCATCGAACTCAAAACCTGCGTGAAGAAGAATTAACAGTGCCCCTGCCCACGCAAGCAGTTCATGCAAATTAAGCAGTGACCTTGCCTTACCAAGCTTTATTATTTTTCTTTTACGAAGCGAGTAAATGAAAGATATTATTATTAAAGAGGTTCCTGCAATGCCAAGGTATCTTAAAGTCCATTTCAATCCAGAACTGTGCATATAGAAATGGATCACGGCAGCAGAAATGATCAATGCAAGGTAGAGAAATACAAACGGAAGAATTTTTCTGATAGTAAACTTTAACGGCATAAACTCTGAGAAATTTACAGTACTAATTTAGGAAATTAAAAGAAGATAATTACCTGTTTAGTATTGTATTATAGTTTAACGTGACAATTCTACGGGCTCCCGTTCCTTGCAGATGAAAACGGTGAAGTAATGGATGGCAGGAAAGTTGAAGTTTTATTCAGATAAAAACTTTTTTACTTCATCAACAAACAATTCTGTGTTTGTATCCATAGCTATATGCTGCTGACCTTCCAGAACAACAGCCCTGCTCTCTGGTAAAGTTTCATCAAGAAGCTGAATTACTTCTTTGAATAAATCGGGGCTGTCTCCGCCCAGCATAAGCAGAACCGGTATATCGAGGTGTTTGAATTTTGCCTGATCAAAAGAATATATACGGTGGAGCGTTAGCTCTCTTGGTATAGTAGGTGCAAGTTCAATCCGTCTTTTGTAAACCGGAAGCTTACTGTATTTTTCAAATTCGTAATCCGGCATTTTAACCACTTCCTTAAAAAATACTTCAAGAGCATCTTTATTCCTGCTGCTGTCTATCAACGCCTGCATTTTATCCGGGACCCCGGGCGGATGAGTTGGGATTCCAATCGGGAGAGGCGGCTCGTAAAGAATTAATTTTTTTATTTTGTCTGTCAGAAGAGATGCTTCCAGTGAAACAATTGCACCATGTGAATGACCAAGGAGAAAAACAGGTTTATTAATTGACTCAATAACCGCAGCAATATCCTCTGCTTCTTTAAATAAGCTGTATTCAGGTGAATCGCCGCTCATACCTCTTCCTCTCCTTTCCACTGCATACACGGTAAATTGATTTTCGAAATGCGGAATTATCGGATTCCAGCGGGAGTGATCTGCGGTTGTACCGTGGACAAGAAGAAGCGGTGGTCCTTTTCCTTTTTTGATAAATCCTATTTCTGTTCCGTCTTTAGAAATTACTTTTTGCATAGAGTGTCCCTCCCTTGTTCCGACTGAATTCTGAAAATTCCTGATTAACATGTAACCGGCGGCTATCGATAATATTACAAGTAATGTCTTGGCAATATTTTTAACGAGGGTTTTAGGTGGTTTCACATTTGATGCCTGTTTCATACTTTTAAATAAAATACAAAAGAAATTAAGTCAAAATTTACCTAGGTGGAAATTTTTCTTCTAATGAATTAATCTTTTGTAGAAATTCAAAACTGATCACCAACCCGCCTCACCTTCAGGCAAGTCACTCAAAATGACAGGCAGAGTTCAGGACGACAATAAAATTTTTGAAAGTTCCTCTGCTTCAACTCTAATTTCAGGGGCGGCAAGAGATTCCCATACAATGCCCTTTAGCGGAAGTCCGATTGTATAAATTATACAGGAAGGTTTTCCATCCTTCTGTATTACGTTGCCTTCAGGAAGTGCATCAATACCGAGATGAGCGGGATCGCATTGAATTAAACTACGCCTTAAAAGGTTTTTAATAAACGGCTGATCAATCTGTTCATAATCCTGGCAGGGACCAATACAATTAATTACAATATTTGTATGAACAGATTTTTCATCAGTTGTTCCACGTTCAATAAATTTTGCTTCCATTTTATTCTTTGAGGGAATTATATCTGTTATTCTCCCGGTGAGAACTTCCAGCTGACCGGATGATCTTAACCTGCTGATTATTTCATCGCTTGACGGTGGTATCCTGCTGCGGATAATTTCCCAGTATCTGAAAACATGCCGGAGAAATCTTATTTTCTCATCCGGATGTAATGCCGTCCAGATTGATTTTGTATGCGGTCTTAGTGAATCAATAACCGATCTTGGATCAAGTCCTTTTTCATTCGCAATCCTTAGATGTTTAAGTACAATGTGGAAAACAGAAGGAATATCTGTAAGCCCCTCCAGCTCGTTATAAAAGGACGGATATGGCTCGACTTTTTTCTGAACCATCGGAAAAATACCTCGCCGGGATATGGTTATCATTTTTCCTTTGTGATTTTTTTTGCTGAGCCCGGTTGCCAGGTCGACCATTGTTTGTCCTGTACCGATGAACAGAATAGTATCTTCAGTTGATAGATTGTTATAGATCTCCGAATTCCAGGGATTTTGAATGTAACGCTTATCAGTAATAAATGAATCACTTTTTAACTGCGGATTCTTTGGTAGAGAATTACCCAAAGCAAGTACAACTTTATCTGAAATAATTTCAGAACCATCTTCCATAAACACAACAGGTTTGCCATTATTTATTTTTAAATCAACAGCTTCTCCCTGTATACGTTCGAATAATTTGTTGTCACCTTTTCCATACAAAGCTTCCTGAAACATTTCCTGAACATATTTCCTGTAAAGTTTCCTTGGAAGATAATCACCCTTTGCCGCGGCAATATTTTTTTCATTGACCCACTTCAGAAAGTGTTCCGGGTCATCAGCAAAAGCACCCATAAGTTCCACAGGAACATTGAGAAGATGATCTTCATTTGTTGAATATGCAGGTCCCATTTCTTCCTGGCTGTTCCGGTCTATTAGTTTTATTTGAACCTGATCATCGCAATGCTGCTTAAGGAGATTCATCCCAAGCAATGTTCCGGAAAGCCCTGCACCAATTATTGTAATCTGTTTCATATATAAAAATTTTGGATTATTAAAGTAAAATGATATAAAACATAACAGTACTATGCAAAATTTTTTGTTAAAGGGCAGGTAAAGCGTCCGGGATTTTAAAAATTAAAATACTCTCCTTTCAACCTATGTCTTTTTATAGACTCCCACTATTGTGGGACTGACAGGCGTGGTATCATCCTGAACGAAGTGCCTTTCCACCGTAGGTGGAATGATTTTTTTACTAAAGGAAGGAGATTCTCACTCGCATTGGAATGACTTGTGGTAAGATTTCTCCTTTCACTCGAAATGACCCCGCCTTCACCAGCGCTGCAGCGGGGCAGGCCCGTCTAATCCTTATGATCATTCCGGGCGAACAACACTAAACTTCAGAGTTCTCTCCATCGCGGGGGAATTAATTTTCAGCATTTCTATTTTTATATCAGATAACAATAATCATTTAAGCAAAACTTTAATGCCGGAAAACCAGAGTTTAAAACTTTTATCTGCATTGTTGTGCACGGTTGATAAATTCAACCCGTTAAAGCTTTTGTATCCTTCCCAGGTTAAAATCCTGCCATCTTTTTTACCACCGCGCCTGTATATCCACTCATGGATTAAATTATCTTTACCGATGTAAAGTTCAAAAATATCTCCCGGCGTATATCCGCCTGCATCCGGCGGGTATTTTACAATCAGGCAGCGTGCCTTCCTTTTACTGAGAGGATAAGGACGGGTGCCGGCATCAACAATCTCTGCTTTTTTATCCCACACCATGTGAAAAGGAAACAACAGCCAGTATTGATCATTTATGAACATTGCATCCACAAATGATTTCAGATTATCATTCTTATCGATTGCTCCCCTGTTGTATGAATAATTAATTTCTTTTCCGTCTTTGTTCAATCCTTTGTAAGTTACTTTATTTGTTCCGGGTTCCCAGTACCAGACTCTTACTGTCTGCATACCTTTATTCAACACATTAAATGTAAATGAGACAGACTTAACTTTAGTAAAAGCTTTTAACCCATAAGCATCAGCAACTTTTTCTATAAGTGAATTTTCTGTTTGTGAAAATGAGTTCGGGTTAAACAGAAAGGAAACAAAAAAAAGTGAAAAGAAAAAATATTTAGTTCTTATTAACATAAATACTCCTTAATAACATTATCAGCAATTCTTTTTAAATATAATCATTTTTGCCCCCGTTGATGCAGGCATTAAAAACACACCCCTGATAAACTCACAACGAAAATGAAATCTGTCTCTTTAGCAGAAATCACTTCATTAAAATTTATTAATCAAAATTTAAGCTAAAGTTAATTTTAGCTAAGTATATAGACAGCCTGGAAAAAAATCCGGGTGTTTGTACCTCAATTAATTTATTCATTCACAAATTGAAGGAACAGGTAATATGAAAATGCTCTTAAAGGCGGTATTCCCCACCGAACCGTTCAACGCTCTTGTTAAAAAAGCAACAGCAGGAAAGCTTCTCGAAAAAGCTATGGAAGAATTGCAACCTGAAGAAGCACACTTTACCTTGTCGGATGGAAAACGCTGCTTGCTTATGGTGGTTAATGTTAATAATCCTGCCGATTATGTGAAATACGCTGAGCCATTCTTTTTACAATTCAATGCCCAGATAAAATATGATATTACAATTAGTCCAACAGATATGAAAGCTTCAGGTCTTGAGGCGATAGGGAAAAAGTATGCTTAAGATTTAAAGCGGGTGGAAATATATCACGTTAGAATGGCACTATCGTTTGTATAAACAATGTGCCATTCTCTTTCCTTTTAAAGCATCAAAACTCACCGCAAATTATATAATCAAAATCATTTCCGACGCAGAAAAACAAAAATACCGGGAATGACCTTTTGAGATAATACATTCTTTTTCTCACTTCTGCTCAGTTTTTTGATTCAGGCATTAATAACTAATTTTAATAACATAAAATTTTTAAATGATTATTAAAAGGAGTGCGGATGAAGGCAAAGTATTTCTTTTTAATCCTGTTAATATTTACTTTATTAATTAATATTAAGCCGTCTTACTCACAGGATGCAGGTCTGAATTTCATCCTGGCTTTCCCGCAGGGAGAATTTAAAGAAAATGTAGACAGGCTTGGGTTCGGCCTTGGTGGCGAATTCATGTTTCTTACACCTCAAAAAGGATCACCGGTAGGCATCGGAATAAATGCCGGCTTTATTAATTACGGCAGTGAATCACGAAGGGAGCCTTTCAGCCTCACCATTCCTGATGTAACTGTTGATGTAGACAGGACGAACAATCTTTTTAATTTTCATCTGATGCTGAGAGTAGCACCTTATGCAGGAAAGCTTCGTCCTTATGCTGAAGGTTTGTTCGGCGGTGCTTATATCTATACGCAAACAGAAATTAAAAGCCGTGGTGCGGAAGAAGTTGCAAGCTCAACAAACTTTGATGATTTTGCATGGAATTACGGTGCGGGTGTCGGATTGATGTACGAAGTTCACAGTGATAACGAAAAAGGTACAGCATTCTTTATTGATCTTAGAGCCCGGTACCTTTACGGATCGGAAGCGGAGTACCTGAAAGAAGGTTCCGTGATAATTGAGAACGGCCGGGTAACCTATGAAGTATCAAGATCAAAAACCGATTTGCTGACAGTACAGCTTGGCGTGATATACTTTTTCTCGTACAATTAGAACTACGGATTTAAACCTGAAATGGGAAAATTATTCATTCCACTTTTACTTTTACAAAATAAAGAGCCTTATAATCAGAACAATAATCGAAGGAATAATTTTTTTTCTTCAATCCTTTATATAAACTGCAGGATAACTTATTTTAGTGGCTGAATATCCTGTCCGGATTGCTTCTTTAAATAAAATCTTAAACTGGTTTATTAAAACATATAATATTTAAGGCTTACCAATGAAAAGGATTTTACTAATTTTAACTGTTTCTGTTTTTTCAGTTTCACTTGCTCAGCTTAGTCCTCCTAAAAAGGGAGTTGTAATACCCCCCGGATTTTCGGAATATATGAACACTATCCGAAATGATTATTCAAAAGGTTATTATGCAGAAAAATTTAGGGAAAGGAAAAATACAAGGGAACTGATTTCACATGGCATGCTCGATGAGTCGATGCTTGCAGAAGATACCGTTTATGCACTTACTTTAATGGGAGATTATCCAAACCTGTCCGGTCATTACACTAATCCGGAATTCCAATCACATCTGTATGACGGACCAAACCCCACCGGTACTGTTACTGACTACTACGCTGAAGTTTCTTATGATCAGCTTCTTTTTACAGGAGATGCAAAAGGCTGGTACACATTACCCCGTACACTTGAGGATTATGTAGGTAACAACAATGGACTTGGCCCTCAAGGTGGTCCACGTTTTGTTTGGGAACTAATCCAGGCAGCCGAGACGACTGTAAATTATGCAGACTACATTCAGTATTATGACGGGCAGGGAAATCCTCATATAGGTTTTATTGCAGTTGTTCATGCAGGAGCCGGGGCTGAGGCAGGAGCTAATAATATCTGGTCGCACAGATGGACATTTACTGTTTACAGCAACCAGCCTTATATCAGCAGCGATATTGACCCGGTTTCAGGGGAAAATATTATTATAGATGGTAACTATGCAATAATGCCCGAACGAAGCGGTGGTAATAATAATTCCGGAAATATAATTGAAATTGGTGTATTCGCTCATGAATTCGGACACATTTTTGGCTTACCGGATTTATATGATACAGATAATTCGTCTGAAGGTTTGGGAAACTGGTGTTTAATGGCAGGAGGATCCTGGGGCGGGGACAATTCTTCTCCTCAAACTCCGGTGCATATGAGTGCCTGGTGTAAAATGCAGCTAGGATGGGTTACGCCGGTTAATATCACCACATACGAAGATGCTCTATCAGTGCCAAACGCAGAAGAGAATCCTGTTGCATACAGAATGTGGAGAGATGGGTCTGTTACACTTCAATACTTCCTGATTGAGAACAGGCAGAAAATTGGTTTTGATATAAATATTCGTGACGCAGGATTTCTAATTTTTCATGTAGACGAAACACAAAGCGGTAACCAGAATGAAAATCATTACCTGGTGGATCTTGAACAGGCTGACGGCAACAGGGATTTAAATCATGGTTTAAACAGAGGCGATCCGGGTGATCCCTTTCCGGGAGTTACACAAAATAACAGGTTTGACTGGAACACAAATCCTAATAGTAAAGACTATAATCTGATGGACACATACGTCTCAGTAAGGAATATTACAAGAACCGGGACTATGATGATAGGGGATTTTGAAGTCGGGCCACGTTCAGGCGCATATGCATTTGCTGATCCGGTTACCATAGATTTTGGTGATGTGGAAGTTGGAACAAACAGTATTATTAAACCAGCAACACTTACAAACTACGGAGACCAGGATTTAATTATAGATGATATTCCCTTAGAATCAGGTGATTTTAAATTGGAAACCTTACTGCAATTTCCAATTACATTGTCTACATTCGACAGTTTAACATTGGGCTTCAGATTTATACCCACAACAACCGGAAATATAAGCGAACAGTATCCTGTCTCATCAAATGATACAGGGTTTACCGGATATACTCTTACCGGTTATTCGTTTCAAAATTATCCTGCACTGGATAAAACATTTTATGCTTCATCCGGTGAACAAAATAACGGTGGGATAATGACAATTGATCCTCTTTCAGGTGAGGGCACATTGCTTGGTCCGTCGCTGTTCGATGAAATAAAAAGCATTTCAATTGATCCGGCAACAGGGGCAATATATGGTTTGATAAGTAACACAGGCAATGCAGACTTAGTCAAGGTCAATGCGGGCGGCGGCGATTCTCATATTCTTTTCACTATGGATTTGCAGCAGATGGCAGGTATTGCGTTTGATACGACCGGTACACTCTTTGGAATTTCAAGAACAGGCAATATTTATACTTTAGACAAAGAGAATGGTACATATTCGCTGGTAATAGATGCTGAGGGAACTTATTCCGGTATCGCTTTCAATCCTGTTACTAATGAGCTCTGGGGAACATCCGCCAATGTTTTTGGTTCTAACGTTGACCTTGTTTTCAAAGTTAATTTAACTACCGGTGATACAACAGGTGTGGGACATACAGGACTTGGTAAACGTACAAATGATATTGTATTTGATGAAGATGGAGATCTATTTGGAGTAATCGGATCGGAATCAGAGTTAAATGATTTTGTTAGTATAGATACCTCCACAGGTATTGGGACAATAATTGGATCTTTAGGCTTTAAGCATATCCTTGGGCTGGCTTATGAGGAAACAGGTGTAACAGATGTAGAAGAAGAGACTAACAATAATAAGTTACCGGAGGACTTTATCCTGAAACAGAATTATCCAAACCCGTTCAACCCGGTAACTAAAATAAAGTATGGTATTCCTAATAACTCTTTCGTTGAGATAAGGATTTATAATATGCTTGGCAGTGAAATAGCAACGCTGGTAAATGAAGATAAGCCTGCGGGAAATTACGAAGCGGTTTTTAATGCTTCTAACCTGGCAAGCGGGATATATTTTTATAGAATGCGTGCAGATAATTATTCAATGACAAGAAAAATGATTCTGTTAAAGTAGAATAGCAAAAATCCCCTGTCACAGGCAAAAGTGAGTTGATTTAAGCCGGAGTTGTTGTTTATATCAGCAACTAATCAGAAGATTTTTTTTCTGTAAATGTGCTTGAGCTTATTTAAAAAAATAAGACTGCTTTTAGCTCAATTTTGATCTTCTTGATCTGAATCTCTTTTTCAAAATATCGTTTTTTTTATAAATTAAAATATTTTTTCAACTCATTTGTATTTAACAATAAGAACTAATAAACCGTTAATTACAGAGAAAAGAAACCGGGACAAATGTTCTTACATCCGTCCCGTTCAAAACATTATTTTTTAACGTGAAGCTCCCTCATCAGCTTTGTCCCCTGCAGGTTGCGGATGTCATCATAGTTGGCAACTGCTTTATCAAATTGTTGTTCGCCCATCTTATCCTTCACCTTTTTGTTAACTGCATCCCATTTTGCATCTCTTTCCTTGTTAGGATCAAAGTCTGCCATAGATTTGTTTTCAATCATTAAAACAAGATTGAAATCGTCTTCGTTAGCAGCAGCCCCCTGTAAAATCTTATACGAAACAATCAACCCCTCGCTCTTTGCTTCCTCCATAGAAGCGACCCAGGTTTTTGCCAGGTCTTTTAAATAATCATCACCATGATTTGCTGCTGTTCTTATAAATGTCATAGACCACACTGTTCCCTTATCATACGGATCTTCCTCTTGTGCAGCAGTCTGTACTAACGGAATGAGAGACCAGACAACAAGAAAGACACAGAACACAAATGCTTTTTTTATAATACCTCTTTTGGGTTTGTTAGTGAATGGAATAGTTATGGATTAAAACCATGAACTACCTATATGATAATATGGATAAAAACTTGTAATACCAAAAAGGCTTCGCTTTGTTAATATTTACATTCTGCAGTTAATAGCATTGAAATCAGACAAGTAACTTTTATTGTTATGCAAAATAAAAATATTAGTCTGCCCGGTTTTCTTTCTCATAGATTCCAGGTAGAGTTTGTCCTGAAGTATCTGGGGACGAGAATGACATACCCCAATATTATTCCTTTGGAGATTCCATGTTACACCGAAAAGACTTTAATTTTGCTCGGACTTCTAAATCTCTTTAGAATTTATAACGATAATCCACCAATACTTGCCAAATGTTAATTGAAGAATTGAAAATTAAATCTTACCTTTTATAAAATTTATCCCTCTATATTTTAAAATTATAATATTTAACAAACGGGGAAACAACATGGGGATAGTAAGAAGAATTCTTGGACCATTATCTAAGTACGATTCAACTCTTCCTTATACTTACGTTGCAAAAGTTGCAGTAATTGAGGGCGATGATAATCTTTTTAATCATTACTTTGCTGATACAATCTGCGGCTTGATCGAATATCTTCACGAGCATAATATAAGCCCTGATGAAGTTCAGCTATTCGGCTGCTACCGCGATAAAGAAATCCCGATTGATAAGAAATATTGCATATCAGAAACTGGCAGCTGGCTTAAGCGTCCGAATATTTGTCACTCGCTGGAAACACATTACAAAGAAAATATGGAAGAGCAATACAAAGGGCACGTTGAACTGGGCGAGTGCTCTTTTGAAGACAGGGACAGAGAAGGAAGCGGACCTTATTAATTAATCAGTTTCTATATTAATATTAAAGATAAACCCCGAAACCGCCTGAATTAATCAGGACTTCCCGGGGTTTAAATAATTGATAAAGTTTTTATGTCAGTTAATTTCCGCCGGCAGCACTCCTGTCCTGGTAAGGGGGTTGTTTCGGAGCAACAAAAGGATTCTTCTTAAACATATCCATAACAGTTTCAATTCCTTTTTCAAGCTGCGGATCAATTCCGTTGGCAAGCTGGGTTGGATCATCCACAACTTCTATATCAGGATCAACACCGTGGCCTTCAAGAAACCATGTGCCGTCTGGATTGTATTGACGGAATGTTGGGACTGTAATTCCACCGCCATCAATTAGTCCGGGGGCACCTGATATTCCGATTAATCCTCCCCAAGTTCTTATACCAATCAACGGACCAACACCTGCTTTGCGAAAGAAATCCGGGAAAGCATCTCCGCCGGAACCACTCCATCCGTTTATAAGCATAACTTTAGGACCAAAGTTAGCAACAGGAGGCCACTGCCAGTTAACCCCGTCTCTTACAGCAAAGTAAGCAAGGGGTTTTCTGTTAAGCATCTCAACAAACCTGTCCGGAATTTGCCCTCCGTTGTTAAATCTTTCATCAACAATTAATCCCTGCTTATTAAACTGTGCATTAAATTGTCTTTCTAATTCCGTCTGCCCGTTTACCCCGGTATCGGGAACATATAGATAACCAATTTTACCGCCGGTTTTTTCATCGACATATTTTCTGTTTGATTCAATCCAGGCAAGATTCCTTAATCTGGTTTCATCCTTTAGTGCTTCAACAATAACCGTATGCGATCCTACCATTTCCGGTTCGTTATTTACCGTAAGTTCGATTGTCTTTCCTGCAAGTCCTTCAAAAGCAGCCCAGGGATCTTTTGAAATATCCATTGGTATCCCGTTAACTGCAAGAATATAATCTCCTTCTTTAACATCAACACCTGAGGCATCAAGGGGTGATCTTACTTCTGTATCCCATTCTGCTCCCCTTATAATTTTTTTAATTTTATAAGCACCGTTATCAAGTGCCCAGTCAACACCAAGATAACCAACAGGTCTCTTTGGTGCTTCTTCTTCGTCTCCACCACCTTTGTATGTATGTGATGAATTAAGCTCGGCAATAAGTTCGCCAATAATATAATTTACATCCCAGCGTGTGATTGCATAATCTATAAGCTTGCCATAACGCTCTTTCATTAAATCCCAGTCAACACCGTGCATGTTTGGATCATAAAAGAAATCTCTTTCAAGTCTCCACGTATCTATAAATAATTGTTTCCATTCCTCGCGGGGAACGATTGTCATTTCCATCTGGTCAGTCGGCATTTTTTTATCGAGCTTCTGTTCCAGGGCAACGTCTACTACAAAAAAAGAACCGCTTTTGGAAACAATCATCTTATTTCCATCCGCCGACAAAGTGTAATTACTTACATCACTAACGATGGTTTTTTCTTCACGTTTATCCAGATCAAAATAAACAACCGACCTCTTCTCACCCTGTGAACCAGAAGGAGGATTTTTCATGTAAATGACTTTGCCTTTAACCGCCTGAAGGTTCGAATAATTGCCGGCATCTGGTGGAAGAATTACAGTTCGTTCTTCAAAGCCATTTAAAGTGATTTTGTTTTCTTTTGATTTTTCTTCTTTTTTATCTTCATTTTTCTTTTTGTCTTTATCAACTTTTTCTTTTCCTTCGTCTTTTTTTATTTCAACGCTGTCATTCTTCGGAGCCATGGGTGAAAGTGTGTCTTTATCAAGTGAGACCGCTGCAATGTTTGTTGCATTCGGATAAACAAACGTGTTATCAAAATCACTGTATATCGGTTTAAAAGTTCGGTTTGTTATGAAGAATAAATATTTGCCTTCAGGATCAAAAACAGGAGATATATCATTATAATAACCTGATGTTACCTGGTGAAACTTTTCTTCCTTTGTATCAAACAAACTTATTGCACTATGATTGTTATCTAATTCTTTTTGATAAGCAACCCAGCGGCTGTCTGGAGACCAGCTGATAGAAAAGTTTTCCAGCCCGCCTTCATACAAATTTTTGTTCTTATCAACTTTTAAGGTCTTGTCTTCATCCATATTATAAATTAGTATGTTCATTGCCTTATCAACGAATGCCATTTTTTTACTATCCGGTGACCAATAAATCTGGTACCTGAAACCAGCACCGTAAGAAGTAAGCCTTTTTTCTTTCCCGGGATTTTCCATATCCTTAATTGTTAACTCATACTCTCCCGAACTGTCACTCCAGTAAGCAATGTATTTTCCGTTTGGTGACCACGAAGGATATCTTTCTGCAAACCCGGATGTATTTGTAAGATCAATAACCGGTCCGTTTTCCGCAGGTACTGAAAATAAATCACCGCGTGCTTCAAACACTCCCCGTTTGCCATCGGGTGATGACCAGAAACTTTGAATAAGTTTACTCACATTTTCTGATCGGGGAATAAGCGTTGATTCATCTGTAATTACATTAATTTTTATTTCATGATATTTTTCAGTTGCAAGATCAAGAAGATAAAGTCTGCCCCCGTTTTCAAAAATTATATCGCTCGGGCCAATGGATGGAAAGTGTGTATCATAATCTTTGAATTCTGTTACCTGCCTTGTTTGCTTTGAAGTAACATCATAAGCATAAATGTTTGCTCTCTTCTCTGCATTCCTGTCAGAAAGAAAATAAATTGTATTTCCATACCACATAGGGAATTCATCATTTGCCGGATTATCGGTTATGTTTTCAGAAGCTTTTGTTTCAAGATTGAATATCCAGATATCTGCCGCCATACCGCCGCGATATCTTTTCCATGTTCTGAAGCTTCTTGTTCGCGGAGTGTAAGCAATCATTTTCCCGTTCGGAGAAATAGTTCCAAACTCTCCGTAAGGAACCGGCAGTTTATCCGGCATTCCACCTTCGGGTGAAACACTATAAAACTGACTGAACCTTTGCTTGCCGCTTTCCATTGAAGAAGTATAAAGAATTTTACTTCCATCTGGGTACCAGTCCGTAATACGATCAAACATTCCATGGTGTGTTACTCGTTGAGCCATTCCTCCCTCTGAAGGAATAACATAAATATCAACATTGCCGTTATAGTTTCCACTGAAAGCTATCTTAGATCCATCAGGGGAAAAACGCGGAAGTATTTCCTGACCCAGAGCATTGGTAAGCTTGCTTGCGGTGCCTCCTTCTTTTGGGGCAATCCATAAATCCCCTCCATAATAGAAAGTAATCTTAGTCTCTGAGACGTCCGGGTATTGAAGCATTCTTGCGTTAACCTGTGCAAATAAATCCCCCGGCTGAAATGCGATGCACAAAAGTGCAAAAAAGAAGAGTATCCTTTTCATTTTGATCCTGTTTATTTGTTTATTTAATAGATATGAATATTAAGCAAAGTGGAATTCGCTGATTATTTGCAGGAATAAAATTATATTTTGAAGGGATGGAACACAAGGTAAATATTATAAATGGTCAGAATCCGGTTTCTGGTTAATTATTCTTTTTTCTTTTTATTCTAAATACGCTCTAAAGTAATATGCAACTAAATTCAACCATAATCATTATAATATTAAAAGCTTGACCGAAAATGTTAACGAAGAGCTGCGGCTGGATAATATAAAGAAGGATTTAAAAGAGATTGCCGAAATACTGGACAAGAAAGAAGGAACAATAAAATCATTAATTTCAAGAGGGTTGCAGAAGCTAAGAGAGTCATTTTGAATTAAACAATCTGTAAATCAATTTGAACAAAAGAAAATGGAAGGAAAAGATTTTAACAATAAGATGAACAGCCTGGAAAAACCAGGTTTGAATGACATTATACCCGATAAAAATCTGAAGCTGGTTATTATTAATTCAAAAAAATCTGCAGCAATCGGTGTGTGGGTGTTTGTTGTCCCCTGCTATTTTTATTTATGGTATTTGTAAAATATTTTTTTAATGTAAACCTTCATATAATTGACAACTTCGAAGAATTTATCTCGAGCTTAGACAAACCTTCTGCTACAAAAATTATTGCTCCTTTGTTCTTCGTCGGTTTGCTGATTGCAGGAATAGTTATCAACCTGTTATCTATAATGTTTTTTGAGTATGATAAAGAACAAAAGCGAATTAATATTTCAATAAAACTGAAGCTGATTAATATTCTCCTTTTAATTATCAGCACCGCAGTTGTTTCGATATTTGCAATCTATTTGATAACAGAAAATATTCATCACTTTAACAACTAAAGATTAATCTTATGAAATGGTTTGTAAGAAAAGGAATTTTTTTCTTTCCGGTTTCTATTATTGGATGGCTGGTTTTACTTGCTGCAATAGCTTTTTGTGTTTATTCATTTATCGACATAGACAGCAGATCGCACTCAGCAAGCGATACATTAATTAATTTCTTTTTCATTGCTCTGATTGTAGCGGTTGTTTATTCCTCAATAGCCTATTTTACCAGCAAGGTTAATATTCGGGATTAAATGTTTTACTGGTTTATATTTTCTCCAAAAACCATTTATTTAATAGGATTGAAAAATTAAAATCCTATTGTTTATTAAATATTTAAATTCTATGTTCTCACCAATATTTCTTACCAATTAATTATCGCTTCGGATCAATTGTTTTTAATTAATAACTATTCTGCGGAGGCTTTATGCGTTTCTGCTACTTTTTCGGCTTAGTTATATTTCTTTCGTTGACAATTAATATTTATTCGCAGGTGCCCAATGCTGGATTGGAACAGTGGTCCGGCGGTGACCCTGTCGGCTGGTCAACAACTAACAATCTTGGCGTTACTACGGTAACACAGAGTTCTGATGCACACAGTGGCTCTTCAGCAGCAAAGGGTGAAGTGGTTTCATCAACTTCTGGTAATATTTTACCATATCTTATTTCAGGATTATTAGGAGGACACGGCTTTCCAATTTCTGAAAGATATGCTAACCTTACAGGGTATTATAAACTCAATGTCGTTACAACTGAGAATTTATCAGTAGTAATAGGACTTTATAAAAATGGTCAGGTTGTTGGTGTTGGTGGTTCCCAGTTTTTTGGCGCTACAACATATACTAAATTTTCCGCTCCCATTTATTACACAAACGGGGAGACACCTGATTCCTGCCAGATTTCTATGGCTATAGGAAATAACTCCGGAACGGTAAATCTGGGTTCCTATTTTTTAGTTGATGATCTTTCTTTTGAAGGAATTTCTACCGACGTAAAAGAAACCGATAATAAAAGTCCGGATAATTTTTCCTTAGAACAAAATTATCCCAATCCTTTTAATCCTACAACCAAAATTAAATATGTTGTACCGTCTGCTGTTTCAGGAGAATTACAAAAAATAACTCTTAAGGTTTATAACGTTCTGGGGAATGAAGTTACGACTTTAGTTAATGAATATCAGCCTGCTGCATCATATGAAATTAACTTTGATGCTTCGGGATTATCAAGCGGTATTTATTTGTACAAGCTGCAGAGCGGAAGTTTCATTGAGACGAAGAAAATGATTTACCTTAAATAATTGTAATAATATAAAAAAGCCTTCCGGTTTTAGGAAGGCTTTTTGTTTGACCAGTTTTGTATTTTAAGAACTTGTCCACTTATGTTGAACTGCTAATTATCCTTTTCGGTTTTAGACCAGAAAACAAAAAACTAATTCCCCAAAATTTATCCCTGCTTATAACCATTATTGATTAATTAAATATAAAATGACTTCTTTTATTGTATAAAAAATTTATAAAGTTTAATTTCTATTAATGGAAATCATTGCTCAATATAAATCTTCAGGAAATTTAAAATGAAAAACATTTTTAGATGTACCGTCTTGTGTATTTTATTTATCACATCTGCACAAACAATCTTTGCCCAAAAAAATAATAGTGATTCACTCTTGTCAGATAAAACATTTTCAGGATTGAAACTTCGCAGCATCGGACCAGCAATGAGCTCGGGACGAATTGCAGATATTGCAATTAATCCTGAAGACCCGAATGAATGGTATGTTGCTGTTGGTTCGGGCGGGGTGTGGAAGACAACAAATGCCGGCACAACCTGGAAACCAATATTTGATGACCAGAATTCTTATTCAATAGGGTGTGTAACTATTGATCCGCAAAACATCTTAAATGTTTGGGTTGGAACAGGTGAAAATGTCGGCGGGAGACACGTCGGATATGGTGATGGAATTTATCGCAGCACTGACGGAGGTGAAAGCTGGAAAAACATGGGATTAAAAAACTCGGAGCATATTTCAAAAATAATTGTTCACCCTGAAAATTCTAATATTGTTTGGGTAGCTGCACAGGGGCCTTTGTGGAATAAAGGCGGTGATCGAGGAGTTTATAAAACTACAGATGACGGAAAAACATGGAAAAAAGTTTTGGGTGATGATGAATGGGTTGGTGCAACAGATTTAGTTATTGATCAACGAAATCCTGATGTGCTTTATGCTGCTACCTGGCAGCGCGCTCGTAATGTTGCAATTTATCTTGGCGGCGGTCCCGGCACTGGAATTTATCGTTCAACTGATGGCGGGGATACCTGGGAAAAACTTACCAAAGGATTACCAGCTTCAAACATGGGAAAAATTGGTCTGGCTATTTCACCCCAAAATCCTGATGTACTCTATGCTGCAATAGAACTTGAAAGAAGAACCGGGGGAGTTTTCAAATCGGAAAACCGCGGATCTTCATGGAAAAAAATGTCTGATGCTGTTTCCGGTGCAACAGGACCGCATTATTACCAGGAGCTTTATGCAAGTCCGTTTAAATTCGATAAAATTTACCTGGCTGATATACGAATTCAGGTTTCAGAAGATGGCGGGAAAACATTTACACGAATGAAAGAACGCGAAAAACATTCTGATAATCATGCAATTGCTTTCAGAGATGACGATCCTGATTATTTATTGGTTGGTACGGATGGCGGACTTTATGAAACTTTTGATCGTGCAGAAAACTGGAGATTTATAGACAATCTTCCTGTAACGCAATTTTATAAAATTGCAGTTGATGATTCAGAACCATTCTATATGATCTATGGCGGAACTCAGGATAACAGCACAGAAGGGGGACCTTCTCAAACTATGTACACTTATGGAATAAAAAATTCAGACTGGTTTATTATTCGAGGATGGGATGGGCATCAGCCTGCAACAGAACCCGGAAATCCAAACATAGTTTATGCTGAAGGACAGGAAGGGTTTCTATCAAGAATTGACAGAACAAACGGTGAAACAATAACTATTCAGCCGCAGCCCGGTGAAGGAGAAAGTTATGAAAGGTTTAACTGGGACTCGCCTATTCTTGTAAGTCCTCATTCGCCCACCCGATTGTATTTTGCATCGCAGCGTGTCTGGCGATCTGAAAATCGCGGAGATAGCTGGAAACCAATTTCCGGTGACTTAACACGAAATGAGGAAAGATTCGCACTGCCAATTATGGATAATTACTGGAGCTGGGATTCTCCTTGGGATGTTGAAGCAATGTCAAATTACAATACGATAACTTCTCTTGCAGAATCTCCGTTAGTGGAAGGATTAATTTATGCCGGAACAGATGACGGATTAATTAATGTAACTGAAGACGGAGGCATAAGCTGGAGAAGAATTGAAGTTGGTTCTCTGCCCGGTGTTCCAATGACTGCATTTGTTAATGACATTAAAGCCGATCTGTTTGATGCAAATACAGTTTATGTTGCTCTTGATAATCACAAGCACGGTGATTTTAATCCATATCTTTTAAAAAGTAGAGACCGTGGAAAAAGTTGGGAATCAATTAAGGGGAATATCCCCGAACGAACTTTGGTGTGGAGGATTGCCCAGGATTATGTTAATCCAAATCTATTTTTTAGTGCAACAGAATATGGAATTTATTTTACTGTTGATGGTGGACAAGAATGGATAAAACTGAAGGGTGGGGCTCCGACAATTGCTTTCCGGGATTTGCAAATAAAAAGAAGTGAGAATGATCTTGTGTGTGCTTCATTCGGAAGAGGTATTTTTATTTTAGATGACTATTCCTGCCTGCGTAATATTTCAAAAGAAGAGTTGGAAAAAGAATCTATTCTATTTCAACCAGATAGAGCCTGGTGGTACATTCAAAACGATCTGGGAGTTGTACAAGGATCTGAAACTTTCACAGCTCCGAATCCTCCATTCGGCGCTGTCTTTACTTATTATCTGAAAGATAAATACAAATCACTTAAATCAACTAGGCAAGAAAAAGAGAAGAAAGAAATTAAGAATAAAGAAAACGTTTCTTTCCCCGGATGGAATGAGCTTGAAAAAGAAAGAAGGGAAGGCGAGCCTAAAATTTGGCTAACTGTTAAAGATGAAGCAGGAAATGTAGTTCGCCGGGTTGAAGGAAAAAACGAAAAAGGATTTAACCGGGTTGCCTGGGATTTAAGGTGGCCGGCAACTGATGCTATTCTAAATTCATCGGATACTTCAAAAAATTATATGGGTGCTATGGTTGCTCCCGGTGAATATAATGTAACTCTTTCAAAAGAAATTGACGGAGTTGCAACTGATTTATCTGCTCCAATGAAATTCAAAGTTAAAAGGATGTATAAGGGGGCTCTTGATGGTTCAACTCCTGAAATTACCGCAGCATTCTGGCGAGAAACAGATGAACTTAAAAGATCAGTTAGTGCGGCAAGTAAATTTTTAAATTCAACATTAACCAAAGTAAGTTTGATGGAAGAAGCGCTGAAGAGAACTCCGGCCGCACCGGGAAATTTAGATAAGCAGCTTTACGATCTTAAACAGGAGCTTTTTGAAATTGATGAAAAGATGAATGGCAGCCGTTCTAAAATTGAAGTCGGAGAAAAAAATAACCCGACTGTTTTATCCCGGCTTGATATTTCAACCTGGGGAACTTCCGGTTCCACTTATGGACCAACTGAAAACTTAAAGAGAAACTTAGAAATTGCCGGCTCGGAATTCGTTCAACTAAAAAAAGAGCTTGATGAAATCATTAATGTAAAAATACCGGTTGTTGAAAAAGCTTTAATGGATGCCGGCGCTCCATGGGTTGTCGGACAGCCAATACCGGAATATAAGCCTTAACTAAGTTTGTTGGTTAATAATTTTTGAGGCACAGAATTAATCTTGGTTACAATTTTTCTGCTTTAAACGTGCCTCTGTTTGAAGCTACAATTAAATTAGTCCACAGCCATTCGCCTGATATATTTCCATTTTTAAGTTCCCCGGTTAACTCTGTGTAACTTTCAGGATAATCGGGATTGAGATTAATATATATTGAAACATTTTCAATCCGGCCATTCAAATAGCCGTTGCCAAACTGTGATCCGCAAGTAGAACAATTGTGGACATTTCGAATTGACCAGTTTCCCTCAACTGTTCCCGAATCAGTTTTAAAAATATATAAACTCCCCTCCCCAACCAGGTTTCCAACTATATCATAACTTCTGTATGAATATTTTCCCAGTTCGGTTATTCCGGTTTTTTCAACCGTTGAACAAGAAAAAAATATAACTGCTGATATTATTAATGATAGAATTAAACTAAAATTTTTCATGTTTGACTTCTCTGCTCTGTTTTTCATTAATTTTCCCTTAAAGAAAATACATTTAATAAGTAAGAAATCAACAGATTAAAAAAGAACTTGTCGGGAAATGATTAAAGGAAGTGATATTATTACTTGTTCAGATAAAAACCAGCTGATAAAAATCCAACCCAGTGATGATAAGAATACGGCGCGGTTATTCCCATTTCTGAATCTTTGAATGGAAGAACTCCTCCGGTCATTGTGTCAGAATATTTGAAAACTTTTCCATTTACTGATTTTCCATTCTCATTTACAATCTTATTTACCGTAAGCAATCCGAAAACAATTGGATATCTTCCGCACCAGAGAGGACAATTTTTTGTAACGCCGGCTTCAGGCCATAGTTCATCAGAAAAATTTTTAATTTTTTCATTTGTTAGTAATCCATTAAATGATTCATTAGCAATTCTTTTATCATTATCAGTTGCTTTTGTATGAGCGTTTTCATCAAGTCCGTAAGGCTGATTATCAAAATCTTCTCCGTAATGATTGGCATCATTTGAAATAAGAAAGAAAATGTCTTTGCCTAACTTTAAATTATTTTCTTTTATATAACCGGAAATTATTTCAGCCAATTTTTCACTCAAAGAATCCATTCTTTCAAATGGCATTCCGGTTACCATAATTGGAGTGATTTTAACATCGCGATTATAATGCTGCAGAAACGGAATTAATCCTTCGATTGAATGCTCAAGGCTTTGAGCTTTATTGCTAACTATATAATACTGCTGATCAAGTTTATGTTTTATTACTTCTCTTAAAGGTGAAACTTCTATATCACTGTAAGGTCCCTGCCATTTATCAAACTCATCAAAAATTAAAACGTTCCCTGGATCGTTCATGGCTTTTCTAACGGTTCCGTGTGTTACACCGAAGATCACAACCTCTTTTGCATGAATAAGTTTGTAAAGAGGGTAATAAATTTTCCCCGCATATAAATAATCATCATGCGGAGAAATTCCGGCAACCAAGTTTTCTGAATTAAACCTGCCTGTCCGGTAGGCAGGATTATCATCTGTGCAGTTTTGATCAAGCCAACTGATAAACTTATCAAATTGTTTTGCGTTCCAGCAGTAACCAACATTATCCCGGACTGGTCTGGTTGTTTGAGAAAAAATTAAATTGTTCATCAGGAAAAAAAACAGGAGAATTATTATATGATTTCGCATCAAATCATTTATTCCGTTTTAATTAGTTGTCCGCTTATCCTCAGCAGTTCCGTCTCTGCTGTTTTTGCATCGAACTGTGCAGAGACCAACCTGCTTTTTGCATCGATTAGTTTTCTTTGGGTTTCCCGGAATTCAAGCGGTGTTATGTTTCCAAGCTTCAGTCTTTCTAAAGCAATATCAACACTTTCTTCTGCGATTGTCAGATTTTCTTCTTCAAGCTGGATGAGCTGAAGACTATTTAAATATTTTTTATAAGTATTTAGAAGATTTGCTTCAATAAAAATTTTTGCCTGACTGAATTTTAACCGACTGCTTTCAACATCAATTTTCGCATTTTCAATTTTCCTGCTTGTATTAAGACCATTAAACAAATTCAGTGAAGCTGAAATACCGTAACTCAGACTATAATTTTTATTGGACTTTACAAACCCGGCTTCAGATTCAGAGTTGGTATAATTATACCCGCCGATCATTGAAATTGTAGGGAACCATTCGGATCTTGCAAGTCCCAGGTTTATTTCAGAAAGATTTAAATTCTTCTGTGCTATATCAAGGGTCGTGTTTCTGTCAAGGGTCAAGCTTTTCAGTTCATCAAGATTAAGATTTCTATTTACCAAAATCGTATCGCTTAGATTGAAATCGGAATCAACGCTTCTTCCCATTAATTGATTGAGAGATACTTTTAACTGTTCATAAGTCAATTCTTCTTTTAGCAGATTTGAACGGTCTTCGTTCAAATCAACCTGTGCTTGTCTCAAATCAAACTTACTTCCTGTGCCGACATCTTTTTTTGATTCTGATATTCTCACTCTTTCTTCAGAGATTGTGATTGTTTCCTTAAGAACATCCAGCACTTGCATTTCTCTTATAAGGTTATAAAACGTTTCCGTAACGTCTGCAATACTGTTTTCAACTTCAGATTTATAATTTATTTTCCCAATTCTTTTCAGTTCCTTCAGTGCGTCCAGGTTCCCAAACATCTGAAGTCCATCAAATATTGTCCAGTTAAGATTCATTCCCGCTGTTATGTTGGTAGATTTTGCACCGGTTCTGTCAATTGTTCTGCCGTCAAAGTACTCCTGCTTTGTGTCATTAGAGCTTTTTATGTAAGATCCAGTTGCATCGATTGTTGGTAAAAATCCAGCATTACCGATAGTTGAATTGTTTTCAGCGATTTCAGATTCGTTTCGCGCAATTCTGATAGAAAAATTATTGGATAAGGTAATTTCGATTGCTTTCTCAAGCGTAAGTGTTTCCTGACTAAAAGATTCAGCACCACAAAGAGATAATAAAATTAAAAAGCTGATAAAGTGTTTTGATTTCATCTTTATGTTTATACAATTTTTATTTGCTTGCAAAAACTGTTTCTTCTTTAACTTCTGACTGCTCTGTTACATTAGAAACAGTTGCGGTTTTCCTTGACAGGTATGAATAAACTGCAGGAACTATGAGCAGCGTTAAAAATGTTGAAAAGATTAATCCGCCGATTACTGCAATTCCCATAGACACTCTGCTTTCGGAACCGGCACCGAGGGCAAGTGCGATTGGTAAAATTCCAAGTACGGTAGATAAACTTGTCATTAGAATAGGACGAAGTCTTGCTGCGGCAGCATCTTTAATTGCCTCTATTTTTGAAAGTCCTGCGGCTTTACGCTGATTTGCAAATTCAACAATTAAAATTCCATTTTTTGTAACTATACCAATCAGCATAATAATTCCGATTTCACTAAAGATGTTTAATGTTTGGTTAAAATACCAAAGTGAAATAAGTGCGCCGAAAATTGCGAGCGGCACTGTGAATAAAATTATAAATGGGTCTCTGAAGCTTTCAAACTGTGCGGCAAGAACAAGATAAATGAATCCAATCGCAAGAAGAAAAGCAAACAATAGACTTGACGAACTTTCAGCATAATCTTTTGATGCGCCGCTTAAAGAAGTTGAAAATGTTTCATCCAAAACCTGTGAGGCAATTTTATCCATTTCTTTAATGCCGTCACCTATTGTTTTGCCGGGAGCTAATCCTGCAGATACCGTTGCTGAAACATACCGGTTAAACCTGTAAAGCTGCGGCGGTGCGCTTTGTTCAGTCAATGAAACGACATTATCAAGCTGAATCAATTCACCTTTATTATTAGCAACATACAACGACTTCAAATCAATCGGCGCATTTCTTTTATTACGAATTAGCTGCCCGATAACCTGATACTGTTTTCCGTCTTTTATAAAATATCCAAATCTCTGCCCGCTGAATGCAGCTTGAATCGTTTGCGCTATATCAATTGTGGAAACACCAAGGTCTCTTGCACGTTGCCTGTCAATTGCAAGTTTTATTTCCGGCTTGTTGAATTTCAGATTTGCATCAACGATTGTGAACATCGGATCTTTTTGTGCAACTTCCATAAACTTCGGAAGATATTCTCTAAGCTTTTCAAAGTTAGGAGCCTGAATTACATATTCAACCGGCAACCCGCCTCTTCTTTGTCCAATAGATTGCTGCTGCGTTGCAAATACACGTGCTTCTGTCATCTGTGATAGAACGGGTGTTATATCCTCTGCTATTTGCTGTTGTGAACGTTGACGTTCATCCGGCTTTGTTAGAATTATAAATGCAAATCCTGAATTAACAGAGCTTGAAGCACCAAAACCAGGTGAAGTCACCGAAATAATGGCGTCTCTTTCCGGGATATCATTTTTTAAAGTTTGAATCAGCTTGTCCATAAAGTGATCCATATAATCAAAGGATGATCCTTCCGGACCTGTAACATATAGCCTGATTCCGCTTCGGTCTTCAAGTGGTGCAAGTTCTGAAGGAATTAATGTAAAGAAGAGATATATCAACCCAAGAGATAAACCCATGATTAAAAATGCAGTCCATCTTTTAGCAAGAAATGCATCCAAAGAATTTCTGTATGTTTTATTTAGTTTGATGAAGAAGGGTTCGGTTTTATTATAAAACCAATTATGCTTATCCCTTCCTTTAAAATTCTTGAGCCGAGCATTGGTGTAAGAGTTAAAGCAATAAATGCAGAAATAATTACAGAACCGGCTATTACTATTCCGAACTCGCGAAATAATCTGCCGGTTAATCCCTGTAGAAAAATTATTGGAAGGAATACTGAAGCCAACGCAACTGTAGTTGAAATGATTGCAAAGAAAATTTCAGCAGAGCCCTTTCTCGCAGCTTCATCAGGATGAAGTCCTTCTTCTATTTTAGCATAAATGTTTTCAAGTACAACTATAGCATCATCAACCACGATTCCAATCGCCAGCACAATTCCGAGTAATGTTAAAACATTGATTGAAAAGTCTGCAATGTACATTATAAAAAAAGCACCAATCAAAGAAATCGGGATGGCAATAACCGGGATTACGGTTGTTCGCCAGTTCCTTAAAAAGAGAAAGATAATTAATACGACCAGTCCAAATGCAACAAATATTGTTTGCTCAACTTCGGAAATAGAATCACGGATATAGTCTGTTACATCAAATCCGATCCCAGTTTTAATGTCTGGTGGAAGTTCTTTTTTTATTTGTGCAAGGCGTTTATAAAACTCGTCCGTTATTGCAATGTTGTTTGCGCCGGGCTGAGCAATTAATACAACTCCAACCATTGGAGTGCCGTCTCTTTTAAAACTGTTCTTTCATTCTCAGCACCAAGCTCTGCATATCCAACATCTTTTAATCTTACAATATTTCCTTTGTTTTCTTTAATGATAAGGTCATTAAATTCTGCAGCATCATGCAGTCTGCCTATCGTTCTGATTGAAAGCTCGGTTTTATTTCCCTCGATTAATCCTGACGGAAGTTCAACGTTTTCCCGTGTTACAGCATTCTTCACATCAAGCGGAGTTAAATGATACGCAGCCAGTTTGGAAGGATCGAGCCACAATCTCATTGAATATTTTTTTTCGCCCCAAACATTTACCGCGCTGACACCGGGTATGGTTTGAAATCTCTCTTTAAAAACATTATTCGCAAGCTCTGTGAGCTGAAGCAGGTTTCTTGTGTCGCTTTGAATATTCAGAAACACAATCGGTGAAGCATCGGCATCGGCTTTGGAAACAATCGGTGGTTCAACGTCGGGAGGTAAATTTCTGACAGCCCGCGAAACTTTATCGCGAACATCATTTGCTGCTGTTTCAAGATCAACATCGATATCGAATTCCACAGTTATAGTGCTTCTGCCGTCTCGGCTTACTGAAGTCAGAGAACGTATCCCGGCAATTCCATTAATTGATTCTTCAAGCGGTTCGGTAATTTGCGACTCGATTACATCTGCATTCGCACCTATGTAGCTTGTACTTACTGTGATTATCGGTGGATCAACAGAAGGATATTCACGTACGCCGAGGTAAGTGTATCCCAATAAACCCAAAACTACAATTGCAATCGACATTACAATTGCAAGCACGGGTCTTCTTATGCTTAATGATGAAAGGCTCATTATTCAAGCTCCGATATCGATACAGGCATTCCTGGTCTTAGCTGCAGCATTCCTGAAGTAATAATTGTATCTCCTTCGCTTACTCCGGAAGTTAGCTGAACATTAACGTCAGTTCTTATCCCAGTTTCAACCTGCTGAGGAACGGCGCTTCCATTTTTGTAAAGAAAAACTTTTTGCCCTTTAATATCGGGGATCAATGCTTCAGAGGGAACCAGGATTGCGTTTTCAATTTTCTTTAAAACCAATTCAATATTCGCAAATGAACCTGGAAGAATTTCTCTGCCTGTGTTTGAACAAAGTGCGCGTATTTGTAATGTTCTTGTTACGGGATCTATTTTTGGTTCTATTGCATAAACTTTACCGATGTATTTTTTATTATTTCCTGTAATTGTAAAGTTGATTTCATCACCCACTTCAACCATTGATGAATATCTTTCAGGAATTGAAAAATCTATTTTAATTGGATTAATATTCTGCAAGCTTGCAATAATCATTGAGTTATTAACAAAGCTACCTTCACTCACATTTTTTAAACCGACAATTCCGCTAAACGGAGCCCGGATTTCTGTTTTGTCAATCCGTGCTTTAATCAGCTCGACTTCTGCCTGGTTTACCTGAAGCTGGTTTGCCGTCATATCATAATCTTCCTGGCTGATAGCTTCTTTTTCAAGTAATTGTTTCTGTCTGTATTCGGTATCTTTCTGAAGTTCAAGTCTTGATTTTGCACTCTGCAACTGGGCCTGTAAATCAGCATCATTAATTTTTACAAGCAAGTCTCCTGCTTTCACATAACTACCTTCGCGAAAAAAAATCTTTGTTATCTTCCCATCAACTTCACTCTTCAAATCAACTTCCTCATTGGCAAGAATGGTTCCTGTTGTTAAAACTTTACTATCAAGCACTTCATATTTTGTAATGTGTGCCCTTACCTGAAGAGGCCCGGCTGATCCCCGTCCTGTTGAATTTGAATTGCCTTCAGTAGATTTCAGTTTAGGAATTGCAAGCAGGATTATTACAACCGCAACAGCAGCAAGAATTAAGATTGTTTTTGTTTTCTTTTTCATTATAAATTTTTAATTGAATACTTAGAAACATAATTAAATTGAGGGTGTCTTTACAATATAAAAAATTGGAATATGTATGTCCCAATTATTTCAAAATAATTGAAATCTTTGTTCAGAAAATTTCTTGCGGAATATTAAATGGGCTTTGCTTTAATGTGGTTTTTTAAGTCTGTCTACTGCTTCGGAAAGTGTTACTACTTCAAGATTTCTTTTATGAATTCCGGCAAGCAATTCTCTGAATGCAGACATCCGAAGCATAGTAATAAATGTAGGTTTACCCTCTGTAAATAAATGGAATCCGAAAATAATTATACTTTCTCCTTCGGTTATTCCGTGCGCAACTCTCATTAATAAAGAATTTCCATCATCATTCTCCTGTGCCTGTACATAGCCAAGCTTTCCAATATCCAATGGATCCCTGTAACGAACATCTTGAGCTGTTCTTATAATTTCAAAATATTTTAAAATGTATTTATCAATTTCTTTATTTGAGTGACCGGCAGGGTACGCAAAGCACCGATGTTGTAGACCATAGCTAACCAACTGTTCATAATTCATTCTGATTTCTGTAAAAGCGCTGTCAAGAGGTATTGTAGTAAGATTTGCGTGAGTTACAGAATGTCCCCCTGTCTCCCATCCTGCCTGTTCCAATTGACGAGCCTGCTCAAGAGTCATTTTCCCATTAAAATTAATCCAGCCGGAAGGGTCAAAGCTAACTCCGGGATAACCGTACTTCTGCATTTCAGGAAATGCAAGATTATAAATGCTTTCATGACCATCATCGAATGTTAATACAATAAGTGGCGAGTGCGGAGCAACATCACTATCAACAAGTCCACAGCCGGTAATGAAAAGAAATAACCAGAATAGTCTTTTCATAATTTATTCCCACTTTCCAAAAACTATTTTGCCTTCCAGTCCAAAGAACAGTATATCGGGTCCAATCTCAGTAAAGATATACCTGACTCTCGGAACAATCCTAATTCCTTCAAAATAATTTAAGTAAACAAAAACACCAAGATGTGTTTCCGTATAATTTGCTAATTCAAAAACCTCAGCCTGTATACCCGGGCTGACTAAAGCTGTTATTTTATAACTAGCATCAACGCCGCCTCTAAACTCATCGCGGTTTGGTCCAAGATCCATTAATCTTCTGAAAAGTCCCGCTGCACCAAATTCTAGCCGGTCAAATGTTTTTAAACGTCCTTCGGCAAAAAGAGTCAATTCCCTGAAAGGTTTTGGCTCCTGATCAAAAATATTATACGATATAACCTGGTATCCAAAAAAATTTTAAATGATTCTTTTGATTCAATTCCGGTCTGCCAGCCAAATCCATTGTACTGTGGATCCCGCGCAACATAAAGTCCTGATATTTTTGTTTTCCATCCCTGCAGAAGTTCGATACTGTAACCGGCGCCTCCAACAAAGCTTGCGGTTAAATCCGACCCAAGAAAAATTTCAAAGGAACTTTTATTTGTAATATTTATTTCTGCATCAACTCCCCGGAACAAGAAATCATAAATTAATCCCCTGTCCCAAAAAGAACGATCAAAAGCATTGTTGAGATAAAAACTTTTATTGCCGGATTGAATTCTTTTTTGTCCGAACATCAAAACACCCCATCCATGATTAATATTCACACCAGCTTCATATAATTTAATATCATTAGTTTCGGGTGAATCCTGATCTCTGATTGCAAAAAATGTTTTGATGTCTTCGTATAGTGAAAAAGATAATCCCAGACGGATATCGGTTTTCCAGAGCTGTGTTGCGCGTGTGAAAAATCCTGATGGGTGTTGAGGATCAGTTATTTCTGCACCAACAAGGAAATTTGAATTCGTATAAAAAACAGGAGAAGAAAATGGCCGGCTTTTACTGCTGTCAATTTTATCATCTAAAAAATAATTGTTTCTTTGACAGAGAAACAATCCAGTGGGTCGGAAAATCAACAACAACAAAAAACAGAATGAAGACTTTGACATCTTAAACTCAGTATAATTTATATATTTTAACGTATTCTTTTTAAATTGAAAGAGCAATAACCGGGGGAATTTTTGTTTAGTCTGGATATTTTTTCCATAACCGGAGAATGGCTTAAGAATCAACCACCCCCGGTTACGGACTTGTCATTTATGAGAGAGAGTATGTGAACAACTATTATGAATTAAATAGGAGGCGCATTTATAGAGAGACAATTATCCTGCCAGCAATACTTTTTTTATAAATTCCAGGTTTGTTATGAAATTTAAAGTTTATTTGATATGAGATGTGAAGGATTAAATTCAGCCGACATTATTTTCATTTTTCAGCGACAGAGATTTCGGAAAGATTTTATAGCACTAATTCTTTAATCATTTATTTGATGGAAGCGAAACAAAAAAAGTTGATCCTTTATCTTTTTTACTTTCCACCCAAATTTTTCCATTCTGCTTTTCAATAAGATCTTTACAGATAAAAAGTCCAAGCCCGGTCCCGCTTTCTTTTTCAGTTCCTTTAGTCGAATGACTAACATCCATCTTAAATAATTTTTCAAGATTATTTTCATCAATGCCAACACCATTATCTATAATTTTAATTACTACCACATTCTCTTTGGTTTCGGTCATAGCAGCTATTGTACCGCCCGGTTTAGTAAACTTAATAGCATTGGAAAGGAGATTTCTGAAAACAGTCTCGGTCATTTTCATATCTGCATATACAGTAAGTGCCGGATGCACATTAATAACAAAGTTAATTTGTTTGTTTTTCAGATTTTGATGATAGAGTTTTTCGACATTATGCATTAACGGCAGCAAGCGAATTTCTTCGGGTTCGAATGACATTTTTCCTGTTTGTATTCTTGACCATTCAAGGAGATTTTCGACAAGCGAATAGGTGCTTTTGGAAGTGCTTGCAGCCTCAGTAATTATTTCAAGTTTTTCGTCTTCTTCAAGTGTGTCGTAAGATGAAGAAAGAATGTCAAGTATTCCCATCAGCCCCGAAAGCGGACTTCTTAAATCGTGAGAAATTATTGAAAAGAATTTATCTTTTGTAGCATTAATTTCCATTAGCTCCATATTTATCTTTTTAATTTTTTCTTCGTAATCTTTCTGGGATTTAATGCTTGTGCAGGAACCTATAAATCCTATAAAAATATGCTCACGACTGAATCTTGGCACCCCATTAATCATCATCCATTCGTATTCATTATGCTTGCCAAGAAATCTGAACTCAATTGAAAACGGGTGTCTGTTATTAATTGCTTTCTTGTATTTCTCTAAAAACTTTTCCAGGTCTTCTGGATGAACATTCTTAATCCAGTTCATTCCTAACTGTTCACCTAATTCTTTCCCTGAAAAATTCAGCCATACTTTGTTCACAAAACTGAATAACCCTTCAACATCCGATATCCAGATCATTACCGGGGCAGTATTTGCCATGTTTTCAAATCTGGCTTCATTGCCTCTTAAAACCTCATCCTTCATTTTTTGAAGTGTTACATCAACAAGTGTTACAGAACAAACAGTTTTTTTATTTTCTTCAAGAGAAACTGACTTCACTACTGCCAGAGTGTAAATATAATTCTTATCTCTTTTTCTGATTTTAAGATCTTCAACTTGGGGATCTTTTATTCCAAATGATTTTTGCACCATTCTTTGAATTGTTTCTTTTTCCCCGGCTTCAATAAGTTCAGAAAAGTAAGTATTAATAAGCTCCTCTTTATTCCATCCGGTTAATGATGCCCCAATATTGTTTAGTTCTAATATCTTTGCGTCTTTATCCAGCAGAAATAAAGCTGAGGGAAATAATTCGATCATTTCTGAAAAAACAGAAGCGTTTTCATTTAATTCAGCAGCTGAAAAGGATTTATTAATCTCGCTCATATTCAAAATTTTATGCTTATATAAAATTTATTTCAATAATAAAATACAGAATTATTCTTTTTCTTCACTAACTGTCTTTTTCTTTCAATATTCTGCTTTTTTCACAAAATATAAATTTTTATCCGTATATCAATAATCAGTCCGCACAATGATCAATACTGATGATGAAAAAACGAACAAGAATTCTTTGTGTGCCATTTCGCAACAACTTCCTGATTTAGAACATATATCCTATAACAGAATATCATAAAACTACAATAAAATAACTTACTTTTGCAGGATTTTGAGTTTGGCATTTTCTTAGAACCTATAAAATCCAGAAAAGTAAGATTTTAACTTATTTTTCAAACTCTTTGATAGGAGTGGAGCTAAAGCTTAAAACTATTTCACTTAACTAAGTCTTAGCACTAACTATCTAAAGGGTTTAGGACATGAAAAAATCATTTCTACTTTTTCTACTTTGCGGAATCACCCTCCTAAGCTGTACCCAAAGTTCTGATGATAATATAGTTTCATCAAATAATTCTGGTGACATTTTATATCTTACCTCAGAACAATTTCTAGCTTCAAATAATATAGATGGTATTACCGGTGATGAACTTACCCTAACCCAAAGTTATGTAAACACAACAGGAAGAAATATCAGCATCACTGCACAGCTTCATATTTTGCCAGACGCGTATTCCGGAATTAAAAACATAACTATGATTGTAGATGCTGAAGACGCCTCCGTCAGATTCTTTCCGGAAACCATATTTAACAGGGATGTAAGATTAGACCTTACATTCACCGGTTTGGATTTGCACAACCTGGGATTTACAACTTCAGGAAATGCTGACTTCGTTTTCTTTAACGATAATGGAACAACTGAAGCAATTGAAAACGAAAGTTCAACAGTAAACATATCTCAAAGTGTGTTGAGTGTTCAAAATGCAAAGCTGTACCACTTTTCAAGGTATGGTTGGGTCAGGTAAATATAAAAAGCAATTTAATCATTAATGGGAAATATAAAATGAATAAGCTACTAAAAACTCTACTTTTTTCACTTGTCCTGTTATTTGGTTGTGAACAGGGAGGGATAGACGTCATCACTGTGCCAGTGGAACCGCTTCATAATCTTAGGATAATCTCTTTGCCTAGCCCAGCAGGATCAGGTGTAGAGGATCTTCACACTGAAGATAAGTGGATTAATGGAGAGTCAGGCGGTTGGTTTAGTGAACAATTCTCCTATGAAGGCGGACCCTGGGAAACAGTTAATATCACTTCAACACTTCACTTTCCATCAAACGCATTTTCGGGTTGGAAAGACATTACACAAACATTTAATACTGAAACGGCAGCTATATCATTCGGCCCCGCAATGCAATTCAATAGTCCCGTTGAATACACGCTGACAATTTATGGTGTTGATTTAACAGGCATTGACCCAAACACTTTAACTTTTGTATACATTGACGGCAACGGGAATATGTATCCCTGTGAATATGAATATGTTACAATGGATTCCAGCACAGGAATGCTGAAAGTTAAGAATGCAGAGTTAAATCATTTTTCAAGGTACGGATTTGTTAATTAATTTTTTCAGAGGGAATAAAAATGCAAAACTTAAATAAAGCATTTGACGTTGACCTGGAAAGGCTTCTGAAAAAATACTTTGGAGAAAATTGGTTTAACACTGTCTATCTTCGGGAAACTTTAACAAATAAAAATCCCGACGAGGTTTCCGAAAAGATTAGTGATTTCTACAAAGATCAACTTAAAATAAACGTTCATAATTATTGTGAACGAATAAAAATTGATAGAACAATCACCTATTCGGAAAAAAATCTGCCTGATAATAAATTCTGTGAGTTTTTATTGAATCTCGGCAATCTTTGTCTTACTAATGGAAAGCTAACCATTGCCGGTGAAATATTCAGAAAAGCAAATAACACCTCTTCTGATATTTCAATAAAAGCAGAATCCATCCTTGGACTAGCAGAAATTTACAGCAGAAGGGCAGCCTGGTCCAGAAGTTTTAAATTAATTTCAGAGGCTGAATTACTTTATAAAAATACTGAGGATAAAATTGGCTTAGCTAAGTGTGAAAATATTTTAGGAACGATATACGGTGAAATGGGAGATATTGACAGTGCAAGAAATCATCTGTTAACCGGCTTGAATCTGATCAATCCAAGTGAAGATCTTGAAATGGTCGCCAAGATTGAAACCAATTTAGGTATAGTTGAAAGCATTCTTGGAAACTCACCGGACTCTATCAGACATCTCAATGCAGCTATGAATACTTATAAGCAGCTTAATTATAAAAAGAACGAGGCTGAGGTTAATCTGAATATTGGACGGGTTTATATTGAATCCGGAATGCCGGAGGCAGCAGTTACGGTTTTGGATGAAGGAATTGCCCTGGCTAAAGAATACAAATTTATGTCTGTTCTCTGTCTTTTTTATTTGGCAAAGTCAGAAGCTCTTGTTGCAATGGAAACGTTATACTACGCTGCAGAATTTGCTGATAAAGCTTTAGAATTAAGTCATTATCTGGACGATAAACTATCCCTTGCTGACCTGTATCGAGTTAAAGGAATCGTTGAAAGGAAATTAAGAAACTACTCTGCTGCAGAAAATTATTTACTGGATAGCTTAAGAATTAACACCACATTAAAAAATGAGATGAACATTGCAGAGACATCTTTTGAGCTTGCGATGCTTTATAAAGAAATGGAAAACTCAAAATCAAAACAATCATATTTAAAAGATCTCTTGATTATTTCAATCAGATAAGCGCAACTGAAAAAGTTAAAAGAATTCAGGAGCTAATTGGTGCTGAAGCAGCATAAATAACTATTGGACCAGAGGAAATAAATGGAAGAAAATAACAGTAACACAATGAACGAACTAAAGAATCTTATAGGAAATTATTTTTCCGCACAAGAGGCAGAAAGCTTTCTTGCTTCACTGGTTAATGAAGTGAATGAGGAATTGGTATCCTATCCAGAATTGGAACAGGAAAGTTTTGCGCTCGATTATCAGCTGCCAAGCGGTATTGATTACAGAATGTTCATAGATCGCTGCGTGACAAAAAGTGAAGGATTACTTTCTGAGGAAAATTTCTTTGCCCTATTGCTTGGACTATCAAGGTCTGTTCAGGCTGTGGGTGAAAATGATTTTGCCTTAGAATTAGCGCAGGATCTTTTAAACAGGATAGAATTTAAAAAGAATATGAGCTGCTTAAAGCAGATACTTTCCTAATGATTTCTAAAATTTACTGGGCACAGGCTTACTGGGAAGATTGTAGTTATTATGTTGATGAGGCGATGAAAATCTTTACGGTTGATTCAAATGAATGCGGATTAGCTAAATGTGAAAATATGCTTGGGACTTTATATGGGGAAAAAGGGAATATTAATCTGGCTGAAACTCATTTTGAAAAAGCATTAACTCATCTTGCGGGAGATGATGAATCTTCATTGCACTCTATGATTTTAACCAATCTTGGAATTATTAATACGATCCAGGGAGAATACGAAACTTCTATATGGAATTATAAAAATGCTCTTCAAAAGTTTGACAGTCAAAAAGACACCCGTTACATTGCTCGCACCTATCATAATATTGGTATGCTTTATTCAAGAACCGGTAAATATGATGTGGCATTAGATGAATTCAATAAGTGTATTACTTTATCATTAGATAATAACTATCTGTCAAATTGTGCTGTAGCCTATATCGGTAAAGCATTTATTTATACGAAGCTAAAAAATTCTGCACTTGCTGATGCATACACTGATAAAGCTTTGGAAATAGCCTGCAGAATTAATGATACCCTTTCAATTGCCGATGTATATAGGATTAAGGGAATTATTCAGGCAAGTATGGAAAATTTCGAACTTTCTGAAGAAATGTTTGAAAACAGTATACGTCTTAACAGGGATATTGAAAACAAATTAAATGAAGCAGAAAGCTGTATAGAGCTGGGAAATCTTCTAAAGGAAAGACAAAGAGAAGAAGAATCACAGCATTATTTTCAATCTGCCATAAGCTACTTTAAAGACCTCAAAGATAAAAACATTATTGCCGGGCTTGTTGAACAGTACAGCTAACAGGTATTTTAATTAATATTTCTTTTTAATTTCCTCTACTTTGTTCCTACTGTAGTCAGAAACACCGACCATTAATCCAGCGGTTACGACAACCGCTCCGACAATTTGTAATGTTGTTACCTCTTTCCCAAACAATATCATTATTAGCGGAAGTAAAGCAATATACACGTTTGTATACGGGACCCAAAAATGTGCTGAAAATCTTGATAGCTTAAAGAAACCGAAACTATAAATGTAGCCGGTAAAACCTGCAGCAATTACAAAAAGAATTGGAAGCCAGTTGTTTGGAATAATGCTTCCGCGAAACAACGCAAAAAAACGATTGTAGTCCGCTGATGAAATAATACTTTTAATTTTTGTTTCAACTTCCTGTGGAACCTGATCGGCAAGTATATAATTATTGCTTTCTTGTTTATAAAATTCCAAAAGAAAAGTTTTGTCAGCCGGGCTTACTTTATCAAGAACTCTGGTTTCAAAAGTTTTAATATCAACACTGTCCGGCATATTTACATTTATCACATTCCCGATTGCCGGAACTATTAATATTGCTGCAGATATAAAAACCATTTTCCAGATTTCTCTCCACACAACCAGTGCATTTGGACCAACCCCCTTTAATGCTGTTTGTACAGTTTTGTTATTTAATACCTGTTGGGAACAAAGACAACAATTAATAATTATTAACCAGATAATTGAAGTTGAATCAAGCGATGTACCCGACCTGGAACCGATTATGCCGGGAATATATGGAATTGCAAGACCGAGAATTACAAATGCGACTCCGAACCAATGTTCCTTACGTACCGGTGCATTAAACATTGCTTTGCCAAGGAAAGGAAGAAAAACAAGATATACGTTCACATAAGGAGCATAAATATGAGGAGAGTAATATCTTGGCAGATAAAAGAACCCAATGTTTTCTATAACCCCGGTGAATGCACAAATGATAATTGTAACCAAAGAAAGCATCCCCGGCCAAAGATATTTAATTTCTTTTCCGCGGATCACTTCTGTTATAACTGCAACAACAGCCCAGGCAAGCTTCGAAATTTCTCTCCACCATGTCATTACCCCCGGGGAAACATCTATTCTTTTCCCGCCTGTATAGTCCGGCTGGTTTCCCATCCAGTTTAAAATATATTGTCCGCCTAAGCCGCCGTTGATTATTAGCAGCCAAAGTATAATTAATATCCAGTCCAAATCAGTAAGTTTTCATATAAATATTTAAAACCGTTGAACTTTTCATCTTAACCAACAACCACCAATATTAAAGAAATATAATCTTCAGTTATAAATATAATTATGGTGTATTTAAAAAGTCGGGACTCAATAAGAACAATAACTGATTTATTTGTAATCAGGTGATATTGAATTAAGTTTGGTCGCGAAGAGCTTTGTGATGTAAGTCATTTACTAATACTTATTTGTATTGAATAGAACAAACTAACTATTGTAACAACTCACCATCATAAAATATTTTTCTCCCAACAATTTTATTGAATCTGAACATATCCCCCTAACAATTCGTTCAGCAAATGAAACAATTTATTTATTATTAAACTTATCAGGAGATAAACTTTATGTTAACCTCACTCAGATTTATTTATGCTTTAATGGCTATTATATTTTTATCCAGTCTTTTTATTGCCTGCAACGAAAGCGGTGCCGACACCAAGAAAACAAAAACTTTAACCAAGGAAGAGTTGATTAAAAGAGGAGAATATTTTGTTACCATAATGGCCTGTGCAGACTGCCATTCTCCCAAAGTTTTTGGTCCTAATGGTCCTGAACCTGACAAGGAAAGATACTTATCGGGTCATCCTCAAGAAGATAAAATTAAAAAAATTGACCCCGGCTTGATTAACAACTGGGCACTATTATCTATGGATGGAACCGTTGCTGTTGGTCCGTGGGGAGTTTCTTTTTCGGCTAATCTTACCCCGGATGAAACCGGTATTGGAACATGGTCTGAAGAACAATTTGATAAAGCTTTCCGTAAAGGTATGTATAAAGGAATTGAAGGTACCAGAAATCTGCTGCCGCCAATGCCCTGGCCTGTTTATTCAAACGTAAAAAATGAAGATGTAAAAGCGATATTTTACTATCTGAAAACTCTCAAACCCGTCAGAAATATTGTCCCCGGGCCTATAGCTCCCGATCAACTGGCTTCGATGAAATAGTAAACTCAAAGTTCTCTAATAAGCCGGCGTTGTATTTTAATGCAATTCCGGCTTATGTATTTCTAATCATATTTATTGCATATCATATTTTCACTATTCTCATTAAGTTTTATTTTGATGTTTACAGAATTCTAAATTAGTGATGATCTTTAAAACTTTTTTAATTTCAATCTTTTCGCTCTGCCTGGGATTTTCACAAAATCAAAGACCTCCGTGGAAAATAGTTGCAAATCCGGTAGATAAATTATTAAGAAGTGTTCAATTCATTAACCAGGATACAGGATGGGCCGCCGGTGAAGGTGGAACAATTATTAAAACCACAGACGGCGGAATTAACTGGGTAGTTCAAAACACGAATGTTCAAACATTTATAGTTGATCTTTTTTTTCTGAATAAAAATCTGGGTTGGGCATTAACAATCAGGCAGCTTGTACCTTTTGGAACGACTGTCCTTCATACTACTAATGGTGGAGATGATTGGATAGCTGAAGATTTTCCACAGCAATCGGTTATTATGAATACTATTTTCTTTTTCGATTCTTTAAATGGTCTTATAGGGGGGAAAAATATCAGCAAAACAACTGATGGTGGCCAGACCTGGGAAGTTACTAATATTGATTCTTCGTTTGTATCGGGATTACCTGTATATAATTTCAATTTTTATTCAAGAGATTTTGGGTATGCCTGCGGCGGGTTTATAGATTTGGCCGGAGTAATTTGGAAAACGACTGATGGTGGAAATAACTGGGCAGCTACAGGAGTAAGCCCTGACCAGGTCTATTGTATGTCTGTAATTGATTCATTAAATGCCGTTTGTCTTTCCGGAGATCCGGAAGGATTTTTTGGAACCGGGTTAATTACAACATCTGATGCCGGTGTAAATTGGTCTTATGAAGAACTGCCTTTTTTCGGGCTATCTTTTTCAATCGGGTTCAGAACTCACTTTGATGTCTGGTCAGCGTCCGGATTTCAGTTCATACATTCCAAAGATGGCGGAGCCACGTGGTCTGTAGAACCAACCCCGGAAAGAAGCGTGGTTTATGCTCTTGACTTTGTAAATAACCAAACCGGATTTGCTGTTGGAGACAGCGGTGTAGTGTTAAAGTTTGTTCCGCCACCCCTTAGTGTTGATTACTTGCCTTCAAGAATTAATATTTTCTTTTAAATCAAAATTATCCCAACCCATTTAACCCGACAACCAGTTTACAGTATGCAATTACCAGTAGACAATTTGTTACGTTGATTGTTTATGATATTCTCGGCAACAAAGTAGCCGTGTTAGTAAATGAAGAAAAACCCGCGGGAAATTATGAAATTGAATTTGACGGAAGTAACCTGCCCGGGGGAATTTATTTCTATCAATTAAAAGTTGGTGGTTATTCCCAAACTAAAAAAATGGTTTTGTTAAAATAAACCCCCGCCTAAAATTATCAGCGGGGATTTTATGTCAACTTTTATTTTAAAAGAATTAATTTTTTCGTTTCTCTAAAATTATCTGCGGATATAGTATAGAAATAAATTCCACTTGTAAATCCGGATGCATTCCATTGATACTTATAAATTCCTGCATTCAATTCCTGCGATACAAGCGTTGAAACTTTTTCACCAAGTGCATTAAACACTTCCAGTCTAACATAAGTCTGTTTTGATATTGAGAATTGTATTGTCGTAGAAGGATTAAACGGGTTTGGATAGTTTTGTTCGAGCACAAAATCCTTCGGGATTGATTGGTCAATCTGCCTTTCTACTGATGTAACAGATTGTACAGTATCAATCATCATTATAGTTTGCCCCGATAATGTGGGTCCGGTTGTAATTCCCCCGGTAATAACAGCACACCTTAAATTACTTCCTAATCTCTGGCTCCCTCCCATATAAGCACAAATTGGAAAAGGAATGTTCGACAGCTGGTTCCACTCATCTGTATCAAGATTATATTCCCAAACTTCATTAAAAATTGTTGCTGTCTGAAAATTACCGTCATCCACTCCGCCTATCACCAAGACTTTATTTGATCCCCAGGGAAAAGCACGCATTCTTGCCCTGAAACCACCGGGAAAATTTGATACTGCTTTCCAGATTATATTAGAAGGATCTAAGGTATCGATTGTGCCAACATAGACACTATCCTCTTGCACTGGAAATTTGGTAGCGTTTGTAAAACTTCTACCAAGAAAAATTTTGTTTTTTACAATTGCAATGCTTCCGTCTGCGTGTCCATCCCCCGGCATTGGGGTTGCTTCCTGCCAGTTAGTCTGACCTTTTTGAAGAAAGTAAACTTTGTTAAGTAATGTATTTGTTTCGTTTGAACCTCCAATGGAATAAAGGACCTTATGTTTATAAGTAGCAAGCCTGTGGTAAAATATTTTCTCGGGAAAGTTTGTGTTTATAGTCCAGGTAAAATCAGAGAGGTTAAATTCGTAACTTTCGTTCGTTGGTTCACTTTGATTGTTTTTAAATCCCCCAATGCTGATTATTTTCCCATCGAACTTAATCATTTCATTTAATCTGATCGGTTCGGGCATAGCAGGTAATGTGTGCAATTCTCCCCCGTCGCTGCAAAATTCCTGGAACAAATTTGTGCCGACACCATTGCCGGTTACATCACCTCCTCCAATGTAAGTTGTGTAACCGGTACTTACACTTCCACCATAATATTTGGGAGAAATTTGTACTCTGGAATTCCAGGAACCATAATTAATATTCATCTCCGAAAGCCTGATATTATCAATTGCTGCGGGATGATCTCCTATCCCGTTACCATCATTAGTCCAGGTAAAAACAAGCCTGAAATAATTTTCTGTAAAGTCGGTTCTTTTAATTCCCATACTATATCCCCTCCAAAAATCTGATCCGCTGTATTCTGATCTTCCTATCTGACCTTCTTTTAATTCTACTCCTGCTTCCGGTGTCATTGATGGCGAAACAGCGTGAACAGAAAAATAATCATGTCCATCTTCCCCTGAACATTTCAGTTTAAAAGTAAGAAGCATATCGTAATTAACAGAAGTTATTGGGAAGTCTTTATACATATGTACAACTGACGCAGTATTATTGTCATAGCTGTTAGTAGTCCCACCGTCGTTTGATATGTAAACTCCGCTTCTTGAAAACTGATCAAAATAACTTGCCGCGCCTCCAATTGCCCATTTATTTGTTTTCATTCCATTAACCAGTGTCCACCCATTCAGATTTGCATTATCAAAATTTGAATAATCAAGATTTACCTGGGAAAAATTTACAATCTGAAAAAGAAAAATTAAAAAAATAGTAAAAGAAACTTTCCTCATTCCTGCCTCCTGAATAAAAAAATATTTTTGGTTGTATTAATGGTTTAAAATTTTGAGGAAAACTTTCATTAATACCTTAACTTCAGTAATTAAACACTGAGGTGATTAATTCAGGAGAGAAAATTTTCTCAACACTGGAATTAATTGTTAGTGCTAACGAAGATTGAAATTATCACAAGATTAGTTGAGGCAGAAAACAATATTAAACTATTTCCACTTTTAGATTTATTTCTATTAAATAATTTGAAAATTATTATTTTTCATCACCAGCAAATCCAGGATATTAAAAAATGAATTTTGCACTAAAAGAATTTCCAGATAATACACTTACATTTTTAAAGAAGTTATCAAAGAATAATAAACGTGAGTGGTCCGAAGAAAACCGGGCAATATCCATTGGTCGTGGTTGCACAGGGTAATTTCCATTCAGTACATCATCAGGAATTTTTGTGCGAATTTCTTGCTAGCAACGGCTATATTGTTGTAACAACTCCGTCACAAACAAGAATTACCGGACAATTAACAGTTGAATCACAGGCAGTTGAAAGTACAAATGAACAGGTCAAGGACATGGAATTTGCAATAAATTCAATAAAGTATATTGGAAATATTGATTTTAATAACATCGCTTTGGTGGGACATAGTTTCAGTGGAAGGTCAATCCAGATTCAACAAATGGAGGATAAAAAAGTAAATTAATAGAATTTACTTACAAATAATTTCAGACTTTTTAGATGCTGTTTCTATTTTCAAGCTGACCAATTACTTTTTGTTTATAATACCTGCCGATAGGAATCGTCTTTCCAGGCATTTCAATTTCCAACGGAGTGTAAGATTTAATCAAATTAATATTTACAATATTTGATTTATGTATCCTTATAAAATTATCGCCCGGCAATTTTTCTTCAAGATAACCTAATTTTATATAAGCTAAGTAGGATTTTTCATAAGTGACAATTTTTACATAATCTTTTATACTTTCTATATAAATAATCTCTTTTAAAAATACTTTTACCTTTTTTCTATCCGATTTTATAAAGATAAAATTTTCTTCGTTTCCCTGTAACTGTGAAGTTTCATTTTGAGCATTAACCGAAGGTCTGGAATTATTAAATACTTTATTTATGGATTTAAAAAATCTTTCGAATGAAATTGGCTTTAACAGATAATCTATAACATCCAGTTCATAGCCTTCAACTGCGTATTCTCTGTAAGCTGTTGTTATTATTGTTTTTGGGGGATTTTTCAAAGTCCGTAATAATTCAATTCCAGTAACCTGCGGCATCTGAATATCAAGAAACATTAAATCGACCTCCTTATTGCTCAATACGTTAAATGCTTCAATTGCATTTCCACACTTTGCAACCAGTTCAAGGCTGTCAATTTTAGTTACATGATTCTCAAGTACATTACGCGCAAGAGGTTCATCATCAACTATTATGCATCTTAGTTTCATAATGAAATACTGATTGGTTTATGTGTTGTATCCAGTTTAAGAATTACAAGAAATGAATCTTTTTCCTCAAGTATCTTAAATTCATAATGATTATTATACAATAAATGTAACCTTTCATTTACATTTTTCAGACCAATTCCTTCGCTGTAATTTCTAACTTCGCGACTTTCTTTACTATTTTCAAATTTGCAGGTAAGGGTTTTATCGTCTACTTGAAAATCAATACTTACCCAGGAATTATCTATAGCCTTACTTGCTCCATGCTTGAAACAGTTTTCAAGTAATGGTAAAAATAAAAGAGGAGCAATTAAAACATTATTGGTTTTTCCGGATACCTTAAAATCGACTTCAAGTCCATTCCCGTATCTTAATTTCTCCAGGTCAATATAGTCTTTCAAATGTTTAATCTCATCATCCAGATTGACAACAGGAGAATTTGTTTTATACAGCATATAATCCAGCAAGTCGGATAATTTTAATATTGATTCCGGTGTTCGCTCTGATTTATCAACCGCCATTGAATAAATATTATTTAAGGTGTTGAATAGAAAATGAGGTTGGATCTGTCCTTTAAGCAATTGCAATTGAGCTGTTAAATTTTCTTTTTCAAGTTTTCTTCTTATTTCCTGGTCGCTAAACCATTTTCTTAAAATTGTAATTAGCACTGCCATACTAATTACAGGATAAACATAAACAGTATATTTAATTATTGAATATAAATTAACAAGATCAGTTTGTACAAGGTCTGGATAAAGTATCGGCTCAATTAAATAATAACCCACAAGCCTTCTGATAAAAAGTATGATGAACATTGATAATGGAAGTAGAAGGAAAAATCTTAAATATTCCTTATTAAATAAGAATTTCTTTAGTAAATATATAGTGAGATATGTCCCGAACATTCTTACCGGTAAAGTGAAAAATTCTTCTTGCAGCGTTACAGATTGATGTGTCTCGAAATAACCCCTCAGGTAAAGTCTGAATACAAGGTGGATGATCCAGAATGCAGTATGGTAAAGCACCTCAATTTTATAAAATCTATTTGTCCAGCTTTTTAACAAAATATCCTTGTTTTTATTTATAAAATAACCCGATCACGATATAAAAGCATCAATAAAATTTAAAATTAGATGAACTGCCATTTTTTACCTATGAATTACATAATTCTACAAGCGAAAAGTGATTATCGTGTTAATTTTTCATTTACAAGTGATAAAATGAAGTTCAGCTAAAAATTTCATCGTGACAAATTAATAGGATTAAAATGGCTCTGTAAATTATTAACAAAATTATTAGAGCCAATGCGATCCTTAATTTTCATTTTTATCCTTTCATTTACTATTAGGATATTTTCGCAGTCTGGAATTTCACAAGCAGATAAAAATTCAAAGCCTGAATTTACCTTTTCTGATTTCAAACAAATTGTACCGGAACTTGGAAATATCTCCACTGAAAAAACGCAGGTTCGGGTAAGATATGATTCAGATAATCTCTACGTTTACTTTAACATTATGTATAAAAACCCGGATAAAATATTTGCATCGGTTCTGGAAAGAGATCAGTCACTTAGCTCTGACGATTATGTTGAAGTGATTATAGATAGTTATAATGACAAAAATAATGCGCTCGGTTTTCAGACAAATTTCTTTGGGACACGCCGTGATTTTGAATTGACTAATAACGGGCAAAGTCAAAATTCATCCTGGAATACTTTCTGGGATGTTGCCACCGAAAAAACAAAAAATGGATGGACGGCAGAATTTGTCATCCCATTATCATCTTTAAGATATGAATCTGCAGAAAAAAACATAATGGGATTAAAGTTTATTCGATACATTAAATCAAATAAAGAGACGGATATTTATCCGTTAAAAAATCGCGGTCTTTACGGAGCAGAGTTTCATCTTAATAATGTTGTGGAAATTGAATTTGATAATTTAAAAGAAAATCACCCGCTCTATTTAACTCCATATGTTAGCGGTAATCTTGTATCGCGGGCTATGTTAAATTCAGCAGGCACAGCATATGAAACAGAAAACAAAATTTTTCGTGGAAAAAACTATCTTGATCAATCTGCGCTGGATAGAATTTTAAGCAATGTTGGTATTGATTTGAAATATAAGATAAACAACAGCACTTCACTGGATATAACTTTAAATACGGATTTTGCACAGGCTGAAGCCGATGACAGGACTTTAAATTTAACAAGGTATTTAATTTCACTGCCCGAAAAGAGACAATTCTATTTAGAAGATGCAAATTTTTTCAGCGCGGGAATGTTTCAGCATGTACTTTTCCATTCTCGTAAAATAGGAATTGCAAATGGAGAAATTGTACCTATAATTGGAGGAGCAAGGTTGACAGGCACAATTGCGAGTTTGCAGTATGGAATATTAAATATGCAAACTAAAGGAATTGAAAGTATTAATAATATTGGAGCAGAAAATTTTACTGTAGTCAGACTATCAAACTATTTTTCCGGCAATAATTCTTATATAGGTGGGATATTTACAAATAAAAATTTAATTGAAACATCTTCTTACAATAGAGTAGCTGGCATTGACGGTAGATATTATTTCAACAGGCAATTTTCAGTTAATTATTTCGGGTCCAAAAGTTTTTCATCAAATTCTCCTATTATTAAGAACAATGCATTTGGAGTGGCTATCAGCCTTGATAAATACGATGGATATATTCTGAACTATAGATACAGAGACTATCAGGTAAATTTTGATCCGCAAATAGGTTTCCTTCAAAGGCCTGATTCAAAAAGATTAACAATAAATAATGGATATGCAGTTTTGTTTACTGGCAATCAAATTTTTTCCAGGATGAATTTGGGGTTTTACCATACAATGTTCTGGATTTCGTCAACCAATCAACCTGAGTTTGCCCAGGATAATATTTACTGGAATGTCAAGTTTAGAAACGGAGCAAGTATGTCTGTGTTTGTTCCAATTTTGTCAAGAGATCATTTATATACACCCTGGAAATTTTCCGATAATATAACAGTTCCTCCGGGTAAATATAATTTTACTTTTTATGAGATTGATTTTAACTCGGGTTACGGAAAAAAATTTAGATTTGAACTTGATCCGAATGTCGGTGGATTCTACGGTGGCTTTCATTTTGTAATTCATTCCATATTTAATATAATTTTAAATGAAAAATTGAATTTGGATTTCGGGTTCGATTATAATTATTTCAAATTCCCTGTTGAATATTCTTCAAATAATGATCCTGAAGAAATAATTTCTTTATTTTCAACGAAAATTAATTATTCTTTTTCATCTAAAGTGTCACTTAAGGCATTTCTTCAATATGATAACCTGAGCAAGAATATCGGTTCAAATATAAGATTCCGCTACAATCCTACTGAGGGGACAGATCTTTATATAGTTTACAATCAAAATATTAATACTATCAGGGAAGATTTCACTCCGAGAAAACCGCTAATTGAAAGTCAGGCTCTGGTTATAAAATTTACGAAAACTCTGTTGCTTTAATTTTGTTTTTAATATTACCGCAGGACCTAATTATTAGTTTTTGTCTGAGTTAATATTTCCGACTTATCTGTTGTTATTATGATATACGATAACTAAAAGACTACCAATAAAATAATGTAATAATTTTGTTTAATGATTTTATAAAAAAAGGGTGAAATAATCATGAGCTTAAAAACATCAATATAAATTTTTATATTTATTTTAGGCTGCAATAGTAGTCAGCAAAACGGAATTTCAAAAATTCCATTTAACACAATTTCAAAAGAAATGCTTTCGGATTACCGTAAGCTTGCATCAGCCCCGGCAAATGGAAATGAATTAACTAGTATTGTTAAAAAAATATTAAAGAATAAAAATTTTTCGCTGGGTGGAAAGAATTTTAAAAGAGTTCCGAAGGGATTTGATCCCGATTATCCTTATTCAGACTTTTTATTACATGATGGCTTGTATTTCTGGTTTGAGAGTAAAAACTTTAAGTTATTATCCGATGGTAAGGCTGATAAAACCGTTTTTGAGGTTTTCAAAAAGATGGTGCCTTTGCACGATTGGTTAGTTAAAAAATTCGGATGAATTTAATTCTGCTTTTCTAAAATTCTATTCCTGTTCAAACATTTGTTTGTATGCGGGTTCTAATTCTCTTCTTGCTTTATTTCTTTTAAGAAAAACTCTGAAGTCACTTATTACATAAAGAGCGGAAGGCAGTAACAGCAGAGTAATAAATGTACCAAACACCAAACCCGCAGCTACTGAAACTGCCATTGGAACCAGGAACTGACCCTGCTCACTTCGCAGAAGAATTATTGGCGCCAGTCCTGCAACGGTTGTTATGGTGGTAAGAATAATTGGTCTGAACCTGGTTGCGCCGGCTTCAATCAATGCATCCTGAACACTAAATCCATCCTGAATTAATGTATTATATTTATGAATCAATACAACCGAGTCATTAACGATAATTCCGGCAAGTGCAACTATTCCCAGAAATGAAAGAATAGAAACTGGTATTCCCATCACCAGATGACCAAGAACTGCCCCGATTATACCAAGAGGAATCAGCCCCATAATAAGCATAGTCTGTAAATAGGATTTCAGTAAGAACATAAGAATTGTAAAAATAATGAACATTGCAATTGCCATAGAGAAATATATGGAGCGAATCATTTTATCCACATATTCTGCCTGCCCTCCTAATTGTCTGGAGACTCCATCAACTCGTGAAAGCACCGAGGGAATAATACTTGCTTCAAGCTCTTCAAGTACAACAGCCTGATCATTTTTGGTGTAATCCATATCCGCAAAAACTGTCACCGAACGTTCGCCATCTTCATGCCGGATTCTTCTTAAGCCTCTTTCAATGTGAAAAGAGGCAACCTCTTTAAATGAAACATATTCTCCCGAAGGTGTTCTCACTTTCAAATTTTCTATCTGGCTGATTGATATCCTGTCTTCTTTTGTAAAACGAACCCAAACTTTTAGTTCGTCTCTTCCTCTTTGCAGTCGCATAACTTCCTGACCATAAAATCCCTGCCGCAATTGAGTTGTTAAATCGCGAACAGTAAAGCCAAGTGCTTTGCCCTTTGGTTTAAGTTCAACTATAAACTCATTGTTTCCCAGCGGGGTATCATCCTGAATATCTTTTACGCCATCAAGTTTTTTAAGTTCTTCTTTTAATAATTCTTTGGCTTTAAACAATTGATTATAATCTGTACTCGAAAATCTGACAGAGATTGGTCTGCCTCCAAAATTCCAGCCTCCGACAGTAACTCCTTCTGCTTCAGGAACAGAGCCCACATAATCTCCCAATGCCTGTGAAAATTCTCCTATGGAATAATCACGATCAGCCGATGAAGGAAGTACAAAGAAAATATTTAACGTTCCCCCGTTCATCCAGGAAGTAAAATTTGTTATGGGATAAGTGTTTCCCTGTTCTTCCCACTCTTTGGCAAATGCCTGAGCCTTATCAATGAGCCTGTACCTAATTTTATTTGCAACCTCGGCAGATGTTCCTGCAGGCAATTCAATTTGCATTCTTGCATAGGGAGGTTCAAGCTCCGGAAAAAACTGCGCTCTGATATGAGCGCCCATAAACAAGCCAATAATCATCAGAACAATTGCAAATAGTAATGCTGAAACAGCCCACCTGTTTTTTAAACCAAACGTCAGCACTTTTTTATAGAGATTATTCACAATCCACAATAAAAACTTGTTAAGTTTTTTTCGCATTCTTGTCAAGGATGTATCCCGGTTATTAACAACCAAAGCGCGTGAGTGTGCAATGTGGGCAGGTAATATTATCATTGCTTCTACAAGTGAAAACGCAAGCGAAATAATAACCACTGCTGCTATTTGCCATACATGTTTTCCAAGCATACCATAAAAAAAGAAGTAAGGCACAAAGGCTACCATAGTTGTAATAACTGAAATTGTAACAGGCTTTATAACCTCAAGTGTTCCATCAATAGCCGCCCGCAATGGTTTTTTGCCATATTTTTCCCAATGTGAATAAATGCTTTCGCCAATAATAATTCCATCATCAACCAGAATTCCAATAACAAGTATAATTCCGAAAAGGCTCATTTCATTTACTGTAATGTTCATTGCCCATAAGACAAAAAACATTCCCAGCAATGATATAGGTATACCCGCAGCAACCCATAAAGCAAGCCGCGTGTTTAAAAATATTCCAAGCAAAACAATTACCAGGACTAGCCCAAGTAAACCGTTTTGCGTCATCAAGTCTATTCTTTCTTCAAGTTCAGTTGTTTCTTTAATAAAAGTTTTAAATTCCACCAGCCCCGCATACCTTGCTTTAAACTCCTCCATTTTATTTTCTACTGTATTTACAATATCAACAACGTCTTCATTGTTATTGTAAAAGACATTAAATCCAACCGACCGCCTTCCATTATATTCGGAGTAAAGTCTGTTTTCTGGCCACTGCTCAACAACTTTACAAATATCTCTAAGTAAAATTTTTCTTCCATCGATTGATGAAACAACTGCAATGTTTTCAAAGTCTATTGCTTCATATTTTTTCTCGTATGTGCGGATCAGGATTTCTTCCTGATCAGTCAAGACAGATCCTGAAGAAAGGTTAAGGCTTGAGTTGCGAACGGCTTCTGCAATATCCCCGATTGTTAATTTATATCTTATAACATCTTCGGGCGAAATTTCTATTGAAAATTCACGTTCAGGAATTCCCCACCAGGAAATGTTTGACATTTTCCCTGTCTTTAAAAGCTCGTCTCTGAATTCTTCAACTACCTTCTTTAATGTAAAAAGATCGTCGGGACCATATATGCTTATATTAATCGCCCGGTTCCACATGGTCTCCTGAGTAACAACGGGTTTCTCTGCTTCAGTGGGATATGAATTAATTGAATTAACAGCATTCTTTACATCCTGAATGGCTTTGTTCATATCATATCCTTCAGAAATTTCAACATTAATGCTGCCCCAATTATCGGCTGAAGTTGATCTTAATTTTTCAATGCCTTCCATTCCCCGCAAAGCTTCTTCTATCTTAATAATAATTCCTTCCTCAACTTCTAAAGCAGAAGCACCGGGAAACGGGATTTCAATATTTACTTCTTCAAGACCAATCTTAGGGTTAATCCTTTTATGCATCTGAGAAAGCCCGAACAAACCGGCAATGCAAATAATTATCATAACCCAGTTAGTAACGACTGAATGCTTAATAAAATATTGTATTAGTTTTGGTGCCATTAATTAAAACTTTCGTTAGTTGGGTTTTATCAATGAAGATAAAAATTTAAATCAGTTTGATTTAGGCAATTGAAACTCAGCATCCGGGATTCCCTGTTCATTCTTTAATTCAATCGATTCATTATTTGATTTAATTCTCATGCCAATCAATGGCTTCTGGAGAATCGTTGTTACAATTTGCATGTCTTCATTATCAGATTTTTTTATGATTGCATTGTCTCCCTGAAAAGCAACCAGCTCAACTTTTTTCCTTGCCAGTTTTCCGTCTTCCATTGTGTAAACAAAATTATTGTTGTCAACGGTGTGTCTTGGTATTTTAGCTACATCTTTTAATTCAGATCCTTCAATTTTAACTTTCACATAATTTCCCGGCAAATAATATGTGTTCAACCTGCTGTTTGTAAAAGACACATACACATTTATGGTCTGTGAATTTCTGTTAAGCAGGGTTTCTTTCCTGAAAATTTTCCCTTTTATGATTTCCCCTTTGTGTTTATCCGGAAATATTTTTACATCAGGAGGTGAAGTAAAGTTAATAAGATTTACTTCCTCCGTTAATAAAGGCACAGCAATTTCAACATTAACCGCATCCGCAAGAGTACAAAGTTGGGCTCCTCTTGGAACATAGCTGCCTTCAACAACCCCATTTGATTTAATATAACCGGAAAAGGGGGCAACTATCTTATATTTTGAAAGAAGTATTTCCTGGTTTTTCACAGCATAAAATTTACTGAAGACATTACGTGTGCTAAGTTTTATGTTTTCCTGGGAATTGGAAATGTCCGGAAGTGCAGGGGTTGTATTTTTTAAATTAAGGTTGTTAAAATATTTATACCATTTGTTGTAGGTTGCCTGGTCTTCTATTTTAATTTCAGGAAGAACAAGAGCAATAGCATTTAAAAATTCCGAGCGTAATGTGTAAAGTGAGTTTTCAACTTCGCGTGAATCTACTTCTAGAATAACCTCGCCTTCCTGAACAAACGTTCCGTCCTTTAAATCATTTTTTGCATAAATAACTGGTCCGGTTGCTTCGGAAACAATATTTAAAGTTTTCTTCGACTCAATCACACCATTTCCTTCTATTTCGAGCACAAGATCGCCAAAGTTCACAGTGTTTGTTTCAACAAGCCTTACTTCGGGTTCAACTTCGTGCTTGTTACTTATTTTTTCGGTCGAGCCAAGAATAAACATCACAAAGAACCCCAAAACTATTATCCCGGCAGCTGAACCAATTTTTATCAGTGAGCTTTTACTTAATCCCATAGAAATACCTTTTTACTCTTTTTCTCTTTAGTTATTTAGGACAAGCAGATGGTTTACCTGGTTACAATTAAACAACTGAACATTAAATAAACGGAGTGAAAATAAACCTAATAAGTATAGTTTTAAATTTTATTGTGTTAAGCGGATAAAATGTTATTTAGAGTTTGTTTTTTTACCAATAAAAAAAGTTTAATTGCTGACATAAATAAACAAAAAAAGCGCCCTGTTTTGGGCGCTTTTTATTACTAAGAAGTAGTGGCTTCTATTTAAGCAATGTCATTTTTTTAACTGCAGAATAATTACTTCCGTCTTTACCAATCACATTTAATTTATAAAGATATAATCCGCTGCTTAGGTTCTCTCCATTGAATTTAATTTTATGAAGTCCGGCAGCCAATTCATTATTAATTACTTCTGCTACTTTTTCACCAACAAGATTATAAACATTTAACATTACACTTGCATCAACAGGCAAAGTGAACTGCAAAGTTGTTGTTGGATTAAAAGGGTTGGGATAATTCTGTAGCAGACTAAACTCAGTAGGGCTGGTGAAATCAACTTCAATTGTTCCTGAATATTCAAAGCTGCCATCAAAATCTATTTGTTTTAGTCTGTAGTAGTAAGTTCCGATGGTTAAATTATTATCAACATAGTAATAGTTATGTGTTTCGGTTGTAGTGCCAAATCCGGATACAAAACCTAGAGTTTCAAAGGTATTGTTGTCCCTGCTTCTCTCAACATTAAACCCCGAATTATTTGTCTCGGTTGCTGTTTGCCAATTAAGTGTTATTCCCTCTTCTGAAGTTTCAGCGGTAAAAGTTGTCAATTCCACGGGAACTGTAGTATAGTCATATAATGAAACATATTGTGCGCTAACTCCGGAAACAATAGTTCTAACCAATGTTCCTGAGGTGCCATCAACTTCATAAACACCGGTACCGTTTGTTGTAATAAAATTTCCATTAGGAATCTGGTAGACACCTCTAACCCCTGTAACTCCGGTTAATGTATTAACAAGCGTTCCGGCAGAATCATAAATATAAATCCCCGAAGGTGTGGAAAATCCTGCAACCGCTATGTTACCATTGGACATTTCAAATATTTGCTGTGGGAATGCTATCGACGGAACAAAATCATCCAGATATGCACCACTTAAATCATACCTATGAACTGCATTACTTGAACTGGCAGTAACAAGCACATCGCTTGATCTAAAAATAATATCAAAAGGACTGTTTAACCCCCCCGCACCAATTGCTATAAAATTTCCAAGATAATTTCCCGATTGATCAAACTCAGCAATGGAATTTGCGTTTGAGCCACCTGCGTTAGTTACTACCAGGTTACCATTGGGGCGATAATTATGCCCACGAATGTTATCAAGGATGTTATTATTAACGCCGCCTGCCGGGGCAAAAAATATTGTAAATGTTCCGGAGGTATCATATTCAATTACACCATCATCAACCTGATCCGAAACAGTTATGCTCCCCCACGGGGAAAGATTTACTTCCTTGGGAGAAGACAGGTTTGTTGGATCAACAATATAAGTTTGGTTTAACAAATCGCCGGTTGTAGCATCAAAGGTCATTACTCCATCTGATGTCCAATCGGGAATTAACAACATCTTTTCTGGCACAACCTCAGGATTCTGTGCTTTCGGAAATCCCAAGTCAGGGTTTATTATTGGTTTGTTAAGATAATGTAGTCTGGCTCCTCTAAGATCATATTCACTCTGGATCTCTTCCCAAAACATTGTTTCCCCACCTTCATATATGTCTAAAAGATTTTTATAAACCGCAAACACAACCCTTCCCCTTTCAATTCCTTCTGCTTGAATAAAAACTCCCCGCGGAATGTAAATTGTGTGGGGTATGTTTTGTTTGGCTGTGAGCCGTCTTGCCTCTGCAATTAGTTGGGGATTTATTTCAGAAGCAATTATCGCTTCTTCAAACGAAATAGCTGGTTTTTCCTGTGTAAAAACAGTTGAAAAACCTACTAAAAGAAAGACTGTAATAAGTAACTTTTTTATCATTGGGTCTCCTCTTTTATTTTTTGTGGAAAGATATTTAAAAGATAATACAATATTCATTATAATCAAGAATAAGCAGCTGAATTGTATTTATTTAATACCCATCAATATTTTTCAAACAGAGTAAAATTTATCTTTCTTTGCCTGAATATGGTTGATTTTTGTAAATAATATTTTTAATTATTGCCAATAATTGTTATCCCCTTTTTGAATCCAATCATTATTAAACTATTTTCGGGAAACATATACAGTTAAAAAAGGGAATTTATTGTTTTAAAACGGAACTCAATTGTTATTTGTAAACTTGGGAAACCCTCCTTCAAGACATTTTTTTAATACAAAATAATTTAGAAGTTATCATAATGCCTAGAAAACCGTGGAAACAACAATCTTTTGGAGAGAGATTATTAACCTGGCTGGAATATGATTTTGCAGAGAGATATGAAAAATCTATCCAGGCACTGGTTTATTTTGGTGCTGCACTTCTTGTAATAATAGTTGGCTTAAGAGGCCTTGGCGATATAAGCACTCTTACTTACATACCAAAGTTTCTTTTAAATCCGGAAGGAAAAATTGATTCAAACTTTGTTATGATTGGGTTGCTTGTTGAGTTTACCATGCTTTGTCTATTGGCTGCAGTTTCATTCTTCTCTCCCAAAAAAGAGGGTGATGAACTTCAGCAAAGCATATATGTTCTTGCCAATAGCATTGAAGCACTTTCACTTGGCATTCAATCTGAAGCCGGTGAAGGAGTTGTAAAAACTGCCCGGGAAAGTACAACCGCCATTAAGACTTTTTTAAATAAAGAAATAGAAACTGTTGATAAATTTAAAGCTCAGACCGAACAACAATTATTACAATTGAACGATGAAATTTCTAAAATAAGGAAAGACCTGTTTAAGCAAATTGCCGGTTCAACAAACCAGATAAATGATTTTCTCCAGAACGAAAAAAGCAGTCTGGCCAATTATTTTTCTTCTGCCGAAAGCTTTATTATAAAGAACAAAGATCTGCTTCAAAGTATAACAAATAATTTATCCTTGCTTGCAAAAAATTCGACTTCTGAAACCAAAGGTGTGTTTGAACGTGAAAAAGATTTAATAAACAATTTTTATAATATTAATTCAGGCCTTATTTCACAAAGCGGAGAAGAATTCCGCGAAGCGCTGTCAAACTTCGGCTCTAAGATTGAAGATGTTGTGGCCGAGGCAAGAACGGCATTCAGTAGTGTTGCCGGAAGCTTAAAAGAAGGTGTTAAAATCTCAACCGCCGGGTCTAACGAAGTTTTTGAACGCGAGAAAGAGATGATTGAAAAATTTTATAAAATTAATTCCGATCTTATCTTAAAATCCAACGATGAATTCAGAAGCATTTTAAAAAATTATAATAAAATTTTAGGCGAGGAATCGGAAAGCCTGAAGAGGTTATCTGCAGACCGGTTTACATTGACGGAGCACATGCAAAAAACCAGTAAAACAAATGACAGATTAATAATGCATTTAGAAAATATTGAAAAAATTCTGAATTCAATCCTCATGGAAAATGGCACAAGCAATCACGAGCCAGGTGTTAAAAGAATGGGGAGATGGCAAAGATTTTTTAACAAAACTACATCTTAATTAATAATGCCATCCCGAAAAGTTTCATTTTACTTTGTATTATATCTTGTGGTACTTGTCGAGCTTCTCGCTGTTATTATTGAACGTGATAATAGCGAGCTCGAGCTGAAAAAACGTCTGAGCGAGTATGAAACAATACAGGATAGCATAATTGCTTCTTACAATGAACCGATTTCTTTGACGGTCCAAAAAAGCACTGACTGGTTAATTACTAATCAAAATGATAGTTTGCACCTCATAATTTCTGTGTCAAATCTTCAGACAGCTGAAGAAAAAGCCAGTGTGAGATACTATTTTGTAGATGATAAACAAAACGAAAATACAACTTCCAGATATTCAATTTTTACTGATAAGAAAACCGGGAATGGTCATTTCTACTTTAAATCAAACAGTTCCGGCACTTCTTATTTTAATGTGTATTGTCTTGTGCAGAGAAAATTTCCTAAGTATCTGCCGGATATCATCCTGGAAGGAATTGCACAAAAGGTTGGAGATCAGTTTAACGTACGCAGTGATACTGTTGATTTTAAGATTAACACAAAAATACAGTCAAGAGAGTTTGACCAGCCGGGAAGGGGTTAATTACTGTTATTAATGAAAGAGCTTTTTAGAATTCAATGAAAAAAATAATTTTAACATTCATCTTGAGTTTGAACTTTTTTAATATTTCATTTGCGCAGCCAAGCCAATTGATATTTAGCAGTGAAAATCCCATTCAGGTACTCGATACAATCATAGTTTTTTCTAATGAAAATTTTGATATCCAGGACAGGCTCTATGACTGGTCAAGTAACTTTAATGATATTGATTATTCTGTAAGCGTTTTCAACTATCTTGAAGATTTTGGTAATTCAGAAAAAAGGTTTAACAATTATATCGGTGGCTTTGAACGTCGTTACGGCAGTATAAAATATTTTACCTCTTCTGAATTAACTATAAGATCAAATGTTGAAAGAGGCGGCAACCCGGGAGATTATAAGGTTAATATGGATATAACCATTACGCCGCCAGGAATTTTTTATGTTGTGGGAGAAATTAAAGGCAAAAGTGAACGGGGATCTTATTTCGAAAATGCTGGTTATTGGGTAATAAATTGTGTTGCACGTGCAGAAAACAGACTAACGAACGACTTTTCAATAAAAAGATCTTATGATTTTAACGACATTGCAACTTACCGTTTCGGAGAAAGTATTTCTTTTGATTTCAGTATCTCGGGAACAAAGATGAATAATCTTTCTTCATACCACTTTAAAATTTTTGAAGATGAAAAAGAAATTCTCGATGGAATTGGTTCTTATATAAACCTGGATTTTATAACCAAAAACCCCTCCATGATTAATCACACTTTTAACATCGAAGGTTTGTACAGCGGACAGCTTATCAGGTATTTTAATCCTTCAATACCGGGACCGGATTCAACTTACTGGAGATTTAAACTATTGCCTCCCGAGAAACTTGAAATAAAAACAAACTGGATCGAAAAAGATAAGTACGAATTAATGGGTAAGCGGGATGTAATCGATGCACTCGATATGAGGCTGGAGGAAAACAGAAAATTTTCGTTTGCGTGGTTAACAAATCAGAACGAGGGTGCTTTGATTACCAGACCAAAATTAACAAATATCACCGTTAGCTCTGAACCAAATGATTTACTTCGGAGCGAACCGCAACCATTTTCTACTTATAGTAAAGACTACTGGCAGGTAATTGAAATAAATGTAAACCCGGCATTTATTAATCGAATTGAAAAAAATGAGGTGAAAAAAGTCACGCTCCATTTTGAGTTCCAAACTATGTTCGGTGAAAAAAGAATTCTGGATTTTGTCGGAGTTGTATTTTAAAACTTCCAATTGGAGAAAAGAATGAAAAGTTTTTACAAAAATATTTTATTTATAGGATTAGTCATTTTTTGTGTTCAATTTATAACCTCGCAAAATCTGTTTGCCCAGGAAATTCGTAAACCTATAAAAATAACTGAAGAAGAAAAGAGTGATTTTCAGACGCGCTTTGGCTCTGCTCTTTCATCACGTTACATGTGGAGGGGGCTAAATCTTTCAAAAGCTCCGGTCTTCGAGCCATATACAAACTTTTTATTTCACGGATTGGAATTATCCTTTTACGGTGTTTTTGGATTATCAGAAAGCGAAGCGAAGCATCCGGACTTTGTAAAAAATCCTAACCCTGGCGGAGTTGATCCCTCTGCACTCGAAAAAATTGCTTTTGCCCAGGTAATAACAAATTTGTTTTACAATATTGAAACCGGGATAGGAACATTTACGCTTGGTGTGAGTGATTACTATTTTTCTGACAGACTAATAAAACAAACCGAAACTGACGCAAACGGAATTAAAACCATACGCTATACACGGTCTTTGTGGGATAACTGGGAAGACAAAGGAAATGGTGCCCACACGCTTGAGGGAACTTTCCGTTATACCGGTAATGAATCCTTTCCACTTTGGATTCTTTTCGGATATAACTTTTACAACGATCCGGACAATTCAATTTTTGCTGAGGTTGGATATACATTCAGAGTTGCAAAAAACAATTTAAGTCTCTTTGCCGGCGGTGTGCTGGATGCTTCAGAATGGTACCAGTTCACAGTAAAAAATGGTGTTGTTCAGAAGGGAGTGGGATTAACAAATTTTGGTTTTGTCCTTAACAGGGAACTACAACTTGAAGAATGGTTAAGTCTTGATTTTTCCGTTCTCGACGTAATGAATTTCTATGAAGAAAGAAATACTATTCTTTTCAAAATGGCAATAAAAATACGGTGAGGTTAGCCAAGCTCATTATTTCTAAAACATCCGGCAACATGATCATTAACCATTCCGGTTGCCTGCATGTGTGCATAAACTATTGTTGAGCCGACAAATTTGAATCCTCTCTTTTTAAATCATCACTTATTTTATCAGAGAGTTTAGTTTTGGCCGGAAGCTGCTTCAAGGATTTGAATTTATTTTGAATCGGTATTCCGTCAACAAATCCCCAAATGTATCTATCAAATGTTCCGAATTCTTTTCTAACCTGAAGAAAAGCCCTTGCGTTTTTTATTGCCCCTTCAATCTTTAGCTTGTTGCGGATAATTCCTGCATCTTTTAGAAGTGAATTTATTTTTCTTCTGTCATACTTTGCAATCTTATTAAAATCAAAATTATCAAATGCTTTACGAAAGTTTTCTCTTTTATGCAAAATTGTACGCCAGCTTAATCCAGCCTGGAAGCCTTCAAGTATGAGAAATTCGAAAAGTTTTCTATCATTATGCAAAGGCACTCCCCACTCTTTGTCGTGATATTCTATCATTATTTTATCATCCGAAGGCCAGGGACAGCGGGTTTTCATTTATCCTCCTTTAATATCTTACAATTTAATCATAAAAATTTTTGTTAATTTACATAAATAATTCTTACCAAAAACTTATAAGAAAATCTGATGGGTACAAAAGAAAATTTTATTGAGGCAATTAAATCGGGATATACTTTTAAAGATGATTTCATTACGGTTGGGGGAGCCATGTTTAATGAAGAGTGTATTACTGGTTTACCTATAAACATTCCACTTAAAACCCTGAACAGGCACGGATTAATTGCCGGTGCTACCGGCACAGGAAAAACAAAAACACTTCAGCTAATCACTGAACAGCTTTCTCTCAAAAGCATTCCGGTTTTGGTAATGGACATAAAAGGCGATTTGAGCGGAGTTGCAAAACCAGGTATCTCTAATCCGAAGATTAAAGAACGACATGCAAAGATTGGAACTCCATTTGTTGCGGAAGGTTTTCCTGTAGAAATGCTTTCTCTTTCAGATGAGAAAGGCGTGCGTTTAAGAGCAACCGTTTCTGAATTTGGTCCGGTTCTGCTTTCCAAGATTTTAGAACTAAATGATACACAATCAAGTTTTGTTTCGATGATATTTAAATATTGTGATGATTCCCATCTACCAATTCTTGATTTAAAAGACTTTAAACGTGTGCTCCAGTATGTTTCTAATGAAGGAAAGTCTGATGTTGAAAAAGATTATGGTAAAATTTCAACGAGCTCGGTGGGAACTATTTTAAGAAAGGTTATTGAATTGGAACAGCAGGGAGCGGACGTCTTTTTCGGGGAAAAATCATTTGAAGTTGATGATCTGCTTAAAATTGATGAGAATGGGAAAGGTGTGATTTCAATAATCAGGCTTACTGATTTACAAAACCGACCGAAATTGTTTTCCACTTTTATGCTTTCGCTGCTTGCAGAAATTTATTCCTCGTTTCCGGAGGAAGGCGATCTTGCTCGCCCAAAACTGGTAATATTTATTGACGAGGCTCACTTGATTTTCAACGAGGCTTCAAAGGCTTTGCTTAATCAGATTGAAACTATAATAAAATTAATCCGATCAAAAGGTGTCGGAGTTTTCTTCTGCACACAAAATCCGACCGATATTCCGGCGAGTGTTCTTTCACAATTGGGATTAAAAGTTCAACATGCTTTGCGTGCCTTTACAGCAAAAGACCGCCAGATGATAAAATTAACTTCTGAGAATTATCCAATTTCAGAATTTTATAAAACTGATGAAATGCTTACCTCGCTTGGAATTGGAGAAGCAGCAATTACAGCACTTAATGAAAAAGGAATCCCGACTCCACTTGCTTCCACTTTGTTATGTGCACCAAAATCTAGGATGGATGTTCTTGAACAAAATGAAATTGACGAAATAGTTAATAATTCAAAGCTGGTTCCAAAATATAACGATGCGATTGATCGGGAAAGCGCATATGAAATTTTAAATGAAAAGTTGCGGGTTTCACAACAACAGACTCAGTTTGAGGAAGAGCTGAAACATTCAAAATATCAATCGGCTCCGAAATACAAACAGCCACGACAAACTACTCAAACCAGGCAAAAGCAAAGCAGGTCAGAGAAAAGTTCGTTCGAAAAAATTTTAACCAGCCCAACCACAAAACAAATCGGAAGAACGGTCGCAAAGGAATTTGCGCGTGGTTTGCTTGGGGTTCTCGGCTTAGGTGGAAAATCAGGTAAAATTATTTTTTAATTTCTTGTGAGACTCACTTTGAAAGTGAGTCTCACATATTTTTTCAATCTAATAATTTAATATCGGACCGAGCCATCTTTCAACTTCTTCAATGCTCATTCCTTTCCTACGATGGTAATCAAGCACCTGATCTTTTTCTATTTTGCCAACGTTAAAATATTTTGAATCCGGGTGTGAAAAATACAGCCCGCAAACTGAGGCTGCAGGATACATTGCAAGACTTTCAGTTAATTTAATTCCCGTGTTTTTTTCAACATCAAGCAGTGAAAAAATGATTTGTTTTTCAGTATGGTCCGGTTGTGCAGGATATCCCGGGGCGGGTCTAATCCCCACATACTTTTCTTTTATTATTTCTTCATTAGAAAGTTTTTCTTCTTTACCATATCCCCAGTATTCTTTCCTTACTTTTTCATGCAGATATTCAGCAAACGCTTCTGCAAGTCTGTCAGCAAGTGCTTTAGCAAGAATGCTGTTATAATCATCGTGTTGTTTTTCAAATTTATCGACTAATTTTTCAAGACCTGTTCCGGCAGTAACAGCAAACATCCCGATATAATCTTCAACCGGGCTTTCTTTCGGTGCAATAAAATCTGCAAGTGCAAAGTTTGGTTGAGAGTCCGATTTTACTTTTTGCTCTCTTAATGTATGAAGTGTTGTTAATATGTTTTTTCTTTTTGCATCTGAATAAATTTCAATATCATCATCAACCGAGTTTGCTGAGAAAAGGCCAACAACTGCATTTGCCTGCAAAAGTTTTTTATTAACTATTTCATCAAGCAGCTTGTTTGCGTCGTCAAAAAGTTTTTTTGCTTCTTCCCCATATTTTGAATCTTTAAATATTACGGGGTATTTTCCTTTCAGTTCCCAGGTTAAAAAGAATGGAGTCCAGTCAATGTAGCTTCTCAGCGTTTCCAGAGGAAAGTTATTCAGTAAAGTTATGCCGGGTTTATTTGGCTTTTGAATTTTAGATTTACTCCAATCAATTCTTAGTTTATTTTCTCTTGCTTTTTCAATTGAGAGATAGTTCTTTTCGGATTTTCTTTTAAAGTGATCTTCTCTCAGTTTATCATATTCGTCTTTCATCTTATTTATGAAAGATTCACTTTCTCCTTTTTTACTTAACAGCTTGCTCACAACCGGAACGCTTCTGGACGCATCGAGAACATGTATAACTGCATTACTGTAATTCGGCACAATCTTTACTGCTGTATGAATTCTTGAAGTTGTAGCTCCGCCAATAAGTAATGGAATTTTCATTTTTCTTCTTTCCATTTCTTTGGCAACATGAACCATTTCATCAAGAGAGGGAGTAATTAATCCGCTTAAACCTATTACATCAACTTTTTCATCAATTGCTGTTTGAAGAATTTTATCTGAATGTACCATTACTCCAAGATCAATCACATTATAATTATTGCAACCGAGAACAACGCCGACAATATTTTTCCCGATATCATGAACATCTCCTTTAACGGTTGCCATCAGGACTTTCCCCTGCTCACGTGTATCAGCGTTTTTTAACTTCTCCTCTTCAATGTAGGGAATCAGAATGGCAACTGCTTTCTTCATTACTCTTGCACTTTTTACAACCTGTGGGAGAAACATTTTTCCGGATCCGAATAAATCACCCACCACATTCATTCCGTCCATTAATGGTCCCTCAATAATCTGAAGGGGTTGTGAATATTTATTTCTTGCTTCTTCAACATCGGCGTCAATAAAATCAACAATGCCTTTTATGAGGGCGTGTTTTAATCTTTCTTCAACAGAAGCATTTCTCCAATCTTCGGTTTTGGCTTCTGTCTTGTCTTTTTTCTTAATAGTTTCTGCAAAATCGATTAATCTTTCTGTTGCCTCTGGTCTTCTATTAAGAATAACGTCCTCAACTTTTTCTAACAGCTCTTTTGAGATTTCTTCATAAACTTCAAGCTGGCCGGCATTTACAATTCCCATATCCATACCAGCTTTAATTGCATGATACAGAAACGCTGAATGCATTGCCTCACGAACTGTATCGTTTCCTCTGAATGAAAATGAAAGATTACTAACTCCCCCGCTTACTTTTGCAAGAGGAAGATTTTTCTTTATCCATTGAGTTGCTTTGATATAATCAACAGCATAATTGTTGTGCTCTTCAATCCCTGTGGCTATGGCAAGAATGTTTGGATCAAAAACAATATCCTGCGGTTGGAAGCCTATTTCTTTAGTTAAAATATTATAAGCACGCTCACAAATTTCTATTCTTCTATTAAAAGTATCCGCCTGACCCTTTTCATCAAACGCCATCACAATTACTGCTGCACCATATTTCAGAATTTTTCTTGCGTGATCTTTAAATACCTCTTCGCCCTCTTTTAAAGAAATGGAATTTACAATTCCTTTCCCCTGCAAACATTTAAGTCCGGCTTCAATTACTGACCACTTTGATGAATCAATCATAAGCGGGAGCTTTGCAATATCAGGCTCGGATGCTATTAGGCTTAAAAACTTTATCATTGCTTGCTCCGAATCAAGCATTCCCTCGTCCATATTTATATCAAGTACCTGAGCCCCTCCTTCAACCTGGTTTCGCGCAACCGAAAGAGCTTCATCATAATTATTTTCTTTGATCAGTCTTGCAAACTTTTTTGAACCAGTTACATTTGTACGTTCCCCGATGTTCATAAAATTGGAATCTGGTCTGAGAATTACCGGCTCCATTCCGCTTAACCGGAGATATAGTTCTCTGCGCTGTGGAATTCTTGGCTTATAATTTTTTACTAATTCAGAAATTGCTTTAATATGTTCCGGGGTTGTGCCGCAGCAACCTCCCACTATATTTACAAATTCTCTTTTCAAAAAATCGTCAAGAACTTCAGCCATGGTTTGTGGAGTTTCATCATAACCGCCCATTTCGTTCGGCAAGCCCGCATTTGGGTACACCGACAAAAACTTATCTGACACATCCGAAAGATCTGCAACAAACGGTCTCATCTGTTTTGCACCAAGGGCACAATTCAATCCAACGCTTAAAAGATTTTTTGTGTGGGAGATGGAAATATAAAATGCTTCAACTGTCTGCCCGGAAAGTGTTCTTCCACTCTGGTCAACAATGGTTCCTGAAATCATGATTGGCAATTCAATCCCTTTCTCCTCAAGATATTTTTCACAGGCATAAATTGCAGCCTTTGCATTCAGTGTGTCAAAAATAGTTTCAATAAGGAGAACATCAACTCCGCCATCAACCAGGCCTCTTACTGAATCATAATACGCATTTATCATTTCATCGAAAGTGACGGCGCGGTATCCCGGATCATTTACGTTTGGAGAAAGCGAGAGCATTTTATTTGTCGGTCCTAAAGCACCGGCAACAAACCTGGGTTTGCTTTTATTTTTAGAATTAATTTCTTCTTTAACTTCTCTGGCTATTATTGCCGAAGCAAGATTGATTTCATAGGCAAGGTGTTCGGTTTTATAATCAGCCTGGGAAATTGCAGTTGCATTAAATGTGTTGGTTTCAATTATATCTGCGCCTGCATTAAAATAATCACGATGAATTTCTTTAATAATTTCCGGCCGGGTAATCGATAACAAATCATTATTCCCTTTAAGATCGTGAGTGTGGTCTTTAAACCTCTCGCCGCGAAAATCTGCTTCGGATAAAATATAACGTTGAATCATAGTTCCCATAGCGCCATCGAGAACCAGGATTCGTTCTTTAAGAATATTTGTTAATAATTCGAGATTTGGGCTCATATCTTTCCAATTTATTTAAAACAAAAAACCTCTTCCGATGAAAAGAAGAGGTAAAACTTAAAAGCCGTCTTCGTCTCATCTTCCCCCCGGTAAATCGGGGGCAGGATTTAGCACCTGGCATTCCACTGAAAGCGAAATCGGTTGCTACGGCGTCAGCGGGCCTGTTCCCTCAGCCGTTCTTGATAAGAATTAATTTATAAGAACAATTAAACTCTGCTTCAAATATATGAATTATTAGGGGTTTGTCAATTACCCAAAGGTTTCTCATTCCTATAATTGCGTATTGTCTTATATAAGGTTTAAGGTGCGTTTTTTGTAAGCCCATCGATATTAATTAAATTAACAACATAAAACATTTGGAATTATAAAATGATAGTAGTTACGGGTGCTGCCGGATTTATCGGCAGTGCAATTGTCTGGCGGTTAAATACTCTTGGTAAAGAAGACATTATAATTGTAGATGAACTCGGGATGGAAGAGAAATGGAAAAATCTTGTGGGGCTAAAGTTTTCTGACTTTATACATAAAGACGATTTCATAGCAATGATTCTTGATGATGAGGTTCTTTTTAGTATTGATTCTTTAATACATATGGGCGCCAATTCTTCAACTACGGAATTGAATGCTGATCATCTTTTATTTAATAATTATGAATACACAAAAGAGCTGGCAAAATATTCTTTAAAAAATAACATAAGATTTATTTATGCATCTTCTGCAGCAACCTACGGAGATGGCTCGCTAGGTTTTGATGATGACGAAAGCCGGCTTGAAACTTTACGCCCGTTAAATATGTACGGCTACTCAAAACAGATGTTTGATCTATGGGCAAAGCGGCAAGGAATTTTAGATAAGATTGTGGGCTTAAAATATTTTAATGTGTTTGGCCCTAATGAATATCACAAAGGAGATATGCGAAGCGTTGCTCATAAAGCATTCGGACAAATAAATGATACGGGCAAGTTGAGGCTTTTTAAATCGCACAACTCTAAATACGAAGACGGCGAGCAGCTCAGGGATTTTGTTTACATAAAGGACGCTGTTGATATGACTCTGTTTTTTCTGGAACAAAAAAATAAAAACGGTATTTATAATATAGGCGCCGGAAAAGCCAGAACGTGGAATGATCTTGCAAAAGCAACTTTCAATGCGTTAGATAAACCGTTAAACATCGAGTATTTTGATCCGCCGAAACAGCTCGAGGAAAAATATCAATACTTTACGGAAGCTAATCTTGACAAGTTAAAAAAGGCTGGTTATAACAAACCCCCTACTTCGCTTGAAGAAGGGATTACCGATTACATAAAAAATTATCTTTTAAAAGTAAAATACCTGGGTTATTGAATCACCGGGAAAGAATAGCCTCTTCTTAAATTGATTAATTATACGGTGTCTCGTCCTCGTCATCAAATAAATCATCATCGTCATCAAGAGGAAATTCATCGTCTATTTCATCCTCGTCCGGTTCTTTATCAAAAGGATTGTCCTCTTCTTCTTCGTCATAATATCCATCATCCTCCTCTTTATCAATATCATCGTCATCTTCTTCTTTGCGCCTCTTTTTTGCTGCTTTGATATCGTCAATGTTGCCGTCTTTTCCTATTGCAAAAAATGAACTGGTGGTCTTATGCTCTTCAATGTTCATAACTGAATTTTCGGATATTGTTATGTCCAGGTTTGTGTTTTTCATAATTTATATCTCCGGATTTTAATGCAATTCTTTTTAATAAATCAGTAATTTTTCATAAGAAATATTTGCATTAAAATTCTTTTTGCCAAATAATTTTTAAATGATTATTTAAAATTGTTTCATTCTTAATTTTTCTTTTTTTAACATAAACCGGAATTGTTATTTTGTCAATACAATTAAAAAAAACATCAAACAATTTATGAAGCTTGCAACTCTCTGTTACGTTTTTAACAAAGAAACTAACTCAACATTAATGATTTTCAGAAATAAAAAAAAGAACGATTACCATGAAGGAAAATGGAACGGACTTGGTGGAAAATTTGAGCCAGGAGAAACCCCAGAGGAATGCGCAAAAAGAGAAATTTTTGAAGAAAGCGGCTTAAAAGTACACAAGCTTTATTTGAAAGGAATTATTACCTTTCCCCTTTTCGATGGCATGGACGATTGGTATGTGTTTTTGTTTACATCTGACAAGTTTGAAGGTTCGTTAATTGATTCGCCGGAAGGCACGCTTGATTGGATTCCGAATGACAAATTGACAGAAATAAATCTTTGGGATGGAGATAAAATTTTTATTCCCTGGTTATTCCAGAATAAATTTTTCAGTGCAAAGTTTAATTATGAAAACGGATGTTTTATTGATTATGATGTTGAGTTTTACTAGACAAGTTTTTATCAAAGCATTCAAAATTGATTAAAATGAATTTTGCCAACAAAGCAATTAATTATTTCCTGAGGCTGCAGAAACCTGCAGGGCTTCCTTCGGGAATTGAAATCAGAAATCCCTATAAGCAGAAACAAATAGTACAAATAGTAAAAAAGTTTTACGCAAAATTTTTTAACGATAATAATAAACGACTTTTCGTTCTTGGAATAAATCCGGGGAGGTTTGGAGGCGGGTTAACTGGAATTGCTTTTACTGATCCGGTTGCATTAAGAGAACAATGTGAAATTAATAATGATCTTGGAATTCAGAAAGAACTTTCCAGCAAATTCATTTATAGGATGATTGATAAGTTTGGAGGCGCAAAAAAATTTTATTCAAAAGTATTTGTGTCATCTCTATATCCGCTTGCTTTAATTAAAGATGGTAAGAACTTTAACTACTATGATACAAATGATCTTGCTGCATCAATGAGGAATGAAATTGTTAATTCCGTTAAATCCCAAATTGAGTTTGGCGCAAGGAGAGACAAGGTATTAATTTTAGGTAAGAAAAACGCAGATTATTTTTCTGTTATAAACAATGAATGTAACTTTTTTGAAAATATTGTGGTGCTTGAACATCCCAGATACATTATGCAGTATCGGCTAAAAAAAATCGATAGTTATATTACAAAATACCTTTCGGCTCTAAAATAATTTCAGCCAAGTTACCCGCCTATCTTTAACAAAGCCCAGTTTTTCAAACAGTTTTATTGCAGATTTATTTTTCTCTTCAATTTGAGCAATGGGAATCATACCGATATTTCTAATCTTTTGAACCAGGCTAATTACAACTTCAGATGCGTATCCTTTTTTTCTGAACTCATCCAATACATGTAAAGCTCCAATTGCTCCATCATCATGAGTTATTGCCCAGGCTGCAAGTTTATTATTAGCAATTATCCCTGCGCTGAACGACCTTTCTATTCTTTGTTTCAAATATTCAACATCCAGCAACTGTTTATAATTTGAATTCTCCCAAATATAATCAGCATCATTTTCAGAAAGACTGGTTACTTCAATTCTGTTTTCAGGAACAACAAAATTATTTGGTTGGAAGTATCTACGAGTTATCAATTTCCATTCAACTTTTTTTTCAGCGGTAATAATCGGTATCATCCAGTCCTCTAGAGAAGCAAAGAAGATTTCCCCAAAATTTAATTTTAACAGTAGCTTGACTAATTCATTTTTGTCTTTTGAAGAAATGTATATCCAGTCGCGATCACTTTTTCCTTTAACAAGTACTGATTTTCCCTCCTCTAAAATCAAAGAGATTGGATTGTTTTTAATAAAACCTGTTATGCTGCTGTTTCGCACGGGATCCAACAGCAATTTTTTAATCAGGCTTTCTTCTTCCAATTGGATTTTGGTCTTCAAAATAATTTTTTATTTCTCTGATAAAAATGCTTTAATTGTTGAGGTTACAAACTCAGCTCTTTCAACAGGCGCCATATGCCCCGCTCCTTCAACCACTACAAATTCCGAGTTATTAATTTTTTCTGCCATTTCTTTCATAACGAATGGGGGTGTTAATTTGTCCTCGCTTCCGCAAATAACAAGCGTGGGAATATTAATTTGAGATAGAGAGTTTGTTGTGTCAGTTCTCCCTGCCATAGCGAGCAGACATCCTTTTAAACCTTCCGCAGTTGTTTGTTTCGAACGATTTAAAACTTTTTCATATATATTGTTTTCAACGAATGAATCTGCAAAACAATTCCGCACATAGTCTTCAACAAAAACATCTTTCCCTTTTTGGTTAATTTTTTTAATTCCTTCCGCGCGTTTTATTTTGCCTGCATTATCGTCTGCAGAAGATTTGGTGTCGCACAATATCAATTTGTTAAATCTGTCCGGCATTCTTTCAGCTGCTCTTAAAGAAACATATCCTCCCATTGAAAGTCCGCAAAGAACAGGCTTGTTCAGTTTTAGTTCATTCAGAATTATTTCCAGATCATCAACGAACATTTCAATCGTAAACTGGCCATCACCAACCGGAGATTTACCGAGCCCTCTTATATCGTAGCTAACGCAATAAAAATCTTTCGATAATGTTTTTATCTGTTCCTCCCACATCAAATGATCGTAAGGATATCCATGTACAAACACTACTGGCTGATTTTCTTTTTTCCCCTCGACAAATACCGGAAAATTGTTTATTTGTATTTCCATAATTAAAACTTTTGATATTTTGATGGAAGGAATTTATTTAATGAATATTTACCTGTACCAAGTATAAAGAGTGAAACAAAAATAACCAGATAGATCAAAGCTTTTTCCTTGGTGGCAAACGAATCCGGGGCGTGATAAATAATTCCGGCAACGAACATGTTTATGATAAGAAAAAACAGGCTTGCCCGCGGAAAGATTCCCAGAATTAATAAAGCAGAACAGAAAAATTCTGCAAAGGTGGACAGAGTTAAACTAAAGCCTGCTCCAAGCCCAATTGGACTGGCAAATTTTATTTCCGCACCGCTAAATAGTTGCTGAAGTTTAGACAAACCATGCCCAAAAAGCATAAACCCCCCGGTAAAACCTCTTAAAAATAATAGTGCTATGTCTTTCATTTTATAATCTCCTGTCATTTTAACATTTTTTACAAAATAAAAAAAATTCTATTCAAAAAGTTGTTTTATTAATAAACAGCGTGTAATTGTTTCCGCTGTTAAATATTCTATTTAAATATTATTCTCAATCATAAAAATGTCAATTTTATTAATTAAGAACACACATAGCTAAATTGCCTTCCCAAATTAATATTTCTGATAAAATCCCTGTTTTATCTTCTTATTGAGCTAAATTACCCGAGGAATAAACCTGGCTCTGGTGGCATTATTTATGGTAATGCCGGGTAATTCTAATATATCGGAAATTATCATGCATAAAATAGTTTCAGCAAAATTCCTTGCTCCAAACATCAAAAGATTTGAAATCGAAGCTCCTAAAATTGCTGAGAAAAGAAAACCCGGACAGTTTGTTATTATACGAATTAATAATGAGGGCGAAAGAATTCCTCTGACTATTGCGGACTCGGATTCTTTAGCAGGAACAATTACAATAATTGTCCAGGGAATTGGAAAAACAACCCAGCAGCTTAATTCACTTGAAGCTGGTGATTTTATAAATGATGTTGTCGGACCACTTGGCAAAGCTTCACACATAGAAAATTTCGGAACCGCTGTAAGCATTGGTGGAGGTGTTGGGACTGCAATTGCATTCCCAACTGCTGTTGCTTTAAAAGAATGCAGGCAATCATACAATTTCAATACTCGGTGGAAGATCAAAAGAGTTTGTAATTCTTGAAGATGAAATGAAAAAAGTCTGTGACGAAGTTTTTATAACCACTGATGATGGCAGTTACGGAAAGCACGGTTTTGTAACAGATCAGCTAAAAGAATTAATTGATAAAAAGAGAATTGATTTTGTTCTTGCAATCGGACCAATCCCGATGATGAAAGCAGTTGCGGAAGTAACGAGAGAAAAAAACATTCCGACTGTTGTAAGCTTAAACCCGGTAATGGTTGATGGAACAGGAATGTGCGGCGGATGCAGAGCAACGGTAGATGGTAAAACCGTTTTTGTTTGCGTAGATGGTCCTGAATTCGATGCCCACAAAGTTGATTTTGAAACTCTCAGCAGAAGAAATAAAACTTACTTTATGCAGGAAAAAGATTCTCTTGAAAGTTTTCATCAATGTGAAAGCGAGAAAGTTTTTAATAAACAATTACAGGAAACAACATAACGGTTTTTAGAGATGGCAAACACACTTGCAAATAAAGAAAGAATGAAAATTCCGCGTCAACCGATGCCGGAACAAAACTACATTGAACGCAGAAATAATTTTAATGAAGTTAATATCGGCTTCACTGAAGAACTGGCAAAAATGGAAGCGCTTAGATGCATTCAATGTCCAAAGCCAACCTGTGTTTCGGGTTGCCCGGTTGGAGTAAAGATAGGTGATTTTATTAGCTTAATAGCTGATGGTGATTACCTGGGAGCCGCAGCAAAATTAAAGGAAGATAATCTGCTGCCGGCAATTTGCGGAAGAGTATGTCCGCAGGAAGAACAATGCGAAATAAAATGCGTTGTTGGTAAAAAAGGTGAGCCGGTTGCAATTGGAAGGCTGGAAAGGTTTGTTGCAGATTATGAACGTGAAACTGTTGGAATAAGAACTCCTGAATTAAAACCGAAAACCGGAAAGAAAGTTGCAATTGTAGGAAGCGGACCAGCGGGTTTAAGCTGCGCCGGTGATTTAATTCAAATGGGTCACGATGTAACTGTTTTTGAAGCCTTACATGAACTCGGTGGTGTTTTGGTTTATGGAATTCCTGAATTCCGTCTTCCCAAATCAATTGTAAAAGCAGAAATTGATTCACTAAAAACACTTGGGGTTGATTTCAGAACAAACTCAGTAATCGGATTTACTGATACGGTTGATGAACTGCTCGCAAACGGTTACGATGCTGTATTTATTGCTGTGGGTGCGGGGCTTCCATACTTTCTTAATATCCCAGGAGAAAATTTCAGCGGCGTTTATTCTTCAAATGAATTTTTAACTCGTGTTAACTTGATGAAAGCTTATAAGTTTCCTGAGTTCGACACTCCGGTTTTTAACTGCAAAGATAAAAACATTGCTGTGTTCGGCGGCGGCAATACAGCAATGGATGCTGTCCGAACTTCAAAAAGACTTGGAGCAAAGAACGCTTATATAATTTACCGAAGATCAGATGCTGAAATGCCGGCAAGAAAGGAAGAAGTTCATCATGCAAAAGATGAAGGAATAGAGTTTCTTTTCCTTTCAAATCCACTGGAGTTTATCGGTGATAAAGATGGCTGGTTAAAAGCTGTTAAGCTGCAGAAAATGGAACTCGGCGAGCCCGATGCATCCGGTAGAAGAAGACCTGTTCCAATTCCGGGTTCGGAATATAAAATTTCAATAGATATGGCTGTAATTGCAATTGGCAACGGATCAAACCCGATAATTCAGCAGACTACTCCGGATATGAATTATAACAAGTGGGGAAACATTGTTGCTGAAGACGAAACAATGAAAACCTCCAAGCGCGGGGTTTTTGCGGGCGGGGATATTGTAACCGGCGGTGCAACTGTAATTCTTGCAATGGGTGCCGGAAGAAAGGCTGCTGCAGCAATTGGTAAGTTTCTTTCAGGAGAAGATCTCTGGAATTAAAATAAATAACATGGCCTCCTTTCTTTTGCCCCGGATTAAATTATTTGGGGCAATTTTATTTTAAATATCTTTTTTACTTTAATACGCCATAATATTTATCTTTGTCTGAATAAAAATCAAAGTGAAAAATGAAAATTGCGTTTCTATCCACGGAAGCTGTTCCCTTTGCAAAAACTGGCGGCCTTGCAGATGTTGCAGGTTCTCTACCCATTGATTTGGAAAAGCTTGGATGTGAAGTAAAATTATTTATTCCTAAATATTTTTCAATTGATGAATCGAGGCACGGACTAAAATACAATTGGGATATTGGAGAAATGCCTGTCCGTGTAAACGGACAAATCCGTTCTGTTCATATTCATCAAAGTAAGCTGCCTGATTCAAATGTTGAAGTTAATTTTATTGACTGCCCGCATTACTTTCACCGTCACAGAATTTACACAAATGATTTCGATGAGGATGAAAGATTCATACTTTTTTCAAAAGGTGTTATAGAACTCCTTCAAAGGCTTGGGTGGGCTCCTGATGTAATTCACTGCAATGATTGGCAAACCGGACTTATTCCTCTTTTCATTAAAGATAATTATAGCTGGGATAGAATGTTTGATAATACCGGAACGCTTTTCACAATTCACAACATCGGCTACCAGGGAAGATTTTCATCATCAGTTTTAAGTGCCGCGGAAATGCGGGGAGATTTGTTTTATCCCGGCGGTCCTGTTGAACATGAAGGCAGCGTTTCCTTCATGAAAGCCGGAATATATTTTGCTGATATATTAAATACCGTCAGCAACACCTATTCCCATGAAATTCTCACAAACGAATTTGGTGCAGGACTGCAAAACTCTCTCCGCGAAAGAATGGAGGATCTTTATGGAATTTTAAATGGTGCAGATTATAATGTCTGGGATCCTGAAACTGATAAGCACCTGCCGTTTAAATATTCAATAAATGATTTAAGCGGAAAACAAAAAAATAAAAAGTATCTTCTTCGTCACTTTGGAATTCCTTTTAAAGAACATATTCCGCTTATTAGTATTATATCGCGTATGGTTATTCAAAAAGGATTTGATTTATTCGCCGACGTCATTAACGACCTGATGAAGCTTGAAGCACAGTGGATTGTGCTTGGAAGCGGTGAAGATCGTTTTGAAAACTTGTTCAGACAATTATCAAATCAGCTTCCTCACAAATTTGGAGCATACATTGGTTATAACAATGAGCTTTCCCATTTGATTGAAGCCGGCGCCGATATGTTCTTAATGCCTTCAAGATATGAACCCTGCGGACTAAACCAGATTTACAGTCTGAAATACGGCACTGTTCCGATTGTTCGTAAAACCGGTGGGCTTGCGGATACGGTTCACGATTGGGATGAATTAAACTATTATGGATTTGATACGGGAACAGGTTTTTCTTTTAACGATGCAACAGGATTCGCTTTATTTAAATCAGTTGAGCGGGCGGTAAATTGCTTTAAACAAAAAGATGTCTGGAAAAAAATTCAATTGAACGGAATGGAAAAGGATTATTCATGGAAGCATTCTGCAGAACAGTATATGGAGTTGTATAAGTTGGCAAAAGAAAAACGTAGTTAATATGTAATCGCATATCCAATTGAAAAATAAAACAAAATTTCTCCCCAGCTAACCGGGTTTTCAGGAAGGTTTTTGTTTAAGAGAAAACTTCTTCCAACTGAAAAATCAGCGGGTCCAACCGGCGTATCAAAAGAAATTGTTGTTCCAATTCCATGCATCAGATCTTTAAACTTTATCTGCTCCTGGAATGCCCATGTTGAGCCAAGATCATAGCGAAATGAAAGATAAGTAGTAAAAAATATTTTAAACGGAAGCTGATACTGATAATTTAATGCGGCAATAAAAATCTGTCTTCCTCTCATTTCGTTGTCGTGCAATCCAAAAAAAGAATACTGCCCGCCCATTGAAAATTGTTCGCTTAGTGGAAGGGTCTTGTCTGCAAAGCCGATCTGAATCCTTGGGGTTAAAACACTTTGTTTATGCAGTTTAAAATAATACTTCATATCAAATCCTACCATAATAAAACCTTCGGATCCCCCAAGCACACTTTGTGCGGTTTCATAAAAACCATTAAGATAAAGTCCGTCATCGGGATATGGATATTTATTCTGGTTATCTATTATTGCAGCAATTCTGAGACTTACAATTTTTGTTTTTAAGGGATTGATCGGCATGTTTTCTTTATTTTTAATTTCGTCTATCTGGTATTTGCCTTTAAAAATCAGCTTGCCAAATTTTTCAATCTGCGTTCCAAAGGAAAGCGATCCGCCATAAAATATTTGTCTGTATCTTCCTGTTTTTTCACTGGAAAAACTCCTTCTGGTGTTGCTGTCTATTCTTCGATATGTAGTAATATCATTAAACTTATAAAATGCATTCAGATCATATGTTATATATGTATTTAAAACCCTGTATGCAATATGATCTATTGTATATGCACGGTTTCTCGCCCCAGCCAAAACAAAAAAACCAAGCTCTGTTCCGGTTCCAAATAAATTTTCTTCGCGGAGATCAAGACTTAACTGGACGTTGTAAACGTTGTCTGCTAGAAATCCCATTTTCAACAGTCTGGATTCTTTATCATGTAGATTAAGATTTAAAACATTTCCGGAATCTGATTTAGTTACGGTTACGTTTATATCGTTAAAAAATCTTGTACTTCGCAGGTTATTCAGCCCCTTAGCTACTTTGTTATATTTAAAAACATCTCCTTCTTTTATTGGAAATTCCCTTGTAATAACCGTACTGTTTGTTGTACTGCTGATATCTACCTTGGAAATTGTACCAATAGTAAAATATAGTGTAAGCATACCTGTTTCGTTGTTAAATTCCTTGTCTACATACTCTGCAAGTAAGTAACCGTGCTTTTTAATTTCTCTTAAAATTTTTATAATCCCTTTAACTAAGTTTCTGCTGTTATAGGGTTTTCCATTCAGCCAGTTTATGGCTTCCTGGCCTATTGGATCTGTTAAATCAGAAGAGCAAATAACATTTACTTTTTTAATAGCCGGATTTAATTCATAATTAAATTTTAAGATGGGCGCATAGTTGTTTTCGTCAACGAGAGCATCGATATCCTTAAATCTGCCGGAATTGTAAAGATCTATCAACTCTTTTTTTATCTGCACATCAGATACAGAATCTTTTTTTTCCAATTTGTAGAATTTTTCTCTAATGGTTTCCTCTGTGCCGGGATCAATTTTTAAATTATAAAAGTAAGTCGATGGCGGACCTAATTTTTCTAAAAATGCTGAATCAAGACTTGCTTTAATATTGCCTATTTGGTCCCTGGTCTTTATGTATCCCTCTTCAATTAATTCCCTTAGGTTGGAAAAATCGGCCGGTTCCTTTTTATTCAAATCGGGTGCGATTTCTACATTTGCTTCTTTAAGCTGATCTTCATTTAGTTTTTTCATTGGGATACTGACTGTTTGGTCGGCAATTATCCATGGCAATTCAAGCTCGCTTTCCGGATGAAGCGGGCTTGTAGTGTTAAAGGCAATAACAAAATCGGCTCCGTTCTTTTTTGCCGGAACAACCGGAATGTTTGCTGTTAATCCGCCATCAACCAAGGTTATTGAATCTGTTTCTACAGGGGCAAGGAAAAAAGAGACGCTTGAACTCGCTCTCATTGCCCTGCTTAATGAACCACGACTAAGAATAACTTCGTCCCCTGTTACAAGATTTGTACAAACTGCCCTGTATTTATAAAGCAGATCATCAAAACTTCCATAAGGAATAACAGGAGAGGAATAGCTCAGTAGTGAAAGATAATTCGAAAGTTTTATTCCATCGTTAAAAGAAGTTGGAATAACCGGGTTGAATCCATCCAGCCTTATGGTTAGTACCGCCCTGTCTTCCGTAATTTTCTGATCTACAAAAAGCTCCCGCCTGCTGGTTTCGTTTCCAAGTGTAACAAGATCATTCCAGTTGGTATTGACGGCAATAGAGTCCAGGTCGTTCACAGAGAAGCCGGCAGAATAAAGCCCGCCAACAATACTTCCGATGCTGGTTCCAACGACAACCTGGGGATAAATTCCCGCTTCTTCCAATGCTTTTAATACACCAATTTGTGCAAGACCCCTGGCGCCTCCCCCGCTTAATGCATAACCGATAACCGGCATACTATCCGGAACTTTTTCTTCAAAGCCAAATGGTAATTTCTCTGTTAGGGTATTAATGGAAATATGAAAAGAATTTTGAGCGCTTAGATAGGATGAAAACAAAAACAGAAGAAAGAATAGTAACTTTTTATTTAAGCTTTTCATTTTAGACCGCACGAAACCTGCAAATCGTTAAAACAGAAAATTTGTTTCTATAGAGTTTGGCTTTTTATTTTCTTTTTTTCTGCTGTGCTTTTGACTGTGCATCGGCAGCTTCCATTAGTCTTGACATGAATCCCTTTTTCTTTCCCGGGTTTTTCACGGGCTCCAGCTTCATATCATCATGAGTATGATTAATATAATATTGCTGTGCTATTGAGAACACATTAAACATAAAGTAATACAAGTTTAAACCCGATGGGAAAGACATAAACAGAATTGTAAGCATTACTGGCATAACATAAACCATTGCTTTCTGTTTTGGGTCCTTCATTGTCATTTTCTGCTGAACAAAGGTTGTAATTCCCATCAGCAAAGCAAGGCCGCTAATTTGCTCAACACCAAACAAAGGGAGTTTAAACCCAAGATCATAAATTACATCCGGGTTTGATAAATCTTTAATCCATAATATAAACGGCTGCTGTCTTAATTCGATTGCAGACTGAAACAAACCCCAAAGCGCAATAAAAATCGGCATTTGAAGAACCATCGGCAAGCAGCCACCCGCAGGATTTACTCCATAGGTCTGATAAAGCTTCATTGTTTCTTTATTAAGCTTTTGCGGATCGTCCTTATACTTTTCTTTAAGATCTGAAATCATTGGCTGCAAAAGCTGCATCTTTTTCATTGACTTATAACTTGTCTTTGTAAGTGGATAAAGCACAAATTTTATAATCAAGGAAAAGACAATTATTACAAATCCATAATTGGGGATAAAAAGATGGAGAAAGTTGAATAATGGAAGAAGAACATATTCGGCAATTGGTCTTACTATAAATTTTAATCCGAAAAAACTTCCAAAATCTATAAGCGCTCTTAAATTATGCCCGAGGTGCTGAAGTTTTTCATAATCAACCGGGCCAATAAATAGTGTAAAAGATTTTTTTTCAAGATCAGTATTTCTGAAAGGAACCATTAGTCTGGCATCATAAAATTCATGCATTCCCTGGTTTTTTGTTGGTTTCCTATACCCTTCAAGATATGCGCCGTCCACCTGACCCGGATCCTGGGGGATAATTACCGCCGCAAAATATTTATTTCTTACGGCAACCCAGTCAACTCTGCCATTAAAATCTTTCCCGGTTTTTGATCCATCGGATTCGGCATCAAAAATTACCTGCTCATCTCCATAGTACACACTTGAGTTAGAATAGTTTGCTTCGTTTGTTGAGTTTTCTTCCACAAACCTGATCCCGTTTTCCCAAAGCACATCATAAGTGTTGTCACTTATCAGATTGTTCATTCCTTTAAGAGTAATCCCGGATGCTATTGAATACTTGTTGCCATAAAACGTAAAACTTTTTTCAATGTAACTATTTTCGTTTACATTATACCTGAAAGCAACGATCATAGAATCTGACCCGCTTACTTTTTTACGTCCGCCACTAAATTCCTTCTTGAAAATAAAGTTTGAAGTGTTAATTGCCTTCCCATCAACCGAAACAAAAGAGAGGTCGTAAGAATTGCCAAGCGAGTAATTTAATAGTTGTATTGAGTTCTTATAATAATTCCCGTCATCATTTGCATTCAATGAGTACCAGTTATTAAACTTCTTTAGATAGATCTTATGAAAGTTTGCCCCTTTTGATGAAAGTTCATATATGGCTTCATCTGTTTCAATTGTTATTATTTCACCTTTTCCTGGCGTGAGGGTAAAGTATTTTCCTGTGTCCAGAGTATCAGGTTTTTGACTCTGATTATTTTCAATTTTGTCATTCGGCTCTTTAACCTCCGGCTGTTCCTTGTTTACGTTTGTCGTGTCGATTGTGACAAGTGTTGTGTCGTTTCCTTTGTTTTTCTGCGTTTCATCTGGCTCTGGGGCATTTAGATACAGCCAGATAATTAAAATTGCGCCTATAAGAATAAAGGCTAATGTTGTATTTCTATCCATTGTAAATTACCGTAATACACCTTCCGGTTCGGGATTGTTGTACTATTTATAAGTTTGAAAATTGTAAGCACATTTTAAGCATAAATTTATTAAAGTATTAAACCGTTCCTGTAACTTTATTTAATAATTCTATCACAGGCAGTTCAATTTCAGAAAGAGATAATTTGTTGGAGTCTTTTTGGTTCAAGCTGTTGGGTGAAATTATAAGATAAATTAGCAGCTCTTTTTTGTTCAATGCATCATACAGAATATTTTTGTTTTTTCTATATGCCTCCCTGATCAATCTTTTAATTCTGTTTCTCCAAACCGCCGTTCCTGTTTTTTTGTAAACAGTAACGCCAAATAAGATTTTAAGCTCTGTTTCAGATTTTACTTCTTTGTACGTAGCCTTAAGTTTTCTGTCTTTAGAAATAATTACCTTACCGTTACTGAAAACATCTTCAATATCTTTGCTTTTTTTTATTCTTTCCTTTGAACTTATTCCCAAGGTTTTTTGATTAAACTTTATTCATCACTTACAGATAGTTTCTTTCTTCCCCGTGCCCTTCTTCTTGCAAGCACTTTTCTCCCGTTCTTAGTTTTCATTCTTGAACGAAATCCATGCTTGTTTTTTCTCTTTCGCTTGCTTGGCTGAAATGTCCTTTTCATTATTGCTCCTGTTTCTAAAAAAAGAATTCAAAAATAATAGCAAAGCTAAAGATTATCAAGATATTATACATTCAATATTTACACCTTTTTATTTCATAAAGAGTTGTCATTAATTTCAAAAATTAATTTGCGTTGTTGCCCATAACTTCCTATTTTGACTTAGTAGGAGGGCGAAGAAATTTTTGTGGACAACTTGTTAATATCTTTAAAATGTGAAAACGTTTCACGTCTGGTTTTGCTTGGTTTTAAACCCCCCATATTTAAATTTTGTTTGTATTAATATAAAAGACTTTCCTAAGCTCTTTTATAATAAGCGATTATCGTGATCCGTCTAATGTTAATAAGTTGTTGGTTAAAACAAAGCCCTGTTAATAACAAAACTTTGTGATTTGAAAATAATGAATCTAAAAACACTTTTTATTGTGGATAACTTAAATGCTTAATTCAGAAAAGGTTACAGAAACCTCTCAAGTAGATCCGATAAATATTTGGAAAAACTGCCTTCAAAAAATAAAAGAAAATGTTACACAAATGACTTTCAATACATGGTTTTTACCAATAAAAGCCATTTGTTTGAAAGAATCAGTATTAACAGTTCAATTGCCCAGTAAATTTTTCTGGGAATGGGTAGATGAGCATTTTAATACTCTCCTAAATAACACTATTAAAGATGTTATTGGTCCTAAGGCAACACTAACATACGTAATTGATGATAGTGAGGCGGCTCTTGAGATTACTGAAAAGGAAGTTGTAAATAAAAATTTAAACAAGGCCGAACAGGAAAAGTCGAAATCTAAACAGAATTTTGAGTCTCATTTAAACCACCGTTACACATTCGAAAATTTTATTAAAGGCGAAGGAAATCAATTAGCAAGAGCCGCTGCGGGGGCAATTAGTGATAATCCCGGAGGAACATCATTTAATCCTTTTTTCGTTTACGGCGGAGTTGGTTTAGGTAAAACCCATCTGGTCCAGGCAATTGGAAACGAAATACTTAAAAAGTTTTCTGATAAAAAAGTAATTTATCTTTCTTCAGATATTTTTACAGTTGAGTTTGTTGAGGCGATTCAGTCTAATCGTGCGAATGAGTTCAGCAGCTTTTACAGAAGCATGGATGTTTTAATAATTGACGATATTCAGTTTTTAAGTGGAAAAGAAAAAACCCAGGATTTGTTCTTTCACATCTTTAATACACTTCATCAATCAAGAAAGCAAATTATACTTACCAGCGATAAACCCCCAAAAGATCTGAAAGGCCTGGACGAAAGATTAATTTCAAGATTCCAGTGGGGTCTTACTGCTGATATTCAGCCGCCGGAACTTGAAACCAGATTGGCTATCTTAAAGAAAAAAACCGAGGCGTACGGAATGGAAATTTCCAATGAAATTCTGGACTATATTGCTTCAAATATAACTTCCAATATCCGTGAACTTGAAGGCTGCCTGATTAAGATACTGGCTAATGCTTCTCTTGGCTCCAGGGAAATTTCTTTCGAGCTTGCAAAAAAAACAGTTAAAGAAATAGGAACAAACAGGAAGTCGAACAACATCACAATTGATACGATTACAAAAAGTGTCTGCGAACATCTTACAGTTCCGGAAAATAAAATAAGAGACAAAACCAGAAAGAAGGAAATTGTTTTAGCCCGACAGATTGCAATGTATCTTTCAAAAGAAATGACAAAGTCTTCTCTAAAAACAATTGGTCTGCATTTTGGCGGAAGGGATCATTCAACTGTTATTCATGCATGTTCTTCCATTGAACAGTCAAAAATTTCTGACAGAACAATTGCTGATTTGGTAGAAACTCTTAAAAACAAAATAGAGTTTTCAGCCACATAAAATAAGAAGTGTTTAAAATTTTCAGGCTCCCCGGGGAGCTTTTTTTATTTTTAAATGTTAATAATACGTTAATTACCTTCTAATAATTTGTTGAAAAGATCCGGTTATTAACATTAATTTTATAACTGTTATTTTGTTAATATTGTTTCAACACAAAAAAACATATTCTGTCTGTTTTCCTCCCCGTTTAATATGATGTATTTCATCTTATCAACATATAAACATCATTGTTATAATTATTAATTTTACTTAATTAATCATTTATTATAATAAACGATGTTAGCAACTTTATTATATTAAATAAATTTTTACTTCAAGTTTCCGGTATCAATATTTCCTTTATTTTAATAGCTGATTTTACCCTTAAGGACAACAAAATTTCCGGTTTTATTAACCTTAATTTCTTTGTTATTCGACGCTGATTTTAGTAATTTTCTACAATTCATTTGGAGAGAAATTCATGGAGTTTAAAGTAAACAGCAAGGTACTTGAAAAGCTGCTTTCAAGGGTAATTCCGGCAGTTCCAACACGTACTCCTATGCCAATTCTTGAGAATTTTTTATTCGAAATAAAGGACGGATTGTTATTAGTAAGCGCCACCGATCTTGAGGTTTCGCTTAGATCCTCAATAAACGTTGCAGCTGATGAAAGCATAAGTTTAGTAGTGCCTGCCAGATTGCTTTATGATATTATCCGCTCTCTTGGTGAAACACAAATTACTTTTCAGACAGATGGAAATGCAAAATTAAAACTTACAACAGACAACGGCGTTTATAATATAGGCTATTCTCCTTCAGAAGATTTTCCTGAGATACCTTCTGTGTCACGTGAAAAAGAAATAACAATTAGTGGTAAAGATTTTAAGAAAGCAATTGATCAGACTTCTTTTGCAATGAGCAAAGAAGACATGCGACCGGCAATGACAGGAACACTATTTGAGTTTACACCGGAAGGTTTAAGATTTGTTACAACAGATGGTCACAGGCTGGTTAAATTCATTCGTAAGGATATTAAAACCGGAGTTGAAGAACAGTATATAGTACCGGAAAGGGCAATAGCCATTTTATCAAAACTATTGGGTGAGATTGATGTTAAGCTTTATCTGAGCAAAACAAATGTTTCTTTTAACATAGGTGATCTTGAATTTGTTTCAAGGCTAATTGGAGAAAAATATCCTGCATATTCAAGTGTTATCCCGATGGAAAATGAAAATTTTTTAAAGATAAGCCGTTCGGAACTTAATTCTGCAATTAAAAGAATGATGCTTTTTTCATCATCAAGCTCAAAACAAGTGAAGTTTTCGCTTTCAAAAAATAAGCTTGAAGTTTCGGCAGAAGATATTGATCACGGGTCAAATGCAGTTGAAAATATTGCGTGTGAATATAAGGGTGATAAAATGGATATCGGATTTAACACACAGTATGTTAACGATATACTAAACCACTTTGAAGAAGAACAGGTTATCTTTAAACTACACTCGCCTACAAAGGCTTGTATAATTGAACCTGTTGAAAAAAATGAAAATGAAGATTTGATGATGTTGCTTATGCCGGTTCGATTAAATTCTTAACATGCTTCTCTCCTCAATAAGATTAAAGAATTTCAGACTTCATAAAGACACTCAAATCGATTTTGCTAAGAAGTTGAATTATATTATTGGTGGAAACGGACAAGGCAAGACATCAATTCTTGAATCTATTTATTATTTATGCACGACAAAAAGTTTTAGTACACGCTCAGATGTTGAGGCGGTCCACTTTGATGAAGAAATATTTGAAATATCTGGTATGTTTGAAAACCTGACGAATCAAACCACAATTATTACATATTCTTCTTTAGACAACAGAAAGAATTACTTATTGAACGAAAAAAAAATTTCTCGTCATTCCGACGTTATAGGAAAATTTCCTGTGGTTTTGTTAACTCCAGCAGATCATTCAATAACCCAGGGAATGCCGGCCGACAGAAGGCGCTTTGTGGATTCTGTTATTTCCCAGTCAAGCGAAACCTATCTGCAGATTTTAATGGAGTACAACCGAATTTTGAAACAAAGATCTTATCTATTATCAGCGATGAAAGAAAGACCCGGTCAATATTACGATGAGTTGGAAGCCTGGAATGAAAAACTGATTCAGAATGGAAGTGAGATAATTAGGCACAGAAGAAAATTCATTAACGAATTTAACCAGTATATTAAGGATTCATATTTTAAGGTAATGGAAGATTATGAAGTTCCATCTTTAAGTTATGAGACACTTGATGGTTATGAAGTGGAAAATATTAAAGAAATATTTTCCGCCTTGATCAAAGAACGGGAAAAGGAAGAATTAAGAAGAGCAACTAACCTGGTTGGTCCTCAGAGAGACGACATTGTTTTTAATATTAATGATTTAAATCTTAAAGTCTACGGCTCCCAGGGACAACACAAAACATTTCAAGCTGCTCTTAGATTTGCTGAGTTTTATTATTTGAAAGAAGTTACAGGTACTTCACCTATTTTTCTTCTTGATGATGTTTTCGGTGAGCTAGATGCAAACAGGGCATATAAAATAAGCGAATATCTTGGAGAAGTTGGTCAGGCATTTATTACTCTTACCGATTTTGGAAACTTTGAATTTCTTAAAGTTTCTGATGAGGACAAAGTAATAAAATTAAAAAATGGTGTAATGAGTTATGCCTGATGGATTTAGAAAACTTGGAGATGTTTTCAGGAAGGAGCCAACATTTCATCAGTTGAGAGAAGTTGTGCAATCAACTGATGTTTTGGAAAAATTCCTGTTAATATTCCCTGACCTAAAGAAAATCGTTGAGCCGAAATCATTGGACAGAAAACTTCTTAAGCTTAAGGTTGAAAATCCTGCATGGAGAAGTGAGCTTAGATTCAAAGAAAAAGAAATTGTGGAAAAAATAAATAATTATTTTCATGAAGAAAGAGTTAAACAAATAAGGTTTATCGGATAAATGGTAAAAGGAAAAAAACAATCAGATTACAGTGCGAAAAGCATTAACGTATTAAAGGGCCTTGAAGCTGTTAGAAAAAGACCAGCTATGTACATCGGCGATGTAAGCGCAAGAGGAATGCATCACCTGGTGAACGAAGTGGTAGACAACAGTATTGATGAAGCACTTGCAGGATATTGTGACAGCATAGAGGTTATTATAAACAAAGACGAAAGCGTTACAGTTTCCGACAACGGAAGAGGAATACCGGTTGACATACACCCGGTTGAAAAAATATCCGCACTGGAAGTTGTAATGACCGTCCTTCATGCCGGAGGAAAGTTTGATAAATCAAGCTACAAAGTTTCAGGGGGGCTGCATGGCGTAGGAGTTTCAGTTGTAAATGCTTTATCGGAATGGACAAAGGTTGAAGTTAAAAGAGACGGAAAAATTTATTTTCAGGAATACAGAAAGGGTGTTCCTCAAAAACCTGTAAAGGAAATCGGTAAAACAAAGAAAAATGATACCGGCACCACAACCACATTCTTTCCGGACAGAGAGATATTTAAAGTAACCCAGTTCAAGTTTGATACACTTGCCGAAAGAATGAGAGAACTTGCATATCTTAATAAAAATATTACGATAAAGATAAAAGATTTGCGCAATGGAGGTGAAGAAGAAACTTATCACTTTAAGGGCGGCCTAATTGAGTTTGTAAAATACCTTGACTCTACCAGGCAAGCGCTTCACAAGACTGTTTACGTTGAGGGTGAAAAAGACGACACGCCGATAGAGATTGCATTTCAGTACACAGACAGCTATTCTGAAAACATACATTCATATGTAAACAATATAAATACCCACGAAGGCGGAACACACCTTGTCGGGTTTAAAACCGCACTTACAAGAACGCTAAATAATTATGCTTATAAAAACGGATTGATTAAAGAAGGAAAAATTTCTTTAACCGGTGACGATTTCAGAGAAGGTCTCACCGCAGTGATTTCTGTAAAAGTTGCTGAACCACAGTTTGAAGGACAGACAAAAACCAAGCTTGGAAACAGCGAAACAAAATCAGCAGTTGAAACTCTTATCGGTGAAAAACTTGCAGAGTTTTTAGAAGAAAATCCTTCCGTTGGAAAGAAGATAATTGAAAAATGTATGCGTGCTGCGGAAGCAAGAGAAGCCGCAAGAAAAGCACGAGATCTTGCCCGACGTAAGAATGCTTTGGATAATATGAACCTGCCCGGTAAACTTGCTGATTGTTCCATCACCGACCCGGAACATTGTGAAATGTATATTGTTGAGGGTGACTCTGCTGGTGGTTCTGCAAAGCAGGGACGCGACAGAAGGTTCCAGGCAATCCTTCCTTTACGTGGGAAAATATTGAATGTTGAAAAAGCAAAGATGAACAAGATACTTGAGAATAATGAAATTAAAGCAATCATTTCTGCAGTGGGTGCCGGACTGGGTCCTGATTTTGATTCGGAGAAGACACGTTATGGGAAAGTTATTCTTATGACTGATGCGGACGTTGATGGAAGCCACATAAGAACCCTGCTTCTGACTTTTCTTTACAGGCACATGAAGGACTTGATAACCACTGGAAAGGTTTATATCGCTCAACCACCATTGTATAAAATCAAAAAAGGTAAAGAAGAACATTACGCATACGATGATAACGAAAGAGATGAAATTTTAAAAAGACTTAAGGTTAATGGTAAAGAAAACACCGAGGAAATAGTCGGAGAAATGATAGAAAGCGGATCTGTTAAAGGAGTATCGATTTCCAGGTATAAGGGATTGGGAGAAATGAATCCCGAACAACTTTGGGAAACGACTATGAATCCGGAAACAAGAACCATTTTACAGGTAACCCTTGAAAGTGCTGCAACTGCGGATAAAATATTTGAAACATTAATGGGCGACGATGTTGAACCGAGAAGAGAATTCATTGAGAAGAATGCGAAGTATGTTCGCAATCTTGACATATAAATTTTGTTAATTAAAAGTTTAAAAAATTATGGCTACAATTTTTGAAAAAATAGTTCCCGTTTCATTAGAAGAAGAAATGAAATCATCCTACATCGATTATTCGATGTCGGTTATAGTTGCAAGAGCACTTCCGGACGTAAGAGATGGTTTAAAGCCGGTACACAGAAGAGTGCTTTTTGGAATGCACGAGCTTGGTATGTCTCACAACAAACCATACAAGAAGTCTGCAAGAATAGTCGGTGAAGTTCTTGGAAAGTATCATCCTCACGGAGACACCGCCGTTTATGATACAATGGTAAGAATGGTTCAGGACTTTTCACTTCGTTATCCGCTCGTTGATGGGCAGGGAAACTTTGGATCGGTTGACGGAGATTCGCCGGCAGCGATGAGATACACAGAGGCAAGACTTGCCAGAATTTCGGAAGAAGTGCTGCGCGATCTGGATAAAAACACAGTTGACTTCATTCCTAACTTTGATGACTCTCTGCAGGAACCCACAGTAATGCCCTCTTACCTGCCAAACCTTTTAATAAACGGCTCGAGCGGAATAGCAGTTGGAATGGCAACTAATATTCCACCTCATAACCTAACCGAGGTTGTTGACGGACTTATAGCGCTGATCAAAGATCCGAATATAAAAATTGAAAAACTGATGAAGTATGTAATTGCTCCTGATTTTCCAACGGCTGGAATAATCTATGGTTATGCAGGAGTTAAGGATGCTTATTTGACCGGCCGCGGAAGAGTTGTGGTTCGTGCGAAAGCAAATATTGAGACATTGAAAAACAGTCGGGAAAACATTGTAATAACTGAACTTCCCTACCAGGTAAATAAAGCAAACCTGATCGAAAAAATTGCAGACCTCGTGCGGGCAGGAAAGATAAATGATATATCAAATATCAGAGACGAATCAGACCGAGACGGAATGAGAGTGGTTATTGAGCTTAAAAGAGACGCACAACCGGCAATCGTATTAAATCAATTGTTCAAGCACACACAAATGCAGACCACATTTGGTGTAATAATGCTTGCGCTGGTTAACGGAGTTCCAAAAGTTCTTACACTAAAAGAAATGATGCATCACTTCCTTGATCACAGGATGGATGTGCTGGTAAGAAGAACAAAGTTTGAACTTGAGGCTGCTGAAAAAAGAGCACACATACTCGAGGGCTATATTATTGCTCTTGATAATATTGATGCAGTAATACAGACAATCAAAAAATCAAAAGATGTTGAGACTGCAAAAACAAACCTGATAAAGAAGTTCAAGCTGAGTGAGATTCAGGCAAAAGCAATTCTCGATATGCGCCTTCAAAGATTAACGGGCCTGGAAAGAAAGAAAATAGAGGACGAATATAAGGAAACTATAAAGCTGATTGAAAAGCTGAAAGGAGTTTTAAAGAGCAAAGAACAGCGTGAGTTGATAATAATCAGTGAACTGCAGGAAGTAAAGAAAAAATATGGAGACGAAAGAAGAACTGAAATTATTTATGATTATGAAGACTTCTCACTTGAAGACATAATAGCAGAGGAAGATGTTGTTGTTACTATTTCTCACAGTGGATTTATAAAAAGATTTCCGGTAAGCGGCTACAGAAAACAAGGACGAGGCGGCAAGGGCGTTACAGGTGCAGGCACAAAAGACGATGATTTTATCGAACATATGTTTATAGCTTCCACACACCAATACATTTTATTCTTTACAGACAAAGGAAAATGCTACTGGCTTAAAGTACATGAAATTCCGGAAGGCGGAAGAGCTGCCAGGGGAAGATCAATCTTAAATCTTATTCAGAAGGATAAAGAGGAATTAATAACTGCATTTGTGGCGGTTAAAGAATTTAAAGATGATCAATACCTGATTATGGCAACCGAGAAAGGAACCGTAAAGAAGACAGTCCTTTCAGCTTATGGAAATGTTCGCAAAGGAGGAATTAATGCTATCAATCTTACCAAGGGCGACAGGTTGATTGAAGTTAAAATGACAGATGGAAACGATGACATAGTTCTTGGAACACATAATGGATTTGCGATCAGGTTTAACGAGCAAAAAGTAAGAGATATGGGAAGAACCGCAACAGGTGTGCGCGGAGTTAAATTAGGCAAAGGTGATAAAGTAGTTGGTCTGTTGGTTATTAAACGCCAGGGAACAAGCATACTGGTTGTTACAGAAAAAGGTTACGGTAAACGATCTGATATAAACGAGTACAGGGTTACCAACCGCGGCGGCAAAGGCGTGTTCACCGTTAAAGCCAACCAGAAGAACGGAAAGATGATTGCTCTAATGGAAGTAGTTGATAATGATGAGCTGGTAATAATATCAACCAAAGGAATGGTAATCAGGCAGAGCGTGAAAGACATCAGGATAATGGGAAGAAACACTCAGGGTGTAAGGGTAATCAGACTAAAAGACGGAGATTCAATTGCAGATATTGCCAAAGTAATCACAGAAGACGAAGACGTTTTACCTGAAAATGGAAAGAAGTAAAAAGCCTTCAGTTAGATAATTGAGCTGAGTGCTTCTGAATGTGCTTTAATTGTTTTGTCCAGATCTTCTTTTGAGTGTGCTGTTGAAACAAACAACGCCTCGAACTGTGCAGGAGCCAGATAAATTCCACGGTTCAACATCTCGTGAAAATATTTTCCGTACAAAACCGTATCGGAATTCACAGCACTTTTAAAATCATCAACAGACTCTTCATTAAAAAACATACACATCATTGAGCCGACTCGGTTCATTGCAAAGGTTTTTCCTTGTGATTTTAAATTTTCCTTAAATCCATTCTCCAGGTATGCTGATTTCTCTTCCAAATCTTTATAGATGCCCGAATTATCTTTGATGTGCTTTAGTGCAGCATAACCCGCAGCCATAGCCAAAGGATTACCGCTCAAAGTTCCTGCCTGATAAACAGGTCCGCTCGGCGCAATCTTTTCCATTATTTCTTTTTTTCCACCGAAAGCACCAACAGGCAAACCTCCGCCAATAATCTTTCCAAAGGTTGAAAGATCCGGCTTAATATTAAGTACTTCCTGCGCACCACCCGCAGCAACTCTGAAACCGGTCATTACTTCATCAAATATTAAAACTATTTTTTCTTCATCGCAAATAGTTCGTAGCTCTTTTATAAATTTATCCTTAGCTTTAACGACACCCATGTTACCGGCAATTGGTTCAATAATTATTGCTGCAATTTCGTTTCGGTTCTTTACAATTAGATTTTTTACCGATTCAATATTATTATAATCAGCAACCAAAGTATCCGCGGCATTTCCTTTTGTAACACCGGGCGAAGTAGGAACTCCAAGCGTTAATGCGCCCGATCCCGCCTTAATTAAAAAATAATCGGCGTGTCCATGATAACAACCTTCAAACTTTATAAACTTTTCCTTTCCTGTATATCCGCGTGCTGCACGAATTGCACTCATTGTTGCTTCGGTTCCGCTGTTTACCATTCTTACCATTTCAACAGAGGAAACAAGCTCGGTTATTAGTTTTGCCATCTCAACCTCAAGCTCCGTCGGCGCACCAAAACTGGTTCCGTTTTTTAAAGCTTCAGCCAATGCATTTTTTATGAAAGAAGGATTATGACCGAATAAATGGGGACCCCAGCTCCCTATGTAATCGATGTATTCGTTATCGTCTACATCCCAAAACCTTGAGCCGTCACCCCGTTTAATAAAAACAGGATTTCCACCAACCGATTTAAATGCGCGCACAGGCGAATTAACACCGCCGGGAATAATTTTTTTTGCTTCTTTGAATAGTCTGTTGCTTTTTTCTGTATTCATATTTCCTACTAAATTTCAAATATTTGTGGGATGAAATTTAAGAATATCAGCAACATTTTTCAGAATTAATATTTTGAACAAAATAATGCTTGCTATTCAATAGAATACTCAATAAAATCCACCTATGATTCCAGAAGAAATTTCAGAATTGTTCTTCAGACCGGGCACGAAGGGGTATAAAATTTTAAATTTTTACTATTCAAAATATCGTGACCTGTTTGAAAAAACCATATACCAGGAAATTGATGAGTTTATAAATCAAATCTTTCTGAACGTATCTGCAATAAAATTCTCCGAAGAGATTAAGAATATTGAAGCTTACATTATTGGGACAATAAAAATTCAATGCAGGGTTCAGCTTGATCGGGCACTTAAAACAAAGAAACGACAACACAGAGAAAATAGTAAACCTGATGATGGCAGCCCGGATTATCTTAGTAATATTGCTGACAAAGAACAGGATCCCCAAAGCAGAATGGAAAGCGACGAAGTTTTCAGCATGATGAACACATTTAAATTATCCTTAAAAGACTGGGAGCGGGAAATATTTAATTCTTTGATAGATGAAATTCCAAGGATCGAAATCGCTGAAATGAAAAAGCAAAATCTTAATACAATTGACACACAAATTAGAAGGTTACGAATTAAGCTCGCTTCATTTTTAAAAGATAACGGCTATACGTTTGATATTTCAGGCAAATATGATTTTAATTAATAATTTTAATTTTTACGAAAGTTTTCTGCGCAAGTTTAAACTATTAGTACAATAAAGAATAGATTTTATAATGGAAAACAATATCGAAGAATACTCAAGGTGGCTGGATGATTCCAAAAAACACCTTTCGAACGAAGCCATTGCTACTTATATAAATCTTAAGAGCTTTTTAAGCGGAAAAGAAACAAGATTTGTAGAAAATCATCTTGAAAAATGTGAAGAATGCAAAAACAGATTTAGTAGCATTGTAGCTGAAGACAAAGAAATGGAAGAGGCGGCAAAGGAAGAAGAGAAGATTCCCGAAGAAAAGGTAAAGCAACCCGTCAAAATATTTACGCTAAGAAAGACAATAAAATATTCTGTTGCCGCTGTAATTGTAGCAGGATTAGTTTTGGTTACATACTTTTCATACTTCCAGGAAGAAAGAGCTGTTTATACCGAAAAGAAAAAACCTGAAGCGGTAAATGATACGCTTCGAAAAAGTGCGAACCGGGATTCAATTAACATTGCAGAGGTAACTAAAGCTAAAGATGAAATTCAGTATGATTCCCAACCCAATCCAAATCTGAAAAGTTTTGCCGTTAATGATGTGCTTGAGAGTTTTGTTAATAGAAATATTAGATCAGAAACCGAATTTGAAATTGTTCAGCCGAACATTGACGACACAATTAAATTTCCGTACACGTTTAAGTGGAATCAAAAATCTTTTTCAGGATCAAATAAGCTAATTATAGTAGATAATCAAAACAATCCTCTTTACCAGGCTGAAATCGGGGGCAAAGAAATTACTATTGATCAAAAACTATCCACCGGACTATATTACTGGAAACTTGAGTCAAATGGAAAGCTTGCTGCGGTAGGAAAGTTTTTTGTTGTGAAAGAATCAGTTGCTCCCAATAAGAACAAAAGGAGCCCATTCTAAAGGATAAGAATGTTTTCTGCCTTTGATTAAACTTAACTTTGCTTCTCTTAGAGAAGTCGGAATAGATTTGTTTGAAAGCAAAGACCCGTAAAATTTAATCATCAGATCAGAAGTAGATTCATCAGCAACCTGCCATAAAGAAACAACCACGTTATTTGCACCAGCATAAAGAAATCCACGGGTTAGCCCTAGAATCCCTTCTCCCTTTTTAATCTGTCCCAGACCACTTTCACAAGCGCTTAGAACTACAAGGCGCGCCTCCAGATTAAGCGTAAAAATTTCTTCTGAATAAAGAATACCATCTTCTCCGGATAATGAATCATCGGCAAGTAAAAGACCAGAAAGTTTTGGTCTATCATCATTAATAAATCCATGCGTAGCGAGATGAAGACATCCGGATTTTGAAATATCTTCGGACTTCAGATTGAATTCGTTTGCTGATCTAAAAGTAAATGTTCTGCTTTCGTATCCGGCAGCATTAAAGAGACTTCCTATTTCATTCACTTCTTTTTCGCTTTCGGGCAGTGATGAAAATGTTCGGTCTTTTCTGGTGACCGAACGATTTGAAACCGAAACATTATTATTGAAAAAGCTGTCGATTTTCTTTTTATCTTTATCTCCATCAGGAAAGACCGGGGCAAAACCCGCGAACGAACCAAATCCCATTTTGCTATTTTTGTTTAACATCAGTCTGGCAGAATAATTATAGCATATTTCATAATCATTTATAAGATAATGAAGCTTTGAAAAGTCGGGATTGTTACCAAACTTTGTTTCTTCAGGAATAAGGGCCTCAAATGGTAAATAGTTGAGAACGCCGGCAGGCACAATATAAAGCCGTTTTTTATTATGAAGCATTTCTTCGATTGGTTTTATCAATATTGAATACAGTTTTTGAGCAGAGTTTATATACCCGCCAAATTCAAGATTGCTGAGCGAGTTACGAAAATCAATTATCTCCCCGGAGATGTTCTGAACATTTAAGTGACTTACCCACAGGTTGCTTTTATCAATAGTAAAAATGTAAAGAGAACTATCAGCAATAAAATATTCAACAAACAAAGATGAATCAGTCAGTAGATTATGTTGTATGTCCTCAACGCCGGTAATTTTTTGTGAGTATTTTAGCTTATAGAATTCCGGATATTTCTGCTCGAACAAATCAATTAATTTTTCATATTGTCCGTTCAAATCGGACGCTCGTTGTATTAAATCAATCATATCAGAAACAGGAATGCCCGCCTCTTCATTTTCCTGAATTTTAGTTTCTACATAAGCAAGTTCTTTTTTAATATTATTTTCGCTTTTAATCAGACTGTCGGGAATTCCGGAATATCTCTTTGCCCCGGACTCATTTATTGCATCAATTAAAGTTCCCGCCTTGCTTTGCTCTGCAAACTGAAAAGCCCTTATCTGATAACTTCTATCTCCGGTTATTTTATAAAGCTCGAGTGATGTTTCTACCAATCGGGATTCAACACTGAAAAGATTTTCACCAGTTAAAAGTTTTGCGGCTTCTCTTTTATAACTGCTTTTTATTTTTTTAAGAATTTCTCCATACTTCAAATACCAACCATAAGCATCTTTAAGATCATTTTCGTTGTGTGAAATTGTAGAATATTTGTTATAACAAACGTCCCCCTTCCCGGCAATCGCTGACAAAAGCTCTAACTTTGAAGAATAAATGTCCAGAGAATCTACAGAATAGTTTTGTGAGAATATTTCCGGAGAGGTATAAACTAAAATTGAGTCATAGTTTTTCATTGCATCTTCAAAATGTCTGGTTAAAAGATTTAGTTTTGCAATTCCGAGAAGACCTTCAAGCCTGTAAGAAAACCGGGGCGAATAATTTTTATAAATTCTAAAGGCTTTTTCGTAATAATAATAAGCCGAGTCGTATTGTATTGTGGCGGTATAATCTTTTGCAATATGGGCAAGAGAGTAACCAACATCTGGGTGAATGTCTCCAAACAATTTCTTTCTAAGAGCAAGAGCTTTTTTGTCATAAGCCAACGCTTCTTTATTCTTCCCGATAGTTTCATAAGTCTGGGCAAGATTGTTATAGCTCATAGCAATATATTGATGTTCCTCACCCAGCACAGCCTTCCATGTTTCAAGAGCTTTTAAATCATAATTAAGCGATGTTTCAAATTCTTCCATGTAGAAGTATGTGTTTGCCAGGTTAATATAACAATTACCGACATTTGCATTTTTTTCTCCGATAGTTTTAATCCAGATTGCAAGCGCCTTATTGAAATAGTCAAGAGCTTTATCAGCATCACCGAGCCAGTAGTAGATTAATCCAACGTTATGATAACCACGTGCAGTATATTTATTTTCTTCTCCAAACAAATTGAAACATATTTGCAAACTTTTTTCATAATCCGGAAGTGCATCATTTAAATTTCCCTGATCATAAAATGCTGAGCCAAGGCTGTTGTATAAATCAGCAATAATTAAATTTTCCTCGCCGAGCTTTTTTATCCCCAGGATTAATCCATTACGTAAAATTTTTAATGCTTCTTTATACTTTGCTAGGTAACGAAGATTTATCCCGGCGTAGTTAATAGATTTTAAATATTCATTCCAGTACCCACCAGACTTATATAACTCAGCGGCCTTAAGATAATTATAGGTTGATTTCTCATATTCTCCGTCTCGATAAAGTGTTTCTGCGGTTTCAAAATATTGATTTGAAGTAGTATCCGGCTGTGATAGAAGCTGGGGAAAAGCAAGCAACAAACCAGACCATGTGAAAAAGAAAATCAATAATGGAGTGAAAAAATGAAGGCGTGATTGAAAAATTATTCTCAAGAGAATTAAAGCTTTATTATGATTTTAACCTGAATAGAAGCAATCTAACCCATCATTTTGTAAAAAACAATATTCTACTAATAAAAATAGTTTTGCCAACGAAAGTTTTTTGGAGAAAATAAAACTATAAAGATATCAGGACAAATAATAAACACGCTCAAACAACCCTAAGGAGGCTTTATGATAAGAAAAATTACATTTATTGCACTTTTCGTTCTTTCCTTTCATCCTGTTTACTCTCAAACATTTGATCCAACACCACTCGAAGGATCCTGGAGAGGAATCTGGCTCAATTTGACTTTCTCAACAACAGATTCAGCTTTTTTAAATATTGATGTTGATGAGACGATGAATACAATCACAATGGTTCTGGATCTTGATGGCGGGGTTTTTGGCGGACCCGATCCCGATCCGGCAACTATGACAGGCACGTATGATCAAAATGGATTTAGTGTAACCGGGGCTTCACCCACCTACGGCGATATGTTTTTTTCAGGTGATGCTGCCGGATTTATTTATGGAAGACTTCCTGATGTGCCCAACCCATCGATCGACAGCACAACATTAAGCGGCACATATACCGTACAGTTAATCAGTCTTTACTATATTGTTTACTTCGTAAGCGGAGGAGGCACAGCAAACGGGATTATGAATATTTATAAAGACTCAACAGCTACTGGTGTTGAGCAACTGTCAGAAAGTCCAAAAGACTTTAAGCTTTATCAGAACTACCCGAATCCGTTTAACCCTTCAACCAGAATAAAATTTGACCTGCCCTCTTCTGGCTATACATCCTTAAAAATATATGATATGCTTGGAAGAGAGACTGCTGAACTGGTTAATGAAGAACTATCAGCCGGCAGTTATGAGTTTTCCTGGAATGCCCACTCCCTCTCTTCAGGAATTTACTTTTATGAATTGAAGACTAATGACTATTCCTTGAGAAGAAAAATGATGCTTATTAAGTAATTCAACTTGAAAAATATTTTATTAACAGGGAAAGGCTTAACAATGAAAAAGCTAGTAACAATAACGATATTTTCAATTTTATTTTTAAGTGAAGCATATTCACAACAAGGAATGTGGGTGCAGACAGGCGGAACTCCACAAGGAAGTGGAATTACTGATTTGCTTTATGTCGAATCAACAAACTCACTTTTTGCAACCACGGGCTGGTATAATTATCCAAACGGTGATCCCGGTGGAATAAGAAGATCAACGGACGATGGTGAGACCTGGGAAAATGTTAAAGACGCATACATTGCCCGCAAGATAATTGAAGGGGCGGACGGGTATCTTTATGCAAGTGTGTGGCCATACCCAACCGCAGAAGGCTTTTATCGTTCAACCGATAATGGTGATACCTGGCAAGCTTTAAACGCAGTGGCAACCGGCAACAACATATTTTCAATACTTGTAACAGCGACAGGAAATCCATATTCCTTCTTCATTGGAACAAGAAACTGGATACAAAGATCGACAGATTATGGAAATTCCTGGACAACCCTTAATAATGTTGGAATACCCCCCAATTCCTGGATATACGATATGGAGGAAACGATTGATAACAATTTAATTGCAGCTACAAGCAACGGAGTATTTTATTCGTTAAATAATGGGGATACCTGGCTGCAGGTAATAGGAGTTTCGTCAGAGGATACAATTGCTCACATTGGATTGGGAAGCGAAATAGCAGCAAAAAATAATAGCGCAGGATATAGTCTTGGTTTAGGTGCTACCGATGGCAAACTATTTGACGGCGATACGGGAGCATGGGCAGTAGGGTTGGCAGATTTATTTATTCAGAACGGAATCATTAAAACAAGCGATGAGGTACATTCAATTCTAGAGTTTATATTTACACCAAGTAAATCACAACAAGGAATTAACAAAACAGAGTCAGCTGGACATCCCCGACTATTTGGGGTTTATTCACAACCTAGTCAACAAGGAGGAGGGGTTGTTTATGTAATTGGTGATACAGGCCGTTTCATAAATGAAGGATTTCCATCTTATGCACCAGTATCAATTGTAGAAATAAAAGCACAGACAAACAATCAAACACTTTTTGCCGGGATGTTTGAAAACCAAAACGGTGGAGCAAAAGTTTATAAAAGGGATTTCATTGTATCTGTGGAAAGAGAAAACAACCATACACCAACAAAATTTTCTTTAGATCAGAATTATCCGAATCCATTCAATCCGTCAACAACAATTTCTTTTTCAATTCCGGAAGAATCTTTTGTGAGACTTGAAATTTTTAATTCAATTGGAGAAAAAGTTTCGACCCTTGTTTCAGAAAACATGGTGGCGGGAAACTATAAATATGATTGGAATGCTGACGAATATTCAACCGGAATATATTTTTATAAAATAACAACAGGAAATTTTGCGGAGACGAAGAAGATGATTCTGTTAAAATAGCAGGAGGCTGCTTTCACTCAATTCCCGAAGAGTAAGCGGAAATCTTTACCATAGCCCTTTTCCCACCACTCTTCGGGAACAATTTTCCAATTATCTAACCTTTCAGGAAAAACGATCTTTTGTTTCATTAACCAGTTCATCATCAACAACCGAAGCTCCTTCACACTTGAATTAATTAATCTGTCAGCCAATTCTTTCTGTGGAATGCCGGCTCCGCGTGTTAGGTGTCCTCCGCCACCATTACCGCGATAAGAATTGATGGCAACGGAATAAAATTTATCCGGGTTAAATTCTGAATCATCAGCCATTGAAATTATTTCGATCATTTCACCTTCTGGTTTTGAAACATCAACCACGTATTTAATTCCTGCTGCAGATGAAAAGTTATAATATGTTCCTGATGATTCCGGTCTGTTTCGTGAAGATAATTTCAAGCTGCCATCATCATTTTTCTTAAACTTTAATAAATGGTCGTCTTCATTCTTCATCTGGTTCAGCCAGTTTGAATATGAAAACTCCAGATAGTTTTTTATTTCCTTTCCGCTTAATCTCATTGTGTAAAGAAAATTTTCGTATCTGTATAGCTTGAACATATCCCGCACATAAATAGTTCCGCTATCTATCGTAGCATTAAATGACAATGGAGAAGCAAAAGAGATCTCTGCCCCGGTTTCTTCAAGCTGAAATTTATGAATGAGATCTATGAAATCTGAGGGACCGAATAACGCATTGCTTGTTGAAATTGATTTTTTAAATACACAAACCGGTCCTGCAACATAATCTTCAATTTTTTCCTTTTGTGAATTAAACATTTTCAGGAATTCCGTATCCGGAGAATAATTTTTCATATCGACTATTCTCCCGGTCTCTTTGCTTCTTTTCCATTTTGCAGTCTGTGGGTCATAATTCATAACAAATTTTGCAACGGCAACATTTTTGGCTCTTGACGTTGGTCCGACAATCAACACACTATCGCCAACCGGGTTTGCTACTTTAAAATTCCATCCTGCGTGGTCATGTCCAACCAGCACTGCATCAAACCCTGTCACCTTTTCTGCAACAAGCTTAGAAGCATTTTCATTTTTATATGTGCTTTCCTTTTCTCCATTGTAATTAAAGTTAACGCCCGCGTGAAACAGACCAATCAATAAATCAGGGCACTCTTTTTCTTTAATTATCTTAACCCACTTTTCAGCAGAGTCAATCATATCTTCAAACTCAATTCCTGCATAAATGTTTGGCGGAAGCCATTGCGGTATTGCCGGAGTAATCAATCCAAGCACAGCTATTTTAATTCCTCCGTTATTAATTATTGTATATGGTTGGAAATAAGTTTCTCCGGAGAGTGTATTTGTCGTGTTTGCAGCAAGCCACGGAAAATTAATTTGCTTTCTGAACCTATCATAAACAGGATGGCCTGTTTCAATGTCGTGGTTTCCGACAGTTCCGGCAGCGTAATTCATATAATTCATAACCTGTGCAAAAAGATGATTTCCTGAGGTATCAATAAAATTATAATAATAACTTGCCGGGTCTCCCTGGAGGATATCTCCGTTGTCTAATAAAATTACTATCTGTGATGAATCTTCTCTTTCCTGCTCAACGAAATTATAAACCTGTGCAAGTGATCCTGCAGACTCTTTATCATTTACAAAATCGTAAGGATAAACTGCCCCGTGGACATCACTGGTTTCAATGATTTCAATGTCTACTGTTTGCGATAATGTTGTGAAATCCAGCATTCCACACAACAGAAAAACCAGGACAATCCTGAACTTATTATACAGATTCATAAATATTTCCGCGCAATAAAATTCTTTTTGTTTAATGATATAAGTTAACCATTATTCATTAAATATTGATTTGGGAAATAACTCAACCGCCCCGTCATGTTTTCATAAATTCCGCACCAGCCGATTGAACGGTATTCAAAAACATCAAAAGGCTTTCTGATGGATTTTCCGCATGAACCAAAGAAGAGTATTTTAACACAGCTCCTTTAAAACCGGAATTATTCCAATATGCATCGCCGGGTAAAATGGTCCTGGTCAGTTTTATGGGCGTTGGGTAAGCAGTAGCATAAAAATATGAGTCGGGAATTGTTTCATCTCCGGTTGAGAAGCCAAACGTCATTTGCTCCTGTGATTCTTCGGGATTGTTCGGATCTTTCCCCGGAATTAATCTTCCACTAAACCAGCTAACAGCCAAATCAAAATGATGGGGCCAAAGTTGAACGGGGCTTGTCCTTCCCCCGACCGAGGTTTTAAATCTTTCAAAAATAAAGTTGATATTTTTTAATGCCATCCAATAATTTCTCAAAGGCTCAGGCTCAAACCTGCCGGTCTTGCCATCAATAAAGCTGGGCCTTTCAACCGGTGGATTAATTCCAATATCAGAGAGCAAACTGCAGGTTTCATCACACAAAGCACTTAGAGATTGACCGGTTAATGCAATCTGCATAGTATCACTGTAAGATGAAATTATAAGAAGCTTCAGATTTATAAGGTCAAGTTTGACTTCAAACGTTTTATCTTTTTCCTCCAAAGATTTTTGCAATGGAAGAGTTGTAACTCCGTCTTCAGCAATTCTTAAGCTTATATGCCACCAATGCGGTTGTGGCGAGGAGGTTTTTTCCCTAATTGTTCCAACCATTTTACAATACTTGTGTAAAGTATCTCTGGTTACTTTCCACTCAGATAATTGTAATGGCGGAAATTTTATTTCTTCCATAAGCATTCCAGCTAAATTATTTAATCGGAAGATTAGTTTTTTTTATGTTGCCCACTCTGTCCCACTCAACATGTAATGAATTGTCATCGCCCGCATGAAAAACAAACAGGTTTTTTTCGGGCTCTCTTGATAATACAATATCGAACTGGGTTGTTTGGTTTTCACAGACATAATTCTGAATGTTTCCTACAGCGCTTACCCGGAGCAGTTCGGGCTTGTATTCAAATAAACGAGAACCAGAATCTGAATTAAAGTCAAAATAGTAGGTCAGTTTTGGTTTAAGCTCTTTCAGATTTATAAATACTGTGAAATGATTAGGAACAACATTATTCTTATGAGTATCTTCTATTGTTTTAGACGGCTTCTCTTTCCCATTTACAATAACACCCAGCCTAAAAAGATAATCATCAATTGGATTCCTGTCTTCGTCTCTGAATCTGAAATCAAGCTGAGCAAAAGCCTGGCGCTTCTTCCTGGTTTCTTTCAAAATCTTTTTAAAGGATTCTTTAACCTTTGAATAATCCACCTCGCTTTTAACTTTAAGGCAATCCAAAATCAATTTTAGTGACAAATGATTTTGTGGATTAGATGACCTCTTAATACTGTTCATTATTCCATAATCCGGACCCGAATGTGTATAATCCTGCAGGGCGACAAAAGCAATTTCATCTACTTCCCCAACCAATTTTGCAACATTACTTTTTTCAAGAAGGAATCTTTTAAAGTTCAGATTTCCAGCGGGTACTCTGACAACCATATCCGAGCCATCTTCAAAAGCACCGGGAAATATCTTAGACGCAAAAAATTCTTTTTTAACCCTATCGCCCGTTATGCAGTAAAGTTTAACACCTTTTGTTTTCCAATTGCTCCTGTTAAAAAAAGCTTCGTTTATTTCCCAGGAATGTTCACTTCCCAATTCCAGAGCTGTAAGAACCTGCTTGCCTGTATCACCAAGATATTTTATTTGTGCAAGCATAGATTTGCCATGATGTGCAAGTCGTGAACCGAAGTGCGGACCGGCAAGAAACACAACATTTTTCAGAGGTTTGCTTTGTATAAATTTATCTTTATAGTGATGAACAATCCAATGTTTTACAACAAGCGCACCGGTACTGTGTGTTATGATATGAAAGTTTTCAGTCCAGCTGTTTCCCATTTCATCAAGCAATGCATTGTGTAGTGCTCTTGCTAGATCACGGATTTCAACCTTGTCTTCGAGGGTTACATATCTTCCAAGAAAAACATTTTTCAGCTCAAAACCATTTTCTGCAAGCTTTAAATGCAAAGCCTGGTAAGTTGTGGTTTCGGTAACAGACCAGCCATGGACCAGGAATACTTTTTGACTCATACAACTATCCCGTTTTATGAAAAGTAAAATGAGTAAAGGAGCAGGATTCTTTTTTGAACTTAGGATTTTATTTTTTGATAATCAATATTCTTGCAGGTAGGAGGAATGTTAATAATATTTTCCTTATCAAAATAAAATAAAAGAGCTTCCGGATCGTCCATTGTTTCACCTAAATGTGTAAGCAAGTTTGCACAAATAACATTTGTCCCTCTGCTGTCTGCATCTTCCTGGCGTGCATCAATTCGAAATGGTACTCCTTTGCACAAAACTATGAACCTGATTATGTCTTTTATTGTTCAGTTAAAAAATTAAACAACCAGTAATGAAGATTAAATCCTGTACTTACAGACTGCCACGCCAGCCCCGCATCTGTTGTCTTTAGCAATGTCTGATTCCTTCCGCATATCCACCCAAGCGTGTCATCAAGCATTTGAACTCCCCAGAGCTCTTCTGTTGTAATACCTGTTAGTGATGTGAAACTTTCTCCTCCATCACTTGAACGAAGTATTATTCCATTTTGACCAACTACCATTAGTATCTGCCCATTAAAGCTATGGACCTTAAGTAATATTTCACCAGTCGAAGTTTCAAGAGTAGTCCAGCTTTGTCCCCCATCCGTTGTTTTGATTATTGCTCCATATAATCCAACTGTCCATCCGGTGTCAGGATTTATAAAGTCAACACCAATGTAATCAACCCGTGGGACGTTTGGATTTAATTCTGTTCATACTCCTGTACCTCTGTTAAACGAATTCAGTGTAAAGTGTTTTTCTTTTATCGTTGGGGTTATAGTTTTCTAAGAATGTTTTATCACTTCTGTTGAAGTTTTGTTTTTGTGCAGTTATATCAGAAGTTTGAGAAAAGTTCTTATACTGGAAGGCAAGTAATATTAATAATAGAATAGTAAAATATTTAGTCGTTCTCACCACCACTTAATCCTGAAAAGTTAATTTTATTTCAGTCTATAAATTTATTATTTAAGAAGCAATATTTAATAGTTACGGTTTATTTAAATTAAAATCATTCTTTATCTTAAAGCCGACTCAATTCTTTCCAGTCTTCCATCGATTTTGTTGTTTGGAACCACATTAAAAATTTTACAAAGCAACGGGTAGATATCAACATTGTTAATAGTGCCCACCTGATAATTAATCTTAAATGCAGGACCCATAGCATAAAATATTCCGTGCATATCCAACCAGAAATTATCATAGCCATGATTTCCCTTATTGTCATACTTGTTCATCATTTCCAGGGATTTGTTTGTTTCAATACTCCAGCCGTTTTCGGCGACAATGACAATTTGTGGAATCAAAGGATTGCTGGAATAATGAAAATATTCAGGGACATATTCTTTTTTATAAACCTTAAAGTGATTTTCATTCTCTTTTAATTTTCTATATATATTTTCAAGATCTCCACCAGACGGTTGAATCAGCATAAACGGTCCGCTATCTCCTGATTCATAATTAAATCCGTCAAGTATGTGATCAATATTCACTACCTTGTCTTTACTTATTTCCGTCATCCCATGATCAGACACAATAATTACATTGACGCTGTCCATCATGTTTATTTTTTTTAATTCACCGAACAAATAACCAATTACACTATCTTCTTTTGCAATTGCCAGGTTAACCTCCGGAGAGTTTGGACCATATTTATGTCCGAAATCATCAGTAGCAGCAAAGTAAGAAGTAATAAAATGCGGACGCTTTTCATAAGGCAAAGAGAGCCAATCGATTATCTTATTAATTCGCTGGTTGTATTGTTTTGAGCGGTCATAATGAAAATAGTATTTTGGGTCTCTGTACGAAAGTGACAAATCAGATCCCGGCCAGAAATAACTTGCAGAGATTATTCCCTGTCTTTCAGCTGTTTCCCAGAAAGCTTCCCCTTTGTACCAGTAAGCATTTCGGGATTCAACAGAATCACCCAGCTTAAAATATTTTCCCGTAAAATAATCTTTAAAGTTATTTGAAATTATTCCGTGGTGTTCGGGGTACATTCCTGTTATTATTGAAAGATGATTTGGAAAAGTTTTGGATGGAAAACAGGGCAGTAGAGAACTAGCTGATACACCATGTTCTTTCATATAATCAAAATTAGGGGTGATGTTTCTGTCCACGTAATCCCACCGAAAAGCATCGAAACTGATTAAAATCACATACGGCTGAGTTTGTGCAATTAATGTTGGTAAGGAAAACAGAAAGAAGAAAATAATCTTAATGAATCGTTTCATAGTAGTTCAGATTAAAGTATACCCCAAATTATAATAAATGAAGTTAAAATTAAATTTGATTAAATTTGAACTAACCAGCCCGATAAATGGTTAAGAAAAAATTAAATACTAGAAAATGCTATGAACAAAACCGGCGTACTGCTTGTAAATCTTGGAACTCCCGACAGTCCATTAACCAAAGATGTTAGAAAATACCTTTTTGAATTTTTAAATGATCCGCGCGTAATTGACATTCCGGCAATTGCCAGATTTTTTCTGGTCAATTTTATAATTGTTCCATTCAGGGCGCCGAAGTCTGCAATAATTTATAAACAGTTATGGACGGATCGTGGCTCGCCGATAATAATTTATGTCGAATCGGTCAAAGAAAATCTGCAGCAATCTCTGGGAAAAAATTTTGATGTTGAACTGGCAATGAGATACAGAAAACCTTCTTTGGAATCTGTACTTGAAAGGATGCAGAAAAAGAATTACGAAAAAATAATTGTGTTCCCAATGTTTCCACAGTACGCCTCCGCAACCACAGGCTCAATACACGATAAAGTTATGAAAATTGTAAGTAAGTGGTGGGTCATTCCTGAAATTAAATTTATTTCTCAGTTTTATGACAACGAAGCTTTTATAAACACTATTTTTGAAAGATCAAAAAAATATAATCTGGAAGAATATGATCACATACTTTTCAGCTATCATGGTTTGCCGGTTAGACAGGTGGACAAGGTTTATCCCGATAATTCACCTTGTGAAGATCACAAATGCGAAAAAGAAATAAACGAAACAAACATTTACTGCTATAAGGCAACATGTTATGCAACCACAAGATTAATTGCAAAGAAACTTAAACTTTCAGAAAATCAGTTCACTGTATGTTTTCAATCCCGCCTTGATAAAGACTGGCTCGAGCCTTTTGCTGACAAAATGGTAATTGAGCAAGCAAAAAAAGGTGCGAAGAAATTATTGGTGTTTAGTCCGGCATTTGTAGCGGACTGTCTTGAAACGATTGTGGAAATCGGGATAGAATACCAAAAACTGTTTAAAGAACATGGAGGAGAAAAAGTTCAGCTTGTCGAAAGTCTGAATGACCACCCGATGTGGATTGAGACACTAAAAAATATTGTTTTGAAGAATTCGTAATTGTTTACCCGTTATCTAATTTTAAATTACTCAACAATAAAAATTAATTCATTTGTCGCTTGCTGGTAAAATATATGACGCCGGCGTAGTTGGTGCTGGAGGCGCAGGCTTTCCATCTCACATCAAAGCTAATTCAAAAGTAGAAATTGTAATTGCAAATGGATCTGAATGTGAACCGCTGATTCATAAAGATTATGAACTGATGCTTCATTATCCGGAAGAAATTGTAAACGGTCTTGAACTTCTGTTTGAAAGTACGTCTGCTAAAAAAAGTTTTTTCGGAGTCAAAGAAAAAAACATCAAAGCAATATCTGCGGTAGAAAATCATCTTAATGAAAGAACCATAGTAACAAAACTGGGTGATTTTTATCCTTCCGGTGATGAGTTTGAACTAGTTTATGAAGCAACCGGAAGACTAATTCCTCCTGCCGGCATTCCGCTTGATATCGGCTGCGTTGTTAATAACGTCGAAACGTTGTACAATATTCATCTTGCTGCAGACAATACACCAGTGACAAAAAAATTTATTTGTATTACGGGTGCCGTGAAAAAACCAGGTTCGTTTTTCGTTCCTATTGGTACAAGCTTTAAAGATGTAATTAATCATGCTGGCGGCACCAAAGCGAAAGACATTGGGATTTTTGTCGGCGGGGTAATGATGGGAAAATTAACTTTTGATCTGGAAGAAGTAATTACAAAAACTACCGCCGGAATAATTATTTTGCCCAGAGATCATTACTTAATTAAAAGAAAAAATCAACCGGAGCAAAACTGGCATCGGATAGGAAAATCTGCCTGCGACCAATGTAGCTACTGCACTGAATTTTGTCCGCGTTACTTGCTTGGTTATCAGGTTGAACCACATAAAGTAATGCGTTCTCTCGGATTTACAAAAACCAGTGCGTCAGTCTGGAATCAAATGGCGGAACTTTGCTGCTCATGTGGATTGTGCACTTTGTATGCCTGTCCGGAGGATCTTTACCCGAAGGAAGCTTGCGATAAAGCTAAAAGAGAAATGCATGAAGCCGGAATTAAATTCGTTCAGCAAAAACCGTTAAAGGTTCATCCAATAAAAGAAGGAAGGAAAGTTCCCCTGACTCAACTAATTAAGAAACTTAAGCTGACAGATTTCGATGTTGAAGCGTCATTTAATTCTGAAAAAATTAAAGTAGATAAAGTAAGAATTCCTCTTCTTCAACACATCGGAAAGCCGTCCAAGGCAAAAGTAAAAAAGGGTGAAAAAGTGGAAGAAGGACAAACGATAGGAGAAATTCCTGATGGCGAACTGGGCGCAAATGTCCACGCTTCAATAAATGGGAAAGTTGTTGAAGTAACAGAAGAATTTATTTTGATTGAGACTTAACAAGGAGTTTAAATGATTGTAAAAAATTCAATCGGTTTAATTGAAATGGGAAGTATAGCTTCCGGTATGCAGGCAGCAGATATGATGTTGAAAACTTCCGAAGTTGAATTAATGATTTCCAGAACCATTTGTTCAGGAAAATATATGTCGCTCATTGCCGGAGATGTTGCTGCAGTTACTTCTGCTGTTGAGAATGCCGTAAACACAATCGGCTTTGGAGTGATTGATAGTTTTGTAATTCCAAATGTTCATCCGACAATTTTTCCAGCAATTGCAGGGCACAACAATGTTGGAATGCTTGAGTCACTCGGAATAGTTGAGTCTTATTCCGTTGCTTCGCTAATTGAAGCAGCAGATGCAGCGGTGAAAGCATCAAAAGTCAAGCTTGTTGAGCTGCGTTTGGCAATGGCTTTAGGAGGGAAAGCATTCTTTAGTATAACCGGCGAAGTTGCTGCAGTTGAAAGTGCAGTTGAGGCCGGGGCAAGAGTTGTTTCTGAGAAAGGTTTATTGGTTAACAAAGTTGTTATTGCCAATCCTCGCCAGGAGCTCCTTTCAGAAATGATTTGAACTAGTAATTCAAATAGGAACAAGAAACGCCGACTGTAAAATCTCTCTGTTCGTTACATTTGCTATTGACAATTAATGTCAAAATGTTATATTTGTTCCTGACTCATTCTTATCGCCTGAATATTCTATACTAGTCAACTAATACCAACCCGTTCTTTGTAAATATGTAGATTTAATTTAAGCAGCAATTAAAATTGTTTTGCTGCTGGCAACAACGATTAAGCATAGGAGGACATATGAAAATCGCTGTAGAGTCGAATGATGGTGTAACTATTAAATCGCCGTTTATACGGTCGAAAGGCTATCTTGTCTTTAATGTGGACGAGTCCAACATAACTGGTTATGAATACCGAGAATCGGACGGTGGTGAAGCAAGAAAAATTCAAAGCAATCCATTGCTTGACGATTGCGGTGCTATAATATCAAGAGGAATGGACAGGACCAACCTCAAGATGTTAAAAGAAAAAGGGATCGATGTATTCATAACATTTAAGACTTCTGCACAGGATGCCTTAAAAGTTTATTTGAAGGAAAGTTTACTTAACACAAACAGTATTCATTAATTTTGAAATTATAGAATTATCTAACCTTTCCCGAACGGTTACAATTGTAACAACACATTTTTATTGCCATTCTTGTAATCCTCGTAAAATCATTTAACTTTCGGAACAAAAATTTCTATTATACTCAATTCAATTTTTGCGTAAAATCTTTATGAACAAATCAAGACCTACCTGGGATAAGTATTTCCTTAAGCTTTCAATGCTTGCTTCCGAACGCGCAACCTGTCCGAGAATGCATTGTGGATGCGTACTCGTTAAAGACAGGTTTGTGCTTGCAACCGGTTATAACGGATCATTACCCGGGCAGCCTCACTGTGATGAAGCTGGTTGCTTAATTGTTGATAATCACTGTGTAAGAACAAATCATGCTGAAATAAATGCACTTGTACAGGCAACGACTCATGGTGTTAATATTAAAGGTGCGACTGCCTATATAACAAATATGTCCTGCACAACATGTGCAAAAGCATTGATTGCCGCAGGGATAAAAAGAGTTGTTGTCTTTTCAGATTATCACGATACTCTAGCGACAAAATTCTTTAGCGAATGTGGAGTTGAAATTGAAAAAGTTGATATGCCCGATAGAACAATTCAGTATGATCTTGAAAAATATACTTCTGCAAAAAAAACTGAAAAGTCAAAATAGATTTATCCGGAGCCACTAAGGGAATCAATTCACCTAGAGAATGACAGTTTGAAAAATAAGCTTACAATATTCGCTTTGATATTTCTTGCTGTTGTTTTCTGGGGAAACTCATTCATTGCTACAAAACTCCTTCTCGCCGAAATTGAGCCGGTTACAATTATTGTTTTAAGACTGATAATAGCTTCTGTTGTTCTTTCTGCTTATGCTTTAATTACTAAAAAAACTTTTCAATAAAACTCAAAAGTCATTTGTATATTTTGCTGCTTGCTGCAGTAGCATCATTTCATTTGTGGATACAGGTAACCGGACTTAAATTTACAACCGCATCAAACACCGGCTGGATTATCGGCACTGCACCGGTTTTTATAGCTGTCCTTGGAATAATTTTCTTCAAGGAAAAAATTACTTTAATCCAGATATTGGGAATTGTTCTGGCTCTTACCGGGTTAATTTTGTTGATAAGCAAAGGCGATATAACCAATATAGATTTTATCAGCACAAAAGGTGATTTGCTTGTTCTTGCAAGTGCATTCACATGGGGAGTTTATTCAACAATAAATAAAAAGATTTCCCTTTCATATTCTCCAATGATGACTATTCTTTATCTTTTCATTTTTATGGCAATATTTATTGTCCCGTTCAATTTAACGCAAGAGAAAATAAACAGTATAATTCACTTGTCTTTCACCGGTTGGCTGATGGTTTCCTTCCTGGGAATATTTTGCTCCGGCGTTGCATATTCAATCTGGTCTTATGCGCTACACATTTTAGATTCGGGTAAAGTCGGTGCATTTCTTTATATGGAACCCTTCGTAACAGTTCTTGCTGCATGGATATTTTTAAGCGAATCAATAACCCTGCTGATGATATTAAGTGGATTGATAATCACATTTGGTGTTGTATTGGTAAACAAGGAAAAATAATCCCATCCCGCATATTTTTTAATACAAAATCATTTTTTATTTTCTTAATGAACATTTCAAACAAATAAATTTTGAATTATTATGATTCTTGATGATTCGGAAAAACGCAAACCAAACATTGAATATCCGACAAAGTGGGGCTATAAAATAATCGGCAGAGACGTTGATGAAATGTTATCTGCAATTGAAGAATCAATAGAAGGGCTGGAATATGAAGTTACTCCTTCCAACATCAGCAGGAACGAAAAATATTACAGTCTTAATCTAACCGTTTTAGTTCCATCCGAATTGATTCGTGACATTCTTTTTCAAAAGCTTGACAAGCATCCTTCGGTTATAATGGTTATTTAATTTTCAGGGAAATAAGAATTTGATTATAGAATGTGAAGTACCGGAACCGGTTAAACTTAATTGCTGGAAACATCACATGATGTTTATAAAAGAACAAACATTAAACGTTGATAAAAATGTTTCTGGTGATAAATTAAGTAAAATATTACTTTTAATTGGCGACTCGCAAATGGATTTATATTTCGGAAAGTTTTCTCCTAAACAGATTGCTTTGTTTGTAATGAATAAATTAAAAAAGAAATTTGTTTATAAGAATCAGGACTTTAAAGAATGGCTTAATAATAATGGGAAAAATTATAGGAAAATCGATTTGCCGGACAAATCAATCTGGGTTTTGAGAGAGGGAAATGAAAAGAAAAGATATATTCACATTCATCCGGGGAGATATTCTCCGTCATCTGTGAGAGTAAAAGCAATAACACTAAAGAGCGCAATTGCTATGATATCAAATTTCGGAACAGAAAGGAGCAAAAACCTTTATCTTAGTGATATTAATTCAATAAGGAAAGATGTTTTAAATCAACCACCCTTAAAATCAATTTCTTCATATTCAGGACAAGGAAAAATCATTTTATTGTTATGCGGTTAAAAATATGACTTATGATGTGATAATATGTGGAAGTGGAGCTACAGGTTCAACTGCTGCATATTTTCTTGCTGAAGCCGGACTGAAAGTTTTGGTTGTTGAAAAAGAGAAACTGCCAAGGTATAAAACCTGCGGAGGGGGGGTGGTTTTTCGCGCCACACAAACGTTACCGTTCGATATATCCCGGGTGATAGAAAAAACTTTTCACATAATAGATATTCACGACTTCAAAAACCATCTCCATTTCGTTGTAAAAAGAAAATGTCCGATTGTTTTCCTGACGATGCGTGAAAACCTGGATTATTTTATTCTGCAAAAAGCATTTGAAAAGGGTGCGGAAGTCATAGATCAATTTTCACTTGATGGAATTTCAGTAGATAAAGAAGAAGTAATGATAAAGGCTGACAACCTGGAATTCAAAACAAAATTTTTGATTGCTGCAGATGGTGCATTAAGTACAATAGCAAGACTTGTAAAATTTAAAACTTCTGAGGTAAAAGTCCCGGCACTGGAATATGAAGTTGAGTTGAGCAATTCGGAATATTTTAAAACACTTTCTGAATCATTACGATTTGATTTTGGAATTCTGGAGAATGGCTATTGCTGGGTTTTCCCAAAGAAAAATCATTTATCAATTGGTATTGCTTCTATGCGAAAAAGTAATGCTTCGCTCAAGGGTTACTTAGAAAAGTATTTTGAAAAATTAGGAATTATGGGAGGAATTAATAAAACAGAAAAGCATGGTTTTATTATTCCGGTTAAACCTTGCAGTGAATTTTCCGCAAATGAAAGAATTTTGTTTGCTGGTGATGCTATTGGTTTGGCAGATCCGATTACTGCAGAAGGAATAAGCAATGCAATTGAAAGCGGGAAGGCTGCTGCCAAATCGATAATGGAGGTCGACTTAAATCCGGGAAAGGTTGTTGCAAATTATAAAATTAAAATTGATGAGATAACTGATGAATTAAAATATGCCCGATTTCTTGCATGGTTTGTTTACGCTTCTCCCAGAATAAGATCATTTGTCTTCAAACATTACGGAAGCAGGATAAGCGAGCTGCTGACCGATGTGATTACTTCTGGAAAAAACTATAAACAGATAGTTACTAATCCAATAAACTATCTGAAACTTTTTAAACCGGCTTATCTTTTTGGCAGGAATTTAAAAATAAAAACGGGAAGCAAAGAAGATCTTTTAACTTCCCGTGTTTAATTTGATTTTAATTATGCAACCTCTGCGAGCAGTTCTTTGTTGATTGCTTCTTTCAATGATTCTTTCGGAAGTGCACCAACAGCCATTTTGGGTTGTCCTTCCTTCGGAATGAAAAGCAGCGAAGGAATGCTTCTGATTCCAAACACAGCACCGAGCTCCTGTTCTTCATCGGTGTTAATTTTATAAAATTTTACCTTGCCATCATATTCTGTTGAAAGTTCGTCTATAATTGGTCCGACCATTCTGCATGGACCGCACCATGGAGCCCAGAAATCAATAACCGCCGGGGTTTCACCTTCATATTTCCATTCCTGGTTCTTTTCATAATTAAATACTTTTTCCAGGAATAGTTGTTTTGTTAAATGCTCTGTCATCGGAAAACACCTTTCTTAAGTTAATTATACTGATTGTAATACACGTTCAAGTTTTTCTTTTACCTGTTCTGCAACCGGAGCAATTTTTTCGTTGTCAACAACTTTTGTCATAATCATAGGATCAAAAACAGAAACAACAGTCTTATCTCCTTTTTCATAAACAATTATGTTGCATGGTAAAAGCAAACCAAGTTCTTCCTCTTCAAGTAATGCTTTGTGTGCTATCGGAGGATTGCATGCACCGAGTATTGTGTACTTTTTAAAATCAACATTTATTTTTTTCTTCAAAGTTTCTTTTACATCAATTGAAGTCAAAACCCCGAAGCCTTCTTTCTTTAACTCATCGGTTACTTTCTCAATTGCCTGCTCAAACGGCAGATCAATAGATTTTGAAAATCCATAATTCATTTTAACATCCTCCCGATTTATTACACAGATTTCTTTGCTGTTGAAAGTTTAAATGGTGCATAAAGCGGACAGAAACTCATTATGCTTGTCAACAGAAATACTACTGCAAATATTCCCAGAACAATTGCAGCAACACCACTTATCTGGTTTGTGAAATAAAGTATAGCGATAACAATTGCCAGAATTACACGGATAATTCTATCAGCCGTTCCCATGTTCTTTTTCATTTTTGTTTCCCTTTTTATAATAAAATGATTTAATAATTTTCCAATCTGTTAATATCAATCCAAAGAATAAGCCATATAATGTACTTCTTACCGGACTGCTTGTGATAAGACAGCTTCCGTTACATCCAATCAATGCATAGTAAAGATATCCGCCAACCGAGCCAAGCATTACAGGTAAAAATACTTTTGTAAAAACTTTTAATTTATTTTTCACCTTGAATTCCATCTTAACATTCCGCCTTTAAGGTTGGCGGCATTAAAACCAATTTTCTTCAGCTTAATTGCCGCTGAAAGACTCCGGCTTCCTGTTTCACAGTAGCAAACAATTTCTTTTCCGGTAAATTTCTTTAATTCATTATTTGATGAATTAATTTCATATACAGGAATGTGAAACGATCCCTTTATTTTATTTCGATTTCGTTCCTTTTCAGTTCGTACATCCAGCAAAACGAGGTTTCTATCTTTCTTAATCTTATCCGAAAGTTCCTGAGCCGAATAATGAGTAATTGATTTTATCTGGAAGTATTTTCTAACAATATAAAAAAGAACAAGAGCAATTAGTGCATATAGAAATATTTGTTCAGTTGTCATTCTTAATAATTAAATTAATTTCACTTGGTTTGATAATAAAAAACAGAAAAGGATTCAATCTGTAAAAAGCCCCGCCGAAGCGGGACTAATAATATATTATTCAGTTGCATGCTTCAGTTTTTTAAGAAACAGCCGAAGGATCAATGCTGCGAAAAATGAAGTAATAACCAGCAGCAAGAAAAATTGCCATAGCTCCCAATTTTGATAGAATCTACCTACAAAACCGGAAAGATAATTCCCGACAGCAGTCGCGCCAAACCAGCCTCCCATCATTAGTCCTTTCATCTTTGGTGGCGAAACTTTTGAAACGAAAGAAAGACCCATTGGGCTTAAATGCAACTCAGCAAGTGTTAAGGTAAAATATGTGCCCATTAACCAATATGCTGACACGGTAATTGAAGAACTGCCACCATCCAGCGAAAGCATAGAAGGTAATCCTGTTGCAGCAATAACCATTATAACGTATGCTAAGCCGGTAATTATCATACCGATTCCAATTTTTGCAGGCGATGATGGTTCTTTCCCCTTTTTATTTAAATAACCAAACCATCCTACGATAATAGGGGTAAGCAAAACAATAAACATTGGATTGAATGATTGAAATTGTTCGGGGGCAATTTCGTTTGAATTACCCAAAGTATTCAACTTGATAATTATAACAACCAGCCCAATAACAGCGAATAGCGCACCGATTGCTTTTGTCTTTGTTTCTTTGGATACAATTGAAGCTGCGCCACCAAGCAGTACAAAAAGAATAGCGTGCAAACCTATAACATCAAAAAGGAGATAGGTAAACTTACCAACAAACACATCCGTGTAATCTCTGGCAAAAAGTGAAAGCGCGGAACCATTCTGGTGAAAAGCCATCCAGAAGAAGATAACAATTGCAAAAATTGTCATCAGTGCTATAATTCTTTCTTTTTCCTGAGACTTAGTGAGGACTACATCTACATCAGTATTGTCTTTCTCTTTAGCGCGATAATCTGCATTTTTATAATGCTTCCTAAAGAGTACAAATATCAAAAGAGAAATAACCATACCTGCTGCTGCAACTGCAAACCCGGCGTTGTAACCCTCAGCAAGCGTTGCGCTAAAGTTTTCCATTACAAAACGTTTTATACCGGCGGCAGCCATCGGCGCATAAAAAGCACCAATGTTAATTCCCATGTAAAAAATATTATATCCGGCGTCTTTTAGTGAACCTTGTGTGTGAGCATAAAGATTTCCCACAAGTACAGAGATGTTAGCCTTAAATAATCCATTTCCAACACAAACAATAAACAACGCAACATATAATTGAAAAGGTGAGCTTGTAGGGATGGCCATCATCACATAACCAATTCCCATTACTATGGCTCCGATTGATATCGTTTTCCCATAGCCAAGCACATTATCCGCAAGCCAGCCACCAATGAGGGGTGTGATATAAACTCCGGCAAGGAAAAGACCATAAACGTTAGTTGCGGTAGCAGCATCCCAACTGAAATTTTCCTGCATATAATAAACAAAGATGGCAAGCATGGTATAAAATCCGAATCGCTCCCACATCTCAGTAAAGAAAAGAACATACAATCCTTTCGGATGACCTTTAAACATTACTCCTCCTGAATAATTCCTTAAAGTTTTTAGAGTTCAACAGAAACTTACATCATATAATCGCACGGCAAGATAAGCAGTTTTTTAAATAATCACCACAAGTAAATTTAATCTTTTGTTATTTGTTTTTTAGGAGGAACAGAGATCAAAATGAAATGAAAATCGTAAAGCCCGATCCGAAAAAAAGGATGAGAAGGCATATCTGGTCGGTTACAAAGAGAGGGTAATATTCTTTTCAGTATGGAAGATTTAGAAGACTCAACAGCGCTTAGATTTTTACATTACAATTGGCGTGAGGAAACAGATTTCTTTGCTTCGTGTAATTATCAGTGGGGATATTATTTAATGAGTCTGAAATTATATTGTGAAACCGGCAAAGGAATGCCATTCAAAGAATAATCATGAAAACCTTTCATGATCACTTCGTCTTCTCATCCCTTCCCGTTTTGGCAGGTTCTCTGAATCAAGATCAAATTTATCTTCATTAAAAACAAAATCTTCAGTAATATCTTCAATAAGACCTTGGGGATGATTGTTATCTTTAATAATTTTTATTGCAGCATTTATACCGGACTTAATGCTTCTTATTTCGGTATCCATTGAGCGTAAAGCTTTTTTATAAATGTGCCTTATGTTCATATCCACAGAAGAGAAAAATTCCCTGCTTTTTTCTTCAGCATTTTCCAGCAACAAATCAGAATCATTTATTAGAATTCTTCTGAAAACCTTTCCGCTATGAGTTGCAAATAAAAAAGTTATTAAGCTCCCGGCTGCTGCTCCGAGAAGAAAACACGAGGTAATTAGAAAAGAGTTTTGCTTTTTCGCCATGGAAATTTCAAAAAAAATTGATTGGTTTCAGGAAAGTATATAAGGAATAATTTTCAGGTTTTCAAGTTCAGAATAAAATTACTTTGCAAAAGACGGCAGCTCAAACTCGAATGATGTTCCCTGGTTAATTTTACTGAATACCTTAATTGATGAATTGTGTATTTCAAGTATTTTTTTAACTATTGCAAGCCCGAGTCCGCTTCCTTCAATTTCTTCAGAAGCGTTTCTTTTTCCTTTATGGTATCTGTCGAAAATATGCTCTAATTCGTCCTCCGGAATTCCGGCTCCGGTATCACTGATTGCAACACGAACTTTATCTGAGTTTTTATTCAGCCCGATGTTTATTGAACCGCCTTCAGGCGTAAACTTGATTGCATTATCAATCAGGTTTTGCAATACCCGGTCTATTAGAGCAACATCCGCATTCACAAGCGGCAGATCATTCTGAGTAGTTAGCTTTATTGCAATTCCTTTTTTCTTTGCGAGGATCTGGTATTTGTGTGAAATATCCTGTATTAATTCAGTTATGAAGAAAGGTTCTTTGTTTGGTTTAATCTGCATTGATTGCAGCTTTGAATATTCGAACAACTGCGCGACAAGATTTTTCAGCTTTTCGGTGCTCTGCATAATATTATTTGTATATCTTTTTCTCTCTTCATCTGAAAGCATATCTTCTTTCATAATTAATGTTTCAACGTAACCATGAATTATTGCCAGGGGCGTTCTTAAATCGTGACTTACATTAGCAATTAGCTCGCTGCGGAGATTCTCCATCGATTTTATTTTTTCGATATTCGACAAAATGGTGTCAGCCATTTCGTTAAAGTTTTTTGCAAGATCTGCCAGCTCTCCCTTTTTTGATTTATAAGTAATCCTGGCTTTCAAATCTCCGGCTGTGAATTTTTTCACAGTGGTTACAATCTTGTTAAGATTCCTTGTAATGAACCAGATGGCAAGCAATCCTAAAAACGAAGCAGCAAATAGAGTTATGAAAAAGCTGTATGTTCCAACCTTCATAATATAGCTGCCGAACAGAAGCCCGGTTACTGATGTATATTCTTCACCAGCAAGAATAACATAAATGTATCCTGTTAGCCTGTCATTAATCATTACCGGAGTTGCTGAAAAAATCTTTTGGTTTCCAGGCTGGCGGGGATCATCACCCTTGATATATAGATTTCCTTTGTTTGCAATAAATTTTTTTATTGGAACCAAAGAAATACTATCGAGCTTTACTTTTTTATGCGGCGCAGCATAACTTAAGATTCTTCCACTTTCATCTAGCAGGTAAACTTCAAGGCTGGGATTAATTTTCATAATGTGATGCATTATATCTACAATTGCCTGCTGATTAATTTTTTCGCCCACAAAAGGTTTGAATTCACTCGAAATAACATTTGCCAGATCTGCATTTAATTTCTGGTTTGCTTCAAGAGCATAGTTCTCTGCAGAGCGAGCTGTTATATAAACATAGGCTACACCAAGAATTATTAACAGCAGTAAAAAGATTGCTGATATTTTCCAGTAAAGACTTCCGAAAATTTTTTGTTTTGCCTGTGCCATTAATCCTCCACAAGATCTTCTTCATCACTGAAACGATAACCAACTCCCCAAAGCGTTAAAATATAACGCGGCTTGGAAATATCTGGCTCTATCTTTGCGCGAAGCCGATTTATATGCGAGTTAACAGTGTGTTCGTATCCATCGAATTCATAACCCCAGACAAGACTTAGAATTTGTTCGCGCGTGTAGCTTCTGCCTGGATTTGATGCTAGTAAAAACAACAGATCGAACTCTTTTGGTGTAAGCTCAACACGTTTATCGCCCAATAAAACTTTTCTTTTATCCGGGTCGATAAAAAGCTCTCCGTATTTTAAAGTTTTTTTATTGTCCTTACTTATCTGCTCTTTAAGAATTTTTTCTCTTCTGAAAATGGCTTTTACACGTGCAATGAATTCCCTTACGCTAAAAGGTTTGGTAAGATAATCATCAGCTCCGGTTTCGAGTCCAAGCACCCTGTCTATTTCCTCAGCTTTTGCGGTAAGCATTAATACGGGAGTTGTAATTTCATTCGCTCTTATTCGGCGGCAGATTTCAAGCCCGTCAATTTTATCAAGCATAATATCCAGAATGATTAAATCATATTTTTCACCCAAAGCCTTGTCAAGTCCTGTCTGCCCGTCAAACGCAACCGAAGTTCTGCAATTAAGATCTTTGAGATGAATATCCAGGAGATCAACAATATTCTTGTCATCTTCAATTATTAAAACGGATTTCATTTTAAGTTTTGATTTTTTGTGATTAGCAAAGGTAATGTCTCTTTATCACGAAATCATAACATTTATATAAATGAATATGAATCTTGAAAACATTATTTATATGAATATGCAGAAATTAGAGGGATATTTCAACCGACTGCAACATTTGCTGCCATAAACATTATTTTTGGGAGCTGTTTTTGCCGGGTATTTTAGTAACCTGCAATATTCCTGCGAATAAAACAATAGTACCTACCCATTGAACCGGACGAAGGATGTTCCCACGAAGAAAATATTCTAACGTAACTGCGGCAAGAGGAAATGCCAGCTCACAAATTGTTGCAACCGAAGCGGTTATTTGTTTAAGCCCGTAATAGTATAAAAAGATGGCCGTTCCGCCGGTTGTAAAAGCTATTAAAAGAAATATCATAAATTGTCTTGAAGAAATATCGGTAATGTTTTGAATCGTTCCGGATCCAACTATTATTACCAGCATAATTACGGCAGAAAGTGCAAACCTTAAATAAGCCCCAAGTTCAAAGCTTACATTTCTCAAGGCTCTTTTGCTTAACACGGTTGAAGAGCCGAAACTTGCAGCAGCAAGAAGAGCATATAATGCTGCCAATACTGTTTTATCTCCCGGCTGAATAACCGGAAGCTTCAATCCAAATGTCATGAAATATGCACCAACTATTGCAACCACTGCCCAGAGAAAAAATTCTTTGGAGAGTTTTTCTTTAAGAAAAACCCATGCAAGTATTAATGCGAATACCGGCTGAAGTTTCTGAATAAGAATTACTATTGAAAGGTTAACATAGTTAACATAAAACAAAGCTTTTGTTATTGCCATAGTTCCCACTGCACCGCCAAGTAGCGCTACGCCTGCAAACGCTATCCAATCCTTAGTGTGAAGAGATTTTATGACAGATAAATTTTTAATAAGGATCGGGGTTAATAAAACTGCTACAATTACGCTTTCTGTGAAAACAACCAGTGTTACAGGAAGACTGAATAATTCAGGACGAAGTACAATTCCGTCAACCGCCCAGAGAACTGCTGCAACAATTACAAATAATGGTGCAAAGCGATACATTAATTAATAAGCTGACTTTTTGAACGCTAAATATACTATTTTAATGATTACTTAATTGTTTTCAGAACACGAAATGAAATTCAATTTGGTGAAGAAATTGACATTTAAATTTTATTTTATGAATTTAAATTCCGAATCCTTTCCTGATCAATCCTGAAGTTTTATAATATCCGGAGGTTATTGTTTATGCAAATGAATACTTTAAAAAGAAGAAACTTTCTTCTGATAATTTCGATAGTTATTACATACCTTTTTGCTTGCAGTAGTATTTCAGAATTCAGTCAATATGCTTACCAACAAGCAGTTGATTTAAAAGTTGAATCACTGGATTTGATAGGTAATGCTGATCAGCCGTTTGAAGATTTTGCCGACGATGTATATTCATTAAAAATTGAATTGAGTAAGGCAGTCGAATTTGCAAGAGGCAGACCCGATAACGAAATCTCAACAAAGCAGTGGGAAATATTAACAGATGAGAAACGTAACCTGCTTGGCGGTTTTTTGAAAAGGTGGGAAGAAGAAGACACCTTATCCCCGATGTTTGTTGATGAAGCCAAAAAGATTATTAGTGATGCATTCGATACAATAATCGGACTTGAAAGCGGAAAAATAAAACCATCAGAAATTCAATAAGGAACTGTTATGCCTGATATAAATGATTTCTTAGTTTCGTTAAAAGACGAACTACTTGGCTTTGCGGAAGACAACATTAAAGATTACAAAGATGAACTGCTAAAAGACGGGAATACTTTTGCCAAGAAACTGAAAAACGATTTAGAACGTTGGGGCCAGGGTTTAGCAAGTGGCGCACTAAGCAAAAAAGATTTTGAATTCCTTGTAAAAGGGAAAAAAGATCTTGCGGAAATGGAAGCGTTAAAGCAGGCAGGTCTCGGGAAAATAAAAATTAACAAGCTGCGTGATGGAGTAATAGGAATTGTTGTTAACAGTGCGATAAAAACATTCCTTTGAACCAGGATCCGCTAATCATTTTGTAAACAAAATTCCTATCGGCTGAGAATCTTTGAATAGGGTGCGAATTTCATTAATTTTGCCACGCACCCTTAGCTCAGTTGGTAGAGCATCTGACTCTTAATCAGCAGGTCGGGGGTTCGAATCCCCCAGGGTGCACAAATCACCTCATCTCACTTCAAATAAATCATTTTTTTTGATTTTGAAAAAACACGGCCCGTTTCTTTATTAACTGCTTTTATTGAGTAGAAATATACACCTGAAGTGTTTTTGACAGAGTAGCTTTCCGGATCGAATCTTTTTTCATACCTGCCAGCTGGCAGCACTTTTTTCACCAAAGTTAAAACTTCATTTCCCAACACATCAAAAACTTTAATTGTCACAAAACTTTTTTGAGCAATCTGCCAACTGATTCTTGTTGATGGATTAAACGGGTTCGGATAATTCTGGAAAAGTTTGAAATTTATTGATGAATAATTGTCTCCTGCCGTGCTGCTTACATTAGTTCCCTTACCTTTTACAATTAATTGCCGGTTAACCAAAGTGGATTCAGAAACTGAGCGGATATTCAAAACATCAGAAAATTGACCGTCAGTTAACGGGACAAAATTAATTTCTATATATGATTTGCCATGGGGGGGAATTTCAACCGGGAAGATTTCATTAATATAAAACACATCATTTGTATGAAATATTCCAGTAATTGTCACAGAGTTATCCGAGTTATTAATTATTCCAATCATATCTGAAGAAATATTACCAACACCAACTTCTCCAAAATCCAGCGTATCGGTTGTTGTTGTGTAAAGTGTTGTTTGCCAGTCATCTTTTATTACCCGGTAGGAGTAAAGATCGTCAGGATATTTTATAAGTAAAGCTATTGAACCATCAGGTTTTACTTCTGTAATATAGCCAGCTCTTACCCAGTCAATTAATGTATTCCCATTTGGTAATCGCCTTGCGCTACCCATTGCGTTGGTTACGTAATATGGGAAATTAATATATTCCCAAACAAGCGTTGCAGTATGTTGAACAACATCAAGTTGATATTCAACTGCTCTTGAAAAAGCAGGGCTACGTAAATTTCCATTATCAAAAAACAAAATATTTCCGTTTGCAATTCTTCTTACATCATGCTGATGAGAGAATTGATAATTCTCATTTATGAAATTAAATTCGTTCTGTTTTCCCCCAAGCCGCCACATTATTTCCCCTGTCTGCCGGTTTATTTTGGTTATTTCATCAAGGTGCCTTGATGAGAGCAGCAGGTTATCATCAAAATCAACACAAATGGAGTTGCTGTGAACATAATCGATTACCTCAGCAGTTAAATCTATAGAAGGAGAAGCATCAGTTACCGGGATATAATCCAGGCTCTTCCACTGGAAAACCACATTCTTATTTCTGTCTAATTCCTGAATTAAAAAACCAATCACTTCCGCATCAATCTTTCCTCCCGGGACAATCTGACTCATATCGATTACCCTCGGATCAAGACCTAATAAATATGAATGACCGTTTGGAAGAACCAAAAGCTCATGCAGGTCAGTCTCAAAACCATTTCCGCAATAAAAGCTGTCAACTATTTCGTACATACTATTCAGGGCATAAAACTTACCTCTTTGAGTATCAAAGTATGTGATGGTTCCATCCGGTTGTTTTTTAAAATCAATTCCAGCCGAAGGAAGTTCGTTATAATAAACAGGGTTGCCATTATTTTCTATTATCAAGTTTGCGGGAACGCCGGATCCGCCGAACAAACTCATAAATAATTTCCCTTCATGTGGGTTATCATATTTTTCAATAGTTATGTCTGGATAATTTAGTGGCAGAGAATCTAAGGCTGGAGATTTTTCAGAACGATTTATTTTCTCTTTAAATTCATTTTCTGTTATTCCCATCTCTTTCAGAAATAAATTAAGAGCATATATTTTTTGAGGGACTTTCCCGGCTATGGAAAAGCTGAAATAATTTTTATTGCTAAAACTTCCAAGCACGGCTAATAAACCAGACAGATCTACTTTAATAATATCTCCCGGTTCAAAATTTTTATAAGGTTTAAATATAATTGTTCTGTTATCATCAGATAGAATAGCCTCACCGGATATTCTGCCTGATTTTTTGCCCGTAACCATTAACAGATCCGAGGGAAATGATAGGTTTGATTGAAATGACTGCTTTAATCTTATAACAACATTATTTTCCTGTGAGTTACCGATTGAGCCGGGTTTGGGAGAGACGTATTCAACAACCGTTTCATCAATCAGTTGGGCAAAACTAGCGTTGTATGCAAGGACAGAAATGAAAAGGAAGAAAATTTTAAGACGACCAAAATTGTTATTAATAGAAAAACTCATGCATAGCCTCTTTATTACTATAAAACAACGATTCTCCCGGAAAGCAGATATCTGAGGTATAATCCATATGCTCATTCCCAAGTTAATAAATATATGAGTATTATTCTTCATAAATCATCTATTTAAAAAACAATTCTGTGACCGGTAGTATATAGTCTAAAATCAAACTTGATAAAAAGAATTTGTTATATCATTTTAGAATTTGAAAATTAATGAGTGAAATTAATTATGAAAAGAAATATTTATTTAGTAATTACATTAATATTGTTCGTTCAGTTTTTTTTCGGCAACAGACAAAACGAAGCGTTAGCCCAATCAAAAACAGACAATATTAAAAAGGAAAATGTAAATATGGAAGGATTGGAAAAAGCAACATTTGGTTCGGGGTGTTTCTGGTGTACTGAAGCAATTTTTGAAAGAGTGAAAGGAGTTGTTTCTGTGGTTTCGGGATATTCCGGCGGTATGGTCGAAAATCCGACCTATGAACAGGTTTGTGCTGGTAAAACAGGGCATGCTGAAGCCGTCCAAATTACTTTCGACCCAAAGGTAATATCATACCCTGAGCTGTTAGAAATATTCTGGCGAACACATGATCCTACAACTCTAAACCGCCAGGGAAATGATGTTGGGACTCAATATCGCTCAGCTATTTTTTATCATAATGAAGAACAAAAAAAACTTGCAGAAGAGTACAAGAAAAAGTTAGATGAATCTGGCGCGTGGGGTAACCCAATTGTAACTGAAATTGTTCCTTATAAGAATTTTTATAAAGCAGAAACTTATCATCAGGATTATTTTAAGAATAATCCTCACCAGGGATATTGTTCGTTTGTAATTGCACCCAAAGTTGAAAAATTTGAAAAGGTATTTAAAGACAAATTAAAATCGGGCGAATGAAAGAGTTTTTATTTTTAATAATAACTATTCAGGAATAAAATGATAAAGAAACTTAACAAGATTCTATTCCCGCATGATTTTTCCGAATGTGCTGTGCAGGCATTAACGCATGCAATCTATTTTGCAAAAAAATATGATGCGGAACTACACTTGTTACACGTGGTGACGTTATTTGAAGACGTACCCCAGGTTGACGATAAAAATTTTCCTGATAAGGATACTATTCAAAAAAGACTTGAAGAAATATCAGCTTCTAAAATGAAAGGGCTGAAGGAAAAGCATGAATCAGATAATTTAAAAATTGTTGTCTCCGTTAAAAGAGCAGTTTCGGAAGCTCCTGAAATTCTTGATTATGCTTCGGAAAAAGATGTTGACTTAATAGTGATGGGAACGCATGGAAGAAGAGGAATCGGGCATTTATTCCTGGGTAGTGTTGCTGAAGAAGTTGTAAGACTTTCAAACGTGCCGGTTTTCACAATAAAGGAAGAAGAAAAACCAAAGTCGATTAAAAACTTTGAAAAAATTTTAGTCCCGATTGATTTTTCAGAACACTCAAATACAGAACTTGCACATGCAAAAGCAATCGCAGAATCATATGATGCAGGATTACAACTGCTTCATGTAATTGAGGAACCCGTTCATCCCGCACTTTCCCTTGGAGGAAAATCTTCTATTTTTGATATTGTTCCGGATCTTAAAGCTGACTGTAAAAAAAGAATTGAAAAAATGATGAAAGAAACAAAAGGTCCGGAAGTAAAATCTGAAATTTTTATTATTGAAGGAACAGCGTCTTCAGATATTATAAGATTTGCAAGTGAAACCAATTCCGATCTTATAGTAATTGCAACTCACGGTTTAACAGGATTAGAGCATATGCTTCTCGGGAGTGTGACAGAAAAAGTAGTAAGAATGGCACACTGTCCGGTGTTCACAGTAAAATCATTCGGAAAACAATTAATTGATTAGCAATTAAAAATCATTCAGGCGAAAATTCCTTTTAGCGGTACAGAATAAATTTGTTCCTCTTTCAATCCTTCTTTTTTTAAAATTGAATTTGCAGCGACCAGCGCAGAGGTTGTTGCTGCTTCCATAAGCATTGCGGGATTATCAAGCTTAACCCAATCGCCCGCAAGAAAAAGATTTTCAACATTTGTTTTAACAGTTGGACGGTTTTTGTAGAGATTTGTATGAAAAGCTGTGAAGTCATCTTTCACTTGCAGGTATTCGTATTTGATTTTATATCCTTTTATTTCTGGAAAATATTCTTCAAACTCTTTAAGAAATTGATTTCTGATTTCCTCTTGAGGAAAATCATCCGGCACAGCATACGAATGTAATTCATAAATGCCGCCGCAGTTTTTATTTACCCACTCTTCGCTTGACTTTTCCATCCGGTGATAGATTGTAACCGAGTCAAGAATCTTTAATGCATCCGTGAATATGAAGAACGGCACACCTTGTCTTAAATCTTTATCGATCCAAACCCTTAAAACAGAATATCGCTGCGACTGTTTCAGATTTATTAGTTGATTGTAGAAATCAGGATGTTCGCTCTTAAAATAATCCGAGTTTCGAATTATGCTTTTTGTCCCTTTAACATCTGAAGCAATAATTGCATAATCAAATTTTTCATCATTAATTATAAATTGATCGCCATCTTTATTGAATGAATTGATTTTCGAATCAAGTGATATTGTTGACTTGAACTTATCTAGGTAATTTTTTGCCGGTTTCCAGAGAGTGTCTTCAAAGTCATCATTCAAAACATCGTACAGTAAACCAAGATCGTTGCTGAGAAAATATGAGTGAAAACTTTTTATCAGTTCTGCCATTGAGATGTACTGCGGTTCAGCAAAAAATGCACGAGAAAAAGTTGTGAACATTAGTTGCATTTCAGGGGGGAGCTTAACATCGTCTGCAAAATCTTTAAAAGAAATATTATCGTACTTTGAAAAAGTTTTTTCTTTGTTGTAACTCAGCAGCGAAGTCATCTTTCTGAAACCGGGATTCAGTATCGCATCTTTATAGGAATAAATTCCTGTCTTTGCCATACTCAGAATATTTATAACCGGAACCGTGTCAAGATCCTTGAATCCAAAATTGCCGTGTTTTTTTGTGAGTATTAAATAATCATCAATTGGAATGAGATATTTATACGCATCTATTTTCTTAAGAAGATTGCGAAGATTATAATACTGTCTGAAAAAAGCATGAAATCCGTGTTCAACCTGTGTTGAATAACCATCATTAAACTTGACTAGCCAGGAGCCGACCTTTCCACCAAGATATTTTTCTTTATCAAAAATCTTAACTCTGAATCCTCTCTCAGCAAGAAAGATTGCAGCAGAAACTCCCGCCAAGCCGCCGCCGATTATACCAACACTTTTTTCTTTTGAAAGTTTTTCTGGAAGAGAAGAATCAACTATGTTTAGCTGGATTTTGTATCCGCCAAGTTTTTTCTCAATTCGTTTTGCAACTATAGATTTTATCTTCATAAATGCTAATTTAATTAAAGCTAAGGTAAAGAGTATTACTCGTATAAATATTTTAGAACACTCAATACTTTATATAAGTTCATCCTAAGTTATTCTCTCTTCGGTTCTTTCTCACATAAAAGAAAAACAATTTAGCTTTTTATATAAACTGAAAATTTTTCTTCGGAAGAATTTCAATTCATCACTTAAACCTATAATTCCAAATGGCAGTAAAGTTGATATTTATAAATACTAAAAATTGCTTGTCTTAAAGCAAATAATCACTGGTTATGGTTATAAAATTGGAACTAATAGAAAATTCTGATCAACCGATATTTCCGATAAGCACTGCTGCCAGGATGCTTAAAATCTCTGTTCATACGTTAAGAATGTATGAAAAGGAGGGTCTTATAATTCCATTTAAAAAAGAAACCAGCCATCGTCTCTATTCCAAAGCAGATATAGAAAGAGTGAAGTGTATTCGTAAAGCGATAAACGAATTTAAGATTTCCATAAGTGGAATAAAAACAATCTATTCACTTATTCCTTGCTGGCAGATAGTAAATTGCAGGGAAGAAGACAGGCAGAGCTGTGATGCATTTTTAGCACAAGATAATCCTTGCTGGAATTATAAACACAAAAAAAATACTTGTGGTAATCTTGTTTGCAGGGAATGTCATGTTTATAAAGATTACTCAGAGTGTGGTGATATTAAGGAGCTGATAAAAAATCTGACAGCATCACGCTCACAAGCTTAATTTCAATTTGATTTGTGAAAATTTATTCTCCGTAAAAGCGGGATCATATTATGAAAAAAATAGTGCTCATATTGTCGTTAATAGGAATAATTTTTTTTGGTGCAGTAAATTATCTCACAACCAAAGATTATGATCCTACAAACTTAGATAAGCTAAAAGAAAAATATCCAAAAGATTATTCTCCCTCCACCGATCATTCCCGGTTTGCCATACTTCAGAAAAAATTTAATTCACCCCAGGAAATTACTGAAGCATGTCTTTCCTGTCATAACGGAAGAGATGAAGAAGTAATGAAATCGAGCCACTGGAACTGGGAACGTGAAGAATATATAGAAGGAAGAGGAGTTGTATCTATCGGAAAGAAGAATGCCGTTAACAACTACTGCATCGGTGTTGAAGGAAATGAGCAAAGCTGTGCAAAGTGTCATATTGGTTTTGGAATGACCAGTACAACTTTCAGCTTTACCGATCCTAAAAACATTGACTGCCTTGTTTGTCACGATAATACGGAATCTTATGTAAAAGGCAACGAGTTAGCGGGTCTCCCTGATCCGGGTTTGGATTTAAATAATATTGCACAACATGTTGGAAAACCGAAACGATCAAACTGCGGTGTTTGTCACTTCTTCGGTGGCGGTGGAAATAACGTAAAGCACGGTGATCTCGAAATGGCAATGTTTGAGCCCTCGAGAGATGTTGATGTTCACATGGATGTAGATGGTCCAAATATGCAATGTGTTGACTGCCATTTAACTGAAAAGCACAATATACTCGGCAAAATGTATTCGCTTTCTTCTATGAACAGAAACCGATCTACCTGTGAACAATGCCATACTGAAAACCCTCACTCGGAAGATATACTGAATGAGCATACATATAAAGTTGCTTGTCAAACCTGCCACATACCAACATATGCAAAGGTGAACGCAACAAAAACCTATTGGGACTGGTCTACAGCAGGAAAGTTAAAAGATGGTAAACCGTACGAAGAAGATGATAAGGATGGAAATCATACATACCTTTCTATTAAAGGAAGCTTTAAATGGGGAAAGAATCTTAAGCCTGAATATATATGGTTTAACGGTACAGCTGATCATTATTTGCTCGGTGATGTTATAAAAGACACAACCAAGCCATTAAAGATAAACACATTGAATGGTTCTTATAGCGATAAAGACTCTAAAATAATTCCTGCAAAAATACATCGTGCAATTCAGCCATTTGATCCGGTAACGAAAGTATTAATTCAACCTAAACTTTTTGCTGATAAAAAAGGCGAAGGAGCTTTCTGGCAGGATTTCGATTGGAGGAGATCTTCTGAAGTTGGAATGAAAGATGTTGATCTTCCATTTAGCGGTCAGGTTTCATTTATAAAAACAGAAATGTACTGGCCGGTTAATCATATGGTATCAACAAAAGAATTAACCGTGCAGTGCAATGAATGCCACACAAGAGATAACAGCCGGTTAGCAGGACTTACAGATTTTTATATGCCGGCAAGAGATTATTCTTCGATTATTGAATCAACCGGTATTGGAATTATTCTTCTAACATTGTTCGGTGTAATTGCTCACGGCACAATCAGAATTTTTTCATCAAAGAAAAGAAAAATTTCTTCAGAGGTTAAATAATGGGAAATAATAAAGTTTATATTTATAGATCATTCGAACGTTTTTGGCACTGGACACAAGCCGCCTTAATTTTCTTTTTAGGTTTTACCGGATTTGAAATTCACGGCTCTATTTCTTTTTTCGGATACCAGAATGCAGTTCAGTATCACAACATTGCAGCGTATGCTTTCATAGTTTTAATAATCTTTGCAATATTCTGGCACCTTTCAACCGGAGAATGGAGACAATATCTTCCAACTTCAAAAAATATTAAAGCACAGCTTAACTATTATTTGTTCGGGATATTTAACAATACTCCGCATCCTACAAAAAAAACAGCTCTGAGCAAACTTAATCCGCTGCAGAAGTTAGTATACCTCGGATTAAAAGTACTTGTAATTCCGATTATGGTTTTTTCCGGATTGCTTTATATGTTTTATCGTTATCCTCAAAAAGGCGGAGGAATAGAAGCTCTAAACTTAGATTCTATAGAACCGATTGCATTGCTGCACACCTTTGGCGCATTCCTGCTGGTTGCTTTTGTTATTGCCCACGTCTACTTAATTACAACCGGAAGTACTGTTACATCAAATTTGAAAGCAATGATCACGGGGTATGAAGAATTGGAAGAACGGGAAGAGAAAACGATCGATGAAAAACCAATTAAGATTGAAGAGGAAATTTATGGAACCAACTAAGTATATGAATCCTTATCTCGCCGGCTTTTTTCTGGGACTTCTTCTTCTGGCAACAATTTATATTACCGGAAGAGGTCTTGGTGCAAGCGGTTCTGTTAAAAGTGTTGTTGTTGCAACCGTTCAGGAAGTTGCTCCTGAGCATACACAACATGCAAAATTCTATGAGGAGTATCTAAAAGAACATAATAATAATCCATTAAAAAACTGGCTGGTATTTGAAGTAATCGGCGTTCTGATTGGTGCTTTTATTTCAGGATTAATTTCAAACAGATTGAATTTTACACTTGAACGCTCTGATAAAATTAAAAATCAAACAAGAATAGCTGCTGCATTATTTGGTGGATTATTATTTGGATTTGGTGCTCAGCTTGGCAGAGGCTGTACAAGTGGTGCAGCTTTAAGCGGAATGGCTGTAATGTCAACCGGAGGTATTTTTACTATGCTCGCTATCTTCGGCGGAGCTTATATGTTTGCGTTCTTTTTCAGAAAGTTATGGATATGAAAATATATTTTATTCTAAAAACCGTTGAAACGGTTAACGAAATAAAATCACCGTTAGTAACCCACGACTTAAGTCTTGGGTTAATAAAGACAAAGAACTTTAAGAACTGTTTTAACAGTTTATACAGAATGACGAAAGGAAATTTATAATGGGACCTTTAGTTCCTGATATTATTGGTAATGAATTAAACTTTGTTGTTGCACTTTTAATAGGCATCGCATTTGGAGCTATTCTTGAGCAGGCAGGTTTCTCAACTTCAAAAAAATTAGTCGGTCTGTTCTACGGGTATGATTTTACTGTGCTAAGAGTTTTCTTTACAGCAGGAATTACAGCGATGCTTGGCGTTGTTGCATTTGGACATTTCGGACTTTTGGATCTGAGCATAATTTATATCAACCCTACTTTTCTCTGGTCTGCTTTGATTGGAGGATTCATAATGGGTTTGGGATTCGTTGTTGGGGGATTCTGTCCCGGTACAAGCTTTTGTGCAGCGGCAATTGGTAAAATAGACGCAATGATTTTTATTGTCGGATCAGTTTTCGGTGTTTTGATTTTTGCTGAAGGTTATCCTCTTTTCGAAAACATTTACAAAGCAGAGTACTGGGGGTATCCAAGATTATTTGAAACACTTGGTATGTCGCAGGGATTGTTTGCTTTTCTAATGACCGTGGTCGCTATCGGAGCTTTCTGGATTACAACTTTGATTGAAAACAAAGTTAACGGAAGACCCAATCCCGAATTCCGTCCGGCAAAATTATACATTGCCTTAACCGGCATAGCAGTAATATTTGCTTTCTCTGCTTTCTTTATGCCTGATCTGAAAGAAGAATATTTAAAGCAGGTTGAAGATGTTTCGTATGTAAATTCTTATAACCTTAAAGAAATGACTTCCGATGAACTTGCATTCAGAATTCTGGATGACGATAAAAATATTCTGATAATTGATTTGCGTTCAGTGGAAGAATACAAAGAGCTCAGTCTCCCAAAATCACAATTGATATCAATAAAAGATTTGTTTGGAAAAGATGCTGCAAAAATGCTTGAAGTTAAATCCAGGAAAAATGTTTTTCTTGCGGATGATGAATTAACGGAAAGAAAAGCTGCAATTATTGCAGACAAACTTGGCTACGATGAAGTATCCGTTCTCAAAGGAGGATTAGAAACCTTTAAAGAAGAGATATTAAATTTTACTATGCCGGATAAAGCTATTTCACGTCGGCAGGAAGATGATTATCGTTTCAGGTTAAAAGCAAGCAAACTTTTACCGCAGCTTATTGAAGAAAACAAACACAAGGCAATTCCTAAAAAGACAAGCAAGAGAGTTTTAGGCGGATGTTGATTCTGAATTGAATACCTATTTACTTATTAGGTTTTTGTGCAATGAATGAGTGTAACACCGGTTTTCTCCAGCTTCCAAGAGGAGTGTGCTCTATATTTTCAAATCCTGATTTCTTCAGCAAGTCGATAAATTCATCCGGAGAAAGAAATGTTTCAACACTTTTAATAAGATAGCGGAAAATTTTTGTTGAGCCGGTTGTTAGTCCTGCGAAAGGAATTATCAAAAAGTATCCTAAAAATTTCCAATAAAGTTTTGAAGCAAATGATTTGCTGATTGCGTATTCGTGGAAGCATATTTTCCCGCCGGGTTTCAGAACACGATGAAGATTTTTCACACACTTTTCAAAGTCAGGCATATTTCTAATTCCGTAAGCCATAAAAATTGCATCGAGCGAATTATCTGCCAGGTCAAGATTCATTACGTCCTGCTGAACAAAGGCAACCTTATCTTTCCCAAATTTCGGAAGAAGTTTTTCTCTTGCAGTCTCAAGCATTCCTTCAGAGTTGTCAATACCGATTACTTTTCCGTTTGGTAGATTATTCAGGCAGGCAATTGTTGACTTCCCTGTTCCGCAGCAAAGATCGGCAAGGTATTCGTTTCCTTTCAGGTGCATTCTGTCAACGCTTGTCTGCAGATCTTTCTGGTAACCCTGGCTCAGGAAAGTAGCAAGATCATATCGCTTTGCAATCCGGTTAAACTCGGATGGAACGTCCTTTTTGTTCTGGATTAAAGTTTCGGGAGTTGTTTCGGTCATCATTCCCCCTGAAGTTTCTTTCTCCAGAATCTTCTGAAGCTCAATGATACTTCGTCTCCCTTTACGCTTACTTCGTGGAGATTTTCGCCAGTACGTTTTAGAATTTTCTGATTTGATGCTAGGAAGTCAATGTCTTCAGTTACAATCCTCCCTGATTTTCTTGCCATAAACCATTTTGCGAAGGCAGGGAATTTCGGGAAAATGTTTTTCCACAGAGTTATTTGCATCATATTCACGTGCTCGTCATCTACCTGGTAAACGTGCTCTAGAATTAATAATATTCTTTGCTTAAAACGGATTTCCAGCCGTGAGATGTTCGGATAATAAAATCTTATTCTTGTCCCGATGTTTTCTTCATTTCCGAAATAAGTTTTTTCTGCTACGGTTCCAACGTTGGCACGCTTGTAAAATCCTTCAACACCGTCGTCAAGAATTTTTAGATTGAAGTCTGCCGGATGTTCCTGTATTTGTCCCATAAAAGATTTTATCGAGTTGCGATGAACGTAAGCTATGTGGTACGGATCAATCAGACTTTCTGCTGTTGTTTCAAGTTCAGCTTTGATTGTGTATGCCTTATATGTGAACGGCCATTCGTTCATCTCGGGAATGTTTGTCGGCTGAACTTCGTTTGCTTTTTCTGGCTCACCGATAAAAATCCAGACCCACTTGTTAAAATCCTGTACGGGATATGCTTTTATCTTTGCTGTTGGCGGAATTTTATCTCCCGGTAGCTGCGAAGGAATTTGCACGCACGATCCTGTTTTATCGTACTGCCATCCGTGGTAACCGCATACAACTCTTTCTTTATCAAGATATCCCAAAGAAAGATTTACGTTTCTGTGGCAGCATCGGTCTTCCAATGCAGTGATACTCTTATCAGGATTGCGGAAAAGAATTATTTCCTCTCCGAGAATTTTATATTGTCTGATTTCGTTCTTCAGTTCATCGGAAGGACAAACCAGATACCATTTATTTGTTAACATTTACAACACCGTTTTTTCTTAGTAAATATTTATAAAGACTTGTGTTCATTTTTATCCCGTCATTCTGAATGGAGCGAAGCGGAATGAAGAATCTATTTTTCTCCTTTAGGAGATTCTTCGCTTCGCTCAGAATGACGAACGTCCTCTACCTTGTCATTCTGAAGGAGTGAAACGACCGAAGAATCTCAAACGCCCCATTCTTCACTTAAATCATTCCAATCAGGATTCATTGATTCAATTAGATCGATCTTCTTTTTTCTAAGCCATCCTTTTATTTGCTTTTCTCTTTTTATTGCCGATTCAATATCATTGATTACTTCAAAGTAAACAACTTTAGTAATATTGTATTTTGATGTAAAACCCCCTATCAACTTGTTCTTATGCTCATAGACTCTTCTTTGCAGATTATTCGTAACACCAACATATAAAGTCTTTGATTTGTTGGTCATTATATAAACATAGAATTGTTTCATTACTACTTTATCTAAATAATCTTTTAGTCAGATTCTTCGCCAGCTTGCCCTGAGTTAACCGAAGGGCTCAGAATGACCAATACTCTTTGCCTTGTCATTCTGAAGGAGTGAAACGACTGAAGAATCTCTCCCAGATCCTTCACTTCGTTCAGGATGACGCATCAGAATTTTTCAGAAGTCTTTTATAAAGACTCGTATTCATTTATTCTTGTCACTCTGAACCCTGATATTCATCAGGATAAACTCCGTGAAGAGTCTCCAGTCGAGTTAGAAGATATTTCGCTTCGCTCAATATGACATACCATAATTCTCTAAAAGTCTCTTATAAAGAGCTGTATTCATCCATAGCAAAGATATCCCGTAGAAAAAATCTTCAACCGGAATAGTGATAATTCTAAAATCAAGCTGATAATCAACTCCGTAAGTAACTACCGGACGCCAGGTTAAATAACCATTAAATATCAGCGTAAAAATAACAATAAGCAGAAGGTAAAAGTAGAATCGTTTATCAAAAAGCAGATTCGTTTTCAGAAATTGATCAACAAGATTTGCAAGAAAGATAAAAGATAAAGTTAAACCAGTGTACTGTTTTCCAATTGAGAAGAAATAAATTCCCGCAGGCAAAGCAAGGTAAAGAAGAAGCCTGAGCCATTGCATATCAATTTGTTTTTCTTTTACTCTTCTGATAATCATCTCCCATGTAAACAAGCAGGCAAACGGAACGGTAATGAAAAACAAAATTTCTTCGATGGGAAGATTTATAATTTTTATTCCCGATACATATTCTGGATTGAAATGCCAGTGTGTTCCTGTTACGAACACATCCCACAATAAAAACGGAATCGCCGGGATGGCGATTGCAATTAGCATCGGCTTCAGATGATTCCAGATATAGCAGCATTTAAGCGAACCGAAAAACGCCGGACCGCTGATGACGATTGCATTAAATATGAGATACTCGTAGTTCATTTAGGAAATAATTTATTATCAAATCACAGAGTAAAAATAAGAAGAATAAAACCGCAAACAGATATCTTTCGTTTAAGTATAATCCTTAAAAAACAAAAAACCTGATGTAATAGTTCCGCAAGCCTTGACTGACACAGTCGTGAGTATAAATAGAAAAGCCCCGTCCGGCAATTGCCGGACGGGGCTTAATAAATGTGTAATTCTACTTCAGTAAAATTAATTTCTTCGTAACCATAAAGTTTCCAGAAGTAAGTGTATAGAAATAAATTCCGCTTGGTAAATCTTTAGCATAAAATGTTCTTGAATAATATCCTGGTATCATTTCTTCATCAACAAGTGTATTTATTTCTTGTCCCAGAGCATTAAATATTTTCAAGGTTATTTTTGATCTTTCCATTAATAAAAAATCTATGTGAGTGGTCGAGTTAAAAGGATTGGGATAGTTTTGTTCAAGGCGATAACTTAAAATGTTATTATCGTTAATTTCAACGAAAGTAACTGTGTCGTTTATAGCCATAAGATTCCTTTCGTGGTCCTGAAAGAGTAAATCAAGATGAGTTCCTATATAAAGCGTTCCCTCAGAATTTATTGCAGGCGAGGTATCGTATTCATATCCCTCAAGGTCTAATTTCCACAATATTGTTCCATTGTTGTCTATACACCAAAAATTAGTGCTGATTCCATAACTTGAACCGCAATAAATTTTTCCTTGTGCGTCACATACAAGTCCGGAATTTATAAATGCACCATCATCCCAATAATGCCCAATTGAAATTTTCCAGTTTGGATTTCCATTATAATCTAATGAAGTTATATATCCGCTATCTGCATTTGGCGAGACAAATTTTGAGGAAGGGAAAATAATATTACCATTACTATCAATCGTAGGAGAAGAATAATTTTCGTAATTCTCATTGCTATCTAATGGATATTTCCAATTAATTGTTCCATTGGGATTAATGCAGTATAAAAATTTATCAGAAGGGGTATCTTCGGCAAAAATATAAATTCTATTTTCATTATCAACAACTGGAGTCCCACGATTATGGGTATTCCAATGGAATTCTACTGACCACAAATGTTCACCCCAAACGGTTGTCGCATTAAGTTTTTTTGAATCAGTTGTAAAAATTCTCCCCGTAAAGTAGAAAATTGTATCGCCACCTGTAGAAAAAACTATATCGTGATCAGTAATATTAGGTGCAGGAATAGAATTGATTGTATTTCCGCTTAATGGTTCAAGGATATATAGTGTGTCTATAAATGGCATATAGAGATTATAATCTTTACCAATTGGTATGAACCTTGTAAAATATGTATAAACAAATTTTTCATTCTGCCATTTTACTGTTCCATCTGGATTTAATGCATAAAGACCACCACCAGTTAAATTTGAATAACCTAAAGATGAAAAATATATTGTACCATCTATTGCTATTGTAGCGCCCGCAACATTGGGCCGGGTGCCTTCAGTTATAAAAGTCCAAATATTATTACCCATTTTATCCAAAGAATAAAAAAAGTTGACAGTATCTCCGGTAAAACCTCTAAATGCACGTGTTCCAACAAAAAGATCATCACTATATCCTATAACAGGACCATGTAGGATTCCAAAGGGCATATCTTTTCTCAAGATAACATTTGGAGTGCTTGGACCTACATATTTTGACCTGCCTGTTGCTTGAGCATCCCCACGCGTATTGGGCCATGGTGAATCTGCTAAAGATGGCCAGGGAATGTGATGTTGTTGTTGAGGGTATGCTAATCCCGTTAACAATAAAGAAATTAATAATAATACCCATTTCATAATAATAGTTCCTAGTTTATTTATATAGGATTTCAATCGGAGAGACTATCCTGAATTTGAGATAGTCTCTCTGTAAAAGCATACTAATTACTTTTGCAATATTAACTTGCGCGTTTCGGCATAATTACCAGCTTGAATTTTGTAAAAGTAAACTCCACTTGAAAGATCTGAAGCATTAAAAACAATGGTGTGAGTGCCAGCTTCTTTTTGTTCATTTAAAAGCGTTGTTACTTCATTTCCTAAAATATCGAATACTTTAATGGTAACGTGATTCGATGCAGGAAGCGAATAACTTATTATTGTTGTTGGATTAAATGGGTTGGGATAGTTTTGTGCCAAATAAAAGCTATTCGGTGTTTCAAATTCATCACCTACACTTACAAGAGTAAATGAAGTGTCTCCATAAGCAACTCCATCGATTACACAACCCAACAAATTATCTAAGAGTCCTCCAAAATCCTGGCTGCTTAATTTCCCAAACTTTTCTGTCCAGTATTCTTGTCTGTAAATTAAGCCATCATCAGCAAGCAAATACTTAACCGTAGTTTGTTCACCAAATACATTAGCTACAAATGTATCTTCTATCGAATATACAAGTGTGCCAACAGTCCAAGTATCTCCCATTATTGCATTTTTCTTGTAATATGCAGTTTCTGTTGAATCAAACTTATTAAGACGTACGTAGAAACTGTCTTCCCTTAGTCGAATAAAATGAGAATCTGTTTCTCCGCCATAATTTGATTCAATTGAAAACTCGAAATAAGGAATAGAATTGATCACAATATTAGTATCCACAATAGTTATTCGACCTATAGTTGATGGTTGTTCATAAATCCAAATATTGCCAAGTTCCAAAGGTGCAAGTTCTTGGGCTTGTAAATTTGGCACAAACAGCAGTAAAGAACAGAAAGTTAAAATTGTAAAGTTTTTCATAACATTCCTCCGGGGCCTTTGTCAGAAAAGTAATGCGTTTTAAATAGTTTATTTAATTGAAAAGTTGCAATTAAGGTAAGTAACTTAAGAAGAGAAGAAAAGTACATAACACTATTTTGAGTCAGCCACAGCATCTCTATGTTCCTCCTGTTTTAAAGTTGCTTTCGAGTCAGCAACTATTAATATTTTTACATCAAGACACTAAAAATAATAAGCAAATTTTGTTCCTTAGTACTAAGTAATAAATCAGAAAAATTTTTGTGGTTTCAAAAGCTTTACGGTAAGAATGTTAGTAATACTTGAGAAATGTTTACACGTACTGAGAAATTTTAGCTATGTATTTCTCTACATTAGTAAAGTTTAACTACGTAGACTTTAAAACCTTTACCTCAAAATAAGATTTTATCAGCAGGTAAAATTTATACAAGTTGGAAATTCTTACACGCTTACTTTTTAACTGCTCAACATCTAACCGTTTAATTTTTTTGAAGAGCATCAGGTAATAAAGATAAGCAGAATAAACTCCCAGCTTAACTGCAATCGGTAGATGGATAATTCCGTGGATAACTTCTTACCTCGCCTGGCACCGTAGTGAGCATAAATAAAAAGCCCCGTCCGGTAATTGCCGGATCTCGGGGCTTTGGTGTAAAGGAAAGTTTACTTTAGTAAAATTAGTTTCTTTGTTATAGTGTTTGTGGAAGTTCGCAAAGTATAAAAATAAACTCCGCTGCCGAGAAGATCGTTTTCAAAAGAAAGTATTACTTCGTGAATACCTCCTTCATTATATCCATTTTCAACAACAGCAATTAATTCTCCTAGTGCTGTATAAATCTCAAGTGCAACGAAGTCATTTTCAGGCAAACTATATTTAATTGTCGTTACCGGATTGAAAGGATTCGGAAAGTTCTGATACAAAACCACATCCTCAATACCAGAAATATTAATTACTGTATCTGAATTAATTTCTTCAATATAATTTTGGAACAATTCCATCAGTTCGGGTGAATCGAGTTCATTAAAACCGTAACCATCATTGTTTATAACATCAGGATGAAGATATTGCCAGACAATTGAAGATTTTGTAGACGATCTTTTTATATCTTCAATCCAATCTGTATAAACGGGTAATTTATTTTCCTTTATTCCGAACTCGCCAAGCAGGCAAGGCTTATTAAATTTTTTTGCAATTCCGTAATGATCTTTTATCCAAGTTTTACCAGCTTTTGCCGATAAGCCCCATCCGTTCGGGTAGCTGTGGAAAGAAACATAATCAATACTTCCCAATTGGTTATTTTCATAAAAGCTTGTTCCTTTATAACCGTTAACAAGGAAGTAAGAGCTATTATACATCAACTCGACATCTGAATAAAGATTTGGATAAACATCATAACCATTTTCACCTGTTGTAATCAAATGATTTTGATCAATTGATTTTATGAATAAAGATATTTCTTCATACCAATTTTTAATTGCGTTAAAATCTTTTTCGGGATTCTCGGCTTCATTCATTATTTCCCAGGCGAAAATATTTGAATCGTCTTTATACTTAATTCCAGTATAAATATTTGTTCTGTTTAACAATAATCCAATGTAATATTTGAACCATTGCTTAAGCGAATCATTTACAAAAAAATCATTGTGATAATAATTGTCGTAGCCATTCAACTTCATCAGATTCGCCCATTTGATGTATTGTGGTATTCCGCCAAAAGCAGAGTAATTATTTGAAAGAGTTAGTATGAGATAAATTCCATTCTCGTTTGCTTTTTGAAGAAGATAATCGAGCGCAATCAGGCCGGATTCCTGTACTTCATAAGGACTTTTTCGTATTATAGAAGGATTGGAAAAGGAAGAGCTTTCATAAAATGCCCACGTACGAATTACGCTCACCTCAATATTTTTTGCTGATTGAAATACGTCATCAACAATGTATCTTCTTTCTATTTTACCTGCTTCACTCTGAAGATAATATGCGTTAAGACCAAAGAATTTGAAATTATCATTGTTTAAAATAAAAGTATCACCAAGTGTTCTTATGAAATTATTTTGAGAATAAATGCAAGTTGATAAGAATAGTATTAAAAAGAATAATCTCAATTTTCAAACCAGTGTTTATAGAAAAAATAAGGCAGAGAAAAATTCTCTGCCTTATTTAATTAGTAATGAAGTTATTTTAAGACAATCATTTTCTGATTTGAAATGAATTCGTTTACATGAAGCGAGTAAATGTAAACTCCACTGGGTAGATTGGTTGCATTTAACTCTGTCTCAAAAATTCCGGAAGATTTTAGTTCGTTTATTAATGTCATTACTTCATTGCCTAGAATATCATATACTTTTAAAGAAACAAACCCATTTGCTTTTATGGAATATCTAATTCTGGTTGAGGGATTAAAAGGATTAGGAAAATTTTGTTCAAGAGAATACTCTGTAGGATTAACTTCCTGATTATTTTCTAAAGCAATTTTATCTGGCATTCCACCTGTAACATGAGTAACTATGGTTTCGGAAGGGATAGATTCCAGGGATTGATTATCTATAGCAGTAACTCTATAAGACACATTGTGACCTGATTCGCATTGAGCTGGCGGAGGGGCAGTACAGTACGTCTCAGTTAAATCCTCATATGAAGTTCCAGTAACTGTTGCTAGGTACTGCCATCCTGTAACATATTTGTAAACCTTATAGCTAACCACCGGATCAATATTCGCTGTCCAAGTCAATAGCGGGTGATGGTTAGCACTATGAGCTACATTTAAATTTTGTGGAGTCGTTGGAGGTCCCGATAGTGGTGCTCCTAAAATAGAATACGCAAAAACTGCATTCCCTACAGTTGCAGGGTACCAACCAATTGATTGACCCAAGCCATCAAAAAATTCATAAACAAAGGTCTGCAACTGCGCCTGAGTAGCATTTGACCAAAGAACATTACAGTATCCGGTTTGGTAATTTGGATTTGCAGCAGACCAACCAACAGAAGCGTTAACTCCTCTACCCCATACATATGGTGTAATAGAATATTGAGTAGGAAAAGTAATAGTTTTACGCACATCATATCGCTTTACGAGATAGTTACCAGTTGCTAGACCACCGCCTGGATTTTTTAATTGAATTAAAAAAGAATTACTTACTGAATAAGTAGTTCCACCAGATGTCGAATAATAACTAAGAGTCCAAGGAGATTGCATATATTCCATTGCTCTTCCAGAATTAATTCTTCCAGCACCATAGTAATTATCGTATCCCGTATCGCCTTTGTCATCTGCGGAAGCTCTGATTATTCCTTGTACATCCTGTGGATGTAGATTTGGATTTTGGGACATTAAAAGTGTTGCCAAACCAGCTACATGCGGTGTTGCCATTGAGGTACCGCTAAGACTATCATAATTTGTATCAAAACCCCAATAATTAATTTCATAAGTTGAATAAGTAGGCATTGTAGATAGAATCATTGTGCCGGGGGCAACCACATCAATACCATTACCATAATTACTACCTGTGCCCGAAGGCCATCCTGGGTCAGGGTATACAGCTCGAGTTCCAGCACGATTTGTTGCGCCAACAGAAATAACCCAACTTCCATCATAATCAGACGGGTAATGAAATTGGGAAGTATTACCGTTGCCCTTTGCAGCAACAAATACTCGCCCCATCATTGCCACGTAATTCATGGCATTTCTGTAAAGTTCATCATATGAAGTGCTTCCAGCACTCAGATTTAATACCTGTATGCCATATCCCCATCCCCCAGCAGAAGGATCTGCGGCTTCAATCATTGCATTTGTGATATTGGTCGAGGTTCCGTAACCCAGATAATCGAGAACCTTAAATGCAAATACTTGAGCACCTTTATTGCCAGTGTTTGTACTGCGTTCGTAATTCCATCCACCAGAAATACCTGCAGTGCCAACAGTTGAACCAGAATTAGTATTATTTGTCAAAGCACTAGCAATTCCAGCTACATGCGTTCCGTGAAAATTATCATCTATTGGGTTAGAATCATTATTTACCCAATCCCATCCGCCAACTACTTTATAACCCGCCCCAAAAGCATTTCCTAGGTCAGAATGTGAATAATCAATTCCAGTATCGAAAATTCCTAATTTCACATTATAACTACCTTTTTGAAAATCCCAGGCTCTAACTATACTAATATCTTCATTTGTTGATTGCTTCAATCCCCATTGTAAATTGAACTTTGGATCAAATGGCGTTTCTTCAACACGATATATAAAATTAGGTTGGGCTGAAATTACATAAGAAGAGCTTTTAAATGCATTTATCTTTTCTTCTACATTAATATCTTTATCAAACGTTAACAAAAAATACTGGGTAAGATTCTGTACCTTAACTTGCAAGCCATTCTCTAAAGTTTTTAATGTATCGCCCACAGTAGATTTACGAAAAACTTTTTCAACAATGGTTACTTGCTCTCTATTTAAAAGTTCCCGTACTAATTGGGGTGATGTCACTAAAGCTGTCGGTGATTTATATTGACCTGCAGGTAACAAAATAGACGAAGGTTTGAACTGAACAATAATTTGATTGCTCAAATACTCCGAATTTTCATTTATTGGTATTGGATTACCTTACTCATCCAACAGTTGCTGAGCAACTGATGGAGAAATAATAAAGAGGCCAAACAAAAAAAGAATCGTGTATAGACATTTCATTGTTGTTCTCCTTTAAATTGCTATAAATATAGTTTAGAGTTACTCAAATTATTTTGGGTAATTAAAAAGTTGTTTTTTAGTACCATTCCACACATCCAGAATCCAGACAGTTCCCACATTCCTTGTAGAATCGATATCATAATATGCTATTTCTTTTCCATCTGGCGACCAGGAAGGATGACTTGCACCTTTCAATAATAGTTTGGCATTACTGCCATCTTTGTTCATAGTCCAAATTCCCAAGTCATTACCATTACCAACTGAATACCATGCAATTTTATTCCCATCTTTCGACCAATCAGTGTACCAATCTTCTTTATTATTATATGTTAAACGAAATTGATTTTGACCCGAAGTATCCATTAAAAATAACTCTGGCGTACCAATACCTATAAAACGAGAATATAAAATTTTATTCCCATCGGGCGACCAATTTGGCTCTCTCCATTCGCCTGTCCCATGTTCGCTAATGTCGATTTTACCAGTACCATCTGCATTCATTATCCATATTGCATTTGCACCTTTCGGATCATATTGATTTGAATCAAATGCAATTTTTTGAGCATCGGGTGACCAGGAGGGAAAAAGACAATTGCCCCAAGATGTTAATTGATAAATTACCTTAGTCTCAACATTAATTTTATAAATATTCCCATTTGTTTCATAAGCGATGAACTTGTCATCAGGTGACCATCTTGGTGTATATCCGTTTGTCAGAAAGTTTGATTTTGTGCTGTCAATATTTAAGACTCTTATTTGAACCGAACCATATTCTTCCTCTACACTATCTTGAGCAAAATGCACATAAGCAATATATTTTCCGTTGTGTGACCAATCTGGTTCTGTATCAATAGTCTTGACATTTGAAATGGGGATAAAATTATCAGTCTCTGTACTGTTTTCACAGCCTGTTATGATAAATAATAACGGAAGTAGAATAAATAACTTTTTCATATGTTTTATTCGTAAATCATTCGAATCAAATTTAATTTAACTTAAAATAAAATTTACAACCTTGTAAACAAAAGCATTATTAAACCCTTATATATCTCGGCATGTACGTTTTTACCATCAAGAACATAGATTAAAAATCAGAAATTATATTATTTTATTGATACAAAATTCACAAACATTATATATCTCCTTTAATTATTTTCATAATTTTTCATTAATCAGAAATTATTAAAATGGTGGGAATTCCTAGTTGCAAATCGAATACGATTAGATTACTTACAATCAACCAATGCATCTTTATGTTCCTCCTGTTTAAAGTTGCGTTGTACGCATAACGATTATTTTTTTAACATCAAGACACAAAAAATACTAAGCAAATATTGTTCCTCAATTCGAAGTAATAAACCAGAAAAAATTTTCAGGTTTAAAAAGTTGTGCGGTAAGAATGATAGTAATATCTAAGAAATGTTTACACGTATTGAGAAATTTTAGCCAACTATTTCTCTTCTTTTGTAATGTTCAACTAAGTAGTCTTTAAAACCTTCACTTTAAAATAAGATTTTATCAGCAGGTAAAACTTATACAAATTGGAAATTCTCACACGCTTTCTTTTTAACTGCTCAACATCCAATCGCTTAATTTTTTTGAAGAGCATCAGGTAGTAAAGATAAGCCGAATAAACTCCGAGCTTAACTGCAATCGGGAGATGGATGATCCCGTGGAAAGCTTCTTTGAATTCAGCTTCAACTTCCTTTTCAAGCATAGCTTTGTTGTAATCATCAATGTAATCAATGTGATGAATACCGGGCAGATAAATTCTTCCGCGGTCATTAATATCACTCTGAATATCCCTGAGGAAGTTCACTTTCTGGAATGCAGCACCGAGCATTCGTGCTGAATGTTCAAGCTCTTTGTATTTCTTTTCATCGCCGTCAACAAAAACTTTTAAGCATATCAGTCCTACAACTTCTGCAGAGCCGTAAATATATTCATCATAGTTTTCCCTGTTATAGGAAGAACGTGAAAGATCCATCTCCATACTTTTTAGGAAAGCAGAAATCAGCTTGCGGTCAATGCCGTAATCGTTAACAACTTTCTGGAATGCGTGAAGAACCGGGTTTGTGGAAATGCCTGTATTTATTGCTTCCCATGTATCGTTTGTAAATTTCTCGAGCAGATATTCTTTGTCGTATGAATGAAAAGTATCGACAATCTCATCAGCTACCCGGACGAATCCGTAGATTGCAAAAATCGGATCGCGGTATTCCGGTTTAAAAACTTTTATGCCCAGACTGAATGATGTGCTGTAAGCTGTTGTTAACTTTTGGCTCAGCTTGTAGCTGGTATTAGTGTAGTGTTCTAAAGTCATTTTCAATCCTCTCCGTTACTAATTTTGAACTAATGATAACCATTGGTAAACCAGTTCCGGGTGTTGTCGATGCACCAACGTAATATAAATTAGAAAGTTTTTCGTCTTTGTTTTTTGGTCTGAAAGCACCAACCTGGTTTATGTCGTGTGCAAGACCAAGTCCCGAACCTTTATAAAGGTTGAGCATATTTGCCCAGTCATCGGGAGCTAATATTTTTTTGGTAATGATGTTACTTCGAATATCAAATCCAACTCTTTTTGAAAGATCGTCAATAATGTTTTGTGCAAGCTCTTCTTTGTCTTCCCACGATTTTTTGTAGCGAAGATCTGGAACCGGACAAAGAATAAATAAATTTTCGCATCCTTCAGGTGCGCAGCTTGACTCTGATTTTGAAAGAGCGTTTACATAGTAGTATGGTTTCTGCGGACTAATTGAAGAAGTAAATATCGTATCAGCATATCCTCTGAAATTGCTTCCGAGAAAATAATTGTGATGATTTAGCTTATCTATCTTTCCTTTTACTCCGAGATATATTGTGAATGGTGCAAGTGTCCAATGCATTTCGTCAAGTTTCTTATCACTGAATTTTTCACGATTCAAAATTTTTCCTCTGAATGAGGCAGCATCAGAATTTGAAATGAAAATGTCCGAAGTCCACTTCTTTCCGCTCTGATCAATCAACTCGTACAACTTGCCATTATTGTTGCCAACACTGACGACCTCTGTGTTATAAACTATCTTTACCCCTTTCTCATTCAATATCTTAACAAGCTCTTCAACCAGACGATACATTCCGCCTTTAACTTTCCAGTAACCGTTGTGCTTCATCTCTGTATAATTAAGCAGAGAATAGATTGCCGGTGTTTGAAAAGGTGTTGAGCCGAGAAAGAAAGCAACAAGAGAAAAGATTACCTTTACTTCTTCGGATGTAAAATGCTTTTCAACTTCTCCCCACATATTTCTTTGAAGATACGGAAGATGTTTCAGCGGTACTCGACTTAACTTAAGAACATAATCAAGTTTATTGCTGAAGTTTGTCTTTACAACTTTATCAACTGTATCGTGGAAAAATTGTCCGGCACGCTTAAGATATTTTTCTGCATTCTCTTCAAGATTTGGTTCGATATCTTTAAACACTTCTGCAAGCTTTTTCAAATCTTTATAAATCAATCGTGGCTTTTCCTGTCCTTCAAAAAATACCTGGTAAAGCGGATCGAGCTCTTCCAGTTCAATCGGCACTTTCATTCCAACGCTGTTAAATAATTCATCAAGCTCATAAGTCATGCTCATAAAAGAAGGACCCATATCAAAACGAAATCCATCCTGCTCGATAATGTTCAGTCTTCCACCCGGTGTTGAATGCTTCTCAAGAATTGTTACATCGTAACCTTTGTGAGAAAGTCGAAGAGCGGTTGACAAACCACCGAGACCCGAACCTATGATTACTGCTTTTTTCATTAAATAATTTTATGACTGATGAGTGTGTTATAAGATAGTAATTTTATGATTTAGATTCTGTTAATTTTATATTAAATGAGGAAACCACTTGTTTGCCCGAATCAAATATATCTTTACTATAAAATCGTGTAAGGGTTAACATTTGATCATCACAATTCGGTTTACAAGCGGTATTCCTCATTACTGGATATTTTATTTATTTAAGAAGATTCATTTTCTTTATTTCTCTGAAATTCCCGGCGTTCAACTCATAAAGGTAAACACCAGAAGCTAAACCTTGCGCGTCAAAGTTGAACCTGTACGAACCAGAGGCAAGATTTTCGTTAACCAAAGTTGCAACTTCACTTCCAAGAATGTTGTAAACTTTCAAGCTTACAAATTCACTATTCAGAATTGTAAAGTTGATAGTCGTGCTTGGATTAAACGGATTCGGGAAATTTTGAGAAAGCGAATATGTGGTTGGAGTTAAATCTGTTATGTTCTCAATACCAGATACGCCAGCCGGAAATTCTCCAACTGTTCCATCAGCAAGAGCAAAGAAAAGACCGAATGCTTCCCCATTCTGGTTTGCAGAAGGATCCAGGAATCCGGAAGCAAATACAACTGCACTTCCACCCCCAAGACCGGTTAAGTTTGCAACATATGATCCAACTACTGTCGTACCGTCAGCTAAAGTTAGATCCAAAGTATATTCAGCAGAAGGAACAGAGATATAATTTGTTATATCACCATAAGCAGCATCATCGACAAGCGTTGCTACTCCTCTTGCAATAACATCGACTGTTGGCGCATCTGTTGCTCCATGAAGGACAAAGAAATCAACATCAGAACCAATGGCTTCTTCTCTTGCAAGTGGGTTTACAAAAATTGTAAAGACAGTGCTTTTACCATCAGGGTTTGAAGAATACATAGCTGGATCTAAAACACCGTTAGCTATTGCCACATAAGTTTCACCATTACCTAGTGTGAAAGTAAAGTTAGCAAGAGTATCAGAGGCTGAACTGCTGTTGCCAGGAGCCACCCCAATATTTATTTCAGCACCTGCAGGTGCATCAATGAATGGCGTTGCATTTCTGAATCCAAAATTATCTAACAGCAATGAGCCATCAAGGTAAATATCAACAGGATCAGCTGCTACATCAGCAGCATTATGAATTACCTGCAGCCGTGCTAATTCAACTGAAGGGAAAGCAACCACTGTTCCATTCGCTAAAGCTGCAAATAGACCAAATGCTTCACCATTCTGATTTGAAGAGGGTGCTAAAAATCCTGATGCAAAAACGACAGCACTTCCACCACCCAAACCACTTAGATCAGCTCCGAAAGAAGCAACTATGGTTGAGTTATCATTTCCGGGAGTAACGTCCAATATATAGTTTGCAGCAGGAACAGAAATGTAATCTGTTATATCTCCGTAGGCGGCATCATCGACCAAGGTTGCAACTCTTCTTGCAACTACATCTACGGTCGGAGCGTCTGTTGCACCATGTACAGCAAAGAAATCTACATTAGAACCGGTTCCTGTTTCTCTTGCCATATCTTTAATAAATAATGTAAAAGCTGTGCTTCTGCCGTCCGGGTTTGATTCATAAGCTCCGGGATTCAATACTCCATTTGCGATTGCAACATAAGTTTCACCGGCCGCTAATGTAAGATTAAAGTTTTTTATTGTATCAGATACCGAAGAGCTATTTCCCGGGGCGATACCAATATTAATTGGTGACCCGGCCGGGGCATCGATAAAAGGTGTTGCTGTTCTGAATGCAAAATTATCAAGCAGTAAGGCACCATTCAGGTAAACATCAACAGGATCTGCAGCAACATCAGCCGCATTGTGGATAACCTGCAGGCGGGCAGTTTGAGCGTTTAATAAACTCATCCCCGTAAAAAATAATATAGCAATTAATAAACTTAGTTTTTTCATTTCTTTTACCTTTCCTATTTTGTTTTCTAGTTAAGAAATCCGTTTAGCTTTGCGTAATTGAATAAATCTTCCTGTAAAATTTTTCTTGCTCTGTGAAGTCGTGAACGAACGGTACCGACCGGGATGTTTACTATCTCAGCAATTTCTTCATATGTATATCCTTCAAGATCACATAGGAGAAACACTTCCCTCATCTTAACCGGAAGTTTTGAAAGAGCGGCGGACAATTCATCATCAAAGAGATTTTGATAAAATTCAAGATCAAGATTGTTGCTTTGGGCTTTATCTGATTTTATACTTTCATAAAAATCTTCTATAAGATCATAATCTATTTTTGCCGGCTCCCTGAGACTTTTTCTGTAATTATTGATAAAGGTGTTTTTGAGAATCATAAACATCCAGGCTTTGCTGTTAGTGCCATTTTCAAATTGATGATAATATTTATAAGCTTTATAATATGTTTCCTGTAGTAGGTCCTGGGCATCTTCAACGTTTCTAACAATCTTTAACGCATAATTATATAAAGCATCCTGATGAGGCACCGTTTCACTTTCAAAATTTTGCCTTCTTTCTGTATCAATTTCATTTGAATTTATTTTATTGTACATGGCACTTTCCATTCTTTGTAAGGTTTAATTTTGTATTTATTCAGGAATCAGTACCGTATCTATAATATGAATTACACCATTTGAGGCTTTAACATCTGCTGTTGTAACAGTTGCATTGTTAATCATTACTGATCCATCGGATACTTTTATCTTTACAACTTTCCCGGAAAGTGTTTCAGCCTTATCAAGTTTTACCACTTGTTCAGAAGTAACATTACCGGAAACCACATGATAAAGCAGTATGTTTTTTAAAGTTTCTTTATCATTTAATAATGATTCGACAGTGCCTTCCGGTAGTTTTGCAAATGCTTCATCAGTTGGTGCAAAAACTGTAAAAGGTCCTTCACCCTTTAATGCTTCAACTAATCCTGTTTCAGTTAAAGCTTTCGCAAGAGTGTTGAATTTTCCTGATTCAACTGCAATAGTAACTATGTCCTTCTCAGCACTTTTGTCTTTATGATCATCTGCTGACGCAACTGGTGAAAAGGCAAATAAGAATAATACTGCTGATATAATCAGATTCTGTGAAAAGATTTTTTGTAACATCTTGTTACTCCTTTTGATTTTGTTTGTGATAGTCATTTAGTTTGTTTTCTTTGTCTATTAAATGTCTAATAATTGTTGAGGCAATTATAATGTTTTGTCTAATATTTGTCAAGTCTTTTTTAGAAATAATTTTAAAAAGAATTAAATGGAACTTTATTATTGATCTTTTCGTTCAAAAGAGTGTATTTTTAAATTAATATCTTGTTGATTTTTTTTAGACAATAAAGTATTTTTAGACACAATTAAACAGAAAATGTATAAATATCCGATAAAAGTAGTTAGTCAGATGACAGGGCTGAGTGTATTTGTAATCAGAGCCTGGGAAAAAAGATATGATGCAGTTGTCCCATCAAGAACAGAGACAAACCGTAGATTATATTCCGATGAGGATATTGAAAAATTAAAATTACTTAATGAAGCAATAAAGAAAGGTCATAACATTGGCAGCGTTGCCAACTTGACTATTAACGAACTCCATTCTGTACTGGAAAACAAAGTTGCTAATCAAAATTCAATTCTAAATAATATAAATGATTTACCGGATGATTCTGAATTAATAATTGATGAGTGTCTTGGTTCAATAAAGGCTTATGACGGAGCGGAGCTCGAAAAAATATTGTTAAAAGCATCCTCAAAAATGAGCCAGCCCCTCCTGATTGAAAACCTGATTGTTCCTTTGGTTTATAAAATTGGTGACTTGTGGCAAAACGGACAAATAAGAGTTGCAAATGAACACCTTTCTACTGCAGTCATAAGGTCTTTCCTCTCCGGTTTAATTGAAAGACATATTCCCGCGAAGAATGCACCGATATTTATTTCGGCAACGCCAACCGGTCAGGAACATGAACTTGGTGCTATGATAGCAAGCGTGGTTGCCGCTTCATCAGGATGGAAAGTAGTTTATTTGGGCCCTAACCTTCCTGTGGAAGAAATTGCAGCTGCGGCAGCTTCACTGGAAGCAAAAGTTGTGGCGTTAAGTATTGTTTATCCTAATGATGATCAGCATCTTAAAAAAAACCTGGTTAGCCTAAAAAAAATGCTTCCGGAAGACATGGCTATTATCATTGGTGGACGTGCTATTAACGGCTACCTGGATGTTCTCGATGAAATATCTGCCGTTGTAGTTAAAGACACTTACCAGTTAAAGACTGAACTGGAAGCTATCAGAAATATTAAATATAATTGATCTGCCTCTCAAGACAGCTTCGAAAAATCAACCAGATAAAAATCAAAATGAAAATATTCACGTTTACAGCATCACAAACTATCAGCACGTCAATTGACGATGCCTGGGAATTTTTTTCGAATCCGCGCAATCTGCAAATTATCACACCTCCATGGTTGAATCTTAAAATAACTTCAGAGTTAACCCCGGAAATGTATGAAGGAATGATAATTACTTATAAAGTATATCCTTTGCTTGGACTTCCTTCAAACTGGGTAACTGAAATTACAAACGTAAATAAGAAAAAGTTTTTCATTGATGAACAAAGGTTCGGGCCATACAAACTCTGGCATCATCAGCACAAATTTATTGAAACGGGAAGCGGTGTTGAAATGACAGATATTATTAACTATGCATTGCCATTTGATCCATTCAGCAGAGTTTTTAACACTATTCTAGTTGAAAAAAAGATAAAGGAAATATTTAAATTCCGGGAAGAAGTGATTGACAAAAGATTCAATAAAAACTTAAAAATGACTTACGAATTCTGAAAGATGTATTTTTCTATATCAAATTTTCTTTTTGCTCCGTTGCGATTCATATATCTTATCTTTCCGTAAACAGGGCGTTCAGTCCATGCCCTGTCATGCACACCGCCAATTGCCCACGCACAACCGGCGTATCCATTTGGATCTCTTCCGTCAAGCTCATATTTATCATTTAAATAAATAGCAATTCTTAAAGCCTCTTCAGGTGACTTACTCCATTCAAGAATTTTTTTAGCCCAATACATCCGCATATAACCGTGTAATTTGCCTGTGTTGACAAGCTCATTCTGCGCTGCGTTCCATAAATCTTCGTGAGTATTTGCTTCTTCAAATTGTTTTGTTGAATAAACAAACTCTCTTTCATCTTTTTTATGAACATTCAAAGTTGTTTTAGCCCAATCGGGGAACCCGTCAAATGAATCATACCCTGAATTATAATAACAGAAATTATCTGACAATTCCCGTCTTATAATTAATTCTTCTAAGAAAGATTCAGTAACAGCGGGATTTTTCAATTCATTTATTGTCAGCGCAACTCTTTGAGCAGAAATTTGCCCGAAATGTAAATATGGAGAAAGATTTGAAAGGACATCAGCATTTGGATCGTTTCTTAAATCTGAGTAGTTATTTATTTTATTTTCTATAAAATCCTTTAAAGTTTTTTGCGCCGCTTTTTCTCCCGGAATTATCCATTCAACAGGCTTAACATTTTCATTTACTTTCAGTGAACTGTAAACTTCTTTCCAATTAATTTTATCTGAAGAAATAGATGAACTACTTTTCATTTTTTTAAGATTTGGGAACCTGTCCAAAAACCCCGGAAGATTTTTTTGAATCTTCGGTCGGATTGTATATGCCCCGAACTCCCGCTTTTGTGAAACATAAAGACATGGGACAATATTGTGCGCATCAACTTCATAAAAAGGAATGCTAATTTGTTTTAAAACTTTTTCTTTCCATTTCCTTTTTGTTTTGAGCGGATCAAAATCAGAAATTAAATTGCCTGCGTTTATATCATTAATGAATTTTGGAATTTCAATTACCGGATCTCCCGGTAAAAGAAAAAACGGGATTGAGTACTTCTCTAATTCTTTTTCAACTTCCATCAATCCTTTTATCATAAAATCATATTGACGCAAAGTTGCATCGAGAAATTCCGGGACTAACGAAAACACAACAACCAGTTCTTTTTTCTTTTCAATTGCTATTTGTTGTGCAAACAGTAAAGCCCAATTATCATAAACTCTCTGGTCACGGCTCACCCAGTAAACAACCGGCCCGCTTAACTCTTTTCCCGTTTGAAGAATTAGAATTCTGTTCTCGTTAACCATCTTAACCCGTTAGAATTTTGAAATCGAACTCAAACTATCAATTATTATTTAAATATATTAAACAAAAAGAATAGTAGGTAGGTTCAGCAATGGAAGTTTTTATTTAGAGGCTTTTCTTGACTTGGAATAAGTCAAAGTAAAAATTAAAAATCCGGGTGGGTTTAGTTATTTTTTGTATTTAAGTAAAATGATTTTATACAGAAAAAAGCATTTGATGAAACGTTGATGTGATTTTCTAAATAACTTTTCAATTACATTGTGGTTTCATCATACAGCACATCATCCAGTGCATAATCCGGATTTTTTCTGTCAGTTCTCACACTCTTTGTAATGAATTCTATTGTCTGACCGGGAGCAATATCAAAAATCGTTGCGCTTGTAGTTTCTCCGCCGATTTCATATTTAATGAAAACATTTTTTAATGGCTTTTTGGTGTTGTTTTTTGCTGTGCCCTTTACAACAGCATCAAACGTAGAGGCAACTTGAGAAGCCAAACTTGCATCATAATTTGAAGATTGAGAAACCATTATTCTACCCGAAACATCAACTGTGGATACGCTAAGTTCCTGGAAGAGGTAATGCCCCCCATACCCGGCACCTGCCAGAATCAGAATTATCAGAATAATGTTTTTTTTCATTGACTATCTCGTTTTCAATTACTAATTAAAAACAAAAACTATTCCTTGGTAAATATTAAGTAAAATATGAGTTGTGTAGAAAATACACGTAATATCGAAAGTTAAAGCTTTATTATTTGATAAAATTAAAACTTTTTGGGAAGGAAATGGAAAATTTTTCCTGTAATTTCTTCTTAAGAATAGGGTTGTTTGTCAGAAATGTCGCATAAAAAAGACTATTTTTTTGTCTTCTTGATCATTTCTTCTTTAAGATTCCAGAGCTTTTGTGAAAGGGAAACATGGTAGTAATGCGGGTTAATTAATCTCTTTACTCCGGAATCCAGTTTTTCCAGATCTGATTTTCTCTGGTTACGCAACTCTTCGATTGATGGAAAATTATAAATGACTTTTCCATCTTTTATAATATCAATAAGCAACGGTTCAATTTTTGAAATCTCATTTCTGGCAATGCTTCTGAATTTAGCAGATGACAGAGGATGTCGAAGTGAAAATAATTCCATTTCTTTAGGATTTTCTTCAGCAAGACAAATCATATCCGCAGTTGCTTTTTCAGTTTTATCATAAAGTCTCCAGACCTGCTTGTCTCCGGGGTTCGTCATCTTTTCTACGGCATCAGAAATTTTTATTGCCTGCTGCCAGCGATTATCTTTCTTAATAGAAATTAATTTATAAACACCGCCAAGTGCTGAGTCACCCGATGAGGTTACTAATCTGGTTCCTACTCCGAAAATTAATTTCCCGATAACTGAATCCGCTTCAACTCCCTGCTTAGGCGCATCCTCTGCAATTTGCGAAATGATCTGCCAGATATTCATTTCATCAAGTTCATTTGAAAGAACAACTCCCACTTCCGGAAGTCCGGCTTTATCAAGCATCTTTGCAACCTTTATACTTAAGTATGCAAGATCACCGGAATCAAGGCGAACCCCAATTGGTTTATGTCCTTTCTTTTTTAACCTTTGAAAAACTTTTATTGCATTCGGCACACCGCTTTCTAGAGTGTTTATGGTATCAACAAGAAGAATACATTCATCGGGATACATATCTGCAAATTCCTGAAATGCTTCTTCTTCAGTTCTTCCCATAGCAATAAAAAGTTGAACCATACTGTGAGCATGAGTTCCCTTGGGAGGTATTCCAAGAAGATGAGAGATGCCGACATTTGATGAGAAATCAGCACCACCAATTAATGCAGCCCTTGCACCGGCAATTGCTCCTCTATCCTGGGCACGTCTTGCTCCAAATTCAAACAATGGTTGCCCCCTTCCGATTACTTTTATCCGGGAAGCTTTAGTTGCAATTAATATCTGATAATTTAGTTGATTCAACAGTGCAGTTTCAAGAATCTGAACAATTGCCAGCGGACCTCGTACAATTGTCAATGGAAGATTTGGATGAACAACTCTGCCTTCAGGAATTGCCCTGATGGAAACCTTAGAATAGTTGCCTTCATCTTTTAACCAGGTTAAAAACTTTTCATCGAATACTTTTTTACCGGCTATGTTTTTACTTTTACTTAAATATTCATAATCTTTTTCTGAAAAAGATGTGTTTGTCATCCATTCAACAAACCATTCAAGTCCGGCATTAATACAATAACCAGCCTTGTGTGTTCCGTAATCCGGGTAGTTGCGAAAGTAGTGTTCAAACTGAGCTGGATTGTTGTGTAGTCCGAGTCTGAAATAAAACTGAGCCATTACAAGCTCATATTGATCTGTAAATAAAAACCCTTCACTTACATTTTGATCGAATTTTTTGAGCATAAAAAATCAGATTGTAAACATTTTTAATTTGAGTTATATCAACTTAACCATATAAATTGATTTTTTCTGTTTCAAATCATTTTTAGATTAAGAGTGAATGTATTATAATTTTTATGATTAATTATTGGAGAAGCCTTATGACAATTAATTTCATTCCTCACAAAGAAGTTGAAGTACCCGAATTAAACTTTAAAGAAAAAGCGGAATTAAACTCAAAAAAATCTGCATTAATTGTTGTAGATATGCAAAATGATTTTGTAAAAGAAGGAGGAAGTTTGCTCGTTCCTGCTGCGAGTGAAACAATTACAAACATCAAAGCGCTGGTTGGGAAGGCAAGAAAAAAAGAAATGCCGGTTTTTTATACTCAGGACACACATTTTGAAGGGGATAAAGAATGGACGATCTGGCCGGAACACTGCCGCAAGGGAACAAATGGCTGGCAAATTATCAGCGAGCTGAAACCAAAAGAAAACAAATTCGTTTTTGAAAAGAACAGGTACGATGGTTTTTATGGAACTAATCTTGAACATTATTTAAAGCATGTCTGGAATATTGAAAATCTTGTGATTGTTGGAACGGTATCAAACATTTGTGTTTTGCACACAGCCGCATCCGCCGGGTTAAGGTGGTATAACATTGTAGTTCCTGCAGATGGAATTTCTTCATTAACAGATTTTGACCAGGCAATGACACTCAGGCAGGTTTCAACACTTTATACCGGAACGATAGTGAAAAGTTGCAGCGATATTGATTTTATATAATCATTATTAGAGTAATGAAAAAAAAATCGGACTTATCGGAGATTATAATTCTGAAGTGACTGCACATCAGGCAATTCCATTTGCATTAAAATTATCAACGCAGAAACTGATAAATCTGCCGTAACAGAAGTGAGAAATAAATACCGTCTTTAATGATATTAGATTGATATAATATAGGTAACCCAAATTTAAAGCGGGATATTCTCCCGCCTTAACTTAAAATGACCAACCAAAATTAACTTCCATTCTGTTTAGTTTATTTGGTATATCCTCGTCTGAATAAGAAATAAATGCCAATCCTATTGCAAAACCATCAAACCAGCCAAATCCGATCCTTTTAAAACCAATGCTTCCGGGTACGTCAAGAGTCTGTGATTCTCCGCCGGACTCAGCAGTAATGCTAACATTACTGGAGCCACCCCCGAGCGTAATAAAAAATCCATCCCAGGCTGCACCTAGATCAATTCCAAAATCACTAACATTTGTTGTTGAAGAAGCTGAAACCCCGCTGATTTTTTTACCATAAGTCCAAAAACTATATCCAAAGTGCGGTCCAAGACCAATATACATATCATCAAGTATAATCCCTGCAAACAGATTCCCGGATAATCCGAATCCTAATTTGCTGCCATCGGTTTTTAAATCATTCCAATTTTGAAATGATCCTAAAAGTAATCCGGCCATACTAAATTGAACACCATTATCAACTGCAGATTGAGTTTCTATGGGAATCTCATCGACATTTTTAGGTTCAGTGTAAACCTCAGTGTTAGCTTTTGGTTTTTTTGATTGGGTATCAGTTGAATCTTTGACAGGTTTTTTTGCTGATTCCTGTGCAAGAATAAATGAGGTAAAGCAAAATATTGAGAGAAACATCAATAAGTAAATTTTCATTTTATCCCCTGAAGAAAATTATTTTAAACATGAAGATTAATTAAAAACAATTTTTTTGGTTACTAGCCAATTAAATATTATTCAATGGACTTCTTATTTAGCGAAGTGGGATTATCAAATGACGAGCCAGCAATTACAATTTTTAATTTCAAACAGATTTTCACATAATGGAATGTTAAGAGATTTTGTGAGTAGTTATAATTTTAATTTTTTAACAGGAATATTATTTCTCTCTTATCAACTATTGATTTAAGTAAAAACGGAATCGTTTTTTTTCCAATAGTATCCTCTCAGGTAAATATCACCGTTAAATATTTCTAATAACACATTACTTTACCTTGTTTTTCCACAAATTGCCGCCAGTATTTATAAATGCCGTCAAATTTAGAATATGTTAAAATGATGCCTGAGGAAAAAAATATTAGACTGTTTAAGCTTAGTTTAATTGGCTAACAATTTTAGTGAGATAAAAATGCAGATCGAAGTTGCTAATTTTTTGTATTCAGATTGATGTTAAACTTAATTTTTATTACCTAAGAAACCAGCAGAGCCAGTTAAAAGATTAAAATCTGATTTAGCTTTCCTCATATTTAATGATTATTTAATTGACGAAAAACTGAGATGTTCTGTTGAATATGAATTGCTGAATACTGATTTGATATCAGAAAAATATTTAAACAAATTTAATTCGTTTAGTGAGTTGTGGGCAGTACCCGCAACACCTTACAAAGATATGGAAGGAGTTTTATTAGTAATTAAATTTGCAAGAGAAAATAATATACCATTTCTCGGAACTTGCGGCGGATTTCAACATGCAGTTATTGAATACTTCAGGAATGTAATCGAGATTAAAGATGCGGATCTTCTTGAATCAAACCCATATACTTCAAAACCGGTTATTACAGAGTTGCCCTGTTCAATGGTTGAAAAGAACGGGGATATTTTACTGGAAGAAAATTCTTCAGCCAGGCGAATTTTTAATTCTGAAAAAACAAATGAAACTTATCACTGCAACTTTGGTTTTAATGTGGCATACATGGAAGAGCTGAAAAGAAGTGAGTTAAAGATTTCCGGGTACGATACAAACAAAGAAGTCAGAATTTTAGAATTAATAAATCATCCGTTTTTTATAGCAACATTATTCCAGCCGGAAAGATCAGCTTTAATGAACCTGAATTATCCTTTGATTGATGCCTTTGTAAAAGCAGCAAGTAATTTATCTTAGAAACATTTCACCTTTGGCAGCAAAAACCAGGGTAATTTTGAGTTAAATAATAGTTGTAAACGCAAATAAAACTTTAAGTTTCTTCTTGCATCCAATCTCAAAAATGCTTTCATTTATAATAAAGAAAACGGGAGATAGGCAAGAGAATTACAAAACCAATTCTTGTCTTATTTTTTCTGCTTCACGGTTTTAGTTTCGGTTTTTATTAATGTCAGAAGATTTCCTTTTGTCCACTCCTTCAGGAATTAAACGGGATTTAATTTTTCAATGAATGATTCGGGAACAGGAGGATCATAAATGAAAAAACTTTTTCTAACCACATCTTTCATTTTAATTATTTTATCTGGAATAACATTTGGACAAAATGCTTCATTTGATCGTGCACCGGTTAATGATAATGTGAAGCACTCAATTAATTATCATAACAATATTGATGGAACCACAAGAGGATATGGTGCTGACGGTATTGGCAATAATTGGTATGAAATAGGTTCAAGTGGTTTAAGACTTATTGGCCCCACGGGTGGTCTTCTACACCAGGGCGGAGATTTTGATGGCTCGGGAACATTTTATTGTACGCTCTCCCCATCTACGCTTGCAACTGTAGATACTGCAACAGGTGTTGAAGCTGTTGTTGCTGCAATTACTGGTGTAACATCGGGTCAAACAATCACTTCAATGGCATGGGATGCATCCACAAATACAATGTTCCTCGGTTCAACAAATGGCACTACATCTAAACTCTATACGTTGAATCTTTTTACAGGCGTTGCAACATTAGTTGGAACAATTGGTCAACCGGGACTAATTGCATTAGCCTGTAATTGTGATGGAGATCTTTATAGCGTTGACATTTTTGGTGATAACTTATGGAGTATTAATAAAACGACAGGCATTGGAACTGCAATTGGTCCATTAGGATTTGATGTAAACTTTGCACAGGATGCAGATTTTGATCCTGCTGATGGAACTATGTATTTGGCAGCATATAATAATAGTACATCTTCAGGCCAGCTTAGAATAGTTGATCTTGCGACAGGCAACACTACTCTATTATGGGATTGGGGATTTTTGGAAATTTCAGATTTTGGAATTACAGGAAGTTGCGGAGCTGGCTGTCCGGTAGGTGCAGCAACAAATCCATTTCCTGTAAACGGAGCAATAAATGTTCCGACTAATGTCAATTTGGGTTGGACTAATGGTTCCGGAACGACAGCTGTTGAACTTTGGTTCGGTGAATTCAACAATCTTCAAATGATTTATGATGGACCGCCAATTTCTTATTATACTTTAAACAATCTGGAGTACAACAAAAATTATTATTGGAAGGTAATTTGTAAGAATGATACTTGTGAGGCATTTTCATATAGATGGACATTCAAAACTAAGTGGAATCAAAATTGGGGAAACGTATTCTTTGATGACTTTGAAGAAGGAACAGGCAATTGGATAATAACAAACGATGGCGGAACTTGTGTGTGGGATATTTCTTCTTTATCCCGTCCATACCAAATGCCGCCAACTGCATCAGGAAATGTTTTTGCAGCCGATGCCGATTTGTGTGGTTCGGGCACAACATTGATTTCTACAGCAACAATTGACCATATTTTTAATTTTTCAAACTCCATTTATCTCTATATAGAGTTTGATAATGATTGGAGAATTTTAGATGCTGATGACGAAGCACACATTGAAGTAAGCACAAATGGTGGTTCAACCTGGATAGGAGTTTGGGACCAGGTTGGTGTCGACCTTCGGAACTCGCATGAAATGATTGATCTTTCTATTCTGATTGGTCATTCAGATTGTATAATAAGATTTAGGTCAGTCCAGCCTGGATGGGACTGGTGGTGGGCTGTTGATAATGTCTTTGTTTATGGTGAATGCTCAACTTGTTTACCCCCTGATCATCCTTCGAATTTGGTTGCTGTTGCTTCAGGTTTTGAACAGGTGCAACTTAACTGGCAGGATAACTCATCAGATGAGAATGGATTTCATCTGGAAAGGAAAGAAGGGGACTCATTAAGTGGAAATCCATATTTTTTGATAGCCAATCTATCAGCAAATGTGACCTCATTTTTTGATACATCTGTTGAAGATTCTGTATTATACACTTATAGGATAAGTGCCTTTAATAATTTTGGCACTTCAACTTACAGCAACCTTGCCCAGGTGCTGGTGTGGGTACCTGTAGAATTTGTGAGTTTCAGTGCAAATGTTTTCAATAACAATATTGAACTAAACTGGCTTACAGCTTCTGAACTAAATAACCGGGGTTTTGAGGTAGAAAGACTGAAAGACTACAAGATTGAAAAATTGCAGGATTGGGAAACAACCGGCTTTGTTGAAGGAAAGGGAACAACAACAGAAACTCAGCACTATTCTTTTGTTGATAAAAATCTTTCTCCGGGAAAATACAAATACAGGCTGAAACAAATAGATTTTGACGGAAGCTACGAATATTTATCAGTTGTTGAAGCCGAAGTACAGCTTCCAAATAAATTTGTACTTGAGCAAAATTATCCAAATCCTTTTAACCCGGTAACGAAAATAAAATACGCAATCCCCAATGTCATTTCGACCGGAGGGAGAAATCTTTTCGTCTCACTTAAAGTTTATGACGTACTGGGACGAGAAGTTGCAACACTTGTGAATGAACAAAAACAAGCAGGTGAATATGAAATTGCGTTTGATGCAGCCAAGCTTTCAAGCGGGATTTATTATTATGAACTAAAGTCCGGAGAGTTCAGATCAATAAAGAAAATGATACTTCTGAAATAATTATTGAATTGTCATTCTTTCAGATAAATTTTATTATGCAAGTGCAATATCAATTTAAAAACAAGGAGAAAAAATGTCTTTAGAATTGAATAAAGTAATTTCATTCAATTATGTACTTAAGGATGAAGAAGGAACAGTCCTCGATTCAACCGAAAACAAAACCCCGCTCACATTTTTAAGCGGATCAAATCAGATTTTACCCAAATTAGAAGAAGCTCTTGACGGAATGCTTATTGGCGGAAAGAAGAATGTGAAGATTGATGCTGCCAATGCTTACGGAGAATATGATGAAAAGGCTGTGCAGAATTTAAAGAAAGAACAATTTCCACCGGAAGCAAAGCTTGAAGAAGGAATGAGATATGTTGCAAACTCTCCCGACGGCGGACAGATTCCATTTGTAATTACAGAAGTTAAAGAAGAAGATATAACTGCAGATTTTAACCATCCGCTTGCCGGAAAAGATTTGGAGTTTGATGTTGAGCTTGTTGATGTAAGAGATGCAACAGCGGAAGAAATGCAGCACGGACACGTACACGGTCCGGGTGGTCATCATCATTAAATCAAATTTGCTCATTTAATAAAAAAGGCGAACCTTTTTGAGTTCGCCTTTTTAGTTTTTGTGAGGGAGGATTATTTAAGCAAAATCATTTTTATTGTTTGTCTCAACGTTCCCGATTCAATCGCTGCAAAATACACCCCACTTGGATATCTTGTTCCGTCAAACTCTATTGTGTGCTCGCCGGCTTCCTGGTATCCCTGCCTTAAAGTAACAACTTCATTTCCCGGAGCTGAATAAATCACCAGTCTGAATGAAATTCCTCTTTTTAAAGTATAAGAAATTGTTGTTGTTGGATTAAAAGGATTCGGATAATTCTGATTGAGTTTAAAGGCTATCGGTTCGTTGGCATTATAATTTTTCACGGAAACAAGCGGCAGAGTTTCAAAGCTTCTGAACAATACATCCGGCATCCTGTCAGCAGGCATTCCAAGCTGATCGGTTAAAAGAGTTGCATAAATCTGCCTGTAGTCATATTTATATTTAATATCACCGTTGTTATCCAGATCTGACAAATCAGGATTTGCGCCATAGATTCCGCCGTTAACATTTTGCCCGATTACAAATAGCGGAGCTGCAGTTCCATGATCTGTTCCACCGCTGTTGTTCTGGTTAACACGTCTGCCGAATTCAGAGAATGTCATTAAAACAACTCTGTCTGCAACACCGAGTAAATTAAGATCTTCTTCAAACGCAGCAACAGCTTCTGCCACATCTGAAAGCACATTAGCCTGACTGTTTAACTGGTTAGCATGTGTATCGAAGCCGCCTATTGAAGTTAAGTAAACAGGAGTTTCTAATCCTCCGGCAATTAATTCTGCAACAATTGCAAGCTGTCTTCCAAGACGGGTATTGGGATAATCTGCAATGTTATCAACTGTATCAGCTTTATCTTTAATGATTTCTGCATAGCGGATAGATTGAGCAGCAATTTCTTTTATATATTTTAGCTGGTGACCTGCAATTGTATCCGGAGGCGGATCATTATCTGCAGTGCTTCCATTAATTAGCTGATAAAACTGGTTTGGCGATTCAAATGAAATTCCCATTGAACCCTGGCAGGTACATTCCAGAAGTGCAGATTGTGTCGAACCAATCTGGATTGCCATTGGATGTTCATTATTAAAAGTTGTGTAATCAGGAAAAACTTGTGCAAGAAATCTTCCAACCCAGCCGTCTTCAACAAAATCATCAGAGTCTGAAGCGCTCAGCCAGATATCAGTTGAACGGAAGTGTGATCTGTTCGGATTTTCATATCCTACATTTTGTACCACCGCAATTTTACCATCATCGAACAATGATTTTAAAGGCATCAGTGAAGGATGCATGCCTGTGAGGTTATTAAGACGAATTGCATCTGCTTTTCTAATTCCGATAGATGGACGTGCATTATAATAAAGACTGTCTTCATAAGGAATAATAGTGTTAAGTCCATCATTACCACCGCTTAACTGAAGAATTACAACCACCCTTCCGTTAACTTCCTTAATATTAAGAAATGATTTTGAAAATGCGCGGAGTGGAATATCACCAATAACCATTGAAGCAGTACCTGCACCCGCAAGCACTCCAATGTTTCTTAAAAATGATCTTCTGTCCATAAAATTCTTTCCGATTATGAAAGTTGATATTCTGATAATCTCATTAAAGCTTTAAAGAAAAGCTTAAGCCTGTCTTCTGCCAGCGGATCGTTTGTTGACCAGTCATAAACATTTGCGCCATCAAGAAGTGTTGTGAGTAAATAATCCTTCCTGTTCTGGCTTAATGGAAACTGGATAAATATTTTTACAAGGTCTTCAATTAGCTGTACTGCATCTTCTGAACTGCTGAATTGTCTTACGTATTCAACAAGATCCAATTGAAAAGTAAGATCATCTCCATTTGGTTTTTCTCCATTAATAACTGCATCTGTAAAAATATGTCTTGCAGGCAGAGTTGTAGTATTTATCCATACTTTATCACCATCCCAGCCGCTAACGTTAGGTGGTGAAAACAATACTTGTTTTGTTTGTTCTGCTACCTGACGCATATAAATATAATCCGGAGTTGCAACATCAAACTGGCGCATTGTTCCTGTTATCATCTCAACCGGACTTTTAATTTTTGCTCCTCTTATTTCGTCAGAATGAAACATTACAGATTTAAGAAGAGTTGAAAGAACAGGTTTAAGTTCAAAATTATTATTAGTAAGAATCTGAGCCATTGCCGCCACACTCGGTTCATTGGGAACTACGTGAACGAATTCATGATACAGTTCCCTGCAAATAAATGTAGCTGCTGCAGGTTGTGTAAAAATTATATCTACAACATCATCATTATTAAAATTTCCGGTCTGTCCTAAAAAAGTTTTTTCGCCGTCATCAAACCTGTTTTCGTTGAACTGAGATGTTAAACCGTCTACCTGCCAGCCTGTTAATGCCCTTGCACCTTCCTGAACATCCTGCTCTGTATAATTACCGATTCCAAGTGTAAACAATTCCATAAGCTCTCTTGCGTAGTTTTCATTAGGCGCGCCCTTCCTGTTTCTGATACCATCGAGATAAATAAGCATTGCAGGATCAATTGTTACAGCTTTAGTTAATTCTATAACATTTCCCATTGCGTGATCACGGAATAACTGGTTTTGCCAGTACATCCTTTGAGGCAGTGTAACTTTTGCTACATCGCTCACAAAGTGGTTATGCCAGAAAAGAACCAGCTTCTCCCGAATTGAATAACCCTGGGTGATCATAAGATTATACCACCAGTAAATCATTTCTCTGGTTCGCTCAGTAGGGTTTTCATTATTTGGATCATTCACCCAGAAACCCGGTGGAGGAGGAGTTGCCTGGTCTGCAAGCAGATAATTATCTACGAATTCATCCAGAGTAATGGAAAGGGCAAATTCCAAATCCTGTTTGTTATAACAGAAAAGTGATCTTGATAAAATATGCCGTGCGGCATCTTCATCCCATTCACTTATTTTATTAAAATTTAGTAAGCTTTTAACCATAAAGCCTCTATTTTTATTGGCATTAAAAATCCCCCGGGAAAGATAAAAAAGCACTAAAAATATGCCGTCGGACAAAAATTGATATTGCGCAACCAATCAATTGTTTAAAATTTATCCGTATTAATTACTCGTAAATATTTCAGGAAAAGTGAAGATATTTACTTGCTGATGATGAGTTTTTGCAGAGTTAAATTATATTGGAAAAAGTGTTTCAAAAAATGAGACACTCCTTCAAAATCAAAATTTATTTGCTTTAGAAATTTTATTAATGGGATGAACGGAACATATTATTATGCGGGTTCAAAAAGCGCACACACCGCACCAGCGGGATCTTCAATAACACAGTACTTTCCATAGTTGCCGAATTTTTTTGGCGGGGAAATTATTTTACCTCCAAGTTCTGTACAGCTCTTTGCACTCTCTTCAACATTTGTAACGGTAATATAAAGCAGCCACTGCGAAGGAAGAATTTCGTTCGGTCCTTTTTTGTGGCAGATTCCTGTTACTGTTCTTCCGCTCTCGGGTGCATTCATATTAAAATCGTCATAATCACCCAGCGAAACCGGCTCGGGCTTCCAGCCAACAACTTTGCTGTAAAAATCTCTAACTTCTTCAGTGTTTTGTACTGTCAGATCAAACCAGCTTATTGATCCGACTTCGGGTTTTTCCTGTTGGCTCATTTTTTCCCTTATCTTTTTCGGAAAGATAAGAATTTAAGATCAAACCGTACAAATAGAAAATTAGTCTTACCATAACATTCCCTTTTATCTTTAATTTTAGTTATTACCGTAACCTCAATACAATAAATAAAATATCTTCAATTTCTGCTTCAATTTTTACCAGAACCATTTAATCTAAATACATAGTGTAAATTCAGTTTAATTGGTGACAGGTTTTTCAAAATTTGGATTAATTTCTCTTGACATCGGGATGTCAAATTCCGAACTTTCCAGTCCTGTTTTTAGTGGGCAACTTTAAATTAATTTTAATTTTCAAAAGGAGGCTCTTATGAAAAAAAATATTTCACTTCTTTTTCTGTTTCTTTTCGGAGTGTCGGTTACACAGGCACAAGATATGGCAGACCTGAAGGCAAAAGTTCAGAAGATGAACGACGAATATTCAAAAATGATGATGTCTGGAGATATGGATGCAATCTGGGGCGATTACACCAAAGATGTAATTTCGATGCCAAGCTATGAACCAATGCTCAAAGGCCTGGATGCAGTTAAAGAATCATCAAAAAAGATGATGGAATCCGGAATGAAGATAACTGCATTTAAATCAAAAGTTACTGATGTAATGAAATATGGCGATCTCGTTGTTGATATTGGAACGTATGAAATTACAATGGATATTCCCGGTATGCCCGAACCAATGAATGATCACGGAAAATATATGACACTCTGGGAAATGCAAAGTGATGGTTCAATGAAGGTAAAGGTTGAAACCTGGAACACGGATACTAATCCCTGGATGGAAATGCAGGGTATGAATGACCATGAGGATGGAATGGGCAAGCCTGAAAAAGACGGCAATATGATGGAAAAGAAACAATAAGATTTTTAACAGATCTAAATTATAAAGGCGAACCAATTTTGGCTCGCCTTTTTTATTAGTAAAAATCACAGTTTTCCCGAATAAACTTTCATTTTTTGCTTCAAATCGTTATATAGTAAGTCTGTCTGACAATCAGATTTAAATCCATAAAAAACAATTCGAAATGAACCGGGTTACAGCAGTCGGCGAAATTTTATTTGATATTTACCCGACTTCCAAAAAATTAGGCGGCGCACCACTAAATTTTTTATATCACGTTTTTAAGCTAACCGGGCAGGGGAATATGGTCAGCCGGGTTGGAAAGGATATTCTCGGCAGCAACATATTTGAGTTTTTCAACAACAATAATATGCCCGTTGATTATATACAGGAAGATCATTTGCATCCAACAGGAGTTGCCTCGGTATCTTTAAATGAGAAAAGCGAACCTACATTTACAATCGATGAAGAACGAGCTTATGACTATATTGAAAAAACGGAATCACTTGAAAATTTAATTAATGAAAAAACAGATTGCCTATACTTCGGGACACTTGCGCAGAGAAGCAAAATTAGCAGGAAAACAATTCAATCATTGTTCAACAAAGAAATAAAATACTTTTGCGATCTCAACATCCGCCAGGAATTTTATTCAAAAGAAATTATCGAATCTTCACTTAAAGCCTCAAATATTCTTAAGCTGAGCGAAAGTGAACTGAAGCTTCTGAACGATATATTTTTTAAAGAAGATTTTGAAACAGAAAAAACCTCAAAAAAAATTATTAAAGAATTTGGACTTGAATTTCTTGCCGTTACACTTGGCGGAGACGGATCACTGATTCTGAAAAAAGAGGAAGCTAATCATTACAAATCCAAACCAGTTGAAATAATTGATACCGTTGGTGCAGGAGATGCGTTTGCATCAATTTTTTGTATTGGCTGTCTTCAAAACTGGAAGCTTGAAAAAATAAATAAGCTGGCAAATGATTTTGCCTCAGAGTTGTGCAAAATAAATGGTGCACTGCCAAAGAGTGAAGAGATTTATGAAACGATGAAAAAGAGGATTGAAAATGAATGACACAAAGAAACGAACCAGTGGATTATATATTCAGCTTTACAGCATTCACGGTTTAATACGTGGAAGTAATCTAGAACTTGGAAGAGATGCGGATACAGGCGGACAAACAAAATATGTCCTTGAGCTTGCAAAAACCTTGAGCGAGGACAAGCGGGTTGAAAAAATCGAACTCGTTACAAGGCAAATTAGAGACAAAAAAGTTTCTGAGGATTACTCTGTACCGGCAGAAAAACTTAATGATAAGCTTAGTATAATCAGGATTCGTTGCGGCGGAGGAAAATATCTACGCAAAGAACTATTATGGGATTACCTGGAAGAGTTTGTTGATAAAAGCATCAAGCACATAAAATCTTCAGGCAGGATGCCGGACGTAATTCACAGCCATTATGCGGATGCAGGTTACGTTTGCACTGAACTGACAAAGTTTTTTGGAATCCCTTTTATTCATACCGGGCATTCACTTGGCAGAGATAAAAAAAGGAAACTCCTTTCTGATGGTTTGGATGAAAAAGAAATTGAAAAGAGATATAAAATCAATCACCGGATAGATGTTGAAGAAAGCATAATTTTTTATGCAAACAGAATAATAACAAGCACAAGCCAGGAAATTCAAAATCAATACGGTGGTTATGAAAACAAAGCGGAGGAAAAATTCAGGGTAATCCCGCCCGGAATTGATATCGAAAGATTTTATCCTCATAATGAAAGAATTCCGCTCGATGAAGAAACTTCAAAACTTCTTCAAACAATAAGCGAAAAGCTGCTTAAGTTTTTTGTGCAGATAGACAAGCCGCTGATTCTCTCCGTCTGTCGCCCGGATAAAAGGAAAAACATTTCAGGATTAATTAAAGCATACGGGGAAGATAAATCACTTCAGCAAAAAGCAAACCTTGCAATCTTTGCCGGGATAAGAGTAGATATACAGGAGATGGAAGATAACGAAAGAGAAGTGCTGACTGAAATCCTTTTACTAATGGACAAATATAACCTTTATGGTAAGATGGCAATCCCAAAACAACACAATACACATACTGAGGTTCCGGAATTATACAGAATTGCCGCAGATATGGGAGGAGTTTTTGTAAATGCTGCATTAACTGAGCCATTCGGACTTACTTTGATTGAAGCTGCTGCCTGTGGAGTCCCTGTGGTTGCGACTGATGATGGCGGACCAAGGGATATTATCGGCAATTGCAAGAATGGCATCTTAGTTGACGTTTCTGATTCAATAAATATCGCAGAAGCTATTAATAAAATTATTGATAATAAAAAGTTATGGAAAAAGTTTTCGGAAGAAGGGATGAAAAATGTGAGAAAACATTATACATGGAAAGCTCATGTTAATTCGTATCTTGATGAAGTTAAAGAACTTGTAGAACAGGGGCAGGATAATCAAAAAGTATTTGCACCGGTAGGAAGGAAGCTGCTTGATGTGGAAAAGTTAATTGTATCCGATATAGATCATACATTGCTTGGTGATGAGGAAGCTTTAAAAGAATTTATTGAAATTTTAAGAATCACAAAATCGCATGCAGGCTTTGCTGTTGCCACAGGCAGATCTGTTGACTCTGCCTCGGAGGTGCTTAAAGAAAACAATGTTCCTGACCCCGATATAATTATTTCTTCAGTGGGCGCCGAAATTTATTACAACCACAACGGTAAGTTGATTTACTCAAAAGGATGGGCTGCACACATCAGAAATCAGTGGAATAGGAAAAAAATAAAAGAGCTTTTATCAAAATTTGATTTTATAGAATACCAGGAAGAAGAAAACCAGCGTGAGTTTAAAATAAGTTACTACACAAACGACAACCCGAAAAATCTTGAAAAAATTAATGAAACACTCCGAAAGAATAAAGAAAAAGCAAATATTATTTTCAGTCACGGGCAGTATCTTGACATACTTCCCTACAGAGCCTCAAAAGGAAAAGCAATCAGGTATCTTTCATACCGATGGAACATTCCTTATGAAAACATTTTAGTCGCAGGAGATTCGGGTAACGACAGTGAAATGCTGAAAGGTGATCTGCTTGGTGTTGTTGTTGCAAATTACAGCAGCGAGCTTGAACAATTAAAGGGACAAAGAAGAATTTATTTCTCGGAGAGAGAATACGCGGGTGGAATTGTAGATGGAATTAAACATTATCATTTTCTCTAATTACAAAAGGAAATTCTGTTGAGCAAAAAATTTGAAATGGTTCTCTCCGAAAAGAAGAAAACATTCTTCAGGTATCTTAATAAAGTTGTTGCCTCCGAAAAAAAGCTTCTGTTAAAAGGAGATCTTGTTGAAATTCTTCGTAAAATAGAAAATAAAAATAACGGCAGCGACATTGACCAAATTGAAGAAGTGGTTAATGATTTTACCGAGGCAATTTGCATTGATCATACTATTTGTCTTGAAGTTAGAGAAACGATTGGCAAAACAGACTACTTTAGTTTTAATACTTCCGATGAGACTTTTAAAAGGATTTCAGCAGTTGAATATTTAAAAGCCAAAGAACATTACCGCTATCCACTGCTTACGAACGATATGCTTACTTTAAACTTCGAAACTTTTTATGAAAAATTTCCGAGGGTCAGGGAATCAAGAAGTATTGGTAAAGGTGTCGAATATCTTAACCGGTATTTATCAAGCACAATGTTTACCAATCCACAAAAGCTAAGCAAAGCTTTGTTTGATTTTCTTTTTGTTCACAAACACAACTCGGAACAGCTAATTGTAAATGATAAAATTGATTCCCCGGAAAAACTAACTAACTCGATCGAGAATGCAATTAGATTTTTAAAAAGAAAGAACCCGAAACACCACTTTCAGAAATTGAAACTGATCTTGAAACCATGGGATTTGAGCGTGGACTTGGCAACACAGCAGGGAAAATTCTTGAAAGTTTGCAGCAGCTTGATTCTATACTCACCAGTCCGGATCACATTTCGTTGAAAGAATTTTTATCACACATTCCGATGGTTTATAATATTGTAATTGTTTCTGTACACGGATACTTTGGGCAGGAAGGTGTTCTCGGAAAACCGGACACAGGTGGACAGGTTGTTTATATTCTTGACCAGGTGAAAGCACTTGAAAAAGAAATGAAAGCGTCACTCGAATCTGCCGGAGTTTCTGCAAAACCGAAGATTATTATATTGACAAGGCTTATCCCAAACGCTGAAGGGACAAAGTGTAACGAGCCAAAAGAAAAAGTAAAGGATACAGATAATGTCTGGATTGTTCGTGTGCCCTTCAGAGAACACGATAAAAACATCACAGACAACTGGATTTCAAGATTTGAAATCTGGCCATACCTTGAAGAGTTTGCAGAAGATTCGCATAAAAAATTATTAGACGAATTTGGTGATCGTCCCGATCTTATTATCGGGAACTACTCCGACGGCAATCTGGTTGCGACAATCCTTTCAAACAAATTCGGAGTAACACAGTGCAACGTCGCCCACGCACTTGAAAAGAGTAAGTATCTTTACAGCGCACTTTACTGGAATGAAATGGAAATGCAGTATCATTTTTCAATCCAGTTCACTGCTGATTTACTTGCAATGAACTCTGCCGATTTTATTATCACTTCAACTTATCAGGAAATTGCTGGAAGAGAAGACAGCATCGGTCAGTATGAATCTTATAAAAATTTTACAATGCCTGAACTTTACAGGGTTGCCGGTGGAATAAATATTTTTCACCCCAAGTTTAATATTCTGCCTCCGGGTGTAGATACCAATGTGTTCTTTCCATATTCAGAAAAAGATAAAAGAAAGAAAGAAATCGGAGATGAAATTGATAAAAGATTCTTTAAAAAACCTGAAGATGATGTAGTTGGTCATTTAAAAAATCCAGAACTTCCGCCGATCTTTTCTATGGCAAGATTGGACAAGATAAAAAATCTTACTTCACTTGTTAAGTGGTTTGGGGAAAGCAAGGAACTGCAATCGCTTTCAAACCTGATTATTGTTGCTGGGAAAATAAAAGAAGAAGATTCATCAGACACAGAAGAAAAAGAACAAATAAGACTGATGTATGAATACATCGACAAGTATGATTTGAAAGATCACATGCGTTGGGTTGAAGGCGATGCCGACAGGAAAAGAGTTCCGGAATATTTCAGGGTAATTGCAGACAGGCGCGGGGTTTTTATTCAACCGGCATTGTTCGAAGGATTTGGTCTGACAGTTCTGGAAGCAATGCGTTCTGGTTTGCCGACATTCGCAACAATGTACGGCGGTCCCTTAGAAATTATTGAAGATGAAATTTCAGGCTTTCACATAAACCCTGTTGATGGAAAAGAAACAACAGAAAAACTTATCTGGTTTTTTAAAAACTGCAAAGAAAATCACGAGTTCTGGGAAAAGATTTCAAAACGCGGAATAAAAAGAGTTGATGAAAACTTTAACTGGAAACTCTATTCGAAAAATCTTCTTTCACTTGCAAAGATTTACGGCTTCTGGAAATACACTTCTGATTTAGAGATGACAGAAATGAAAACTTACCTTGACTTAATGTATCACACACTTTATAAGCCAAGGGCAAAAGAACTACTTCAAGATCGGAATTAAAAAATGTTTTCACATCTTTATATGATGATATTACTTAAATCAAACAAGCAGCTCATAAAATGACAAACGAGATTTTAACTTTCTCTATAACTGTCTTTACAGGTTTTTTTGCAATTATGAATCCAATTGCAAACACACCTGTTTTTTTAGGGCTTGTAGGAGACAGGGATAAAGCATCAAGAAAAGCAATAGCAAAGACATCCTGCATAACAGCATTTTTAATCGTGCTGTTCTTTGTAATTCTCGGCAAATATCTTTTTGAATTATTCGGGATAACAATCCCTGCATTTAAAATCACCGGCGGGCTGCTTTTATTTTACGTGGGTTTCGAAATGCTTCAGTCGAAGAAATCTAAAATACATCACCAGGAAGAATTAGAACCGGATGACGGAGTTGCAATTTCTCCACTGGCAATCCCGATACTTGCCGGTCCGGGCACAATTGTTACCGCAATGAATAATATCACGAACGGCGATATGCTTCATCTTGGAATTGTAATTATAATTTTTGCGCTGATGGTTTTTCTAACTTACCTTGCTTTCACTTTAAGTGAGCTGATTGTTAAAAAAATCGGGAATCACTTGATAATGGTAATAGGAAAAATTATGGGATTAATTCTTGCAATTATGGGAACGGGAATGGTGATCGATGGAATAAAACTTGCCGGCTTTGATTTTTAGTTTTAAACTCCGGATGATTCGCATTTACGAATTTCAGGAAGAGCAGAAGAAGAAAATTTAACCAGTTCTTCTTTTAAAACAAAAAACCCCGTTGGTTTTAACGGGGTCTTGGAAATCAGCTATAGGTCTGTCATTTCTTAATTTCGTCCAGAACATCTTTGGCTCCGTCAACACTACCGTGAAGCGCTGATTTTACTGATGTAAGAGTTTCATCACCAACTTCTTTTGCAGCTTCCATCGCTGCAACAATTGAGTTCTTTGTTGCAGCAACAGTATCACCACCAACCTGTTTTACTCCGTTGATTGCACCTTTAACTGCTTCAACTGCTACATCGGCAACGTTCAATCCCAGTTCTTTTGCACTTAGAATTGCCTGTCCCACGGTCCCCTTTACAGCATCCTGTTCTTTTATTCCGGATTCCGTTGCACCCTGAATTGCTCCGTTAACAATTCCCTTTACAGATTGCACAACCGTAATACCTAACTCAGATACACCGCTTATAGCCCCGTTTATTATTGATGCGGGAACATGAATTCCGGCTTCAATTAAATCTCCAGCGCCTTTTACAGTGTTAATTGTTAAATCTTTAACAACTTTTATTGATGCACTGCCAATATCGGCAGATCCCTTAAGTGTACCTGAAACTCCACCCTTAACACCGTTTACAACTTGTGAAATCATTTTAAAAGCCATTACGTACCTCCATTATTAATAATTAAATATTGACCCTCTGGGTATATGAATTATTAATAATATAGCGATTATTACTGTGTAATTAAACATGTGGCAACAAATAACTTGAGCAGTGTAAAATAAAATTAATTGCTTTACTTACTTCTAAAACGTTGTACAGTTTAACGCAATAGAAATGTTAAAAGAAAAATGAGAATCAAAACCAATTCTTACGTTTGAAATAAAAAAGCATAACAGTCACAACACCAATCATTATTGCCCAAACTCCGAAGTAAGCCCATTCCCAGTTTAGCTCCGGCATATAATTAAAATTCATTCCGTAAATACCAACGATAAAAGTAAGCGGGATAAAAATTGTTGCAATTACAGTAAGCACTTTCATCACTTCATTCATCTTATTACTTGCAAGCGAAAGATAAGTCTCCATTAATGTATTTGCTGTCTCGCGGAAAGAATCAACAGATTCAGTTACATGAATAGTGTGATCGAGCAGATCACGCAAAAACGGTTCTGTTGTTTCTTTAATAAGCTCATTTTCTTCTCTTATTAACTGTGTAAAGAGCTCTCTTAACGGCCATGTGTTTTTACGCAATGCTATTAACTGGCGTTTTAACCCGTGGATAGATTTTATCAGGTCCTGTTCGGGATCATTAACAAGCGAATCATCAAGAATTCCAATTTCATCATCTGTTTTTTCAAGTACGAGATAATAATTATCAACAACAATATCCATTAAAGCATAAAACAGAAAATCACAACCACTTTTTCTTAGCTTACCGGTCTGGTTCGAAATCCGTTCCTTCAGCAGATTGAAAATACTGTCGTTCTTTTCCTGGAAACTGAACACAAAATTTTTCCCAAGGATAAAGCTCACTTGTTCAGAATCAACCTCTTTTTCTTCCGGGTTGTAGTTTAGCAGCTTCATCACAATAAAAATATAATCATCTGTGATTTCCAGCTTAGGCCTTGTCTCAGTGTTAAGAATATCTTCAAGAACAAGTGGATGAATGCTAAATTTTTCACCGATCTGTTTCAAGAAGTCTGTTTCGTGTAAACCACATACATTAACCCAGGTTACTTTCTGTGTGTCAGTGTAAGGTTCTACTTCTTCCACGGAATTGATTTCACAGCTCTCAACCCCTTCAATATCATATTCTGTTAATGTTATTTTTACTTTTTCAACTTTCTGCTCGCCAACATAAATCATTGAGCCTGGCGGCATTCCGATTTTCATTGAAGCTTTTTTCTTCGCAGGTGTGAATTGTTTTATGATATTTTTCGGCACTTCAATTACGTTCCTAGGAACTTCAGCTATCTTTCCGATAGTTTTTTTAATTTTTTTGTTTTGCATGTTCTAAATGAAATAAATAATTAATTAATTGTTAACCACTTCATTATTTTTTTTATTAATAAAAATTGTTTGTGTCGGGTATGCAAACTCAATTCCTTTTTCTTCAAACGTTCTATAAATTTTCATATTGATTGCCTGCTGAATATTCATATATTTGTTGTAGTCAGAGCCAATCACGTAATAAACAAATTCAAAGTTCAGACTGAAGTCACCGTAAGCTGCAAAATGCCCGCGGTCAAAAGTTGCATCTTCCTGTTCTTCAATAATTTTACGTACAATCTTGGGAATCTCTTCGAGCTGATCTGCAGTTGTCTGGTATATAACTCCAAGCTTAAATACGACTCTTCTTTTTTCCATCTTTTTAAAGTTATGAAGACGGGAGTTGGTAAGATCAGTATTTGAAAAAACTAATTGTTCCCCACTTAATGCTCGTATTCGGGTTGTTTTAATTCCTGTATATTCAACGGTTCCAACCTTATCTCCTACAACAATAAAGTCACCTACTTCAAAGGGCCGGTCAAAAAATATTACAAAGTAACTAAATATATCTCCCAGAACTGCCTGTGCAGCAAGAGCAATTGCAATACCACCAATACCTAGTCCGGCAATTACAGTAGTAATGTCGAATCCTATATTGTCCAGCAGAAACATAAGCCCGATAACCCAGATAATAACATTGATCAGCACAGTCATTCCCTTTAGCTGCCTTACCTTTTCATCCCCGCGTTCCTGTTTTTTAACAAAGTAAGACATCAAAAACATTACTGTTGAGCTTAAAAATTTTAAAATAAAAAACGTTAGAATAAATAAAGAAAATATTTTAGCTATATCTATAATCTGGGAAGATAAATACAGGCTTCTAACACCGATGTAGAAAACCCCATAATATAAAAGCGGTATGATAGCTTTTTCTATTCCTTTTATAAGGAAATCATCAAGCGTAGTTTCTGTTTTTTCAGACCATTTTTTTAATCTGTAAAGAACAATTTTTTTAAAAATTTTAATTAGTATTATTCCACATACAAAAATTCCTAAGGCTATTGCATAAGCTTCAAATGTGTTATTCAAATAAGTACGGCTAAAAAATTCTTTCATAAATCATTTCTCCTTTACTAAAATTTATTCAAAAATCAGAGATTTCGAATAATCCAAAAACTATTTTTCAAAATTAAGAGGGGAATTATTAAAGATACGCTAAGGTAAAAAGAAATGTGATAAACTTAAAGTAATGAGGCCGCCTAATATTCTCGTCGCGGCCTCATTATAAATCCTTACGCTAAATTTCTTTCAGTTTGGATAAAATTAATTCTGTTAGTTTTTTCGCATCATCAAAATGTTCAACTGCAACCTGTAGGTTTACTTTGTCTTTCAACAGAACAAAAATAATAGATTGATCTTCGGTTTTATTATGAACTACGAAAGCTTTATCTCCAAGTCCTTCAAGGTTTTCTGCAGTTGCTTTCTGTCCCAATCCCTTTGCGGTTTCAAGTTCATCTTCCGGGCTTGCAAAGGTTGAGGGCGGATTAAGCCAGACAGTACAAACCTCAATATTATCATCCCCTGCAGGATCAAGTGTGTAAGTACATCCCTGTGTGTTTCCATAATCGCTACTCTGTGATGGCTTTAATGTTTTTGCTCCGAGTGTTTCTGCAACCAATTCATCAGGGACTAATTCACAAACATTGATTTTTGAAATATCAAATCCGGATTGTTTGTTTTGCTCTTGCTGTTGCGGGGCATCCACTTTTAACTTGTTCTCTTCTGAGTTTGCGTCATCTTTTCCTTCGCCTGAACACCCCATAAAAATAAACAGGTATAAACTGATATTACAAAATGTAATAATGCACTTACCTATATAGTGTTGTTTCATCATAACTCCGTTAATAAATTTTTATTTAAGCAGTATCATTTTTTTTGTTTCAATGAAATTGCCTGCCCTTATTTCATAAATATATGTTCCGCTTGGTAACTTATCAGCATTGAAATTGACTTCATAATATCCAGGTTCTTTAACATCATTCACTAAAGCATCTACCTGTCTTCCCAGAATATCAAATATTTTTATAGTAACAAATTCCTGGGTGGGAATAGCAAATGAAATTTTTGTGCTCGGATTGAAAGGGTTTGGATAATTTTGCGAAAGACTAAATTCTTTTGGTAACTCTATATTCTCTTCATTTTCTATATTCACCGTGCCATTACAGAATCTACCGTTTCCGTTGTATCCTCCGTTTATCACTATGTTGGCAGCACACACATCAGCATTGGTGCCGATATCAATTAAGGTTCCTGCGTCATAAACAATACTGCTCTGGCCATAAAGCAATGATGCAGATATTATTAATAAGAAATAAAAAATTATAGTTTTCATTGGTCACCTAAACTTACTTTTGTGTTTTCATTGTTGTTTGCTTCCAGCTTTTCAATTTCAGCTGTTAATGTATTTTGCATCTGTTCAAACTTTATCAGCCTGGCTTTTAGCTCATCATTTTCTTCTTTTAAATCCTGAATTGCTTTAACTATTATTGGCAGAAGATTGCCAGATGTTGCTTCCAACTTTTCAGGATTATCTTTTAGTACAAGGTTAAGCCATTCAGCATTTTCAGACATTTGCACTTCATCCAACTCCTGTGCTATGAATCCTGCAGTAGGTTCTTCTTTCATTTTACTTCCATCTGATTTGTTATCATCATACCATTCTCTTTTATCCCAATTGTAAATACGAGGTTTAATTTTCATTATGAAATCAATTCCCAGATTTAAATTCCGGATATTTTTTTTATCCCGGGCATCCGAAAGTGAACTGATATTCTGAACGTTGCAGCGAAGAGATGTAACAAAAGCGTTTCCCAAAGTAATTTGATTTTGCGCTGTTGGAGATGATGGATTTGCATCAATACCAAGCAATGTTAAGTTAGCGCCTGTTTTAACAGATGACCCAGCATTATATCCTAGAGCAGTGTTATAATTTCCGGTATTGTTTTGTAGTGAATGATGGCCTACTGCGGTGTTTTGGAAGCCGGTTGAATTGGTCGTTAACGAATTGTAGCCTACTGCAGTGTTGTTATCGCCTGTGGTGTTAGAATATAGTGAATAAACTCCCAATGCGGTATTCTGATTTCCCGTTGTATTGGAACGTAATGAAAAGGCTCCCGAAGTAGTATTAGATGATCCTGTCGAATTGTAATACAATGTGCTAACTCCAGAAGCAGTGTTGTAATTGCCGGTTGTGTTCGAAAATAGCGAAAAACCACCTGTCGCAGTGTTTGAAATACCCGTCGTATTTAAGGTTAACGATTGGTAACCTGTTGCAGTGTTAAATTCACCAGTAGTATTGGAATGTAATGATCGCACACCCACAGCAGTATTTTGCTTGCCTGTAGTATTAAAATATAATGATAATGTACCAATACCAGTGTTTTCGGAACCCGATGTGTTATAATATAATGAACTAGAACCTAATGACGTGTTTAAGGAACCTGTTGTTATTCTATTTAAGCTCCCAGCCCCAATTCCAGTGTTATAACTGGATTCCAAACCGTTTGACGAGGGCATCGAAAAATTACCTGAATTAATTCCTAGAAATGTATTATCTCCATATGCACCTGTTGGTTTAAAGTCGTGAAAAAATCTGTCAGCTCCTTTATAGATTACTCCAAGTGATGAACTTGTTGTCAGTGGCAGTGTAATGCGCCCATCAGATTGGCTGAGAGTAAAAAATGTTGTTGAGCCATCCTTTATTATAAAAGTGCCGCTTGAACCAAGTGTGTTGGTAATGTTGTTTTGTGAAAAACCCAGCGATGTAATACAAATGATCAAAGTGAATAAACTATAAATTTTCATTTTATATTCCTTTAATTAATTATAATAGTTGCTACTCTGTTGTTATTTGATAAGTATCATTTTTTTCGTCTCAATAAAGTTTTCTGAAGCTAATCTGTAATAGTAAACTCCACTCGGTAGTTTGCTTGCATTAAAAGTAATATTATAACTACCGGCAGGTTTTTCTTCGTTCACTAAAGTTGCAACCTCCCTGCCGAGCATATCATATATTTTTAATAGAACCTGTCCTGACTCGGGTATTTTATATTCAATTTTAGTTGAAGGATTAAATGGATTCGGGTAATTATTTGAGAGAGAATAATATTTGGGGGGTTGTTGTGTTTCATTTACATCAGATATTGAACCGCAGTAAGTAGCATAAAGTCCACCGAAATTAATATCACCCCAAAGAATCAGACAGTCCTCACTGGTATTACCTAAAAAACCCACTTTAGAAATAAATTTCGGCTGGAAGACATTTGGAGTACTGATTCTAACAGGCCAATTCCAATTATTCGAACTCGAGTTTACCGATGTGGCGTACATTATTGAATCAGGAATCCAACCCGGGTGGTCAGTTGCCAGACTATATGACACTCTGTAATTGTTTAAATCTTTCCATTTGCAATAAATATCTGGCCAGGCAGGTAAAATTGTTATTGATCCAGTATTACCTTCTATATAATATTGTGACCAGTTGCTACCTTCATTATTTGTTTTAAACGAAACAATGTCCCAGTCACCACTGTTCTGGTAGTTCTGTGTAGCTATGACCATCAACTGTTGATTGCCAACGCCTCCCGGTGCAACAATAGCAGAATTACTAATGTGGTAACTACTACCAAGGGTCCCTAAAAATGTTGCATTTGACCCCGTGAAACTAGATTTTGTCAGCCATATTCTTGTTGAATCCGGAATATTGGAATATGTAAACATAAGACTGGGTGTATTGCTGCCATCCCTGAAGTATGCAATATCAGTAAATAAATTTCTACTCGGGTATCCGTCTCCTGACTGCCAGAAAACAGGTAACACACTAGCCCGGTAAGTAATAGTTGGAAGATTTGGGGTAATTGGTGTTGTTTGAAATATGTATGCAAACTTTTGTCCATAAAACCAGTTTCCACCGGCACCTATTGAATCCATAGAACAAGCAATATAAATCCACGTAGTTGAAGAATCTGCACTGTTGTCTGAAGTGATATGAACATTATAATATTTTTCATTATTAGTTTGTGCCGGCCAGTTTACCGATAAAAAACCAAATAATGACTGATCAATTCTGAAATATACAGCCTTGATTTTTCTGTTAGTTGTACCAAGATTTCCATAAGTATAAAAAATGTACAGGGCTTTTTGGCCCGAATTTTTTTCTACTATTTCAACATCAAGATTATTGCCCCAGAAAAAATCCGTAGTGGCAATAATAACTCTACCTCTAAATAAATATGAACCATTTCCTGCAGTTGAATAAATATCAAGAGTGTCACCACCTGCACCGAAAACTCCATGAGTATAAACAATCCATGCTCTGCCTTTGTCAGTTCCGGTTTGCTCAGTAGCAGTAGCATATGAAATGACATTACCGCTGTAAACCAGGTCCGTCTGACTTAAAATTTTATTTACACTGTTATCCGGGAAAATAAAAACTTGCCCATCATAACGTTCAGTTTGCTTTTCAATCAAACCATTATTTCGATTGAATTTTTTTAAGATTTCATTAAGTTCTCCTTGACGGGAGACATCGCCGCTGTTTTTTATTTCGATTATTTTGTTCAGAAGAATCTGATCTTCAGCAGAAATCGGTTTGTCGTTTTTAAATTGTGTGAATGATTGATCCGGATTTTTGTTCAAGCTTACGGTAGATTGATATTTTTCTTGTGCATAGGAAAATGAAAGGATAAGAACAAATATTATTACGATTTTTAATTTCAATGAATGCTTCATATTGGTCTCCTGTTATATTTTCTAAAGTTCCATTATTCAAATCAGATTATTCTTTATTACTTGAACAGCTTCATAACTTCTAAAGCTACCTTCCTTGAAATATCCAGAGTTTTGTCATCGAAGCCAAATCCGCTACCATAACTTGATATATGAATTTGGTAGTGGTCCTCAAATATTACTATTAAATTGTATATGCCCCCCAAATCGTAAAAGTATGCTGCATCGCCAAGTCCTTTCACGGTTTTACATGTTGTTAAAGCTTTTTCCTGAATTGCATCCAATTCAGGACTTCCCGTTTTCTCACCACCTAATATATTTTCTTTTTCTGTAGGGAAACTTGTATTACCGAACCTTCGAACCAAAACTGCCATATTCTCTGTTTCGCTGTGATACCCGCATTGTGATACATACTTACCAGTTCCTTTATCGGTTTGATGAAGAGTGCTCATTTCTTCATTAAAGGAAATTCCGGTAATTGAGCTCATCATTTCTTTTGTTAAAAGCTCACACATTTTCTTATCAGGAATAGAGCTTAAATTATTTCCCGATTCTTTATTGCTTTCTGATTTATTATCGCTACAGTAGATAATTATAAATCCGGTTACAAAAAGCAGTAAGGATTTTAATATTAACTTCATATAATTCTCCGGGTTTTGTAAGATTTTTTTGTTGAAAATAAGAGGCATACTTGTGTGAGACAATCACACAAATATGTGATTTTGATATTCGGTTAAAAACGGTGTGAATAATTCAGGCTAGAAAGTATCTCGCTGAAACTTGATCTTGTTGTTCCTGCCCCGTTAAATCTTGTAAACCATAATGCAAGTGAAAATGTATCTTCAGTACTTAAAAGATAGCTTGCTGTTAATCCGCTTCTGTAAGAGTCAGTATCCTTCCCGATTGCTGCACTAAGATTAAAAGATAAATTTAGTTTTCTTTCAAGCAAACTATTTTGTATTGTTGCCGATAAGTTGGTTATTGTGCTTTTAATTGTATCATAAATAGCAGAACTTACAAAACCTGCCGAAAAAGTTCCGTTGAAACTTTCGCTGAACAATAAATTAACACCGCCATTTATAGTATGTGTTTTAGTTGTGTTTTTTGAAAGCTGGTAAGATTTATTATCTGAACCCTGGAAAACATAAGTGAGTGAAATTGTTCTCAATAAAGTTTTTTGCCCAACTAAATAAGTTTGAGTAGTTGAAATAACCAGGTTACTAAAATCAGTTTTTGTTGAATCAGATTTAGAGTTGTTACCCATATCTAAAACATTCACCAACAATGAAGTGTTCCATTTCTCTGTTATGCTTCCGGATACACCTGCCATATAATTATTTCTTGATGTTGTAAAGAGTTTTTGATTATCAAGGTTGTCCGATAAATTTATGTATCCAAGTGTTAAAGCAAATTTTGAAATTCGGAACACATTCATCAAACTAATTTCCTGCTGATCATTTAATAAATATGAAAGCCCCAAAGAATTATAACCCGGACCAATTCTTTTATAACCTAGTTTTCCGCTGTATGATTTCAGGTTGAGATTCAACAGCGTGTTTACTACATAATCATAGTTTGATCCAACCCTGGGTTTAAATAATTTGGAGAGAAATTTTGGAAAATCTGTCGAATCCGGATTAAGTTTTGATGCGCGTAAATCTCTCGAATATAAGCTTCCGTTCAATTCATAATCCAGCACTAATTTATTTTCAAGGAATTTTGCTTTACCTGTAATTCCAGCTACAAGATTTTCCTGCGGAGTAACCGAATTTGGATTAACAATATCAGTCTGCCTGTTCCCTTTTTAAAAGTGAAATCATTACCAGTTCCGATTGAAAAAAGATAATCACTTACATCTGAAACTTCCGGGTTCTCAAGACTTGTAATTCTTATCAAGGCTTCAAAAGTTACCGTACCCGAAACAGACCAGTCATAAAAACCTGTATTCGGAACATTTGTTTGAATCTGTTCGAAAGTTGTTCCACCATCTCTAGACACTTCAATTAATAAAGCACCTTCAACATTAATCGAATTCCATCTTATCGTTTGCAGCGATCCGATTGGCCAGGCATCATCACCATTTGGATCAAGCACAGTTATCGATTGTGTATTCTGGTTAATAGACGAGACTTTATCTTTTGCCTTTAATAAAATGATGTTAAAGTTTGTTTCTTCTTTTTTCCCAACACCGATTTTAGCCGCCAATAAAAATCTTTCAAAAGCTCCGTTCTGTGCGCCGCCGCTTACTGCTCTGTTTGTATATCCGACCGATGTTGAAAAATTAAATATCCCGGGATTTATTGTTACTCCACCGCCCCTGATCTTTATTCCATTTAAAGTGAACTTGGAATAATCCTCATTAAAGTCTCCAATATGTGCAGAGCCCCAATCCCACCTCGGATTTAACCCGAATTGATTCATGTTTTGTCTTGCCGAGCTTCCTTCTGTCGAAACTAATATTTCTAAAGGAATCTGAATAAGTCCCAGAACATCAAGAGTTGGTCTCAAAAATAATCTCCCGGTTGAATTAGGTCTGCGGTTCGGTGAGTTGCTTATGTTATATAGCTCACCGTAAGCTCCAATTTCACCACTAATTGTTACAGGCGATTTGCTTTGTTGTGAATAACTACTATCTGTCTGGGCAAAAATATTCGAACCAAATAAGAAGCAAACCAGAGGGACAATTATAAAATAGAATTTGATCATAATCTTACCGAAACTGATTTGCTTGGCGAGCTTTCTTCATCAAACTGATTTACTGAGGTTACATAGTAAAAGTATAATTCATCTTTCTTAATCCCACGATCTGTTATTTCAAGCTGTTCATTAACTTTTATGGATCCCAGATATTCTGGAGTTGATTTCCTGGTTTGCCTGTAAACTTTATATTCAACTATATCTTTTTGTAAAGAAGACTCCCACTTTATTCTTATTCCGTCATTTAATTTATAAGCAGATAAGCCTGCCGGCGGTAAAGGCCTGTCGGATTCATTATTAATTATTAGTGAATTACTTAATGAACTTTTCCCACCGAACATATCAAGCGAGATAACAGAATATTCATATTTTTTGTTTTTTTCTATTTCAGTGTCGGTAAAATGATTGTGATTAAAAAGCAGAATTGAATCAGTAATAACAGAATAGTCACCTACAGATTTTCCATTTGGATCAACGTTTCTTCTTAATACCAGGTAACCCAGGATAGAATTATCATTTTCGCTAAGATCATCCCAGGAAATAAATGCCGAATTATTTTCAACGTAACCGGATAACCCCTTGGGCGTTGAAGGGATTGTCGGTATTGCAGGTCTTATTGAAATTGTATCTGAAAATTCACTGGCAATGTGGCTGGTCGTGTACGATTTAATAGCATAAGAATAAGTCTGTTTTCCTGAAATTTCTTTACTTGAATCAATAAAAGTTGTTACAGGTTTTTCTTCCGGGATTAAATCTGAAACCTGCACCAACGAATCACTTATTCCATTGCTTCTGTAAACTCTGAATCCTTCAACAAAACTTTCTGAGTTTTCCCATCTAAGTTTCACTCCGTTAGTTAGCCCCTCTGCTGTCAGGTTAACAGGTGGAATAGGAGTTTCATTTGATAAGAAAAAGGAAGCTATGCGTGCTGATGCTGGCGATACTTCTCCCAGCGGGCCAATCTGCTGAAGATAATAATAATATCTTTTCATTGGTTCTACCATTAGATCAACATAGTTGTTCTGATCTGGAGATACTTCCGCAATTTGTGAAAAGCTGGAGTCGAAAATTTCACTTTTGAAAATTCTTACACTTACAACTGCTTCAGGGGAAGGGATTTCCCATGATATAAGAATTCCGTCAAGTGAATCAACACTAACTGCACTCAGGTTTTGTATTGCAGGAAGTGAATTATAATCGTATGCACCAGCAAATAAAGTATCAGACGTAGTGCCCCGGTTTTCAAAAAGGTCAAGTGGAACAAGAAAGTATTTATAGAAGTTGTTTGATTCTACTGAATTATCCACTGCATACAGAAAAGTATTCTGATCATACCTGGCGAATCCTTTTGTTACTTCAGCAGGATTAAAATTTCCTTTACCATTATCCTGTCTATATACAATGAAATTTACCGGGTTGTTATCTGCACTCGTTGTCCATTCAATAGAAATGTTTGATGCATTTGATTTATAACCCAAGACATTTATTTCATTAAACTCTGTTTTGCCCGGGAAAGACACAAAATTACTTTCAACTTTGAAAGCTTCTCCGCCAATCTTTTTTTCAATAATATATTTATACTCTTCACCGACTATTGCCGTTGAATCGAGATACATAATTCCCAGAGACAGTTTAATCAAGGGATAAGCTCCCCACAAAGCAACGGAATCCACATTTTGTGTCATAGTAATTTTGTTCCAAATCTCCTCTATATCTTTATCTTCTGGGACTGGTGAGTTTGAAATTACAGATCTGAATCTTGTGAGAGCTGAAACAAAATCAGTCTTTGTAGCCGCGGGTTTTATTTCTGCTATTTCAATTTTCTTTCCTTGTTTGTCAATTCTGGAAATATTAAAAACCGTTGCCTGCTTTCCGGAAGGATTAAATTCATTTGAAAGATTTATAAATATTCCCTTTGCACCGCCAATCGCATATACGTTAGTGTTTTCCTGGGCAGACAAGAATGACGAATAAAAATTCAGAATACACAAAATGCTTACCAAAAAATTTATTTTATTTATGATTTTCATTTCTCCTCCTTAATTTCCGCTGCAGGAACCTTTTTGAAAGCCAAGACTCATATTTCCTCCGCTGTCTAAATGCAGTAATGCACCAAAAGCAAAATCATCTCCTATGTCGATTAGGATATATTTACAGCCGCAGCCGTCCAAATCACATCCATGCAATTTTTGAATGATATGGCCGCCAATGCTGAAACTTGTACATCCATCAAGATTGAATGTACCGGAACCGGTTTGATACGAACCTTCGACCCCGGCTTCAAGAGTTGCATCTCCCGAAAGAGTTGTACAGAGTATTGATTGCATTGTTAAAAATGCATGAATAAATCCTAGCGCACCAATGCCGTAAGTTGAGCCGCCTTCATCAAATCCTTTATAAATTTTTACATCTGCACCTGCATCTATTCCAAAACCGATAGCAAAGATGCCAAGGTCTAAATTGAAATGCGGGATTATAACAGGAACAGAAGCGGCACCGCTGAAGAGAAATCCGCTAATATTTTTCTGAAATGATTTAGGAAGATTTTTATTATATGATGCCTGGGCAAATTTTGTTTTTACGGATTGAGGTAATGTCGGATAATCTCCGAACAGAGTAGCAGCATAACCAGGACCAACCCCCGGAACTTCCATCGTTCCGCCGCCCAGAAAATACCATCCGGAACCATCAACAACAATTTCAGATGTTCCATTAATTTTTATTCCGCCCATGTTCTGATGGATATCAAACGTTCCTGTAAGTCTGCTGTTTTCAAAATCATAAACCCAGTTCATTCCGCCAAAAGGTGTTGGAACATTTTGCACGCTGATTTTTTGATTATCTGCTTTTATTTCTCCGTAAACAGTAAAGGCAAGATGTTTGTTATCATCGGTGATACCCTTCGTTCCGGTAAGATCGCCTTCAAAATGAAAATTATTCCATTTATTGCTGCTGACTTTCATTCCGCCGTTTAGCGTTGCAAGGTAGGTTGTTGTTTCCGAACCAACAGCCATCTTCTGGTAGGTTTGTCTTGTAGTAAACATGGTGTAAGGGGTTTCAATAAGAACCGAAGTTGAATCTACTGTATGATAAAGCCAGCAAGCCTTTTCAAATTTTCCGGATTCGCCAACAACACCGGATGATCTGAATCCCCAATCATCGAGTATCTGTGAATTTTGCTGCTGCGCATTCACACCAAACTGCATGTAAACACCATTGCCGGCGTTAGTATTAATATTAATTCCATCCATTCCGAATGCAAGCTGATTATTTGAATTCTTGTAGTATTTTATTGCTGTACTTTGTGAAACATTCGGAATGTTAAAACCAAGACCCGGGATATAGAGGTAATCATCATAGGCTGCCAGGTCGGATGCATTTCCAAGACTGAGTTTTCCGACTTTGTAAATATTTAGTAATTGTCCGGGTGTAGGAGACAAAGAGAAGAAACTTGCTTTACTATTTAAAACAAAACCACTGATTTTCATTAAAATATTGGGTTGCATTCCGGGAAGATCTTTGAAGTAAGCTGCATACTCATCGGATAAATTCTTTTTAGAAACAGAGAGATACCAATAGCCATTTGCATCATCGTGTCCGAAATTGACATTGCCTGTTATTGTTATTGGTACTATTCCCGAAACTATCATCGACGTAAAATCAAAATCACCAAAACCAAAACTTGTTGGTGTAATTTCCAAAGTTTTTATCGGAACGTTTACCCCCGCATTAATGCTTCCTTCATTGATTACAAGGTTACCCTGGTTCAAAATCCATTTTGAAGCGGTGAGATTCCAGTTGTCAAGATTGAATGAGAAAGATTTGCTTGACACAATTGGCTCAATTCCAACCTGGTGGAAAACAACATCGCCGACATTTAATTTTAAATCAGATGGAAAAGCATGCTGAATATTTGTATGTAGAGTTGTTCGCAGCCGTACTGTGTCCTTGTTGAAAAATGAATTTAACGGATCTGCATTGGATTGGAATCCGTTTAATTTAAAACTTAAACTATTTCCGTTCTGATTTCCAACTTCGAAACCATTTGGAATATTCAGAGGAGCTGAACCGTCAGCCGAAACTGCAGGAACAATTAATTTTTCAGCAACTGTTTGCTTATTCGGATCCATCAAATAAAGTCCTGAATATCCACTTATACTTCCCTGTGTATTGAATGAAGATGCCGGAACGAAAACCTTTCCTCCAACAACGCCGTTTCCACTACCAGCATCACTGAGCTGAATTCCCTGCTGAGGATTCCCAACATCAGCACTAAACTTATTGAACAGTTTTAATGAAAGAGAAGGATCATCAAAAACCAGCGGCGGGTTTGAAAGCTCAGCATAAGGAACGCCTTTGCTGTTTACTGCACTGCCCGGTTGTATGAGTGTATTTGTAAAATTTAATCCTATTGAGGGATCAAAAGGTTTAAAGAGATTATTATTTTTTAGTTGAATTATTTTTCCACTGATTTTAACCTGTTCGTTTGGTTCCTCTGTTAATCCGCTTAACAGGACAGGGAAACCAAGCAGCTTAGTAATATCCATCCCATTATAAACAGTAAGGTGGAGATCAACACCGGATTTGCCTGCTTCGGTTGTGAAAACATAGGCGCTGTCGCCAATAATGGTTTCTTCTTCAGAATGTTTTGATCCATATACAATAACGTTTTCGCCGATAGGAACATTTGGCAGAATGTATTCACCAACTTCATCTGTTTTAACAGAGATATTCAGATCAGGATTTCCAAAATCAATCCAAACATCAGCATCCTTAACATACTGGTTATCGGCAACATAAACCGAACCGCTGATGTATGTTGCTTTATCAAGAACGATTACATATGGTGTTTCGTACTTTGAAGGTTTGTTAAAAATAGTTCCAACTTTCTTCACGTAATACTTTCCAACAGGTCCTTCGACTATCACCTTAAAACTATCTGCATCGTTCGCAAATTCGAAAGTTGCTTCACCAATACCATTTGCAGTTTTTTCCTCATCATTACCTAAAATATTAATTTTGATTTTAGCTCCTGGCAATACAGGCCATTGGTAGACGGGCGGAGAAGGATGTTGAGGAGTTGGAATAAACGGCTGTGATTCTTTAACAATAAATTTTAAACGATGCAATTTTTTATAAACAATTATGTTGCCCAGGTTTTGATTTGATTGAGTTATGTTAACATGGCTCGTATCAACAATATATTGAGAAGCATTATAAACCGGTGTTACAATCATTGGCTGGTTATTTAATTTTGCAACCGGGAATTCAAAGTGTGACGGACCTATTATCCATGTGTGTGTTTGTTGATTAAAAAACATTGTAGAAGGATAAACTGTTTTTTCGGGAGAGTCTCCTATCCTAATTCTTGCTGCAATTCCATTGCCATCTTCGTCAATTATATTTCCGCTGACTATCGATCCAGGGTCAAGTGGAATATCCTTTTTCCATTTTTCGGCCAAAGTTAAAGCATGATTTGCTGCTCTTCCCTGGATGTTCTGTACTGCCATACTAAAACCGGGAGCTGAAATCCACAGTGATCTTACCGGTCCGTTTATCTGGTGTGGTGGCGTGAGATTTTTATCAACTGGCAAATTTGAAAATTTAAATTTACCGGTTCCATTTGTAGTAGAAGATCTTTCCACAACGGGATATGAAAAAGTTCCACCACCGAACCCCAGGTCAATAACATTTTTCTTCATTAATAACACCGAAGCGCCGTTTATTTTCTTGCCTTGATCATCACTTCTGACAACCACTCCGGATACTTCTGGTAAAAGCGGGAATGCATAAAATATTCTGTGAACTACCGGGTGGATATATTGTGAATTAAAAATTGAATTATCATTAACATTTGTAACCAGTATTCCTCCTGATCCGAGATCAGTCTTATAAAAAACATTTATAAGATCATTAGTCTGCGGACGGTGGTAATGGTATTTATCAGATTCGTTGTTACCGTAACTAAAGGTAAACTTTCCAAGAAACACGATGTAATTGTGAAGCGCATTTTCGTTGCTGACTGCATAGAGATAGTATGCATCATTTGGATTGATGTTTGAGATTAGCCTTGTGAAAATTATTTTACCTTCGCTTTCACCGGTTCCCCCTGTTTTTCCTTTACCAACAATTTCATAACCAAACAAAGTATTGTTCCGGCTGTTTAATGGTGGTCTTGGACTGCCTTCATTCTTAGGTAGATTAAACGGGCGATTTTTTCGTAAAATATATACATCCATTTCAGGAATTGCCGTCTGTGTATACTGATCCTGGAAGTTTTGATCAGGCATAATTGTAACCTCAAGAGCGTAACTTCTTAGAATACTCGTTACAGTTCCAATATTTTTTGTTTCCCAAGGTTGGATTATAATATCATCATCGGGACTTGCGAAGTACTTGTCTTCAACCATTATTCGTGCAACTCTGTAAACATCACCCACGTATGTATAGCAGTTTTCACCGCTACTGCAATTAGAAAAAGAATAATTTTCTTTAATGAGGGTCATGCTGTCTGCCAGAATAAAATTCAGGTTAAAGTTTCCATTTGCATCTGTAATTGCAGTTGCGAGAACTTTGTCGTTATCAACCGGGTTCCCCGGAATTTTTCCTGTTGGTAAAATCAATGTGCCTTTAGGGGACTCATTGCGATAATTCATACCAGTGTGGATGGTATATTTCATAATATATTTTATTTCGAGTTTTATATTCTTATTTGTCAGCGGCCAATGTTCCATATCATATTCATATCCAAACTTATAATGCAACTGACCGCTTAAGAAACACCAGGATGGAAAATTTATTTCACCTGGTTCCCCGATTGTTCCCCCGGCTTCCTTGTAAGTAAACTTCCATACTTCACTGGATTTCAAAACGTTGCTATTATACTTATCCAATACATCTATTTTCCAAACGTAGCTACTGTTTTCGGAAAAGTTTAAATAAAGTGGTGGAATAAACGAATTATATTCTCCACTAATTAAAGTTGTATAAAACGGAGTATTATTAATTGCCTGCTGAGGTGATTGTCCGGAATTCACTTTACAAATTTTAATTCCATACTTTATATTTTCTCCCTGCTGTGGTGTATATGTCCAGCTAAACTCAGGTTTTTTCCCAGAGATAATAGAATTGTTTGAAGGAGCTTGCAGAAGAGGAAATTTTAAAACTAAGATAGGAAATATTATCAGATTAGGTTTTTTAACAAACGTAAAGATCTCGCTTTTCCCCTGGTTCTGTGCCGGCGGAAATCCATATTGGTCAAGTGCCTGAACCTGCCACACATATTTCTTCTCCGGTTCGAAGGGAAGTCCCTCAATCGGGTAAGTAAAACTGCTTATTGTTAATTGATTGTTTATATAGTGAGGATAATTTGCATTCAATGCCTGTGATGGTGTTTGTCCTTCCAGAACTTCGCATATCTTTAAAGTATATGTTATCTGATATGCCGGGGGAGTGATTACAGGTGTCCACTGAAAAGTAGGATACTGTGTATTTGCTAACAGACTATCTTCATCTTGAGGAAAAATTAAATGCGGCGGCTCCGGGTATAGAATGGTAAAGTTCGCACAAATATCAGAAGCAAGCACTATTCCATCTATATTTACAATTGTCAAACAAGCTGTGTAATATCCTTCAAGGAGTCTGCCCGTTAATCTTAATATCCGCTCATATTCATTATCGGTAAAACTTGCATCAGAAAGACTGAATAGTTTTGTATTGCTAAGCACCGTAACGGGATCCGATGAAATGTCAATTGGTTTAATAGTGCTTCTGAAAACTTCTCCTCTACCTTCCTGGCTGACAATTGCATTAATAATTATTGTTTCACCATTTCTTGAATTATTGAAAACTGTAAGAGAACCGAGCGCCCCGGGATTTATTTCCCAGTCGCTTGCATAGGGAGAAGGATACGGATTTAAGTTAAGGAGTGCATTCCAGTTCTGGGCAATAGAAACATTCAGGGTGAAGAGAAATGTTGTTAAAACCAATAAGGATATATTTTTCATTCGTGCCTCTGATTTCTTGTTGGAGTTATTTCAAATTCAGCCGGATGACTTCTTTTTTATTGAAATAAATTTCAACTATTATGGTTATAATTTATTTTTGATAAGATTGCACGGCAATCACACATATATGTGAATTTTAAAAAGGGAGTCTAGAGCAGGTTATCTTTCAGAGCCTTTGCAACTGCTTCGGATTTTGAGTTGACATGGAGTTTTTGATATACACTTTTAATATGTGACCTCACAGTGTCCAGACTTATGAAAAGTAATTCAGAAATTTTTTTGTAACTATGTCCCTCAATAAGCTCTTTAAGAATTTCTGTCTCTCTTGTAGTGAGATTTATTTCCTCTGTTTTTTTACCCGATTTGTTAAAATAATTGAGTACTTTATTTGCTATTACCGGCGACATTGGTCCGCCGCCATTAACGACTTCTTTAATTGATGAAAGAATTTCCTGCAAGGAAGATCTTTTTAAAATATAACCTGAAGCACCTGCGCGTAAAGAATCGAAAATTTTTTGTTCTTCTTCATAAACCGTAAGCATAATAATTTTTACTTCTGAATTATCAGATTTAATTTTTCTTACACACTCTATCCCGTTCATTCCCGGCATAGAAATATCCATTAAAATAACATCTGGCAACGCTTTAAATATTTCTTTTAGTGCGACTTCGCAATTTTCAAAGACAGCGTTCAGCTTAAAACCGGGCGTTGATTTAAGCAATTCGGCAATCCCCTCGCGAATAAATTTATCGTCTTCTACAATTACAACTGATATTTGTTCTGTATTCATTTAATATTCTTATATAAATGCTGCTTATTTTATTGAATCGGGAGAAATAGTTCAATCACACAAAGATGTGAATTATTTCAGATTGATTTCCAGGCTTATGTTTGTTCCTTGGCCGGGTGATGATTCTAAATTTAAAAGTGCATTAATATCTTTAGACCGCCGGATAATATTTCGTAGTCCGTTTCCTGATTTTACTTCAGATGTATTGAAACCAACACCATCATCTTTCACATTCAAAACAAGAACTTTTCTCCCGCTTTTATGAAACGCAGAAAAACTAATATCAATAGTTTTTGCAAAAGAATATTTAGCAGCATTTGTTACGATTTCTTTAAATATCATCAGGAGGTTGCTTCTTACATCCATTGTTAAGGTGATTTTAAAAACCTCTTCCGGGATATTAATTTTAACATCTATTCCTCTTGATTCAAGCAGCTTTACTGAGTATTCCCTTAATTTTAAAATCGCATCTTCAAGCCGATCATTTTGCGGATTTATCGCCCAGACAATATCACTCATTTTATCAATAAGAGTTCTTGATGTGTTTTCAATCTTCTCAAGCATTTCTTTACTTTTTGAAGAACTGTTAACACTATCTCTTTTTATCAACTCAGAAAATATAGCAATGCTTGAAAGACTTGTTCCTATTTCATCATGCAGATCAGAAGAAATTTTAGTCCGAAGTTTTTCAACCCGTATCTTCTGATTCATTCTTGATCTGTAAATAAGTATTGAAATAATTGAGGTTAAAAAAAGCGTTGCCAAAATTGTTGAAACAATAAACCACCATCTTTGCCAGAATGGAGGCAAGATAGTAAATGAGAATACCGCAGGAGAATTGCTTTTTATCCCGTCTCCATTAATTGCATAAACTTTGAAAGAATAATCGCCCGGTGGCAAATGAGTATAGTTAACATAATTACGCTTAGTGGATTTTATCCAGTTTTTGTCAAACCCTTCAAGGATGTAATCATATTTAATTTGTGATTCATCTTTGAAACTAAGACCGGCAAAATCAATAAGGATTGTATTTTTTGAATAATCAAGCTCTAATGGTTTCTGACCCAAAACAGGAGAAGAAAGATTTAAAAAAGATTTTCTTTGTATGTTTTTAGTTTTTTCAGGAAAAGGAAGTTCCCCGTCAAGCAGCTTTACTTCTTTAAAGAGAATTTTTGGTTTTATCTCTTCGGCAGAAGAATTTTCTATTTCGTATGCAATAATCTGACTGTTGGAATTAAACCATATTTCGTTTTTATATTCCAGAGCAACGGTAACTTCCGAACTGCTGATTCCCTCACTGGCACTTATACCTGAAAAGTGTTTGTTTGAGTATTTTGAAATTCCGTTTGCAGTTGTGAACCAGTAATTATTGTATTTATCCTGAATAACAGAAAAAACCCAGTTGCTGTTCAAACCATCTACTGTTGAAAGTTGCGAAAATTTATGCCCATCGTATTTAAATGCACCGGAGTAACGTGTTCCAATCCAGAGGTCGTTCTCGTTATCAAAATTTAATCCTCTGATGTGTAAATCAGTTATTCCATCGTCGGGTGTGAATCTAAATACGGAATCTTTATAAATTTTAATAAGACCCATATCCCACGAACCAATCCAAACATTTCCATTTTTGTCAGATAATATTTTTCTTATGCTTATTGATGAAAGTGCATACCTGCTTTCTGAATCAGAAAAGTTCCAGTTGTGTTCAATTTTGTTTGTGAAATTATAAAGCTTTCCTTTGGTAATGTATGCAACACCCGCTTGTGTTGCTATCCACAATCTTTTTTCAGGATCCAGATTTAATTCATAGACAACATTGTGCGGAAGACCATCCTTTGCAGTTAAATGACCGATCTTATTTTTGAATTTAAAATAAATCCCATCAGGCGTAGCAAACCATATAGTATCTCCCTGAACAACAAAATCGCGAATCAGAATTTGAGGCATACCATCAGAAAGCCATGTTGGCATTAATGTATAGTTTCTTATTTTATATAATCCATGGTTTGATCCAATAATAAGCTCATCATTTATTATTTTTAATTTTGAAAAGATTGTTGAGGGATTGTCATTCTGAACAAACTTCAATTTATGTTCTGTCAGTTTACTTACTCCTTCAAGTGATCCGATCCACAAGTTTTTTTCTCTGTCTGAAAACATGCAGACTATAGTTTTTTCAGTTAAGCCGCTGGATTCATCTATTATTTCAAATGACTTTGAATTGTATTTAAAGAACTTTCCATAACCACCGAATAAAAGACTATTATCTTCAGTTTGTAAAAATGCAATTACGATATTGTCAATTTCCGGATATAAATTACTGAAACTGAAAACATTATTGTCTTTGAGATAGTATAATCCATCAAGTGTAGAAAACCAAATTCTGTTTTCACTATCACAAAAGACCCTAAAAACAGGAACGTCTGGTTTAAATAATCCGGAAGTTATTCTCCTATAATTTTCATTTATTTCTTCAATCAGCCCCTCTTCAGTAGCAAGGTAAAGCGTTCCATCATTTTTGAACGCAATTTGATTTATGCTAAGATTGTTAAATTCTCCAAAATGTTCTTTGTGTGTGACATTTTTTATTTTACCATCTTCAAGTTGCCAGATTGATATTCCTCTATCACTGCTTATCCATATTCTTGCATCGGGACCTTTGACAATTGAGCTGATTGATGAATCGAGAATGTAATTCCGGTCTTTCAGAACAGCCACAACCGTATCCATTTTATATTGAGGTTTTTTGAAAACTAAAATTCCTCCACCAATTGTACCGGCAAGCATTGTTCCCGGATATGGTTCATAAAAACAGGTAACAACAGGAGCAGGAAATCTTTTACTGGCTCCATAATTATGAAATTCTGTCCCGTCATAAATGCTTATTCCCTCGGCAGTTCCAAACCACATTCGTCCATATGAATCCTGGAAGATTGCTTTTATTGTACCCTGTATAAGACCATCAGAGGTTGTGTACTTTTTAAAATAGTATGTTTGTGAATTAATAGAAAATAGCGGAGCAAGAATTAAGATGAACAAATATTTTTTGAAGTAGCGAAACATTTTTTATTTAATACTTATCAGATAGAGTGTTTTTCAATAACCTCATCAGGTATTCGAACCGGTCTTCCCGAACTAATAGAAATAAGTGTATAAATAATATAACCTACAGCAACTAACTTTTTAGTTGCTTTATTTTCGATCCAAAAATTAACAGTAACCTGTGCCCCGTTTACTTCTCCCATTTGTGTTTTGACTATTGCGATGTCGTTTAACTTCAATGAGCGTTTGTATTCAATATGCGCAAGACTTGCAAACCAGTTAAGTCCTTTTGAATGGTATTCTTCCATAGGCATTTTATAAAAATCCCTCATCTGTTCAAAGCGGGCAGTTTGAACATAATCAAGATATTTTGTGTTATGAACATGATTGTTCATATCAATATCATCAGGTCTTACTTTTATTTCAGAAGAAAAAATTGTGTTCATAAATCCCTTTGGCTAAATGGTTTATAATTTTCGGTAAAAAGTAAAATTGATTTTACTCAACTCAATATCTAATTTAGAAACAAACATTATACATTCCAATATTGCATGCAAAATGCCGGATAAGTTGAAGGGAAATAAGGGGAAGCAAAATCAAACAACTGCAATAAGTTTTACAGCAGTAAATCCCCCGCAAGAATTTAAAAACGATGCATATTTCTCTTCGTTTAACCAGTATAAATCTGTTTATGATTTTTCCATAAGAGACAGGGAAAGATTCTGGAGCAATGAGGCAAAAGAACTTTATTGGTTTAAGCCCTGGAAAGAAGTTAAAAAGGGAAAAGCATTCAACTCAAAATGGTTTGTTGGCGGAAAGACAAACATTTGCTACAATTGTCTTGACCGGCATATTACTTCTGAGAAAAGAAATAAAGCTGCATTAATCTGGGAGAGCGAAAATGGTGACTCGAGAATATTCACTTACCAGGTTTTACTTTCGCTTGTAAACCGCTTTGCAAACTCACTTAAAAATCTTGGTGTTAAAAAAAGTGATAATGTAATTATCTATATGGGACTGGTGCCTGAAGCAGTAGTTGCAATTTTGGCCTGCGCAAGAATTGGGGCTGTTTATTCATTTGTTCACAGTGGATTAAGCTCATCAGCTCTTGCTGAAAGAATAAAAACGCCGGGATGTAAAATTATTATTACACAAGATTTTATTTCGAAAAAAGGAGAAGCCGTTCCAATTAAAGAAAACATCGATGCAGCAATTGGTAGCAGCGATGTAGTTAAAACGGTAATAGTTCATCGCAGGATGCCGGAAAGAGAAATAAAACTTTTTCCCGGAAGAGATAAAATCTGGAGTGAGATTTTACAAAATGTTTCAGAAGAATGTCCGGCTGCACAACTTGATTCGCAGCACCCGGTTTTGAACCTTTTTACAAATGGTCCGAAAGGTGACCTTGTAAAGCTTATGCACACAACCGGCGGCTACATGGTACAGGTTTATCTCACAACGAAATGGATATTTGATATTCGAAGCGAAGACATTTTCTGGTCAACTTCAGATATTGGATGGATTTCAGGACACTCCTATGGAATTTACGGACCCCTTCTTAACGGTGCTACAGCTTTTATGTATGAAGGAATTCCAATTTATCCTGAGCCGGATCGTTTCTGGCAATTAATTTCCAGGTACAGGATAAATATTTTTTATTCCAATCCGACAACGCTTCGTGCGTTTTTGAAATTAGGAAATGAATGGGTTTATAAACACGACCTAACATCATTAAGATTGCTTGGAACAAAAGGCGAGCCTATCAAGCCAGAAACTTGGAAATGGTTCTATGAAGTAATCGGAAGAAAAAACTGCCCGGTTGTTGATACATGGATTCAGTCAGAAACCGGGGCAATAGTTTTATCCACACTTCCCGGTGCAGAAGAAATGATTCCCGGAACTTCAGGAACATCGTTTCCCGGGATTGAAGTTGAAGTAGTTGATTTAAATGGGAATCCTGTTCAGCAGAAAGAAGCTGGTTACCTGGTTATAAAAGATAGCTGGCCATCAATGTTCACAACCGAAAAGGAAGAGAAAGCCGAAACAAAATTAAACTGCTGGAACCAATTTAAAGGGAGCTATTTTACCGGCGATGCAGCTATCAAATTAGAAAACGGTTACATAAAAGTACTTGGCAGAGTAGATGATGTAATTAAAACTGCCGGTCATCGTGTGGGCGGCAGCCAGATTGAAAAATTTCTGCTTAGCCATCCGGCAGTAAAGGAAGCTGTGGTTGTTAAAAGACCGGATGAGATAATTGGCAATGCAATAATTGTTTGTATTGTTTTAAAAGAGGCGGAAGCCACAGTACTGTTGAAAGAAGAGCTCCGGAATTTTGTCGCTGAAAACATAGGCATATTTGCAAAGCCTGATGAATTGATTTTCCTTGAACAGCTTCCCCTTCTTGAAAATAATATTGTCGATAGAAGAGCATTGCGGGAAAAAGCTCTTGTAGGAACGCAGCCGATGAATGAAACTGAAGCATATTATTATAATATACTAGAAGAGTTAAGGGAAGAATATCAGAAAAAATTTATGAAGTGACTTAAAGCTCCACAAAATTCTGTAGCAACCTCATTCCAGCATCACCGGATTTTTCTGGATGAAACTGCACACCGAAGGAATGATTTTTTTCCACAGAAGAGCTGAACTCAACCTTATGTTTTGAAACTGATGTTGTGAATTGATTTTCGGGCAGGTAGTAAAGATGTTTAAAATAAAATTCGGTTTGTTCAGGCATATCTGCGAATAGTTTGCTCTCTCTGTTAACTGAAATCTGTTGTATGCCCTCGTTATATGCCGGCGATGTGCCGTTTTCGAACTTCTGGAATGTACCCGGAAAAATTCCAAGACAGGAAATATTTCCTTCCATAGAATAACCAGCCATCAACTGCATTCCAAGCCCTATTCCGAGCATTGGTCTTTTAATTATACGGAGAACCGAGAAAAGGTTTAAGAGATGAAGCTCACGCATTGCTTCCGGTGCGCTGCCGCTTCCGGGAAATATAATTTTGTCCGCCCTGCAGATATCTATTTCGTTTCTGGAAATTACGAAATCATCAGTTAACTGTTTTATGCAACCGGCTACTTCCTGTGCCCCGGAATTTGAGTAATCTACTATAGTTATCATTACAAAAAAATCTTTACAATATTCAAACCAAAATTAGATATATTTGAGTGCAATTATCAACCACTCAATTTATATTTTATTAATTAATACAGGTAAAAATGTTAAAAGCTGCAATTAATGGAATAAGAAAAAAATCAGAACATAACGGGATTCCGGTTTCTGATTCTGAAATTCTTAGTGATATAAAAGAATCCCTGTTAGCTGGCGCGGATGCGATTCATTTTCATGTAAGAAACAAAGAAGGAAACGAAAGTTTATTTACTGAAGATTTAAATAGAATTTTTACTCTATTAAGAAAAGAATTGTACAATGCAAAATTGGGAATTAGTTCCGGTGAATGGATTCTTCCTGATTCGCAAAATAGAATTGAAGTTATAAAGAATTGGGAAATGCTTCCCGATTTTGTCTCGGTAAATATTGATGAGGAAGCAGCTGAAGATGTAGCTGGAATTTTAATTAGCAAAAAAGTTGGAGTAGAAGTCGGAATTTCTTTTCCGGAAGAAGCTGAGAAATTTGTAAAAAGTAATTTCGCAAAAAATTGCCTCCGTATTCTCATTGAACCCATTGAACAGGATATTTCAGAAGCAGAACAAAACATCAAGGAAATTGAATCCGTTCTTGATAGAAATAAAATTTCAGTCCCAAGACTTCTTCACGGATTTGATAAAGTCGTTTGGCATTTGATAAAATTATCAGAAGAAAAAGGATATTCAACAAGAGTTGGTTTAGAAGATACACTTATTTTGCCAAATGGAAAGATTGCAAATTCAAATGCCGAACTGGTCAGAGAAGCAATAAGAATTTTGAAAAAATGATCACAAATTGATGAACTAAGATTCAGGACTTGTTATTTCAATATTATTGTTTATCTTGATTTGGTGGTTGACTTCTTCTATCTCCTCATATAAAAACCATATTAAAATTTAATTATTAAATATCTTCAGATAAAATCAAACAAATATTCAATTAATAAGAGAGGATAATATGAAAAAACTTACCGCACTTTTGATTTTTACTTTTGCTGCATTTAACATTTTAAATGCACAAACAAAACACGTAGTTGAAGCAAGTAATTTTGCATTTGATCCTGCAAACATAACCATTGCTGTTGGTGATACAGTTGAATGGGTCTGGGTAAATGGAATGCACACAACAACTTCAGATGCTACAACCGGTCCTGATGTTTGGGATGCTCTGCTTGATGCCAGCAACACTTCCTTCAGTATTGTTATTACTACTGAAGGAGAACATCCATATCATTGTACACCGCACCAGAGCCTTGGAATGGTGGGTATGATAACAGCAACAAATCCGAATGCAGTATATGATGATGAAAACAATCCAAACAAATTTCAATTAAGCCAAAACTATCCAAATCCTTTTAACCCGAGTACAAAAATAAAATTTTCAATACCTGAAGAATCTCAGGTTACAATCAAAGTTTTTAATGCAGTAGGTGAAGAGATCTCTACAATCTTAAATGATTTTCTAAAATCAGGAACTCACACAGTAGGCTTTAATGCAAGTAAGCTTACCAGCGGGATGTATTTTTACCAGCTTAAAACCAGGAATTTCACTGCTACTAAGAAAATGCTTCTAGTAAAATAAACGCACTTTAAAATTTCTTTTGGGGAACAAACTGTTTTATTTAAGACAAATTACTGTTTGTTCCCTCTTGCCGAATATAATCCGCTTGACTAATTTTACTACATGATTGCCGGGTTAATGAAATATCGGGGGAAATTTATTTTCATCAGCCTGATAATTTTATCCTCTGCTTTTACACAAGCACAAAAACTGTATTTCACTAATTATACTACCAGGAACGGGCTTTCAAACAATAAAGTAAATTCGATTCTCCAGGATAATAATGGTTTTATCTGGAGTGCAACTGAGGATGGTTTGAACCGTTATGACGGTTATGGATTTAAAATTTTCAGGAATGACCCGAAGGATTCTCTCTCACTTTCCGATAACAACATTTGGACATTATTCAAAGATAAATCGGATGGTATTTGGATAGGAACAAATGGCGGTTACCTCAACAGGTACGATCAGAAAAAAAACATATTTTATAAATGGCAACTAAACCCGGATAGAAAAAAAGAAACTGAGATAACGGCAATTTATCAGGATAAAAGTAATGATGTGTGGATTGGTACTTATCAGGATGGCATTTACAAATTAGATCTTTCAAATAATAAAATTGAACACTGGACTTTTAATACTGATGACAGCAAAAGCTTAAGTAATAATTTTATCACATCCATTTTGGAAGATTCATTCGGCACAATCTGGATAAGCACATATAACGGTTTAAACAGGATAAATCAAAATACAAAAGAAATTTCTTTCGACAGGTTTTTTAATGATCCATCAAATAAAAATAGCTTACCGGCAAATCTTGTATGGAATGTTTCTCAATCAAAACTAAATTCAAAAATTATCTGGATTGGTACTGCAAACGGAATTGCATCATTTGATGTTGAAAAAGAGAAGTTCACAAACTACCAGATCAGATCAGAAAAAAGTTACCAGTTTGGAAACAGCATAGCATCAATTATCGAAGAAGTCGTTAATAATGATACAATTATTTGGCTTGGAACATATGCCGGACTCGTAAGAATTAATAAAGAAACAAACCACACCGACCGGTTCATGAAAAATGAAAACCAACAAGGCAGCATAGTAAGTAACAAGATAAATGATATTATGAAGGATCATTCAGGTGTAACTTGGATTGCAACTGAAAACGGATTGAGCAAAATTTCTAATAAAAGCTTGAGGTTTAATAATTTGTTCAGCGATGAATCAGATGAATATTTATTTAACGAACTGTATGGGAAATCAGTAAAATCAATTTCTAAAGACGCAAAAGGTAATTTTTATTTTGGAACAGAAAGAGGGATTGTTGCGTTTCATCCCGGGAATATTAATCCAATTATCAAATATCCTCAGACTAGCGGATTAAATATCTGGTCGTTAATCTCTGATCAGGATGGAAATTTATGGGTCGGTACATATGGGCAAGGATTGAAATTCTTCAATGTTGGCTCAGGTAAAATTGAAGACATTAAAATTAAAAGCCCAACCTTTAAAACTTCTGCTTATGATTATGTTAAATCACTTGAACTAAGTGATAAAAATTTACTCATAGGATTCTGGGGCGGCGGTCTTGCCGAAATGAATTTGAAAACACATAAGTATAAAATTTGGATTAACGATGTAAACAACCCTTCTAGTATTAGCTACAATGATGTGTGGTCAATACTAAAAGATAATAAAAAAAGAATCTGGATTGGAACAAATGGTGGAGGTTTAAATTTATTTGATGATTCTGGGGATGGTAAATTTTATGAGATGTTCAATGCAGGCAATAAGAAAAATAAATTGAGTAGCATGAGTATTTATGTGCTTCGTGAAGCCGAAAATCTTAAAGTGTCAATGGATGTGAACCAAACGATTTTATGGGTAGGCACAAGCAGTGGTTTGGACAAAGTAGTTATTAATAATTCTACCGACGAGGATAATATTAATAAAATTGGGGTTGAAATTAGCAGCTATTTACCAGGGGAAGAATCAATTGATAATTCAGTGAAGAATATTATTGAAGATAAAAATGGAGACTTATGGGTAAGCACTAGTTCCGGGCTCTCATTTTTTGATGTAAAAAAAGAAGCTTTTACCAACTATTCAGAGGCTGACGGTTTAATAGGGAATGAATTCAATTCGGGTTCGTCATTAATTTCAAATGAAGGTACAATGTATTTTGGAACTATAGGTGGGATAAACTTTTTCGAGCCGGAACAGATCTCACTTTCATCTTACAATCCACCAGTATTAATTACAGACTTTCAGATTTTTAATCAGTCAGTGCAAATTAATAGTAATTCCCCTTTGAACGTCAATATCTATAAAGCTGAATCATTGCATTTATCTTTTTCTCAGAATGTATTCTCATTTCAATTAGCTGCTCTTGATTTTAATTTCCCACAGTCAATTCAATATGCATATAAGATGGAAGGCTTTGACAAAGATTGGATCTACTCCGGAAACAGAAGATTCATAACTTATACAAATCTCGGTTCAGGAAATTATACATTCAAATATAAAGCAACTAACTCTGATGGTGTGTGGAATGAAAATTATAGTTCAGTTATTGTTAATATTAGCCCTCCCTGGTGGAGAACAATCTGGTCTTATATAATATATGTATTGCTGATTTTAACCGGCGTTATTGTTTTACGTCGCTTTGAACTTAACCGCACTAAATTACGTAACGAATTAAGGATGAGAGACTTTGAAGTTAAAAAACAACATGAACTAGAAGTAATGAAGTCAAGGTTTTTCACCAATCTTTCTCACGAATTCAGAACCCCATTAACATTAATAAGAGGTCCAGTTGAAGAACTGATGAAAGGAAACTTTAAAAATAATCCGGTAGAATATTATCAATTGATTTATCGGAATAGTAAAAAACTTCAGCTACTAATTGATCAGTTACTTGAGTTAACCCGGCTTGAAAACGCAGCGATCCCTTTGAAAGCAAGAAAAGAAGATTTGGTAAAACAAACACAGGGATTGTTTTTATCTTTTGAATCGATTGCTAAACAAAAAAATATCAGCCTTGTATTCAACAGCGAAAAAGACTTTGTTATTTGCTGGCTGGACGGAGATAAATTCGAAAAAATAATTAATAACCTCATTTCAAATGCATTAAAATTTACACCCGAAAATGGGACAGTGTCAGTCAGTATAAAATTGAAAAATGGAAATTATGCTGAAGTAATGATTTCTGATTCCGGGATTGGCATTCCGGAAGAAAAACTGGAGATGATATTCGACAGGTTTTTCCAGGTAGACGATTCTTCAAACAAGAGTTTTGGAGGATCGGGAATCGGACTGGCTTTGGTGAAGGAACTAATTGAGCTTCATCGATGGCAAATAAATGTTAGCAGCAAAGAAGAAACCGGGACAGAGTTTTCAATAATAATTCCACTTTATGATTCATACTTAAGTGAGAATGAAAAAATTATAGAGGGAATTCCTGGCAAACTGTCTGGCGAAACTGGCAGCCTAGAAGAAACTACAGATGAATTTATTGAGATAAATGAAAAAGAAATTGAGGACGAGATAAAACATAAAAACAGACTTATATCTGCCAAACCATTAATATTAATTGTAGAGGATTCAGAAGATGTAAGGAGTTATCTTAAAAGTTTATTAGAAAGAAATTACCGGATAAGTGAAGCAACAAATGGTAAAAACGGTTTAGAAAAATCGACAGAATTAATGCCGGACCTAATAGTAAGCGATGTAATGATGCCGTCTATGGATGGAATAGATTTCTGCAGAAAAATAAAAACTGAAATACAAACAAGTCACATCCCGGTAATCCTGCTTACTGCGAAGGCTTCACAGGAAAGTAAGCTTGAAGGGCTGGAAACCGGTGCTGATGATTACCTTACAAAGCCGTTTAGTTCGATAGAATTAATAGTAAGAATAAAAAATCTTCTTGGACAGAGAAAGCACTTACGTGAAAAATTTGCCAGGGAAATTAAAATTGATCTTTCAACAATTGCAGTTACATCTTTAGATAATGAATTTCTCCGGAGGGCTTTTGATGTTGCAGAAAAAAATCTTTCTAATAGTGAATTTAATTCCGAAGAATTTGCAAAAGAAATGTTTCTAAGCAGAAGCCAGTTTCACAGGAAACTGATTGCTATTACTGGTCAGGGACCGGGAGAATTTTTACGGACATTCAGATTGAAAAAATCAGCCACCTTGATTCTGGAAAAGAGATTAAGTGTTACTCAAATAGCATTTGAAGTTGGTTTCAGCAGTCCATCTCACTTTACAAAAGCATTCCGCCAGCAGTTTAATTGCCTGCCAACAGAGTTTATAGAGAAAACTAATTCCTGAGTTAACTACTCCTCCATTTTTAATTATTCTGCAACAGTTCCGCTAAAGATTGACACACTGACGACAGCGCTCACCTCCCTAAAAAATTAACTTTGTCCTTTAATAAAGCGAGATAATTAATAATTAAAACGAAAGGAACAAAGCAATGAAAAATCTTTTACTTCTCGGAATCGTGGTATTACTAAGTGTAACAGCATTACCCCAAACCATTCCGAATCTGTTAACCGCAATCGGTGTTGGAAGCGCAGAGGTGTGGGGGGATTCCATTTATCATTTTGGAGGCGGAACGAGTTGGAGCGGCAGTACACGCTTTGCCACCATTTACAAGTATGATGGTACAGGCTGGCAGGATTATACCCCTATGCCTGATAACGATGTTTGGGGAATCAGTACTACAATAAAAGGTGACAGTGTTTTTGTTTATGGAGGCTACGCATTCGGCAATAATAAATTAAGAATGTATGATTTAGCTAACAATACATGGCAGTACTTGGCTAACAGTCCTAATATCAGCGCCACGTACGGTCATACAATTGAGTACGTAAACGGTTTCGTTTATTTATTCTTTAATGGAAATGTTTATAAATACAACCTAAACACAAATTCCTGGAGTCAGGCAACATCGCTAAGCGTTAATGCTGCCTGGTTATTCTCTACAGTCTATCAAGGTGAAGTTTATTTGGTCGGATGGACTAATGCCCAGTTCTATAAATATAATCCTGTGACGGATAGCTGGACTCAACTGGCAGACCTTCCATATTTCGTTACCGGAGGAGCGTTAAAATGTGTTGATGATAAAATTTATAATGTAGGCGGATCTTCTGGTCCCGGAGCCGGTACCTTCAATAATACATTAGTTTATAATATTGTAACAAACCAATGGAGTGATGCAAATATTTTTATTAGTGCTAACAGAGCTTATATGGCAAAAGTTATCTACAAAAATAATTTTTATGTTATTGGTGGGCTTGATGCAAATGGAAATGCAGTAAACAATGTAGAATTTATCGTTGCCGGAACTCCCTCTGCTGTTGAAACAGAATCTGGTATCCCGAATGATTTTGAACTATCCCAAAACTATCCCAATCCATTTAACCCTTCTACAACAATTAAATTTTCAATTCCAAATGAAGAGTTAGTTTCTCTTAAAGTGTTTAACTCTTTGGGAGAACAAGTTGCGGAATTATTAAATGAAATTAAATCCGCAGGAAATTATTCACTTTCTTTCGATGCAAGCAAGCTGACTAGCGGGGTTTACTTTTATAAAATATCTGCAGGAAATTTTGTTGAAACAAAGAAGATGTTGTTGATGAAGTAAAATTGTTCTCAAATTATTTAAGGAGTACAAAATGAAAATAAATATTTACAACTTACAATTGATATTGTTAGTAATATTTCTTTCAAGTTCATTTCAATTGAATGCTCAATTGAATTTTACTGTCAATTCTTTAGCGGATGATGAGTATTCTTATGCGTGGGATGATCCTAACACACCAGAAGATGAGTCTATAGATGGAATTTGCAATGATGAATTAGGTAGATGCACACTCAGGGCAGCCATTGATGAATCAAATAATATGTCCCAGCCGCTTGATTTAATTTTTAGTGTGAATGGTACAATTAACCTTATGGATATACTTTATCCCGTGAATGGTTCAATTATTAATGGGGGAAAAAAAGTAGAGTTATCTGGAGGTAATTGTTTTGAAATTGATGAGAACACACAAATTGCCGGCATAATATTTAACAATGTGTTTAATGCCATAACTATTACAGGAAAGCAAAATAAAATTGGGGGAGTTTTGAATGGGAATGTATTTACAAATTGCTATGTAGCACTGGAAATAGATGGTGACTCTAATGAAGTATTCTCCAACTACTTTGGTCTTGATACTAATAAGGTTTTACAGCCCAATCAGGTTAGTATTATGATTTTTGGAAATTATAATAGGATAGGTAGACCTGTTGCAACTGAGTCAAATACCATTTGTGGTAGTCAAACAGGCATCTCTATATCTGAGGGTGAGTCTAATGAAATCACAAATAATTTTATAGGCACTACAGTTTTGGGTGATTTAGGACTTGGAAATGCTCAGGGAATAGTTATCGGTGGTTCCGATCAAAATATAATCGGTGGTGAAACCTTAAGTTCACGAAATATAATTTCCGGGAATTCGGTTCAGGGAATCGGTATAAGCGGTGTTCCACCAGATAGTCATTCTTTCGAAAATTTGATAAAGAATAATATTATAGGATTGAACGATTCTCAGTCATTAGCAATTCCAAATGGAATCGGTATTACAATCTTAAATGGAGTTTGGAATGTTGCAATAGAAGATAATATTATTGCTGGTAACACACTTTCCGGTATTGAAATTTTTGGTCAGGATCAGGTAACTGAAACTTCTGGTCATCTTATTACTAATAATAACATAGGGATCAGTAATGGTGGAATTATATTCCCAAATGGACAAAATGGAATAAATATTTGGGGTAACGTTATAGAGACTATTATAGGTGCAGATTATTCAGGTGGTAATTCACCAAATAAAATTATTGGTAACCATGGATATGGTATTTACGTTGCAGACCAATTTAGTTTTAATCCCCATAGAATCAGTGTTCGAGGAAATCTAATTTATCAGAATAGCACTGCAAATCTATTTATATCGCCAGTATCGAATAATGGAATATTACCCCCTTATAATCTTTCTTATAGCAACAATACAATTGCCGGTATCCACGATACACCCGGCGCAATAATAGATATTTATAAAGCCAATATTAATGAATCCGCTCCCTCAGCATATCTATGGTTGGGATCAACAACCGTTGGAAACAATGGAGTTTTTTCTTTTGAAATTACAGATCCCTCAGTAGAAGCAGTTTCTTTAACAGCGACTACAGACGCACTAAATACATCAAACTTCGCACGATTAAATATTGTAACCGCTATTGAAAAAGAGGAGGATAATTTTCCCAATGAATTTTCACTTAATCAAAACTATCCCAATCCTTTCAATCCAGCCACAACTATTTCATTTTCAATTCCGAATGAACAGTTGGTTTCTCTAAAAGTTTTCAATTCTTTGGGAGAGGAAGTTGCAAACCTTGTAAATGAAAATAAACCAATGGGCAATTACTCAGTTACCTTTGATGCAAGCAGGTTGACCAGCGGAGTTTACCTCTACAAAATATCTGCAGGAAACTTTGTAGAATCAAAAAAGATGATTCTTTTAAAATAACCACCCCGAAGCTTCAAAAATTATCAATGAAAATTTTAAGGAGAATTTGAAATGAGATTTTTAAAATATTATTCGTTTGCAATCATCTTATTATTTGCAATTAACGTGAATGCACAATGGGTTAACACCGGCGGGCCACCCACATCAAGAAGTAACCAAGCACTTGAAACCAACGGACAAAATATTTTTTCGGGCACGAATCAGGGTATGGTTCGTTCAACAACAGGTGGAGGTAATTGGATAAACATCGATAATGGGTTAACCTCTATTAATGTAAACACAGTAAAATATTTCACTGATTTCCCTGATCCATCAGGGAGTCTTTTCGCTGGTTCCGGAAAGGTATTCTGGAGCACAGATAATGGTGATCTTTGGAATGTATATCCTCATGATACTACAAATATACCCGGAAACCCCATTGTTTATATAATTTTAAACCGGCAGAATCAAATTTGGATTGGGACAACCAAGGGAGTTTACTATGAGCAAGGTTCAAGCTCCTGGACACCAGTAAACTATGGGTTTCCTTTTGGTGATAACATTAGTGTATACTCTTTAATCAATATTGGTAATGACATTTTTACTGGTTCTGATCGTGGTGTCTTCAAGCTTGTCGACACCGTGTGGGTAGAAAAAAATAGCGGTTTAACAGACACATACGTTAGCTCTTTAGTGAGTAGTAATAATTATCTTTTTGCAGGTGGAGGCATATCTTCTAGTGGCGTTTACATCTCCTCGGACAACGGAGAAAATTGGAGTATTGCTCCCAATAGTCCGGCTGCTACAGCTATTTTAACCATTGGTCCAAATGTATTTGCTGCCACTTTTGGTGATGGAGTTTGGTTATCCACAAATTATGGTAGCACCTGGAATCAGATTAATAATGGTTTTAGCGGTTCGGCATATTATGTTTTATCCTTAGCCGAAAACGGGGAATACATCTACGCCGGTACAAATGCTGCAGGTGTCTGGAAAAGAATATTATCAGAAATTATAACTGATGTGAATGAAAGTGAAAATTTACAACCTTCAAAATTTTCATTAGAACAAAACTATCCTAATCCCTTCAATCCCTCAACAACCATCAATTTTTCAATCCCTGAAGAAGAAAAAGTTTCTCTGAAAGTATTTAACTCACTGGGAGAAGAGGTAGCTGAGATGATGAACGAAGTAAAACCGGCAGGTAATTATTCTATTGAATTTAATGCAAGCACCTTAACAAGCGGAATTTACTTTTATAAAATTTCTGCTGGAAGTTACAGCCAGACAAGGAAGTTGACCCTTGTTAAATAAGAATCTTACTGAATTTGATAAGGATAAAATTCTTGAGCAGCTTAATAAAAGTGAAAAGCGATTTAAAGTTGCAATGTTTATTATCTTTTTAATTATCAGCTTTGCTACTGTAATGATAATTATAAGTCTTTTGAGTTCATTATGAAATATATAAGTAAACACATTGTACAAATTATTTACTTTGTAACGCTGCTTATCCTAATTCTAATGATTTAAAGTAGTCTTTAACTTTAGTCCAAATTATAAGTTTATATGAACTTAATTGAGATTAATTTTAATTGCCCCTTGTTAATGGGTTAATCTTTGGCAATATTGTGCCGAGGCATAATATCTCTTCTAATTAATTATTATACAATCATTTACAGGAGGCGCAAGTGAAAAATCTACTTGGATTTTTCTTTCTATTTCTTTTTATAACAGTCGCTGGGGTAACATCAGCACAACAATGGAGTGCTGAACAGCAGGACTTATGGAAAGGAGTTCAGACATATTGGGAAGCAGGAATGTCTGCCGATCCAGCTGATGAGCTGAAGTATTGGGACGATTCATATTATGGATGGTCTTATCAAAACGGAGCACCAGGGACGAAATCAGATGTAAACAAAGCAATAACATACTGGAATAAAAAAGGAAAGGTACAGTATTATACAATTACCCCGGCAAGAATTTGGGTGAATGGCAACTTCGGTTATGCTCATTATTATTACACTACTGTTACCGAAGATACTAATGGTAAACCAATGACTGAAAGAGGTCGCTGGACTGACATACTGATGAAGAAGGGTGACAAGTGGATGCTTGTTGGTGATCACGGCGGTGAAATTAAAAACGGTGACTAAGAGTTTTTATTAATGAAGGGCGGACTGTTCCGCCCTTTTTAGTCTCAAATTCCGGTTGAAATCAATTAAACAATCTAAATAATTAATCCTTAATAACTTCTGCTTCCCATTTTCTTGCTGTTCCAAGTAAACCAACAATTGCTATTCCGCCAAAAGCCAGCGGAGCCATTAGTGGTTTATCTTTTTCATTTTCTTCATGCGCCCTTTCTTCAACTGTCAGGTTAACTTCATCCTCCTCTTCTTCAATATGGAAATATAATCCGGCACCGGCAACTATAAATGAAGCTATAAGAAATATCTGAAGAAACCGGATTGTATTGTCTTTCCATTTAATAATAGTAATTAAGCCGATAACCAGGCCAAGAAAACTAAAAATAACAGGAATGAATGCCATTACTTCGTCATCAAAAGCATCCCAGTGCTCAATTGTGGTATCTGCAAGGAGGAAAGCAAAACCCAGCACAGTAAATAAAACCAGCAGCTTGTTCAGCGAATATTTTTTTAACATAAATTCCCCTTTTTTAATTGATGTACAAAAATATAATATTTAAAAGGAATAATTATTATGTCATTTATTTTATAAATATTAATTAAATTGAAGTTGGAATTGTCCACCTGACATTCAACAATTTCAGAAATTGATTTTTACATATTAATAATTAAAATAGGAGAAGCATACTATGCTAAAAAACACGTCTTACGAAGGTCCGAAATCTGAAGAAACCACCATTATCAGTCACGGCGTTAAAATAGAAGGAAAAGTAAGCTGCAATGGTAACATTCGTGTTGAAGGAGAAATACAGGGAGACATTACATCGCAAGGCAAAGTAATTGTTGGTGAAAACGGAAAGGTGAACGGACAGATCAGCGGGGATGATGTAACAATCGGAGGGAATGTTTCAGGAACGATCCGGGCAAAAGAAAAATTAGTTCTTGATTCTAAAGGTAATCTTAAAGGAGATATTTTTACTAAAATATTACTGGTTGAAGCTGGTGCAAAATTCGATGGCAAAAGCAATATGGGTGAATCCGGAAGCAGTTGGGAACCTAAGGAATCTCCAAAATCAACAGACACTTCAAAAAAGTAATTTAACTTTTTTCAGCCGGGACTCCATAATTCAAGATTAGTTCCGGCTGATTAGCCTATCCCTTATCCTCATCTCAAAAATTTCTTTACGATTAAATTTTCAAAAAGAACCACCCAAATCCGTTTAATCCGACAACGACTATTAAAGTAAAGTTGAGTCATAAAACAATTTAATTTAACCTGCCAGGAATTATTGATAGGCTTTCTAATCAGATTTTTCTGTTCAATTCGCCTCCCTTACCGCTAATCATATATAGCTTGAAATTCTTTGGCTTGCTGACTAAGTTAATTTTATAAACCATACAAGCAAAATTCTTATTTAACAACCTTTAAAGGAGGATCTCTATGCATCAACTATTTTACAAAACGGGATTGCTGTTTCTTGTAATTCTGTTTGCTTCCATAATGTTCTCGGGGTGTGCAAAGAAAGAAGAAGGAAAGATCGAAATAACAACCATGTCATCTGAAGCAAAAAATGATTTTCTTCAGGGTCGTGATCTTGCTGAAAAGCTTAGGGGTCGTGAATCACTTGAGTATTTTGAAAATGCTATTAAAGCAGATGATAAATTCGTAATGGCATATTATTATCATTCATTAGCTAATCCGACTGCCAAGGGATTTTTTGAAGATATGGATAAAGCGATTGCTAATATTGATAATGCTTCCGAAGGAGAAAAACTAATTATCCTTGCATTGAAGGCTGGTGTTGATGGAGACCAGAAAGCACAAGAAGAACATCTAAAAAAACTGGTCGGGCTTTATCCGGATGATGAAAGAGCGCAAAGCCAACTTGGACAGTTTTATTTCGGACAGCAGAAATATGATCTTGCAGTAGAACATCTGAAAAAATCAACTGAAATCAACCCGAACTATTCATCGTCATACAATATGCTTGGCTATTCATACAGGAACCTCGGGAATTATAATGAAGCTGAAGCAGCTTTCAAAAAATATATCGAGCTTATTCCCGATGATCCAAACCCTTACGACTCATACGCAGAACTTCTTTTAAAGCTTGGAAGATTTGAAGAATCAATAACCCAATACAATAAAGCTCTGGAAATTAATCCGGGATTCTTTAATTCAATTATGGGTGTTTCAAATGACCTTATCTTTTTAAAAAAGTATGATGAAGCACGCGAAAACTGCGATAAGGGTTACCAGATTGCAAAAAATGATGGCGAAAGAAGATTTGCACTTTTTACAAAAGCTCTTGTTTATGTTGATGAAGGAAACACAAGGGGTGCATTGGGTGAGCTTCAAAAAGAATACGACATTGCAAAAAATATTAACGATGCAGGGAATATGACAGCAGATTTGAACACAATGGGCAACATACTCTTTGAAGCAGGAAGATATGGCGAAGCAAAAGCTAAATTTGAAGAAGCAATGACAACCACAGAAAACTCAAATTTGTCCCCGGAAGTTAAAGAGAACACAAAAAGGTTACATAAATATAATATGGGCAGAGTTGCATTAATGTCCGGTAAAATGGATGATGCAAAAAAGCTTGCATCAGAGTTCAGCAAGGAGGCAAACGATGCAAATAATACGTTTCAAATCTGGCTTTCGCACTCACTGAAGGGAATGATTGCAATGCAGGAAGAAAAATATAAAGATGCAATAAGCGAATTTGAAAAAGCCAACCAGCAGAACCCGCAGACATTTTATTATATGGCGGTCGCATATTCCAAAGACGGTAATGTTGCGGAAGCAAAAAAATATGTAGAGAAGAGTGCAAACTTTAATGCTCTGTTAAATCTCAACCAGTCTTTTGTAACCAACAAAGCAAAAGAAATGCTTGCATCTTTGTAAGCAGTGTTAAAATGTTTTTTTGATTATCAGTGACTGTTGATTAGGGTGATTAACTCACCACCCCCGGCTAAAGCCGACCCCTCCTCTCAGCGGAGGAGGGGTAAATTGGTATCATTATGTTTTTATTTGAATACTCATTCCATTAATTTCATATCCAAACTATCTATTAATTAATCGTATAAATATTATGAGTCAGACTGATAAAACTCTCCATTGCCTTAGCTGTAATATTTCTGAAAAAGAAATTCCATTGGTAAGTCTTAATTATAACGGCAAGCCGGCATATATCTGTTCAAGATGTTTACCTTTACTAATTCATCATCCTGAACAGTTGATAGGAAAGCTTGACGGTGCCGAAAACATTCCACCTGCAGAACATAAGGATTAACCAGCGGATTTTATTTCGCTGAAAATTATTACTCAGGTGAAAAGCAGGATCTTAATCAGGGAGCGGGTGGCAATTATTTATGGTTGGTTTATTCATATGATTTACCTGATCCCCGGCAATAACCCAGGACTCAGGAATTTATAATTAAAAAGGCGGGTAAAACCCGCCTTCGCTTCTTATACTATTAATATATTTTAATTGTTAAACCAGAACCGAACACCCAATCCACCTCCCAAATTAAAATTTGTAGAAGGAACCAGGTCAAGTATTGGAACTAACTCGAAAAAAATATCTATAGGCGCGTTTGCAAACTGGTAATCTAATCCAAAGGGTATTCTAGCACCGACAAGCGGATCATCTGAGAATATAGCTCTTCCACCTATTCCGAAATAGAAAGGAAGTCTACCGGATTCCACTGGAATAAGATCGTAGCTGTGCCAGACGTAGTCTGCCTGCACAAGCAGGTTTCCGTCACCCCTAAATGACCAAGCTGCGGCAAAGTCAAATGCATTTGTTCTGCCTGTCCATAGTTTAGCGCTTAATCCTGTTGGCTCACCTATAACAATTCCCAAACCGAATCCCCTATCCTGTGAATATACAGTTCCTGTTGTTATCGATATTAAAACAATTATAAAAAAGATCTTCTTCATTTTATTACTCCATATTAATTAAAGGAATTCCATAACAATTCAGAATTGAAAAATTGTTCAAGCTTTCTGAATATAAATGATAGCTTTAATTTAAATTGATTAGTCTTTTATTCCGTCATGGTTATTATCAAGAAAACACTTCTTGAAAGATTGGGCGATATTGTTATCAATATCATTTTCATTTGACGTTATGGTGGGGTCAAGAGGAACATTATTCAGGTAGAACCAGCTGAGAGGATCAACGGAGATGGTCAGATTTGCTGTTGAATTTGCTTCTACCGTAATAGGGGTTTCCAGTTTTATATCCTGATGAGCAGATTTTGTAGATTTATAGATAAACGGAATTAAGTTATATGTTCCTTTAACTATTACCGAATATCGTAAAGATACGTCGCTGCCTTCTTTGAATTCAGAATCAGGTGGTGTTTCCGAGCCATCGCATTTATGAACTTCAAAACGTATCCTATCATAAGTCCCCGGTGTTACATCTTCAACAGTAAAGTCAGTATTCATTTCAGTTGTGCTTAAATAAACGACCATTGTTCCTAAGTGCATATTATCTTCAATTGTGCCTGACTGGTGTTTAATCTTTATGTTGCTTAGAAGAATTTTAACTGTGTCCAGCTCGATTGTTTCCTGAGAACCTTTATTAAGTATGGGGGGGGACAGGCTTAATGAAACAGAGCCGCTGGTTGTTTCCGATGTGTCGCAGCCAGAAAAAATTAATAGTAATGCTATGGCTGAAACTAACAGAAATTGCATTAATTTATTTTTATTTAACATCATAATGTCCTCAATTGTTAATAAATATGATTGTCAGGTAAATATTAAATAAGTGTTTATTCTGTTAGAAACAGGTCAAAAATTTTTTCAAAAACCTATTTATTTGGATATAAAAAGTCATTTAAAAAAACTTGTTAATCATCAGACTCTCAGGATTTTTCCATCATTAAATAATATCAATTCAATTATACCGTCTTATTATGAGATCAAATTCATATGAACAAACAAAAATAAATTGCGCAATAATTATAAAATCATTACCTTTTTATACATCAGATCATATTTAGTAAATTAAACATTACACACATTTAAAGTGAAGGGCTCATATGCTAAGACTAAAAATATATTTTATTCTTTTTGTTTCGCTTGTGGCTATAATGTTAACAAGCTGTCAGTACGATTCAACACCAACCGAACCATTTAATGGTGCTGTTGAAACGGAACTTCCAAAAATTACAATTCCTATTGGTGCAGTAATTGACTCGGCCGCTTTTTATATTAATGTAACAACAGCTTTAAATGAGGAAGTAACACTGCACAGAGTTCAGGCAGGTTGGGATGAGATGACTTTAACCTGGAATAATTTCGGTGGTGCTTTCAATGCTTCATCAGAAAATTCTTTCGCCCCGTCTGCTCTGGGTTGGTATGCTGTTGATGTTACAGGTCTTGTTACTGGCTGGGTAGACAGCACATATCCTAATTATGGAATATTGCTTAAAGAAGAAACTCCTGCACAGATTCAGTATTATACAAGCAGGGAATCAGGCTATAGTCCGTATCTTAAAATATGGTGGACTTACAATGGTTTAGGTGGATATGATTCCACAGAGGCTTTTGCAGACAGCTATATTAATTCCACCTTTGGCGATGACAATTTTGGAGATTCAACTAATTTGATAACAGGGTGGGATGATACAACCGAAGTTCAGACATTAGTAAGGTTTGAAATTGAACAGGAACCGGTTTTTGGCGGCTGTACCCGCGGATACGGTTACTGGAAAACACATTCAGCATACGGACCTGCTCCGTATGATTCCACCTGGGAGATGCTTGGTGAAGATTCGACATTCTTTTTAAGCGGCAAAACTAATTACGAAGTTATGTGGACTTCCCCAAGCGGCGGAAATGCATATTACATGCTTGCACATTTTTATATTGCAGTGCAACTTAATATTCTTAACGGTGCCGATCCAAGCGAGGTACAGGAAGCATTTGATGATGCAACAGATTTATTTGAAATGTACACCCCACAGGATATTGGTGCGCTTCATGGCAACGATCCTCTCCGCCAGCAATTTATTTCACTTAAAGGTACATTGGGACATTTTAATGATGGCGAGATTGGTCCGGGACCCTGCGGAAGCTCTTACACCCTGTTTCCATACAAAAAATATTAAACAGTATTTTCCTTGCATATAAATAAAGGCGGGTTTATCCCGCCTTTTTAGTTTAACACATAGTTAGTTTTTGTAATTCTGTAAAGTGCGGAGTTAAAGCCCGCCGAATCAAAAAATATTCCGCCTGCAGAACATAAGGATTTTTATTCGCCTTGTATTCGGTCTATTAATAGTTGATATTAAAAATGAAATAATTATGGACAGCTAAAAGGGAGAAGTTTCAGAGCAAGCCGAAGTAGTTCTGTTTAATATTCTTTCCTATTCCTTCCCCTCAAAGACGCAAGATACCGGTTTTTATATAAGGAGATACAAATGATGAATAAAGACATTCCAACAAAAGGGTTTCAACAGCCTCTCAAACCCAGGGTTCAAAATCAGGTTACTCACAATGTTTTAGGTGTGGAAAAAGCTGATAAAGGCAGATACGAAGATGCATTTAAGTCATTTACCAGCGCAATTGAATTAAATGCTAAAGATGCTAATGCTTACTTCAACCGGGCAACATTAAAAGTACGCAGCGGAGATTTAAAAGGCGCAAGCCGGGACTTTAAAATGTCTGAGAATTGTCACCGCAATGCAGATTTTAAATTTGTGAATTACCCTCTTCTCTGAAAAATATTGATAATATCCCAACGTTATCTTCTTGCTGAGGAATTTAATAACAAACATAATAGTTAGTTATTGTAAGTCTGTAAAGAGCAGTTATAAAACTTTATGTAGCTGAAACATTCCGCCTGCAGAACAGAGGGATTAATAAAGAAGTTTATAAGTAGAGGATGTTATAGGCGTATTCTATAAATAGGGGAAAATTCTGTTAAATCTAATTTATTTCATTGTGAAATGTTACTATTTATTATTTTGTAATCCTATTAAGCAAATATATCCGTAATAATTATAATCAATAACTTCAACAATCATTTTATAGGGATCACCATCAAAAGTTGCAATCACACCTCTAAATTTTTCCCTAAATACAATTTTATTCTTTCCTAAATAGCCCTTGCTGGGGGAATGATAAACGGATGGCAAAGTTAATTCGAGTTTCTCTGAATTAATTTTAATTAGTTTGGTTTCATTCCATTCTATTTTATAGTCATATCTTATTCTGCTATCATATGGAATTACATTACTATATCTATCAAATGCAACTAGTTGATAACCAAGATTATAATATTTTAAGAATTCATCTTCCCTTTCTCTCTGAATCTTTGCCATATCAGCAAGTAGCAGATTCTTGATTTCTTTTATGTCCTTATCTGTTTCTTGTACCTTTTCTTGTGTTGAGTCCTGTTTTTTAAGCATTAGCCGTTGATTTTTTATCGTTGCTCCAGTCATTCCAAAAAAGATTGTCAAACAAATACCAGCAATTGAGGCTGATATATGAAATTTGGGATTGAGAAACCATGGGACAGTACTTTTTCGAATTAAGTTGTGTAAGTAGCAGTAATTAGAATTACGATACTGTTTATTTTTGCATTGGTTTCCATCCTTACGTAAGGCATTGCAGTGATCAGAAATTATTTTGTTTCTCTCCATGTTAAATAAAACGTTACAAGAGTTAACTAACTTACCCTAAAACCAAAAAACCTTCAACAGTTTCAAGCCGCAGTCAGGTCAAAACTTTCTTCGTTATATTTATCAGCAAAAAGTGTTTCTCCTTTAACCAGCCACGATATACTGAACGCAAGAAGCATTACGGTTTCAAAAATAAAAGTCCATATCGTTGCCACAAGTACGCTGCCCATAATTAATGTAAGGATAAGAAGTGTTGCCAATGATGCATAGATAACAATCCCGCACACGCGGTATATAACGTTTCGCTTGCTTTTACTTTTAGTCCATTTCTTTTTATCGCCGATGGTGAAAAGAAAAAGTGAATTAAAACCAAGCAGGATAAAAAAGAGAGCGCTCGAACCGTAATGAAGATATTCTGCGTACGGATGCGTTAACTGGAATACGCCGACGGGAATGGAAGGATCAATGCGCGACTCGCAGGGGAAAATTGCAATACCGAGCCCGGTAATGCCGCTTGCAATTGCAACTAACAGATCACGTTTCTCATATCCTTTATATGTTAATAAGAACAGTCCAACACCGACGAGCAAACCGGTAAGCACATCACCCATATTGGAATGATAGTAGGCGCTGATCGAGTCAAGCACCGGGCGGTTCGGAACTATACTGCCGCCAAACAGGCAGGCAAACGGAAGCAGCATACCAAGGATTCCGATCAATCTGCGAAGGGTGAGGTAGGAAATAATATACCTCTCGTTCTTTGCTTTAAAGTCCATTTTATTCCTCCCGAATTGTAAGCTAATATTTAATTATAACTCCTTGCCGGCTGGTTTCATATTACAAGGGAATATTTTTTTTCTGCTTAACCCGAATTCCGCTAATTTTTATCCTCAGTATTCCGTAGAATATTCCGTTAACCGAATTAACAATATTGTTACTATCAATAAAATAATTTTGCTTAACAGACCGCAATAATTTTTCTTTGTCACCTTTTTCTTATCACAGGTACTACTTATTTCAAATACGATAAGCACAACCCGGGAATTAAACATTGTGCATTCATATTAAAAACAGTTAATAATGTAAAATAAAAATAAAAGGAACAAAAAATGAGAAAATCAATTTATCTCCTAGCAGCTTCACTTATATTCACTTTAGCAGCATGTTCAGAAAGTGATCAAAACATTGTTTCACCATTTGAAACACAGGTAGAAAAAAGAGCAGTTAATACTTCATCATTGCCTTATGAACTATATCAATCTTTCGTCGAACTGAATGATGCAAGCATAAGCTGGCAGAACGAAAAACAAGGCCTGGCAATTTATATCGATGCTTTCAAAAAAACTGCAACCCATCAATTGTTTGCAACAATAGATTTGCTTAATGGCAAAGGAACTACTATGGTGTTTTTAGGATATTCAAACAACAGTAAGTTTATTATAAATGGTATCAGTGTAAAAGATGTAAGCTCAATAAGAATTTTTAAGCCGGACTTTGTGACAGATAATATAAATGGTGTTTATCCTTATCCGGTTTCACAGGTGTTTGAAAATCTTGCAGTAAAAGGCTGGTCAGATGGCGGCACCGATGTTAAAATTTATACAGCAACGCTTCCCCAAAAGATTAATCAAATGTTCGGGATGTTAATTGCCCGCGAAGGTGTTCAGCTGATATTTCTTGGAAATCCCGGCAGAGAAGATTTTGTTTTTCCAAAATCTGAAAATCTACATTTGAAGGATATTAAATTATTTACATACCAAAAATAATCAGATCAAATATCTCCTCCTGAAAGGCTGTCCTAAACGGCAGCCTTTTTTTAATGTTCAGTTTTTACCAGTTACCCGCGTAATCCAAACTGATTGAAGATGCTTTTTGTGAGAGATAGCTGTACTGTAAAAAAGTTATCTGGCGGATATGAAGATAATCGTGAGCCAGCCAGTTTGCCAAAAGTTTTTCGGCGCTTATTTCTCCCAGCTTCGGGTGTTTGTATGCGGCTTTCCAGTTTGGTGAAGTAAGGCTCTTTAACCACGCAACAGACTTTTCTCTTTCAGCAAGAAAATTATTAAGAGAAGTTTTCATTTCTCTTTTATCATATTCCCGTTCTGTTACCCATTTAACCGGGTCAATTGAAGCCCACTCTTTTAACGGATCTTCCAGTATATTTTTTATCCGCTGGCGGAAGTCTTCCCTTTCTTCATCATACAGATGATTTATTACTTCGAGCAAAGACCATTTTTCCGGCGAAGGTTTCCAGCGCACCTGTTCCTCAGGAATGTTTTTCAGAATACTTTTAAAGACGGAAGCATTCTCTTCTAACTTTTTAATGATGTAGTCGTAATTCATTTTATTTTTTCGCTTATTACTTTTTAAACATTCTGTAAACGGCAAGCAAAATTATTGCGCCAATAACCGCTCCAATAAAACCTGCTGCTTCTCCTGCCTGGTAAATTCCTAAAAACTGTCCCAGGTAAGTAAAAACAACAGAACCGCCAATACCCAGCAGAATAGTAATTATTATTCCTCCGGGATCTTTGCCCGGCATTATGAGTTTTGCTAATGCACCTGCAGCAAGCCCGATTAGAATTGTCCATAGAATTGACATTTTCCCTCCAAAATTTTTTTAATAAAATAAAATACTTTAAAACAAAAAAAGCATCAAGCTTAACTGGTATTTGTCTCTCGTGTGCCTAATCACATAAAGGCTAAAAGCATATTATTACTAAGCACAATTGTTGGACGGTGAACAAATAATTACTATTATCAAAATCGTATTATTTAAATAAAATTATTAAAGGAGTTGCTATGCTAAGTTCTGAAGCTGTTAAGGGGCTTAGGGGAAGTTTACGTGGGGAATTAATTCAGCCTTCTGATAAAGATTATGATGAAGCACGGAAGGTTTATAATGCAATGATTGATAAACGACCTGCATTAATAGCAAAATGTAAAGACGTAGCTGATGTTATTACAGCACTAAATTTTGGAAGAGAAAATAAGTTGCTGATAGCTGTCCGTGGTGGTGGACACAATGCGGCTGGTTTGGGAATCTGCGATGACGGACTCGTAATTGATCTCTCTGCTATAAATTTTGTGCACGTTGATAAAAAATCAAAAACAATACGCGTAGGTGGTGGAGCAATCTGGGGAGATGTTGATCATGCAACCCATCAATTTGGATTGGCAATACCCGGAGGAACTATTTCAACTACCGGAATAGGAGGACTTTCTCTTGGAGGTGGAGTTGGATATTTAACCCGTAAGTATGGATTAACAATCGATAGCATTCTTGAAGTAGATATCGTATTAGCTGATGGATCATTTGTTACTGCAAGTGCTAATGAAAACACTGACCTTTTCTGGGCTATTAGAGGCGGTGGTGGTAATTTTGGCATAATCACTTCATTTTTATTCCAGGGTCATCCCGTACATACCAGTTACGCCGGACCAACACTCTGGCATATTGAAAACACAGAACGAATATTAAAATGGTATAGGGATTTTATACTAAATGCTCAGGAAGATTTGTATGGTTTTTTTGCTCAATTAACAATTCCGGGACCGCCATTTCCTGAACCGTTACACGGCAAAAAAATGTGCGGTGTTGTCTGGAATTATTTAGGACCTCACAATGAAGCAGATAAAATATTTAAACCAATACGTGATCTTAAACCAGACTTTGAACACGTAGGACCAATTCCCTATCCAGTACTAAACAGTTTGTTTGATGCTATTTTACCCACCGGACTGCAGCATTATTGGAGAGCTGACTTTGTTAACAAAATTCCAGATGAAGCAGTAGAATTACACGTAAAGTATGGAAAGGAATTGCCTACACCTCTTTCACAAATACATATTTATCCAATAGATGGAGCCGCACACAAAGTTGGTAAAAATGACACTCCCTGGGCGTACAGAGATGCAAACTGGGCTCAGGTGATGGTTGGTGTTGATCCTGATCCGGCAAATAATGAGAAGATTACCAAGTGGACAAAAGATTATTATGATGCAATTCACCCATATTCAGCAGGTGGTGCGTATGTTAATTTTATGATGGATGAAGGACAAGACAGAGTAAAGGCATCATACAAAGATAATTATGAACGATTAGTAAGCATCAAAAAGAAGTATGATCCTAAGAACCTGTTCCGTGTTAATCAAAATATAAAACCGTAATAATATGTAATCATAACTTATATGTCTTTTTGAAAGATAGTCACATTCTCTTCTAACTTTTTAATGATGTGATAATAAATCATTCTACTGTCTACAGTTTTATGTGGTTAGTGTTTTATTTAAAAATTTACCAGGCTAAAAACATAGCTTTACTTTACAATAATCATATCACCATCTTTAAATAGCTGGTTCATTTGTAAGCCTTTATGTATTACGTCTATATAAAGAGCCTGAATATTTTTTAACGACATTGTCCCGGTAACCACGGTATCTATTGTTCCATCAGCTTTTTGGTCTATTCCTATTATAAAACCTGCCTCTGTTTTAATTTCTTTTTCAATCACTTTAAACTGGTTAAACGGTTCAACATTTTTTGGCTGAAAAGTTTTTATTTCATAATCATAATCTGTATTTGTAAACTGGCAGCTATGGTAAATTGGCTTTACCGGATGCAGTTTATCCTGCTCTGCTAATATGGAAAGTACGTGCTCATAAACTTTTTGTGCATCAACGATGCTTACTTCTCCATTTGTGATTTTATCTATAATTCCATCCTGATCATAATCATTGGCTACAAATTTTTTGCCGATAAGCTCATTATACGAATATCCGTTATCGTTAAAAGTAACAGTGCGGATACGGTAATTTTGCCCCTCGTATTCAAAGTTGAAAAAGGTTGAACCCTGAACAGGTTTTTCAGAACAACTACAGAATACGGGTAAAATAGAGGATACAATTGCTGCAATAATAAATCTATTTTTCATTTCAAATCTCCCCTTTATTTAATAAAGATTTTTTTAATACTATTAATTAAAGGCTACTGTAAAAACGGATAAGCACTTATGTGTTTTTTTTGAACGATTGAGATATTTACTTATCTAATCTGTTAACTCCGTTACTGTTTCGCCGGGGGTTTTTACCCGTGATAATAAATTTTGCCAAATCGCCAGCTAAAAGACCGACAAACATAAACCAGTGAATTGACATTCTTTCTTCCATGGGTTTTGTATAAAACGAAACTTACCTTAAAGCTAAAAAATCATCAAATATCATCCGGAATTTTCAGCAGCTATTTCTGCCAGAAGCTCAAGCTCTTTTTTGTAAACGGGAATGAGCAGCAGTTTTGTCAAACGAAATTCAAGTTTTTTCATAAAAGTAGAATTTATCGGAATTTCAGTTGTGAAAGTGACAAGAGATTTTTTGTCATCTTCCTTTGGCTCAACTGTAAAAGTGGTAATGTAACCTGTATCATTTGTTTCTACCAGTACTCGTCCCGGTTTAGGTTCGGAAACAAAAGATTTAAATGATTGAAGTCTGCCCATAACTTTCATAGTTACTTGAATAACAGTTCCGGCTCCGGTTCCCCCTTCTTCAACTTCCAGTGAAACAAAAGGAGGTCTGGGTAAAATTTTAGGGTGAGCATTTTTATAATCTGCAATTATGCGGTATACCGCCGAAGATGGGGAATTGATAATTTCAGAAACAGAAAATTTATTTTCTGACAATTGATTACTCCTTGGTCTATAGTTAAAAATTATTTTTATCTACACATTAGATAACGAAATGGTTAAATTCAATTAATAAAAATTATTACCGTCGAGGAAAATAAAATTACAGCAACCCAGTGCCAGGATGTTGCTGTTTTTTGTTTTGTACTTGCCTGCAACAACTTCATAAATTTATGCTTTCAAGTTTTAATAATTAAATATTCCCTGCCACAACAAATAAACACCAAAAGCAGCTAAACCTGCAGAAGCAATACCTAGAGTAATGCGGGTTACTTTTTGTCCGAGGTTTTTTGCAAGACCAAAGAGTAAAATAATTCCCGCCTGGCTTAAAACAATAGTGACGTAGAAACCGACCATTAAAGCAATACCATTAATAGAAGCTTCCCGGTAACCCTTAATAAAGAGCGGACCCATTATTAAACTCCAGCCGATGTATGGAGAAGGATTTAGTATGTTTACCAAAACGGCTTTGAAAAGAGTATTGTCATTCTTTATTTCTTCCGGCTTTTTCAGCTTATCAAAATGAAGGAAAGATTTAAATGAACTGTAAGCTAAATAGAGCAGCAGCACACCTCCGCCGATCTGCAAAAATCTCAGCATCTCAGCCGGAACATTGTTTAGTACTAACAAAACCAGGATGATTATTGGTATATCACTTAAGACAGGAGCCAATGAAGCAGGAAGGGTTTTTTTCCATCCGTTCTCAAGAGTACGGGAAATTATGAATGCCTGGAATGGCCCCGGCTGTATTGCTGCAGCAAGTGCATATGTAATCCCAAATATAAGGTAAGTGAGCATAAATAGTTTATTATAGAAAAAACAAATATTTACTCTTATGACCTGTTGACTTCAAAATGAAAAACATCCGGTCTGGAATAGTGCCCGGCAACATCAAACATCCTTTTAGATTTTATTATGTCTTGCAAATCAATTTTTGCGTATAGAATTTCTTCTTTCATTTCAGAAGGTCCGGCGATGAATTCACCATTCGGATTTATTATACAGCTGTTCCCGGTGTTGATCCAATCCCTTCCCTCAGGATAATATTTTTTAAACTCGTATTTGTCAGGAATATCTTTCATTCTTATTGCCATACAGCTTCCTATAACAAACATGCCTCCTTCACGAGCAATATGCTGCAGGCTTTGCAGCCATTTGCTACTTTTATCCCAGGTTGGGGATGCAAGAATCTGTGTCCCGCCATCATACATTGCCTGACGGGCTAAAGGCATAAAATTTTCCCAACAGATAAGTCCGCCAACTTTTCCTATTGGTGAGTTGAAAACATTTAGCGTGCTTCCATCTCCCTGTGCCCAAATTAATCTTTCTCCACCGGTAGGGATCAGTTTTCGATGCTTACCTCCTATTTTACCATTTTCGTCTATAAAAAGTATAGTGTTGTAAAGACTTGAATTACTTGTCTCACTGTTTCGTTCGTTCATTCCAATAATTACATTTATTTTTGCTTCCTTTGCAGACTTACAAAGTTTATTAGTTGAATTATCAGGTATTGTAACCGAGTTTTTAACGAGTTCAGCATAATGATCATTAAGTATTTTGGATTTACTGTTTGGAACAACCCAAACCCAATCCGGATACCCGGGAATAAAAACTTCCGGGAACACAATAAGTTTTGCACCATTATTACCAGCTTTTCGTATCAGCTTACATACTTTTTCAACAGTTTTTTCTTTGTTCAAAAATACAGGAGCAGCTTGAGCCGCTGCAATTGTGAATGAATTCATTTTTCTATTGCTCATGAAAATCCTTTTGTGATTGATTAAAAACTGAAATTACTTCTGTCATTTACTAAAATCAGATTTTATTATAGGCATACAAGCTCAAATATTCATTGCAACTAATGCAACAACAACCTGGATAATTATACCTGTTGCAATGCTTAAGCTACGTTGTTCTTCTGGTACAAGGGAAAATATTCTTTTATAAATTAAATAACCGAGAGGAAGATAAAGCAATGCGCCTGAGATTGTTCCGGGAGAATAGCTTGCGGTGAGAAGGCTTGCAAGAAAATGAATAATCCCGTTTACAAAAAACAATGTTCCGAGAGCAGCGATAACAAAATTATTTACCTTGTCTATGGTGTAGAGAATTACAATAACTACTGTGGCAATTAATCCAACAGAGTTGATGATGATAAAATTAATATTTGAAAGATCAACTTTGAATACACCTGAAAACCAGTTTGGAAAACCTTCGCCCATAAAATATTCATCTGAAAGATGAAATAGGTAGGCAAGCGGTATTAACCAGGCAATATGTTTTGGTTTTAGATCAGACATTTTTCATTAACCCGGATTAAAAGATATTCTAATTACAATAAATCATCAATTTATAATATGCCAATACAAACATTTCACACTAACTACCGATAAAGGTCAAAAAAATATCCCGGTTGTCATTCTATGTTTTACTTCAGCACTATATATAAATAAGTTCGACTAAATATTATTGTGTTTCCCAAAAAAATTATTTTTGTTCAAAATCCAGTTTGAACACTTAGTAAATATTTTTTCACACTTTTAAAGGAAAATATGAAAATTACCCGAAGGGATTTTTTCGTTAAATCGGCGAGTGCTGTTGCCATTGTTTCTACATCAGGAATTATTAGTTCAATTATCACAAGCTGTACAAGCCCAACCGGACCTAACGGAAATTATACGACCCTAGAAACAATTCAAAAGTCCGTTGTTAATAATCAAATCAGCATAGACATTCCGTCATCGCCTATAGCAAATAAAAACACAAGAGCACTTGTTAAATTCAATAATGGAAATGCTATACTGGTTGAGCATAAATCTGATGATACATACAAGGCTTTATCCGGGATATGCACTCATCAGAGTTGTGTTGTTTCCGGTTATGATGGAGGAAGCAGTGAATTTGTTTGTCCTTGTCATGGTTCAAGGTTTAATTTAAATGGTGGTGTTGTTCAGGGACCAGCGAATTCAAGTTTAAGAGTATATACAACAAGTGTTGAAAACAACACTTTGATAATTTCTTTATAAATATTAATTAAAAAATAAGGCAGCCTATTTACAGACTGCCTTTTTAATTTTTATTCGAGAGGAATTTTATCTTTATTTACTTTCAACCAATCTTCAAAAGAAATAAGAGTAGGATTTAATTCTTTTGCGAGTTCAATGCTTCGGGATTTACAATAGTCTTCTTCAAAATCTGCTTTGAACTGGTACATGTTACCCATATCATCCGCTCCCGGAAAATCAAAGCTTCTGTAAACATCTGCAGATATACTGTTATAGGTAACATCTTTACCTAATGCCTTTCCAAATCCTTCTGCTAATTGTTTGCCGGTTAAATGCCCCCCTGCGATACCAATTGTTTTACCGATATATTTATCTCCTGCTTTGAAAACACCCAGCGCACATTTACCAATATCCTCTGCCGCAATCGAAGGAAGTTTTTTATCTGCCATTGGTAATGCAAGGGTAATTTTCCCATCAGGTCCTTTTTTGGGTCCTTGTCCGAAGTAAATAAAATTCTCCCAATAGAATACTGTATTAAGAATAGTAGTTGGAACTCCTGATTCGGTAAAGTATTTGTTTGATGCACCTTTCGCATCGAAATGCGGAACTTTATATTTTTCTTTAAGAGTTGGCATCCGGTTATCGCTTAAAGGAATCCATTTTCTTGTATCATCAAGGGAAGACCAGATAACATGTTTTACGTTTGCTGATTTAGCAGCTTTGGCAATTGCTTCCGCCTGTGCCATTTCTTTTTCAGGTGAAAAATGTTCCCAGAAGTTTGTAACGCCAAAGACTCCAAACGCACCCGCGAATGCTTTCTTCAAACTTTCAACATCATCCAGATCACCATAAACTACCTCAGCTCCTTTATCCGCCAAAGCTTTTGCTTTATCCGAATCTACATTTCTTGTAATTGCTCTTGCTTTAAATTCTCCTGATTTGTCACTGAGAATTGCACGAACCAAACCACCACCCTGGGCACCAGTTGCACCTACTACAGCGATAATCTTTTGATCTGCCATAATAACCTCCATTACTAATTTATTTATGTTTTGATTTAATTTCTTAGTCTATCTGTGTTTTAACATACAAATAACTTCTACACTAAATAGTGATTTTGTGCACAACGAAAAATGAAAAAAAGACCGGAGATAATTAATACTGATTTAAGTGTTCAGCGAAGCATAACTAGACATATAGAGCAGATAAAATACATTAATAAATAGAAATTTTTTATGGCTAATTAGCTACAGGCAAGGAAAAAATAAATTTACTTCCTTTGCCGGGTTCACTTTCAACCCAAAGGCTTCCTTCCTGTGCCTGGATAAATTCTTTTGAAATGGCGAGACCTAATCCCCAGCCTTGCCTGGATTGGTTTCCGAGCTGCGAAAATCTCCGGAATAACTTTTCTTTATCTTTATCAGAAATTCCCGGACCATTATCTTTTATTGAGAACTCAACTGTATTTTGATTTTGTTTTATATCAATAAAAATCGTTCCCTCTTTTTCAGAGTAACGAATTGCATTATTTAAAATGTTAATAAAAACAAAAGCCAGCTTTTCAAGATCAACTTTAATATCAGGCAGATCCTCTTCGATATTTGTTTGGAGGTTAATGTTTTTTTCAGACAATTGAGCTGTCAATGCTGTAATTCCGATGTCTGCTACCAGGTCCGGTTTAGCAACTGAAATCTTTAACCTGATATTTCCCGTTTCAATTTGTGAGTAATTCAGCAGTTCATTTATCACCCGCGATAACCTGTTGCCTTGTTGCCTCAAAGAATCGATTAAATCTTTTTGTTCTTCATTTAGCTCACCAATTCTTTTATCTTCAAGCAGCTTAAGGCTAAGGTTTATGGAAGATAAAGGAGTCTTTAATTCGTGGGATGCTGTAGCAAGTAAATTTGTTTTTGCTGCATCTCTTTCCTGGTACTTTGTAATATTTCTTAACAGAATAAGATTGCCAATAAAAGTTTCTTTCTTATCAGATTCCGAGTATGTAATGATTTCTTCGGTTTCAATATTGTAAAATAATTCTTTTCCTTCCCGGAAAATTTTAACCGGTTTTATTTCTGTTACAAAATCAGAATGTTTTTGAACAACAGTTTTATAGATTTCTTTTACAAGGTCATTTTTTTCAGCAGCATCCGAAATTATTTTATGCAGAATATCGTTCTTCTTTAAACCGGTAAGCTCAAGAATTGTGTTGTTAACCAGCACCACTCTCCTGTTTTCGTCTAGAAAAAGCAGTCCATCTTCAATATTATGGACAACCGCTTCAAGTCTTTTTTGTTCAAATAAAAGTTTATCAATCTGCTTGGCCTCATAAATTTTTAATCTATCTGCCATTATATTAAAAGCCTTTGCAAGTTCACCTAGTTCGTCCTTGGTATTTAATTCCAGTTTTTGTTCATAATCCCTTTCACTAATTGATTTAATTTTTTCCGTGAGTTCTTTTATTGGTTTAACTATTTTAGAAGGGAAAGTAAAAATAAATACTAATGTAATTATGACACTTAATAAAGCAACACCAAGCATATAGATTATTACTTCATCGGCAGTTGTCTGCAGTTTAATCGATTTGTTTTTAATTGCGGCTATATTCAGCTTATATATGTCGAAAATCGTATTTCTGAGAGAAAAATATTCTTCACCAGTTTGCCCGAAAATTTTGCTGTCCGGACCTTTCTTATTTTTTAACTCTTCTAAATAATTCAAATACTTTTCATAATAAGAATGAAGTTTATCAACAAGTTCTCCTTCACCCTTCTCAGTAATAATATTTGATTCCAGGCGAAGGTTTCTTTCAAAAATATTTCTGGAACTCGAATAATTATTTATTAGTGTGCTATCATTTATAGGGTTGTTGTTTAATTCTCTCAGCGAAAATTCATTCATATCCTCCAATGATTTCAGCATATTCATTGTATATTCTACTGATGAATAATTTTCTATAATTGTTCCTTTCGACTGCTGCGCAAGGCGGTTTATAAAAATTATTCCGAGTACACTTACGAGCAGTAAAACGGAAAAAAGAAAAATTCCGCCGGCGCTTATTTTACTTTTTATTGTTTTCATCTGATGATACCAGTAATATGTCTATGTTTTTCTTTGAAGTAAGCGAGGATAATTCCCGGAATAAATTTTTAAGTTTTAACCTAAAAAAAAATGAAAATACAGGTTTGCCGATTATAATTAGGGCGGCTTCTTTCTTCATAGCAAATTCTACTATTGATTTTGCCACATCATTATTTTTAATTTCCTCAACCTCGGCACCAAGTTCAGCAGCGAGCTTAAAATTATTCAATAAATATCTTTGTGTTTTCGGATTTATTTTCTCCGGTTTTTCTTTTTCTGATTGCACGTAAACAACAAACCATTTGGAATTATAGAGAGCTGCGAGTCTTGAGGAACGCCTTATCAACTTTTTCCCTGATTCATAGTTAGTACTTATAGCAGTAACTATGGCATTCATTCTTTCCCTTTCAGCAAGGGGAATTTCTTTTACAATTTTTCTTTCTACCTGGCGTGATACTTCTTTTAATGCAAGGTCACGAAGCTGTAAAAGTTTATCTTCCTGGAAAAAATTTTGTAAAGCAACGGGTACTTTTTTCAGGTCATATATTTTGCCTTCTTTAAGCCGGTCTATAAGCTCATCAATAGTTAAATCAACATTAACCACTTCGTCTGCGGAATGAATTATATTATCCGGTACCCTTTCTGTAATTTTTATTCCCGTGATCTTCTCAACCTGTTCGTTTATGCTTTCAATATGCTGGATATTAACTGTGGTTATAACATTTATTCCTGCCTCGATTAATTCCTTTACATCCTGCCATCGTTTTTCATTTTTAGAACCCGGTATATTTGTATGCGCAAGTTCATCAACTAAAACTATTTCCGGTTTTTGAAGAAGAATTGAATCTACATCCATTTCTTCAAGCATTTTCCCTTTGTAAAATATTTCTTTTCTCTTTAGTGCGGGAAGCCCTTCAAGCAGCTTTTGTGTTTCTTTTCTTCCATGTGTTTCAATGTAGCCTATAACAACATCAACCTTATTATTCAAAAGCTCTTTTGCTTCAAGAAGCATTCTATATGTTTTTCCAACGCCTGCTGCCATACCCAGATATACTTTTAATTTACCCTGTTTGGAAGAACGGATAAGATTAAGAAATCTTTCTGCCGATATGGATATTTGAGGTTCCATGGTTTACTATTGTAAAATTACATAATTATAAAATTGCAAAATTTTAAATAAGCTGTCCCAAAACTTATTTTAAGTGATATAATATTGCTACTAAAAAATATCCGCGTAATATTAATTATCGTATCAGTTATAAAACAACTTGCATCTTATAATGATAAACCAACTAAAACTGTACTTTGTTCGGCATAGGGATTTAATATGTATGCTATGTGAACCGGTAAACTGAACTTTTCAGTTATCTCAACATTTTTTGTTGCAGTGACACCGAGATTTATAAAGCCCGCTTTTGTTGTAGCATACCATTCGCTTGCATCCGGAGTGAACCCTGCATAGAATGAAAGAGATACATCAACGACAGTGGCAGGATAACCAACTTGTATATATGCAGATTTATCAGGATCGTTCTTAATATTATAATAAGCTGATAATTCTACAGGAAATTTCTCAGGTCCGGAATAACTTAGCCCTCCTTCCAGAACGTGTGAAAAGCTCACATTATATTTAAAGAAGCTTGCTCCTGAATAAGGATAATAATAGTCTGTATAAATAATGGTAAAACTACCGGCGGATTCTGTTTCAATTTCGTATGTGGCAAAGAGATCGTTTTCATTATAAGCGGGTGTACTTCCTGAAAAGAAGCTATATGCACCCCAGGCTCCAATTGAGAAATTTCCTATACCAAGACTTAAAGTCGGCTGAAAACTTGCGGCATCTCCAAAATCAAGTCCTCTCCAATTGTATCTGCTGTATATATCTGCACCCGCACTGATACTAACCTGGGGAAATATTGGTGTGCTAAATGCCAGAATTACCATAGTTGTTAAAAAAAGTTTAAATAATGTTTTCATAAAACTGTACTCTCTTTGTCATTACAGAATAATCTTTTAACTTTTTATCTCATCCAGAGCAAGATTGAGCTTAAGAACATTTACTCTTTCTGTTCCGAACAACCCGAGAAACGGTGATTCAATATTTTCCTCCACTAACTTTCGTATGGTTTCTTTGTCAATATTTCTTGCCTTCGCAACTCTTGGAATCTGGATGAAAGCTGCCTGCGGGCTAATATGAGGATCAAGTCCGGCGCCCGACGCTGTAACTAAATCGGAAGGGATCCCACTTCTTTTTATTTCAGGATTTTTTTGCAAGAATTCCTCGATTCTCTTTTCAACATCTTTCAGGTATTCCGGGTTTGACGGCCCTTTATTGGAACCGCCGGTTGAGGCGGCGTTATAATCAACAGCAGACGGTCTTCCCCAGAAATATTTGTCGGAATAAAATTTCTGACCGATGTTTTCAAACCCAACCAATTGTCTGTCTTTATAAATTGGTAAACCGTTTGATTGGTGCGGAAATATTAATCCGACAGCCCAAATTATCAAAGGAAATAACAACCCGAATAAAATTAAGGTTGAGAAATGCAGCTTTATATCTTTGAATATTTTTTTCATTTTAAATTCCTTTTTATTTCTATAACCTTTAAGGTTTGAATAATTAATGAAAGAATATTGAAACTATTAAATCGATTAATTTTATTCCGATGAACGGAATTATAAGTCCGCCTAAACCATATATCCATAGGTTTCTGACTAACAATGCAGTTGCGCCAATAGGCCTATATTTTACACCTTTGAGTGCAAGCGGAATTAGTGCGGGGATAATCAGTGCATTAAAAATTACCGCGGATAAAATTGCCGATTCGGGACTTGCAAGTTTCATAATGTTCAAAGCACTTAATCCCGGAATACTTGCTGCAAATATTGCAGGGACAATCGCAAAATATTTGGCAACGTCATTAACAATAGAAAAAGTTGTTACGTTGCCGCGTGTAATTAACATCTGTTTTCCAATCTCAATTACTTCAAGAAGTTTCGTCGGATCGCTGTCAAGGTCGACCATGTTTGAAGCTTCTTTTGCCGCCTGCGTACCTGAGTTCATTGCAACACCTACATCTGCCTGGGCAAGTGCGGGCGCGTCGTTTGTTCCGTCGCCCATCATTGCAATAAGCTTTCCTTCCTGCTGCTCCTTAAGAATGTAATTCATTTTATCTTCCGGTTTGGCTTCCGCAATAAAGTCATCTACACCCGCCTGGTTGGCAATGTATTTTGCAGTTAAAGGATTATCACCGGTTACCATAACGGTTTTAACTCCCATTTTTCTTAGACGCGCAAATCTTTCCTGTATACCGGGTTTGATAATATCTTCGAGCTGTACAACTCCGACCGCTTTCTTATTAACACCGACGACTAGAGGTGTTCCTCCGTTGGAGGCTATTTCAGTTATTATCTTCTCAATTTCAGTTTCTGCGCCATTGGATTGACCTGTCCAGTTTTTCATAGCGTCCCATGCACCTTTTCGTATTTCGGTGCCATCTTTTAAATCAATCCCACTCATTTTTGTTTCGGCAGTAAAATTTATAAATGTTCCATCCTCTGATTTTACTGAGGTCAAATCCGGCTGCAGCTTTTTAGCAAGCTCAACAATAGATTTTCCTTCGGGAGTCGGGTCGGCAAGTGAACTGAGTAAACTATATTTAATTAACTCTTCCTTATTAGTGCTATTTACTTCAAAAAAATTAGTCGCTTTACGATTGCCGATTGTTATTGTTCCGGTTTTATCTAAAAGAACGGTATCGATATCTCCCGCATTTTCCACTGCCTTGCCGGATTTTGCAATTACATTTGCACGAAGCGCCCTGTCCATACCTGCAATACCGATTGCTGAGAGCAATCCGCCGATTGTAGTAGGAATTAAACAGACGAATAATGATATGAGTGCGACAACAGTTACCGTTGTGTTTGAATAATCGCTGAAAGGTTTAAGCGTAACGGTTACTAAAAGAAATATAAGCGTAAAGCTTGCAAGAAGAATTGTCAACGCAATTTCATTCGGAGTTTTTTGCCGGCTTGCACCTTCAACAAGGTCTATCATTTTGTCGAGGAAGGTTTCACCCGGCTGGGTTGTTACCTGTACTTTTATTTTATCGGAACGGACAACCGTGCCGCCGATAACACCTGAATGATCTGTTCCCGCTTCTCTTATTACCGGTGCTGATTCTCCTGTAATTGCTGATTCATCAATAGACGCAATGCCTTCAATAATTTCTCCGTCAGTAGGAATTGTATCGCCCGCTTCGGCAATAAAAATATCACCTTTATTTAACTGGGATGAATTTATTATTTTAACTGTCCCGTCATCCAGCACAAGCTTTGCTTCTGTATCCTCTCTTGTTTTTCTTAAAGACGCTGCCTGTGCTTTACCTCTGGCTTCTGCAATGGCTTCGGCAAAATTTGCAAAGAGGACTGTAAGCAGAAGTAAGATTGTAATTATTAAATTGTAAATAAATGATCCTCCAAAGGCAGATTGCCCGCTGCTTGGCGATAGAGATATAATTGAGATTACAATCATTATTACTGTTCCTATTTCCACAGTAAACATCACCGGGTTCTTCATCATCAGTCTGGGGTTAAGTTTTACAAAAGACTCAACGATGGATTCTTTGACCAACTTAGGTTCGAATAATTTTATGTTTCTTTGACGTTTTCCCGCTTTGCGGGATTTCGTTTCACTCAACATTTTTTATTTCCTTTTTTTGACTTCACAACAATTTTATTAAAGTTACATTGAAAAAAATTCTGCAATCGGCCCGAGCGTTAATGCCGGGAAGAACGACAATGCAGCAACAACCACTATTACTCCAAGCAACACAATGCCAAATGCAACAGTGTCAACTTTTAATGTGCCTTCAGATTCAGGTATTGTTTTTTTAGAAGCGAGAGAGCCGGCAATTGCAATTGGACCGATAATCGGCAAATACCTGCCGATAAGCATCACAGTTCCTGTTGCTATATTCCAGAAAGCGGTATTATCGCCAAGCCCCTCAAAACCTGAGCCGTTATTTGCTGATGCGGATGTAAATTCATAAAGCATCTCTGAAAACCCGTGGTAAGAAGGATTGTTCAGCCAGCCAATGTGTGGGTGCATAGAAGCAATAAATGCCGCGATAGAAGTTCCGACTAAGATTAAAAACGGGTGAAGAAGTATTATAAGAGCGGCTATTTTGACTTCGCGTGATTCGATTTTTTTACCGAGAAATTCCGGGGTTCTTCCAATCATCAGTCCGCCTATGAACACAGCTATTACCACAAACATAAAAAAGTTAATAAATCCCACTCCCACTCCTCCGTAAATAGAATTTATCATCATATCAACAAGAAAAATTCCGCCGGACAAAGGAGTCTGGCTGTCGTGCATAGAATTGACAGAACCGTTCGATGTAGAAGTTGTTGATACCCCCCACAATGCTGAAGCTTCCGGGCCGAAACGTACTTCTTTACCTTCCATGCTTCCCATAGGCTGCGAGATGCCGAGCTTTGCAATATCGGGATTGCCCGATGATTCCATGCTTATTGCACTGCTGGCGAAAGTGAGAAAAACTACAGTCATCACACCAAAAAGAATCCACGCCAGCTTTTTCTTGTCCAGGTAAAATCCAAAAGCAAATACAAGAGCAACGGGGATAATTAAGATTGAAAAATTCTCAACAATGTTTGTAAAATAGCTTGGGTTTTCAAACGGGTGTGAAGAATTAGGTCCAAAAAATCCGCCCCCGTTTGTTCCGAGTTGTTTAATTGCAACAACAGGCGCGACAGGACCTGTCGCGACTTGTACAGTATCTCCTTCTAAAGTATGCACGGTATAAAGCCCGTGGAACGTTGTTGGAGTACCGTTCAACAAAAGAATTACGGCAACAACAAACGAGAGAGGAAGTAATATCCTGGTAGCGCTTTTTAAGAATAGATTGTAAAAGTTTCCCAGGTCTGTTGCTTTCTTTTGTACAATTCCTTTAAATAATAAAGCCAGTGCGGCAATACCGGTCGCGGCTGTTACAAATTGAAGAAAACAGATCACAAGCAATTGTGAGAAATATGATAAGTTTGTTTCACCGGAATAATGCTGGAGATTTGTATTCGATGTAAAACTTGCCGCGGTATTATATGCAAGAGTTGCTTCCATTGAAAAAATCTTTACCGGGTTCCAGATAGGTATGCCGCCCTGAACCATCAAAATAATAATAGACCAGAGAAAGAATACCAGGTTCAGCCTTAGCAGTGCCTTCATATTCTGTTTCCAGCCCATCGACTCTTCAGGATTTATCGAACAAATTTTAAAAATGATATTTTCCAGCGGCGATAGAAAATCGCTCCAGGTTTTTTCACCCTTAAAAACCCGGCTTATATATTTTCCCAATGGATAGCCAAGTATAAAAACAAGCAGAATAATTAATACAACACCATTTATTTCAGTATTCATTATTTCACCTTAAAACTTTTCAGGTTTAATTAACGCGTAAAAGAGATAACCGAAAACAATTACGCTTATTATTAATAATAGTAACATTTATACCTCCTAAAGTTTATCGAAAAAATGAATTGATTTGAAAAATATAAAGAAGCAAAAAGCTCCTAATAGAATCATTGCTATTGAAATCATTTTAAGTCCTATAATTTTTTTTGCATTATAGTCCTAATAATATGCCAAACAGCTAAATCTTTAATATACAATGGATTAATAAGGATGATTTGAATTGAAATACATTTTAACTATTTCATAATGGCAAGAAATATTTTCATAATGGAAGGATAGAACCGTGTGTTTAATTTAACGGAAGAGGTATGCATTTGACGGATAAATATTCAAGAATTATTTTTTTTTAACTCTTCCATCTCTTTTGAAATTACAGTTAAAAATGAAGATAAGTTTACATACTTACAAAAAGTACTTTCATAATTTTGACAAAGCAATTCAAAGTCATTTAGTATCTTTGTTTTTTTTTATTATTTAATTTTTCCATAATTAATCCCTAACAAAATATTTGATAAAATTTTAGCCGGGATAGAGATCATTTAATTATTTTCCAGTATGTCTGCTCCCTTTACCGATATCTTAGTAAACCAGCCGAGTGCAAACAAAAACACACCTGTTCCAATCCAGGTAAAAGTTCCTCCGTCACCTAAATACATAGTTACTGCAGATGAGACTGCAAGGAATGCGCAAACAAGCAAAGAAGTTTTATTAACGTGAGTATGCATATCAATTGTAGCCTTTTCTCCTCTCGGCGCAAGCATACCTTCTTTTTCAAGTTCCTTCTCTGTTTTAATATTAATTTCTTTGTATCCGCCTTTTATATAACTAAATAATTGCCTTATACCGAATTTAACATAAACGCCTCTGGGATTGAAGAGGATCACCGGTGTTTTTGTACGGAGAGCTATTAAGTTTGGTTTTATGTTCGAGAACCTTTTTTGTATCCAGTTTTCGTTCGAGCCTCCTATAACAACTGCATCGTAATTATCTGATGTTTTTACAATTGTACCGGTTACATCATTATTTGTTTCGCTGTCCACTTCTACGATTAAATTTTCATTACTGCTTTTTTCGAAATATTCGGGAACTTCTTTCTTAAAACCATCCAGTATTTTTTGCTTTTCATCTTCACTTACGGCTGTTTTGAAGATATGAAGAAATCTTATTTCCATTTTGCCGTTAGTATTGAAACCTTCCAGGTGATTTATAATGGATTTTATTTGCTTCGGATTAGCTATCGGTACTAATATTTTTTGAGAAGGAATTTTAGCATTTTGTTGAACAACAAGAACATCGCAGTTAACTTTCTCAAGTATTCTATCAATATTTCTGCCTATTACATTTTTTCTTGAACTGCCGGAACCTCTCCAGCCCATAATTATAAGATTTGACTTCCTCTCCTCCGCTGTTTGAATAATTGCATCGTACGCCTGATGCGATATTCTGATTAATACCTCGCCGGTTAAGTCTGCATCCTGCACCATTTGTAATGCTTTGTTCGTAATCTCCCTATTCTGTTCAACATAAATTACCCCCTCACTGACAGGCAGCTGCTCCGGGACTACTACAATCTGCAAAATCAAAACACTTCCGTTGTTCTTTCTTGCGGAGTTTATGGCAATCGGCATCAAAGTTTTTAATGAATCGGGATTACCTACCGGAACTAAAACATTATAACTTTCGGTATCGTGAGTTACCTGTCTTTTTTCCTGATGCGCCAAAAAGCTTTTACTCTCACCTTCTTCTTTTCTTTTCTTTGCATAGGTGTAATAGATAATTGTACCAATACCAATCCAGGCAAGTGTAAAGTACCAGGCAATAGGAGAATAATCGAACATAAACAGCGCGAGAAATAATTTAGTTATTATTCCGATTATAGGAACAATGGGGAAAAACGGCATAAGATACCCGTATTTTAACCTGCTGCCGTATTTTTTTCTGAGAGTAATTGCGGCAATATTCACTTGAAGAAATAAAAGAAGAAACATAATGTCCGCGGCTGATGCCACATCTTTTATCGGAATTATCACTGCCATTACAAGAATTAAAGTCCCGCTGAACATCAATGCCTTGTGCGGTGTTCGTGTTCTGCTATTAATTGCTGAAAATGCTTTGGGCAGATTCTTATCTCTCCCCATAGCGAAGGAAACTCTCGTTGATGAGAATGTTGTAGCATTAAGCGCACTCATTGTTGAAAACAATCCGGCAATAAGAAGAAGCATTGTACCGAAAGGCATAAATTGTTTAGCTGCTTCAACCAGACCTAGTTCTGCGTGTATTCCCAGCCAAACATAAGTTGGAATATTCGTATCGGGGGTAACAGCGCCTATTGCAGCAAAAGCAACAAAAATATAAATCGGTACAACTATAGCTAAAGAATAAAACACTGCCTTTGGGATATTTTTTCTCGGATTTTTAACTTCTTCACCTGCCTGAACAATTATTTCATATCCTTCAAAAGCTATGAATGTTAATCCCATTGCACTTAAAATACCTGGGAAGCCCTTAGGGGAAAAATTTTGGAATTTTTGAAAGAATGCAGGATGTGATACTATTGCCCATATTCCGCTTACAATAAAGATAATTAAGATTACAACTTTTGCCATCGTAACTATATTTCCGGCTAAGCCGGTTTCGGAAACTCCCTTATAATTTATTGCAACGAATGTGAGTATTATAATTACAGTAATTAACTTGTTAAGCATCTCACCGTGCAAACCGAATATTGAAATATTAAAGTTATTGAGCACCAGGACGAAATAAGCTCCGAATCCCATCGCATAAAGACTGCCTGCAACAGCATGTGCAAACCAGCTCATCCATCCGGCTTGAAACGCATTTGGTCCGGGCAGTCCTTCTTTCACCCATAAATATCCTCCGCCAGCTTCCGGAATTGCGGATCCAAGTTCCGCGTAAACCATAGCGGTAAATACAGTCACTATTCCGTTAAGAGCAAACGATAGCAGTAATGCCGGTCCGGCAGTACCTGCTGCTATTCCGGTAAGCACAAATATTCCGGCGCCAATCATCGCGCCTACGCCGATCATAGTAATATCGAACAGCGAAAGGTCACGGCTTAATCCGACTTCAAATTGCCCGTTGCTTTTCACACTATTAGTATTGTTCGCCACGTATTATCCCGTATATTGTTTTTGGTAAAAAAAATATAATATCAATTTATACCACTTAATAGAATAGTTATTATTCAATTAAATCGTAAAACTACAGTAAGAAATTGAAAATACTTATTTACTAAATTAATTAACACCCTTTCATAATGGAAATTAAGCCTGCCGAAATTAAAAGGTTTTAATCTGAAAAATTAATAAAATAACGTTTATTTGAATTAGCAGCTATTTTGGTATAAATACGAAAATATTTAATACAAACATTAAAAGATTAATTAAAGCCATGAAAACTCCGAATAAAATTTTTGACTTTTCAAAAGAGAAGCAATATTTCTTTTCAACTATAATACTTTTTTCTTTATTACAATACTTTATAACGTTCAAAACACAATTGGCTATGAAACAGTTTCGATAATACTGCTTCTTATTCTATTCCTGCTTCCGCTGCTTCAATTCAGTAGAGGACCGATAATTTTACAAGCAGTGATAAGTGCCCTCGCATGGGATTATTATTTTATCCCCCCTCATTTTACAATGTATATAGCAAAAACTGAAGACGTGTTAATGCTGCTTATGTTTTTTGTCGTTGCGGTTACTAACGGTGTTTTAACTTCAAAATTAAAAAAGCAACAGAAATTTATGACTGAGAAGGAAAGGCAATCAAATGCATTGTTTAATCTCCTAAAAGATTTTTCATCAGCAAAAGATTTAAACGATATTCTAAATAAATCGGTTAAGCACATTCTAGATGTTTTCGGATTTGAATCGGTAATATTTTTTCCTGCTGATGGAAATAAATTGAGCAGAACCCCTCACCAAGCAAGCAATTTTGTTCCGGATGAAATGGAATGGCTGGCGGCAGAAATTTGTTATAAGGATAAAATAGAATCTGGCAATTCCACCAGTATTATGCAAGGTGCATCAGCAAAATACTTTCCAATTGTTATTAATAGGTCTGAAATTTTTATTATCGGCATTAAAATAAATGATGAGATAAAATCCAATAAAAACAGAAATGGAATTTTTAATGTCCTTCTTAAAAGAATTTGCCCCTTTTGTACAAAAATATTATTCTTACTCTAACCCGTAAGCCTGCAATTTCCTATATAAGGTTGTTAATCCTATTCCTAATTTTTTGGCTGCTTTAGTTTTGTTCCCGTTTTCGCTTTTTAAAATCTGCAGAATATGATTCTTTTCCACTTCATACAGTTTTTCAAAATTTTCATTCAATTGATTTGAAATGGGATTAAATTCTTTAGGAAGAGTTTTTTCGGTCAACATCCCGTTTTCAGATAATATTATTGCCCGTTCAATTACATTTCTCAGCTCTCTTATGTTTCCGGGAAATTCATAGTGCTTTAATTTTTCTATAAAGCTTCCCGGAACAATATTAATTTTCTTTCCCAGTTTCCTGCTGAATAAATCAATAAAAAATTCAGCTAAAAAAGGTATATCTTCTGTTCTTTCTCTTAATGATGGGAGTTCTATTTTCATTACGCTTATTCTGTAAAATAGATCTGAACGGAAGTTGCCTTTTTTAATTTCGTCTTCAATGTCCCTGTTTGTAGCTGCAATAATCCTTACATCGGTTTTTGTAGGTTTCGTATCTCCCAGCTTAATAAAATCATTAGTCTCAAGTACTCTTAAAAACTTGGCTTGCAAAGAAAGATCAAGTTCACCTATCTCATCTAAAAACAAAGTCCCTGAATTAGCCTCTTCGAATAATCCTTTTTTGTTTTTTACTGCACCAGTAAAGGCTCCTGCTTTATAACCGAACATTTCCGATTCAAGCAAATCTTTTGCAATTGCGCTGCAGTTCACCGCAACAAAGGGATTATTCTTTCTTTTACCTGAATAATGTATTGCCTGTGCAAATAATTCTTTACCCGTTCCGGTTTCTCCCAGAAGCAAAACCGGTGTATCAGTATCAGCAACCTTGCGGGCAATATCCTGAGCTTGTTTAATTCCGGCTGATTGACCTGTGATATTATCGAAGCTGAATTTTTCGCCGACCTGCTTTTCAAGTTGCACAATCCTTTGACGCATTAAAACTTTTTCCATTGCACTTTTAACTACCGGAACAATTTTATTATCCTCATCGCCTTTGGTTATGTAATCAAAGGCACCTTCTTTGATTGCCCGAACACCGTCCTCAATAGTACCATAAGCTGTTAAAACGATTACCTCGCTGAAAGGATTGATTTTTTTTATTTCCCCCATGATACTAAGACCATTAATGTCAGGTAATCTTACATCAGTTATTACAATAGCTTGTTCTTCCTTATTGAATAGAGCTATACCTTCTTTTCCGGTACTTGCTGTATCAATTTTATACCCTTCAAGTCTGAGCAATTTTGCAAGCAGGTCCCTGAGTTCTTCTTCATCATCAATTATTAAAATTGTGTCTTTCATTTTTGTTATAATGTCCGGAAACTAAATTAATTGTTCATATTAATTTATTCTTTTGTTGTTTAAAATACTTGTTGAAAAATGAGTGCGGAAACTGATCTTTATGTCAGAATGCTGATGAACCTTTTATTTTTATTTGAATTGAATCCGTTTCTTTCATAAAAATGTTCTGCGTTTTTGTGTTTTTCTTTTACTTCTAAATGTAAAGCTTTAATTCCTGTTGTTCTTGCATACTTACAGATATAATCTAAAACTTCGCTGCCTATTTTTTTATTTCGGGATTCTTTCCTGATAAAGAATTCATCTATAAAAGCATCCCGACCGCCGTATTCAAGACTGAATCCAAAACACAAAATTGCATAGCCGATGAATTCATTAGATTGTTTGATCAAAAAAACTGATCCATACTTGGGGTGGGCAAGTAATTCTGCTAATGTGCTCTTAAGTTTTTCAGATTGGGGGTGCTCCGCCGTTAATTCATGAAACTCAAGAATAAGAGAATGGATTTCGTTTTTATATTCAATCCCGCATTTTAATATTTCTGTTTTCATACAAACCTGCCCTGTTTAAAATTCTGTAACCGTTTAATTTGAATTTAAGAATAACTAAGTTACCTGACTAATTAAATGCAAAATTTTCCGGAATGAAGACACAAAAAAGCATAGGGCTATATTTCAGAATTTTGTCCTACCTGAAACCATATTTCAGGAAACTGGCAATTGTTATTCTCTGTAATTTCGGTTTTATTTTGTTCAGCACACTTTCTATGTGGCTGATTGCGCCAGTAATTACAGTAATGTTCGAAAGTGCACAGCAGCAGCAGACTGTTGAAAGCAGCCAGCAACCTCAAATGCAGGATATTCCCGACACAAGCTTCCTTAACCTGAACGAATGGCTGAAAGAAAATATTCAGTCTCTTCTTCCGAAGGATGATCCGCTCCATACTTTGCAGTGGTTATGTATAGTAATTTTTCTTGCTTTCCTTCTTAAAAATATTTTTTCGTTTATCGAATTTTATGTGATGACTTACATAGAACAAAGCGTTGTGCGGGATCTTAGAGAACAGGTTTATGAAAAAACGATTTTCCAGTCGCTGGGGTTTTTTCACAAGCATAAAACCGGGGATTTGATTTCCAACATTACTAATGACATCAATTCTGTCAACGTTGCAGTTAACAGAAGCTTTACAAAAATTATCCGCGATCCTATTTTGATAATTGTTTATGTGATGATCCTTTTTAACATAAGCTGGCAGCTTACACTTGTTGCGATTATTGTTTTGCCGCTTACAACATTTATAGTGAGGAAAATCGGGAATAGCTTAAGACGAAGAAGCATACGTGTCCAGGAAAAAATAGCTGACATAACCTCAGTTCTGCAGGAAACAATCTCGGGGATAAAAGTTGTTAAAGCTTTTGCGATGGAAAATTATGAAAACACAAAGTTCCGCGAACGGACAAGAGACCATTTCCGTGCTGTGATAAGACAAATAAGAACTTTACGACTTGCAAACCCTATTTCTGAAACAGTTGGAATTGCAGTTATGGTTGGGGTTATTCTTTACGGTGGTGTTTTGGTGCTGGAAGGTAACACTCTTCACGCAGAAGATTTTATGAGATTTCTATTTATACTTTTTGCAATTCTCGATCCGCTTAAAAGTTTAACCGAAGTAAATAACAATGTTCAGATTGCGCTTGCTTCCGGTAAAAGAATTTTTGACCTTATCGATGAACCGATAAAAGTTGTGGAAAAAGAAAATGCAATTACAGTCAGCGGATTTATTAGCTCAATCAAATATGAAAATGTAAGTTTCAGATACAATCCGGACAGCGAACTTGTTTTGGAGAATATAAACCTTGAAGTAAAGAAAAATCAGAAAGTTGCGCTGGTTGGCAGCAGCGGGTCCGGGAAAACAACCTTGCTTAATCTTCTGCCACGTTTTTATGATGTTGAAACCGGCTCAATAAAAATTGACGGAACAGATATCCGTGAGTTTTCCCTTTCAAGTCTGAGAAATTTGATGGGAATAGTTACTCAGGAAGTTATTCTATTTAATGACACTGTAAAAAATAATATTGCTTACGGAGTTGAAAACTTCAGTCAGGAACAAATTGAAGAAGCTGCTGCGCAGGCAAATGCATCACAGTTTATTAAAGAACTTCCTAAAGGATTCGATACAATAATCGGTGAGCGCGGAATGTTTCTTTCAGGCGGGCAGCGGCAAAGGATTTCAATAGCAAGAGCAATTCTTAAAAACCCGCCGATACTTATTTTTGACGAAGCAACTTCTTCGCTTGATTCAGAATCAGAACTACTGATCCAGGAAGCAATTGAAAACCTTGTTAAAGACAGGACAGTTTTGGTAATTGCACATCGTCTATCATCAATTTTAAATTCCGATAAAATTGTCTTGTTGGAAAATGGTGAAATTATTGATGAAGGAGTTAACAGTGAATTATTGAAACGTTCGGGAAGATACAGACAGTTATATGAACTTCAATTCAACAATGGCAATTAATTTACACTTCTGAATAATGTGAAACTGCTCAAGTCAATTGAAAAAAATATCAAGCATATTCTTTCCGGGACACTTCGTTTCTTTCTTGAACAGCTTGCAAGGAAACCCGACCAACCTGTAAATAAAGTTTTGTTTATCCGTTACGGCGGAATTGGAGATATGATTCTTTCGATTCCTGTTTTTAAACAATTAAAAACAGAGCATCCCAAAACAGAAATTGATGTATTATGCGATAAAAAAAATGTTAGTCCAATTGAGGGGGCTAACGTTACAAACAATATATTTTTTTACGAAAAGAATATTTCCCAAACAATTTCATTAATCAGAAAACTTCAAAGAAGAAAATATGATTACATAATTAATCTGGTAGTTTATCCCACTTTTACCTTTAGTTTAATAGCAAGACTTGCCGGAAAAAATTCTGTGAGAGTTGCAGCCGATCAGGAAGAATTCAGCTTTTATTATAACAGGATTTTGAATTTACCTCCCAAACGTGAAATTCACATGCTTGAAAGACTTTTTCTTTTAGCTGGGGACTTGATTCAGAATAAGGAAATAAAATCAGAAACTCCATGGATTGATTACAACTCTGAAATTAAATTAGAAGCAAAAAAGATTTACGAAAATCTTTGTTCACATTTATCTGTGAATTCAAGCGAATCAAAAATTGTTGCAATAAATTTATCTGCAGGTTTAAAAAGAAGGGAATGGTCTGTTGAGAAGTATAAAAAGTTTTTAGGAAGTGTGATTCCGAAATATTCAGGAGCAATTAATGGCTGGGTTATTTTTACTGATCCTAAAAAATCTGACGAAAGCAAAGGCCTGATTAATTCTATAAATCAAAAATCAGTCATCCAAATTCCGGCAATAAATGATTTCAGAATTATTATTGAACTGATAAGGAAATTTTATCTTTTAGTAACTCCGGACACCTCAATTCTACATGCCGCTTCTTCAGTGGGAACACCCACACTTGCTTTAATAATCGGGGAAAACGCGAAGACCTGGTCACCCGTTGGAATTATAAATGAAGTTGTCGTTTCTAAAGATCGGTTAAGTTTAAGCGAGCTACAGGTTGAAGAAGTTATTAAAGGATTTGATTCTTTAATGAAAAAACTTCAAACCAAATAATTCATTCTCTGTTTTTATTTATCCAGTAACCCCATAGAACAATCAGCCATTGTGCATTACCAACAATCCCGATTGCTTCAGTAGAATCTGGTGGCGGACCGAACAAGTTTGCAATGTAAATAGCAACAAGGAAGATAACCAATCCCCAAAGAGCAAAAGAGCCGGTTTTATTTTTTGCTTTTGTTGATTTCAGGTAAATAAAGAGTCCGCCCATAAAAATTAATCCTTCAACAAGAATAGTTCCTATTAGACTGTTCCATAAACCAAGACCAACTTTTAAATTGACCCCAAAAATAATCGGCAAGTCAGGCCGGTGGACAATCAAATCGAGGAACCAATGACTGATAACTAATAAACCTAAAACAAAAGCAGCTTTGATATTTTTTTTGAACAGGAAATAAACCAATCCGAAAAGCAAAGCCCAGAAAATTACACCGATAAGACTGTGTGTAAAAGGATAATATATAAAATCTAGGGGTGTTGTCGTAGTACTGCCCGGCTCGATTACAACTTTTTCTATCCCAAGTAAAAGCATTATTGGCCAGAGAAGATCAACAAACTGGGCAGCCATAAAATACGTACCAAGAGAAGGATTTTTATCAAACTTTTTCCCGGTAAACCCTGCCCCGAAGTGACCGATGAACATATCGTTAAGTAATTAATTTTTTAAAAAAAATATTATTGTGTAATTAACATAAAATGTTAATAGTTATATGTTCGTGATTAATATCAATTATTCAAATAATTCTTTGCATCATTTATTATATTACAACGATTGTAATAATATTGAAAAGGATTGATTATGCAAACTATTTTAGGATCAACAGGAGTAATAGGCAAAGAGCTTGCTAAAGCTTTACCTCAATACACAAATAAAATAAGATTGGTAAGCCGTAATCCGAAAAAAGTTAATGACAGCGACGAACTGGTCAGTGCAAATTTGTTGAACTCAGAAGAAATTCTAAAAGCAGTTGAAGGCTCGGAGGTAGTTTATTTAACTGCTGGAATACAGTATGATATTAATATTTGGAGAAGAGATTGGCCGGTAATAATGAAAAATGTTATTGAGGCATGTAAGAAAAACAAAAGCAAATTTGTTTTCTTTGATAATGTTTATTCGTACGGAAGAGTTGACGGCTGGATGACGGAAGAATCCCCGATAAAACCTGACAGCGAAAAAGGAAAAGTAAGAGCTGAGCTTACAAAAATGATTATGAATGAAATTGAACAGGGAAACCTGAAAGCTATTATTGCAAAAGCAGCAGATTTTTATGGACCGGAAACACCATTGAGCTTTGTAAACATTATGGTGTTTGAGAATTTTAAGAAGGGGAAAAAGGCTCAATGGTTTATTGATGTGAATAAAAAACATTCATTTACTTATACACCAGATGCAGCAAAAGGAACAGCTATTCTTGGAAATACTGAATCAGCATACAATCAGGTTTGGCATTTGCCAACAAACAAAAATGTATTAACCGGAAAAGAATTTATAGAACTTTCTGCAAAGGCAATGGGTGTTAAACCGGAATATATGGTTGTAAAAAAATGGATGACCCAAATGCTTGGATTGTTTAACAAAGTAATTAAAGAAAGTGTAGAAATGCTTTACCAGAATGAATTCGATTATCTTTTTGACAGCACCAAATTTGAAAAAGCTTTTAATTACCAACCTGTCAGTTATGAAGAAGGAATAATTGAAACTGCAAAATCAATGAAGAACTAGTTTCATTTTTTGAATATCTGGTTGCTGAAAGGTGGCGTATCCGGAATTTTAACCTTGTTGAATTCATAATTCACTGCATGATGACAGGCGTTGCAGGTGTTAGTGAGCGTGCTAAAACTGTTTTTGAATGAGGAAAGGTTTTTATTTTTTACTGCAACCTTGACACTGTCGAGCGGAGCTTCAATAATCGGCAGCACATTTAATTCTTCTCTTTCAGATTCATACTTTTTTATATCTTCAATGGTTTCTGATATTTCATCAATTTCAAACTCAGCTAGTTTCCAGTTTTTATTTATTCCGGCAAACCAGAGTTTTGCATGATGGATCTGAATGTTGCTCATAAATTCTCCGAATCCAGGTTTATATGAATTGTCAACTTTCTTTTGAAGTTCTGCTACTTTTGATTGCAGTTCAGATATCTGTGTTGAATTATCATTACAAGAAGAGAACATCAATACAATAAATAAAGCAAAAATTATATTTCTCATCATTTCCTCTCTAATTAACCAATAAGTTAAAACTAAAAAGTAATTTGAATATAGGAAACTAAATTAAAAAGGTGGAGGTTATAAGAACTGACTATACTAACAATGATTTCCGCAGCATTAAGGTCTAATAAAAAATTAACTACAGAGATGACGGATAAATATAAAACAGAGAGCGGGACTAACCCGCTCCCTCTGAAACGTTTAGTTTAGCTCCGGAACAACATTCTCTTTCTTCTTCAGTATAGTTTCGAGAACTTTATTTTTATCTATTTCTTTTGTACAGAAAAACCAGTCGTAGCATTTCATATCTTCTTTGCCTTCCATCCGGTTTTTAGCTGTCCCGCAGGAACCTGCAGTAGGAACAATAACATCGTCTCCCGGTCTCCAATCTGCAGGAGTTGCAACATTGAATTCATCTGCTGTTTGAAGAGCAATTAGTACACGATATAGTTCATCAAAGTTTCTGCCGAGACTTAACGGATAATAAATTATTGCTCTGATAATTCCTTTCGGATCAATAAAGAAAACTGCGCGAACTGCTTTTGTTGTGCTCTCCCCCGGTTGAAGCATTCCATAAGTTTTTGCAACATTCATTGTAATATCTTCAATCAAAGGAAAGTTCACTTCAACGTTTTTCATTCCTTTATATTCAATTTTTTCTTTGATTGTTCTAAGCCACGCAATATGACTGTAAAGCCCATCTACAGAAAGCCCGACTAACTGGCAGTTAGCTTCATTGAATTGTTTTTCCAATGTGGCAAAAGTCATAAACTCCGATGTACATACAGGAGTAAAATCTGCCGGATGACTGAATAGAATTACCCAGCTTCCTGAATAATCCTGTGGAAAATTTATATCGCCCTGGGTTGTAACAGCTTTAAAAGACGGTGCTTTATCGCCTATCCGTGGCATTGGTGTAACTTCATTTTTTATTGTTTCTTCCATTGTGGGAGTCTCCTCTGTTTAAATATATTATTGTGTGTTAGTATGATGTAAACGGAATAAATTAGTTCCCCGAATTAATGATGATCGCAGACCAGGTCCGTTTCATTCTTCAGTTTTCCTTTAATAAACCTGTTCACAGCATCATCAATCATTTCAACATCTGTAAAGAGTGTTGCTATGTTATATTGTTTTAAATCTTCAACCACTCTCCATCTCCCGCCGGAAGATATAAGATACTTACAATCCCTTAATCCATTTATTAAATTTTCATGGCTGTGTCTTCCTTGCACTTCGCCATGATGTTGATAATGCTTTCCATCACTTCTGTGATTTGTAAAATTATTTTCTCTTAATTCGTTGCTAACAATTCTATCGCCATCAATCTCATAAACCATAAACGCTCTGCATCTGCCAATGTGTCCTGTAACTCTTTTCTGATCGTTTGTTGCAATTGCTATTTTACCATTGAAGTTATTTGTTTGGTTGTTCATTGTATTATTTCCGTATTTATTTGGAATTTTGTGTTTGGTTTTTATCTAATAATTTTCATTTATTCTAATTGCTTTACCGTTTAAGATACCATCAGAAACTTTTTTCCTGGCAATCTCCAAAATCCGGCCGAAGGTTGCCCGCGAAATTTTCATTTCCTTTGCTGCCTTTTCGTGAGTGTAAGCAAGTAAATCAGCAAGACGCAGAGACTCAAGTTCGTCGTGATCAAGGATAATCTCTTGTAATTCGTTCATCGGTATTCCCCGCGGTTTGAAATAATAAGCCGAAGGATTACAGCAGATTCTTCGATGTTTTCTTGGTCTTGGCATTTGTTGCACGTCTTATTAATAATTATGAGCATATGCTCATAACAAAAATACGTAATCCGGAGTAGTAAATCAAATCTTAACTGATAATGTTCAGAAGGGGTGTGTAATCTTAATTTAAACGAGATTTAATTGTATTCACTACATATTCAGCATCTCTTTCAGCCCCGTGTATCATTGCAGAAGAAAGTGAATAAAGAAAATGCATCCCAACAAAATATAATCCGGGTTCATTTTTAACTACACCACGATCCTGCATTGGTTCTCTGTTTTTAAAGATGGGAAGATCAATCCATGAAAAAGCAGGATAAAAGCCTGTGCACCAGATTATATTTTTTACATCAATCACTTGCTGATTTTCATCAACGGGAAGTCCGTCTTTCACGGCCACAATTTTTGGAGTGCGCTTTATCCCATAATTGACGAAATCTTTAGGTTTATTCCTAATAAGAGGGCCGCCCTGGGAAGTAACTTTTGGTCTGACCTTTCTTCCTATTGGTGTACCGGTAGTAAGAATTCTGTGGAATAAAAATCTTATTACCAATCTTACCATAATTAACTTTGCAAGTGTTCCTTCAATATTAAAGGGTATGTGCCCGGTGTCTCTCCCTGCAAGCCAGACTTCGCGGTTATTTCTCGCGGCTTCCAATGCTAGTTCAGAACCCGAGTTACCGGCACCAACAACGAGCACTGCACCTTCCTGAAGTTGAGATAGATCGCGGTAATCGAAAGAATGAATTTGTACAATTTCCGGATTAATATCTTTAGCGAAGCTTGGAATTTTAGGATTCTGATAATTTGACATTGCAATTACAACATGCTCAGCTACAAATTGTTGATCGCCTGCAGAAATACAATACCTGTTTCCTTCTCTTGAAAGTCCATCTACCTTAACTTTATTTTTTACAGGCAGATTAAAATGTTGTGCATAGTTTTCAAGATAATCTCCCATTTCATCCTTTGTTGGGAAATAATTAGGATCAGAGGGGAAAGGCATACCGGAAAGCCCATCAAATTTCGCCGGAGTAAAAAGTCGGAGTGAATCCCAGCGGTTACGCCAGGAATCTCCTACTCGTTCACTAGCATCAAGAATGAGAAAGTCGATATTATTCTTTTTCAGGAAATAGCCGGCAGACAATCCTGCCTGCCCGGCACCGATAATAATTACTTTGTGTTTTTCGAAATTCGATTTATTGTTCATTTGATTTTAAATCCTTCTAATAATTTATTTTTCTATTATTGTTTGGGAACTACACCAAGCTGCTGCATTAATCCCAATTCATCAACATTTGTCCAGCACTCGACAAATTTTCCATCTGATATTTTATCAATATCCATTGCAGTAAATATAACTGTTTTACCGGTTGCAGGAATACCCTTAAATTCACCTTTGTGTGTACCGGTAGCAGTCCAATGAGTAACAATTTTATCATCTTCAGCAATCTGATCTATAATTTTAAAATGAATATCCGGAAATGCATTTCTAAGATTTGTATAAAATCTTTTAACATCTTCCGGACCTTTTAGATCTTCACCGGCTCTGGGAAAATGTATAACAAAGTCTTCTGTTACCAAATCCCCGAGAATATCAAAATTTCCCCCATTCCAGATTTCTTCAACAGCTTTCCGAAGAAGTTCCTTATTCTGCTCTATAACAGAATTCTCTTTTTCGTTAATAACTGTGCTCATCATTTTCTCCTTTCTTATTGTTAATAATTCTAATTGCTGACGAAAACTTAATATTTGCAGAGAGGTAATAAATCAGGGGTACTACGTATTTGAAGTTGTTTTAACACGTAATCTTTGTTGAGATTCTTCGCTATCGCTCAGAATGACGAGGAAGTCTGGATCGTCATTCTGAATGAAGCAAAGCGGAATGAAGAATCTTTGGAACAGGTTTAAAGATTCTTCGTCCCTTCAGGACTCATAATGACAATGGATCGCTAGGTGAGAATCAAATTATGCTTTATTGCATATGAAGCCACATATGCTCTGGCAGATTTTCCGGAAACACCTAATTTGCTGTAGATATTAGTAAGATGTTTTTCAACTGTGCGGATGCTTAAAAAAAGTTTTTCTGCTATTTCTTCGTTGTTCTTACCTTCCGAAATAAGTCTTAATATTTCCAATTCCCTCCCGGTAAATTCATATTTGTTTTTCGCTGAATCAATTAAATTATCTTTGTATAAATTCTTCAAAATAAATTTCGCTTTTTCATAATCTTTTTCCGCCCCCAGCTCTTTAAATTTTGTTATTGCTAAATTTAATTCTCCCTCAGCCTGGGCGGGCCTTTCAAGTTTAATTAAGACTTCTGCAAGACTTATTCTGTTTCTCGATGATTCAAAAGGCAGCTTTATTTTCTCAAAAATATCAATTGCATCTTCAAGATTGTATCTAGCCTGCTCATAATTTTTTTGTTCGGAATATAAGTTTCCTTCTGCACTTAGAACGGCTGCTTTGATCGGCAAAGTATTAATTGATTTTGATATCTCTTTCAATTCATTCAATAAACTTTCTGCTTTTTCTAGTTTTCCAAGTTTGAGGTTTATTCTTATAAGCAGTTCTGACACGACCGTTCGTTCAGCTTTCTCGATTTCGGAAAATCTTCGCAGATATCTTTCGGCAAGATCAAGTGCCTTTTCGTATTCTCCTTTATCAAAAAATAGAAAAGCCGAATACAATTGTTTAAGGGGATGTGATTCTACTTTGTTCAATAACTCTTCCGCTTCAGCCCACTTTCCCTGTCTTCGTTTTAAATCTGCTAGACGTACGGTACAGGCATTAACCTGAATTGGTCTGAACTCCTGAAGTTCATTAGCTGCCGAGAGGAGTTCCTCTTCAGCTTCGTTCCAATCCCCTTTCCATATTAATAACCCTGCGTGCTTCATTCTGCAGTTTGCAAACATTGCTTTATATCGCCACTTCTTGCAGAGTTCTTTAACATTATCGCACCATTGTGTTGCACGTTCATAATCTCTTATTCTTTCGCAGGCATCAATCAGGTAACAGCAGGTTATGGTTGTGAATTTAATATCGCTTTGATCAGAATTAACGGCGAGCAAAGTTGCATCGTCAAGTAACGGCATTCCTTCAGAAATATTTCCTTCAACAACAAGTATGAATCCTTTTAAAGCTTCGGCGAGCATTTCACCGTCAATGTTTTTAAGAGACTTGCTCATCTGTAAACTTTCATCGAGCAGCTTAAAAGCAAGTTCAGAATTTTTATCGACCTGGAAGGTCCATCTTGCTTTTAAAATCTTGAACATGCATAATTCAGTGGAAGACGGCAATCCTTCAAGAAGATTCTCTGCTCTTTTGAACCACCCACTTGCGACAGCAAACTCGCCTTTGAATTCTATATAATCTACACCAAGCCAGCAGGCATTTCGAGCCGCACCAAGCTTGTCTTCGTTTTCTAAAGATAGATTATAAGCTTTCGTACGATATTCAAAAACAGATTGCGCATCATTTAACCACCAGTTAGCCCATCCGAGCTCTTCATAAACTTCGGGTGATTCTTCCTGATTCAGCGCATCGACCAGAAAATCTTTGGCTTTTTCCCATTCGCCAACGGATAATGCAGCGCGTCCTTTATTTAATAATTCGTCAGTCATAATTCATTTAACCTTAATCCATACTAACCGGGTATCTTCAAAATATTAAAATAATCGGTTAACATAAAGAAAAATAAATGATAAAATTAAGTTTAAAGAACAATGTGAATCTGTAGCATAATTTTCCCCGGATTCCTAAAATAGAATCCAACTATAAGTATTTTCTGCAATTATTTAGCTCATAGCAAAGCTTTTAAAAAGTTCAAGGCCAATGATTTTTTATCATGGAACATAAATGCTTTGATGAGGAATATTCCAAAGAATACAATAACTTCGTCAGTTTTTATCCTAAATGGAATATGCTGTAGAAATCCTGTAGTTGAACCGAGTGAGATTTAAAAAATTTAAATTTTCAGTTTTTATTTAATGCTCTTTTCAACATTATCTATCTTTTTCATCACATTAGAACTAAGTTCCTCTTTATAAGAAATCATTTTCTTTCTGAGCTTTTTATCATTAACAGAAAGAATTTGAACAGCCAGTAGTCCCGCGTTTTTTGCATTATTTAATGCAACAGTCGCAACTGGTACACCTCCCGGCATTTGCAAAATTGAAAGAACTGAATCCCATCCATCAAGGGAGTTGGAAGACTTGATCGGGACTCCGATCACTGGCAGTGGAGAAATAGCGGCAACCATTCCCGGCAAGTGTGCAGCACCGCCCGCGCCTGCAATTACTACTTGGACTCCTCTTTCGTGTGCCTTCTCTGCAAACTCAAATAATCTTTTTGGTGTTCGATGTGCAGACACAATAGTTATTTCAAACGGAACTTTAAACTCCTTTAATATTTTCCCTGCTTCCTGCATAACATTTAAGTCTGAATCAGAACCCATTATTATGCTGACTAATGGTTTTTCCATGACACAACCTTCATTTTTTGTTTAACAAAATCTGCTTTACTTTTTGCCTCATCTATTGTTGATGCCAAAACAGTTACGTGCCCCATTTTCCTGTATGGCTTTGTAATCTTTTTTCCATAAAGATGAATTTTAACTCCTTCGATTGCCAAACACTCGGTGAGACCTTCATATTTCACTTTTCCTTCGAAACCTGGTTCGCCCAAAAGATTTATCATAACAGCGGGTAATTTTAGATGTGTACTTCCAAGAGGTAAATTAAAAATTGCTCTAAGCTGTTGTTCAAACTGTGATGTTATTGCACTCTCGATTGTATGATGACCACTGTTGTGTGTGCGCGGTGCAATTTCATTAATCCAGATTTTACTATTCTTATCAACAAACATTTCAACTGCAAGCAGTCCATAAAGATTAAGCCCGGTAATGATTTTTATTGCCATGTCTCCGGCTTCTTTTTCAATTTCAGAAGGTAAGGTGGATGGACAAATTAGTTTTTCAACAAGATTAGCTTTGGGATTAAATTCCATTTCTACTGTGGGATGACATTTAACTTCCCCTCGTTCGTTTCTTGCAACTATAGCAGAAATTTCCTTGTCTATGTCAATATGTTCTTCAACTTCCGATGCACCATCGAGAAGAATTTCTAAATCATCTTTTGAATGAATGATCGCAACACCTTTTCCATCGTAACCACCTTTGCGTAACTTTTGAACAAACGGATACGAAAGCTTTCTGCTATTAATTGAATTAATTATTTCCTGCTTGTCATTGTAGAATTTGAATGATGAAGAGGGAACACCTAACTTTTCAAAAAACTGTTTTTGTAATCCCTTATCCTGAATTATTGCAAGTTTATCCGGATCAGGGAAAATCCTTTTCCCTTCTTGCTTTAATTTTTTCAATGCTTCTATGTTTACATTCTCAAGTTCAAGAGTAAGAACATCAACAAGATGCCCAAACTCATAAACATCATCAAAATTCAGAGGATCACCTTTAAAGAAAACAGTGCAGGATGATGATGCAGGACAATGTTCATCTTTATCGAGAATATATGTATTCACATTCCAGTTGCTTGCCGCCAGAACTAGCATTTTCCCTAATTGTCCTCCGGCAATAATACCCAGTTTTATTTCAGATGTAACAAGTTTTTCCATTCAATTAAAAATATTTATGAGAGTTTATAAATATAGTAATTATAGTTTTTGGAGATAAATTTCCGCAGCGGTTAAGAGTTTTTGTTTTTCCTTTTCCACATTTTTTCAAATGTTTTAATCAGCATTCCGAGTCTGGGATTTGAAAGAAAAAATTCTCTGTGCTTATTCATAGATCTCCAGAATAATCCATCCCAGATTGTTTACCATTCGCCTTTTTAAAAGTTGCTCATTTTCATTAAATAATTACTTCTGCTGATATTCGGCTTTGTCTTTTGATAATGCCGGATGCTTTTCAATTAGTTGATGAGGAAAAATTAAAATTGCAGACTTAATTTTGGATAATCATTTAAAATGGAGAATAGAAAATCACAGACATCAATGTTTTTCATATTCTTTTTAATTTATAGTAGAAACAAAGAATACTGAAAAATTGTTCCGTTTTTAATTCAAAATAAATAAAACCATAAAAGTCGAAATTATTTTTTCTATTATGAAGTTTAAGTAGATATAACTATTAATTTTCAAAAGAGGCAATAATTCATTTTAAGGAGTTTAATTTAGAAGAAGGATTCAAATCAGGAAAGAAGATCGGCGAGTACGCTTTTCAAAATTTTTTAATGCCGGTGGATAAAGGGATAGAATAAAAATAATAGCAAAGGTAATCTGGTTTTAAATTCCTAAAAGCCTCATAATCAAAAAGATTATAATCCCTGTTATCGATCCAAGATAAATCCGGCGTATATATTTTCTTCCTTCTTCATTTTTGGATTTCAATAACATCAACGCCGGGAAAGCGATGGCTATATCCATTATTCCAATGGGCGCCAGGTAAATAATTGCAAACCAATTGATTATAAATGGAATAAATGACAACAGGATAACAAAAAAGAAAATGATTACACTTGTTTTGATTGCAGTTGATTTACCAAACTTTATTGCCAATGAATTAGAATTTATAAGCTTGTCGCCTTTAATATCCATTGCATCGGCAGCGATCTCTTCTCCAAGATCTATTAACGCAGCTATCAACCCAAAGAACAGAACTATTTTGTGAAATGGCAATCCCACACTTGCACCGCCGTAAATGAAAGTCATACCAACAGAAAAGCTAACCATCAGATTTCCAGGCAAGCCACTCTTTTTGAAATAACGGTTGTAAAGAAATCCAATTGCCGCCAAAACAATTGAAATGAAAAGCACGGTAATGTTGATTAAATAAGCGAGTAGAGTTCCTGTGAATAAAAGAAGCAGTGAAAAGTTTAAAGCTTCATTTGCTGTTACGAGTTTTGAGGGGATTGGACGAAGTGGTGAATTTATTTTATCTGTCTCTACATCGAAATAATCATTCATTACTAATATTGATGCGGAAATTAAAAACACAGAAACAAAACCCAAAATTGTAACAACAACAGAGGTAAATTCTCCAAGCGCTAACATCTGCCCCATCACAACACACACTCCAGCAGAAAAGGGAAGTTCGAAACGTATAAGTTTGAGAAGACCTTTAATTTTGTTCATACTATTTTCACGACTGAAACAATTACACTGTGGCAGAGAATATTCCATTCATCACAATACGACTTAAGTTGGATGGGTTCGCTTGACGTTCCTGGAATATTATCTCCCTTTAAATTTCTTCACATCTTTCATAGCTGAATGAAAGAACTTGCCCCACTTTTTATCCTTCTTTCTCTTTTCAACATAAGACATTTCATTGTACTGCGACTCTTTATAAATCTTAATGTAATTGTTATAACGCTCTTCAGATATTTTCCCCTTTGCCACCGCTTCCAGAACTGCACAGCCGGCTTCGACAGTGTGAGTGCAGTCTTTGTATTTACATTGATCTGCAAGTTCATCAATTTCATTGAACGTATCACCAAGTCCCAACTCATTTGAGATAACGCCGAGCTCTCTCATTCCCGGGTTGTCAATTATTATTGCACCGTTTTGCAGAACGATAAGTTCGCGGCGAGTAGTAGTGTGTTTTCCTCTTCCGTCTTTTTCTCTTATCGGCTGAGTTTTGTAGAGGTCCTGATGAATTAGATTATTAAGCAAAGTTGTTTTGCCAACTCCCGATGAACCAAGCAAACAGTAAGTCTTAAATGGTTCAAAAAGGGTTTTAATATTTTCTATATCACTTTGGTTGTTGTTGCTGAAAGAAGCAATCGTAACATCAGGCAGGATTTTGCGAATGTCATTTTTCTTTTGCTCAATTTCTTCTACACTGATAAGATCGCTTTTACTTAAGAATATTGCCGGAGTTATTTTGCCTTCGTTTATCATTACCAGGTAGCGTTCGAGTCTTCTTAAATTAAAATTGGAATCCAGCGACTGCATAATGATTGCAGTATCTATGTTTGCAGCAATAAGCTGGTAATCAACTTTTTTGCCGGAAGCTTTTCTTTTCAGTAATGATTTACGTGGAAGGACGTCGTGAATAATTGCAAGCTCATCATCATCGAAGAGCTGAGCATAAACAAAATCGCCGACAGCGGGCAGATCGAACGAGTCCTCAGAATTAAATAAAAACTTTCCTGTCAGCTCTGCATAAATATCTTTTACGCCGTTGGAAACAACAAAGCTGTTCTTGTTTACGCTTATTACTCTTACAATGTTGAAATCAGTTTTAGATAAATCAACTTTATCTTGAAACCAGTTTTTGAAGCCGAGGTTTTGTAGGTTGTTCATAAAAAATTTTCGATTAGAACATTTTTTAATTGATTTTTCGCGTTAAAGCTCTAACAAACTAATTGAATACGTAATATTTCACTTGCATACTTAACCAACAACCCTTATGTTTGTAGTGAACCACTGAAAATGCGAATGCATCGTAGGTGGTGTTAGAATTTAAGGCGATCTGTTCAGGTCGCCTTTTTTATTTCGGATGATAAACAATTCCATATTCATTGCTTCTGGTAGCTTTCAGATTAAAAACTGGTATCAAAATATCCAGCCAACTTCTTATCTCTGAAAACTCAGTAAAATCTTTTAAGCGATTTGGCAATTCTCCCAGATCAAAGTTTTTAATCGTATAAAGAGTAACTAAGTATGAGATTAAATCTGATATTTGAATGAAATACGATTGTTTTGAGTCTTTTGGTAATGGATCCTCTATCAGGTATTTAATTTCTTTTCTATAATGCGAAGTCGAGTATTTTGAAGGAATGAAATTAATTCTTTGAATTTTTCTTGTTGTTTTCATCATTTTCCCGACACGACCGGGATCAGTTATTATCATAAATCTATCATTTGGATTTGAGCTTGTTTCAAGATCATTATCAATTCTTTGAATTGAATATGTTAGAGCCGTATCAAGCACTTCAAATTTGGGATTACTTAATCTTTCTTTAACTATTACAGTGTTAATAATCTTGAGATCTAACCTTGAAATTAATTGACAAAAAAAGGAAATGATTTCTTTTTTATCATCATTGCTAATTTTTAAATCTTTGTAGGGATTTTTATCTAGCAAAAAATACTTGGTGTGAAATTCGATTTTAACCGGGAAATTGAATTCATTTTTTAATCTTCTTCTAAAATCCAAAACGGCTTCATAATTTTCTTTCCAACTTAAATAATGCATATATGTTGCTGTTAAACAAAATAATGGAGAGGAATAAACCGGAAATCCGTCGTCCCCGGATTCGTCATAATAAACAATTCTCATAATGTAGTATTATTAAATAATAGAATAATAATTTCTCGTCTTAAGTTAATTTTATTTTCAGGGCAAACACAATGGTACCATGGCAGATATCTTAACTGTTTTTGTTTACGCTTATTAGTCTTACAATAAGGAAGTCGTGGGTTTTAGCTAAATCAACTTCATCCTTAAACCAATTATCGAAGCAGAGGTTTTGTAGGTTGTACATTTTTAGTCTATTGCTCGGGAATCAATTGAACCTTTTAGTGCTGCCCGTATCAACAAAATAACTACACCTAAATACCACAATCCTGTAAACATTCCAACGTGTGGAAAACCATGAACGTAAGGCGGATCGGGGAAATAGTATATGTTAGCTCCAAGCAGGGGAACAATCGCGACAAAAATTCCTGTCCAGCCGATAATTCTTCCAAAACGTGAATCGCGGATTAAGTTAATAGCAAAAAATAATGTTCCAAGCCCAATAAAAATATCGAACGCAACGTCAAGTCCAAGGACTACATCCCAGATTCGTTGTCTCACTATTGAATTTAATTGTTCATCACCTGAAGGAGCTGTTGAGTAATTGATAGCCAGCTGGACAATTATCATAGCAGTAACCAAAGCACCGGCTAATGAGTTAAGAATAGCTGCCAGCTTAATCGTGGGTGAATTACGACGAGTCAACAGAATATGAGCAAGTGATATACTCGCTATTGCGAGAGCGGGACCAAAACTTCCACCTAAAATTAATTGAGGTATTCGAGGGACAGCGACTAATATCAGGACAGGATAAACACAGCAAGCGACAATACCTGCAACTATTCCAATTTTCACCCAGCTTCTTATATTCTCCTCGTGAGGATTACTTATAATTGTTTTTTCTATCATAATAGGTTCCTTATAACTAAATAAAAATTAAAGTTGATTCTGTAACTTTTTGCGAATAATTACAAAACTTTTGAACACCAATTATCGAAGCCGGGTTTTGTATGTTATTCATTGTGATATCATTAATCCGGGTTAATATCTAATCAATTTATGCCCAAGTTTGAACAAGGGTTTTAATAATGAAAGTATAATAACTGTAAAAGCCAGAATAGCTATTATCAAATAATAAACATTAATTCCCGCATCTATATACCGCGAAATAATTATTATTGATAAAGGCAGGTTTAATAAAAGTGCTGTTATCAATCCGGGTGCGTATTTTTTTAATAAAATAGTTGCGGCTAAGTGAGGAATTATGGTGTTTAAGCCCATCATTCCTATAAAGCCAAGATATATATAACTAAAAGCACTACCATTAGTGTTGTCAATTATTTCGGCAACCGTAACAAGATAACCAATAATAGTAACAACTATAACTGCAAATATAAATTGGTTTCTCTCAACGGGTTGATGGAATTTTTTTGCGTGCTTCGACCATTCAGGCAGCCAGACAGATTCTTCAATATTGTGAATTGTAAAACCTAAAAGGAAAATAAATTTTAGTGCCAGGGCAATACTATCATTCATATGTTATCTTTTAACCAATTGTTAATCCGAGGAATTGCGGATTGTTCATATTTTTTCATCCAAACTTCCCAATTCTTCCCAAAGAAAACAACGGGGAGATTTAAAAATCGTGCTATCCCCTCTTGGGAGGGGCGAGGGGTGGGTCGGATAGATTGTAAAGAAAAAAATTATTATGTTACTGACAAATGAAGAGAAGGAAAATCATTCCATATAATCCAAAGCTAAAAGAATACGCTAGGAAACTCAGGAATAACAGTACTTATACAGAAGTTCAGCTATGGAATTATATGAAGAAAAAACAACTTCGTGGTTATGACATTGACCGGCAGAAACCAATAGACAATTATATTGTGGATTTCTATTGCAAGGATCTTATGCTGGCAATTGAGATTGATGGTGAAAGTCACTATGGAAACACTGATAAAGACAAAAAGAAAGATAAGAGACTTAATGAACTTGGTGTTACCGTTCTCAGGTTTGATGATTTGGATATTATATATAAACTGGATAAAGTGCTTGAGAAGATAGAGGAATGGATTGATGCAAATGAGAAGTTGACCCACCCCTAAATCCCCTCCAAGGAGGGGACTATAAGTGAAAGATTTGTTCAACTAAGTTCCCATTTCTTTCCAAAGAAAACAACGGTGAGTGTTTAATCCTTCTCTTGGTGTTCATTTACTTCTCCGTTGTAAGAAAGCTTCCCATCTTTGAAGTTGCCTTTCACAATGAGTTCTCCATCAATCCCCTGTCCGAATATTATTTTTCCTTCAACATCACCACCGGCTTTAACATCTGCTGTGTAAGTAAGCTTTCCGGACGCTGGTGAGCCGTCAACAGTTCCGTTGAATGATCCAAAACCTATCCATTCTTCCTTGTAAGTTCCGGGAGGTTCACCGCAAGGACCATAAACCAGAATACGGAAATCTATTTCAAGTTTTCCTGTTAATGTTCCGGTAATATTATAAGGTTGTTTTATTTCCACAATGCAGACTTTCCCAATTTCATTCCTTACCGGTGTCCCTAAAGGTGGGCCAACTGGTTGAAAAGTTCCTTCAACCTCCATTTCAGGTTTATCAATGTTTCGGATAATTTGATCCTCTTTGGTTGGCAATCCAAGCATTGCGGTGATGAGCCAGTTGCCATTCTGCTTAAGCATTACCCACGTACCGCGTGCTTTCCTAGTATGAAGTTTTATTCCCAGTGTGTCTTGTCCCCCGGTTGTTGTCTCGACGTTGACTACCGCAACATCTTCAGCTATAAATCTGACTGAATTCAGAACGAACGTCCCCCTTCGTCCCGGTTCCTGCTTATTGAAAGAACTCTGCCAATAAGCCCGCCACCAGTTTTCGATGGCTTCCCTTCCTTGTAACCTGGGCAAATTGAACATTACGAAATCGGCATCTTCAGTGAAGAATGCCGCAAGAGTTTCAGGGTTATGGGTGTTAAATGTACGTTGATACTCTTCGATCCGTGTGAATACTGCAGCAGAATCACTATCTGTCTGTGCCACCGCCATACTGGAATACACAGTGTTGAAAGTAATTAAAGTTATAATCAGCACAGTCATATTTACGAAATTTACCAGGTTGAGCGTCGATGACAGCCTACTAATTTTTACATTCATTTTTTTCTCCTTCCTGAAATAAAACAAATGTCGTTATCAACCGAACTCCTTACCTGCATAATGATATTATAACTAAACCAACCAGAGCAAACGGGTGATAAAGGATATTAATTTTCTGTGATGAATTTCCCAATTCTTCCCAAAGAAAACAACGGTTTAAAACAAAAAAACCGCAGAAGTTTTCTCCTGCGGTTAAATAATATTTATAGTGTTGTTTCCCCAAACAGAAAAGATCCTGAAACCCTCCATAGGCGGGCAGGTAAGTTCAGGGGGAAACATCGGTATTACAATTTATTATTGTATCATTTCATTATCGATTAACTGCTTGCTGCAAGTTTTGCGGATAACGCTCACCTTCTATTTTAATTTTCGAGGCAGCATCATCGATATCACGTAAGTCATCCTCTGTAAGTTCAATTGATACGGCACCAATGTTTTCTTCAAGCCTGTTAAGTTTTGTTGTTCCCGGAATTGGAACGATCCACGGTTTTTGTGCAAGAATCCACGCAAGAGCTATTTGTGCTGGTGTTGTGTTTTTCTGTTTTGCAACTTTAGCAATCAAATCAACCAATGCCTGGTTCGCTTTAAGTGCTTCAGGCGTAAATCGAGGAAGAGTACTTCGGAAATCGGTGCTTTCAAACTTTGTGTTCTCATTTATTTTTCCTGTAAGAAATCCTCTTCCCAAGGGACTGAACGGAACGAATCCGATGCCGAGTTCTTCGAGAGTTGGTAATATTTCTTTTTCAGGTTCTCTCCACCAAAGCGAGTATTCACTTTGCAATGCGGTAACAGGCTGTACTGAATTTGCGCGGCGAATTGTTTGTACTCCGGCTTCGGAAAGCCCGAAGTGTTTTACTTTTCCTTCCTTTATTAAATCTTTTACGGTTCCAGCCACATCTTCTATCAGTACTTTCGGATCAACTCGATGCTGGTACAACAGATCAATGACATCAGTCTTTAATCTCTTAAGGGAACCTTCAACAACTTTTCTGATATGTTCCGGACGGCTGTCCAGTTCAGTCCAGCGTGAGTTTGTTTCTTTTTCAGAGGCAGGTTTTAATCCGAACTTGGTTGCAATAACCACCTGATCGCGTAAAGGTTTAAGTGCTTCACCGACAAGTTCTTCATTTGTGAAGGGACCATAGACTTCTGCAGTATCAAAAAACGTTACTCCGCGCTCAACAGCATTACGAATTAATGAAATCATTTCCTTTTTTTCAGGAAATGGTGGGAAGGCAAATGTCATTCCCATACAGCCAAGCCCGATTGCAGATACCTCCAGATTACTTTTTCCTAGCATACGTTTTTTCATTGTTCATCTTTTTCTATTTTGGAATTGTCATTATAAATTACTCAGGACAAAACATCTCTTATTTTTTCCATCTTATCAAAAACAGATTTTGCAAACGGACACAACGGAATTATTTTGATTTTATTTTCACGCGCATATTTAACCACTTCCATTAAAATTTTTTTACCGATGTTTTGTCCACGGTAAGCATCATCTACTTCTGTATGATCAAGTATCATCCTGGTTTCACCAGCAAATGTATAACTCATTCTGCCAGCTTCTTTATCATCATCAAATGCACCAAAGTAACCTTTTGTGCCGGAATCAATTTGTTTTATTTCGATCATATTACTTTTCTTTTATGCTGAGTGCGCCGGAAGGACATTTAGCTACCTGGCTGATAAGTTCTTCTGTTGTTGCATTTTCAGGTTTAATCCACGGATGCACTTTTGTATTATAAACTTTCGGCAGAGTTTTTACACATATACCTGAATGCTGACACAATTTCGGCTGCCAAACTATTGTTATCTCGCCGTTAGGATATTCTTTGCGTTCCATTTATATCTCCTTTAAACTTAATTAATAATCAAGTTTGATTTTTTAATGCTTCCCAATTTTAACTGACATCATTGTCAGTGAGCCGCCCACAGCTTTATCATTGAACAAACTTACTTCTTCATTCTCTTCTTTCAAAGCTAGAGCATAGATCAATGGCAGATAATGTTCAGGTGTTGGAACAGCCAGATTAATTTCCTTTCCCTGTGATTGATAATTAATGAGCTGCTTGTGATCGCCGGACAGAATAAATTTTTTCATCTTTTCACTTACTTCACTTGCGCCCAGTCGTAACTATAGTTTACTTCGTTCAATCTTGTCCAGTCAACCATACGAAGATTGTGAACCATATTTCCGCTGCCGATTATAAGCACACCTTTTTTACGTAATGAGCCATGCTCCCTTGCTAATTCATAATGGTAATGCGGTGATTGAGTATAATCAAGACTCAGTTCAATTACAGGAACATCGGCATCAGGGTAAAGATGTTTTACAACAGACCACGCCCCGTGATCAAGTCCCCAATTTAAGTCCAGTCCCACTTCAGTTTTTTTAATTATACTTTTTGTTTGCTTTGCAAGTTCGGGACTTCCCGGGGCAGGATATTGAACTTCGTACAACTCTTTCGGAAACCCTCCGAAGTCGTGAATGGTTTGGGGCTTCTCCATCGCGGTAACAAAAGTTCCTTTAGTTTCCCAGTGAGCAGATACAACTAAAACAGCATTTGGTTTTGGAATTTCTTTCCCGATTTTTCTAAAGCCTTGCACAAATTCATTTTCCTCAATCGCATTCATCGGGCTTCCGTGTCCAAGAAACAGCACGGGCATTTTCTCCGTGCTGTTAAATGGTTCTGTTATTTTATTTAATTCATTTAGTTTCATTAAAAGTCATGACGTTGTTTCATATTATTTATACAGCAGTATATCCGCCATCAACAGTATAATAAGATCCTGTCACAAAAGAAGATTTTGAAGAAGCCAGCCATAAAGCCAGTTCTGCAACTTCTTCTGATTTACCCAAACGACCTATGGGATGTTTGGTCTCTAAGAATTTTAAGGTTTCCTTATCCAGGTTTTTATCAAGCATCGGAGTTGAAATAAAACCGGGACCAATTGAATTTACCCGTACATTTTTTGTTGCATATTCAACTGCAGCATTTTTTGTTAAACCAACAACACCATGTTTTGCAGCAACGTATGCTGATGAATTTGCAAAGCCCACTGATCCAAGAATAGAAGCCATATTAATAATACTTCCTTCTCCACTTTTTAACATTGCGGGAATTTGATACCGCATTCCATAAAATACGCCTGATAAGTTAATTGCAATAACTTTATCCCATCCATCAACAGGATATTCACCAACCGGAGCGCTTGGTCCGCCGATGCCGGCATTATTGACTGCAATGTGCAACCTACCATAATGTTTGACTGTCTGATCAACAAGCTGCTTATTCTCTTCCGGTTTAGAAGAGTCAGCTTTTATAAAAATCGCGTCGCCTTCTTTTGATTTTATTTCAGAGACGGTTTCATTTCCACCCTTTTCATCAATATCGGAGACAACAACTTTAGCACCTTCCGTAGCGTAAAGTATTGCTGTTGCTCTTCCAATTCCGGAACCAGCTCCTGTGACTATTGCAACTTTGTTTTCTAACACTTTCATAATTTCACCTTTTTAAAACGATAGTTAAACAATTTCCATTTAATAGAATGTACAATAATAAAAATTGAAATCAACATTTTATTTATGCAGCCTGTGATGCCGCCTGAACTTTGTTGAATTCAGCAAGGATTTCAATTTTAACTTCATTGCCTACAACAACACCGCCGGCTTCGGTTAATGCATTCCACTTCAAACCAAAATCGAAACGATTAATTTTTGCGGAAATTTCAAAACCTGCAACTTCGCTTCTGCCCAGTCCTTCAACAATTCCATTATAGATAACATCAAGAGTAATTTCTTTTGTTATATTACGTATCGTAAGGTTACCTTTTACCTTAAGTTCGTGATCAGATATTTTCTTCACAGAAGTAGATGTGAAAGAGATCTTATCAAAATTCTCAGCATCAAAGAAGTCAGGTGATTTTAAGTGAGCATCACGATCATTATTTCTGGTATTGATGCTGTTTGTCTCTGTTTCGAATTTAATCACTGCATCACTAAAGTCTTCTTTATTTGTTTCTATGGATGCATCAAATTTATCAAAGTTACCTCTTACAGTTGAAACCACAAGGTGTTTTACTTTAAAATTTACTTCAGAATGTGTTGGGTCAATTTTCCATGTTGTCATTGTCTTGTTCCTTTATTTTTGTCTGATATTATTTTGTTTAATTACTACTCAAACATAACTTGAAAGGACCCTCTTGTGCATTCACATAGGGTAAATAAAAAGTTACCATAGGGTAATCAATAGAAACGCTATGTAATGCTGAACTCGTTTCAGCATCTGTTTTAAGTATCGAGATTCCGAAATAATTCGCTGCGGCGTACAGAATGACTTTAAACAAGCAATTACTTTTGTGAAAGCTCTTTTCTTATTCTGCTTAAAGATTGCGGGGTAATACCGAGATATGATGCAATATGATTTTGCGGTACCTGTTCTAAAAGTTTCGGATAAGTTTTAATAAATTTAAGGTATCTTTCTTCTGCCGAAGCACTAAGTGAATCAGCAATTCTTTGTTGCGTGGCTATATGATTAGCCTCAATTAGAAGGCGAAAGAAGCGCTCCATTTTCGGACAGTTATCGAGCAATCCTTCTCTTGCAGATCTTTCAAGCAAAAGAACTTCGGAATCCTCAAGAGCATCGATATTGTAATTTGATGGTAAACCGGAAAGGAAACTATTTAAATCAGAAACCCACCAGTCTTCAATCGCGAATTGAAGTATGTGCTCTGTTCCCTTGCTATCAATTTCATATTCCCGCAGACAGCCTGAGTTTACAAATCCAACATATCTGCATACATCACCTTCGTTTAAAAGGAATTGGTGTTTTTTCAACTTCTTAGAAACAAAATACTTCGTACAGATATTAAACTCTTCATCTGTAAGATGGACTCTTTTTTCGATATGTGTTCGCAGTAATGAAAACATTTATACAAACTTAAAATAATGTAAGGTTGTAAAAAATAGCTTAACGCAAAGCGAAGAATACCATTGTCGTTTCGAAAGAACAAAGTGACTGCCTGTCCACCGAAGCTTCAACGTAAGTGGGAATCTTTTTTATGCGTGCGGGTAAACTAAAAAGGGGCACTTAGTGCCCCTGGATATTAATGCTTCCTTATTTCATCAGAACCATCTTTTTTGTTTCTGTATTTTTACCTGTAAAGATGCTGTAAAAGTAAACACCGCTTTGAAGCTTACTCCCATCAAATTCAATTTGGTATATTCCGGCAGACTTTTCTTCATTTAACAATGTTTCGATTTCATTACCCAGTATATCATAAACCCTTATCTGAACTTCTGATGATTGAGGGATAGAGTATTTTATTATTGTTTTTGGATTAAAAGGATTGGGATAATTCTGATCAAGCATAAATGTATTAGCAGGGATATTTATATCATTAATATTTGTAACCATACCACCGGAATTATCGGTAAATAAAACAAGCCCGGTTTGAATGAGATACGATCCCGGTATGTACCATCTCGATTTGTTCACTAGCTTTGCATCCCTGAAAATGTAATTAAAAAGCTTGGGGTGCAGAGTGTAATCCCAGTTGTTCCCGCCATCCAGGGAAATTTCAATGAAAGGAGTATTATCAATAATCGGCTGATGAAAACCGTAAACCAGTACAACCCCGGAGTCACGGAGAGCTTCCATTCCCGCAATTATGTGCTGGACCGTGTATGTGTGCAATTCATTCCAGCTTATTCCCAGGTCAGTCGATTTATAAATAAATGCATTATCGGAAAGAGTAAATCCCTCAATTAAAATATTATTTAAATCAACACAGGTAACACGGGAAACAGAGTAGGTGCCGCCGACAAAACTTTTTACCCAGGTTTCACCTGCATCAGTTGTTCTCAGAACTATTCCATTCCCGGAATCTTCACCTACAGCAATACCGGTTTGATTATCAATAAAATCAATGTCATTTATCAGCAGGTTCAAAGTGAACGGGTAAACGTAATACCAGTTGTTTCCCCCGTCTGTTGTTTTTAATATGCAGTAACTGTTGCCTGTGGGAGAAATGCCAGTAACGCAACCTGTCTGATGGTCAATAAAAGACATTCCGACCAAAGCATGGACAGTATCATCAAATGAACCTTTCGGGTGCCACGATAATCCTCCGTCAGTTGTTTCAATAAAGTAGCCTGTGAATTCTCCCTGACGCAAAGATTCGTTCACAAAATCTTCAGGGTTATTTTGAATGTCAGGTTTATCCGGGAGAGGATGCTGTGTATTTGTTGTTGTCCAGGTGACGGATTTATTATATGCCCCTGTACCATAAGCTAGTGAATCGTTGAACATCTGAACTTTTTCCAATATTCTCATTGAGTCAGGTATTGATGATTCAAGCCAGGTGTCCCCGCCGTTGTTCGTATAATAAACAGAACCGTAAAACTGTTGTGTGGCAACATAACCATAAAAGCCGCCAGTTATTCCGTGATCAGGGTTGTTAAAATCAATACTCAACATTACGTGCATATCACCCGGCACACCCGGTAATGTTTGCTGCATCCATTGCGGTTTTAAGTTTGTAGCAAATGTAAAAAAGAGAATTGCGATAAAGTAAATCATCTTTTTCATATTAATATTTTTTTATTCGATTGATGTTTCTATGAAGTAACTTTTCCGGAATTAGTCTAAGACGGTTTCAAATTACAAAGTTTTAAAGGAATAAGAAAATGTGAGGAGAACCCATCCCTTTCCATAGGAATCCCTTTGTGAAAATCCCTCGTGGAGTCCGATTGACTCGCCGAAGGACTTTCTGATTTATTTATTAAACTTCAGTTTTCCCTTTTCACCAACGGTAATTTTAATCGTATCACCATCGCCGAAGTTACCTGCAAGCAGTTCCTGTGCAAGAGGGTTTGCAACGTACTTTTGTATTGTGCGTTTCAAAGGTCTTGCACCAAAAGTTACATCGTAACCAATGTTCACAAGCCAGTCTTTTGTTTCATCACCAATAATTAATTTAATATCTCTTGACTTCAGCATTTGGGCTACGCGGTTCAGCTGTATCTCAACAATCTGCCGTATTTCTTTATGAGTTAACGGCTTGAAGAGAACAATCTCGTCAATCCTGTTCAGGAATTCCGGTCGTATGCTTTGCCTGAGCAGATCGCCAAGCTGTTCACGAAGCTTGCCCATTACAATTTCAATCTGCGCATCATCAACACTGAACAAACTTTCCTGCAGCAAATGCGAACCGATGTTTGAAGTCATTATAATTATAGTATTCTTAAAGTTAACAGTTCGTCCCTGGTTGTCTGTAAGTCTTCCATCATCCAGAACCTGCAGCAGAACATTGAAAACATCCAGATGAGCTTTTTCAATTTCATCAAGAAGCACAACCGAGTAAGGTCTCCTGCGCACGGATTCGGTAAGCTGTCCGCCTTCTTCATAACCAACGTATCCCGGCGGTGCACCGATCAGCCGCGAAACAGAAAACTTTTCCATATACTCACTCATATCAATCCGTATCAATGCGTGCTCGTCATCGAATAAAAATTCTGCGAGTGCACGTGCAAGTTCGGTTTTGCCAACGCCAGTAGTTCCTAGAAATATAAACGAACCTACCGGTCTATCGGCATCCTGCATACCTGTCCGTGCTCTGCGGATTGCATTTGCAACTGCGGAAACAGCTTCATCCTGTCCGATAACTCTTTTGTGAAGTTCGTCCTCGAGTCTGAGCAGCTTGCTTCTTTCACTTTCCAGCATCCTGCTTACAGGAATGCCGGTCCACTTTGCAACTACTTCTGCAATATCTTCCGCATCAACTTCTTCCTTAAGCATTTTTTTATCTTTTTGAATTTTTGCAAGCTCCTGCGTTTCAACTTTCAAATACTTTTCAAGCTCCGATATTTTTCCATAACGGAGCTCTGCAACCTTGCCAAGGTTCCCTTCCCTTTCGTATTTTTCTGCGAGAGTTTTTGCATTTTCAATTTCACTTTTCATCGAGCGAATTTTCTGGATTCTTTCTTTTTCAAGATTCCAGTGTCCTTTTAATACTGTTCTTTGCTCATTTAAATCACTCAATTCTTTTTTCAATTCATCAAGTCGTTTTTTGGAAGCATCATCTTTTTCACGCTTCAAAGCTTCGCGTTCAATTTCAAGCTGCTTAACTTTTCGTTCAAGTGCATCCAGCTCTTCCGGCATTGAATCAATTTCAATCCTTAGTTTTGAAGCCGCTTCGTCGATAAGATCGATTGCTTTATCGGGAAGAAATCGATCGGTGATGTATCTTTCCGAAAGTTGAGATGCAGCCACAATTGCACCGTCGGTTATTCTCACTCCGTGATGAACTTCATAGCGTTCCTTCAATCCTCTTAAAATAGAAATGGTATCTTCTTCGGAAGGTTCACTCACGAGCACAGGCTGGAATCTTCTTTCGAGCGCAGCATCTTTTTCAATGTATTTTCTGTATTCATCAAGTGTTGTAGCGCCAATAGTGTGAAGCTCGCCTCTTGCAAGTGCAGGCTTTAAAATGTTTGCGGCATCCATTGAACCCTGAGTTGAACCAGCGCCAACAACTAAGTGAAGCTCATCAATAAATAATATTATTTCGCCATTTGATTCGGTTACTTCTTTAACAACGGCTTTCATTCTCTCTTCAAACTGTCCGCGAAACTGAGTTCCGGCAACAAGCGCACCCATATCGAGCGCAACAATTCTTTTTGTCTTTAAAGTTTCAGGAACGTCACCGGAAACAATTCGGTGTGCGATACCTTCAGCGATTGCGGTTTTCCCTACTCCCGGCTCTCCAATTAATACAGGATTATTTTTTGTTCTTCTCGATAAAACCTGCAAGACTCTTCGTATCTCTTCATCTCTTCCAATCACCGGGTCAAGCTTCCCGATGCGTGCCATTTCATTTAAATCTCTTCCGTATTTTTTTAGTGATTGATAAGTGTCTTCAGGATTTTGAGAAGTTACTTTTTGTGTTCCTCTTACTTCTTTCAATGCCGTAAGAACTGCATTTCTTGAAATACCGTTATCGCGGAGAAGCTGTCCGGCTTTTCCTTTGTCTTCACTTAATGCAATTAAAAGGTGTTCGGTTGAGACGTACTCATCCTGTAACTTTTTAGCTTCATCTGCGGCTGTGTCAAGAAGTTTTGCAGTATTCTGCGACATCTGCTGGTTACCTACTCCTGCACCTGAAACTTTCGACAGTGTCTCGAGCATTTCATTTGCTTTCAACTTTATTGAATTAGTATTGCCGCCGGCTTTTTTCATAATTGTGTCGGCAAGTCCGCCGTTTTCCTGTATAAGCGAAGCGAGCAGATGTTCCGGCTCGATTATTTGGTTGTTATAATTCTGTGCAATCTCAATTGCAGATTGAAATGCTTCCTGAGCTTTTACCGTTAGTTTATTAAAATTAAATGTCATTTTATTTATTCACTTCCTTTGTGTCCTGTTATTTCGATCCAGAAAGATCGAGAAATTCCCCGCATTTGTCATTTCGAGCGAAGCGAGAAATCTTGCGTATTTTGTTTTAGGATTTCTCAGTCGTTTCACTCCTTCGAAATGACAAGTATTATTTAATACTCCTTCACCTTAACATACCAGTCGCTGGATTCTTCAAGCATCTTATTCAATCTATTTATTAATTTATGCGGATCATCAAGATTACCTTCCAGCAGTAAAGCAGATTCGTATAATTGTTCCGTTACATTTTTAATGTAATCATCCCCCTCTGATTTTTTATAAACTTTCAACAGGTTCCTAACCAGTTTATGATCTTTATTTATTTCAAATATTTTCTTCTGATCGCCAAAGCTTTGGTTTGTCATTTTCAAAATCTTCTGCATCGAGGCTGAAATTCCTTCTTCATCACTTACAAGACAAGAAGGACTGCCGGTTAATCTCTTCGATTCTTTTACATCTTTTACCCTGTCGCCCAAAATATCTTTCATTTTTGCGACCAGGCTGTCAAAGTGCAGAAGATCATCTTTTGAAAGCTCTTCAAGTTCAGATGATTTTTTATCAACACTTTCAAGCTTATCAAGCTTTTTAAGATCGGCTGTGTCAACCGATTTGAAATCATAATCTTTGAATTTCCCGATTGAGCTAATAACAAACTCATCAACCGGATCAAAAAGATAGAGAACTTCAAGACCTTTGCTCTTGAATATTTCAAGATGCGGATCGAGAGAAATTGCGTCACGGCTCGGTCCGATTGCAAAGTAAATTTCCTTTTGGTCTTTTTTCATTCTGCCTGCATAATCTTCCAGCGAAACAAGTTCTTCAACGGATTTTGCTTCAGAAGAATTAAATCTCAGCAGCGAAAGGAACTTTTCCCTGTTTGTAAAATCCATATAGCCGAGCTTGAAAACTTTACCGTGCTCTTTCCAGAATTCAGCATATCGCTCGGGAGAATCTTTTGCAATTTTCTGCAGATGATTTAAAACCTGTGAAGTAACACTATTTGCAATTTTTGTGAAGATTATATTTTCCTGCAAAGTTTCGCGCGAGATGTTCAACGGTAAATCTTCGGAATCGACTACGCCGGTTACAAAACTTAAAAACTCGGGAAGCAAGTCTTTATTTTTATGCTGAATCAAAACTCTTCGAACATATAAATCCAGTCCGTAGTCTTCCCTGCCGAATCTCCAGAATTCATAGCTCTTTTTCGGAATGAACATCAAACTATTAAACTGGATCGGCGCATCAACTGCAACATGAATTGTTTCAAATGGTTCTTCCGAATCATAGCTCAGTGATTTATAAAACTCATCGTACTGCTCTTTCTTCAAATTAGATTTCGGTTCTCTCCAGATTGCAGCAATTGTATTAATTTTTTCATCTTTAACAAAAATCGGGAAACTGATAAACCGTGAGTGCTTTTTGACTGTCGATTCAATTTTGTATTTCTCTGCAAAATCTTTTGCATCATCTTTTAAATGAATTTCGATTGTTGTTCCGCGTTTTTTATCTTCATTTAATTCAGAAATCTCGTACTCCCCTGTTCCGTCGGATTTCCACAGAACAGCGGGCTCATCTTTTTTGAACGACTTTGTTTTGATAACGACATTTTCCGCTACCATAAAAACCGAGTAAAAACCTACACCAAACTTTCCTATTATGTTATTCGCATCCTGCTTATTGTCTTTTATCTGTTTCAGAAATTCAGCAGAGCCTGATTTTGCAATCGTTCCTATATTATTAATTAATTCGTCTCTTGTCATCCCGATTCCTGAATCGGAAATATTTAAAAGTTTTTTCTTCTCATCAAAATCAATTCTTATTTCAAGCGGCAGATCTTTATCAACCAGTTCTGTTCCTTTTGTCGATTCAAATCTTAATTTATCCAGGGCATCGGACGAATTCGAAATTAATTCGCGCAGAAAAATTTCCCTGCTTGTGTAAAGTGAATGAACGAGAATATCAAGCAGTTGCTTTATCTCAGCCTTAAATTCAATCTTTGTCGATGTAGATTTTTTATCAGCCATATTTATAGTCTCCTTAAAAGATTTAATACAATTTTATTTTCTTATCCCAGATAAAGTTTTGAATAATTTTTTTTCTTCAGCATTCAGGTTTTTCGGAAGTTCAACTTTTATCCTGATTATCAAATCACCAAATCGGTTTGAGTTTTCTTCAAGTGGATAACCCATTCCTTTTATTCTGAATAATTGTCCGTTGTCTGTCCCGGGGGGAATAGTCAGGTTAATATTTTTACCGCTTAAAGTTTTGAACTTCTTTTTATCACCCAGAACAGCAGAATACAAATCAATTGACAAATCGTAAATCAGGTTTGTTCCGTCAAATTCGTAGAACGGATGCTTCTGAATTTTTATTGTTAAATAAAGATCGCCTCTTTCGCCGCCGCTTTGTGAAGCTGCACCTTGCTTTGATAATCTTAATCTTTTTCCGTCTTTGGTTCCGGGATTGATTTTAAGTCTTAGTTTTTTCCCTTCGATTGAAATCTCTTTAGTCGTTCCTGAAAATGCTTCTTCAAGCATTATGTATAGTGTTGCTTCATAGTCCGCACCTTTTGCAGTTCTACGAGATTTAAATTGATCACCACCAAAAGCACCACCGCCAAAGAAACTTTCGAAGAAATCAGAAAAGCCACTCATGTTTCCAAACATATCTTCAAAATTTCCTGAACCCCTGTATTGTCTTCCACCACCTCTACCAAATTGTGAAAAGATATCGGAGAAGTCCTGTCCACCGGTTTGATATTGTTTCCAGTTTGAACCAAGCTGATCATACTTTTTTCTTTTTTCAGGATCGCTCAGAACTTCGTGAGCCTCACTGATTTCTTTAAACTTTTCTTCGGCTGATTTATCATCAGGATTCCTGTCCGGATGATATTTCATAGCAAGCTTGCGGTAAGCTTTTTTTATTTCATCTGTTGAAGCATTCTTATCAACGCCAAGTATTTTATAATAATCTTTGAATTCCATTTTTAAAAATTTTTATCTAAATTCTCTAAATCCAAATATCTAAAATTCAAATAAAAAGGGTGGCTAACAAAGTTAGACACCCTCATATTTCTTTAAATCAGAGATTTTTTAGTTAACAGAAATTTCAATCTCTTTTGGTTTTACTTCATCAGCTTTTGGAATAGTGATGGTTAATTGTCCATCTTTGAAATCTGCTTTAATCTTATCTGCTTTAATTTCTTTTGGAAGAGTGAATGATCTGAAGTATTTTCCAAAAGTTCTTTCAATGCGATGAGATCTTGCATCTTTGTTTTCTGTTTCCTGAACTCTTTCGCCGCTGATGCTGAGTTCACCATTTGAGAAAGAAATCTTAACATCTTTCTTGCTAATTCCTGGAAGGTCAGCTTTAATTAGATAATTATCTTTGTCTTCAAAAATATCTGTCAACGGCATCCATACAGCATTTTCGTATCCGTTATCTTCTTTATTCTCAGCAGGGAAGCCGAACCTGTTTTCAAAATCTCTGAATACTCTGTTGAATTCTCGTTCAACATTGAAAAGATCTTTTACCGGATTCCATCTTACTAGTGTCATTTTATTACCTCCTTTTTTTGTTTTTGTGATTTTGAAAATATATTTGCCATAATAATGCCAAAACGAAAATAGCTGTAACTAATTATAATTAAATAGGTTAAAGTAATTTATAAGATTCACATATATATGCCACAATGGCAATTATGTTGTCGCATTTAATTAAACCTGAAATTAATAGGCAAAATTTCTGTCAAATTTTCATTTTTGGGATATAATTTAGAAACGGATTTAATAATTGTTAATCAAAGGTGGTTTAGTTAATTTTGCGCTCTGATTTTAAGATAAGTTATGAGTATTAAAGAAGATACAATTGCTGCAGTTATTACACCTTCTGGAATAGGAGCAGTTTCGGTTATACGGTTGAGTGGAATTGAAGCGTTTGCAATTACGGATTCCATTTTCAAGGGAAAATCGCTTATTTCTGAAGCAAAAAGCCATACGATCCACTATGGCAAAATTCAGAAAAAAAGTGAAGAAATTGATGACGTACTTGTATCAATATTTAAAAGTCCCAATTCTTATACCGGGGAAGACGTTGTGGAAATCAGCTTTCATGGAAGTCCATATATTTCCAAAAGAATTATGGAATTTCTGCTTGCAGGAGGTGCCAGAAATTCTGAGCCTGGTGAATTTACAAAAAGAGCATTTCTGAATAATAGAATTGATCTTGCCCAGGCTGAAGCTGTCGCAGATTTAATTGCCTCCCGGACTGAAGTTTCGCACAGAGGTGCCAGAAATCAGCTTGATGGGCTGCTTTCATCCAAGATTGAAAAATTGAGAGAGGAATTGACTAATTTAGCCTCTTTTGTGGAAATTGAGCTGGACTTTGCGGAAGAAGACATAGAATTTGTTCAGAAAGATGTTTTATTGAAGAGAATAGGGAATATTGCAGAGGAAATGGAAAATCTACTGAAAAGCTACAATTTTGGAAGAGTTTTAAAGGATGGAGTAAATGTGGCTCTGGTTGGGGCCCCAAATGTCGGAAAATCCTCATTAATGAACTATATATTAAAGGAATCCCGTGCAATCGTTAGCAAAATTCCTGGAACTACAAGAGATGTAATCAGAGAAGAAGTTTCAATAAATGGAATTTTATTTAAGCTTTTTGACACAGCAGGAATTCGGGTTTCTGAAGATGAAATAGAAAAAGAAGGAGTACTCCGCTCAAAAGAGGCAGTTAAGAATGCAGACTTGATCCTGTTTATCGGAGATACAGAACAGGGCTTTTCCGAGGAAATTCAAAATGTACTGGATAAAATTTCTGGAAAAAATGTAATTAGTGTTTTGAATAAAATTGATCTTATGGATAAAGTTGATAAAGATTCAGATATTCAAATTTCAGCCTTGACTGGTAAAGGGATTAACGAATTATTTGATAGAATGATTTCCTCTGTTTTTGACCAAGAAACTTACTCTGAGCAGGATATTGTTGTTTCAAATACACGTCATTATAATTGCCTTAAGAATGCGAAAAGTGCATTAGATGAGGCTTTTCATTCAGTGGAAAAGCAAATGAGCGGGGAGTTTATTTCTACTGACATAAGATCAGCAATTGATCATTTAAGTGAGATTGTTGGAAAAATTTCCTCTGAGGATATACTAAATAACATTTTTTCAAAATTTTGTATTGGGAAATGATTGTTTCACGTGAAACCAGGGAAATGATGGTTGAACAGATAAATTCTGTTCCACGTGAAACGGAAACATTTGATAAATGAAAATATTTGACGTTTTAGTAATAGGTGGCGGACATGCAGGGATTGAAGCATCAGTCTCTGCTGCTAGTATGGGATGCTCAGTTGGACTGATTACTATGGATAAATCAGCAATTGGAAGAATGTCCTGCAATCCTGCAATTGGAGGGACTGCAAAAGGGCATCTCGTACGGGAGATTGATGCACTTGGAGGAGTTATGGGAATAATTGCTGATCATACCGGAATCCAGTTCAGGATGCTAAATAAGTCAAAAGGGCCTGCTGTTTGGTCCCCCCGATGTCAATCTGATAGAAAATTATATTCCGCAAAAGCAATCGAAATAATTGAGCAGACTCAGAACCTTGAAATAGTTGAAGAGGCTGTGACTGAAATAGTCATAGAAAGTGACCAGGTAAGGGGCGTGAAGTGTTCTGACGGAAGTGTAATTGAATCCAAAGCTGTTGTTTTATCTTCCGGCACATTCCTTAATGCTCAAATGCACACAGGTTTAAAAGCAACGCAGGGTGGAAGATTTGGAGAAAGGCACTCAACAGGAATTACAGAGTCCTTAATCAAATTAGGTTTTGAAACCGGCAGACTTAAAACCGGAACTCCACCGAGACTTGCAAAAGATTCCATTGATTGGTCTGTTTTAGAAGAGCAGCCGGGAGATAAAAACCCTCAACCATTTTCTTTTCGCACAGAAAAAAGCATGTTTCCTTTTCTTCCGCAGGTCTCCTGTCATATCACCCACACTGATCAGGAAGTGCATTCAATTCTTGAAAGAGGTTTCCACGAATCTCCAATGTTCACTGGGTTAATTTCTGGTGTAGGACCGAGATATTGTCCGTCGATTGAAGATAAAATTGTAAGGTTTTCAGAAAAGAAAAGTCATCAGCTTTTCCTTGAGCCTGAAGGTTTGGACAGCGATCTAATTTATTTAAATGGTTTTTCAACTTCTCTTCCAGCAGATATTCAGTTGGAAGCAATGCAAAAAATTAAAGGTCTGGAAAATGTTGAAATGATCAGACCAGGTTACGCGGTTGAATACGATTTTTTCCCTCCACACCAGGTTGATAATACTCTGGAAACAAAAAATATTCAGGGGCTTTATTTTGCCGGACAGGTAAATGGAACTTCAGGGTATGAAGAAGCTGCCGCTCAGGGACTTATTGCAGGAATTAATGCAGCTCTGAAAATTCAGGGCAGGGAAGCTTTCGTTTTAAAAAGAAGTGAAGCTTACATTGGTGTTCTGATTGATGATCTGGTAACTAAATCAACTGATGAACCTTACAGGATGTTTACTTCAAGAGCAGAACATAGGTTGTTACTTCGGCAGGATAATGCCGATCAAAGGCTAATGTATTACGGAAAGGAATTTGGACTGATTGAAAAAAACATTGCTAATGTTGTAGCAAAAAGAAAATCACTAATTTCATTTTATGTTGAAAAAAGTAATAACACTAAACTTCATGCACGAGATATAAATTCACGATTAGAAGAACTCGGATCTTCATCAATCGATTCGACTGAAACTATTTCAAGGCTTTGCAAGCGTCCGGAGATTAGTTTGAAAGATCTTTTGAACTTCAATGGCAATGTGAAAGACAAAGATTTTTCGGAGCTATTAAAAGATGAACAACTTCTATATCAAGTCGAAATAGAACTAAAGTATGAAGGATATATTAACAGGCAATTTCAGATGGTTGAGAAATTAGAAAGATATGAAGAAACACAAATCCCTTTAACATTAAACTATTTAAACTTCAAATCTTTATCAACTGAAGCAAGAGAAAAACTCTCCAGGATAAAACCTCGCTCTATTGGTCAGGCATCAAGAATTTCAGGAGTTACACCTTCTGATATTTCCATTTTATTGGTATATTTAAAGAAGTAATTTTTATTTTTTTATGTCTGATAAACAAGAAGAGTACTTAAAAGAGCTCAAGATGTACTGTTGGGAAAACGGATTTAATCCTGAACCAACAAGAACTGAAAGACTTGCCTATTTTTCCCAATTAGTTGCTGATAAGAACAAAAAGCTCAATCTTATTTCCAAGCGTGATGTTGATGCAATAGTTGAAAAACATGTTTTTATTTCAGCCTATATCACTAAATATCTTCCTGAAAAAGTGACAAAATTCCTTGATATTGGTACAGGCGGAGGGTTTCCGGGAATTCCTTTGGCTGTTATGAGACCTGATTTAAGAGGCATACTTGTTGACTCAACTGGAAAGAAGATTCAGGCAGTGCAGGAATTTATCGATAAGCTCAAGCTGAGCAATATAGTCGCTGAAAGTGATCGAGTTGAAAGTGAAGAATTTATTTCACGACATGGGAATTCATTTGACCTTGTTGTAAGTCGTGCAACTGTACCATTGATAATTCTTTTCCGCTATGCTATTCCGTTAATAAAAGAAAAAGCATATTTGATGGCTATCAAAGGTGGTGATCTTACTGAGGAATTCAAAAAAGCCGAGATGAAGTATAAATCGTATATTCGTAAATCCACTGTCTATGAATTATATTATAAACCAACAAACGTGCGAAACAAAAAAGGAAAGAAACTTGTTTTGCTTGAGCTTCACAAATAGCAGGTGATTTTAAAAATAATTTTAACTTAAGGGTTCAAATTTCTGAACCCTTTTTTATTTTCTGAATTATGAATTCCGGTATTCTGCAGAAGCTTATTAAATCTAAAGATTTTTTTGATTCAGTTTTAAATGAAACTGAAGACATAAAAAATCTACAGGGACAAATCTATCTATCTCCGCTGGCAGGTTCTTCAAAATCATTTTCAATTAAAGAGCTTTTTGAAAATAATAAGCAGATTCTCATCCTTCTGCCTGATGTTAAGACTGTTTCTGAATCACAGGTTGAGCTAAGCATAATCGGGCTTTCAGAATATTTAGTTTCCATTGAAGAACTTTCACCTGATCAACTTCAGCAAAAACTTACAGAGCTACTCAACAAAAATTCAAAAATAGTTTTAAGCACTTATAATCTGCTTCATAAGCAATTTCCCAATCCTGAATCATTACAGAACTCAATCACAAGAATTAATTCAGGAGATGAATTTGGCTATGAAAATTTGATTGAATATTTAAATCAGTTAAACTACCAGAAAGAAAAATTTGTTGAAGCACAGGGAGATTATTCACAACGTGGCTCGCTGATTGATTTTTGGTCCTACTCGGAACCAAATCCTGTAAGACTGGAATTTGATGGGGATTTATTGGAATCAATCAGATTGTTTGATTCAGAAAGCCAAAGATCATTTGAAAAAACTGAAACGGTTACTCTTGCTGCCTCAATTAATTCAGAAGAAAAATCGGAAGACACAGTAAATATTTTTAATTACTTGCAAAGCCCTGTTGTTCTTGCTTCATCTTTTGAACTGGAAAACCTGAATAACCTACGAAAAGAAACTCAAAACAAAACAAAAACCGTTTCTCCAAAAATTGATCCGGAAGAAGATGAAAAAGAGAATCCGGGAGAAGTTAAAACCGAAAATGTCTATGAAATTGTTACAGGGACCTACACTCTAACATTAAACGATTTATTTTCTCAGCAAGCTATCTGGCTTATTGAAGATGAACTATCATCTAAAAAAGATTTAGTAAACTTAGGACTTAAAGAAGCCCCATCAATCAATTCCAACTTCGAGATTCTGTTTAATGTTTTAAAAGATTATGCTGACCAAAACTTTGATGTGATTCTGACAAGTGAAAACGAACTACAAACAAACAGGCTTCGCAACCTTCTTTCTGATTTTAAAGACGAGCTTTCTGAATTAATTGAATCCGGGAAAATTAAACTTGAAACGCTAGCACTTAAAGAAGGTTTTCTTCACAAAGAAAAAAAGTTTCTTCTGCTTACTGATTACCAGATTTTTAATAAACCATACAGAAGCAAACTTCCGAAAAAAAGTAAATCTGTTAAATCAAAATCAAAATCTTTTGCTTCAATTAAAAGAGGGGACTTTGTTGTTCACGAAAATTATGGGATAGGGAAGTATGCCGGACTTGAAACTATAAATATCGGCGAGAGTAAACAGGAGTCGATGAAGCTTTTATATAATGAAGGCGGAATTGTGTATGTAAATCTTAACTATCTCCATCTCGTGAAAAGATATTCGTCAAACGCGACACTTGTGCCAACACTTTCAACTCTCGGCACTTCTGAATGGGATAGAACAAAAAAACGCACAAAGAAAAAGATAAAAGAAGCTGCACGAGAACTGATTGAGCTTTATGCAAAAAGAAAAACAAGCAAAGGATTCAGTTTCAGTCCCGATTCCATCTGGCAAAATGAGCTTGAAGCGTCTTTCTTTTACGAAGATACTCCCGACCAGGAAAAAGTAACCGAAGAAGTAAAAGTTGATATGCAGGCTGAAAGTCCGATGGACAGACTTGTTTGCGGTGATGTTGGTTTTGGAAAAACAGAAATTGCTGTGCGTGCTGCTTTCAAATCAGTACAGGATGGGAAGCAGGTTGCATTGCTTGTCCCGACTACAATTCTTGCCGAACAGCATTTTAATACCTTTCGAGACAGACTTACAAACTTCCCTGTTCGGGTTGCAGCTCTTTCAAGATTTCAGACTAAAAAAGAGCAGAATGAAACTCTGAAAAAACTAAAAGCCGGCGAAGTTGATGTAATTGTCGGAACCCACCGACTTCTTTCAAAAGATGTTGAGTTTAAGGATATTGGGCTTTTAATTATAGATGAGGAACACCGGTTTGGGGTTTCTGCAAAGGAAAAACTTCGTTCGATAAAAATTAATGTTGATACACTAACTCTAACCGCAACTCCTATTCCCAGAACTTTGAATCTCTCACTGCTTGGCGCAAGAGATCTTTCGATTATTTCAACGCCACCGCCAAACCGCCAGCCTATTTATACAACCGTTTCAACTTTTGATATTTTGAAAATCAGAGAATGGATATTGAATGAAGTAAAGCGAAACGGGCAGGTTTATTTTGTGCACGACAGAATTCAAAGTATTGATAAGCTAAATGGATATCTTCAAAAATATGTTCCGGAAGTAAAAGTCGGTGTAGCACACGGTCAAATGAAACCATCGCAGCTTGAAGATGTAATTCATAAATTTCTAAACAAACAGTATGATGTTCTTTTATCAACAAAAATTATTGAATCCGGAATTGACATACCTAATGTGAACACGATAATTGTGAACCGTGCTGACAGATTCGGACTTGCCGAGCTTCATCAGTTAAGAGGAAGAGTTGGCAGATCAACAAGGCAGGCTTATGCATATTTTATTGTTCCTTCACTCAGCGGAATTACAAAAAAGGCTTTGAGGAGATTGCAGGCTATTGAAGAATATACAGAAATTGGTTCGGGTTTCAATCTTTCAATGCGCGATCTGGAAATAAGAGGTGCTGGAAATCTTCTTGGCAAAGAGCAGTCTGGGTTTATAAATGAAATTGGTTTTGATCTTTATTTAAAAATGATTGATGAAGCCGTTGACGAATTGAAATACCAGGAATTTACAGAGTTGTTCAAATCATTGCCGAAACAAGAAGACAGAACCGAACCTACAATTGACTGTTATTTTGAACTCGGCATCCCTGAAACTTATATGCCCGAGCAAATGGACAGGCTAAATTTTTACACAGCACTTTACTCAATTAAAAATCTTGATGAAATGAATGAGCTAGTTGAAGAAATGAAAGACAGGTTTGGACCAGTACCGCCAACTGTTAATCGCTTGCTGCTTGCTGCCCAGTTAAAACTTGCTGCATCGTATGCTTTGTTTGAAAGAATTATTATGCAGAGAAAAGATGTGTTTATTATTCTACCCAAAGGACAGAAAGAAGAGTATTACAAATTTAAATTTGTTGAGCTTATGAGATTTATACTTGATGAACACAAAGACAAAATAAAGTTCGAGCAGAAAAATGATATGATGAAACTAAATATTAAAAATAATTTTGATACGCCGGAAAAACTTTTGGAGTTTTTAATTTCGTTTAGCAGTGATATAAAAAAATTATTTCAAAACCCGGGTTCAAAAGAAATGTCGAATAAATAGAATCAAAATAATCTCTGCTTTTGGGAGCTTAAAAAACTCATTTTTTATTATAAAAACTAATACCATCACCTTTTAGTTTTTCAACCCACATTTCTTCGAGGGCTTTTAATTCTTTTCTCAAATCCTTGTCGGATTCATCTTTAATTTCTATTTCATCTAGAACAAAAATTTCAAACTGATTCTTGCCAAGTTTTTTATAATCATTAGCAAGATTTTGAAAAGCATGACTGCCTTGCTCAAGTTCAAAAGTAACACCTATTAGTTTTGCAGGAAGATTAAGCGAAATACCGATGAACATTTTATTGTCTGGTTTGTTCTTAACCGCGAACAATCCCGCAGGTTGTTTCTGATTTTTGTATTCTTTTCTTATTTCTTTTTTATCAATCATTTTATCTTCTGAAATATTTTTACAAATTATGATACAACTTAGCCGAAAACCGAATGATCATCAATGAACTTAATGACTATAAATATTTATATTTGTGAATAAAACCGGAGAAAGTTATGGCAAAAAATTCTTCATTTGATATTGTTTCTGAAATTGACCTGCAGGAAGTTGACAACGCACTTAACCAGGCAATTAAAGAAATCCACCAGAGGTATGATTTAAAAGATTCGCACACCGAGCTTGAGCTGAACAAAAAAGACAAGCTGATAAATCTGAACACAAAAGACGATTACTCCCGCAAGCAGTCAATAGATATTCTGCAGACAAAATTCATAAAGCGCGGCTTATCAATTAAAGCAATGAAAATGGATGAACCCGAAACCGCCGCCGGTGGAAGACTGAAGCAAAAAATTTCTTTGCAAAGCGGAATTTCCAAAGACAACGCAAAGATTATTACAAAGATGATTAAAGATATGAGCGTAAAGGTTAACACACAGATAATGGATGAAAAGATACGCGTGCAGGGTGCAAAAAAAGATGACCTGCAGGAAGTAATTAAAGCAGTTAAAGAAGCCGATCTGAGTTTTCCTGTTCAGTTTACGAATTACCAATAATCTTCTGTTGCTTTTCCTTTCTTAAGAACTAATTTCATTATTTTTTTTACTCAGAATAATTGTGCGGAATCTAACCAAATACTTTGATTAATTACTTGTAAATGCCAGTTTGAATAATTACTTTATTGAACCAACAAACAATGCGAGGGAGTATATGCGATTTATTGATGTTCATACTCATTTAAATAATTACGATGAAAATAAAAGCGTAACTATTGATGAATCATTAGAAAATTTACTTTCAGTGATGGATAAGAACGGGATTATGCATTCGATGATACTCACATCATACAAAGTAAATGAAAACCGTCCTTCTTTAAGTGATGTAATTAAAGTTACGAGGGAACATAAAAATTTATCAGTCGTAGCTGGCATCAGTTTTTTGAATTACAAGGAAAAAGATCTTCGTGAGATTGCTGATTACCTTGAGGATGGCCTTGTAAAAGGATTAAAACTTTATCCTGGTTACGAACCTTTTTATCCTTATGATAAAAGATGCCAGGTTATTTATGATCTGGCAGCAGAATTTAAAGTTCCTGTGATGATTCATTCGGGGGATACTTACACTCCAAAAGGGAAAGTTAGGTATGCACATCCACTTGCAATTGATGATGTAGCAGTTGATAACCCTGATGTAAAATTTGTGATTTGTCATGTAGGAAATCCATGGATCAGAGATTGTATGGAGGTTGTTTACAAGAATAAGAATGCATATGCAGATATTTCCGGACTTGTGTTAGGAAACTTTTCTTCGGATTTTGAAAAATTTATGAAGAAGCAATTGCAGGAAATGATAATTTATGCCGGTGAGCCGCGTTATCTACTGTATGGAACTGACTGGCCTATCTCAAGCATGGAATCATACGTAAAATTCGTTCATGATCTGAATATTCCGGATGAGAGAAAGGAAAAAATAGCGTGGAAGAATGCCTCTGAATTATTTAGAATCCCAGTATCGGAGACAGTGAATTCAGTTTAATTCAAAGTTTGTGATCTGCTCAATATAGAGTAACCTTGATTTTATATTATATATTGTTTCGTGATTATTTGGTGATAGATAAAATTTATTTTAACACTGTTTAATTCAATGGAACTATTATAGGTAATCTCAATGTTTTTAAGGTAGGTAAAATGAGAAAGTTAATTTTAATAAATATTGTGTTTCTTTTTGCTCTGTTTTCAACAGCCTGCTCTGAACCGGAAAACAAGACAACTTCTGAAAGTCCGGAGATGGAAAAACAGGTCACTCAAATGAACGGGCACTACGAAACTGCAACTTTAGCCGGGGGTTGTTTCTGGTGTATGGAAGCTTCCTTCGAAAAAGTTGACGGAGTAGTAAAAGTAATTTCCGGTTACGGCGGCGGAACAGAAAAAGATCCGACTTACAGTCAGGTATCGAGTGGTAAAACCGGCTACCGTGAATCGATTCAGGTTTATTATGATCCTGATGTGATCAGCTATCCTGAAATTCTTGAAGTTTACTGGAGATCATTTGATCCGACGGATGCCGGAGGCTCTTTTCACGACCGCGGACATCAGTATACTTCTGCAATCTTTTATATGAATGATGAACAGAAGAAAATTGCAGAGAAATCTAAAAAAGAACTTGACAAATCCGGTGTTTTTAATAAACCTGTCGTAACACCGATAATAAAATTCACTACATTTTATCCTGCTGAAGAATATCACCAGGATTTTTATAAAAAAGATCCCGAAAGGTACTACAGTTACCGAAAAGGATCAGGAAGGGATGAGTTCATTATGACGCACTGGGGCGATAAAAATAATTACACAAAACTTTCCGATGCTGAGCTGAAGAAAAAGCTGAATGATCTTCAGTATAAAGTTACTCAGCACGAAGGGACTGAACGCGCATTTAACAACGAGTACTGGGATAACCACAAAGCCGGTATTTATGTTGATATAGTTTCAGGTGAGCCACTCTTCAGCTCAAAAGATAAATTTGAATCAGGTACAGGATGGCCAAGTTTTACAAAGCCTATTGATCCGGAATTCATAAAAAAGAATACCGATATGAAACTTGGAATGAAAAGAGTAGAAGTAAGAAGCAAGCATGGTGATTCACATTTAGGACATGTCTTTGACGATGGACCCGAGCCAACTGGCTTACGTTACTGTATGAATTCTGCAGCAATGAGATTTATTCCCAAAGAAAAAATGAAAGAAGAAGGTTACGGAGAATATCTGTGGCTTGTTGAATAAAAAATTAAGGATGTCACTGTGTGATCAGTGCCATCCTTGCTTTTCACATACAAATAAATGTGTTTATTCATTTGATCTTGAATGTCACGAACTACTTCGTGACATTTTTATTTGTTAATCGGCAAGTTATACAGTCCCACCCATCACAAATCAATTGAATCTCTTTCCAGCTTAGATTATTTTAATATAGTATTTTCTACCGTTTGAGTCAGCTATGAAAAACATATTCTCTTACGGTTATTTCTCTTCCAAATCTCCAAACAGACTTCGCATCTTTATATCTCATTTTCAAAGGATAATTAAACAGAATTACTTTTATAAATTTTTAAAGGGGAATTATTATGAAAAAGAAAACATTCCTTTTTTCTTTAATATTTCTGGTATGTTTTATTTTTGTTGAAACTTCAGCACAGGACATAACTGTTCAGACTCTTATAGGAAAATCACAAAGTGAAGTGATTAAAAAGTATGGAAAACCGGTTCACCAGGACAACAGCAACCCCGCAATGATTTGCATGTTTTACCAGGATAAAATTACCCGGATGATTTTTGTTTCTGATAAAAGTGGAGTTTATCAATCGGAAGCAACAGTAACTTACAACACAGAAACTTCAGCAAGAAATGCAATTGATAAGTTCATTGTCAATTCTGTTGCGGATGGTTTTGATGTCGATACAGTTACAACTAACGATTTTGAAGTTCATAAAAAAGGAGTAAAAACAGATCTGCAGTTAAATGAAAACAAAATCACTCAAAATTTTGTAGTAAGTGTTAAAGCAAGAAGATCAGAAGATTGAACAATTATTTGTTATCAGTCAGCGTATCTCTAGTTTTTTAGAATTGTTTTCTCCGCCTGTAAAAGTTCTCATATTTTCAGGGATGTGTCCGTAATCGCTGAAAGTATCAAGCTTCATAGTTCTGTCAGGAAATACTCTGATAATTGTTAAACTGCAATTTGATATGCTCATCTGCAGCCACGACATTGTATCAACTTTCAAAACTTTCGTAACAAAATACCGGATAACATTTCCGTGGCAGACAATAATATCATTCCGGCTTTCTTTATCAGGTGAAGAAATAAAATATTTTTGAAATGCCTCTTCTAGATTTTTAACACAATTCTCTCTTTCGGTTGTATCAACTCCTTCCATTACATCTTTCCGCCAGGAAGGCGGCGTACATTCTCTTATTAAGTCAGATTGTTCTAATTCTAACTCTGGAAAATCTTCATTTATTATCATAGCAGTCTGCTTTGCTCTCATCATTGTGCTGCTAATGAGAGAATTGAATTTGATATTCATTGATTTCAATCTTGAAGAAACCAGCCTTGCCTGTGCTATTCCAAGCGGAGTTAGCCTGTTCAATGAATCGGGAATGTTGTCGTCCGCTGGTGCATATTCTCCATGGCGGATAAGGTAGATTGTTCGGATTCCCGTTGAATTATCCTGAGCATATATATTTATGCAGAGGAATAATAAAATTGCAGAGGCAAAAATTTTTGAAAGAGTTACATTAAAATAAAATTTCATTTTTCACATTATTGTTATTCGGTTTTCAAAACTATGAAATTTTTTCTATTGTTTTGGTAAATATTGATAATGAGTTAAAACAACATTATTTTACATAGTAACTATAATATAAATATAAACTATATAATATATAGTAATGCAGAAAATTGAATTAAAAAAGAAAAATTTTAATAATTATGTTGAATTGGTTTTTGACATAATAGGAGGAAAATGGAAAATTTTAATTGTCTGGGAATTAAGAGAAAGTGAAAAAAGATTTAGAGAGCTTCAAATAGCTGTTGGTAAAATAACAGACAAAATGCTTACACAACAGCTTAGAGAACTTGAAGAAGCGGAGCTTGTTTCGAGAAAAGCTTATCCGGAAGTCCCGCCCCGTGTTGAATACAGCCTTACTTTACTCGGTAAATCGTTACTGCCTGTTTTGGAAATGCTTGAAGAATGGGGAAAGCAGTACCACAGTGTTTTTAAATAAGTAGAATCAAATTTCATTTCTGAACAAAATTGTTTTTTCCGGCGTCTTAATCGGGAAGTTATTTTTATACTTCTGATGGAATGATTATTTTGCCTTCCGGTAAAAATAACAGTTGGAGGCTTTTATGTCTTCTTACAGGGATCAACAAAAATATCTTGATGAATTAAAAAAGTATGAAAGACAATTCACTTCAAAAGAAGCAGAAGATTATAAACTGTTTGTAAAACGCCAGAAAGATGATGAGGATTTTGATACTGTTTCAATGAACCGTCTGAAGGAATTGTACAATAAATATCATAAACCGGTCGATAAATCAAAATATGATCATTTCTTTAAGAAAAATACTGACTCCGATTAGGACTAATTCAATTCTAATTTTCATTGCTAATAACTACCTTACTAAGTAATTTTGTTTTTCTTTTTATTCAGAGGAATTAATGAACACTAAGCTACTCCACCGGATATTTGCGGCTGTAGTTTTTGTAATTACGTTAATTGTTTACCTGTCCACCGTCCAGCCATCGGTATCTTTTTGGGACTGCGGAGAGTTTATTGCGTCAAGCTACTATATCCAGGTTCCGCATCCGCCGGGAACACCGTTCTTTTTACTACTTGGCAACCTGCTTTCCAAAATACCTATTGTTGATAATATAGGCTTACGCGTTAACTTAATTTCAGTTCTATCAAGCGCACTTGCTTGCCTGTTTTTATATCTTTCTGCAGTTAAGCTTATAAACAATTACAAAGGAAGAAAACCGGAAACTTTATTTGAAGGATTCACAACTTACCTGGCTGCAGCTATCGGCGCTTTGTCATTTTGCTTCAGCGATACTTTCTGGTTTAATGGCGTAGAGGCTGAAGTTTATGCTTTCAGTACAATGCTTGTTGCTGCAATTACTTACCTTATTTTAAGATGGAATGAAAGAGCAGAGAATAAAGACAGCGAAAAATATATTTTGATGATCGCATACCTGGTTGGTTTATCAACCGGTGTTCACCTTATGAGTGTTTTAACCATTGTTCCTGTTGCAATGATAATTATCTTTCGGAAATATATGGAAGATGAAGAAGTTCTTAAAAAGACAGGTTGGATATTTTTAGCTCATGCAGGGATTCTGATCGTTATAAGTCTAATCTGGTGGGCAGGTGAACATACCGCTTCGCCCCCAACTCCTGATCAGTACAAAGATTTTGATACAAAGTTTAAAATAATGGCATTAATTGTCAGTATGCTGATAATGGGAATATTCTGGAAAAAAGTTTTTTCAAAAAATTCTTTTTATTTCCCGCTTATTGTTGGAGGTGTTGCTCTATTTGCAACTTATCCCGGTGTGGTTAAGTATGTTCCTAAAATTATCACAGGGGTTGCGGGTGATGATTTAACAATGGAAATTACTGTCTTAATCCTGATGTTTGGTCTGCTGGGTTACGGGGTTTATTATGCAGTTAAAAATAATAAACCAACCCTTCATATGATTTCAATGTCGGCAATTTTTATTTTGATCGGCTTCACTACTTTTGCAATGGTTATAATCCGTGCAAACCAGAATCCCCCAATGAATGAAAATGAGCCTAAGACATTCCCGGAACTTGAAAGATATCTTAACAGGGAACAGTACGGAGATTTTCCGACATTCAAAAGGCGCTATGCTACCGAGCCCAACCAGAGGGGAGTTTATACAAATTATTCTTCCGACCTTGACTTCTTTTACGTTTACCAGATGAATCATATGATGACCAGGTACTGGCTATGGAATTATGCCGGACGCGAAGGCTGGGTTCAGGATGATGGGGCAAATATTGCTCCTTTTAATGATATCGGAAACATTTTTGGGGCACTTATTGCAGTTAAGTTTAACGGTGATGTTAAAGATTCCTTATTTGGTATTCCGTTTTTAATTGGTCTGCTTGGAATTTATTTCCATTTCAAAAAAGACTGGAAGATGGCTTCGATATTTATGGTAATGTTTATACTTATGGGCTACCTGACGGCATTTTACCAGAACCAGCAGCAGCCTCAGCCGAGGGAAAGAGATTACTTTTATGTGGGAGCGTTTTTTGTTTTTTCAATATGGATTGGAATTGGTGTAAGAGGTTTAGCAGATTATTTTCAGAACACATTGAAGAAAAAATCTACAAAAAATGCTGCTGTCATTGCAGTACTGATTTTCTCTTTTATACTTGTTCCGTTCAGAATGATGCAGGCAAATTATTTCACCCACGACAGATCAAAAAACTGGGTGCCATGGGATTATTCTTATAATATTTTACAAAGCTGTGCACCACATGCAGTTTTATTTACTAATGGCGATAATGATACTTTCCCTTTATGGTATCTGCAGGATGTTGAAGGAGTGCGGCGTGATGTAAAAATAGTTAACCTTAGTCTATTAAATACTCCATGGTATGTAAACCAGCTGAAACATAATGACCCTTATGGAGTTGGCACTGTTAAAATGAGGATTCCGGATGCCCGGATAAATGATGAAGATTTGAGACCTGTCCAATTGCCGAATCCAATTACAGTAACTATTCCGGTGCCTAAAGCAAATACTCAAGCCCAGCTTGATTCAATATATAAAGAATACGCAATTCAGGATTCTTTAATAATGAAAGCCGGAAGTCTTTCGTGGACAATGACTAATACTTTAACAGTCGGCACTATAAAAGCAATTCGTGTGCAGGATATTATGGTCAGGGAAATTGTTGAGGCAAATAACTGGGAAAGACCGATTTATTTTGCTGTTACATGTTCAGATGATAGCCGCATAGGTCTTGGAGATTATTTAAAGATGGAAGGTATGGCATTCAGGCTTGTTCCTGAAAAACGAAATGCCGCAAGAGAATTTATAAATAAAGCAGTAGTTGAAAAACAAATAATTGAAAATCCCGGATACAGCAAAACATACGAGCCCGGCTTTAAATTCAGAGGATTAAACAATCCGGATATTTTCTTTGATGATAATCAAAAGCGGATGGTGCAGAATTACAGAAATACATTTTTAAGGCTTGCAGTTTATTACAGAACTGAAAATGAAAAAGACAAAGTTGTTAAGGTAATGGATGAAATGAACAAGAAACTGCCATACAAAGTTTTAGGAATAGACAACGGTCTGCTCTATGAAATAAGCAACCTTTACTACGAAGCAGGTGAAATTGAAAAATACAGAAAACTTGCTGCCGATGTTGAAAAAACAGCATTGATGGAAATTGAAACAAATCCGAATGATGTTAGTTCATACCATAATCCTTACAGGTTGCTTATAGAGATTTATGAAAACCTGCACGAGTATAATAAATTGCTTGGTATTTGGGAAAAACTGGAAACATTATTCCCGAATGATCCGACTGTTAAGAGTAATCTTGCCCGGTTAAGGAACCTTGTACAGCAGCAGGATTCGACAAAAATTATGGAACCTGATTCTATTAAATAAATATAAATTATTGATTTAACTTTTAATCCCGCTTCGGCGGGATTTTTTTTAATTTTACAATATGAAAATACTTGTGCTCGCACTTTCGGGAATTGGTGATGCCTTAATGTTTTCTCCTGCACTTCAGTTGATGAAAAAATCAATGCCTGAATTGCATGTTGAGGTGTTGGTCATGTTTAAAGGTTCAGAAGAAGTTTGTAAAAACAATCCGAACATAAATAATCTCAGACGTTTTGATTTTTTAAAAGAGGGGATATTCAACTCACTGAAGTTTATCTATTCTCTGAGAAATAAATATGATGCGACTATTAATGTTTATCCATCGAACAGGAGAGAATACAATGTTATTAGTTTTCTAATAGGCGCAAAAAAAAGAGTTGCAGTTAAATACAAAAGAAAAAATTTTTCAAGCTTCGGATTTCTAAATAACGTAACAATTGATGAAGATGATTCGGTTCATAATGTGCAGACAAATATTAAACTTTGTGAAAAGCTGTTAAATAAAAAGTTTGATAATGAACCCGGGCTCGAATTTATTTTAAATCGAAAAGATCTTGATTTTGCAGAATCATATTTAAAAGAGAAAAATATTTCATCTGAAAATTTGGTAATTGGTTTTCATCCCGGTTGTGCAGTTTTGAAAAACCATATCAAACGGAGGTGGGAACCAGAAAAGTTTGCAGAGTTAGCCAAAAAACTGATAAATGATTATAATGCAAAAATTCTGTTATTTGGTGGACCTGATGAGCAGGAATTAAAAGAAAATATTTTACGCCGGATTAATTCTGACAATGTTTTTATTGTGAGTACAGAGTCATTAACTCAGAGCTCAGCAATAATGAAAAGATGTAATGTATTTGTAACAAACGATTCGAGCCAGATGCACATAGCTTCAGCATTAAGATTAAAAACCGTAGCAATTATTGGCCCTACAAATCCGGCATACATTCATCCTTGGAAAACAGATCACAAAATTGTAACTCTGGAACTTGAATGTGCGCCTTGTTTCTTTTACTCACCCAAACCATTAATTTGCCACAGAACAGATATGAAATTCAAATGCATAAAAGAGTTGACTGTTGATATGGTTTTTAAAGCGGTAAAAAATTATTTATAACAAATCGAAAGGGGAAACAATGACATCAAAAACTTTGGTTGAAGATTTCTTAAATCAAAAAAAAATTGCAATTGTTGGAGTATCGCATAACAAAAGAAAATTTGGCAATTCGATTTATAGTGAGTTAAAAAAGAATGGATATAGAATCTTTCCTGTAAATCCTCAAATGAATGAGATCGATGGAGATAAATGCTATCCTTCACTTTCATCTCTGCCTGAAGAAATAGATTCATTAATCATTAGTGTCGCACCTGACAAGACAATGACAGTTGTTAAAGAAGCAAAAAATGCAGGCATGAAAAAAATCTGGATACAGCGTGGATCACAATCTCAGGAAGCTGTTCAATATTGTAATGAAAATAACATTAGTTTCGTTTCGGGTGAATGTATTTTAATGTTTGCTGAGCCGGCAATGTTCATTCACCGGGCTCATAGATGGATAAATAAAATATCCGGGAAGCTTCCGGTTTAAAATGCCGTCAGTAAAATTAAAATCATCCCGCGATAAAATTATTCACAATAAACATCCCTGGATTTTTTCCGGCGCAGTTGATTCCATTTCCGGAAATCCTTCTAACGGCGAAACGGTTGAAATTCTAAGATCGAATGGGGAAATAGTTGGAAGAGGAAGCTATTCATCGAATTCGCAAATCAGGGTTAGAGTTTTATCGTTCAATCCAGACGAAAAAATTGATGAAGATTTTTTGAGAAAAAAGATTATTAATTCAATTAGTCAAAAACTTCAGCTTATCGATTCAGAAAATACTAATGCTTTCAGAATAATTAATGCCGAAAGTGATGGATTGCCCGGTGTTATAGTTGATAAATATAATGATCATCTTGTTTGTCAGTTTTTATCCGCGGGATCTGAATACCTGAAAAAAGAAATTGTAAAAATATTAGCCGAAGAAATAAAGCCGAATGGAATTTATGAAAGATCAGACGTTGATGTAAGAGAAAAAGAAAAGCTTGAACCATCTAAAGGATTATTATTCGGAACTGAACCTGATGATCTGATTGAAATAAAAGAAAACGGAATTAAGTTTTTAGTAGATATTAAAGAAGGACACAAAACCGGTTTTTATCTGGATCAAAGTGAAAACAGAAAAATATTCTCAGATTTTGTAAAAGATAAAAATGTGCTGAATTGCTTCTCCTACACTGGCGGTTTTTCTGTTTATGCATTAAAAGCTGGTGCAAGTAGAGTTACTAATGTTGAGACTTCTGAATCTGCAAATGATCTTGCATTAAAAAATATCATGTTGAATAATCTTGATGTAAACAAGATAGAATTTATTAATGAAGATGTTTTTAAAGTACTCAGAAAATTCAGAGATGAAGGAAAGAGTTTTGATGTTATTGTTCTAGATCCTCCAAAGTTTGCAGAATCAGTTTCACAAATTCAAAAAGCAGGCAAGGGCTATAAAGATATTAATTTACTGGCAATAAAATTACTCAATCCCGGCGGAGTACTTTTTACATTTTCCTGTTCCGGTCATATCACCCCGGAATTGTTTCAGAAAATTGTTGCCGGTGCAGCTATAGATTCCGGAAGAAATGTAAAAATTATTAAGCAGCTTTCACAATCTCCCGATCACCCGGTTGCATTAAACTTTCCCGAAGGACATTATTTAAAAGGTCTGGTTTGCCATGTTTATTAATGTTATTGCTTTGTTGAGCATTAACTCATCAATTTAATCCAACCAAAAATTCATTTAATTTTGTCGTACCAAAAATTTAATTTAAGCTTATGAATATCTGGTTACTTGGAATAATAGTTTTTCTTGCCCGAATTGTTGATGTATCAATGGGTACATTACGAACAATCAGCATTGTGCAGGGGAGAACTAAAATAGCATTCTTCCTTGCAATAATAGAAATCAGTGTCTGGCTGTTGGTGCTTAGTGCAGTTTTACCAAAAGTAATGGAAACACCTTTCCTTGGTGTTTTCTATGCAATCGGTTTTGCAACTGGAAATGTTGTCGGAATTCTTTTTGAGAAAAGACTTGCGATGGGCTATGCCAACTTCAGAATTATAACAACACTTTTTGCGCAAGAAATAACAAAAGCTTTAAGGGAAAAAGGTTTTGCAGTTACAACTTTTGAAGGGGAAGGAAAAGATGGAAAAGTAACAGAAGTTTATGTTGCTTGTGAAAGAAAAGAATTGCCCGGATTAATTAGGGTTGTTAAAGAAATTGAACCGGATGCCTTCTACATTGCCGAGCAGGCAGGTTTTGTCAGCAAGATTCGAAGACCAACTATGGTTCCCTCAACAGGCTGGAGAGCTGTTCAAAAAAAGAAATGACGTTCGGAATTTGGTTTCTGACCTAATAAAGATTTTATTTATTCATCTCTCAATAATATTTTGATTTATATGACTTACCTCTCATCCAAATTCGATGCTAATGATCCGGATATCGTTTCAATAATCGATGAACTTCCTCATTGGTCAGCCCCATTCGGGTTAAAACTGCTCGATGCAATTAAATTGAAGAAATACATCAAAGTACTCGATATCGGAAGCGGCCTTGGATTTCCTCTAATTGAAATTGCAATGAGATTGGGAGAAACTTGTGAGGTTTTCGGAATTGATCCCTGGAAGGCTGCAAGAGAAAGAGTTGAACAAAAAATAAAGATAATCGGTCTAAAGAATGTTAAAATAATAAATGCTGTCGCTGAAAATATTCCATTTGAGAATGAAGAGTTTGATCTTATTATTTCAAATAACGGAATCAATAATGTTCAGAATTTTGAAAAGAGTCTGAATGAAATTTCAAGAGTTGCAAAAAAGAATGCAGATTTTGTTTTTACTGTTAATCTTGAGGAAACGATGACTGAATTTTATGATGAATACCGGAATGTTTTAAAAGAAAAGGAAATGATTAGTGAAGTTGCGAAACTCAATCAGCACATTTATGAAAAAAGAAAACCGGTTGATGAAATAAAAACGTTAGTTAACAAATCAGGTTTTGAAATTAATAAAGTAAGTTTGGACAAATTTTATCTCCGTTACACGGATGGTACGACTATGTTGAATCATTTTTTAATTAAGCTTGCTTTTATTGAATCGTGGAAGAAAATTCTTTCAGAAGACAGGCAAGCTGAAATCTTTAATGAAATTGAAAACAGGTTAAATAACATTTCAAAAAGTGAAGGGGAGCTGAAATTAACCGTTCCTTTTGCTTTATTTGAATGTAGAAAAAGTTAAATTGATTTATAAAATTTTTATTAGGAACTAAAATGAAAAACCTTATTACTGTTTTTATTCTGGTACTTTCTTTTCTTGGCACTACTTCTGCACAATGGTCTTCTGATCCTTCAATAAATTTACAGGTTTGTGATGTTACGGGTGCCCAGGCGTTGCCTAAAATTGCTTCTACATCTGACGGTGGTTGTTACATATCCTGGTTTGATAACCGAAACGGAAATTATGCAGTTTACCTGCAAAGACTTGATGCAATGGGAAATAAGCTATGGGCAGCTGATGGACTTCTTATCAGCAACAATCCTCAGAATTCATCTCTTGTAGATTGGGCAATAGCATCAGACATTCACGGCAACGCTATTGTGACCTTTACTGATACAAGAGATAATGATAGCTTACATGCTTTTGCTTATCTTATTGATTCAACAGGAAGTTTTCTTTGGGGTGCAAATGGAATCAGGTTATCAGGTAATGGTGATTTTCAACCTAACCCTGTTGCAACTCACACATCTGACGGCAATTATGTTTTCGCGTGGATTGTTACAAGTTCACCACAGGTTATTGCTTTACAAAAAATTTCATTGGCAGGACAAAAAATGTGGGGAACAGATCCTATTATTTACTCAAGCGGCACAACAGAAAATTATACTTACCCGGCAATTATTCCTTCCGATAATGGAAGCGTAATTCTTGAGCATTCAGGTTATTCAGGTGGATTTACAGCACCCTATAAAATATATGCTCAGAAATTTGATACGAATGGAAACCCGGTTTGGGGAGCTGGAGGTGTTTCTGTTCAAAATACGGGAATTCCTTTCTATGAACACCCACTGGTAATAAGTGATAACAATAACGGTGCTTTTATAAGCTGGTATGATGACAGGGATAATAATAATCTTTTCAGCTCTTTTGTGCAGCACGTTACTTCCACTGGCACAGTTTCATTCCCTGCTAATGGCGCAGAGGTTTCTACGAATGGTACGATGCATCATTTATATCCCACAATGGCTTATTTACCAAATACAGATGAATTGTTTTGTTTTTGGATTGAAGAACCTTCTTTGCAGGATCAGTTTGCAGTTTACGGACAGAAATTTGATGCTGCTGGAACAAGGCAATGGGCAGCAAATGGTATAGCTTTTACCACAATGACTTCAAATACTATCTTTGGTCCTTATGCACAACCAACAGATACATCTGCTTATGTTATTTATCTTCAGGGAAATGCTTCCGGACTTAACCAGGGAATAAGTGCTTTTATGGTAAACTCTGATGGAAACTTTAGCTGGACTCCAAACTTTGTTAATATGTCGGATCCTACTAACCAAAAATTGCACTCTGTTACAACAATCTCAACTGATCACGTTGCAAAGATTGCATGGGAAGATACCAGAAATGATGGCGGCGGAATTTATGCACAGAATATTAATCCCGATGGAACTCTTGGTTATGTACCTGTTCCGGTTGAGTTAAATTCATTTACCGGAATTCTTGATGGAAATAATGTAATATTAAAATGGCAGACAGCAACGGAAATTAATAACCTTGGTTTTGATATTGAGAGAACGGCATCAGCAAAGAATAATAGCTGGAAAAAAATAGGATTTGTTGAGGGAAATGGAACGACAACTAACCAACATTCATATTCTTTTTCAGATGAAAACATTAATTCGGGAATTTACAGTTATCGATTAAAACAAATAGACAATAATGGAACTTACAAATACATCAACCTTGATAAAAGTTTTACCATTCAGCCTGTTGCGTATAGTCTTTCTCAAAATTATCCGAATCCGTTTAATCCGGCTACGGTTATAAAGTACTCAATTCCTGTTGCAAGTCGTGTTTCAATTAAAATTTATAATGTGATCGGAAAAGAAGTTGCAACATTGGTTAACGAAGAGAAACCAGCAGGAAATTATGAAGTTAATTTTAATGCTTCTGAATTTTCAAGCGGAGTTTATTATTACACGATTTCTGCTGGTAATTTTAGAGAAACTAAGAAAATGATCCTCCTTCGTTAATACTTCGGAGGACAGGTTCTGATTAAATAAATTAGTTTACTATAAATGTTTAATGAAAGAATGAGATTTTTTAAAACCATATTAATTTTAATCTTACTGCAGGTAGTATTATTCGGACAGGATCATCATAGCTGGACATATAATAAGGTTATTTATGAAGTGAATGTCCGGCAATATACTAATTCAGGAACATTTGCTGAATTTGAAACACATCTGAACAGGTTAAAAGATCTCGGAGCCGGAATTATTTGGTTTATGCCGATTCACCCGATCGGTATCGTGAACAGGCTTGGTACTCTTGGCAGCTATTATTCTGTGAAAGATTATTATGGTGTCAATGCTGAATTCGGAACACTTGATGATTTCAAAGCACTCGTAGATTCAATTCACGCAAAGGGAATGTATGTATTAATGGACTGGGTTGCGAATCATACTTCATGGGACAATAACTTAACAGTTACTCATCCCGAATGGTATGTTACAGATAGCCAGGGACATTTTATTCCACCGCCGGGAACGAACTGGACAGATGTGATTCAACTGGATTATAGCCAGCAGGGATTAAGAGATTATATGATTGATGCGATGAAGTACTGGATTAATGAAGCGGATATTGACGGATTCCGCTGTGATGCAGTTAGTTTTATGCCTCTCGATTTCTGGACGGAGGCAATAGCTGAATTGAAAAGTTTAAAGCCCGATATTTTTATGCTTGCTGAGGATGATGGTGCACAATACCAGTCCGCAGGTTTTGATATGACGTATGCCTGGGGCTATCATGGATTTGGAAACGGGATACTGAATAAAATAGTTGCCGGGACAAATAACGCAAATAACTTAAACGGTTATATTAATAACGAGAACTTATACTATTCGTCATCCCATTACAGGATGTATTTTACTTCTAATCATGATGAAAATTCCTGGTATGGTACTGACTTCGAGCAATTTGGTGATGCCACTGAAGAATTTATTGTTCTTACTTCCAGCTTCAGAAGTATGCCGCTTATTTACAACGGTGAAGAAGCGGGACTAAATCACAGACTATTATTTTTTGATAAGGATGAAATTATCTGGCAGCCTCATCCTTTTGCAAATATATATTCAGCATTATTTAATCTTAAAAAAGTTAATAAAGCTTTGTGGAATGGAGACGATGGCGGACAGTTGCGGCGGATTTTAACATCGAATAATCCTTCAATATTTGCTTTCATAAGAGAAAAAGAAAACTGCAGGGTGTTCGAAATGTTTAACCTGACAAGTGCTGAACAGACATTTACTCTGGAAGGGAATTCCTACTCCGGCAATTATAGGAATGCTTTTGGAAGCGATTCAGTTTATTTCAGTGAGAATAATGAAATCACACTTCCCGCGTGGGGTTACAAAGTTTATGAATACGGAAGCGGAATAACTTCAGTTGAAGATGAAAAAGAAGTTCCAAAACCATCCACATTTATTTTATTCCAGAACTATCCCAACCCGTTTAACCCAACAACAAAAATAAGATACTCGGTTCCATCTTCGGATAATCCCCTCCTGGGAGGGGCGAGGGGTGGGTTTGTTACTATAAAAGTTTATGATGTTTTAGGAAAAGAAGTGGCAACTCTGGTTAACGAAGAGAAACCAACCGGAAATTATGAAGTTGATTTTAATGCAGTAGGATTAGCAAGCGGAATATATTTTTATAAACTAACTGCCGGAACTTTCAATCAAACAAAGAAGATGATTTTATTGAGATAAAAAATTCACTCCAGCTTTATTGTTCTAAGGACTAACAAACTAAGCAAAGAAACTGCACTCATAATTAAAAAGGCGGCGGGATAACTGAATGAAGAAACAGTTAAGCCTGCTGCCCACACTGCCCCTGCCTCACAGCCGTTTGTTGCTGCCATATAAGTGCTGAACTGCGTTCCGCCGATTTTAGGATTTGTAAGGTCCATATAAAGCGCATAGGAGGAAGCGGTAAACAATCCCACAAACAAATACATTAAAGTAAATGCAGAAAGCAATAAAGTTGAATCCACAGCTTTGTTGAAATGAGCATATCCCGATATATAAATTATTGGAATAACAAAACCGGCAAGAAAAACAGCGACTGCATTTTTCCTTTTAATCTTATCAGAAACATAACCACCTACAAGACTCCCGGTAAACATTGCCAGAACCACCGGCACTGCGAAGAAAAATCCGATTGTTTCCTGGTCTACTTTCAAATCAGTTAAGAATGGTCCTGCTAATCCTCCGGCTGCTTCAAATGCTGCTGCAGAAGTTAATGCAAATAATATTGCAATCCAGGTATTCTTTTTACTAAAACTTAAAACAAAATTCTTTTTAAATATTTCAAATCGGTTTTCCGAATCCTTGATTAACACAGGTTCTTCAACTAATAACAGAAGCAGCATGGTCGAAATGATTACAAGTACAAGCAATGCAATCATATAATTTAATCCAAGAGAGTAAGCAATTATTAATGTCCCGCCTCCGAAAATGCTCCTGCCGATTAGCATACCTGCATTCATAAAACCGTTGAGCTTTCCTCTTTCATTTTTTGCTATAACATTTATTACCATTGCATCGATTGAGACATCCTGTGTTGCCGCTGCCATTGAATGAATAAAAAGAAAAATTCCCCAGATCAAAAAATTATTTTGTGGTGGAATAAATATTAAAGGAAGCAAAGCCAGACCCATTACCGACTGCGAAACAAATATCCAGAACCTGTAACCTCTTCTTTCATTTCTTAATGAATCTATTAAAGGAGCCCACAGGAATTTAAATATCCACGGGAATACAAGCAGTGCGACCAGTGAAGTGATCGATTCGATTGAAACATTTTGTCTGCGAAGTAAAGTCGGCATTGCCCACCAGATAAAACCAATCGGCGCTCCTTCTGTAAGATAGAGCAGAGTTACTAAAGTTGTTCTTCCAGATTTTGTGCTGAGCAGATTCACATTAATAATTTATGGATACAAATTGACATATGCTTCAATTTATAGTCATTATTAATTAGATGAACACAACTATTTACGTATGTTAACTAAAACTTATTTATGGATAAGAATTTGATTTAAGAAATCCCTATTTTAATTACAGGCATAATCCAATTATCAGCGCAGGAAGGCTGAAATGAAAAAGATATTTGTGTGGTTTCTTCTTGTGTCTTTTGTGAATCTTACCGGTTGTTATTCTTCTGAACTGCTTGCCCCGGCATCTTATAAGTTTGATGAGAAGAAAGATATCAGAATCATTACCAGGGATACTACTTACAAATTCAGAGGATATCAATATCTTCTTGTAAATGACACACTATCGGCTACCGGTGAAAATATCCGCATTACAGAAACAACTCCGGTTGAATCAACTATAAAAATACCTGTTGAAGATATGCAGATTGTTGAGGTAACTAAAGCAGAATCGGGCAAAACAATTCTTGCAATTGCAGGGGGAGCTGCTGTTGTGGTTTTGTTGATTGGTTTTATATCACTGTCTAATTCTCACTGGGCGATAACTTTTTAGGTAAACAGTGAGTCGCAGTTTTTTCCCTTAGTGAAAGATTCCTCCCGTCATAGACGAGGCAAGCATTGCATTCGGAATGACACTGCGTTTTAAAAGGATGTCACGGACCATTCCGTGACATTACGTTCTGTCACGGTACGACCGTGACAGCCTCCGAAAAAATTAAGACTTACATCAGCAAAAAATGTGTCTTCCAGTAGTTGTAAGCAGTTCACACTTGCATTTTTCTACTACTCACAAGCACCTTTATTTTACTCACAGGCACTTTAAAAGTGCGCATTAGCATTTTAACTTTACTCACAAACACTTGAAAAATACGCACAAGCATTTTAAACTAATTCACAGCCATTTTAATTATTGAACTGGTGAGCTGGGTTCTTCTTCCGTTAAGCTGTAAAACTGGTAAACAAGCTAGTCTATTTCTTTATCAAGTCTTTCGTATTTACGGTGGAGATAGTTTTTGTATCTATCAGTTTTTGCTGAAAAAGATTAGTAATACTGATATGTGACACCGGGAAAAAGGATTTTTTCGGAAAAAGAATATAGAATACTGAACAAGGAATATTGAATTTTGAATAATTTGATTTATATAATAATTAATTCACATTTATTTCTTTCCCACATCCAAGAAAACCTCTTCATTTGCTTTCCTTTAATTGAAAAGAAAAGGCTTTAAACAGCTAAAAAACAGGCAATTTAGTGCGTAATTGTAATTAATTGTTATGGAATATTATTTGTCCTGTACAGACAAATTTCACAAGCAGGCATTAATGTTCAATTCAATTGTACTTGTAAAACAGGTTCCCGATACTGCAAATATTCACGGGAAAGTTATGAAAGATGACGGCACTGTAAACCGTTCAAAGCTGCCTGCAATTTTTAACCATGAAGATAAACTTGCTCTTGAGTTAGCCCTCAGGATAAAAGAAACCTACGGAGGTAAAGTTACTGCAATAACAATGGGACCTCCGAGAGCCTCCGACGTTCTGCGCGAATGTCTGTTTATGGGCGCAGATGAAACCTACCTTATAAGTGACCGCAAGTTTGCCGGTGCTGATACCCTTGCTACTTCTTATGTGCTAAGCGAAGCAATTAAAAAAATCGGCAGCTTCCATTTAGTTTTTGCAGGCCGGCAGGCAATAGATGGGGACACAGCGCAGGTCGGCCCGCAAACTGCTGAAAAGTTAAATGTTCCACAGGTTACTTACGTTGAAGAAATTCTCGATCTCAATTCTGACAAGATAAAAATTAAAAAGAAAATTGATGGCGGGTACGAAGTTGTTGAAAGTACACTGCCTGTTTTGTTAACGGTGATGAAAGATGTTGCAGTCCCGCGTCCTTACAGTGCAAAGAGAGTAATGGCTTACAAGAATGCCAAATCACTTATGGATCTTGAAAAGCTTACAGAGGAGAACTCTCTGTTGTACATTGACAAGCTTGTTCACGAATACAAAGAGCGCGGGCTTCTTATTAATACATTAACAATGGACGATCTTCAGCTTGACCAGGAACGCTGTGGTTTGAAAGGATCGCCAACAAAAGTTTTTAAAGTTGAGTCTGTTGTCCTTGCAGGTGGAGGACACAAAAAAATTGAATCTTCCAAAGCAGGCATTAACCAGCTTATTGATGAACTAATGATGGATCACATCTTTGGATAAGCTTAAATTTATAAATGAAGTGTGGGTATTTATTGAGCAGCGTGACGGAATGCCTGCAGACGTAAGCTTTGAATTGTTGTGCAAAGGAAGAAAACTGGCAGATTCAATGGGTGGAACTTTAAAGGCAATTCTTCCCGGGAATAATGTCAAAGAAATTGCACAAAAAACATTTATGTATGGTGCAGATGAAGCAATCGTAATTGATCATCCTTCATTAAAACAATACCGCACACTTCCTTATGCAAGGATTTTGCAAAAGCTGATTAAGGAGAGAACTCCGAGAATCGTACTCTTCGGTGCAACTGTTGTAGGGAGAGACCTCGCACCGAGAGTTGCTTCTCATACTAGAAGCGGATTAACTGCAGACTGTACTGATCTCCAGATTTCAGATGTAAAATACCTTGGAGAAAATCATTCAAGTCTGCTTCTCCAGATTCGTCCTGCATTCGGTGGGAACATTATTGCAACAATTATAACTCCTGATGTTCCGGTTCAGATGGCAACAGTAAGAGAAGGTGTAATGGAACTTCAGCCGGTTGAAAAACCGAATGAAGAAAAAATTGTTTACTTAGAGTATGAGCAGGACGGAACAGATGATCTGGTAAAAATAATTGAACAATTCAGGGAAGAAAATAAAGTTAATCTTAAAGCAGCACCGATTATAGTTGCTGGTGGTTATGGATTAGGTAACAGGGATAATTTCCGGTTAGTTGAAGAACTTGCAAAAACAATTGGTGCAGAGGTTGCAGGAAGCCGTGCTGCTGTTGATGCGGGATTTGTTACACCAGATAGACAGGTTGGGCAGACTGGGGTTACGGTCAGACCAAAACTTTATATTGCTGTCGGGATTTCGGGGGCAATACAGCATAGGGCAGGAATGCAGGAATCAAATAAGATTGTTGCAATCAATTCAGATCCGGACGCCCCCATTTTTGATGTTGCTCATTACGGGATAGTTGGTGATGCAACGGTGGTTATTCCGGATTTCATAGAAGCATTTAAACACAAGCTAAAATAAGATGCCTAATTTTTTTACTGACAACAGTGATCTGCAATTTGTTTTTAACAATCTTGATTTAAGAGAGGTTGTTGAAATAGCTGAAGATAATTTTAAGCAGGCAGAGTGGTTTAATTATGCCCCTGTTGATTATGAAGATGCGATGGAAAATTACAGGAAAGTTCTTGAGGTTGTCGGTGATATTGCAGGAAACAGTATTGCGGATCGTGCTTCATCTGTCGATGAAGAAGGTGCGGAAATAAAAGACGGCAAAGTTCATTATGCAAAAGGAACCCAGGCAAACTTAAAGCAGCTTGCACAGGCTGACCTTACCGGGATGATCTTCCCAAGAAAATACGGCGGACTGAATTTTCCGTTTACTACTTACATAATGGCGATTGAAATGGTTTCAAGAGCCGATGCTTCTTTGATGAACATTTTCGGTCTGCAGGATATTGGTGATACAATTAAAAAATTTGGCAGTGAAGAACAAAGGCAGGAATTCCTTCCCGGATTCTGTACAGGCGAATACACAGGAGCAATGGCATTAACTGAACCGGATGCAGGTTCCGATTTGCAGGCTGTAAAGTTGCACGCTTATCAGGATGAAAAAGGAAACTGGTTTTTAAAAGGTGTAAAAAGATTTATAACAAACGGCAACGGAAATGTTTTATTAGTGCTTGCACGTTCTGAACCAAACTCAAAAGACGGACGCGGCTTGAGTATGTTTGCCTGCTATGGTGATGACACAGTTAAAGTAAGAAGAATTGAAAACAAACTGGGCATTCACGGCTCACCAACATGCGAACTTCAGTTTAACGATACTCCTGCACAATTAGTTGGACAAAGAAAATTCGGATTAATAAAATATGTTTTTGATTTGATGTTTCGTGCAAGAATGGGCGTCTCGGCACAGGCTCTTGGAATTTCCCAGGCTGCATATACAGAAGCTTTGAAATATGCAAAAGAAAGAGAACAGTTCGGCAGATCGATTTACAACATTCCTGTTGTTACAAATATGCTGATTGATATGCGTGTGCTGCTAGAAGCAAATCGTTCCTTACTATATGCTGCTGCACAGTCAGTTGATATAAAAGAAAAACTTGAAGAAAAAATTGAATCACTGAAGGCCGCAGGGGAGCCTTTCGGTGAATTGAATCTCCGTCTTAAAAGAACAACAAAGGAAGCAAACTTTTTAACTCCGCTTGCAAAATATGTTATTACTGAATCAGCGAATAAAATAACTTACGATGCGATCCAGATTCACGGCGGAACAGGTTATATGAAAGAGTTTAAAGTTGAAAGGCTTGCCCGCGATGCACGCATCACTAATATTTATGAAGGAACGTCGCAATTACAGATAGTTGCTGCAATCGGCGGAGTGATGAACGATATTCTTGCAGAACATTTTGATGAACACGAAAAGAAAAATTATAAAGGCGGGGTTGCACCGCTTGTAAATCATCTAAAGGAAATCAGAGAAATTTATAAAGACTGTCTCGAGTATGTGTTAGAAAAGAAAGATCCTGCTTTCCAGGAAGTTGCTGCAAAAGATCTTGTTGAGCTATATGGTTATTTATTTGTTGGGTATTTATTGCTCGACCAAGCTGAAAAAGACTCTAAAAAAGTTTTTATTGCAAACAGGTATGTTTTAACCTCGCTTGCAAATGCACGGAAGAATTCTGAATCTATCAAAGATGGTTTATTCACTGACATTCTTCATGCAGAGAAAATATTAGTTTAAAACAGAGGAGCTAAAAATGATGGCTGATAACAAACTTTTTTATTACAGGATTTATGATGATAAAGAAAAGCTAAATTATTTAAAGAGTTCTCTCTCTCACGAAGAAGTGGAAAGATGGTTAAAAGAATATGAGAACTCTCATCAGAAATATTTTAATCCCGAATTCATCAACTTTTTATCAGAGCACGATCCCGAAGCTGAAATTATTGAAATAAGCGATATATCTTATTAACCACCCGATAAATATTATCGCTGAAGATTCCCGTTTCCTGTCCTCTAATTTCTGTCCTCCCGCGGGAATCTTTCTATTTTAAAGAGTATGCTATTGTTTCATTCTGAATCCTGACCTGTCGTCAGGACAGTTTTATTTCTGAATTTTCAAAAAATCTGTGATCCTGAAACAAGTTCAGTATGACAACTATCGGAAAACTTATAAATATTTCGACTAATATTCCTAAGTTTGAAGAATTAAAAATTTACAATCCGGAATGAAAAACTTCATCTTCAAACCCTTCGAAGAAATGACCGAGCAAGACTACAAAACAGTAGGATTTAAATCAGGTCTCGAGATTCATCAACAGCTTTTAACAGAAAAAAAATTATTCTGCAGGTGTCCTGCAGGAAGATACAGCGAAGAATACAACGCTGAAATTTTACGGCATATGCGTCCGACTCTTTCAGAGCTTGGCGAGTATGACGGCACAGCATTGATGGAATTCAAAACAAAGAAAGAAATAATTTACCGCATCAACAGGAACACCGTCTGCACTTATGAAATGGATGATACACCGCCATTTTTAATAAATGAAGATGCGCTAGACATTGCACTTGGAATAGGCATGCTTTACGGATGTAGCATTGTTGATGAACTTCACATTGCCCGAAAACAATATCTTGATGGAAGTATTCCGACAGGATTTCAGCGAACGGCCATTTATGCGCTCGATGGTGAAATACCTTTTAAAGATCGCAAAGTAAAAATTGTTCAGATGTCTATTGAAGAAGATTCCTGCCGCGAGGTTTCAGATGTTAATCATACAAGAATTTATTTGACCGATCGTCTTGGTATGCCATTGATTGAAACTGTAACCGGACCGGATATGCGAACACCACAGGAAGCTGAAGAAGTTGGCTGGATTTGTGCAAAGCTTGTAAGAAGCACTCACAAAGTAAGAAGAGGAATCGGCGCTGCACGACAGGACGTAAACGTTAGTGTTGAAGGCGGAACAAGAATTGAAATTAAGGGAGTTCCGCAATTGTCGATGATTCCTTTGTTAACATACAATGAAGCGATGCGTCAGTGGAATCTTTTAAGATTAAGAGAAGAATTGAACAAAAGAGGAATCACTTCAGAAACTTTTAAATCTGAAACTCACGATATAACTTCTGTAATTAAAAAACCTCACTATGTACCTTTAAAAACTGCAGTCGAAAATAAATACAAAATAAGCTGTGTAGTGCTTAAAGGATTTGTCGATCTGCTTCACTGGCAGACTCAAACGGACACTTACTTTTCAAAAGAAATTTCTGACAGGGTCAGAGTGATTGCCTGTCTGACAACTATTCCGAATTTAATTCATTCCGACAGTAAGACTGATACAATAACTTCATCAGACTGGAAGAAAGTTAAAAAGTTTGTTAACGCCGCAGACGAAGATACGCTGGTAATAGTTTGGGGAAGTGAAGATGATGTTAAAATGGCTTCGAATGAAATTATCATCCGTGTAAAAGAAGCAACGATTGGAATTCCATCTGAAACACGGCAGGCATTGAGTGACGGAACAAACGGGTTTGAGAGAATTTTACCCGGTGCAGACAGGATGTATCCCGATACTGATCTTCCTCCAAAAAGAATTGAAGAAGAAAGAATTCAGAAATTAAGAAACGAACTGCCCGAACAATTCTGGAAAAGGATTGAATGGTATAAATCATTAAATATTCCGGTCGATACAATCGATGAGCTTTCAATTTCAAAACTTGCCGAACTTTTTAAGAAAGCAGTTAACGATTATAAAATTAATCCGGTAACCGCGGCGGTTGCATTAATTCAGTTTCCGAAAAGATTAAAAAAAGAAGGGTGTAATATTGAACTTCTTACAGTTGAAATGATGGATGAAATTTTTAAAGCATTTTCGGAAAAGAAAATTCCTGCCGATTATATTTTAACAGTAATGAGAAATTCAATCGAACTTGGAATGTTTGTAAATGAAATTATTCCAGGACATTTAAGTGAAAAAGAATTTGAAAGTGAAATTGAATCTGCGAAACAAAAAATTAAAGAGATGAAAATTAAAAGCCCTGATAACAGTATAACAATTTTGATGGGTCTATTGATGAACAAGCTTCGTGGAAAAGTAAGCGCAAGGTTAGTTGCTGAAAAAACAGGATTTATACAGAAGGAATTGAAGCATGGCCGATAAAGAAGATTATAAAGGCTATAGAGGTGAGGCCTTGAATACGTTGAAAAAATTTAATGCACTTGTGTGGAGTGATGTTGAAATCAACACAGAAGATGGAACATATAAAGGATTAATTCTTCCACGTTCAGAAACAGCAGACGAATTTCATATTGTTCTCAAGATTCCAGTAGGATATAATATTGGAATTGCTGCAAGAAAAATTAAAGATGTAAAAATCTTTGGCAGAAAAGAAGCGCATTATAAAATTCCGGAAAAGGAATTCCCATACGATCCTAAAAAACCAAGAGTGAAACTGCTCGGCACAGGCGGAACAATTGCAAGCAGACTAGATTACAGGACCGGTGCTGTTATTCCAGCATTTTCTCCTGGTGAACTTTATGGCTCAGTGCCGGAACTTGCCGATTACTGTAATCTTGAAACAGAAAAACTGTATGGTGAATTCAGCGAAAACATAGGGCCAAAACACTGGAAAGGTGTTGCGGAAGCAATCGGGAAAGAAATTGAAAAAGGTGTGCAGGGAATTGTAATAGGTCACGGTACTGATATTATGCACCACACCGCTGCAGCGCTTTCTTTTATGGTTCAGAATACTCCCGTTCCGATTGTAATGGTTGGTTCGCAAAGATCAAGTGACAGACCGTCATCTGATGCAGCATCAAATTTAATTCACTCAGTTAAAACAGCAGCAGAAAGTGACATTGCTGAAGTAATGGTTTGCATGTTCGGACCAACTTCTGATATGTACGGTTTGCTTCACCGCGGAACACGTGTAAGAAAAATGCACTCAAGTTACCGTTCAACTTTCAGAACAATAGGTGATATTCCTATTGCAACTGTGAGCAGAGAAAAAATCACACCGATCAGAAGCGATTACAAACACAGGAGAAAAGATAAGGATGTAATTATCAATCCCGTTTTTGAAGAGAAAGTAACAATCGTTTATTATTATCCTAATATGCAACCTGACATTATTGATTCACTTATTGACAACGGCTATAAGGGAATTGTAATTGCAGGAACGGGTTTGGGACACGTTAACAAACCTATGTACCCGGCTTTGAAGAGAGCTAAAGAAGCAGGTGTTGCAATTTACATGACTGTGCAGACTTTGTGGGGTTATGTACAGATGTATGTTTACGATACCGGAAGAGATATGATGGAGCTTGGTGTTATTCCTGCCGCAAATATGCTTCCAGAGGTTGCCTATGTAAAACTCGGCTGGGCTTTAGGACAGACAGTTGATCTTGAAAAAGTAAAAGAAATTATGCTCACACCAATTGCCGGCGAGATAACTGAAAGAGAGCCGAGCAATGGCTATCTTATATATCAGGGTGGTTTACCGGAAGTTGAAGAGTTTATCAGGCAGTACAGGAAATAAATATATTAGCTAACAATAGTATTAAGAAAGATCCTGAATCAAGCCTGTCTGCCGATAGGCAGGTTCAGGATGACTCTATTGGATTTTATTTTTCGGATTTTTCCTTAAACTCCTTTCCAAAGAAGTTCTTAAACCAGAAATTCATTTTAAGATGATTTACATGGTTCCATTTAGGAAAGCCGACACCGTGTCTTGCACCTGGATAAAGCATTAACTCAAAATCTTTATCTGCATTTGTAAATGCTTCAGCAACTTGCAAAGTGTTTTGCATATGAACATTTTCATCCATCATTCCGTGAATGAGCAGAAGTTTTCCCTTATAATTTTGAATGTGATTCAATACTGAACCGAAATTATAACCATCCGGATTTTCTTCGGGTGTATCCATATATCTCTCAGTGTAAATATCATCATAAAGTTTCCAGTCGGTAACAGAATATTCGGCAATGCCATAATTGAAATAGTCTGCCGCGTAAGTTAGTGCCAAGGCTGCAACGTAACCGCCGTAGCTTCCGCCAGCAATTCCAATCTTTGTCGAATCAACAAATGATTTTTGCTTTAGCCATTTTACTGCTTCGATGTAATCATTCATTTCCCATTTGCCAAGATTCCTGTACATCAACGATTCACCTTTTTTGCCGAAATGACCGGAGCCCCGGTGATCAACAGAAAAGTAAATCATATTATTGTCAGCCAGGAAAAATCTTTCCAGGTAAGCAGAGAATTTATTTTCAACATCCTTTCTTCCCGATCCACCATAAACAGAAAAAATAACCGGGTATTTTTTATTAATATTAAAATTAGGTGGAAGAACCCATGTTGCAGGAAGCTCAACCCCATCCGAAGATTTTATATAGAAATTTTCTGATGTGCCAAGATCATAAAAATCAAATATTGCTGACTTTCTATTGGCAATCAATCTTATCGGGTTTCCATCTGAATTGAACAATTCAATTTTAGGCGGAGTTGTCAGGTTACTATAAGTATCATAAAAATAAGAACCATCTGGAGAAACAGTTGTGCTGTGTGTCCCTTCAATTCTTGTGAGCTTTGTTAAACCTGTTCCATCAAGATTAATTTTATAAAGATGATCGCCAAGCTGTTCATCTTTTGAGCTTTCAAAAAAGACTTGCTTGTTCTTTTCATCAACAAAAACAATTTTATTAACACCCCAATCACCATCGGTAAGTTTTTTAATCAACTTTCCATTCATATCATAATAATATAAATGTCTCCAGCCGTCTATATCAGAACGCAGTAAAAATCCGCTGCCGTTTTCAAACAAATAAACATCTTCAAAGAACTCGACCCATGTTGGCTGAGTTTCAGAATAAACTAACCGGTTTTTACCGGTGAAAGGATTTGCTGATAATATAGCCAAAGAATCCTGGTCGCGATTTAAAACCTGGTAAAAAAGTTCTTTGCTGTCTTTTGTCCAGAATGGCCAGGCTGTGTACTGATCAATTGTACTGTCTTCTTCGACCCAGACAATTTTTTTATCATTTAAATTAACAACACCTAGCTTTACTTTTGGATTGGGGTCCCCGGGCTGGGGATATCGCCACCATTCAATTGAACCATGGACTCCTTCGGAATTAAAAATTGGAAACAATGGAACCGGGGAATCATCAGTATTAAGAAAAGCAATCATTTCACTATTTGGTGACCACCAGTAGGCAAGATGTGCGGTACTTCTTCCAAGAATTTCTTCCATGTAAACCCAAGATGACCAGCCGTTATAAACAGAATCGGATCCGTCAAATGTCATTCGGGTTTCGATTCCTGAATTTAAATCAATAACAAATAAATCGTGATTTCTTGTGAAAGCAACTTTCTTCCCATCCGGAGAAAAAGTTGGGTTGTCTTCTTCAACATCATTTTCTGTTAATCTTTTGAATTCGTTTTTACTCTGATTGTAGTAATACAAATCATTAGTCTTATTGAATAAAAACCCGTTGTAATCTGAAGTTACCTCATCAGCCGAAGCAGAATTGTATCCTTCAGACAGCTTTTCATTAATTTCAGAATAATCAACAAAAACTGTTTCTTTACCATTAACTGCATTTATTTTAAGTAATATTATTTTTCCATCAACAATTCTTTTTTCAAGATAGTTTTCTTTGTCTAACCAACCCTGAAGCGATGGCGCCCGGTTTAATATTCTCGGCTCACTAAATTGATATGTTTGAGCAAATGAAAGCTTTTTATCCTGCCCGGTTGAAGTTAATTGAAAAATAAAAATCGAAATGAAAATTGAAAATTGAAATGTTTTGCAAAAATTGTAACTAAACATAATAACCTCTAAGAAATGAAGTTACTTCAGTAACTTTAATAAAAAATATATTTGTAACTTAACTTAATTGATAAAATAATTCTAATAAAAAAAGTAATAGGAAGTCTCAATGCTCAAAAAAATTCTGATTGGAGTTGCGGGAGTTTTGATTGTAGTTCAGTTTATTCCGGTTGACAGATCCAATCCTCCAGCCGAAGGGGAAATAATGGAATCAACAGAATTAAAAACAATATTAAAAAGGTCCTGTTATGACTGCCATTCGAACGAAACTGTCTGGCCCTGGTATTCTTATGTTGCACCGGTAAGCTGGCTGGTTGCCGATGATGTTCACGAGGGAAGAAAGCACCTTAATTTTTCCAACTGGCAGAATATTGAAGTCAGGAAAGTTTCAAAAGCCAAGCAGGAGATTTGGGAAATGGTTTCAGAAGGAGAAATGCCTTTGGGTAAGTATGTTCTTCTTCATCCCGAAGCAAAATTATCAGAAAAGGATAAACAGATAATTAAAGACTGGACCGGCGAATAAAAAAATTTTATGAAAAAGATTACTGTACTCGGTGCAGGCATGGTCGGCTCGGCAATTGCTGCTGATCTTGCTGAAGAATTTGAAGTTACCGCTGTTGACAGGGATGCTGATATTCTAACTGTCTTAAAAAACAGATACCCGGTAAAAATCGTATCTGCTGATTTAACATTTGAATTTGAAATCAGCAAAGTGGTTGGTGATGCCGACCTTGTTATATGTGCTGTCCCCGGATTTATGGGATTTGATACACTTCGCTCAATAATAAATTGTGGAAAAAATGTAGTCGATATTTCTTTTTTTAACAGGGATCCTTTTGAACTCGATGAACTTGCAAAACTTAAAAATGTAACGGCAGTTATTGACTGTGGAGTATCACCCGGGCTCAGCAACATTGTAATCGGCTATCTGAACCAAAGAGTAAAGGTTGAAAGTTATCAATGTTATGTTGGAGGTTTGCCTTACAATAAAACCTGGCCGTTTAACTATAAAGCATTTTTCTCTCCCGGTGATGTAATTGAAGAATATGTTCGTCCGGCAAGAATAATGATTAATGGAAAATTAATAGTTAAAGATGCATTATCTGAAATTGAAACAATAGATTTTCCAAATGCAGGCAAGCTTGAAGCATTCAATACAGACGGGCTTCGCACTTTGCTTAGTACTATGGAAATTCCAAACATGGTTGAAAAAACTTTACGTTATTCCGGTCATGCCGAGCTGATGAAAATTTTCAGAAATACCGGATTGTTTTCATCTAAGGAAATTGAAATTGGAAATTCAAAGATCCGCCCGGTTGATGTTACTTCTAAATTGCTGTTTACTCATTGGAAACCGGAACCGGGAGAAAAGGAATTTACTGTTCTTCGGATTAAAGTTCTGGCAAACGAAAGCTCCGGCAGGAAAGAATATATTTTTGATCTTTATGATGAAACAGATTTACAAAATGTAATTTCTTCAATGGCAAGGACAACCGGGTATACATGCACTTCTGCAGCAAGATTGATATTAAAAGGAGATTTTTCCAGAACAGGAATTTGTCCGCCCGAATATATTGGTAGTGAACCGGGCTGTTATCATAAAATTGTAGCAATGCTTGAAGAGAAAAATATCAGGTTTACTTTGGCAGAAAAAGAATTATAACATTGTTAAAGAATTCATCCTTTAAGTTGAAGAAAATGCACTCGATAATATTTTTAATTATTGTTTTTTCCCCGGGAGTTTTGTTTTCCCAAATTTCTGTCGCTGATAAAAACTCTGCAGATGATACTATCTCAGCTTACCGTGGATTGAATCTGGAAATTAATGTACCTTATGAAAATAATTTGGGAACCTTTCAATCCGCATTTATTTTCCGCAGATCATTTTCTCAATTTATCATAAACTCTGCATCAATCTGGCTTGTAACAAAAACATTTTTTAACCAGCCGGTTTATTACAATTTTTTATCTGAACCCCTTTCAGGCGATATGCTGCAACCTCTCAGACTTCAGTACGAAAGAGAAAAGAAGCTAAGTACTTTGCGATATGTTTTAGGTATGGCACAGACTGGTGCAGTTGGTTATCTGCTTTACAGGCATATAAAAAAGTACGGTATTAAGTAAAATTCAAACAAAAGTTCAAACCTGAATTTTACCATTCATCCCTAAAATTTCTCTTTTACAAATTATTCTGTTAATACCGAAACTCTGTTTCCGATAATGCGTCTCAATTATTAAAGCTAAAAATTTTTTTGGAGCGAAAAATGAAATTAACCTCTACAAATAAATTATTGATAAAAGTCTCTGGTGTTGCAGTGATTGTAACATCTGCGCTGCTGTTCCTCGGTGCAGCACAAACTTCATCTTCATTGGCAATCCCGGGTAATGATACCACAAATACTTATGATAAAACCGGTGAAGAATCATTTACTTTTTATGAAAAAAAAGATGGAGAAAAAGTAAAGTTTGAGGTTCATTTCAACAATGGAGAAATAACTTCTTTGTACAGGAACGGAAAGGAAGTACCAGAAAATGAAATCGATGATTACAGGCATCTTGTTCACAAGAGACTTTCAAACCTGAACTTTGGTCCTAAAGTATTCGCTTTTAATTTAGATGATTTTAAGTGGGATAAAGAAAAGCTTCGTGAGGATATGGATAAATTACGTGAGGATTTAAAGGATCATAAATTTGAATGGCATGATTTTAATTTCGATAAAGAAGCGTTGAAAGAAAATATGGGCAAGCTTAAAGAGAATCTGAAACAAATGAAAAAGCATAACTTCCACTTTGAATATGACGGCTCAGAATTGAAAGATCAGCTTGAAAAACTTGAGAAAGAATTGGATAAGCTAAAAAATGATTCAATTGAAGTTGAAGTGAACCTCGACGATCTTCAGGATAACATAGATGAGCTGATTGATAATCTTGATGAAAATGAAATTGTAATCGGAAATTTTGATCATCAATTCCAGGTGTTCGCTGATAATGATGGAAAAGTAAAACACAAAATAAAAATCTATAAAGATAAAGCTGAAGACAGTGATGACTTAATTGAGAAGCTAAAAGACGAATTAGTAAATGATAATATAATTTCAGACAGGGATGATTTTGAGAGCTTTGAGATAACGGATAAAAACCTGTTAATTAATGGTGAAAAACAGTCTGACGATATGTATGAAAAATATAAAAAGCTTTACAAAGAATATTCCGACAACGATCTTGAAGGAAATTTTAAGATCAGAATTCAGGAATAGCAGCTTTAAAATATAAGCTAATGATTCTCTTCTCCACTAAACAGAAGGACCGCTGCTTGTCGGCGGTCTTTTTGCTTTAAATCAAATGATGTTAGTCTTATCACACAAACTCTGAACTGCTCACAGCATATTCCTTTATATTTGATTGTCTAATCGAAATAATTTTGAATTGAAAAAAGTATGAAGAAAATAGTAATAATTGGGGCAGGTTTTGGGGGAATAACAGCAGCAAAGGAACTTATAGACAGCGATAATCATGTTACTATTATTGATAAAACAAATCATCATTTATTCCAGCCGCTTCTTTATCAGGTTGCTACAGCAGCTCTTTCACCGGGTGATATTGCAAAACCTATAAGATCGGTATTTAATCACAACAAAAATATTGAAGTTCTTCTCGGAACAGTCAAATCAATTGATGTTGAGAACCACAAAGTATTTTATAACGATTCAGAGATCGAATTTGATTATTTAATTCTTGCGCCGGGATCTTCGCATTCATACTTCGGCAAGAATGAGTGGAGCCGGTTTGCACCCGGATTGAAAACTTTAAATGACGCATTAAAGATACGCGAGAAAATTTTACTAGCGTTAGAAAAAGCGGAAATGATAAAAGATGAAGATGAAAGAAAAAAATATTTATCTTTTGTTATTGTCGGTGGCGGTCCGACCGGGGTAGAGCTTGCAGGTGCAATTTCAGAAATTGTTAATAAAAATATTCTGCCTGATTTCAGGAACATTTCTTCTGAAAGCACAAAAGTGTATCTCGTTGAAGCAATGTCAGGAGTACTGAATGCTTATCCTCAAAAATTAACTTTGAAGGCAAAGGAAGATCTTGAAAAGCTTGGTGTGAATGTTATCCTTAATAAAAAAGTAACCGGTATAAATGAAAACGGTGTGCAAATTGAAAATGATTTTATAGAGACAAAAAATATTATCTGGGCTGCAGGTAATCAGGTTTCAGAACTTATTAAGCAGGTGACTAAAAATATTGATAAATCAGGTCGTGCAATTGTAAATAAAGATCTTTCAATTATTGAAGATAAAAATATTTTTATTATTGGTGACTCTGCTTTTGTGAAGGATAAAAAAGGAAAACCACTACCTGCAATTGCACCTGTTGCTATTCAGCAAGGTAAATTTATTGGCATGCTTCTTAAATCTGATCGTGAAAAAAAATACCGCAAAGTTTTTCATTACTTTGATAAAGGAATGATGGCAACTATTGGAAAAGCTAAAGCTGTTGCAGTCGTTAAAGGATTTCAGCTAAGCGGACTCTTTGCCTGGCTTGCCTGGTGTATTATTCACATATTCTACCTTATAAGTTTCAGAAATCGTCTGCGTGTAATGGCTGAGTGGGTTTGGTATTATCTTACAAACAGACCCGGAATCAGGCTTATTGTAAGAGATAAAGACCGGTAGTCAGGCCTTTAACCCGTTAAAATTGTTTAAAATACTTTCCTCAAGTAGTTAAATTTCTGATTTTGGATAAAAAGTATTCTTGCTAACTTTATAGTTCAGAATTTCAACTGCTAATGCAAGATCTCCCTTTTCACATTACTGCACGTACGAAGCGTAATATTCGTACAATCCTTTTAACATCGCTGGTTACAACGGTGGTGGGGATGATTTACCTTGCCTTCAAAAAAAACTTTGAGGGATATGCTTTTTATCTGGGAGCTATTGATGGTTTCATAATCGGTTTTATTGCTACAATATTTGAAGTTTATTTTTTTAACACAGTTGGTGCACGATGGCGCTTTTTGAATCTCTTTCTTCTCAGAACTGTCTTTTATGTAATTCTAATTACAGCAGCAATTATTTTTATTTCAATCTGGCAAAGGAGTATGCTTCTGGGTTTGAATTTTTCGGAAGTTTATACCAGTGTAGAATATCAACAGTATTTATTGGATGGAGACTTTTTTAAGGATGTTGTATTTGTAATTGTTGCACTATTGTTAATTAATTTTATTAGACAGATAAACAGGCTGCTTGGGCAAAATTCACTTCTTTATTTCATTACAGGAAAATATCATCTTCCCCGTGAAGAAAAACGTGTCGTAATGTTTTTGGATTTAAAATCATCAACCAGTATTGCAGAAAAACTGGGAGATAAAAAGTATCATAAGTTCCTAAGTGATTTTTTCTTTGATATAACCCCGGCAATTCTTGACAGTAAAGGAGAAATTTATCAGTATGTGGGGGACGAGGTTGTAATTACCTGGAACGAAAAAGACTGTGTTTCAAATAACGAATGTATTTACTGTTTTCTTAGAATAAACGTTGCAATTCAGATTAAAGCTGATAAATATCTAAAAACATATGGTTTCATTCCTGGATACAAAGCAGGCTTGCATTATGGAAAAGTTATTGCCGGCGAAATCGGTGATGCAAGAAAAGAAATTATTTTCAGCGGTGATACTTTAAATACCACTGCCCGAATCAGATCTGAATGCAACAATTACAGCAAAGACTTTTTGATATCTTCCGAATTGCTCAAAGCGATAACTCTGAACGAATCACTTACACCTGAATTTGTTGATAAAATTAAATTACGCGGGAAAGAGCAGGAAATAGAACTATATACAATAAAGGAAGCTCTTTAATTTTTTAAGCGGAGAAGAATTTTTAATCAAAATATTTGACGAATACTATTTATCTTATATTAAATTGTTTTTGATTTCTCTATCCTTATTTCAGTTTAAATATTTTTTTGTTTGACAATTCAATTTGAACCGGAGGAAAAATGATGCCCAGGTATCTCCCAGTTCCGCTCTTTTTAATTTTGATTACTTCATGTTCAATGCTCACTTTAGCTCCTGCAAAATTCGGCTGGCCTGTCGAGTCAGTTGTCCGTGTTAAAGATGATGGTACATTTAAGGAAGATCGCTATGCAGTATCGTTTAATACGAAGCCATTGTTCTTTGAAGAGACTGCAGATTCGAACGCTTACCTTGACAGGGAACTCAGAATTATCAGGAATGATGACGGGTATTATTTTATAACCTCAAAAGGTTTTAAGAACGTCTATGTTTTTCAGCAATCAGAAGGAAGTTTATCCCTTAAAAGTAAAATCTTTATTTCTGAGTTTGGATTACAAAAGCCGTATTTTAATCAACGACCTCCTTACATTGAATTGGTTAATGGAGAAATGAATCTCTTACTGGATAATAACGGTATTGAAAAGGAACAATAATGAAAAATTATAAAATATTATTAGCAGTATTATTTTCTTTAGTAATTGGATTATGCAATTTATTTGCGCAATCCGACCACGAAATAGTTGAAGGATTTAAGTCAAAGCAAAAAGAAATTGAGCAGCAAATTAAAAGTGCAAAAACACTTGATGAACTAAATGCTATTGCTGCGAAACTTGATGAATTAAAAAAAGATTATTCTCCGCATAAAGATTTATTAAATCGAAGTCTTTACCCGGATAATTTCGATAAAACAATGCAAAACCTTAATCTTTCATTTATTACGCGGAATAATGATTTTGTTCAGATAGATGTTTTAACAACTGAAGTTGGTGAACTTAAAAACCAGGTTGAGTTTTTAAACCGCCGCAACAATGAGCTGCTTGCACAGGTTGAGGAACTGCAGTCTGCAAGCAATAAAGACAAAAAAACAATTGTTAAGCTTCAGAATCTTGTGGCGGAATTAAAATCTTCTTTATCCAAAAGAGACAGGCTTGTAATGAGCATGGTTGACAGCCTTATGCCGCCTATGCTACTGAGCCAGTCAAATCTGAGTGATGAAGAAATAAAGAAAATTAAAACTGAAGAAGAAAAGAATAATGTTCTTGAAAACATTAAGAAATCAATTAATAATCATATGGAATTTCTTGATGCAACTTCTTCAAAACCAGAGGATCTTGAGTCAATGAGTAAGCAAATGAAACAGTTTGCAAAAACCTGGCAGGCAATCGGGGTAAAGCTGGTTGAAGTTTATGGAGATGAAAAAACCAAATCGCAGCAGCTTCAGGATATTGAAGCACTCTTTAACAGGTGGGAAAATGCATTAAAGCAGGAAGCCTGGAATTCTATTCACGAGGAGTTTACTTTGCACGATATTAACCTGCAAAAGTTTTTTAACGGAAATGAATTTTCAGATATAGCAACAGCATTTATTACCGACCAGATTAAAAATGCTGAAATACAAAGCAATGCAAAATCACAAAAGACTTATGAAAATTTTGCTGACAGCACCTGGTATGGAAATGTAAAGAGTGAGTGGATGCCTTATCTTTTCGATCACAAAATGTTTACCGTGCAGCAGAAAGATGAAATTGAAACAGACCTAGGACAGTGGAAATCTGCAGTTTACCCGGTAAGTATGTTATGGTTGTATATTCTTATTGGTCTTATTGTGATTGTTGCAGTTATTCTTTTTGTAATAAGAATAAGAAAGCCGGAAAAGCCCTTAGTTGAGTAAGATTTATAAACAAAATTTTTTATATGAGATAAACCCGAGGCTGTCACGGTCGCACCGTGACAGTTTTTAGCTTTTTTAAACAGAAACATAAATAAGGATGTAGCTAATCCAAAAACCAAACAACCAGCCCACACTGCTTGTGCACCATAAGTTTCAAGCACTTCAGTTCCAATCCACGGACCAACCATTAATGAAAAGCTGAAAGTCATCTGGAAGTAACCCATATATTCTCCTCTTTTGTTTGGCGGAGAAATTTCAGCAACAAATTCACCCGAAGAAGGAAAGAAAATCATCTCACCGAAAGTCCAGAGCACAACAGAAAATATTAATATACCCATCAAGCTGCTTATTGCCATAAGACCAAAACCAATACCTGTAATAAAAGCACCGAGAGTTAATGCCTTCCACGCGGGCCATAACCGCATTGAATCGTTAAGCGGAACTTCAATAAAAATTATTAGCACAGTATTTAAAGCTGTCAGCAACCCAAAAACCGCTGTTGAGTAACCAAGATTTTCAACAATGAAAATAGGAAGGGCACCTATATGCTGAAAGAAAACCATCTGCACAGGAATGATACTTAACAGGAAAAGAAGAAACTTTTTATTTTTTAAAATTGAAATACTTTGTAATTGAGGGATTTCAGCCGGAGGATTTTCAGGAATAATTTCATTTGTCGGCTGCCAGGAAGAAACAATTAAAAATATCGCTGCCGCAATTGAAGTGATTCCATCAACATAAAAAAGCAAAGAAAAATTAATAGCACTTAAAAAACCACCAACCATAGGACCAATGCTCATTCCAAGATTTATTGCAAGCCTGTTAAGTGCAAAAGCAGTTTTTCTTCTGGACGGTTCTATCTGTTCAGAGATAAAAGACATACTTGCCGGTCTGAATGACTCACTGATAATTGCCCAAACCAGTGTGAGAACAAGAAAGGCTTCGAAAGTTTTTATTAATGATAAAACAAAAAGAAAGAGTCCTGTTGAAATAAGAGAAATTCTCATCAGCTTAAGCGGACCTATCTTATCACTTATTCTTCCGGCGAATGGCGCCGTAATGAATGCACCTATTCCGTAAAAAGTAAGTACAAGCCCTGAACTGCCGGGGCTAACGTTCAATTCCTTGGTTGCATACAAGGCAAGGAACGGCAAAACCATTGTCCCGGCCCGGTTAATCAGGGTTGCAATTGCAAGTATCCAGATGTTATGCGGAATATTTTTCAGTCCGCTGTACGGGTTTTTAACCTTTATCACTTTAATCTAATTAGGGGTTCTGTTACAAATTAGTTTGCAAAGATAGGAAAAGCGTGGCAAAAGATATAAGGATATAGGGAATATGGTATAAGGGTATTAAATCTTTGAATATTTAAATCCTTTAATTCTATTAATTATACCCCTATACCTTTATACCTCTATCCCTCTTCCTTCATAACATAAAATTAACATTTTCTTAATTCTGAGTTAACCTAAACTGTTTATAATTCTGCTGGAAAATAAATTAAAAGGGTAAACAAAAATGGACGAAACTTTAAGATTTATTATTGGTATAACACTCTTTGTTGCTGTTGTAGTTTTTGAGTGGCTGAAAAACCGCAGCAACGAAACTATGTTTTCTGCAGATACAGAAAAATAAATTAGCGCATTTCAAACAAAGGATAAAGAAAAATTAGTTAGTTAAACATTTTTTAACTAATCCACTCCTTACTATTTCATTCCACATTTAATAAATTACACGCATCATTATTCTACAATTATTTTATAGATGAATAATTCTTCCAAAGCGTGGGTTGTTTCTGCCGATATGGGTTACGGACATCAGCGGGCCGTTTACCCGTTAAAAGATATTGCTGAAGAAGGTATCATTACGGTTGGTTCCACGGAATCAACTTCAAAACCGGAAAAAAAATTATGGAATCGCTTGCTCAGAGCTTATGAATTTTTTTCCCGTGCTAAAAGTATTCCTGTTATTGGCCCGCCGCTTTTTTCAATGCTGGATACTTTGATGTACATTCCTTCATTTTACCCGATGAGAAATCTTTCCCGAAGCACATTCCAGGTTAATCTGTTAGAATCAACAATTGAAAAAGGTTTATGCAAAGGAATGCTTGAACAAATCGAAAAGAAAAACATTCCACTTGTTACATCATTTTATGCGCCGGCTATTGCAGCAGACATAAAAGGGTACCATAAAATATATTGCATAATTTGTGATGCCGACATAAACCGTGTCTGGGTTGCAAAGGAACCCTGGGAAAGTCGAATAGAATATTTTGCTCCTTGCGGAAAAGCTGCACAAAGATTAAAAGCCTATGGTGTTGCCAATGAAAGAATTTATTTGACTGGCTTTCCCTTTCCTGAAGAATTGCTTGGGGATAAAAACCTATCAGTGCTCAAAAAGGATTTGGGGCAAAGACTGTTTTATCTTGATCCAAATGGAAAATTCAGGGAAAGAAACGGAAAAAATGTTGAACATTTTTTAGGAAAAGAAAACTGCGAGTTTAAAAGTAACAGGACATTAACAATTACTTACGCAGTTGGAGGTGCCGGGGCACAAAAAGAAATTGGCGGAAAGATTGCATTAAGTCTAAGAAAAAAAATTGAAGCAAATGAGGTAAGAATAAACCTAGTTGCGGGAATTAAAAGAAGTGTTAAAGAATATTTTGACTTGATTAAAAAAGAAGTTGATGAAGATGGAGAATCTGTTCAAATAATTTATTCGCCTGATTTGTATGAATATTTTGAAAAGTTCAACAAGATTTTACACGAAACGGATATTCTATGGACTAAGCCAAGCGAGCTTTCATTTTACACTGCACTTGGTCTGCCGATAGTAATGACACCGGCAATTGGATCACAGGAAAAATTTAACAGGAGATGGATTCACGAATTGCGTTCTGGAATAAGGCAGGAAAATCCGGATTATACTGATCAGTGGCTCTATGATCTTTTAAGCAAGGGAACACTTGCAGAATGTGCCTGGGATGGATTTTTGAAAGCACGCAAACTTGGTCTCTATAAAATTCGTGAGGTGATTGAAACAGGAAAATTTGTAAGTGAAACTTCACCGGTAATCAGGTAAAACTATGCAGAGTAAAAAGAAATTCCTGATGCTTTACTTAAAAACCGGCGGCGGGCATCTTGCACCCGCAAAAGCAATTTCCGGTTATATGCAACATCATCATTCTGATTCTGCTGATCCTGTTTTAGTAGATTGCCTGGAGAATACTCCTGCATTTGTAAAATTTATTATTGAAGATGGCTACCGGATTACTCAATCAAAAGCAAAATGGCTATTTGAAATTTTATATGCCATTAACAAGATTCAATTAGTTGCAATGCTAACTTGCTTTGCCGTGGGCTTGTTTATTAAACCTCATTTAAAAAAAGTTATTGCAAAAGAAAAACCGGACAAAATTATTTCTCTTCATTTTTTTATTCTCAAGCCTCTCTTTGATGTGATAAAAAAAACAAAGCTTAATATTCCTGTAATAACTTTAGTAACTGATCCGTTTACCCCCCACACTATGTGGTTTTTAAATAAGAAACAGCACTTTATTTTATTCAGTGAAAAACTTGCTGAAAAAATAAAATCAAAACTGCCGGAGAGCACTGTAAATATTTTCCCGTTTGTACTTGATGAAAAATTTTCTTCACCTGTTGATGAAATGAAAATAAAAAACATTAAAGCAAAACGTGAGATTAATCAGAACAAAAAAGTGCTTTTGATTGTTGGCGGCGGAGATGGAATTCCACACGGCAGAAGAATTCTCGAAGGAATTTTATCAAATAATATTGAAGTATTTGTTGTAATTGTTTGCGGAAAAAATAAAGAATTGTTCAATCAGGCAACGGAATTAAAAAAGCAATATAACTCAGAAAACCTGTTAATTTTTGGCTATGTGGATTTTGTTTACGACCTGATAAATGCTTCGGATTTAGTGATCACAAAGTGCGGTGCGTCAACAATTATGGAAATACTGCTGCTAGGGAAAGTTCCTGTTGTGAATGATTATATCTGGGAACAGGAACAGGGAAATGTCGATTTTCTGATTGAAAATGATCTTGGAATTTATGAACCTAAATTGAACAAGTTACCTGAACTAATAAATGAATTGATTACTAACAATGAAAAGCTGACTTTTTACAAGTCAAATATCAAAAATTTTGGTTTGCAAAACGGCACCGGAATGGTTACTGAATATCTTTTGAAAAATTAAAGCAATTTTATCCAAGAGGAAAAGATGAACATTAAAAATTCTCTTCTGATTTTGTCACTCATTCTTATTTCATCATTTTCAATTGCGCAGTCTCAAGTAACTCCGGGTGATTACAATTTTTACAGTTCAAAAATATATTCTTTATATTCAGCAAATGTTAATGACAGCTTTAAAATATCAGTAAGCGTCCCTGATGATTATTCTGACAACCAGGAAACTTACCCGGTTCTTTATACACTTGATGGCGATATATCTTTTGAAATGGTTACCAGTATTGCAAGATATCTTGAAGTAGGCGATAACATTCCGGATTTTATTATCGTTGGAATTGGTTATGGTACAGTAGAAAAGAATTCGGGAAATAACAGGCAGCGTGATTATTCACCGACTGCTGTCGGGATTGATAAGAACACTGGCGGTTCAGATAATTTTTTAAATTTCCTTAAAAATGAACTCATTCCATTTGTTGATTCTAATTATAGAACAGAAAAAGAAAACAGAACTATTTATGGATATTCATTGGCTGGACTTTTTTGTTTTTATAATCTGTTTACGCAGCCGGATTTATTCAATAATTATATAATAGGAAGCGCGTATCTGAACTGGGATAACAAAATTATATTTGAAATTGAAAAGCAATCGGCGATCAGAACAACAGATATTTCAGCAAATGTGTTTATCTCTGTAGGCAATGATGAAGATGATGAAACTTATTTCAACCCGATTGATGAAATGGTATCAACTTTGCAAAACCGGAACTATAAATCACTTATTATTTATACGATGGTTTTCAATGATAGTGATCATCTTTCGTCGCCCCCTATAACTATTACTCAGGGTCTACTTTCAATTTTTCAGAAATAAATCATTCTTATTGAAATATTATTTATTAAAAATTATTAACTTCTAATAGAATGTAGCTACTTCTTTATCAATATTTCAGCTGTCTTTAGGTAAGCAATGACAAAAGAATTATGGACTGATAAAAAATTTATATTTGTTCTTGAGAATTCAGAATTAGAATCAATACTTAATCGATTGAGAGAAACTCCTTCGAAAATCAGACAAATAGTTAATGGTGTATCGGAAGAAATTCTAAATAAAAAACCAAAAGGAAAGTGGTCTGTAAAAGAAAATATTGGCTATCTTACTGATCTCGAAGAACTTCACGATAATCGTATTGATGATTTCCTTGAGAACAGGAATGTACTGCATGCTGCTGACATGAAAAACAAAAAAACGGATGCGGCACATCATAACAAAAAAGAAATAAATCAATTATTAAATGAGTTTAAAAAAGTTCGTGATGAATTTATAAACAGAATAGAAATGCTTGATGCTGAAGTACTTGAAAAAACTTCACTCCATCCAAGATTAAACCAGCCAATGCGTGTAATTGATCTTGCACAGTTTGTTTCTGAACACGATGATCATCATATTGAAGCAATCAGGGAAATTGTAATTAATCATCAGTGATTTTCTCCCCACATTTTTTCTCCGGCAGTAATTCTTAACTTTAAATAATTTTCTTTTGGGGGAAACGGACAGGTAGCAAACTTTGTAAATACGCAGGGAGGATTGTAGGCAAAGTTAAAATCAATAATTAAATTGCCAAGAGAATCAGGTTTGTCTGTGTATAAATATCTTCCGGCACCATAAGTTTCTTCGCCGCTTGTTTCATCCGCAAAAATAAACCACATTTTATTCCCTGCATCAATTGCATCAAGTGAATATTGATTTCCGTTAACTGAAAAGCTGATTTTTCCTGGTGAAAGTTCTTCCCCCATAACTCCCGTAATATCAGGAACTGACAATTTCTTGGGTGGATTATACTTCTCAAATTTTGCTTGTAATCTCCAATCTTCGTTGATTGGAAATCTTTCAAGCCCTTTAAATTCTTTTACGAGCGGTGCATTCAAATCCCTTAAACGGATTGCAAATCCTTTTGTTCTTTTTATTACGTACCATTTCAAAGAGCCGCATTGAAGAACAGTTGGATTTTCTGAATAGTCATCCAGTAAAATCATTTCCGAAACCGGGTTTCCATCATTTAAAACTTCCACATCAGGTTCAACAGCTATGGATACAGCAGAATCTTTTAGCATCAAATTTCCAATGTGTGCAGGTCCTGAAGGAAATATAATATCATTATCTTTTGCAGAACCGAAAGAATTATTTCCTTCTTTAAGCCAGAATAATCCTACAAGATTCAGCCACCCGGTTTCTTCTTTTAACCTTGAAATTCTTTTTTGATCCCACTGCTTTACCTCATTTATGTATTCCGGACTGCCCTTATCTTTTTCAGTACTACATCCTAAATAAAATATAGATAATAATATGAAAGCAAAAATGTACCATACTATATTTTTCATTTAAACTCGCAAAATTAGTTTCATTGCTAAACTAATCCTTTGCTGTGGAAAGTTCAAATCTGAAATTGCTGCGAAAAGCTATATTTATTTTAAGAGGATCATTTTTTTTGTTTCATAATATGAACCAGCTATCAAGCTATAAAAATAAATCCCGCTTGTAAGTTCTGATGCATTGAATTCGACTTCATATTTTCCCGCAGGTTTATTTTCATTTATTAAAATTGCTACTTTGTTGCCCAGTATATCATAGACTTTTATAGTCACTAATCCAGATTTTGGAATTACAAAATTTATTTTTGTAGTCGGATTAAAAGGATTAGGATAATTCTGGTACAAATGAAATTTATCTGGAGTAGATTTCTCTTCTGAAACAGAAGTGATTGTTGCGTTGCCTGTAATTTTTAATCCATAAGGATTTGGAAGATTATCTGCATTATGAAAAATCCAGAGGGTATCATTTAATTGTCCCTCTAATTCCGGAATCCAATTGACTGTTATTGTATCTCTATTAAATGGTGTCAATTCTTTTGGAAATATTTGATTAATTGAAATTACATTTTCAATATTATTATTAATAAATATGCTATCAACTGTTGTTGAGATGCTTCCTGAATTAATTATACTAAAAGAAACAATTGATGTGTCTCCAACACCTATGCTACCAAAATCAATGCTGTCCGTTAATTCTATTTTTGATAAAAAAAAGGATGCAAATAAACTCCTTCCCGGTCCACCGTAGGCACCAATATCATTTCTTAATTTACCCAGCGATGGAAATTCAGCAAAGCCGGGATTCATAGGATCTTCAGGATCATTAAAATTTAAAACCGGATTACCTGCATCAATACAGGGTGATGTTAAAGATAAAAGGAATAAACTATCGGCAAATTCAGGAAATGATTCGATATTTCCTGTCCCGGTCCAGCCGTTTTCTATAAGAGAATAATTTATATCTGATGGGCCACCACTAATCTGAACAATTTGTTCGCCGGATGTTTGAGTATTTCCCCAGATAATATTATTTGTTGCCTGAACTGAAGTAGCCCAGATAAGTATTCCTCCGCCTTTACCTGCAGCTTCACTTCCTCCACCTGAAGAATGATTCCCAACTATTGTATTATTCTCAATAATTTTTGGTATAGAACCATGATTAGAAAGAACCCAAATCCCTCCTCCTCCAAAAGTTTGTGCTCCACTAACTGCCTGGTAAACTTTATTATTATAAATAATATTATTCCTGACTATCGCACCTGTATAATTTAATACAATAGCTCCGCCGTACATTCCTGAATTAGACATAAAAACATTATTTAAAAGGTGCGGGTTTCCATCGCCAACCCTCATTCCTCCACCACCGGCACTCACAATTCCGGAACCAGTTCTGATTGCCTCATTATTAATTATCAAATTATATTTTATTGTTGGAGAAGAGAGTGTAACAAGTATCCCACCACCTTCAACATAAGTACCTGCACCATGTTCATCTATCCATTTTGTCCCTGTCCCGCCGGTTAATGTAAATCCCTTTAAAACAGCAGAACTGTCTTCTCCCGAAATGAATAACACACAGCTAGCAGTATCTGGATGAGCTGGCTGGCTTCCGTTTATAATTGTGCTTGTTATATAACTTACATCTTCATTGAACATAAAATAACTTGTGAGAAAAATGTTTTTTCCCTTAAAATTGATATTCTCATAATATTCTCCCGGGGCAACAAGAACGGTATCACCATTTGAAGAAACATCAATTGCAGATTGAATAGATGAATAATCTTCAGGAACCCTGATTGTGTTTGCTACTAAAAATGAAAAGATATTTGCAGCAACTAAAATTAAAATTGTTAAAAATAAAGCTCGCATAATTTCTCCGTTTTTATCAGTAAAAGTATGATTGAAAAACTGCGAATTCGTCCTGATACCTGAATCAGAACTAATTAAATGAATTTAATTTATTACAGCTTGCTTTCTGAACTGTGTTGGTGTGAATCCGGTCTGTTTTTTGAATGCGGAATTGAATGCAGATTTTGAATTAAATCCTGATTCATAAAGGACTTCCAGAACAGTCTTTTTTGGATCGGAATTTTCATTCAATTGTTTTTTCGCTTCTTCTATTCGGTATGAATTTATAAAATCATAAAAATTTCTGTCAAACGATTCATTAATAACCTGTGAAAGATATTTTGCAGGAAAATTTAGTTTTGACGCCACATCAGATATTGTCAGTTCAGGATTTAGATATGGCTTATCAATATTAAAATAGTTTTCAAGTTTTTGGAGGTACTCAGTCTTTTCTTTTTCAGTAAGCCGGGAATGTTCATACTTTGTCTGTTTTTCTTCTCCGGGTAAACCGGTAAAATATTCAGGATGCTGGAGTGCCTTATAAAAAATCAGGATTGCAAAAACAAAATTAATTAGTAAGGAAACAAAGGTAAGATAGCTTTCAGTGTTTTCGCTTATCATTTTCAAATTGATAAAAATGAAATTGAAAAGATCAACCATCCACATTATGAAAAATGCTCCAACTACATATAACATCCATGTCAGGCTTAGCTTATCAATTGAAGAGTAGTAATCTTTTATTTTTTTCCTATACCTGATAATTAGAATGAAACATGCAATCATGTAAGGTGTGGTTACTAGATGGAATGCCCAGTACCTGTAAATGAAAGGTATATGAATTTTAAAAATGACGGAAAGAAAAACTAAAGCGAATACTAAACCGTGAATCAGTTTTGATGTTGAAAATACGAATCCTTTTTCAGTAATTGATTTTGTGTATAAATAAAGTAAAGGTCCGAACAAGAAACCAAATGAAGTTCCAATCCCGCTGAACCAGTGAAGATTAATACCTGTTACTTTAATTATAGCTTGAAGTGCAAAGTCAATTATAAATAGTGCATTTGCAAAAAGAAAAGCTGATAAAATTCTATGACTGGTGATGTTTCCTTTTTTGTAAGAGAAAGCAAATGCAGCGAATATTAAAAGCAATACTGCGGTTAAAATTCCAATTGAATCAATAATTGAATAATTCATAATTTGAACAAACCGGATAAATGTTCACAATTAAAATGAGGTAAGTTTAGGTTTTTATCAATATTTAATTTAAGAATTGAAATGTTGGTAGGATATCCGGACTGATTTTGACCTGAATTGAATCATTAAAGCTGCAAATCCATATTACTTAATAAAGCACTTGCAATTCCGTTTGTCCAGCCGAACCCATCCTGCAAAGGATATTCGCCTCCGCCGGCGTGTAAAGAAATATCATCGACATTATATTTTTCAAACATCTTCCCAGTACGTTCAAAAACTTTTTCGTTTAATGTAAGCCATCTTACTTTTATTTTATCAGCTGTACCATTAAATCCATAGTTGCGTAATCCTTTAATAGTAATCCATTGCAAAGGCGCCCAGCCGTTTGGTGCGTCCCATTGCTGACCAGTGTAATTTAAAGTTGTTGTTACACCGCCGTCTCTTAAAAAATCAGATTCGATTTTTACTCTGACTGCGTCAGCCATTTTTGAATTGGCAATGTTAAAATAAAGAGGATAGCAAGCTGCTAATGTTGGTACGCTTGTTCTTTGTTTGTCCTTCCAATTATAGTCAAAGAAATAATTTTCTTTTTCATCCCAGAAAATCTGGTTAATTAATTCAAACCTGTTTTTTGCTTTTCCAGAAAATGCTGAGCTCTTTTCTTTGTTCCCATTTAACTCATTCAGTTTTGAAATTAAGGTCTCAGCAAAATATAAAAGACAATTAAGATCAACAGGGAGAATTTCTGAAGCAACACAACTTGTTAAAGAATTTTTATCTGCAAACCATCTGCTTGAAAAATCCCAGCCGGACTCACAGGCTGCCCGAATGTTTTTATACAAATTAATCTTTTCTTCATGTGACAGATTTCTTGCTGCCTGTAAATCTTCAAAATAAGATTCTTCTCTTGGCAAACCTTCCGGATCAAAATAACGGTTTAAATGTTTACCATCAGAAATTTCAATACTATGTGAGCCAGCAATATTTTTTACGGTGTTACCACACCAGAATTGATATTCTTTTTCAAGCTGTGGCAGATATTTTAATCCCCAGTTGTAGTCATCTTTAAATTTACAAACAAGATCAATTATTGAAGCGAAGAAAGGTGGCTGCGATCTTGTTATATAATAAACTCTGTTGCCGTTTGGAATAAATCCAACTGTGTCAATTAAATATGCAAAGTTATCAATCATATTTTCTACGGTTTCAATTTCACCATCGGCAAGTAAACCGTGCATAGTGAAATAACTATCCCAGTAATAAATTTCTCTGAATCTTCCCCCCGGAATTATGTAAGGCTTGGGTATAGGTATTAATGTGCTGTACTTATTTACATCAGAAGGTGCCTCTCTTTTCAAAACATTCCATAATATTTTAATGTGTTCTCTTAAGCTTCTTTTTTCAGGCAGATTAATTTTCTCATCAATTTCAGATGGAACATTGAAGTGTGAAAGTACAAAAGCTTTCAGGCTGAATGTTTGTTTATCCTTTTCAGTTTTGTATAGATCAAGAATTAATTCGGGATCATTTTTAGGAATTGAATCAACAAAAGTTTTTGAATCTTTAAATACTCCTGAAGATTGAACTGCCGTATATAAATCTCCGGATACCTGAATGTAATCTTCTTTCTTTAGATTCATTTAAAACTCCTCGAACCTGAACTTTTTCCTTATGTTGCTGTAGAAAAACAATACCGCAAACAAAATTCCCATAGGCACAAGTGAAAAATAGAATGCGGTTTGTCCGCTGAACCTTCCGAATATGTAGCCGGTAAGCAGAGAACCGGTTGTGCCGCCGAGTGCAGAGAAGATAACAATCAAACCGCTCATTGCACTTTGCCTGTGCTTGGGAAGCACACTGAGTATGGAAGAATTTAATGCCGGGTAAATAGGACCAAGAAAAAGTCCGATCATTGGGAGTAAAAATCCTGCCAAAGGAACTTCTGTCCAGCTATTTATTGAGCCGACTTCAATTCCACTTGTAATTGGAAGCACAAGCACAACCAGCAGCATTCCGCAAAGAATAACAGTCGTCAGAACTTTCATCCAGGAAAATTTTTTAATAAAGTATCCGCTTGCAATTCTTCCAAATGCAATTGCGCCGGCAAAGATGCTTACAATCTGGACACTAATAGAATTAGGCATCTGTAGAATACTTTTATTAAAAGTTGGAAGCCAGGTTTGAATACTCTGTTCGATAAGAACATAAATGAATGCGCTGAAAATAAAAACAAGCACAAGTGGAAACCGGATCAATGCAAGCATCTCAACAAATTCATGTACAACAGAAAACTTTTCCTCAGCTTTTTTAACTTCGCTTTCATCAAGCTTTACAGTTAACAGGTTAAAGAACGCAATCAGGCAAAGGGCAGCGAGTACCCAGTAAGTATCGAGCCATCCCTTGGAACCCGGACCTCCATCGCCAATAAAAAATCCAAATATCCAGTAACCAGAAAGAACACCTACCTGAAAGATTCCTTCAAGCACACTCATAACACTTGCGTGTTCATCTGCATTTTCAGTTACCAATCCTACTGTTGAATATGCGGAAACTTTTATTAATCCAAAACTGAAACCGGTTGCAGCAAATAATATTTTTGACATCAGGAATCCGTCAAAAAATCTCATACCCAGCGATGCTGCTGTAACAACCAGCAATGCAGTCAACATTGATCTCTTATATCCGTACCTTGGAATGTAAGAGGCAAGGACAAAAGAAAAGATTGCAATAGATAAATCTTTGAATGCTTCAAGAACACTTGCTCCACTTTCAGTTACATTGTAATGTACAATCACTTGCAGGATTACGATGCCTACACTGTTAAGCATCAAACCTATTACAAAGTAATTTATATAAAGGGAGAGCTTTACCTTAAATTTCTGCATATCAACCTCAGGAGGTTATGAATTTGTGAGTAAGACAATTCAAAATATTAAATATTTATCTGTAAAAAAACAGAGTGTTCAATTGTGACTGATAAACTTGTAAATTTAATGCTTTATGGTTAATTTCAAAATCAAATGTCAGTAATAAGTATAGAGATTCAATATTTATAGAAATTTAAACACCTGACTTTATGTGTTCTTCATTATAAGTATTAGTAAGCCAGATGTTATCTCATCTCCAAAATGAAGATACAGAAAACAAAATATATAATACTCTCTGACAATCCTTTTAAGATTACTTCCACACTAACTAATCAGTTAATAACAAACAAAACGGAGGAACAATGAGCGATAATTATACCTCTTGGTTATGGCGATCATTAACGATGGCTGTGACTCTAACTCTCTTTTTTAGCGGTGTACTGTTTGCACAGGGAACATTAAAGGGAAATGTAACGGATGCTAAAGGTGATGCTATAATTGGTGCAAATGTATTTCTTAAAGGAACTACTATGGGTGCGGCTACAAACTTTGATGGAAATTATGTGATAAAAAATGTCCCGGCTGGAAGCTATACCCTTACTGTAAGTGCTATCGGTTACAAAACACAAGAGTTCAGTATAAATGTAACAAGCGGAGCTGTGGTAGAACAGAATGCTTCTTTAGCAGAGGACGTTTTACTTATGGAAAATGTTGTAATTACCGGTACCGCTGGTGGAACCGGAATTAAAAAGAAAGACGCAAGTTTTTCTATTACAACAATTTCGCCCCGAGATATGGAACAGTTATCTCCAACTAGCACTGCTGCTGCATTGGATTTAGTTCCAGGTGTTTGGTCTGAAAGTTCAGGAGGTGTTGCAGGTGCAAATATTTTCGTAAGAGGTTTGCCATCTTCCGGAGATGCACCTTTTGTAACTATGTCAATTAATGGTGCTCCGATTTATGGAACGCAAACTCTTTCATTTTTTGAACAAAGCAGTATTTTTAGAATTGATGAAACTGTTGGAACGACTGAAGCGTTAAGAGGTGGTCCTAGTTCAGTTTTTTCAAATGGTGAATCAGGATTAACAACAAACTTTAATCTGAAAAAGGGAACAGATATAACTCAAGGATTAGTTAAATACACTACCTCAGATTACAGCGAACAAAGAATTGATGCTGTACTTAGTGGTCCCGTTTCTGACAGGCTGTATTATATGGTTGGTGGTTATTTTAGAACTTCACCCGGAATAAGAAATACAGAATTTAATTCTGAAAAAGGACAGCAAATTACCCTGCAACTGACAAAAGTTTTTGATGATGGTGTTATTAATGGATATGCCAGATTAACAAACGATCATGGTCAATGGATTTTACCAATGGCTTTGGCTACCGGTAATGACCTGGGCACATTTTCACCACTTGGGAATGCTACACGATTCAGAATGCTAAGAATAAATATGCAGGGAGACAGTGCTCATTATGATTTTTCTGATGGACGTGGATGGAAAGGTGTTGTGAGTGGATTTAATTTTGATTATGGATTAGGAGGAGGTTGGACTGTTCGTGATAATCTCTCTTACACAAAAGGTGATGCTAATACTTTGGGATTTGTACCAAACGGAAGCCCGATGAAAGTTTCAGATTTAATGACAAAACTTGGAACAACAAATCCGATAATGACTGTTGGTGGGAAAAGCCTGACTTCAGGCTACGTTCAAAGCTATGGTCACTGGGTTGTTGAAAAGCAGCTCGAGGCTATTTCAAACGATATAAGTATTACCAAAATAGCAGGTCAGCATAATATTACTCTCGGTGCATATCAGGCTTTCTGGACTTCACAGGATTTCTGGACAATTGGAAATCATATACTTGTCGAAAATGTTGAAAATGGTGATGTCATAAAAGGAGTTTCTCCAGATAGTGTTGCTGGCAGCTGGAACTACGGTCTTAACGAATCCGGAGACGCGAGAACATATGCTGTTTATGCTGGTGATTCCTGGCAAATAACACCAAAATTCAGATTAGATCTTGGTGCACGATACGAATTCTGGAATCTTAATTTCACTCTTGATGCAGGTTCATGGCCTGATGGTACAACCGATAAAATTGCTAACCTTGATGGAAATGATTGGGCAGGAACAGCCGCGTTAAATTACCAGTTTACTAATAACACAGGTGTATTCATTCGTGGTTCAAAGGGCTCTCTCTTTCCTCAGTTTGATCAGATCAGAGATGGTGATCTTTATAACCTGAAAAGCGGAACCCAGATACGTGATGCAAATGGAAATGTTTTGAGCGTAAACGGATCAGTAAAACCTAATTTGTTTAATCAAGGTGAAGTGGGACTTAAAATAGACCAGGAAATTTATAGTCTGTTCATTACAGGCTTCATAAACACAGTTGAGATATTTGATGGAGATGTTGGTGCACAAAGAGTAGCAGCTTTGTTAAAAACCCGTACGTTTGGTGCTGAAGTTGATGCAGGATTAAGTACACATAACTTTAGAGTAAATGTTATCGGAACATTCCAGAGCGGAGAAATAACGCAATCTGATCAGGCTCCTGAAACAGAAGGAAATAAAATCTGGCGTCAGCCTGACTTCCAGTTCAGAATTGCACCAAGCTATGATTTTGCAATATCACAGAATGTTACCTCAACAATTTATGGTGCATTCAGGTTCGTAGGAAAGAGATGGAATGACAGAGATAATTCATACCAGCTTGATTCATTTACAAAGTTGGATCTCGGACTAAGTGTTTCCACATCAAGTGGACTTACATTTAATGTAAGCAGCGACAATTTAACAGGTTCCGAAGGATTAACCGAAGGTGATCCACGTGATCCGAATTCAAAAAACGGCCGTCCTATTTTAGGTCGTTCATTCCGTTTCTCAGTCAGTCAAAGCTTCTGATTCTTAATTAAAAATCAGATTACGGAACCCTGTATTTTTATGCAGGGTTCTGTTTTAAATCACACCACATTTCATTTATAAATTAATTTTTTTATCTATAATCTGTTAACGTAAAATTAATTTTACCAGATAAATTCATTTCTAAATATTTACGGGGTAAGAATATGCACTACAAATTATTAGGTAGAAGCGGCTTGCGGGTTTCTGAACTTGCTTTAGGAACGATGACTTTCGGAGAAGAATGGGGCTGGGGATCTTCTAAAGAAGAAAGTAAAAAGGTGTTTGATGCTTTTGCAAATGCCGGTGGAAATTTTATCGACACTGCTAACCGCTACACCGAAGGAACTTCAGAAAAGTATGTAGGAGAATTCATTTCAAGCGACCGAAATCATTTTGTGCTTGCAACAAAGTTTACACTAAAGACAAAATCAAACGATCCTAATTATGCAGGCAACCACAGGAAAAATATGATGAATGCACTTGACGAAAGTCTTAAAAGATTAAATACCGATTACATTGATTTATATTATTTGCATGCCCTGGGATTTTACAACACCGGAAGATGAAGTGCTCCGTGCTTTGGATGATATGATAAGAACTGGAAAAATTCATTACATTGGAATTTCTGATACACCGGCATGGATTGTTTCCCGAATGAATGCAATTGCAGAACTTAGAGGATGGACACAGTTTGCTGCACTTCAAATAAAATATTCTTTGCTTGAAAGAACAGTTGAAAGGGAACTTATTCCTATGGCAAGGCACCTAGATCTGGCAGTTGTTCCGTGGGCTGTAATTGGCGGAGGAATTTTAACGGGAAAGTACAATAAAAATGAGAATGAGCAGGGCAGAGCAAAACGAAATAATGCAATAAAAGAAGAAAACTTAAAAGTTGCTGAAGTGGTAATTAAAGTAGCTGAAGAAACCGGATGTACGCCTTCACAGGTTGCAATAAACTGGGCAAGGCAGCAACCTGGAATTATCATTCCTATTGTTGGTGCTAAAACTGAAAATCAGTTAAAAGAAAATCTTGATTGTCTGAAATATAAACTTAATGAAGCTCAGCTCAACAAGTTAAATGAAATAAGTAAAATAAAACTTGGATTCCCACACGAGTTTCTTACTTCGGAAAATATACGGGATATTGTTTACAGCGGCAGCTATGACCTGATTGATAATCATCATAAAAAATAAATGAAGAAGAATGGAAAAGCAGGTTAGCAAGAATTGCTCTTACTGATTATATTTACCAGGTGAAAAATCACAAACAGCTCAAAGCAATTCTGCTTGCACTTCTTGTGACCTTTCTCTGGTCAACTTCATTTGTGATAATAAAAATCGGACTGACTGAAATACCTCCACTTACATTTGCCGGATTGAGATACACAATTGCTTTTATATGTTTACTCCCACTTGTCTTTACTAAAAAAAATTCCGAAACAATAAAACATCTGGATAAAAAAGATTGGACAAAACTAATTCTGCTTGGATTTTTATTTTATTCATTTACTCAGGGAGCACAGTTTCTCGGACTTTCACTTTTGCCGGCTGTTACTGTAAGCCTATGGCTGAATTTTACTCCGCTCATTGTTGCCGTTATGGCAATCTTTTTAATTTCAGAATACCCCACTTTTTTACAATGGATTGGAGTTGTACTTTTTGTAATAGGGATATTGACTTATTTTTATCCAATTGGATTAAGTGACAACCAGGAACTTGGTTTAATTGTTATGACTATTGGTGTTTTAGCAAATGCTGCTTCTGCAGTACTTGGAAGGAATATTAATCGGGAATCGAAAATCAATCCCGTTGTTGTAACAATTATTAGTATGGGTATTGGCTCTATAATTCTTCTGATTAGTGGAATATTTATTCAAGGATTTCCATCTATTAGTTTTCAAAATATAATTTATCTTTTATGGCTTGCAATTATTAATACAGCATTTGCTTTTACGATCTGGAATTTCACTCTGCGAACATTATCAGCAATGGAGTCCAGCATAATTAATGGAACAATGCTAATACAAATTGCAATACTAGCGTGGATATTTTTAGGAGAAGAAATTTCTTTAAAAGGACTTACGGGTCTGCTTATTGCCGCTTTGGGTGCTGTTCTGGTTCAATTGAAATTTAAAAATTTGAAATCCTGATTATTTAAATCCTTCTAAATACCCTTCATTATTAACTCGTTACTTAATTAATTCCTATTTGTTACAGTTTTGTGATGAATATTTGAAGAATAATGGCCAATTATATAATCAGAATTTGACTCTATAATTATTCAAAGAAATTTTATTGCAAACCTAACAGAATGAACTTAACAGTATTTTTTAAGGAGTAAATATGAAATCCTTAATATTTACTATTTTTTTAACATCACTATTTATTACAGTCAGTTTTTCTCAAGGCACCTGGTCTCAGCAAAACTCAGGGACTAATGCCATATTGCAATCTGTATTTTTTGTTGATCAGGATTATGGCTGGATAGCAGGTGCACATTTGATTCTACATACAACAGATGGAGGGAATACATGGATTGAACAGCCAGTACCGCCTGTAATTATTTATTATGTTGACGTTTTTTTTCTTGATCGAATGAATGGTTGGGCCTGTGGTAATGATGCAAAAATTATACATACCACAGATGGTGGGAATACCTGGGTTGATCAACCAAACCCTTATATATTCCCTAATCCAATTTTATATTCAATCCATTTTGCAAATGCAGATACGGGATGGGCGTTAGGAGGAGATCACGGAAATTATCCAACATTCACACCTCGAAGAGTAATTCTCTATACTACAAATGGAGGTAACAGCTGGGATTTTCAATATAGTGTAAGTAATGAGCTACCTATCTATTGTTCAAATTTCATTAACCCTATGGAAGCTTTTGCTGCAAGTGAGTCCGGAGATGTTATGCATACTTCAAACGGTGGTAATTCATGGACTGAAACCTCCCCGGTTTTTTCCTACAGGCTATATGGAATTAATTTTGCAAATTCAAACACCGGATGGATATCAGGTGAATATCTTGGTGTTCCACATGTTGCATCAATTTCAAAAACAACGGATGGTGGAACATCATGGCAAACACAAACATTCGGAACTGATCAATACCTTCAGGACATTTATTTTGTTGATGAAATGACTGGATGGGCTGTTGGAGGAACTATTGGAACTTCGGGTACTGCAACAATTCTTTATACAACAGATGGCGGCTCAAACTGGAATCAACAAAGTGTTCCAACAAGCAATACACTTTTAGGTGTCTATTTTTCAGGAGAAAATCACGGCTGGGCAATTGGAACTGATGGAACTGTTTTATCATATCAAAATTCTGTTCCGGTAGAACTTACTTCATTTAGTGCCACAGCTAATGAAAATGACGTCACGCTTTTATGGCAAACTGCAACGGAAACAAATAATAAAGGATTTGAAATAGAAAGATTAAAAGATAACAAGATTACAAAATTGCAAAACTGGAAATCAATCGGGTTTGTAGAAGGACACGGCACAACAACTAAAGAAAATAATTATTCCTTTGTCGATAAGAATTTAGAACCGGGGGATTATTCATATAAACTTCTACAGATAGATTTTGATGGAACAAGAAATAAATCAGAAATAGTAAACGTCGAAGTTAGTTCACAACCAACAGAATATTCATTGTCACAAAACTATCCGAATCCATTTAATCCAACTACAATAATTCAGTACTCAATCCCTCAAAGTGGCAACGTAAAACTTACTATCTATAATTCTTTAGGTGAAGAAGTTGAAACGTTGGTGAATAGCTTTGAAGAAGCAGGAACATACAATATAAATTTCGATGCAGCTCAGCTTAGCTCAGGAATTTATTATTGCAGACTTGAAACAAATGAATTCGGCGCTATGAGAAAAATGATCTTGTTGAAATAAAAATTTCTTGTTAATTGTCTTTCACTACTTTTTACAATGTTATAAAAAATGAAATTTCAACACACTGTTTTAAATCCAAAACTAAAAAAATATATACAACATATTTCTTTTAAGCAATTTGTTCCCGATAATGATAATTTTATACGGGTAATGCCGGATTGTATGACCGAGTTAGTCATAAATTTTGGCAATTCATATCAGAGAACCAAGGGAGAGAAAAATGAAGTGATTGACATTAAGGGGAGTCATTTAATAGGCATAAAAAGTAATTATTGCATGGTTAAACCTACACCGAAAACGAAAAATGTGAGTATTCGATTTAAACCCGGAGCAATTTCTTTATTTACGGGGTGTTGTTCTCAGGAATTTTGTAATGAAGTCCCTGATGCGCAATTAATCTTTGGCAAAGAAATTAAGACCTTAGAAAATGAAATTTATGAAGTTAACGACGAAAAAAAAATAAGAGTAAAAATAGAGTCTTTCTTACTTAAAAAACTCAATTTAAATACTCAGGCATTGGAAATAATTAACACAATTAATTCCATATACAGAAATCCTTTATTTACAAAGGTTGAAAGTATAAAGAATGGAAACTCAAACTATAAACAGCTTGAGCGCAGGTTTAATAAATATATCGGGCTTCCTCCCAAATCTGTTATAAAAATAATCCAGTTTAATTATTCAACTAAAATTAAGTATGAAAACCCCCAAATCTCGTTTACACAACTAGCTTATCATTCAGGTTATTACGATCAAGCACATTTCATAAAGAATTTCAAAGAGTTCTCGGGTTTGTTGCCCAAACAGTATTTTCCTAACCAATCTCTTATGTCTCATTCAAATCAACTTGTTATTAATCGTCAGTTTTGACTTCACTATAATTTTTCGTTGTCTAAAATTTACAATTATTTGAAAACCAGAGGTAATATTATTAACATTATTAAAATCTAGTTATTATTCAATGTTTGCAGTAAGGGTAGAACAGAATAACTTTTTGAAATTAAACGGAATTTTCTTACACAAATTAGAATCAGGAAGTTTTGCAGAGACTAAAAAAAATCTTATTGAAATAAATTTTGCTGGATAAAGATTAGCACGAAATAATCTGGCAAAAAATAAATAATTCTAAATCATGTTTTGATAAATTATTCAATTATGAAAGGAGAATGTTATGAAAAACCTTGCGAAGATTTTACTATCGATAACAATATTTTTAGCATTTAATCATGTTCTATATGGACAAATAGTACCAGTGCCACATGATACTTTATACAACCAGACTTTAACACCTTCAGGTGATTTAAAAGTTTCGACACACTTTTTTGAAATAGGATATGAAACCACATATAGTTGTGAGGCTGCAGATGATTTTGTTTGTGACGATCAATGGACAATTACAAAAGTATTTGCTCTTGGTGGATTCTATAATGGCTCAGTAAATCCGCAAACTTTCCATGTTGTGATTTATGCAGATGATAATCCTGATGGCAATTATCCGGGAACTGAATTATATAATACTTATAATACAGTTGATACTAATGGAACTACTGGATTTACAATTCCGATTGAAGACGAAGTTGTTTTGCCTGCAGGTCATTACTGGATTTCTGTATATGCCAATACAGAACTTGGGAATGCTCAATGGGGATGGAAACCTTCAACCGGCCCTTACAATTATGAAGCGGTCTGGGAAAATCCGGGAGATGGTTTTGGAACAGGATACACAACCTGGACACCAATAACAACCGTATGGCAGGGAACCACAGAGACTGATTTTTCATTTGCACTTTTTGGAATTAATGGAATCCCTGCATCAAATCCCGATCCGGCTGATGGTGAATTAGCTGTCGAATTGGATAAAGATATTTCCTGGAGTAACCCTGCAAATGCCGTCTCGGTCGAAGTTTTTTTTGGCACTGACCCCAATAACTTAATTTCAATTTATTCAGGATCACCTATTACAACTTTTGAACAGGGACAAATGGATTATAACACTGAATATTACTGGCGTGTTGATGTCAGTGATGGTGATGGGGTTGCAACTGGTAGAACATGGCACTTTTCTACAACGCAAAACCCTGCAATTGTTCTGAATGAAAATTTTGATGATAATGGTTTTCCGCCCGGTGGATGGACTTTTGAGAATTCTGATGAAAATTTATGGAGCAAATATTATGGAATAAGCGCATACGGACAAGGTGTTAATTCAGCCAGAGCTAAATTCTTTTTATCGCTTATATCGGATTCAGTCAGTTCTATGATTACACACACTTTTTATCCCTTAAATGAAGACGATACTTTAGCTTTCGATTATGCTTACGCAGCAACATCTATGTACTTTATAGATAGTCTTGAAATCCTTTATTCTACAGATTCCGGTCAAAACTGGGAAAGTCTTGTATTGCTTCACGGCGGACCAAATGGAGAACTTGTAACAGCACCTCATTCAACAAGCGAATTTGTTCCTGATCCGAATCAATGGGAAACTATGAAACTTACTCTTCCTCAAGGGGTAACTAAATTTAAATTTAAAGCAATGAGTGCCGGCGGAAATGATTTATTTCTGGACAACATCAGAATTATTAATCAATCAGTTACTCCTGTTGAGTTTATTTCATTTAACGCAGTTGTATTAAATAATGATGTAAATTTAAAATGGTCGACAGAAACAGAAACAAATAACTCAGGATTTGATGTACAGCGAAAGAAACCAGATGAGGATTGGAAAAATATTGGATTTGTTGAAGGACATGGAACGACAACAGAGCAAAATAATTATTCATTTGCAGACAAAAACATTGAAACGGGAAGTTATTCTTACAAGTTAGTTCAGATTGATTTTGATGGAACAAGAACAGAATCTGAAATAGTAAATGTTAATATTAGTTCTGTTCTCACAGAGTATTCTTTATCGCAGAATTATCCTAATCCATTTAATCCATCAACAACGATTGAATATTCAATACCGGAAAGTGGAAATGTGAAATTAAGTGTTTATAATACTATCGGGGAGGAAGTAGGTAAGCTTGTTAACGGTTATAAAGAAGCAGGATCTTATACAATTAATTTTGATGCAAGTAAACTGACCAGTGGAATATATTTCTATAAATTAAAAGTGAACAATTATAATTCAGTTAAAAAGATGCTTTTGTTAAAATAGAAGTCCCCAGTTGTATTCATTCATCCTGTGGTGACAAAAACCCTCCTTTTTTGAAGGAGGGTTTTGATCTTTTTACTACTAAAGATTTTTCAGCCACGCTTCTCTTAATTTTTGCTGATCTTCATTAAGATTTGTCATCGATTCAAATACGTGTTTGTCCATTCTCTGCTGAAGAGGTATGTTTAATTCAACTTCTTCATCGCCTCGTTTAACAACTACCTTTGCAGTATTTCCAACTGCCATAGAGTTAAGCTTTCCAAAAATTTCACGAGCCGTTGCTAGACTTACTTCAGTACCAAGTATTTTTATCGGTATATCTCCGACATCTAATCCTGCTTTTTCACAATTTTCATTCATTCCAACTATTATAAGTTGTTGTTTATCGTTAAAACTCATTTCTAAACCAAGTGAAGGCCTTGTATCTTCTGAAGACCTCTCTTCTATGTAGTTAAATCCCAGCTTTGACATATATTCTTTATAAGGTATTGGTTCTGTTCCTTTTATGTAATCATTAATGAAATCCTCAATCTCCGGATAAGTTTCTTCAACAAAGATATTAAAGAATTCATCCTTGTTAAATGGTTTATACTTTCCGAATTTATTCAATAAGTCTAGCAGAACTTCTCTTAATCCACGCGTTCCGTTTGATAATTCAAGCAATTTTATATCAAGCAATGCAGCAACAACTGCACCCTTGTTATAAAAATTTAAAAATTGTTTCATAATAACTTCTGAATATACATTTTCACTTAGCTCTGTTAAACTTATATCCTGTCTGAAATGATCGTTTGCTGAAATTTTGTTAGATAGTGTTTTCAAATAATCCTCAATGGAAATTAATCCCCCACGCAGCTGTAGAATGTCCGATTCCCATTCTGTAACTCCTTCATAAAGCCAGAGATGTTCCGGTGCAGCAGGAGTTTCAAAATTGAAAGGTTCAATAACATTACTGTGTAAATTTAGTGGAGTTAGTATGTGCATAAACTCATGCGCCATATCACCCTTTAGATTATTCAAACTTCGAATGGCTGCAGGGTAAACATAAAATGAGCTGTAAGAATGTTCCAAAGCGCCGGCTCCTAAAAATCCGATTTTCTGATATTCCTGCTGATCCAAAAAACACATAAGAAAATTATAATGTGTAACAGGCGAATAGTTCATGAATTTTGCAGCAGACTGGAGTACATCATCAGCTATTTTCAAAACCTTATCTGCATCAAAACTGGAATCAGGTGAATAAACATACACACCAACTTTAATATCATTTACAGTTGTACTTGCTGTAGAAAGGTTACCAATCATAATCGGGGAGTCAGCAAAATATTCATAAGTTGTAGCAGTAAAATAACCATCTGCATCCTGTGTAAGTGAAGTTCCGATTTTCCATTCCGGGTTATAATCCAATTTTAATTTAACCGGAATTGACTGCAGTCCTTCAAAATATCCCAATACTCCAAATGTGTTCAGAACTACATAATCATTATCAATACTAGTACCACCCATTGGAATCACTTTGTGATTTTCAATTTCGGAATCAAAAGTGTCCTCAATATTATATACTATTTTAGCTAGTCTATCCGCATCAGAAATTTCCCAGCGGTTTGTAGAAATTTGTTCAACTGTTAATTCATTACCATCTTTATCAAACGCTGAAAATGATTTAACAAATCTTCCAAAATCAAGAAGGGAATATGTTCCCGGCACAGTTGATGGAAGGTTATAAATGTTATTGTCTTCAATCAGACCATCAGCATAAACAGTAACGTGAAATAAATCATCCTGTGTGTTTAATAAATTAATTTCGTAGCTGACTTCAGCAGTACCAGTATTTGCTGGAAATGCCGAACCAAAGGAAAGAAAACAAACAGTAGAAATAACAATTAAAAAATTTTTCATGTAATTCCTGGTTTCCGGTTTATTGTTAGTGCAATTTTAAATTGTAAAATGTAAATAATGAGTATATTTTTGATGGGAGGAGAGATTTGCTGATAAAGATGAATCTTTGATAATTCTGAATTAATGTATATGAATTGAACTTTTTAATAGGTGCCGGGAACAATGTTTCATCCTATTCAGCAAGTTTGTTTTTTAATTGTTCAATAAATAGCTTTACACAATCCTGGGCGAAGGATTTATTCAATTCTATTTTACTATTTCTTTCATGTTAAAGCTGTCTGTATTATTGGAAGAGTTCCGGGATCAATTTTTTAAATAATTTACCAATAATTTTCTGGGAGAATCTATGCGTAAACTTTTTATGATTGCATCACTGATTGCAATCAGTGTTATGGTTCTGTTTTTTCAGATAAGCTGTGCAGGGGAAGCAGAGAACAAACCACTTACTAAAGTGGAAAAAATAGAAAGGGGAAAATATCTGGTAAATTTTGGTGGGTGCAATGACTGTCACACTCCCAAAATATATACTGAGATGGGACCTGTGCCTGATACCACAAAGCTATTATCAGGTCATCAGGAAGGTGAAATGCTTCCTGCCGGTGATGTAAGAATGACAGCCCCTGGCAAATGGGTAATGACGGAAAAAAATTTTACAGCCTGGGCTGGTCCCTGGGGAATTTCTTATTCTGCGAATCTAACTCCCGATAATGCAACGGGTATCGGTACACTTTCAGAAGAAATGTTTATTAAAACATTGCGCGAAGGAAAATGGATGGGAGTTGGAAGACCACTTATGCCGCCAATGCCGTGGCAGGGAATCGGAATGGTAACCGATGAAGACCTTGGCTGTATTTATGCTTATCTGATGTCTTTAAAACCAATAAAAAATAAGGTACCTGATCCAGTACCACCTGACCAGGCAGGGAAATTACTTGCAGGTAAATAAAAATAGAAAAGTTTATTAATACAGAAAGCACTCCAATATCGGAGTGCTTTTCTGTTTTAAAATTCTTTCATTTTGTTGAATAGCAGCTTAAAATTATTCAATAAATTTTCATCAGAATCTAAGAGTACATTTATTAATTCTTCTCCACTGTAATAAAACGCAACTCTGTCATAAGGAGCATATTTCCCATAATTATTTTTTTCAATTCCCATCTTACTTCTGATTTTATTTTCAACATATCTTGCCAACCCTTCTTTCCATTCTTCCCAAAGCATATATTCGAAATCAAATATGTTAAGACGTTCTTTAATTTTATTTCTGAAAGTTTTTGCGCCTTTAATATTTTTTCCTTTTAAAGCTTCTTTGAAATCCTCATAAAGATTGATAAATACGGAGTCATCGTAAGGGAATGTGTGCATTATTTCCCATGAATAATCTTTATTCTGCATAGCATTCTTATATATTTCAAGGGATTCTTTAAGTTCCAACTCAACACTATTGAATTGACAGCAATGAATAAACTCATGAAATATTGTAGCAAATCCGGCTTTTGATTTAAAAGTTTTCATTGAGATAACACAAACCGGTATATTGTCATAAACTGATAGTGGAAATGAAGCTTCAAATCCATCAGGCATGGGAAAAGGCTGCTCAGTCTTTTTAACAAATTTATAGCTGTTTAATACTTTGTAGAAATCAAAAATCAGGAGACTGTCTTTATCGATAATTGCAACCGGGTGGAGCACCTCCAGGCATGGATGAATATTTTTTATTTCTTTTTGAATATTTACAAGCTGACTTAACGAGGAATCAATTCTTTGCATTAAATGATTATCTAATCCCGTTTGTGCATATTGATTTTGTGATAAATAAAATAAAAACAGCAGTAAGGGTAAGATTATTTTTAAAATTCTTCTCATAAATATATCCAATATTTCTATCTATTAAGTTTGTAATATTAATTCATTTAACTATAACAAAATGAAATATTTTATGAATGGTAAAATAGATAAATTAAATCCGGCTTATTTTCAAAGCAGATATTATTTCTGTCTTAATTATAATTAAATGAATAAAATACTATTTTATTTCAGAGGATTAATTCTATGTCTGAACAATTTAAAATAAGGAGCGAAAGTCCGTCACGGCTTGAAAATTTCAGTGATGCTGTTTTTGCATTTTCAATTACTTTATTAATGATATCGCTGGAAGTACCGAAAACTTTTACAAGAATTTTAGAACTTACGGACGAGTTGATAGCATTTGCAATTACAATTATTCCTTTATTAATTATCTGGCAGCAGCACAGGCTGTTCTTCAGGCGTTTCGGTCTGGATGACGGAACAATTCTTAAATGGAATACCATGTTGCTTTTCATTGTACTGATTTTCATTTTTCCGCTTAAATTTCTGTCTCTATTCCTCATTCGTTTCTTGAGTTATTTATTTTTAAGAACAGAAAATGTATTTGAAACCATGATTGAAGGGACACAGGTTCCCTGGTTAATGGTCTATTACGGAATTGGATTAATTGGGATACTGTTCGTTTTTTCACGTTTTTATAACCATGCTTTAAGAAGTGAAGACAATTTGAAATTAAGCACTTATGAAATAAATCTTACAAAATATTACAGACGTATATTTATACACTTGTGTTTCATTCCTGCTATATCAATTGTGTTTGTTCTTGTATTTATGAATGTGGATGTAACACTTGCAAGTATTTTTTCAGGATTGCTTTATTCTTTAACCGGAGTTGTATTCGGAATAAATAAGAGATGGCTGAAAAAACAATTTACTTAGTCTTTTGTTAATGAACGTTTACTCCTATCATTAATTTAATTTGAAATATTAGATTTTTGCAGCAATTCTTCTGAAATGATAACCATATACTGCCATTGTCATTGCCAGTGGAAATTTTTTGGGATGCCGGAAAATACTTAGAGCAAATAGTTTCCAGAAATATTTCTTTCCTTTTTCGAGAGTACCTAAGAGCCAGAGAAGCATTATAAATGCCCTGACTTCTTTTAACTTAATTTTGTTCTTATTCCATTTCGGCACCTTATAATTATTCAGGAATTGCTTAACCCGCAAATAGTATTCTTTTTGTGAATAGATTGTTTTTATTATTTTCGAATAGCCTGCTATCAGTTCTTTATAATTCATTTTCGGAATAAAATTCATGGTACCATCCATATTATTCCCGGCAAACACATCCAGCATTCTTTTTTCTGATTGCATTCGCTTAAAAAGTTTTGTTCCGGTAGGAGCGTTTAATAATCCAACCATCGCAGAAACAATACCGCTTTTTTGAATAAAATTAATTTGGTCCTGGAATACTGAAGTTGTATCATTATCGAATCCAACAATAAATCCACCCGAAACCATGAATCCATGCTGTTGCAGAATTTTAACTGAATTTACAAGATTGTGATTTAAGTTTTGGGATTTACCACACTCTTTCAGACTTTCAGCGCTAGGTGTTTCAATCCCGATAAATATACTGTTGAACCCGGCTTGTATCATCATCTCCATTAGTTTTTCATCATCGGCAAGATTGATTGTAACTTCGGTAATAAAGTTGAAAGGATATCTTTTTTGTTTTGACCATTCAATCAACCGGGGAAGAATTTCATCTTTCAGCTTTCTTTTGTTGCCTATAAAATTATCATCAACAACGGAAATAGGTCCTTTCCACCCAAGTTCATAAAGCCTTTCAAGTTCTGCAATAAATTGAGAAGCAGATTTTGTCCTCGGTATTCTTCCATTCAACATTGTTATACTGCAAAACTCACAATCGTACGGACAACCTCGTGAATATTGAATTGACATGCCCGCATATTTTGTTGCTTCAAGCAGCTCCCACATCGGAACTGGTGAAGATGTAATTTCAGGAAATTTATCTGAAGTATAAACCGGTTTTGGATTTCCGTTTTTCAAATCTTTAAGAAAAAGAGGGAGAGTACTTTCGGCTTCGTTTAAAACAAAATGATCTACACCAAGAAAATCTTTATGCTGAGTTGTTGCAAGTGGACCCCCAACAACTATTTTAATACTGAGCTTATTACATCTCCTGATTACTTCTTTAAACGAATTTATCTGGATATTCATTCCACTTAAAAAAACATAATCCGCCCAGAGTATTTGATTGTCTTCCAATTTGGAAACATTCATATCAATAAGCTTTTTCTCCCATTCTTTCGGGAGCATTGCAGCAACAGTAATTAAACCAAGCGGGGGTTCAGGAGCTTTCTTTGCAACAAACTTCAACGCATCTTTAAAGCTCCAGAAAGAAGATGGAGTTTCAGGATAAACAAATAAAATTTTCAATCGGGTTCCCCTTTTAATTTTTATTAACAACACTATTATGCAAAAAATTATTTAATAGTACTGTAAAATAATTGTAAAAGATAAAAGCAAAGGTTTGAACTTCTATGATGAATAAAGGATATTTAGCATCGGATTTATTAACAAAAAGCTATTGATATGAAAGGGAAACATTCTCTCTTTTACCACGTGCTGATTTTTATTATTGCACAGATTGTGTGGCCGTCTTTGTTGGGAATCTGGATTTACTGGTATGTTTCAAACTACATAGTTTTTGAAAAGGTTGGTGACCAGGTATCCCCGCAGCTAATATACGATGCACAGAATGCCGTGCCTTTCATCCTTGGATTAATTTTATTGATTGGTCTTTCAGTTATCACCGCATTGATATTCAGGAATTTAAATGTGCAGCTTAAGATGACAAAACTGTATGATAATTTTATTAGCAACGTAACTCACGAACTTAAATCACCACTCGCATCAATTCAACTGCATCTTGAAACTTTAAAAAAGAGAGATGTTCCTGCTGTAAAGCAAAAAGAGTTTATTGATATGATGAGAAAAGATGCCAACCGCTTGCAGAGACTGATTAACTCCATACTCGAAATTTCTGCTCATGAAAAGAAAAAATTAATTTTCAATTATAATGTTTTAAGAGCTGACCTAATTGTTAAAAAACTTTTTGAAGAATCTTTTGAAAAATTTCGTGTTGAAAAAGAAAATTACAAAATAGTTGGGGTAGCGCCTTGTGAAATAGTTGCCGGTAAAGAGGCGCTAAAAATAGTTTTTGATAATTTGACGGATAATGCTGTTAAATATTCAACTGAAACTGTTAAGATTAATGTGAATATTAGTTGTAACTCCAATAAGTTTATAATTGATTTTACCGATAATGGTATAGGTATACCCGCTGAAGAAAAGAAAAAAATATTTAAAAAATTTTACAGGATATATGATAAAGAAATACCTAACGTTAAAGGGACCGGGCTGGGGCTTTATTGGGTAAATGAAATAATTAATTCACATGGCGGTACAATTTCTATTTCTGATAATAAAAATGGAAAAGGGACAACCTTCAGAATTGAACTCCCTGTTTATGGCGAATCAAAAAAACGATTTTTGAAAAAACTTTTACAAAGATCTTAGAGTAAGTAATGGAAAATATTTATAAAAACAGCAGAATATTATTAGTTGAAGATGAGGAATCTCTCGCCGCAGGGCTAGAATATAACCTGAAAGAAGAAAGTTATATTGTTAAGTGGGCAAAAAACGGGAGAGAGGCAATCGATTTTTTTGAAAAAGAAAAGTTTGACTTGATCCTTCTTGATATAATGCTTCCTTACATGAATGGGTTTGAAATCGCCGAAAAAATTCGTGAGTCAGATCCACAGATGCCAATCCTTATGCTAACTGCAAAAACTGAATCTAAAGACAGGGTTAAAGGTCTTGAAGTTGGCGCAGACGATTATATGACAAAACCATTTCATCTTCAGGAACTTCTGCTTCGTATTGAAGGGATGCTTAAAAGAAAAAGCTGGTATAAAAATACAAATGATATACAACCTGTTTACAAATTTGGAAATAATGATATTAATTTTGAAAATCTTATCTGCAGGCATCAAAAAAATGAATTTAGAATTACTCCGCACGAAGCAATGGTCTTAAAGTATCTTATTGAAAAAAAAGAAAAAATAGTAACAAGAAAAGAGCTGCTTGAAAATGTATGGAATCTCAACCCGGAAATTGAAACCCGCACAGTAGATATTTTTATTGCAAGACTGCGAAAATATTTTGAGGATAATCCGGCCGAACCGGTTTACTTTAAAAGTATTCGGGGTGCCGGATATATGTTCTCTGAAAATGTATAATGATTGTTCAAACTAAATTTTTACCTTAGGTCTTCTGAATTTTCTTTGTGGATGTTTTTTTGATTTTTCCTGAAATCTGAAAGATCCTGATTTTTTTCTTCCCGTATGCTTTTTGAAAGTTAAATGTTGGGTGTTATCATTCTTTAAGTGGTAAGGATGATTTTCAATTACAGGTATAGGTATTTGTATTAGCTTGTTAATTGATTTGAGATAATATTTTTCCTGTGCATCACAAAAAGAAAGTGCGATTCCATCTAAACCTGCTCTTCCTGTTCTTCCAATCCTGTGAATATAATCTTCAGCGTATTCAGGAATGTCAAAATTAATTACGTGAGATAATTTCTGTATGTCAATTCCCCGTGCAGCTATATCAGTTGCAACAAGAACCTTTGTTCGTTTTGATTTAAAATTATTCAATGCAAGTTGTCTTTTTTGCTGTGACTTATTGCCATGAATGGAATCTGCCTGAATGTTTGCATTATTCAGAATTTTAGTTAGTTGATCTGCACCATGTTTGGTACGGCTGAACACAAGAGCAGACTCAATGTTTTCATTTTTAAGCAGATGTATCAACAGATTTTTCTTATCGGCTTTAGAAACAAAATAAACTGCCTGTTTAATTGATTCAACAGTTTTTATTTCGGGTGAAACTTCAATCTTTACCGGATCAGTTAAAATACTATTTGCAAGTTTTATAATTTCTGGCGGCATAGTTGCTGAAAAAAACAGCGACTGTCTTTTTTCCGGAAGTTTATCAATGATTTTCTTAATATCATTAATAAAGCCCATATCAAGCATCCTGTCTGCTTCATCCAGCACAAATAATTTTATATCATTCAGATTAATAAATTTTTGATTCATCAGGTCAAGTAATCTTCCCGGAGTTGCAACAAGTATATCAACTCCACGCCTTAGTTTATCTGTTTGTGTTCTCTGTGATACTCCTCCAAACACTACTGTATTTTTCAGATTTGTATATTTTCCATAATCATTAAAACTATCACTAATCTGCACAGCAAGTTCTCTTGTAGGAGTGACAATTAAAGACCTGATTTTTCTTTTTGATTTTTGCGAAACATTTTCGTCATTTAATATTTGTAGAATTGGAATAGCAAATGCAGCAGTTTTACCTGTTCCTGTCTGAGCACATCCCAGGACATCCTTTCTTTCAAGAATTACAGGTATTGCAAGTTCCTGTATTTGTGTAGCAATTTCATAACCTTTAGTACTTAAAGCTTTTTGTAACGGTTTAATAAGATTTAATTTTTCGAACGACATATAATTTCCTGATTAATTGTCCGGCTAAACTTCTCCCGCAGAAACACGCAATTGTTATAATCCGGTAGTTTATTGAATTTAAGATTTGTAAAAAGTGCAATCAGAGATGAGTGAATGAAGGCATATTTTAAAAATCACTGTGTTAAGTTACATTTAATATTTCATTTCTCAAACTAACAATCTTTATAAATAGACTTAAAAAGAATGAATAGATGAAAAATTTATACATTTTATTCTTATTTCTTTGAAAGATAAAATGGGTATATTAGCGCCACTAAAATTATTCATTCCAAACTTTTCACCGGCTTTATAGTTCCCCCGGACTGATAGGTAAGTTTTTTAGATTTAAGAAAGCAGAGCAACCAGGTTGAAAATAACAAAGCAATTTACAAGTCGGGAAAACGCTTCTCTGGATCAGTATTTTCTTGAAATAGGAAAGTATGATCTTTTAACTCCTGAAGAAGAAATTGAATTAGCAATTAAGATAAAAAACGGCGATATGACAGCCCAGGATAAACTTGTTAAAGCCAATTTAAGATTTGTAGTTTCAGTTGCTAAGATGTATCAGCACCAGGGGCTTTCATTAGGCGATTTGATTAATGAAGGTAACATCGGTCTGGTAAAAGCAGCTAAGCGTTTTGATGAAACAAGAGGATTTAAATTTATTTCTTATGCGGTCTGGTGGATAAGACAGGGAATAATGTCCGCGATTGCTGATCAGTCAAGAGTTGTCCGTTTGCCTCTTAACAGGGTTGGAGATTTAACAAGGCTTGGGAAAGCATACAGGGAGTTGGAACAGGAGTACGAGCGAAAACCCACAACTGAAGAGCTGGGAAAATTTCTGGATATTACCTCTGAAGAAGCAGCTTATATTCTTCAGATTGCCGGAAGGCAATTATCTGTTGATGCACCTGTGAATAACAGCGATGATAATAAATCAACTTTGATGGACATACTTCCGAACGAAGGACAGGTTATGCCGGATGATGCACTTATGAAGGATTCCTTAAAAAATGAAATTACTGAAATTCTTTCAATTCTAGATAAAAGAGAAGCTGAAATAATAAGACTATCATTTGGAATAGGAAGTAACCAGAAAGCAACACTGGAGGAAATTGGCGACAGGTTTAATCTTACAAGAGAACGAATCAGACAGATAAAAGAAAAAGCTTTAAGAAAGCTCCGCAATTCAAAAAAGAATGGAAGGCTTAAGCACTACCTCGGATAATTTTTTCTTATCTAAAATCATTCACAATTTTTTGAAATTACAAATTAAAGACACTTACTCCTTTACCAGATTATTTATATTTTCATAACAGATGCATATATTGCAGGTGATAATTATGAAATTGATATTTAAGGAGGTGTGAAATTGAAGACAAAATCTTACTCAAAAGAAATTAATATTCCCGATATAAAAGAATTTACAGTTGCTTATCCGCAATTTGCCGGACTGGCAAAGGGGGAAGGAAAATTTCTTTTTGATATTGTTATGAAACCGGAAACTTTTATACAAGCAATGGTTTTAACTGAATATGGAATGCCTGCCGTAACAAGTGTTGCCGAGTTGTGCTATAATGAGGCTAAAAAACGGAGAGGATTTAAATTTACCGGCAGGATGAAACAATTTATCGGTGCAATGATTGCATCTTTAATGTCAGCAAACGGATATTTAAAGACCGGAAGAAAAAAATCAATAATTCATCGTGCTTACACCCGCGGTGAATTTTATACTAAAAAGTAATTGATTTTCAATAATAATGTTGAGGTATTTAAGCAATTGATGAATGAGATTTTGAATTATTATTCAAGACTAAAGCTTTATGCGATGCTGAAAAGAATGAACAAACTTTTAAAGCGGTTCTAAATTTGAAAAATATTTACAATTTCAACATTATTTTTTACATTTACTATAATTTCACTACAAATAATTAATTCCCTCAAAAATGAAAAAAATTCGATTATTGCTTATTGAAGATAATCGACTTCTGCGTGAAGGCATTACTGCTTTAATTAAAAAGCAATCTGACATGACAGTGATTTCGACTGTCGGCAATGGTGAAAACATTTTAGAGATAATTGGTAATCAAAAACCAAATATTGTTCTCCTGGATTTAGGTTTAAGAAGTCAGAACAGTTTGTCAGTTGTAAAATTAGTTAAGAAGAATTTTTCAGGAACCAAAATAATAGTAATGGATCTTATTCCTATGCAGGCAGACGTTTTTGAGTTTGTACATGCAGGGGTATCGGGTTTTTTACTAAAAGACGCGTCAGTTAAAGATTTTCTAAAGACAATTCGATCAGTTGCCAAAGGTCTTAAGATTTTACCTCCTAATTTGACCGGATCACTTTTTTCCCAGATAGTTGAACATGCAATGAATAAATCAAAAACTTCAGTTGTTATCAATTCTGTTCGCATGACAAAACGGGAGCGGCAGGTGATTGAACTGATTGCAGAAGGTTATACAAATAAAGAGATTGCTCAAAAACTCCATCTCTCCACTTATACAATAAAAAGTCATGTTCATAATATTCTTGAAAAACTTGCACTAACAACGCGGGTTCAGATCGCAAAGTATTTACATGACTCAGTAAAAGGGGAATCTGCTTCTGATAACATTTCCTTATTCGAAGATTAGTTTTACTCGCCCAAAAGATTTAATCCCTTTTTCATCCTTAAGTCCTATTGATTTTATAGTCTGAATTATTGTAACCTTTGTTGAATATAAAAAGGAATAATTCTATGAAGAATCTAATTCTGATATTGGTATTATTAATTTCATTTACATTATCTGCACAGGATAAAGTTGAGCTAAGCAAAACGGACACTAATGATCAAGCCAATGAATGGATGACCAAAATATCATCAGATTCTGAAATGCGCAGTAAAATGATGGATATGATGATCGCAAAAACAGAGGGTAACGAAGAAGAAATGATAAAGCTTATAAACCCTATGCTGACCAATCCAGGAATGCATAAAATGATATTTGAAATTAACTCTGCGAAAACGCAAAATGGAAATATTTCTATGGAACCTCGCGGAATGATGAACGATAGCATTAAGATGGGCAAAGTTTATACAATTAATCCAATACCCAAAAAATAAAAATAAGGAATAGTCTTTCAAGGTATATCAATTGAAAAAATCATTATCTAAAACAAAAGTAATAAAAAAAATCAGATTGTTGATTATTGAAGATAACCGTCTTTTGCGCGATGGAATACTTTCAATCCTAAAACCTCAAAGGGATATTGTAGTAATAGCCGCATCCGGAGATGGGAAGGACACTCTTGTAAAAATCAAGCTGTTAAAACCGAATGTGGTTCTTTTGGATTTAGGCTTAAGAAGTCAAAATAGTTTGCACGTAGTGGAAATAGTAAAAAAAGATTTCCCCGAAGCAAAAATCATCGTTATGGATCTTGCCCCGGTGCAAGCGGATATTTTGCAGTATGTAAAAGCAGGTGCCAATGGTTTTATTCTAAAGGATGCATCACTAAATGATTTTTTAATCACGATACGAACAGTATCTGAAGGTGCAACCGTTCTTCCGCCATTGTTAGTTGATTCCCTGTTTTCACAGATTGTTGATCATGCGGTAAGAGAAGGAAAATCCAAATTAAACAAAGCAGTTAAGATGACTAAACGTGAGCGTGAAGTTATTACCTTACTTGGTGAAGGAATGAGCAACAAAGAGATCGCTCAAAAAATTCACGTTTCCACCTATACTGTTAAAAGCCATATTCATAATATTATGGAGAAACTTGCTTTGCATACACGTCTTGAAATTGCAAATTATTCTTATTCTAGCGAAACACTTAAAACAATTGCCAAAAGTATTTCAACAATTAATAATTAGATTATCGTATTAAGTTTTGTGTTTAATAACTACAAAAGGATTTATAAATGTACCAGATAAATAATAAAGGAAATTGGATTGCTCTTAAAGAAAGAATCAGGCTGGCTTATCCAATTGTAACTGAAGCTGATTTAGAATTAAATGATGGCGATGAAGGTGACCTATTAGCCAGGTTACAGAAAAAATTTTCTAAGACTAAAAAAGAAATTATCAGGATTATTGATAAACTTTAATGGATTTAACTCTTTTTGAATCTATCATTAATTTTTATAATGCTTTATAAATAAAAGTGCAAAACATTGCCAAGAGGTAATTAAAAAAATTGTATTTCCTTCTCGTTATTGCTGCTTTAATTCCAATTTATCAATCCAAAGGATTAATCCATTTTCTATCCAATTGATTCATTTTTTAACCCAATTACTTTCATATCTTTTTATTACAGTAAAAAGGACAAATAGAGTCCTATACACAAGCGACATTTTTGTTATGAATTCATAGGAAACAATGAAAGAAGTTGTTGATATGAAGGAGAAATCGAAATAATCAGTTATAGGTAAATATAAAGTTGTTACAAAAAAGAACCAGATGTCTGTTAATACATCCAAAATTTTCACCTTACAGTTTTTGGAACTTTGTTGAAGTTAGTAAAATTGTTGGTGCAAAATATCTGGCGGCCCCGCTTGGTTTAATGACAGTTGCTGCATTGTTGCCGCAAGAATGGGAAATAAAATTAATTGATACAAATGTTGAGCCGCTTCTGGATGAACATTTCGATTGGGCAGATTTGGTTTTTACAGGGGGAATGCTGCCACAACAAATTGGCATACTTGATATAATTACTTTATCTCACCAAAGAAATAAACCAGTTGTAGTTGGCGGACCCGATCCGACATCTCAGCCATATCTATATAAGTCTGCTGATTACCTTGTGCTGGGTGAGGGTGAGGTTACAATCCCAATATTTTTGAATGACCTGGCGAATGGAAATAAGTGTGGTGAATACATAACGTCCGAATATGCAGATATGACTAAAGCGGTTGTGCCGAGATTTGACCTAATCAATTTTGACAATTACGTACATCTGAATATTCAATTTACCCGCGGTTGTCCTTTTAATTGTGAATTTTGTGATATTGTTGAATTGTATGGCAGAAAGCCGCGATCTAAAACCCCCGAACAAATGGTTAGAGAAATTCAAACTTTATATGACCTGAACTACAGAGGTCATATAGATATTGTAGATGATAATTTTATCGGTAACAAGAAGCAGGTAAAAGAAACCTTACGAGCAATTAAAGTATGGTCTGCAAGAAATAATTATCCATTTTATTATGGAACAGAAGCTTCAATTAATTTGGCAGATGATGATGAACTCCTGGAGTTGATGAGAGATGTTGATTTCCGACTTGTATTTACCGGTCTTGAAACTCCAGAGGATGAAGTATTAGAAAAGGTAAATAAAAAAATAAATATGAACAGATCAATTATTGAAGCAACAAAGAAAATCAGTTCATACGGAATGGTAGTTAATGCCGGCTTCATAATTGGCTTTGACAATGAGAATGGTCAAACAGCAAAAAGAATGGATGAGTTTATACAGGACACCGGAATATGTGTAGCAATGCTTGGACTAATGTATGCTTTACCTAACACAAAGTTAACGAGGAGATTGCAGCAAGAAGGAAGATTGTTTGAAGAGTTCTCGGTTTTCACCGATAATAATACACAAATTGACCAGGCTTCAAGTGGCTTAAACTTTATAACGTTGAGACCAAGGAAAGATATTCTAAGAGATTTTGTTGAGGTTATAAGTTATATATACAATCCCGAACATTACTATGAAAGAGTTATTACTACTTGTCTTAATCTGAAAGTAACTAATAAGTACAAACATAACTTTAAAAAGACTTTGAAGAATTTGAGATCCTTTTCTAGGATTCTTAGAAATGTTGGATTTAATAGAACAACAGGAAAGTTCTTTTGGAAAATGTTTTTTACTGTTCTTATCAAAAATCCAAAAGCAATTGAGTGGGGCGTAAGTCTCTCAGCAATGTTTATACATTTTTATAAACATTCAAATTTCGTTGTAGGTCTTACGAACCAGCAGATTGAATATATCGACAAATATGGAGAAGATGTTTACAATCAAAGCAGGATCAAAACGACTGAAACGAAAATTACCAATTATGCTAATTGATGTTTCTGAAAGTTAGTAACTGATACGATTAGCTCATCTACGATTATTTTATAGGATGTTAAATCAATGGAAAAAATGAATATACTTTTAGTTTACCCAATATATCCGGATACCTTCTGGAGCTTTAAGCATGCTTTAAAATTTGTTTCAAAGAAAGCTAGTTTTCCACCCTTAGGGTTGCTTACTGTTGCTGCAATGCTTCCCAATGATTGGAATAAAAAACTAATTGACATGAATGCTAATGCATTAATGGACGATGATATTTTATGGGCTGATTATGTTTTTATTAGTGCAATGTCAATTCAAAGTGAATCTGTTAATGATGTAATACAAAGATGCAGAAGTCTGAACACAAAAATTGTAGCTGGCGGGCCACTGTTTACGAGCAGTTCAGAACTTTACGAAAATGTTGACCATTTGATTCTTAATGAAGCTGAAATTACTCTCCCGCAATTTTTAAGTGATCTGAAAGAAGGAAAGCCAAAACAAAAATATACTTCCGAAGATTGGGCAGATATTACGACTACACCATTGCCTCTCTGGGATATCGTACCTATGAATAATTATACTTCTATGAATATTCAATATTCACGTGGCTGCCCTTATGACTGCGACTTCTGTGATATAACTGTTCTTTATGGAAGAAAACCACGCACAAAAACTAAAGAACAAGTAATTGCTGAATTAGACATATTATATTTTACAGGGTGGCGTGGGCCTGTTTTTTTTGTTGATGACAATTTCATTGGTAATAAAGCAAAACTAAAAAGAGAAATCCTTCCTGCAATAGCTGATTGGATGAAGAAAAGGAAAAATCCTTTTTATCTGAACACTGAAGTATCAATTAATCTTGCGGATGATGAACAACTGATGCACTTAATGGCGAAGGCAGGATTTGAAGCTGTGTTTATCGGAATTGAATCACCGAATGACGAAAGCCTCATTGAGTGTAATAAATCTCAGAACAGGAATCGTGACCTGATCTCAAGTGTAAAGAAAATACAGCAGGCAGGTTTGGAAGTTCAGGGTGGATTTATTGTCGGGTTTGATAATGACCCGCCTTCAATTTTTGAAAAGCTTGCCAACTTTATCCAGGAAAGCGGGATAGTTACGGCAATGGTTGGTTTGTTAAACGCGCCTAAAGGAACAAAGCTTCAGAAAAGATTAGAGAACGAAGGAAGAATGCTGAAAGATTTTACAGGCAACAACACCGACTTCTCAATTAATTTTATCCCAAAGATGGACTCAGAAACACTTCTAGAAGGATATCAAAAAATCCTGGATAAAATCTATTCACCAAAATATTATTATGAACGTGTTATGCGGTTTATGAAAGAGTTTGAACCAAAGAAGAAAAAAGTATTTCATTTTAATCCAAATTATATTCTTGCGTTGTTCAGGTCAATATTTAAACTGGGCGTTATAGGTGAGGAAAGAATTTACTACTGGAAATTATTTTTTTGGTCGCTCGTTAAAAAACCGGAGCTATTTTCTTTAGCAATCCTGTTTACTATATACGGTTTTCATTTTAGAAGAATATCAAATGGAGTTTAATTGAATTTAACATTTTGGGTTTATACCACTATTATTAGTCTTTTCGTAATGATGTTGTTTTTATAATAGGATAACTGAACAAGGAGGCTCCTAAATGGAAAAACAAAAAGTAATAGTTGGGGAATTTGAAGACGAGCTGTACGCTGAAATTGCCAGAAGAGATCTTGAAGCCGCAGGGATTAGCGCAAACATATTAAAAGATAGAAGTAACGTGTTTGTACTATTCTCAGAAAAGGATAAAGCAGTACGGCTTGTAATTTCCGGCACACAAATAGAAAAAGCTAAAAGAATACTGGAGAGAAAATTTTATTAATTAATTTAGAACAAATGCTACTATTATAAGAATAAGAAATATCCTGTTAACCCAACTAAGTGAGAACCGCTAAGTAATGTTAGCAAGTAAATCAGAAGGATATTCAAAAAAATTAACCTGATCATTACCTGACAATGTAATTTGCCCGGAGAAACTGAAGCTGTATTTGAAATTTAACGACTTTATTGAGAATCTTGGGAAAGTTGCAACTTTGATCAACTCAATACTAGCAGATGAATATTTACTTTATTCCAAAACTAGATATGCACTTCGCGACATAAATAAAATTAATAGTAACGGATCAGTTAAATTATTTAAAAGTCAGTTAAAGATGATGGATACTATAATAAATAGTACTTCTGATCGAGTCAAATTATTGGGGCGTTCTTTTCCGGTTTCTCTTCACAACTTTTTAAAAGAGGTGTCTTTAAGTAAACCGAATGGGCATTCCGGTGATCAGGATTATATCATTAAATCACTACTAAAAGATCATGAAATCCTCATTAATCTTTTGATTAAGGATATTATAACAATTCGCGAAATTCATAAGGATTCCGATACCTCATATTTTTTATTGGGAATATTGGAGAAGCATAAAATAATGTCGGGGATATTAAGAAGTCATTTAAATTGACTTACTTCTAAACAATATCAATTCATCATTACCTGAATCAGATAGTTAATTAATCAAATAAAATTTTATTTTCGTGAAAATCCCGGATTATCTCTGATGATAATCCTGCTTAAGAACTAACCCTTTTTTCATCCCTTTGGACTATTGATCTGTGAGACATTTCTCTATATCATTACAATGCATCGTATCTCTCTCCCTCCCAGTTGTAAACTTCATTTTCAATAATTTACAACTGGGATTTTTTAAATATTGGCAAATTACCAAAAGAGTTTTAGTTATATAAAAAATGAAATGGTGTAACATCAATTTTTCACTTCTATTGCAATTTATATTTCATCTTAATTAATTTCCGATAAAATCACTTAAAAGGGTTAATCCCTTTTTCATCCCTTCGTCCGATTGATTCAATTTACAACCTTAGTTAACTTTATCACAAAAATAGAATCAATTGAGAAATTGAAAAATTAAATGAAAGGAATTTATTATGTCAAGCGTTAAAGGTTTTCTTATCGGTTTTTTAGCCGGCGGTACTGTCGGGGCAATAGTTGCATTATTAACTACTCCTAAAAGCGGTAGAGAACTCATAGGAGATATGAAGCAAAAGTCCGGGGAATATTTAGATGAAGCTGATAAATATATTACAGAGACGAAAAAGAAAGCCGGTGAAATGTTCAATGAAGGCAAAAGAAAATACACAATGATAATGAATGATGTAAAATCAAAACCTGCGGAGATTTTAAATGGTACTGAACGGGTATACAATGATGCAAAAGTGAAAACAAAAGAAGTCTTAAATTCCGGGAAAGAAAAATTTGAATTAGAAACTGAGAGATTGAAGTCTTCAGTAGAAGCCGGCATAGAGACTTACAAAGAAAAAGCTAAGAATATATAATTCATCAAAATGAATACAATAGAAATATTAACCATTTTATTGCTTATATCAGCATCCGCTCTTTGTATTGTTCTGATCTACTATATTTATCGGATTGTTAAATCAGTGCATTCCATTAGTGCAGACATAAAGGGACTATCGTACAAACTTAACCCGCTTATAGAATCAACTTTTGTGCTTTCAGAAAAACTAACTCACATTACTAATGAAGCTGAATCTCAGCTTCAAATATCAAAATCAATAGTTTGCGACATCAGAGATCGTGCTGATAAAATATTAAAAGTAGAAACAAAAATTCGAAATGGTATTTCAGACGCTGCAGCTCCTTTGCTAAAAAATTTTCAAGCAATAAGTAAAGGCATTAGCTCATTCTGGAAGACCTTAAAAAAAAATAGAAGAAATAATTTAGCTGAATAAAAAAGATTAAAATAAGGTTGCTTAATAAAGCAAGCAATCCCGAACTAAATAAAAAAGGAGTTACACTATGCGTTATTATTTTGTATTAATTTTAGCATTATGCTTGTCGGGAATTTCGAACACTATCGATGCACAAGTAATTGTAAGCAACTTGGAAAGCCAGCCAATATGGGGACCTACAGGTTATGACTACGTTGAAAATTATTACCTGCCGGACATAGATGCATATTACAATGTTCCTCAACATCGTTATTACTATTATGATAACGGGGGTTGGCGGAACAATTCAATTTTGCCATTAAGTTTAATTAAATATGACTACTACAATTCTTATAAAGTTGTAGTCAATGAGAAAGAACCATGGCGGGATCATAAAATCTACAAAGAAAAATACTACACATATAAAGAGCGTCATGATCAGCAGCTAATCCGCGATAGCAGAGATGAGAAATATTTTGTGATAAAAAAACATCCTCAGCATCAGAATTGGCTAAAACAGCAAAACCATGACAACGGTAAACACAAAGGCTGGTATAAAGAAAATGAAGATAAGAAAAGTCAATCGGACATTAAACAAAAAAACAAGGATAAAAAATAATTTAAATTTATGAGGTACAGTAACAAATGTAAGCTAAAGAGAAGTATTTAAAAGAAATCTTATTTTTTATTAAACTAAGAAACGTTAAAACATTGAACACAACAACAATAGGTATCATTATAATGGTAATAGGCCTGGTTATGACTCTATATTCCGGATTTAATTATGTGACCAAGAGAAAAGGTGATGGACATTGGGGGTATTGAGGTTACAACTGATAAAAATAATACTGTAAACTGGGGTCCATTTGTTAGTATAGGAGTAATTGTAATCGGCGGAGTTGTTTTTTTAGCTGGTATAAAAAAATAGTTCAAACTAAATGTAAAATAATGTGATCATCTCAATCGGGAGATGTAGTCCCTTTTTCATCCATTTGCCTAATTTATTCGCCTTCCAATTCATTCTACATTGATCGTAGTCAATAATAGACCAGTAGGAGTCTTTTATTTTATAAAAACCGTGATTTTTCAGAAAAGAAAATAAGCCTAAATAGACCAATTTAATAGATAAAGAAACACCTCAGTTATGGTTGAATTATAAGTAGTATTTACTATTTTTTATAAGTAGCTTTTCTAAAAGTTTGAAGACAATGAAAAAAATCCAAATACTACTTATTGAAGATAATCGGCTTCTGCGTGAAGGTATTACTGCGATGCTTAAAAAGCAGCCTGATATGCATGTTGTTACTACTGTTGGTAATGGCGAAAACATATTACAGATGATAGGCAAGCACAATCCAAATATAGTACTTCTTGATCTTGGTTTACGAAGTCAAAACAGTTTGAAAGTTGTAAAATTAGTTAGGCAGAATTTTCAGGAAACAAAAATAATTGTTATGGATCTTATACCCCTGCAAGCAGATGTTTTTGAATTTGTAGAAGCCGGGGTTTCTGGATTTATGTTAAAAGATATAAGTGTTAAAGAATTTCTAAAAACGATTCGATCAGTTTATAAAGGCACTCGGGTTTTACCCCCTCACTTAACGGGCTCGCTTTTTTCTCAGATTGTTGAACACGCAGTAAGCGGATCAAAAACTTCTATACTTACTGAATCAACCCGAATGACAAAACGTGAGCGGCAGGTAATTGAATTGATTGCAGACGGTTCTACAAATAAAGAGATAGCTCAAAAACTTCATCTCTCCACATACACAATTAAGAGTCATGTTCATAACATCCTTGAAAAGTTAGCACTTAATACACGTGTGCAGATTGCAAAACACCATCATCTATCTGAATCTTATAAAACAGCAATAGATACAACTTCATTATTCAACGATTAATTTCTATTCTGGTTTTTAACTCATCAAAAAGATTTAGTTCCTTTTTCATCCCTTTGGACTATAGTTTTATTTCATAGACTTTTTAAATTTTTGGTAGTATAGATTCAAATCTCAGAAATTCTTCTAAAGGAATGAAAAATCTTATACTGCTGACAAAAACAAAATATTTAAAGGGAATAAAATGAAGAAAAAAGCAGTAAAATTTAAGAGAAAAACCCTTCCAAAATCTCCGACAAGCATTCAAGGATTCGACGAAATAACAGGCGGCGGATTACCAAAAGGCAGACCGACACTTGTATGCGGTGGTGCAGGTTGCGGTAAAACACTTTTTGCCATGGAATTTCTTGTTCGCGGCGCAACTGTTTACAATGAACCGGGAGTATTTATTTCTTTCGAGGAAACGGAGAAAGAACTTACTGCTAATGTTACTTCACTTGGTTTTGATTTGACAGATCTTATAAAACGTAAAATGATTTGGCTTGAGCACATTCACCTTGAGAGGGGGGAAATAGAACAGAAAGGTGAATATGATTTAGTGGGATTGTTTGTTCATATCCATAATGCTATCGAAAGCATTGGTGCTAAGCGCGTTGTGCTGGATACTATTGAATCACTCTTTTCAGAACTTCCCAATCCTACAGCAGTGCGTACAGAATTGAGGCGGTTATTTAGCTGGTTGAAAAAGAAAAATGTCACAACAATTGTTACCGGAGAAAAAGGAGATGGCACATTAACGCGCCAGGGTTTGGAGGAGTACGTTTCCGATTGTGTTATTGTTCTGGATCATAGGGTTACTGATCAATCATCCATCAGACGATTACGCATTGTTAAATATCGGGGCTCAACACACGGCACTAATGAATATCCTTTCTTAATTGATGAAGATGGGTTCTCCGTTCTGCCTGTAACTTCACTTGGATTAAATCACATTTCATCCACCGAAAGAATTTCTTCAGGTATTCCGCGTCTTGATACAATGCTATCGGGTAAAGGTTACTTTCGCGGTAGTACAGTGTTAGTTTCTGGTACCGCAGGTACAGGCAAGACAAGTCTTGCAGCACAATTTGTTGAAGCTGCGTGTAAACGAGGTGAACGGGTTCTGTATTTTGCTTTCGAAGAATCACCGAGTCAGTTTATGCGTAATATGTCGTCTATAGGAATTCACTTAGATCATTGGGCAAAAAAAGGATTGCTTCACTTTCATGCAACTCGCCCAACTCTTCACGGATTGGAACATCATTTAACAACAACTATCAAATTAATTAATAAAGTTAAACCGCAAATTGTAGTTCTTGATCCCATTGATGCATTTGTTATGGGAACCAATCAAACTGAAGTTAAAATAATGCTTCTTCGCCTTGTGGATTTTTTAAAGATGAGCAACATTACCGCATTTTTCGCAAGTCTCTCTACTGCGGGTGATGTTCAGGAACTTACAGATATGGCAATATCTTCTTTAATAGATACCTGGCTTCTGTTGCGTGATATTGAAATTAGCGGAGAGCGTAACAGAGGTTTGTACATTCTCAAATCGCGAGGTATGTCACATTCAAATCAGATTCGTGAATTTTTACTGACAGATCACGGAATAGAATTGCTTGATGTGTATATCGGTCCGGAAGGTGTGTTAACCGGCTCGGCCCGGTTATCACAAGAAGCAAAAAATGATGCAGAACAATTAATGCATCAACAGGAAATTGAACGGAAACATTCCGGAATAGAACTTAAACGTGCTGCTCTGGATGCTCAGATTGTAGTTTTAAAATCTGAATTTAAAGCAGAAGAAGAAGAAACTCTCAAATTTATCCGGATGGAAAAAGCAACTACCAGAAGGTTCTCGGAAAATCAGAAAAAAATGGTTACAAGCAGAAAAGCAGATAAGTTTGTGAAAAAAAACGTGAAATCTTTAAGAAAAATAAAATGATTTATTTTGCACTAAACTTATAAAGTTTAAAACCAGAAATAATCATGATAAAATAATTCCACGTGTAAATAATTATCTTAAAGATGTAGCCCCTTTTTCATCCCTTTGCTCTATTGTAGAACCACGCATTACTTCATATCATATAACAGCAATCATTAAACCATTTAATAAAATATATTTTGCGGGAATTAAATCAGAAACCGCAAAGAATAAAATAAATAATAATAATCTCCGGTAAAGGAGATCCGGTCAAGAAAAATATTATGAAAGGAATAATATTATGTCACTTATAACATTAGTTATCGTTTTGGTAGTTGTCGGAGTAGTTCTCTGGCTGATTAATAGTTATATCCCGATGCAATCAACCATCAAGAAAATTCTGAATGTGGTAGTAGTTGTTGGTGTTGTTCTCTGGCTATTAAGCGCATTCGGCGTTATAGGAAGCCTTAATACAATTCGTATTGGATAGATAAGGTCTGTTTTCGTTCTTCATTTGTTATGGTACTAATTCCGGCAGAGATTGGGAAATCATTAAATTCTGACATTGATTTCAGTAATTTATTTATGCTGAATTTATAAGAAATAAATAAATCAATAGTACTGAAATGCAATAAACCCATAGATCTTATTCTTAATACAGAAACAAGGATTGCCTTATCACTGCCGTTTAAATCACTTTTTATAATACTGCAAAGCTTCTGGCATATAACTTTTAAGATTTTCAATTCTGGTTTGATCTGAAGGATGTGTACTTAAGAATTCCGGTGGTGATCCACCAGTTTTACTTTGTGACATTCTTGTCCAGAAATCCAGCGCCGCATTTGGATTGTAACCCGCCATTGCCATAAAAATAAGTCCCAGCCTGTCTGCTTCGCTTTCCTGCGTTCTGTTGTATGGAAGAATTACACCGATAGTAGAACCTAAACCATAAGCTGTCATAAAAATATTCTGAGTTGCTTCGGGTTCGTTTTGTATTGCAACAGACAGAGCAGCGCCACCTAATTGCTGCATTAAACCCTGGCTCATTCTTTCGGCACCATGTTGAGCAATTGCGTGTGAAATTTCGTGACCCATCACGACAGCTAATCCGGTTTCATTTTCTGTTATTGGAAGTATTCCTGTATAAACAACAACTTTACCTCCCGGCATACACCAGGCATTTACCTCAGGGCTTTCAACCAAATTGAATTCCCAGGCATATCCATTCAATTCATTAGAAAGATTGTGTTGTGCAAAATAATTTTCAACAGCTTTTTGGATTTTTAAACCAACACTCTTTACCATGTTAGTGTTTTGAGCATTTGTGCTTAGTTTATTCTGTTGCAGAAATTCAGTGTACTGCTGGAAACTTAATGCATTTAAATCTGCAGAGGAAATCAGATGAAGCTGAGATCTTCCTGTAATCGGAACAGTGCTGCAATAATAAAATGTTATTGCAATCAGAATAATCGGAATAAATATTTTTAAATATTTCATATTAAACCTCTTGTTTTAGGATATATTAAAAATCTGTTGAAATATATAAATTTGTGTGAAGCTCAACAGTCGGGCAAAAGGATGAAAAATGGACTACATCCTTTAGATTAAAAGATCTAATCCCTTTTTCATCCCTTTGACCGATTGAATTATTTTATTACTCTTAATAGTTTTTTATTAAACTCAATTGAGCCTTTTTCTGTTTGTCAAAATCGTACTATCCTGATAACACTTTGGTTAAATGGGCTAATTGTTACACGAGACTTAGGTGTAGATATCTACACTCTTTCAGTAATTACAACTATTATGACTTTGGTTTTTGATTACTGAGGGAGGTTTAATAATCCAAACGATTGTTAAATATTAGAAAGGGAATCAGCATGAAGAATACTTTATCATTGGATAAAAGAATAAATGAGTTAATCAGGAAAAAGTTTAAGCACTGCAAATGTAACCCATGCACATGCTCAGATAGAACAAAGGATCAATACTTTCAGGAATTGAAAGATATTTTAAAAAGATTTAATCTGGAAAAGTTTACTACTCATCAGTGGCACAAAAATAGTTTTCAATGAGTTTAAGTAATTATATCTCAAAGGTGCAATTGTTCAGACGCTAATTAAAGAGACGCAAACCGTAAAAGGTAATGAACGGGTTTGAAGTTATAAAACATTTTGAAACCATAGGTGATGGCAGGGTAAAGCAATGCTATTTAAACCCTAAACTTGCATTACCTGTCTTATAAGTACTGAAAAGTTTAAATTTATAACTGCAGATTATATTTAGTCCTGTTTTAACATTATACTCAGGAGGGATCATGAAACTTTCATTATATTTTTTGTTAACAATTGTTCTACTACCAATCTCACCAATTATATCGCAAAGCGGCAACACCTATGTAGGTGCTGAAACTTGTGGTATGTGTCATAAAACTGAAAAGCAAGGGAGTCAGCTTTCAATCTGGCAAAACAGTGCTCATGCAAAAGCATTTGAAACTTTAAAAACGGATACTGCTAATCAAATCGCAAATGAGAAAGGTTTCTTAAAACCAGCTTCTGAAACCTGGGAATGCTTAAAATGCCATGTTACCGGTTATAACCTGGACGCAACAATGTTAGGCAAGAAATTTAAAATTGAAGATGGCGTTCAATGTGAAACTTGCCATGGAGCCGGATCAGCTTATAAAGATATGAAAGTGATGAAGGATAAGAATTTAGCAATCGAAAAAGGACTAATTGTTCATGATAAACTTGAGGAGTTTTGTGTAAGCTGCCATAACAATGAAAGTCCGACATTCGTAGAGATGGACTTTAATGAAGCCTGGAATAAGATTAAACATAATATTCCAGAAGAAAAGAAATAATTTTATTAAACATAAATAATATTAAACCACTATATGAAAGAAAGATTCCCAAATTAAATTTCTGCTTCGAAGAATTTACTAATTTCTAATATCACTGTTTGATTAAGTACTCTGATTCAAATTGAACAGTAATAGATACAACTTCCTTAATAAAAAATAATTTCCACTCTGATTGTTTGCTCACCCAAAAGATGTAGCTCCTTTTTCATCCCTTTGTCCTATTTATTTACTTTATTTATGTTCATATCTTCAAACCAAGTATAAATAAAAAGGAAACTTCCAATGTTTATAGCATCTATAATTGAAGAAGGGGGAGCTAAGTTTGATGGTATACAAAAAGTTAATGGGAAAGATAAATTTGCTGTTGTGACGGATCTACAAACACAATCTACATATTATCTTCCAATTAAAGGATTGACCAAGAAGAAAGTCCGAACAAAACTAGCAAATGAGAGGAAAAAATTTAGAATCAATTGATTAACGTTTAATTTGTCCTGCTAAACGTAAAACTATACCATCATTGAAGTTCATAAAACCAGGTATTATAAAATAATTGTCTGGAAAAAAACGAACAGTATATCACACCAAAATTAATCATTAACAGTAAGCATTATCAAATAATAGTATTAACTATTCTTTCATCCCATCGCTCTATATGATATAGAGTATTCCATCTATACATTACTTTAGAATTAGAAGAGATTTTCAGCTCTTAAAAAAAAGGAATTGAAAATAATGTTAATAATAAATAAAAGGAGTATTCAATGAATCATATAAGGATGATCACGTTAGCGGGGAGTTTTATCTTCGGCCTATTGATTGCAGGATGCGGAAGCAGCCCGGCTGTGATAGATGAAGAATCTACCACATCTTCAATTCGTGCCGCTGAAGAGGTAGGTGCGTCAGATATTTCCAGCGCATCTCTCTATTTACAACTGGCGAAAGAGGAATTGGAAAAAGCCCAGGTGTTTGCAAAAAATGGTGACAAAGAAAAAGCCGATTCAATGCTGTTGCGTGCAAGCGCAGATGGCGAATTGGCTGTAGCGCTTTCACGAAGCGATACTGATAAGAAAGAAGCCATGGATGCAATAGATCGTGTAAAAAAGCTTAGACAGGATAACAACTTACCAGAAGAAAGGAATTAACTTATGAAACTCATGATATATTTTATTGCAATAGCATTTGCCGGGCTGCTCATTAGTTGCAGTGCAAGTGCACCGCCACAGGAATTAGTCGATGCGCGGCTATCCTACCAGCAAGCAAGCACAGGGCAGGCAGGAAATTTAGTACCGGCAGAATTGCACAAAGCAAAAACAGCCCTGGACCTGGCAGAAAAATCTTTTCTGGAAGATCCTGATTCTTATAAGACGCTTGATCTCTCATATGTAGCGGATCGCAAATCAAAGTTAGCCGACGCACTTGCTGTTACATTTGCTGAAAACTTAGCAACAGAAAAAGCTAAAAAAGATTACGAAGTTACTCAGACAGAAATTATGAAGAACACAACAAAGCAGCTTTCTATTGAACAAAAAGCAAGGATTGATGCTGAAAAGATTGCGGCTGATGCATTAGCAGATCTTTCCAAACTTGCTGCAGTTAAGGAAGAAGAGCGAGGTCTTGTAATTACACTTTCAGGTAGTATTCTATTTGCATCAAACGAATCGACTCTTTTGCCCGCAGCACAGGATCGGCTAAACAAGGTAGCTGATGCACTGTTGGTGACCAAAGAAAGACAACTTACAATTGAAGGTTTCACTGATTCACAGGGATCTTCAGAATATAATATGGTGTTGTCTCAAAAGCGTGCCGATATAGTGCGCTCATATCTAATCTCACGCGGTTACCCGGGTAATCTAATTCGAGCGAATGGCATTGGTGAAGATAGACCTGTTGCAGATAATACCAGCGTTGAAGGACGAGCCAACAATCGCCGGGTAGAGATTGTAGTAGATCGTATAGCCAAACTATAAATAAGCCTTAAATTTTATTTTGAAAAACAAGGCCCGGAAAGTTTTCGGGTCTTTTTTATTTCTTTCATAATCACATATTCTTTCAATGTTTTTCCCGGGCACTTCAAATTATAAAGGATTAGAATAAATCTTTCCATTTTTAAAATTGAGTTTCATCAGGTCATCTTAAATTTGGATATGTGTATAGGCTAAATTCTGAATAAAACCGGAATAAACTCACTAATTGGATCTAGTTCCTTTTTCATCCTAAAGGATGATTGATTTTTGTGCAGTAATAGGTGAATATGAAGTTAGTAAGAATTTATATTTTTTTTATGATCAAAGAGGATTAAATGAATTTCCTGATAGTCTATCCAAGGCACTTAAAAGGATTTTGGAATTTTGGGTCTCTGCTAAAATATTTTTTTAGTATCGAAGGTTTTCCACCTGAGATATTGTTAACTCTATCTGCTAAGTTGCCCAAAGAATGGAACAAAAAATTAATTGATATGAATGTCAAAAATATTTGTGATGAAGAAATTCAGTGGGCCGACTATGTTTTTATTAGCGCTATGCTAAACCAGAGGAAATCGGCAAATAAAATTATTAAAAAATGTAAAAAACTGAACACAAAAACTGTAGCCTGCGGATCTCTGTTTACCAGTAATGATGAATATTATAAAAAAATTGATCATTTGATTTTAGATGAAGCTGACGTTTCTCTTCCGCAGTTTTTAGCCAGCCTAAGTGAAAGAAAATCAGCACAAAAATATATTTCAACAGAAGATAGTTCAGATTTCAATCCAGCTTACTGATAGCTCGGCACATAAAAACATTTGGTTTCAAAGTGAACAGTCTGTCACATTAGTGATATTTATTATACAGAAATATAAAATAAACCAGTAATGTAAAATCATCCTTTCAAAAAGACTTTAATTAAACGTATAATTGAATTAATTAAGTTAAAGTTTTTTTTATTTTTAAACACTTGGCTGGTATTGTAAAATGAATAGATCAGTCGATTATTTTGGCTTTTCCTTCTATAATGGTGCATTCTTATTAAGCAAAATTTATGGAAGAGCCACGTAATTTAATTTTAAAAGCGGCAATGAGGAAGAAAGCAATTACTAAAAAATCTACCGTAAAAAAAAGAAAAAACACTGCTAAAATAGCAGTTCCGGATAGTTCTTTTTATGTGGTAGGTATCGGCGCGTCTGCCGGAGGGTTGGAAGCGATTGAAAGGTTTTTTGAAAATATGCCGGATAGTTCGGGCATGGCATTTATTGTTGTATCGCATTTAGATCCAAAACATATCAGCATTATGCCCGAATTAATTCAAAAATGTACTAAGATGAAATTATACCAGGCCGAAGATGGCATGGTAGTTAAACCCAATCATGTTTATGTTGCTCCTGCCAACTGGGATATTGCAATTCTTCATAGAACAATTCAGCTTATAGAACCTGTTGAAGCTCACGGATTCCGCCTTCCGATTGATTTTTTCTTTAAATCTCTTTCACAGGATTTAGGTGAAAAAGCAATATGTATTATTCTTTCCGGTATGGCTTCTGACGGCACGGCAGGTTTAAAATCAGTGAAAAATGAATTAGGAATGGTAATGGCTCAGGATCCGAATTCGGCAAAATTTGATGGGATGCCAGCCAGCGCAATTAAAACAGGCTTAGCTGATTATATACTACCACCGGAAGAAATGCCCGGGCAATTGATTAAATATTCCCAACAAAAAATAAAAGGCCTGAAATTAGATACAGTAATTTCAGAAGATAAAATTCCCGATGCGTTTCAAAAAATTTTCATACTGCTCAGGACTCACACCGGTCATGACTTTTCACTTTACAAAAAAAACACGATTTTCCGCCGCGTTGAAAGAAGAATGAATATTTCTCAACTGGATAACTTGCCAAATTATATCAGGCTGCTTCAGGAGAATCACGCGGAAATAGAAATTCTGTTTAAAGAACTCTTAATCGGGGTAACAAATTTTTTCAGGGACCCCAAATCTTTTGAGAAACTGAAAAAGGTATTGTCCGAGATCATTAAAAACAAACCGGATAACGGAAAGGTAAGAATATGGGTTCCCGGATGTTCAACAGGCGAAGAAGCATATTCAATTGCAATTATATTGAAGGAGTGTATGAATGTAGCGAAGAAAAATCTAGATGTGCAAATATTTGCGACAGATATTGACAGCGATGCAATTGATAAAGCTCGTGTCGGTTCATTTTCGGGTATAGAAGCCGATGTTAGTAAAGAGCGTTTAAAAACTTTCTTTATTAAAGAGAAAAACTTCTATCATATTCGAAAAGAAATAAGGGAAATGCTGATTTTTGCTCCACAAAGCATTGCAAAGGATCCCCCGTTTACCAAGCTTGACCTTATTTCCTGCAGAAATCTTTTAATTTATTTTAATGCCGAATTACAGAAAAAAATAATTCCGATATTCCATTATAGTTTGCTGCCTGGTGGAATATTATTTCTTGGTTCATCAGAAACAATTGGCGGATTTGTTGATCTTTTTTCTATGGTAGATAAAAAATGGAAATTTTACAAACGAAGAGAATCTATTTACTCTACACAACCATTTATACAATTTCCAGTGGCGCACTCAATTGGAAAAATTTATGAGACTCCTATGAAAATAAAAGAAGTAAAAAACATTCCGAGATTAGCCGAAAAAATTATCCTCCAGAACTATTCTCCAAATTGTGTTATTATTTCTGAAAATGGAGACATAGTGTATATCCATGGGAGAACCGGTAAATACCTTGAACTTACTCACGGCGAAGCGAAGATGAATATCTTTGAAATGGCAAGAGAAGGGTTAAAAAAGGAACTTCCGACAATGATCAGGAAAGTTTCATCGAGCAAAAAATCAATAACCGTCGAAGCAATCAAAGTAAAATCTAACGGCAGCTCGTTCTTTACTAATCTTACTGTTAAACCTATTAAAGAACCGGCTGAAATGCGGGGTTCTTTACTGATCATATTCGAGGATATAAAACCGCAGAAAAAAATATCCGAATCAAAAAAAATCCATTATGATAAAAGATCGGAAAAAATTATAAAAGATCTTGAGCACGAACTAAAGAATACTAAAGAAGATTTACGGTCGACTATTGAAGAATTGGAAACCTCCAACGAGGAACTTAAATCAACCAACGAAGAAATGCAATCGACCAACGAGGAAATGCAAAGCTCAAACGAGGAAATGGAAACTTCCAAAGAGGAATTACAATCTCTGAATGAGGAATTAATAACTGTAAATACAGAACTGCAGAATAAAAACGATGAATTGTCAGTTATCAATAATGATATGAAAAACCTGCTTAACAGCATAAAAATCCCTACCATTTTCCTTGATAATAATCTGGTTGTTAAAAGGTTTACGCATCACGCTACAGAAATTGTGAACCTGATTGATTCCGATATTGGAAGGCCGATAGAACATATAGCCACAAATCTTCAGTACGAAAATTTTATTGATGATGCAAAGCAAGTTTTACGTACGCTTAGCTTGAAGGAAATTGATGTGCAAACAAATGAAGGCACCTGGTACCAGATGCGGATATTACCTTACAGGACAAACAAAAATGTTATTGATGGTCTTGTGGTAACATTTACTCACATTCACAAAATAAAAACGGCTTTCGAAGAGATACAGAAGTTGAACCTTGAGGTGCAGCTTGCCCGTGAATATTCAGATAATATTGTTGACACTGTCAGAGATTCGCTGATTATACTTAACAAAGATTTAAAAGTGCTTTCTGCTAACCGATCATTTTATGAAACATTTGATACTGTAAGTGAAAAGACTGTTGGTAAATTTGTGTACGATCTTCAGGATAAAAATTGGGACATACCTGAACTGCGGAAACTGCTTGAAGAAATAATACCTCAAAGCAGTTTTTTTGAAGGTTATGAAGTGGAATATAAAATTAAGAACGAAAGAAAAAAATTACTATTAAATGCCCGCGAGATATTCCGGGGAGATAAAGAATCCCGGCTTATTCTACTTGCTATACGGGATCAAAATATTAAACAAAGGAATTATTTAAAATGAAACCTGTAAAAAAAGGTGCAGTTAAATCCATAACGAAAAAAGTCACAAAAAAAAGTATGGCAAAACCTAAAAAACCGGTCATTAATAAAATGGAAGATACCGAAAGACTTGTACACCTGCTGCGGGTTCACCAGGTAGAACTGGAACATCAAAATGAGGAGCTAAGAATTGCGCAGGAAGAACTGGAAGAATCGAGGAATAAGTATGTCAACCTGTTTGACTTTTCACCTATCCCTTATTTTACGCTTACCCCGGATGGTGTTATTAAGGAGGTAAATTTAAGTGCCGGCAGAATGTTTGGAACTGAACGCAAAAAATTATTAGACAGAAATTTAATTTCATATATACCGATAGATCATAGACAGGTTTTTCATTCATTTTTAAAAGATGTTTTTAAATATGATGTAAAAAAATCATGCAAATTGAATTTGATCGTTAAAAATAAACAGGCATTGCAGGTACTGGCAGAAGGTATAAAATTAGAAAACTCACTCGAACCAGTACAAAATTGTCAGATTGCATTAATTGATTTAACTGAATACAAAAATGTTGAAGATAAATTAAATAAAACCAACAAGGAGCTTAAAGAATTAAATGCCACAAAGGATAAATTCTTTTCAATTGTTGCACACGATTTAAGAAGCCCGTTCCAAACCTTGTTAAACTATTCTAAATTACTAGCGACTGAAATTGAAACTTTATCGCAGAAAGAGATCATTAAATTTAGCAAGGGTTTGAATCAAAACCTGAATAACCTTTACGGACTTCTGGAAAATTTACTCAATTGGTCAATGCTTCAAAGGGATATGCTGAGTTTTAAACAGGAAAACCTCAACCTTAACTCGACAGTAAATAAAATGGTTGAAGTATTAAATCATAACTCACTGGACAAAGATATTTCCGTATCCAATCAAATTGATACCGGAATATCTGTATATGCAGACGCAAACATGCTTCGGTCAATTATTCAAAACCTTATAATGAATGCTATCAAATTCACACCCGAAGGTGGAAAGATTAATATTTCAGCTGAAAATAAAAATAATTTTGTTGAAGTATCTGTAAGTGACACAGGAGTAGGAATATCCCCCGCAAAATCCTCTAATTTGTTCGAATTCGGTTCTATAAATACAACTGATGGAACTACCGGTGAGAAGGGAACGGGGCTTGGATTACCATTATGTAAGGAATTTGTTGAAAGAAACGAGGGAAAAATCTGGATTGAAAGTGAACACGGGAAAGGATCTAAGTTTATTTTCACTTTGCGTAAAGCAATTTCTTAGATTTGAAATCTTAAACAAATAAGTAATAATTAAACATTATAAAATATCCAAGAGATGTAGCTCCTTTTTCATCCCTTTGGTTGATTGAAATAGAAAGCAAAATAGATACATTTTGTTACTGCAATGAAACATAAAAAATATATGATAAGAGTGGCAAATAATTCAAAACAAGCAAACTTCTTTTTAGTCTCTCATCTGTAGTAATTATCCAATAGATGTAGTCCACTTTTCATCCCTTTGCCGTATTGTGCAAAATGATATTTCTACATATCATCATCTACGGATATTACCATCAATTAAGTAATAAAGTGAAGGTTATAGCAATAATCAAGCTATTCCCAAATGGGAAGTGCAGGTAATTATTAAGGAAATGTACTAAATGCCGAAAATAGTTTTACAGAATTCCTATATTGAAAACAAGCCAACCGAAGTCATCAATGAAGAAACTCCGGAGATTGTGCCCGATTCAATATTTAAAATATTCTTTTCAGAAGTAACCTCGCTTACAATTTTTACTTTACGTTTTTTTAAAGAAGTAATAAAGCCGCCGTATGAGTTTAATGAACTGATGAAACAATCTTTCCTGATTGGTTATAAATCATTTCCTCTGGTGGCTATTACCGGATTTATAATTGGACTGGTGTTAACTATTCAATCAAGACCTACTCTGGCGAAGTTTGGATCTGAATCGTTGTTACCTGCTATGGTAGCCATTTCAATTATAAGAGAAATAGGACCTGTAATAACTGCGCTGATCTTTGCCGGAAAAGTTGGATCAGGTATTGGAGCTGAGCTGGGATCAATGAATGTTACCGAACAAATTGATGCGATGCAGGTTTCGGATAATAATCCATTTAAATATCTTGTTGTCACAAGAATCCTTTCCGCAACACTCATGCTTCCATTGTTAGTAATTCTTGCTGATGGAGTTGGTTTATTAGGTTCATTTGTCGGTGTTAACATAAAAGGAGATGTAAGTCTTTATTTGTTTTTTTCTCAGATATTTCAAAGTCTTGAATTTAGTGATCTGTTCCCTGCGGTCATCAAAACTTTTTTCTTCGGGTTTTCAATCGGACTTATCGGAACTTATAAAGGATATTATTCAAATAAAGGTACCGAGGGTGTCGGGAAAGCCGCAAACTCAGCAGTGGTATTCGGATCACTGATGGTTTTTATAATAGATATGATAGCGGTGCAAGTTACCAGTGTGCTTCAAAACTAAAATGACCGGTTAGAAAAATGCCAGAGAATGTAATTGATATAGAAGTTAAAAACGAAACTGAATATAAGAAGCACGGTGATATTGTGATAAAGATGGAACATCTTAAGAAATCATTTGGAAATAATTACGTGCTGCGGGATATAAATCTGGTGATTAATAAAGGAGAAAACTTAGCGATACTCGGACAATCCGGAACCGGTAAATCAGTGCTTATAAAATGTATTGTTGGTTTAGTTGAGATTGATGATGGTGAGCTTTTTATTCTTGGTAAGAATATATCTGAACTAAAAGAGAATGAACTGATTGAGATACAAAAAAAAATAGGTTTCCTTTTTCAAAGTGGCGCTCTTTATGATTCAATGACAGTAAGAGAAAATCTTGAGTTCCCGTTAAGAAAGCAATTAAGTTCGATACCGAAAGATGAATTAGAATCGATGGTAAAAGAAGCATTGAATGACGTAGGACTTGATGAAGCAATTGATAAAACACCCTCAGAACTTTCCGGTGGTATGCGTAAGCGTTTAGGTTTAGCCAGAACCCTGATTTTAAAACCGGAGATAATGCTTTATGATGAACCCACGACCGGGTTGGATCCTATAACCTCTAAAGAGATAAGCAATCTAATTCTGGAAGTACAAAGAAAATATGATACCACTTCCATCATTATCACTCACGATATTGAATGTACCAAATTGACAGCAGATCGAATTATAGTATTGAAAGACGGAGTTTGTGCGGCAGAAGGAACATTCGATGAACTTGAGAAATCCACGGATCCATGGATAAGATCATTTTTTGAATAGTATGGAAGACAATTAAGCAGGAGTAGATCAAATGAAAAAAAAGATAAATCATAAAGTCAGACTGGGAATATTTATTTCGCTTGGAATAGCTGTGTTCATTTTTGCAATCTACTTTATTGGCGAGAAACAGCAATTATTCAGAAGCACCTTTCGTCTTAGCGGAGTATTTGAAGATGTTGCCGGACTTCAGGTTGGTAATAATGTAAGGTTATCAGGAATAAATGTAGGGACTATTGATAACATCAGTATTATTAGTGACTCTTCAGTAAGAGTAATTATACTTGTTGATGAAAACATAAGGCAGTTTATTAAGAAGGATGCAGTTGCAGGTATTGGTTCTGAGGGGCTTATGGGCAACAAAGTTTTAGTTATTAGTCCCGGAACTGGCGGAAAAAAGACTATTGAAAATGGTGATGTTATCGCAACGTCTCAGCCAATTGATGTAGACGATATTATGAAATCCTTAAAAACTACCATTGATAATACAGCTAATATCACAGGTAATTTGGCTAATATTTCAACCAGTATAGAATCAGGAAAAGGAACTATTGGAGGGTTAATGATGGATAAAGCGTGGAGACAGGATATTAAATCTACTATTAATAATTTAAAAGAAGGTTCAGATGGATTTAAAGTAGTTATGGATAAAGCAGGTGAGTTAGACAGTATTCTGATTGCCATAAAATCCACAATCCAATATACATCCAATATCACCGCCGATTTAGCGACAATTACCAACAGCTTACAATCAGGAGAAGGAACAATAGGCAGGCTGTTAATGAATACATCAGCAGCAGAAAATTTTGATTCAACTATGTTCTATATGAAAGAAAGTTCTGCTGCGCTAAAACTACTTTTAGAGAAAGCACAAGGAAGCTGGCTGCTGGGAGGTTTCTGATTAATAATTAAACATAGAACTATTAAGTAGAAAATTTTAACCTCCGAATAGCTTCCATCCCGAATAAGTTTATGTGAACTAACCAATAAGATGTAGTTCCTTTTTCATCCTTTCGATTGATTCATAATTAAAAGTAAAGCAATATATTAAAATCACGAGATCCTGATCTAAAATAAGATGGGATGTGATTTTCAATGAATTTAATTAACAAGTTCGGATAATAATAGAGAGGGAAAATAATGGACATTTTAAATTCAGTTAAATCTGCACTCGGTGGCGGTGTTGGCGGTAGTGTATTAATGATTATTGTTAGTCTGATTAAAAACGCATTCACTAAAAAGTAAAATCTTTAAATCATTATCATATGATTGCCAGAAAAAAACAAAATAAATATTTCAATAATAAAAAGGAGAAATTATGAGTAGCCACATAAACGAAGGCGCAGTAAAAGTAATTGAGATTATTGGCATTTCTTCAAAAAGTTTTGAAGATGCAATATCTCAAGCCTTGAAGAAAGCTTCAAAAACAGTAAAAGGAATAACCGGGTTTGAAGTAATGAAACATATGGCAAGTGTTAAAGATGGCAAGGTAACACAATACAAAGTCAATCTTAAACTTGCTTTTCCCGTTGTTTAAAAATTAAAAGGAGTTATTATGTCTTTACAAGTTAAATATAGTCCTGTCTTAACATTAGCCCAAGAACTCAATGTTCAGGGACTAAATGTTAAAGAAGATGCGGGTAAACTGAATTTATCCGGTACAGTAAATACACAGTATGAAAAAAATGTTATATGGGATAAGATAAAAGAAGTTGGCGGAGAGGGACAGAAAGAAGTCGGTGCCGATATTAAAGTTCTGAATACTGACTATTATCATCTTCATACAGTTAAAAGCGGAGAAAGTCTGAGTAAAATTTCCAAGCATTATTATAAGGATGCAAATAAATACACGCAAATTTTTGATGCTAATAAGGATCAGCTTACAAATCCGGATATGATTAAAGTTGGACAAAAACTAAAAATCCCGAAACCTTAATTATTATTTTAAAAAAGCACGACACGTGTTAAGTGTTAAAAATAATTAACCTGCGTTAATCCGCAGGTTATAGTAATTCATAGATTTAATATATCGGAGGTTTATTATGAGCACATCTAAGTATCAAATTTATAAAGATAAATCAGGCAATTTCAGATTTCGTCTTTTGGCAGGTAACACCCAGGTTATACTTACAAGTGAAGGATATAGTTCAAAAGCTGCTTGTAATAATGGTATTACTTCAGTTAAGAAAAACGGTTCTAATAAAGAAAAGTTTGTTGTTAATACAGCAAGAAATGGGAAAGTATACTTTAATTTACTAGCAGGCAATAAAGAAGTGATTGGTTCAAGCCAAATGTATGCAAGCCGTGCAACATTAAGAAAAGGAAGAGATTCAGTTATACGAAACGCAAAATCACCTGTTGAGGAAATTTAAGATACTTTTTTCCTGTGATAAAGTTGATTAAGCAATTAACAAATTTATTAAGGAGGGTAATTATAATAGGTAAGTTTAAACTAAGAACTATAAATATTAAGATGGGGCTGATACCTGGTATAAGTGTTTCATATTCTTAAAGTAAAAGAATGGACTTTGAATTACTACTTACTATCCTGATGGGCATTGGTTTAAGTGCGGCAAGCGGCTTCAGGATTTTTGTACCCTTCCTTATTATAAGTATTGCTTCATTAACTGGAAATTTAACACTTGCTGATTCCTTCAGCTGGATAGGAACAGTACCCGCATTGATCACCTTCAGTATCGCAACAATTCTGGAAATAACGGGATATTACATTCCTTGGGTAGATAATGTTCTCGATACTATTGCTTCTCCCGCTGCAGTGGTTGCCGGAATTATTTTAATGGCGTCAGTCGTTCTGGGAATATCACCATTGTTTAAGTGGACATTGGCTATTATTGCCGGTGGCGGCATCGCAGCTACAATCCAGGCATTAACGGGAGTGACAAGAGTGACATCAACTGCAACAACCGCCGGACTAGGCAATCCCGTACTATCTTCTGTCGAATTGGGTAGTTCTGTAATCTTAGGAGTAATCGCTGTTTTCATCCCTGTTATTGCAGCAATTGTTGTTGTACTATTGCTTGTGTGGGCTGTAAAAATATTGATGAAGAGATTTGCAATTAAACGTAATACAACTTAATTAATAAACAGAGGCAAAAAATGTCAATAATATGGACAATCATTATAGGTCTCATTGCCGGCGCACTCGCAAAATTAATTATGCCGGGTAAAGATCCGGGTGGAATTATTATTACAATACTAATTGGTATTGCCGGCTCATTTTTATTTACTTATCTCGGAAAATTTATTGGAATTTATCAGGAAGGTGAAGCTGCAGGATTTATTGGAGCTACAATTGGCGCAATTATACTTCTAGCTCTTTACAGATTATTTAAAAAGAAATCAACATAATAGTTGCTAAAATATTTCTTTTTTAAATAACAGATCCGGATATTTATTTAATTATTTTTTTTGAGAGGTTTACTATGCGTTGGAAAGGGAGAAGAGAAAGCTCTAATGTAGAAGACAGGCGCGGTTTATCGTCCAAAGGAATTGTGGGCGGAGGTATAGGAACCATTGTAATTGTAGTTGTGGTTTTGCTTTTGGGCGGCGATCCGACTTCAATATTTCAGAATATACAGACTACAGAACAAACAACCTCTAATTATACCGAAAGTGCTGAGGATAAAGAACTTGCACAATTTGTTTCTGTTGTTCTTGCCGAAACCGAAAATATCTGGACGGAAATATTTAAAGAAAAAGGCTCAACATATCGTGAGCCAAAATTAGTTCTGTTCAGTGGGAGCGTTGAATCTGCCTGCGGAATAGCGGGTTCATCAACTGGTCCGTTTTATTGTCCCGGCGATGAAAAGCTCTACATTGATCTCAGCTTCTTTAATGAGTTACAGAGGCGATTTAAAGCTCCAGGAGATTTTGCTATGGCTTATGTTATTGCTCACGAAGTTGGTCATCATATACAAAAATTAACCGGTGTGATGAATAAGATGAATGAACTTCGATCGCAGCTTAGTGAGGAAGAGTATAATAGATACTCTGTAAGACTTGAATTGCAGGCAGATTTTTATGCAGGCGTTTGGGCTTATTATACACAACAGGAGAATCTTCTCGAAAGCGGAGATCTTGAAGAAGCATTAACCGCGGCAAGTGCCGTGGGCGACGACAATATTCAAAAACAATCACAGGGTTATGTTGTACCTGAATCATTTACTCACGGTACCTCCGAACAAAGGAAGAAGTGGTTTTATAAAGGTTTTACAACTGGCGATATGATACAGGGGAATACATTTGCTGCAAGAGATCTTTAACTGAATCTGCCGAATAAAATTTTAACGATCCAATCAGCAGCTGAACATTACAACCAAACCAGTCTTTTAGTTAGCTCTAAAATAGATTGGGCGTACGGAAAGACGACCCTTCGGTAAAAGTATACTCATCTAAAAGATGTAGTCCCTTTTTCATCCCTTCGCTCGATTGCACTGCCGTATAACTCTTCATAGATTCACAGAGTATTGAAACATTAAATTTAACTTGAAAGGACATTTACTATGTTATACACAATCGCAGTTGTTCTAGTAGTTTTGTGGCTTCTTGGGCTACTTACTTCATACACAATGGGTGGTGTTATTCACATTCTTTTGGTCATTGCAATTATAATGATCATATTTAGCTTAATTAGCGGACGTCGCGCAGCCTGATAAAGTTTAGCGTCAAAATATTTTTATATAACACAAGCAGTGATAATAATTGAGGGCAAAGTTTAAATCCTTAATAAATAGTAAGGAAGAATAACAATGTTATTTAATCAACTTCGTACTCTCCGATTGCCAGATATACTTACACTACTTGGTTTGCTTTGTGTTTCTTTTTCAGTCTATTTCTCGTTTAAAGGATTATTAGTATTTGCATTCCTGCTTATACTAACGCAATTCCTTTTGGATTATTTTGATGGAAAATTAGCAAGGGCAATTGGTGGAGGTGCATTAGGGATTTACCTTGATAGCTTTACCGATTTTATGGCAGTTTCTGCCTCAGTTGTATTCGGTTGGTTTATTGGGATAACTGGTATTGCAATGTTAATTGCCGGATTTTTAAATATCGGTGCCGCATCAATTAGATTGGCATACTTTACAGCGTATAAACAAAAAGGCTTTACTGGTATTCCAACTGTATTAGCTGCTTCAACAGTTTCAACTATTGGCTTCCTTGGGTATTGGTTTGCAAAAGAATATCTCCCCTGGTTTGTGGTTTTTTACTTTATATCGGCGGTAGCAATGATATCAGATTTAAAACTAAAAAAAATCTAATTAATTATTATGACAGAGCAAAGCAATTCTTTTCGAGGGATGCGTTTCCTAATCGGAGCTGCAGCATTTGTAATAATAATCGCCGGGATAAATCTTGCACAATCCGTTGTTGTTTTGTTCCTCCTCTCTTTTTTCCTTGCATTGCTTGGAACTCCCCCAGTACTCTGGTTAAAGAAAAAAAGTGTCCCATCCGGATTTGCAGTTTTGATTGTTATGGCTGGAATGATAATTATTATAATTCTGATTAGCGCACAAATTGGCTCATCTTTTAGCAGCTTTTTAGATGAGCTGCCTTTATTGCAATCAAGTCTTCGGGAACAAGTCCTGGAGCTTAGCGCATTTTTAAGAAGCAAGGGTTTTTCAGGCACACAAAAATTATTACTGGATTATGTTAAACCGGAAGTATTACTAAAGCTTACTGCCAACCTGCTATCCGGACTTAGTTCTGTACTTTCTGATCTTGTCCTGATCCTTCTCACAGCAACTTTTATCTTGCTTGAAGTCTCAAGCTTTCCTAAAAAACTACGTGTTGTACTTGGTGATCCTGAGCAGTTATTTCCCCAGTTCACGAAGTTTGTCTATGATATGAAACGCTATATGGTCATCAAAACTCTAATCAACCTGGCTGCAGGAATCCTAATCGGAGTTTGGATGTACGTACTAGGAGTGCAGTTTCCTGTTCTTTGGGGTTTCCTTGCGTTTTTGCTTCATTACATTCCTAACATCGGTGCAGTTATCTCCGCCATTCCTGCAGCACTTCTCGCATTTACTCAATTTGGAATAGGCAGCGCTCTGCTTGTAATCGCTGGTAATATTCTTGTCGGATTTATAATAGGAAATGTAATTGAACCTCGGCTTATGGGTAGGAAATTTGGTCTCTCTACATTGGTTGTTTTTATCTCGCTTATTTTTTGGGGCAGCCTTCTTGGGTTTATCGGTGCAATCCTTTCAATTCCACTAACAATGACTCTGAAATTTGCACTTGAAAGTAATGAAAAAACACGGTGGATTGCTCTGCTGCTAGGTTCAGAAAAATTAAATAAAAAGGCTTCATCATGAATACAACCCAAATTAAAAATGATCTTACCAATTGGAGAAAACTATCCAAAGCAAAGATAGTCAAATATATCAGTTTCATTATTGGGTTAATTATAATCCTATGTATATTAATATTCGTATTGTACCCGGATCCTTTCATAAACTCGTTATTAAAGGACAGGGTTGCAAAATCTTTCAATGAAACATATCCAACTTATTCAATTCAACTTGGCGATTTACATTATAGCTTTTGGCAAAATCGGTTAGAGTGTGATTCTATAACCATAAAGTCACGGGATTCCTTTACCGCATACAGTGCAGCTTCAATATCTGTTCTCGGAATTGGTTGGATGAAAATTTTATGGAACAGAGATTTTAATCTTAATGATCTTTTGAGCTCTGTAATTGATGCCCAAAAACTTGTGCTTAATTTTCATAAGTCCCAGAATGAACTCAGAATTGGAATGCTCCATATATCAGCGCCTGATTCTGAATTAACTGCTGATTCAATTAAGTATCATCCTTCAGTTGACGACGAACAATTCTTTGCGAAAAGTCAATTTCGTCAAACCAGGTTTCGTTTTGATATTTCTCAATTAAAAATAACGGGCTTGGATTTTTCTTCATTGCTTCAGGAAGGTATTTATAATACAAGAAACATTAATATAAATGGTGTATTTGCTGATATTCTGGAGAATATGGATAAACCCCTTGATGTAAGTTCAACAAATCCACAGATGCCGAACGAAGCTCTTTTGACGCTGAAAAAAATAATTGAGGTAGATAGCTTGAATATTTTAAATGGGCGCCTGAAATATTGTGAAAGGTTTGCTATTGGAGCAACACCAGGAGTGATTACAGTTAATAAAATTAATGTTTCAGTTAGTAGGATTACTAATGATAAAACTCATCCGGACACAACGGTTATTAATGCCGAAGGAATTTTTATGAATTCCGGCAAAATGAAACTGTTTATGTTAATTCCTCTCACATCGAAGGATTTTTCTTTACAATATTCCGGTTCACTAAGCACAATGGATGCTACAAAACTAAATTCATTCATTGAGCCAGCTGAACAACAGCGTATTAAATCCGGAATTATTCAGTCTGCAACATATAACATCAGTGTTAATTCGGGGCATGCAACTGGTTCCTTGCGGGTCGTTTATAAAGACCTCTCCATTGCAGTTCTAAGCAAAAATACCGGGAGTGAAAAAGGAATTTTTGATCGGATCTCCTCCTACATTGGTAAAACATTTGTTATAAAGGGATCCAACAAGCCGGATGAAAAAGGTCTATTGATGATTGGTAAAATAAAATATACAAGGAAGCCGGATGAACCTTTTTTCCAGTTCGTATGGTTTGCTCTTCGAAGTGGAATTGGCGATGTGGTTGGATTTTGAGTGTGTTATTCTATGAAAAATAAAAAAATTTGTTTCCCGGTACTTTAAATGGAAAAATAATGTTGTTCGTTTACACTTTGGGTTTTCTGAGAAATTTTGTTTACAGCTTTGAATTTTGCTAGTCCGAAAGGTCTAATCCTTTTTTCATCCCTCTAGTCGATTGCTCCCCATAACACTTCTTAATAATATTACGTAGCGAAGGAATTACAAAAACAAAATTAATTCTCTCCTAGTTTTGATGGTTTTTCTTTGCGTATACAACCACCTAGCCCAGCCGTAAGATTAATGACACTTACGGCTGGGCATCTATACCGGGTAGATATAATTGAAACGATAATAGTAAAAATAATGTGAGCAGGAGTTATACATTAGTTACTTTTTATCCGGAAGAAAAAGGTTTGAGTTTGAAAAATCATTTAATAAGTAATAAACGATTTGTATGAAAAGTAATTCTGTTTCTATCTTTTTACTAATTCTTTTATTTGTTGCTTTTGGTGATGCCACATCAAATGAAGAAAAAGGTATTCCAATTTTAAGTTCATACTTCCCTGTAAATAATAACATAACATTAGTTTATAAATCTTCATTCGGAGAAACCCTTACAACATATACCCAGGATGGGGAATTTATTATCAATTTAAGCGAGGCTGATGACTTCAAGTATAGACAGATCTTGAAAATAGAAGAAGATGGTGTTTATACAGAAGAGACTTATCAATTCCTAAAAATATTTTTATTCATAAATAAAGAAGCAACTTTCACTTACGGAAAACCATTGTTACGATTTCCCCTTCCCCTGTCACCGGGTATGGAATGGGAATGGGAAGGCGATGAATATTCTAATGAAGATACTAATAAAGTGAAAATTACCGGAAAGGCTTTTGATAGGGAAATTATTTTAACAGCAGCTGGAAAATTTGAAGCAATAAAATTAATATCTGTTATTAAAGGTTCTGCCGATTCTAAAAACACTGTAACTGAATGGTATGCAGAAAGTATAGGGTTAATTAAAGCAAAAATAATAATTGAAGGCGGTGGACTAACTGGATTTCTAAGAGATATTCTTGGTTATGGAGTCATCGAGTTCGAATTAAAAGAAATAAGAAAACAATAAAAAATATAAATATTGCAGAATTCAGGACTTCTGCCAATAAAAATCCTTTAAATAAGCATTAGCAAATATTATAAGCTATGATCAGGTAAACGTTTCTAAAAGAGGTGCAATATGAAAAAAGTAAAATCGGTATACAGTATGAAAAGCGATCTTATAATTTATTCCAGTGTACTCCTGATTGGAATGGCAGTATTGTTTGTAATAATGGAGAGGTTGTCTGAAGCACCATTAATCAGTTTTTTGCTAAAGTAAGATATGTTTTAACAATGTAAACCGGACTGCTTTCAAAGCACATTAAATTGATTATAAAGTGAAGGTAAACAAATATGTTTGTAAAAATATGTCCATAAGCGGGTTTCATAATTGAAGTTATTTTCTACAAGTAGACTTATCCTAAATTAGAATCAAATAAACACCCCCTAAAAGATGTAGTTCCTTTTTCATCCCTTTGTCCGATTGAACACACCGAATCTTCTCCTTATCATACTATAGTATTCAGGAAAATATTAAAAGAAATATTTATTGTGAGCACCCAGTATGTTCAAATAAAAAATATTTCAAACAATTAAAGGAAAACTAGTCATGAAAAACCAACATTTAGTTCTATTAGTATTTATGTTATTTGCAGCCTCAATATTAACTGGTTGCAACGTCAACCAGGAACAACAAGTGGACGATGCTGCTCAAACTGTTAAACAAGCTGATCAGGAATTAAAAGATGTTCAGGCTAAGTATGAAAAAGAATGGCAGCAATTCAAGAGCGAAGCTGAAGCAAAAATTGATGCAAATGAAAAAAAGATTAATGAATTTAAAGAGGAGATGAAAACGACAACCACAAAATTTAAAGCCAAATATGAAAATCAAGTATTGACTTTGGAACAAAAAAATATTGAACTAAAGAAAAAGTTGAATGAATATAAGTATGAAGGAAAAGATAGATGGGAAGAATTCAAACTGGGATTTAATAAGGATGTTGATATTGTCGGAAATGCAATCAATGATATTTTTTCAAAAGAGGATTAATAATATTTGTTATTGTTTAATAGTAAGGAATAAGTAAATGAAAAAGATATGCTTGTTGATTCTCTTCACTTTAGTCCCGACTTTGCTCCAGGCACAGTTTAAACCTGTGTTTGAAGAAAACACATTGTTAAATCAAAATGTAAGGTCCAACCTTCTATTATCAAAAAGTAAAATTAATCGATTCTCTGATTTAAACCCTAATCAAAATAATATATCCATTATCAACACTTTTAAAACTGCTCCCTCAGACTCAATGAAATATAACATGTATGGTGATTTACTGGAAGACAACCCTCAGTATAATGAGAAATCCTCTATCTTGATGATTGTTTTCAGAGTCACCATGTCTAATATTTCCACATTTTTGATAGACCGGTATATCTTTAACTATAATTTTTCCAGGGTAGGATTTAACTCGTGGAGTCATAATGTAAAAACTGGATGGGAATATGATATAGACAGGTTTGGTATGAATTATTTTTTCCATCCTTTTTCAGGTGCGATGTATTTTAATGCTGCACGTGCAAACGGTTTTTCTTTCTTTGAATCTGCTCCTTTTGCGGTTTTAGGTAGTTTAGAATGGGAGTATTTAGGTGAAAATACACTTCCATCGTATAATGATATTATCAACACGCCTGTTAATGGCATTTTCCTTGGAGAAATGTTTTACAGGTTGGGTTCAAACATTCTGGATGATCAAACAACAGGATTTAATAGGTTCTCCAGAGAACTAGCTGTTGCTGTTATAACACCAACAAGATTTTTTAGCAGACTTTTGCAGGGAAAAGTTTTCAGGTTGACTACCGAAGAAGTATATCAGAAAGAACCACTTAATATAACCCTGTCAGCCGGTTATCATAAGGTAAATAAAGGGAGAGAAATTGGACAAGGAGGAACCAGCAGTTTAAATTTTAATGCTCACATGGATTATGGAAACCCGTTTGAAAAAAGATCGCGTAAACCTTTTGATTATTTCAAACTGCGCACAGATTTTGATTTTGGAGTCGGAAGAAAAATTATTGATAATATAACGGGGTATGGAATTTTATTTGGTGGTAATGTTCAAACCGGTAATCTGGAAATGTTAGCCGGATTATTTCAGCACATGAATTTTTTTGATAATAAAACTTTCGAATTAGGTACAATAGCCTTTGGACCTGGAATAATTTCCAAGTTTCCAATTAGTAAGAGTTCCTTTCTTTATACAAACCTTAATGTTGATATTGTGCCTTTCGGCGGGCTCAGCGGCAGGTTTGGACCTGATACAACACAAGTAAGAGATTACAATTACGGTGGTGGCGCTGAATTGAAAATTGAAAGCACTTTAAATCTTGGCGGTTGGACAAGTCTTACTTTTATTGGCTACTATTGGTGGTTCCATACATATGTTGGGAATGCAGGAAATAGTTATATAGGATTAATAAAACCCAGAATTGCTTTCAGAATTATAGACAATCTAAGTGTTGGATTTGAACAGTTGGTTTATTACAGCGATAGATATCCGCGTGATTTTCCGGATGTTCATTCGGTCAGAACCGAACAGAAGATCTTTCTTCAATTATACCTGGAAGAGTTTAAGTTTAAAAGATAAGATAACTTTTCCTGAATTTTTTAGCAGGTGAAAAATAAAATGTACGTGGTCACAAAGAAAGTTTTTTTTTCGCTTTTCCTGATCGTCATATTTGGATCTTCTTCCTTCGGACAACAGAAATATAATTTTTCCCAGTTCGGAAACGAGACCTGGAATTTTATTAAGCAGCCTACTAATTGGCATGGAAATGATTGGCTGAAATTAGGATTGATTAGTGCCGGAACATTTCTAATTATGGAAACATCTGATGATCCTATCCGTAAGGTTGTTCTTAAAAATCAACAATATTATAATAGCATACCGATTAAGATTGGTAATATCTGGGGCGACTGGTATCCCACTGTGATAATAGCGAGCGGATTTGCTCTACACGGATTGATTGATGACAATACTTCATCGAAAAAAATCGCATTTGAAGTTATACAATCCGGACTCTACACTGAGGTTGTAACCCAGATAATCAAGCATGCTTTTGGAAGAGCCAGGCCGTATAATGAGCTAGGTCCATCTTCTTTTAAACCATTTTCATTCCTTGGTTGGGATTTTACTTCGATGCCTGCCGGACATACCAGTTGGGCTTTTTCACTTTCCACTGTTCTTTCAAGAAATGCAAAGCAGGATTGGTTGAAGGTATTGGCTTACTTACCTGCGGGGCTGACATTTATCGCCCGGATTTATCATGATAAACACTGGACATCGGATAATTTTTTGGCTGCCGCACTAGCTTATTTTATTGCTACGTGGGTTGTTGATCAGCATGAGAATAAAGAATCAATGGTGGAAATCCGTTCAGGCTTTCCGCTTACTATTACAATTCCTCTTAACTAATTTTTTTAGAAGCAAGTGGAACTGCTTAGGCAATTTTAAATATAGGAGTGAATCAAAGTGCACAAAGAAATTTCATCTAAAGTTTTTCCGGTAAATGACGCTTTGGAACACAATTTTATTTCCTTACAGAAACTGCTCAATGTCGGAAGTTGGATAAGGCACGTATTACTACTTACAACAATTCTGACTGGGTCTTTAACGTTTGCGCAAAATCCTGGTTCACAAGATTCTGTTCAGCAACTAAAATATACATTTTCTCAATTCGGAAGTGAAACATGGGACTTCGTCAAGCAACCGACCAAATGGAATGGTAGTGATTGGCTAAATATAGGTTTGATGAGTGCTGCAACAATTTTAATAATGGAAACTGCTGATCAACCTGCTCGTGATGCAGTTTTAAGAGACGGAAGATTTGATTCAAATGGAATATTTATACCGCAAAGTCAAAAATATTATAAAAGTGTTCCGGTTGAATTTGGAAGAATGTGGGGGGAGTTGTATGCACCAGTTGTACTCTTTGGTGGATTTGCTATCCATTCTTTGCTGACTGATAATATTAAAACCAGAAAAATTGCGTATGAAATTGGGCAGGCTTCAATCTATACCGGTGTGGTGATTTTTTTATTAAAAACAGCGATTGGAAGAGCACGGCCCTATATGGAAGAGGGTAAAACTTCATTTCACCCATTCTCATCTCTTTTAAATCAGGATTTTCATTCACTTCCTGGTGGACATTCTGCGGCTGCATTTGTTTTATCAACAGTTCTTTCAAGAAATGCTAGCCCGGTTTGGTTAAAAATATTGGCTTATGTACCAGCTGCACTAACATTTGTTTCCCGGGTTTATCAGGATCAACACTGGACATCAGATGATTTTTTAGGTGCAGCTATCGGTTACTTTATTGCAACCTGGGTAGTAGATCAGCATGAGAATAATAAATCCTTAGTAGAAATGTCTTCGATTTACCCAATATCTTTTAGGATCGCTTTGAATTGAAACAGGCAAATGAAATAACATCATTGAAGGTAGAAATCAGTCATAATCCAAATATCTCAATGTTCATTTTTGGATAAGAGAAAAAGGATTGATCAAATAAGTCGTATTCATTTTTTAATAAGAAGAGGAAAACTATGAACAAAAAAACAATTGGCATCATAATAATGGCGGTAGGTTTGTTAATGACTCTTTATACCGGATTTAATTATGTAACAAGAGAAAAAATGGTGGACATAGGTGATGTTCATATGTCAATGGATGAAAATCATACTACAAATTGGTCACCATTTATCGGTATAGGTATAATGGTAATCGGTGGGGTTGTTTTTTTATCCGGCAAAAAGAAATAGTGCTGACCAAATACATTATGAAGGATGTTATCTAATCAAAAATTTTCTGATACAACCGGGATAATAAAATTCCTTGAGAAAAAATAGTTTTGAAAGGGAAAAACTAAATCATTATTACCATTAGTGATAGTTCTGGTAGTTGTCGGGGTTGTTCTCTGATTGATTAACAGCTACATCCCGATGCAGACCACCATCAAAAAAATCTTGAATGTGGTAGTGATTATTGTAGTAATCCTCTGGCTATTGAGTGTCTTTGGAATTATTGGAAGTCTCGATACGATTCGTATAGGGAAATAACAATGCTGGGGAGTCGTTGTTTGTAATGAGAGCAGGATTCTCTAATACTTTTTTCAAGCTAGTGCTAAGGCACTTGTACGATTTTTAAGTGTAATGTTAGCCCAAGAAATTTATATAACTAATAAAGGAAAGTAATATGAAAGCAATAATTTTATTTCTAGCAATGATTTTCGTAATTGTTTTGACATTAATTACGTACGGACAAACTGTAAACGATATGAATACAAAAACTGTAGTAAAAGAAAACGATATTTCAAACGTATTGGAAAAACCGGATTATGAATCAACAGTGGATAGTCTGAATACTAAAGTATGGATCATAAGTCAGAAAAAATATAAGGAATTAATGAAGACTCAGGTTGGTAAGTCGATGGATAATATGAAAGTTGATAACACACAGATGGACAAAACCACTAAAGAAGCAATGATAGACGGCACGCATTATTTTATATTTGATGTAACCAATATTACGACTGAAAAAGAAGTCGCCGACACAAGCGCAAAGGTAGAAATCGTTTCTCCGTCAAAGATAATTTCTTCTGTTAACCTGCAACCGATGATGAATCACTTTGGTGGCGGTGTATCTCTCACTGAAAAGGGAGAATATCTTTTTACTATTAATCTAAATATTGGCTCAGGTTATACAACCTCACAGTTCAAATACAATATAAAATAGCAATATATACTGTGTTAAACTTTTGTAAACATCCCGGTAAAAAGTTTGTAGCATGGCACTTATCATTTTTCTAAAAGGAATCTTTATAGGTTTTGCAATGGCGGTACCAATTGGACCCGTTGGAATAATGTGTATCCGCAAAACGCTAACCGAGGGACGTTTACGCGGACTACTTACAGGGCTCGGAGCTGCAACCGCTGACTTACTTTATGGTTGTGTTGCTGCATTTGGACTTGCAATTATTTCAGACACACTTATAAGTCAAAGAATTTGGATACGACTTTTGGGAGGAGCACTTCTTCTTTTCCTGGGTATAAGAACGTTTCGCAAAATTCCTGCGGATCCTAAAATTCCGATAAACAACAGCGGAATTGTAAGAACATATCTTACAGCTTTTTTAATTACGCTTACAAATCCTTTAACAATTTTTGCTTTTCTTGCTGTATTTGCAGCACTTGGTTTAGGTAGTGATCTCGGTAATTTTTCTGCGTCTGCGCTTGTTGCAGGTGTTTTCTTTGGTTCATGTTTATGGTTTCTCTCTCTTAGTTCAACTGCTATACTGTTCAGAAAAAAACTTGACCTGGTTGGACTGGGATGGGTAAACAAAATTGCCGGGATTTTAATAATAATCTCGGGTGTGATTGTTTTTCTAACTTTGATATGAATATTTAAACTGAAAAGTTTTAATTTACACCTTGGGGGGGTTATTAACGTATTCCTGGTAATTGCGATTGTATTGGTCCCGGTCAGAGTCATTCAAGGACGTTGAGTGCTTTAATCTCCAATATAAATCTTTCATCCAATTGGATTAACTCCTTTTTCATCCCTTTGGACGATTGTTTCGCCTTGCCCCAGATTATAGTTTACCAGTTGAAGTAGTTGGAAAAAAGTAATCTTATCAAAATTCGGACAAATAATTCTTTAACAAAAAGAGGCCAAAATGAAAAAACTATTTTACATAATCGTTCTTGTTGGTTTAGCTGTTTTAAGCAAACCCACCTATGCTCAATTTAGTGACTACTCAACCAAATTCGGATTGCAGTTTAACGGGTTATTACCCGATACCGAATTTGACAAGGACTTGAAGCCAGATAATGCTGACTTTAAATTCTCTTACCTGGGCAGACTATTCATTCGTTTTGAACTAGGGACAGAAATTCTTGAAGCCGAAGCAGGAGCAGGATACGGCGTACTGACCGGGGTAGATTTTACAAACAATGAGTGGAAAACTACTATAATTCCTCTTGATGTAAGACTGATTCTTAGTCCCTTAAATACTAAAGTCTGGAATCCATATGTGTTCGCAGGAGTAGGTGCACTTAACTACAATGTAGACACTAAACCCGTTTCTGTATCTCCAATTCAAGGGGATGAACTGAAAGACAAAGACTGGGCTTTATTTGTTCCCTTTGGTTTGGGAATTGAATTTGCACTTTCTGAAACTATACTCTTAGATGTATCCGGTGGTTATACCTACACATTTACTGATAACCTCAATTATTATAATAATAAAGATGCTTATGCTAAAAGTACCGTTAACGATGGTTACTTTTCAGCTGGAATTGGTTTAACATTGGTAAGTGGTTGGGGCGGTTCTGATCATGACAAAGATGGTTTAACTAAAAGAGAAGAACAGGAACTTGGTACAGATCCAAACAACCCAGATACTGATGGCGACGGGTTAATGGATGGTGAAGAAGTAAATAAATATTTTACTAACCCGCTCAATCCTGATACTGACGCTGATGGTTTGAAGGATGGTGATGAGGTATATAAATATAAAACCGATCCAAACAAAGCTGACACAGATGGAGACGGTTTGAAAGATGGTGATGAAGTAATGAATTATAAATCTGATCCGTTGAAGACCGATACAGACGGTGATGGTTTAAATGATGGCGATGAAGTATTGAAATATAAAACTGATCCGGTAAAAGCTGACACTGATGGCGATGGTTTGAAAGACGGTGACGAAGTAATGAAATATAAATCAAATCCACTAAAAGCCGATTCTGATGGTGATGGTCTTAATGATTATAAGGAAGTAATGACCTATAAAACCGATCCTATGAATATGGACACAGACGGCGGAACTGTTGGTGATGGTGTTGAAGTTGATCGTGGTTCTGATCCTCTTGACCCTTCAGATGATGTTATAAAGATTGATGTTCCAATCGTTCTTGAGGGAATTACCTTTGCTACAAATAAATATGATGTTACACCGGAATCAGAAAAAGTTTTACAGGGTGCTCTTAAAACTTTACAGGTGCACAAGGATATCGTTGTCGAAATCAGCGGTCACACGGATAATGTTGGAAGCAATGCTTACAACCAAAAACTTTCCCAGAGAAGAGCTGATGCAGTTAAAGCATGGCTTGTTTCTAAAGGAATATCGGCAGATAGAATAACTGCTGTTGGTTATGGTGAAGAACACCCGCGTGTTTCAAATGATACCGAAGAAAACAGAAGGTTGAATAGACGAATTGAGTTCAAACGAATCAAGTAATTTGAGCTTAAACTGAATTAAAGGGTGTCCCTGGTGACACCCTTTTTTATTTTAAGCCTAAAATCCTGCTAATAACTGAAACTATCTCAGTGAAATATATCTTCTGGATTACCTGGAAATTCTCCGCAAATAATTAGCCATTCTCAACCATTAGGATTAACTCTTTATTCATCCTTTCGCCCGATTGTTTTGCCAGGGCTTTTCTCATACCTTTTAATATGTTTATAAAATGTTAAGGCAGGTGTCTGAAACACTTGTATAAATGTATATGCTAATAAATAGGTTATATAATTTAGAAAATTTCATGAGAATAGGAGTATTATAAATGAGTTACAGAAAAGAAAATTTAATTCGTTTGGCTGTAATAGTAATTTCGATTACTGCGACAATGCTGATCTTTAGTTGTTCTGATTCAACGTCGACTGATCCTGTTGGGCAGGGACAAATTAAAATATCAATGGTTGATTCACCCGCAATTTATGACGAGGTAAACATAGTTGTTACCAGAGTTGAGGTTCATAGCTCAGGCTCTGATTCAAGTAGCGGCTGGTTTGTGATAAACAATAATACGGCTACTTATGATCTGCTTTTATTAAGGAACGGCGCAAGTGTTGTACTTGGTAACCATTCGCTTGATGTTGGGCACTATACACAGATTAGATTAATAATCGGGACAGGAAGTAACGTAGTTGTTGACGGAGTCACCTATCCTCTTGAAATTCCCAGTGGTGAACAAACAGGTGTTAAACTTAATCACTCCTTTGTTATCGAGGATGGTCTTCTTTACGAACTATTGCTTGATTTTGATGCAGAGCGCTCAATAGTAGTTACGGGTAACGGACAGTACAAACTGAAACCTGTTATCAGAGTAACTCCCGCTGTAATATCAGGAACAATTTCAGGTAAAATAAATCCGTTAAGCTCTGCAGGATTTGTTTATGCAATAAGTGGAACAGATACTGCACTTACAATTGCAGAACCGATCACCGGGTCATTCAGGTTAATGGCATTATTACAGCAGACATACAGGGTGGAAGTATTCTCAGCAGACCTTGCTTATAACGATACAACCATTACTAATATAGTAGTCATTGCACAGCAGAATACGAATTTAGGAATGATCAATTTGAGTATTAAATAAATTTAGAAATTAAAAAAGGAAGTTATAATCATGAAAAAATATTTATTGTTTATAGTAGTTTTAGGATTGATGATGATCTTAGCAAAACCAGTTACAGCACAAGACCGCGGATTTGGTATGGGTATTGTATTAGGTGAACCTACAGGATTGAGTGCAAAACTGTGGACAAGCAGCGACAACGCATTTGATTTTGCAGCAGCGTGGTCATTTAAAAAATATCATCATAATGATAATCTCAATGACGGCAGCCTACTTCTCCAGGCTGATTACGTATGGCACTTCTTTAATTTAATGCCGGTCTCCTCAGGTAAATTACCATTGTATATCGGTATTGGAGGCAGGGTTGTTCTGGCTGATGATCCCCGTTTTGGTGTAAGAATTCCGATAGGTATAGATTATTTATTTGCTGATGCACCGATTGATGTTTTTCTGGAACTCGTTCCTATTCTTGATTTATCCCCCGAAACAGATTTTGGAGTTAGCGGTGGTTTAGGAATAAGATACTGGTTTAATTAAGATAAAAGTTGGGAGGAAAATCAGGGGCGGGTTAATCCCGCCTTTAGTTATTTCACTCGATTGATTAACACTTTTGAACGAATTCGAAGAGGAAAATATAATTATGACAAATATCAAAATAAATAAAATTCTTGAGTCCAATGATGGCAACTTCATAACTCTGGAAAGAATCACTCTTGATGAAAGAACACCTGAAGAAATAAGACTTGCCACTTTTTTAGCTATCAACAAAAGAATCGAAAAATCGCCGATGCAGGAAATACATCCGGAAGTTGAGAGCAATAATCAAGAAATAATCAAGAAATAATAACAGACAGCAGAAGTAAATCGACTTAGTAATCGGTCAATAAAAATTTAAGAGGAACAAAATGAAAAAAATAAAAAGAATTATTTTAATTGCAGTAGTTGCAGGTCTGGCTTTGTTAAGTTATAGCTGCAGCACAAGCAATGCTGTTAAAGGTGGCGTTATAGGCGGAGTTGGCGGCGCTGTAGTTGGAGGAATTGTCGGCCATGAATTAGGTAATACAGCACTGGGCGCAATAATAGGTGCGGCTGTCGGCGGTACTGCAGGGGTTTTAATTGGAAATCACATGGATAAGCAAGCCGAAGAGATAGAAAATGAAGTTGAAGGTGTAACTGTAGAGAGAGTTGGTGAAGGTATAGCCCTTAAATTCGATTCAGGGATATTGTTTGAATATGATTCCTCAACATTGCAGCCTGAAGCTAAAGCAAATATCTATAAACTTGCAAATATTCTTAAAAAGTATCCTGATTCAAATATCCTGATTGCAGGACATACCGATTCGGATGGGTCAGAACAATATAACCAGGGACTATCTGAAAGAAGAGCTCAGGCTGTTTCAGATTATACAAAGATTCAGGGAGTTAATCCCTTAAGACTTTCAACTGTCGGATTAGGTGAAAACGAACCTATTGCAACAAACAACACAGTTGAAGGAAAGCAGCTTAACAGAAGAGTTGAGATTGCAATTTTTGCAAATGAAGATCTTAAAGCAGCAGCTGAAAGAGGCGAGCTATAATCAAAAGCTTTTGTTAATTCCTGATGTTCAAAAAAGATTGGTGGTCTTGATTATCAGATGCGGATGAATAGATCGCCTAAAGAATTGATGAACAGATTTAATTAAATGAATATGTTTTTAAAGCAGTAAAATCTGAACAGAACAATGAAACTTTTTGTAGAAAATGATTACGCAATGTTGGACCTTAACACAATAGAAACTTGCGGTTTAATTAAAGGACTTGATTTTATGTATCGCATTATACTTTGTCTTTCAATTTTACTGCTGTTTTAATTTGGTTAATAATTGGATGAGAAACCTAAAGCTGGTTAAACATGCTTTAAACTAGCATCTAGTCTAAAAGTAACATTTTTAATATGAGATTAAGGAGAAACGATATGACAAGGATAAAAATCAAAAAAATGCTGGAATCATCTGGTAGCAATTTGATTACCTTAGATAGAATTTCAAAGGATAAAAAAGCACCTTTGGAAATAAGACTTACAGCTGCTCTGGCATCTATAGATATAAGAGATATTAATTATAAGAAGGAAGCAAGATATCAAGTTCAGAAAGATAGTAGAAATAATCACAGCAATAGAAAGATTTGGTAGAGAAAATTTGAGAGAATAATAAAACGACGCTAATAATTATTGGGGAAACAAAACAAAAAAATAAAAGATATATGAAGACAATTCAATAACAAAGATTTTAAAAGAATGAATGTATTAATTGATGTTCAGAAAGAAGCATATATATGTTGCACACAAACGTAATTCTAAAGATTTTACCACGGTTATTTGGTCATAAAAAATTATTAATCCTTTTCATTTTGATCATAAGCGGCTCAGCTGTAGCACAGCAAGATTCCCCCTTACAAATTTTGCTCACATTTTCGGAGCCGATGTCAAGGGAATCTATTTTTGTCCCTGGCAATTACCAAGTTAAAGCTAATCAGAACATTCCTGTGGAAGTAATCAAGGTAGGTGTGGTTGAGGGTGACACTGCAGTAGTATTGTTCATTTACAAAAAAGAAGACTGGTTGAGTTTTCAAATAACGGTTAATAATCTAAAAGATAAAGCGGGCAACTTAATTAATGAAGAAAAAAACTATGCTGAGATTACATCCGATCTCACAAATTATACTGCTGTAAAATTTATTAAACCGTAATAGTTTTTGAACTTAGCAGCGATTAGAAGGATTTACTTTATTTTTCAATATTCATTTGCTGTAGGCATCTGGTTACTTACCAAATAATTATGCCGTACCGATATATTACCATTGATGTTTATCACTTTGATGAGTGAAACTTATGGAGGCTTAAATTTCTCATATCTCAATATTTGATGATCTCTCAGTATTTTTTTACAAGTCTAATATTTAAATCTTTCTTAAATCACTCTGATCCGGAAAAGGATGTAGTCCACTTTTCATCCCTTTGCCCGATTGAACAATATTAAACTTCTGTCTATCATATTATGTGGGTCAGAAAAACATTTCATTATTATTTAAATGAGTATCTGACATACATGGATAAAACATTTAAATGTTTCTAAAAAATTTATAAGGAGTATTATGAAAAACAAATATTTCATCTTAACAGTGATCGTGCTAATTGCAGGATCTTTATTTACCGGTTGCAATAACAATCGTGATAAAACCGCTGAGGATGCTGCTGAAAGTATTGAACAAGCAAAGCAGGATTTAAAGACTACGGAGGCTCAATATGAAAAGGAATGGCAGCAATTTAAGAGTGATGCGGAATCAAGGATTAGTGCTAATGAAAAACGTATTAATGAATTCAAAAAGAAGCTTACAACGTCGAGTGAAAATTTCAAAGCTAAGTTTGAAAATAAAATTTTAACGTTGGAGCAAAAAAATATCGAACTAAAGAAAAAGATAAATGAATATCAATACGAAGGAAAAGACAATTGGGAAGATTTCAAACTAAAGTTTAATAATGATATGGATAGTATTGGAAAAGCAATTACTGATGTATTCACAGAAAAAGATTAAACAGTAATTGATTTTTAATTGAACCTGTCAAATCAGGAGTTAGCCTTAATTATTATTAAGTCAGTTAAAGCATGAAACCAAAAACGATTTTTATTATTGTAATACTTTTTCTTTTTGCAATAATTATTATTCAAAATACTGAAGTGGCTGGAGTTCAACTTTTATTTTGGAAGGTTGAAATGTCAAGGGCTATTCTGCTGCCAATAATTTTTATTGCCGGGTTAATTATTGGCTTCCTCGGGTGTTTGATCATTACCAAAAAGAAATAGTAAAACCATAAGTAGAGAGAATGTATTAATAAACTTGGAACAAAACATTACAAATTCGTCGCTCAACAGAATCGCCTTCATTGGGAATTATTTACCACGCCAATGCGGCATAGCCACATTTACAACCGACTTATGTGAAGCAGTTGCGAAAGAATATAGCAGTACAACTTGCATCGCATTACCGGTCAATGACGTAGCATCCGGTTATGCTTATCCGGCACGGGTCCGGTTTGAACTCACGGAGAAAGATATAGATTCTTACTTAAGAGCGTCAGATTTTCTAAACATTAATAATGTAGACCTTGTGTGCCTACAATTCGAGTATGGAATATTTGGTGGAAAAGCAGGAAGTCACATCCTGACACTCTTGCACGGATTACGCATGCCGATCGTTACAACTTTGCACACAATACTAAAAAATCCTGACCCTGATCAAAGGCGGGTGTTGGAAGAAGTTGCAGCATTATCAGATCGTTTAGTTGTTATGAGTGAACGTGGAACTGAATTTCTACATGATATTTATAAAGTGCCTTTGGAAAAAATTGATTTGATTCCACACGGCATCCCGGATGTCCCATTCGTCGATCCAAGTTTTAATAAAGATTTATTTGGAGTCGAAGGTAAAATCGTTCTCTTAAGTTTCGGATTACTTTCTTCGAACAAAGGTATCGAAACAGTTATATCGGCACTGCCCGATATTGTTGCCCGTTATCCGGACATTGTTTATATCGTTGTTGGGGCAACACATCCTCATGTTATTCAAAATGAAGGAGAAACTTACCGGATGTCCTTACAATGGATGGCTCAGCAGAAAGGCGTGGAAAGTAATGTTATCTTTTACAACCGTTTTGTCAGCCTGGAAGAACTTATTGAGTTCATAAGCGCTGCGGATATTTATATTACACCTTATCATAACGAAGCTCAGATAACATCCGGAACACTGGCTTATACATTAGGAGCAGGGAAAGCCATTATCTCTACACCATACTGGTATGCACAGGAGATACTTTCTGATGGAAGGGGTGTGCTTGTTCCATTCCGTGATTCTGCGGCTATGGCTAATCAGGTTATTAATTTATTGAATAACGAAGCTGAACGGCATTCAATGCGTAAACGAGCTTATATGTATGGACGTTCTATGATCTGGACCCAGGTTGCTCAACGTTATATGGAAAGTTTTGAAAGGGCAAGAATAGAACGTCGTCATTTTATTCCGGCAGGTCTGATTTCAAAAGCACTTGATAAGTATCCCGGTGAATTACCTCCATTAAAACTCGATCACTTAGAACACTTAACAGACTATACCGGTATATTTCAACATGCACTTTTTACTGTACCAAACTACTCTCATGGTTACACCACAGACGACAATGCCAGGGCTCTTTTAGTAAGTATTCTACTGGATGAATTAGGCAGCAACGAAAGTTTAGGATTAGCTTCCCGTTATCTTGCATTCCTTGGATTTGCTTTCAACGATCAAACTAAACGTTTTCGAAATTTCATGGACTATCAACGCAACTGGTTAGAAGATACAGGATCAGATGATAGCCATGGTCGTGCACTTTTAGCATTGGGAACAGTTTTAAGTCATTCTAATAAACCAGCATTCCATAGTATGGCAGGCTGGTTGTTTGAGCAAACTCTGCCAGCAATTCTTTTAACTACCAGCCCGCGTGCATGGGCATTTGCTCTTATAGGTATTTATGAATATTTACAAAAATTTGCCGGTGACCGGCGGGCGAGCAATGTGCGGGATGAATTGGCAGGACGGCTTTTAACTTTATATCATAGTAACCGGACAGAGGATTGGCGATGGTATGAAAAAGAGCTTTCCTATTGCAACGCTGCACTGCCACATGCATTGCTCATCTGTGGTAAGTCAATTCCGAATTCTGAAATGACTGATGCCGGATTGGAGTCACTAAACTGGCTGGCAAATTTGCATCGTTCAAATGAAGGGCATTTTGTTCCGATTGGATCAAACGGTTTTTATCAAAAAGGAAAAGAACGTGCTCGTTTTGATCAACAACCTGTGGAGGCACAAGCTAAGGTATCGGCTTGTCTCGAAGCTTTCAAAATTACCGGCGACAAATTCTGGAACAAAGAAGCCCGTCGCGCTTTCGAATGGTTCCTCGGGCGAAACGATTTAAATCTGCCAATTTACGATCCTACAACCGGCGGCTGCAGGGATGGATTGCATTCAGATCGTGTAAACGAGAATCAGGGTGCAGAATCTACTTTGGCTTTCCTTCAGTCATTACTGGAATTACGTCTGGCTGAACATACACATTTATCTACAGAGGTATTAGTAAAATGAACAATCAACATCCTGAAGTTTTCCATCGTTATAAAAAGAATCCGATTTTAAAAGCGGGAGACTGGCCATATCCTATTAATAGTGTGTTCAATGCAGGCGCCACGTTAATGCCTGATGGAACAACACTGCTTCTTTGTCGTGTAGAAGATCGGCGGGGACTTTCTCATCTTTGTGCTGCTCGTTCCGCAAATGGTATTGATAATTGGAAGATAGATTCACAACCAACTTTATTACCCGACCCGGGTAATTATCCGGAAGAACTGTGGGGTATTGAAGACCCGCGCATTACCTTCGTTGAAGAATTAAAAAAGTATGTAGTCGTTTATACTGCGTTTACACGTGATGGTCCTGGTGTTGCTTTGGCACTCACAGAAGATTTCCGTGACTTTGAACGCTACGGTGTAATAATGCCGCCCGAAGATAAAGATGCAGCCCTTTTACCAAAACGAATTGATGGTAACTGGGTTATGATTCATCGACCTGTAAGCGCGATGAGAGCACATATGTGGATTTCTTATTCCCCGGATTTGAAAAATTGGGGCAAGCATGTTTTAATGATGAATGCCCGGAAAGGTGCATGGTGGGATGCAAATAAAATTGGTCTTTCACCCCCACCGATTGAAACACCGGAAGGATGGTTGGTAATTTATCATGGAGTGAAGCAATCCTGCGGCGGATGTATTTATAGGTTAGGTCTCGCATTGTTCGATTTAGAAAAACCTGAAATCTGTCTTAAACGAGGGGACGAATGGATTTTCTCACCTGAAGAGCCATACGAACAACAAGGTGATGTTGGATATGTTGTATTTCCCTGCGGATACACTATCAGGCCGGATGGCGATACTATTAATATTTATTATGGCGCAGCAGACACCTGCGTTGCCTTAGCCACTAGTAGTATTACAGAAATGTTAAAGTGGCTTAATGAACACAATTCATAAAAGAAAGGATAATATGAAAGCATTAGTATATCATGGACCTGATAAACGCGCATGGGAAGACAAACCGAAACCAGTAATTTAGGATTCGACCGACGCAATTATCAAAATAACAAAAACTACTATATGCGGAACAGATCTTCATATAATGAAAGGAGATGCTAATGAAGTGATGGAAAATTTCATAGCCCGATAAAAAATCGTATGGACAAGAAAACGAGATGAAAGTAAAAACAGTTATTAAATATTTGTTTGTGGATATCGGCGGCGTTTTGCTAACCGATGGGTGGGGGCAGAATTCAAGACGGCTGGCTGTCAAAGAGTTCGGACTGAATCCGGTAGAAATAGAAAAACGGCATAACCAGGCTTTCGAAACTTACGAGTTAGACAAACTCACCATTACTGAATACCTTAACCGTGTTGTGTTCTACGAGAAGCGTTCGTTTACTCATGCTCAGTTTCGAAAATTCATGTTCGACCAATCGAAACCATATCCCGAAATGATAGAGTTGATCCGCCGGCTTAAGTCACAATATGGATTAAAGATTGTTGCTCTCAGCAACGAAGCAAGGGAATTAAATTCATACCGGATAAGAAAATTCAAACTTAACGAGTTAATTGATTTTTTTATTTCCTCATGTTACGTGCATTTACGAAAGCCTGATGCGGACATCTTTCGACTTGCACTTGATACCGTTCAAGTGCCAGCCCGGCAGATAGTCTATATCGAAAACACCTTGATGTTCGTTACGATTGCAGAAGGTTTAGGAATTCGAAGTATTTGTCACACAGATTACAAATCCACTTGTGCGAAATTATCTGAATTCGGGCTAAGGATAATAGAATAAAAAAGGAGAAAGATATGCGTTATTATTTTGTATTAATCATAGCATTGTTCTTTTTAAGTACTTTAGGTGCACAAGAAGATCCTAATAACAATCATCAGAAAAAAGAAACAGGTAAAACTTCCGCACCAGAAGATAGTTTAATAAATCCATTTACAAATAAAATAAGCTCTGCTCTGGATGGGAAAATAATATTTATTCAGAACTGTGCTTCCTGTCATGGTAATGAAGGACTTGGTGATGGGCCGGCAGGTGCAAGTTTAATTCCAAAAGCTGATAATCTTACGAGCGACGAGATAGCAAAAAGATCTGATGGTGAAGTGTTTCTGAATATAAGTGACGGAGCAACCGGTGTAATGATTCCATGGAAGTTTATCCTTTCTGAAAATCAAAGGTGGCATCTGGTTGATTATATAAGACAACTAAGGGAAAATCAAAATAGCGGAGTTTTGAAATGAAAAACTATAAGTTCAGAAAAAATATTATATGGGGAATAATAATTTCAATATTAATAATTTTTTCACAGGAAAATAGCGCCATACCAAGTTTTGCACGTCAAACAAATTTGCCATGTAGTTCATGCCATACAATATTCCCGGAGTTAAATACTTTCGGAAGATTTTTTAAGTTGAATGGATACACTTTGGTTGGTGTAAATACAATAGAGGTTAAAGATACAACCGATAAAAAAGATGATGTGGATTTCAACCTATTAAAAATTCCGCCGGTATCATTAATGATCCAAGCTGCATATACATACAAAACAAAAGAGCAGCCGGGAACTCAAAACAATAATGTGTCATTACCACAGCAACTAAGTATATTCTTTGGAGGAGAAATTGCTCCCCATCTTGGTAGTTTTATCCAGGTTACTTACGATGATCAGGAAGCTGCATTTGGTATTGATAACATAGATCTCAGGTACGCTAATCAAACAGAACTTGGATCCGAAAATTTGTTATACGGAGTTACGTTAAATAACAATCCGACGGTACAGGATTTATGGAACAGTACTCCTGCATGGGGATTCCCATATGCTTCTTCTTCAGTTACAGCGTCTCCATTAACTTCAACACTAATAGAAGGTGGATTAGCTCAAAGTGTGGCAGGAATGGGAGCCTATGCCTTATTGAATAATTTTTTGTATGCAGAATTTAGTATTTACAGGTCAGCTCAACAAGGAGGTGCTCATCCACCTGATAACACAAGCTTTGGGCTTATTAAAACGTTAGCTCCCTACTGGCGACTCGCATTTCAAAAACAGTTTGATGATCAATATGTTGAAATAGGAACGTTTGGTATGTCAACAGAAATGTACCCGGCAGGTATTTCTGGATTAACGGACAGATATAATGATTTTGGTTTTGATTTAAATTATGAAAGATCTCTCGGGGATAATCAGTTAACGGCTCATACAAGTTTTATATTCGAAAAAAGAAATCTTGATGCAACATTCAATTCGAATGGATCATTAAGTCAGTCGCTAAATTTAAATTCATTTAAAATTGTAGGAAATTATTATTTGCAGCAGCAGTTTGGTTTTACATTGGGTTATTTTTCAATTACCGGAGATGGGGATGCAGTATTGTACGCCCCCGCAGAATTTTCAGGAAGTTCTACAGGTGTACCAGACAGCAGAGGATTTATTGTAGAATTTAATTATCTGCCGTGGTTGAATACAAAATTTTCTGTTCAGTATGTAGCGTATAATAAATTTAATGGTTCCGGAGATAATTATGATGGTGCAGGGAGAAATGCATCGGATAATAATTTATTATACGCATTAGCATGGATAGCTTTTTAATAGAATGCAAGGACTTTGGCTTATGTAACTGGACAAACGAAAGACTTATAAATGAAGCCGGATAATTCACATATCCTTACGATCAACTGCGGCTCGTCGAGCATCAAGTTTGCTATGTATAAGACGAGTAAATCACTGAAAAAAAGTTTAAATGGAAGTGTTGACCGTATTGGTTTACCGGGTACAGATTTGACTTTCAGTGACTCAGACGGAAAAAAGAAAGACAGCCTAATTCTTGAATCCTACGATACTAGGTCGGCAGCAAATTTTCTGATTGACTGGCTGAAAAAAAAGATTGATTTTTCTTCGATCAAAGGAATCGGACATCGAGTTGTTTTTGGTTTGAATCATACGGAACCCGAATCCATTACTCAGGAATTAGTGAATGAACTTCATCGTATCAGCCCGTACGATACGGATCATTTGCCTGCCGAGATTGAATTGATCGAAGCGATGCATCAGCGTTATCCTAAAATACCGCAAGTCGCATGCTACGATACAGCATTTCACCATACCATGCCGCGTGTTGCCAAAATCTTGCCTATACCCCGCCGCTTTGAAGCAATGGGAATCCGACGGTACGGATTTCACGGTTTGTCCTATTCGTATCTCATCGAAGAACTCTCTCGTATTGCCGGTACAAAAGCAGCAAAAGGCCGCGTGATACTTGCTCATCTCGGCAGTGGAGCGAGTTTGGTTGCCGTTCGGAATGGTAAAAGCATTGACACCAGTATGGGATTCACACCTGCAGGTGGGTTGATTATGGGCACCCGGCCCGGTGATTTAGATCCGGGAGTTGCGTGGTATATGATGAAGTCGGAAAATCTCACACCCAAACAATTCAACAAACTAATCAATCACGACTCTGGTCTTCTTGGTGTTTCTGAAACCAGTTCTGACATGCGGGATTTGCTTGTGAAGGAAACTAGTGACGTTCGAGCTTCGGAAGCCGTTGCTTTATTTTGTTATCAGGTGAAGAAGTGGATCGGGGCTTTTGTTGCTGCACTTGGTGGATTGGACACACTCGTATTTGCTGGCGGTATTGGTGAAAACTGTCCGGTCATTCGCTCTCGTATTTGTGAAGGTTTGGGATTTCTTGGAATCGAGCTGGAAGAAAAATGGAACACAACAAACGTCCCGGTTATTTCAACAAAAAAGGGGAGTACCGTTGTACGTGTAATTCACACAGATGAAGAATACATGATTGCCAAAACAGTTTGCAGAGTACTCAACATTGATTTCTCAAATAGTATGTCAACTGGGAAAAATAATGAACAAAAATAATACTAAAAAAAACACGGGATTAATTCGTGTCGCCCTTAAGCAGAACTAGTATTTTTGGTCAAGGGATAATCCGTGGTTGGACGACCCTTCGGCTTGCCTTCAAAAAGTTTATTCGTATTGATGGAGTACAATGGGCGGGAGCATTCTCCTTTAACACGTTCTTCTCACTGTTTCCTTTAATCGTTCTTTTCGTAAGCATTGCTTCGACTTTCATTGACAGCGATCGGGCCGGGAAAGAGATAATTTCTTATATCGAAAGCTATGTCCCGATTAGCGGTGAAATGCATAACTACATTTTTAATACTATAACAGGTGTTATCAATGCGCGCGAGCAAGCAGGTGCAATCGCATTTGTCATCCTTGTTTGGGCTTCCGTCCAATGTTTCATCACACTCATAGTTGCTACAAACCGGGCCTGGAAAATCCCGGTGTACAAAAGCTGGTGGCGCCTACCGCTCAGAAGCTTGACACTGCTGGGTATTACGGCAAGTATGGTTTTGCTGGGTATGGTATTGCCTGTTTTGATTAGAATAGCAAAGAATTGGTTTTTTGCGACAAATGATTTAAGCTCCTGGCTTTATGACATAGGAAGCTTTTTCATTCCGTTAAGTTTTGCTTTTTTCAGTCTGAGCTTGTTTTACAGGTTTGCCCCGCTCCGGACCACCAGGTTTGCTGAAGTATGGGTCGCCGCTCTGTTATCTACTGTTCTTTTACAAGTGAGCGAAAGCCTGTTCGAAATCTATCTAAGAAACTTCGCTACGTTGAATGCTATCTATGGGACGTTTGGTGGAATCATGGCATTGTTGCTGTGGATTTACCTTTGCGGGTGTATCTTCATCTTCGGAGCCTGCTTATGCGCCGCTCAAGCGGAAACGAGCACGCTGCCAGTGAAGGAGCGCTGAAGTGTTAATCAAATTTAAAACTTATTATTGAAAGTATTAATGATTATGAAAACAAAAAAAATATCTGAGAAGAAATTAGTTAAGAAAGTGAAAGAAGGGTTTGAAGAAAACATTGTATCGACATCTAAAAAAATGGATGTAAAGGATAAACCGTTAACTCAAGAACTTCTGCAAAAGATGAACGCCTATTGGCGTGCTGCAAACTATCTTTCTGTTGGACAGATTTATCTGTTTGACAATCCATTGTTAAAGAAACCATTAAAACTGAAACATGTGAAACCGCGGTTGCTTGGTCATTTTGGAACTACTCCCGGACTTAATTTTATCTATGTTCACCTCAACCGTATCATTAAAAAATACGATCTGAATATGATATATGTTATCGGCCCGGGTCACGGTGCGCCCGGAATAGTAGCCAACACTTACCTGGAAGGGACATATAGCGAGATTTATCCTGATATAACCCAGGATGAAGAAGGTATGAAAAAACTGTTCACACAATTTTCATTCCCGGGCGGTATTCCCAGTCATGTTGCACCGGAAACACCGGGCTCTATTCATGAAGGCGGTGAGCTTGGTTATTCTCTGTCCCATGCTTATGGGGCAGCGTTCGATAACCCGGATCTAATAGTTACATGTGTTGTAGGCGACGGCGAGTCTGAAACCGGTCCGCTGGCTACCAGTTGGCACTCCAACAAATTTCTCGATCCGGTTTGTGATGGAGCTGTACTGCCAATCTTACATTTGAACGGTTACAAGATAGCCGGACCAACTGTTCTGGCGCGTATCAGTCACGAAGAATTAGATCAGCTCTTCCGGGGTTACGGATACAAACCATATTTTGTTGAAGGGGACGATCCTGATAAACTTCACCAAACCCTGGCTGCTACACTTGATATTGTAATTACCGAGATTAAGGACATACAAACAAAAGCGCGAAACAATGGCTTTAAAAGAACGCCCGAAATGGCCCATGATTATTTTCCGTACTCTTAAAGGATGGACCTGCCCGAAAGTGGTAGATGGCCTGCCTATTGAAGGTACGTTCCGTTCACACCAGGTACCGATTACAGACTTTGTGAAGAAGCCTGAACATTTGAAAATTCTTGAACAATGGATGAAAAGTTACATTGCTAAAGAATTATTTGATAAAAGCGGCAGACTCATTCCTGAACTTGCTGAGTTAGCACCAAAAGGAGAAAGGCGAATGGGAGCGAACCCGCATGCTAATGGAGGGCTACTTCTTAAAGAATTGAAAATGCCGGATTTCCGTGATTATGCTTTAAAGGTAACCAATCCCGGTATTATAGAAGGAGAAGCTACTCGCGTTCAGGGTAAGTTTATTCGCGATGTGCTGAAACAAAACACAAACAATTTTCGTGTCTTCAGCCCGGATGAAACTGCATCGAACCGATGGGGAGATGTGTTCGAGGTAACCAGCAGATGCTCAACTGCGGAAATCATTCCTATTGACGATCACGTTGCACCGGATGGACGTGTGATGGAAATGTTAAGCGAACATCAGTGTGAGGGTTGGCTTGAGGGTTATTTGCTTACAGGCAGACACGGCTTTTTTTCATGTTATGAAGCATTCATTCACATAATTGATTCCATGTTTAACCAGCACGCAAAGTGGCTAAAAGTAGCTCACGATATCCCCTGGCGTCAACAAATTGCCTCTTTAAATTATCTGCTTTCGTCGCACGTATGGCGGCAGGATCACAATGGTTTTAGTCATCAAGATCCCGGTTTCATTGACCATGTCGTTAATAAAAAAGCGGACGTTATCCGCGTGTATCTGCCACCAGATGCCAACACACTGCTTTCTGTAACCGATCATTGCTTACGCAGCCGCGACTATGTTAATGTTATTGTCGCAGGCAAACAGCCCGCACTTCAATGGATGGACATAGATTCCGCTGTTAAGCACTGCACTGCCGGGCTTGGTATCTGGGAATGGGCAAGTAACGACAAAGGTGAAGAACCTGATGTTGTTATGGCTTGCTGCGGTGATGTTCCTACACTGGAAACATTGGCTGCTGTCGAAATACTCCGAAAGAATTTTCCAAAACTTAAAGTAAGGGTTATAAACGTGGTAGATCTGATGACACTTCAACCGAAGAGCGAGCATCCTCATGGACTCAGTGATAAGGATTTTGATACACTCTTTACAAAAGACAAGCATGTCATCTTCGCCTTCCATGGTTATCCACTGTTAATCCATCGTTTAACATATCGAAGGTCCAACCAGGAACGGTTTCATGTGCGCGGGTATAAGGAGGAAGGAACCACCACTACCCCATTTGATATGGTTGTATTAAATGAGCTGGATCGTTTTCACTTAGTTGGTGATGTTATTGACCGTGTACCGGGTTTGGGTTCGCGGGCAGCTTATGTTAAACAGTTCCTCCGTGATAAGTTGCTGGATCATAAAAAATATATTGATAAATATGGACAGGACATGCCGGAAATTCGCAACTGGAAATGGGGTAATCCCAAATGAATGAGAAAGCACTAATAGATTCAGTTAATGAAAGTACATAATCAAAACAGGAAAAGACTATGAATATCCAAATCAATACCGGACATAATATCCAGGGAAATGAAGCGCTAATTGCTAAATTCAGCAGTACAATTAAGAGCGCATTAATTAGAATGAGCGATCACATTACCAAAGTGGAAGTTCATCTGAAAGATGAAGACGGCAATAAGAAAGGAAAGAACGACAAACGCTGCATGATAGAAGCTCATCTGGAAGGACGTCAACCTATCGTTGTTACAGAACATGCTAATAATCTGAACCAGGCACTCGACGGCGCTATCGATAAATTAATAAATATGATTGAAACCATCTTTGGACGTCAAAACGATCGAAGGCGTGGTAAAACTAAACAATCAGCACATAAGCTGAAACTTCCTGAGGAGAAGTAATCGCAAACGAGAAATGATGTGTATTCGCATGTTAAAGACATCAGTGGTTTTGTGTTAAACGTGCATAAGAACGATTGAATATTAATTGATAAAATTATGGAACTATCAAAGATGAATTTACAACAGATTATAGACACCGCAAAGATGTTGGTTGATGACGACAAAGGTGTGCTGGCGATGGATGAAAGCAATCCAACATGCAACAAACGATTTGCCAAATTGGGGATTCCCCAAACAGAAGAGACCCGCCGTTCCTACCGTGAATTGATTGTCACCACGCCCGGTCTCGGTGAATCCATTAGCGGTGCTATCCTGTATGACGAGACGATTCGCCAACAGAAAAAAGACGGCACTCCATTTATTAAAATTATCATTGATTCTGGAATCATTCCCGGTATTAAGGTTGACATTGGCGCAAAAAGTATGGCAGGTCATCCCGGTGAGAAAATAACAGAAGGCTTGGACGGATTACGCGAAAGACTAAAAGAATATTTTAAAATGGGAGCCCGTTTTGCCAAGTGGCGTGCTGTGATTGCTATTGACGAAAATATTCCAACAAGAGGTTGCATTGAGGCTAATGCACATGCTTTAGCTCGCTATGCTGCGTTGTGTCAGGAGACAGGGCTGGTTCCTATCGTCGAGCCGGAAGTTCTAATGGACGGCGAGCATACTTTAGAAAAATGTTCTGAGGTAACGGAGGAAGTTCTGCGAACGGTTTTCAACCAGCTTTATGCACAACGAGTGAATCTGGAAGGAATGATTCTAAAACCAAACATGGTACTTCCGGGATTGAAATGCTCCAGGCAAGAAACCGTAGACGAGGTTGCTGACGCCACGGTGAAATGTTTATTACGCTCCGTCCCAGCTTCCGTCCCCGGTATTGCTTTTTTATCTGGTGGTCAACCTGCTGAGCTGGCATCGGCACGTTTGAATGCAATGAATGTTAAATTCAGGTCGCGATTGCCATGGGCATTGGCTTTTTCATTTGCCCGGGCCATACAGCAACCGGCATTAGAGATTTGGCATGGCAAGGAGAAAAATATTTTAGATGCACAGAAAGCACTTTATCATCGGGCCATATGCAACCTGGCTGCTCGCCGTGGAGAATACAATTCTTTATTTGAAAGGAAAGAAATATGAGACCAAGTATCCCGCAACATGTAACTAAACAGAAAAACAGCACCCCGTATTGGAAACGAGCTCATCATGATTGGAAATTCTGGATTGCAATTTTATTGATGCTTGCTGCTATGGTTATCTATGTGAAGACGAACGACTTATCCGTGCGGCCTCACAACCAGATGCATCAGAGAGTACCGTAAGTGGAAATAAATCCAAAGCATTAAAGAATACGGGATAAACTTGACAGCATAGGAACATACAATGAATCAAATAGATTTGTACCCTCTGAAATTTGAACCGATCTATCAGTACCGGCTCTGGGGCGGAAGACGTTTGGCGAACCTGCTCTCTGCGCAACTACCGGGTGACGGTCCGATTGGTGAAGCCTGGGTACTAAGCGATCGTGATGACCATGCCAGCCGCGTTTCAAATGGATCTCTCAAAGGAAAGACTATCAGTCAGTTAATGGAACAGTTTCCAGAACAGTTGATGGGAAAGCTTGCCGGGCGTTTCAACAGATTTCCACTTCTGCTCAAGTTTCTTGACGTCAGTAAAATGCTCTCGGTTCAGGTACATCCTAAGGATGCAAATACTGACCTATTACCGGAGGGCGAGACAGGCAAGACCGAAGCCTGGGTTGTTCTGAAAGCGGGAAAAGAAAGCCGCATATATGCAGGCTTGAAACAAGGCACTAATGCAGACAATATGCGACAGGCAATTACAAAAGGTACCGTTGCAGATCACCTCACTTCTTTTACGCCTAAGATCGGCGACGGAATTTTCATTCCAGCCGGAACGGTTCACTCATTGGGAGGTGACGTTCAGGTGTTCGAGATCCAGGAGAACAGCGATGTAACTTTTCGATTGTATGACTGGAATCATTTAGATGCTAAAACTGGCAAACCAAGACCGCTACAAGTTGAGCAGGCGTTTTCCTGTATTAATTTTAAACAAGTGGAAGTGCGGCCGGTTGCGCCTGTAGTAGAAGAGGTTAAGCCGGTACTGCGGGAGAGACTTTTTCTATGTAAGCATTTTGGTTTATGGCGGCTCAATGGAGAATTGCCCTTCAAAATAGGAAAAAAAGGAAAGCCGCGTGTAATAGTGTGCATCGACGGCGAAGGTCAGTTAGAAAGCAATAACACAAAGTATGAGGTTAATATCGGAGATGTGTTGCTCATTCCGGCAATGGTAGGAGCATGTATTTTTCGCCCGCACACTTCAGTGATTGTATTAGAAATTTCACTACCGGAATAATGAATAACAAGATGACAATGATATGATTGATAATTCCGGAAACATGAATTGATTTAACAAGAATTAAAAGGTGAAATGATAATGAAAAAATTGATTGTGTATGACTTGGACGGTACGCTTGCAGAAAGTAAATCGTCTCTTGACAAAGAAATGTCGGTACTGCTTTACAAACTTCTCAGCATCGTCAAAGTGGCTGTTATTTCCGGAGGTGATTGGCCGCAATTTGAAAAACAACTTCTTTCAAATCTTCCGACTGACAAAAGTCTGCGAAATTTATCTATACTTCCAACATGCGGAACAAAGTTCTTTTAAATATAATGGAGATTGGAAAAAAATCTATTCGGAAGATTTCACAACAGATGAAAGTAAAAAAATTAAAACTGCTTTTAAAAAAGCGCTCGAAGAAGCTGGTTTCAAAGTTAAAAAAATTTGGGGAGAGATAATTGAAGATCGGGGTAGCCAGATAACATATTCAGCCTTAGGACAGCAAGCACCTTTAGACGAAAAGAAAAAATGGGATCCTGATTTCACCAAACGGAAGAAAATAAAATCAATCCTTGATCCTTTAATTCCCGGATTCTCTGTTCGAATGGGTGGCGAGACTTCCATCGATGTTACCAAACCAGGTATTGATAAAGCATACGGTATCGGAAAGCTGCGGGACATTCTTGGCATTTCAATTAAAGAGATGATATTCATTGGTGATGCCTTATTTCCCGGCGGGAATGACTACCCGGCTGAAGAAGCAGGTGTAGTTTCTATACCTGTTAAAGGTCCTAATGAAACTAAAAGAGTTACCGAAACTATAATCGCTTGTTTAGATAGCGATTAGCAATAGACATCTATTATAATAAAAGAGAATTTGATGAATGAATTTAAATTGAAGCGGCTGGGAAAAATAATGGAACCAGAACCGGGTAATCCACAGGAAGTTGAAGGTGTCTTGAATCCGGCTGCAGTTCGAGGACCTGATGGAAATCTTTATTTATTTCCACGGCTTGTCGCAAAAGGCAATTATTCGCGTATCGGCATTGCAAAGGTAAAATTTAATGGGGCGGGCGACCCAACAGGTGTTGAACGGCTCGGCATAGCTTTGGAACCGGAGGCTGATTATGAACTACGACCTGATGGCAGTGGCGGATGCGAGGATCCCCGCATTACTTTTATGGAACGCTTCCAAAACTATTTGATGACTTACACAGCACATTCACCCATAGGCCCGCGCATCGCTTTTGCAGTATCTAAAGATTTGTTTCACTGGAAGCGACTGGGGTTGGCGACTTTTGAGCCATATGACGGTATCGATTTCGTTCATGTGGATAACAAGGATGCCAGCGTCTTCCCTATAGCTATTCCCAATCACTCCGGGAAAATGCAGATAGCCATAATTCATCGTCCCCTTTTCCCGGGCACTCGCCCGGAAGAAATAGCCCGAAAGGATGAATCAAGAGTAGTAGATCTTGACCATGAAAGTATCTGGATTTCTTATTGTCCGATGGCATTGGAAGGTCTTGAACCACATCAACTCGGCCTATTTAATTCGCATCACCGCTTGGCGACCCCAGTATCGCCATGGGAGAGGTTAAAAATCGGCGGCGGCACTCCGCCTGTTCTAACAAGGCACGGCTGGCTTATCATTTACCACGGGGTGAGTGAAATAAAGGGACAAGGAAACGATGAACATCACCTTTGTTATTCAGCCGGAGTGATGGTGCTTTCGGAAAAACATCCGCGCGAGATTATTTATCGCTCGGTGGAACCGATTCTGACACCTGCATCACCACAGGAACGCCACGGAATTGTTCCAAACGTTGTCTTTCCTACCGGCATCGACAGGCGTGATGACCTTGGTTCACCGGATCGCTTTGATGTCTATTATGGAATGGCAGATAACAGGATTGGTGTTGCAAGACTTGATGTGCCGGAAATCTTACCGCCGGAAGGTGTCGCCGACTCACCTGAATCAACAGTTTAATACAAAACATTTTGAAAATTCAATAGGAGAAAAAATATGTTAAGAATAATGAATGATTTACCAGACAATGTTCTGGGTATTTCCGCGGAAGGTAAAATAACCGGGACAGATTATGAAACTGTTTTAATTCCTGCTGTAAAGAAAAAATTGCAAGCAAATAAAAAAATCCGGATGATATACCAGCTTGGAAGCAACTTTACCGGATTTGATCTAAATGCTATGCTTGATGATGCTAAGGTAGGAATGGAACATCTATCTTCATGGGAGAAGATTGCATTGGTATCTGATCATGAACTTGTAAATACTTTTGCAAAATTCTTTGGTTATATGCTTTCCTGTGAACTTCGTATATATAAAAATTCTGAATTGGATGAAGCAAAAAAATGGATCAGAGAAAATTGAAAGGAGAATACCAGATATGAAAACCAAAACTGATCAGTCCAAGTCTCCCGAACCGAAGCCCGATGCTAAGGACGATTTAAAAACCTTGCCTCTGCCGGAATTGGAGAAAAAACTTGGGTCATCTCCGGATGGTCTCACTCAAGCTGAGGCAGAGAAACGATTAACACAATATGGGCCCAACGAGATTGAAGAAAAGAAGACTAATATGTTCCTTAAATTTCTCACGTATTTTTGGGGCCCCATACCTTGGATGATCGAAGCGGCTGTTATCCTTTCGGCTGTATCACGGCATTGGCCGGATTTTTTCATCATCCTCCTTCTGCTTGCTGCCAATGCTGTGGTTGGATTCTGGGAAGAACGCGAAGCTGGCAATGCCATCGAGGCATTGAAGGCTAAACTGGCAGTCAAGGCACGGGTGAAACGAGATGGGAAATGGATCACTCCCGCTGCGCGTGAGCTAGTGCCGGGTGACGTCATTCGCTTGCGTCTTGGTGACATCGTCCCGGCGGACGCACGCTTGCTGGATGGCGATCCTGTAGAGGTGGATCAGTCCGCACTGACAGGCGAGTCGTTACCCGCCGAGCGTAAATCCGGCGAGGCAGTGTTTTCCGGTTCAATCATTCGCCGTGGTGAAATTGGCGCAATTGTTTATGCCACTGGTGGGAACACCTATTTTGGCAAGACGGCGCAACTCGTGCAGGAGGCGCATACGGTCAGTCATTTTCAAAAGGCGGTTTTGAAGATAGGTAATTACCTCATCATCCTCGCGGTGGCTCTGGTTGCGGTGATTATTGCAGTCGCTATTTACCGTGGTGACTCAATCATATCAACGTTACAGTTTGCCCTGGTTCTTACAGTTGCTGCAATCCCGGTTGCTATGCCAACGGTTTTGTCGGTTACTATGGCTGTTGGTGCAAAACTACTTGCCAGGAAAAAAGCGATTGTAAGCAAGCTGGTCGCCATCGAAGAATTAGCGGGCGTAGATGTGCTGTGTGCTGACAAGACGGGTACCCTTACGCAGAATAAACTGACATTGGGCGATCCTTTCAGTGTGAACAATATCCCCGCCAACCAGGTAATCCTTTATGGTGCGCTTGCATCGCGTGCTGAAAACAACGACACCATTGACCTGGCTGTGTTGGGCGGATTGAAAGACAAGGATTCGTTAAAGAATTATGAGGTTGTTCATTTTATGCCGTTCGACCCTGTACATAAACGTACTGAAGCTACTGTCAAATCCAAAGACGGAAAAACATTCAAGGTAAGCAAGGGAGCGCCGCAGGTAATTTTAGAATTGTCTTCGAATCAAAAACAGATAAAGTCCGCTGCCGACAAAGCCGTAAACGAATTTGCAGAACGAGGTTTTCGATCATTAGGTGTTGCGAGAGCTGAGGGCGATGGGCAATGGCAGTTAGTTGGTGTGCTGCCCTTGTTTGATCCACCGCGTGAAGATGCAAAGGCAACGATTAAGACTGCGGAAGATATGGGCGTTAAGATCAAAATGGTTACGGGCGATGCACTTGCTATAGCAAAAGAAACCGCCCAAAAGCTGGACATGGGAACAAATATTCTTAATGCCGCCAGCCTGGGTGATTCGAAAAAGAAAGAGACCACAGAGGTGGCAGAGTCAATCGAGAAGGCTGATGGTTTTGCACAGGTGTTCCCGGAACACAAGTTCCATATTGTGGATGTTTTGCAGAAACGCGGTCATATTGTTGGCATGACGGGCGATGGTGTGAATGATGCACCGGCACTGAAAAAAGCCGACTGCGGTATTGCTGTTTCGGATGCTACGGACGCGGCGCGTGCTGCGGCTGCAATAGTTCTAACAACGCCCGGCCTATCGGTAATTATTGACGCAATAAAGGAGAGCAGGAAAATTTTCCAGCGTATGAACAGTTACGCGATTTACAGAATCGCCGAAACATTGCGAGTGCTTTTTTTCATGACGCTGGCTATTTTGATTTTCAACTTTTATCCGTTGACAGCAGTGATGATTGTAATGTTGGCGTTACTAAATGACGGCGCCATTTTGTCTATTGCCTACGACAATGTTCATTACAAGGATCAACCCGAAGCCTGGAATATGCGTATGGTGCTTGGAATCTCAACGGTTCTGGGCGTTATCGGGGTCATAGCCGCCTTCGGTTTGTTTTATCTTGGTGAACGCGTATTTCATCTCGATCGTGCACACATCCAGACTCTGATGTATTTGAAACTCTCAGTAGCAGGACATCTGACAATCTTCCTCACCCGTACTCGCAAACCATTCTGGTCTATACGCCCCGCAAAAATTTTATGGGGAGCAGTACTCGGCACACAAATCATCGCAACACTGATAGCAGTTTATGGGTTTTTTATGACGCCGCTTGGCTGGGGATGGGCAGGATTTGTTTGGGGCTATGCGTTACTTTGGTTCCTCTTAAATGACCGCGTGAAACTTCTGGCGTACTGGATTTTTGATCCCATAAAAAACAAGGCAACAGCCGATTTGACTCCACAGATTGCTAAGCGAGCTTATGAACTATATGAGCAGAAAGGACATAAGGATGGTCACGCAGTTCAGGACTGGGAGAATGCGGAGAAGGAAATTCGGAAAGATGAAACTAATAAATAAATAAAATTTAATAAAGTGATAAAAATCAACTAGAATTGTTTGAGCAATTTATGAACCTGTATAAACGAGACACTGAAGAGATTAGACCAAAGAAAGATGAAAATATTAATAGGAAAAATAAGTTTTATGAAGGATAAACATTTTCAGATCGGTAAATTATTTGGTATTCCAATTTATTTGGATTATTCCTGGTTCCTGATTTTAGTACTGTTGACGTGGGTATTAGCACAAAGTTATTTTCCGGGGGAATTCAAAAACTGGACGAAATTCTCATATTGGTTGGTTGGATTTATAACTTCAATTTTGTTCTTTCTTTGTATTCTGCTTCATGAATTTGGTCATTCCATAATTGCAACAAAATACAAACTTAATGTAAAAAGGATAACGCTTTTTGTATTTGGTGGAGTGGCTGAAATTTCAAAAGAATTACCTAAAGCCTTGGTGGAATTCTGGATTGCAATTGCAGGTCCTATAACCAGCTTCATATTAGCAGCCATCTTTTATTTATTAGAAAAAGTATTTTCACAAAACCAATATCTTACTGCTTCATTTCATTACCTGGCATTAATAAATTTTATACTGGCAATTTTTAATTTAATTCCCGGGTTTCCATTGGACGGTGGAAGAATTTTAAGGGCAATAGTTTGGGCTTTTACAAAAAATTATAAAAAAGCGACTACAATTGCAGCGAACGCGGGAAGATTTTTTGGATTCGTTTTTATTATGTTCGGTGTTTTACTGGTATTTCAAAATAATGTTTTTAACGGGCTCTGGATTGCATTTATTGGCTGGTTTCTTGAGAGTGCTGCAGTAGCCCAGATTAAAAGACAGGCACTAAACGATTTATTATCAGGGCACCAGGTTCATGAAGCTTTATCAAATGATTATGGCATAGTGTATCCTGATTCTAATGTTCAGGAAATAATAGATAATCATTTCATTGGCGCAAATCGAAGAAACCTGCTCGTAAAGGATGATAATACAATGATCGGATTTCTATCTCCCTCGCAAATAAATTTAATTTCAAAAAATGATAGACAGAATAAAACTGTCCGGGATGTTATGATACCTTTACGGGATATTAATAATATAAACCCTAATGAACCGTTATTAGATGCATTAAAGGCTATCGACGAAAATAATGTAAGCGAAATACCTATAATAGAAAATGGTAATTGCATCGGAATATTGAACCACAAAAGCATTATCCAATTTATATTTGAACTCCATAAACTTGGATATTGAGGCAATGAATTTTTAATTCAAACAGGAAATTCTATACTAATCGCTTAAAATTTTATCTTCAATAAAGCTTAATAATTCTGAATTCCTGGTTATACATTTATACAAAGGCTGGATTCCTTCGTAGTGTCAACCAATTGAAAATAATTGTCAAACACCTCGTCCAAAAGATGTAGTCCCTTATTCAATCATTTGAACGATTGTTTTCATTAAGATATGTGAGTAATCTATTAATGTATAGACAAGATCTGTTTGTCTTTAAAGTTCATTTTTAAAAAACGGGAAGGCAACCATTTATGAAAGCTTTAGTATATCACGGACCAGGCAAACGAGCCTGGGAAGAAAAACCGAAACCGGTTATCAAAAAACAAACCGATGCCATAATCAAAATAACAAAAACAACAATTTGTGGAACTGATCTTCATATTCTTAAAGGAGATGTTCCTGAAGTGGTTGATGGTCTGATACTCGGGCACGAAGGAGTTGGAGTTATCGAAGAAGCCGGAAAAAGTGTTTCAAACTTTAAAGTCGGGGATAAAGTTTTGATTTCATGCATTACATCTTGTGGAATTTGTGATGCTTGCAGGAAAGGAATGTATTCGCATTGCGAAACCGGCGGATGGATTCTCGGCCATATGATTGATGGAACACAAGCAGAATATGTCAGAATTCCACATGCCGATACCAGTCTTTATCATATTCCTGATGGAGTAGATGAAGAAGCTATTGTAATGTTAAGTGATATCTTGCCGACAGGATTTGAATGTGGAGTTCTTAATGGTCAAATAAAACCAGGAGATACTGTTGCAATTGTTGGTGCCGGACCAATTGGGCTTGCAACATTACTCACTGCTCAATTCTATTCTCCCTCTGAAATAATTATGGTTGATTTAGACGAAAACCGGCTAAAAGTTGCAAAAACATTCGGGGCCACAAAACTTATTTCGAAAAATGCGGCGAAGGAAATAATGAAACTCACCGACGGTAAAGGTGTTGATGTAGCTATCGAAGCGGTTGGTGTATCTGCTACTTTTGATATCTGCCAGTCAATCGTTGCGCCGGGCGGACATTTGGCGAATGTTGGTGTTCATGGTAAAAGTGTTGAGCTGCATCTCGAGAAGTTGTGGTCACAGAACATAACTATTACAACCCGTCTTGTTGATACTGTAACAACTCCAATGCTTTTAAGGACAGTCCTTTCAGGAAAATTAAAACCAAAGCAGTTAATTACTCATCATTTTAATTTGAATGATATTATGAAAGCATATGATACTTTTGGAAACGCCGCAAAAGAAAAAGCTCTGAAAGTTATTCTTACAAATTAAAAGAAATCAGTGAAACGAGAAAAAGTCAGAACATAAAAAAAACTTGTAAAAGGAATCATAGAAAACAATGAATATCCAAATCAATACCGGACATAATATCCAGGGTAATAAAGCTCTGATTGCTAAGTTCAGCAGCACAATCAAAAGCGCATTAATTAGAATGAGTGATCACATCACTAAGATTGAAGTTCATCTGAAAGATGAAGACGGCGCTAAGAAAGGAAAGAACGACAAACGCTGTATGATAGAAGCACATTTAGAAGGACGTCAACCCATCGTTGTTACAGACCATGCTGATACTTTAAACCAGGCACTCGACGGTGCTATCGGCAAATTAATAAGTATGATAGAAAGCATCCAGGATCGTCAACGAGATCAAAGGAACATTAAAAATTAAGAATTATCAACTGAATCAATATTTCTCAAAGAATTGTGATTGATTTACTTATAAGTAAATCATGTAAATCATTCCTTCTAAAAAGATGTAGTTCTATTTTCATCCTTTTGGAGTATTGGAATTTGTGATCATTCTAGTTATGCTATTACACTAATTATAAAATGATTTGATTAAAAACTTAAATCAAAAGGAAAAAATAAAATGAGCAAAGGTCAAAACGCAAAAAAAGGTTCGAAGAAAGAACCGCAAAAAACAAAACAGGAAAAAAGAGTGGCTAAAAGAGAGAAGGAGAACGAGAAAAAGAACCAGGGAAGCCTTACTCAAAAATTGAACTAATAAAACCCGTTGTTTTGTTTGTAAGACATTTACGTTTCTCTGAGTTTGTTTGTAGAGATGAATTCTAATTTGTGTTTCAGTTAAATTTGAGAATCGTGACTAATAAAATAAAACAATTGGATAGTATTGTTATCTGAGAGTATTGTTTGTCAAAACATTCCGCAGTTATTAAAAAACAAAAACCCCCAACGAAAACGATGGGGGTTTAATTTTTTAAGATCGATCTGAATTAAAACCTTTTGTCAAGCTGGGTTTCGTTATAATACCACTGCACTTCAACCCATGCTGGTTCTCCTGGTACTCCGCCACCCCAGTTAACTATTTTAAGTTTTGAATAATGTCCGTCATGATCATAAAGGAATACATAGTTTGATTCTCTGTCACCAATATTATTTGTCCATGTTCCTGAGTTTCTGTCAGGCGAGTCTACATTATCAAAAAGGTTTCCACTTGTTCCAACAAAAAACTTTGTTACCCTTACAAGATTAGGATAAAGGTCAGCACTTTGAACAAGGTAACCGTTACTTGAGTAATAAATATCTACAACTCCGCTTGAATCTGAAGTAACACCCCAGGCGTTACCGCTTGAAAGATCAAGCCCGCTGGGTTCTAATGCAGAAGTGCCGGCTGTTTCATAAATTCTTACTGGTCCATATAGAGTTGTGATTATATTTGACGTTAGGACAATCGGTCCAACAATGCCCGTCTGGTCTGCAGTTATACTAATTGAAAATGTAGTATCGTTATAATCTGTTAATTTCAGAGTAACATTATGAAGACCTTCTTCAATATCCAAAAGAGTATCTGGAGTTACCTGGCTGGTATTTACTCCATCAAGCCAGATTTGTGCACCGGCCGGATTTGATGTAACAAATAAGTTTCCTTTTGTATTAGCTGGTGTTGTAGGATTATTATTTGAATCACAGGCGCTTAAGAATAATATCGCTGCCGGAATTATTAATAATAAGAACTTTTTCATAGATTACTTCCTTATTTTTTTGTCAGATTAAATGAAAATTGTTTGCCGTCCAGATCCATTGTAAATGTCCCTGAAAAATTCTTCATATCCTCAGAGAATTTTCCTTTGTATTTTCCCTGGTATCTGCTGTGCAACTGATCGCTCATAGTAAACTTCATTGTAGTGGGACTGAAAGATCCTTTTACTTCCTGGTTAATTACCTCTCTGTAATTGATTGTAATATTTCCGGAAAAGCTGCTGTCGGTCTGTTCAGTTATTTTCAGAACAGTAGATCTCTTATCGAAAGTTCCGGAATAAGTTCCTTTTATATCCGGAACAGTTATTTTAGTTTCTTCAGCCGGTTCTTCCTGCTTGGTAGTACCAGAGCTTGTGTCTGGTGTTTCATTCTGAATTAAATCCTTTGGTTCATCGGCTTTGTCAGTTTTGCTGTTGCAGCCGTAATAACTAACGGTTGCAAGCAAGATAAATACCCAAAAGAACTGATTCAGTAATAAAAGTTTCCTCATATGTTTCCTCCTAGTTTAACTGTTAGATATTACGGCTTTAAATTTAGAATAATTATTTTACCTCGAAAGTGAAAAAATAAATGCTCTATTTGTCTATAAAACAAATAAAAGCACTTACTTTGCTTATAATTACAATCGAGATAATAACATAATATGGATGAATTTTGTATTGTTCAATAGTACAAAAGGATGAAAAAGGAACTACATCTTTCGGTTGATTAGATAATCCTAAAATCTCTTTTCTCTGCTAAAAGGAGTAGAAATTTTTCCAACTTACTATATTTTACCGATGGAGCCTTTTTGTGTTTGTAATCATTACCTAATTACTTTAAGCAGGGAAGGATTAGTATTTCCTTCTACCGCGTGGTTTTTCGGGTCGTGCTTCGTTAACATTTAGTCGTTTGCCTTTAAGATCATGTGTATTCAATGACTCAACCGCTTTTTTTGATTCCATTTTTCCGGGCATTTCTATAAACCCGAAGCCCTTTGACTGGCGTGTGAACATATCGCGTATAATTTTAACACTATCAACTTTGCCGTGCTGTGCAAATAATGATTTCAATTCTTCTTCTTCAACACCAGGGGCAAGATTTCCAACAAAAATTTTCATTTCGTTTTCCTTTATGATTAGATAAAAAGTTATTCCCGGTTGCAGATAATGAATTAAACTTAACCGGAATTATTGTCGCTGTTAAAAAGTTGGATTAGATTGTGAGTATTTTGCGGAAGTCCACTCTATCTTACATTATTTCTTCTTCAGGACACAACAAAGTTACCTTATTTAAGCCCAAAATACAATTCAGGTTCAATGGCTTATTCCCACTTTCAACATTCAATTGATTACTTAACAACAGCATCCTGAACTGTTACTTTTTGACTGATAACAGCCCGGAATGCCGCGGCTTAAAAAAATACAAGCAGTTATTATTAATAACTTCTTCCAAAGTTTCCTCTTGGCTTTTGCGGTTTCGCTTCGTTAACAACGAGTTTCTTTCCTTTAAGCTCAAATGAGTTAAGCACGTAAAGCGCCTTATCAGCCTCAGCATTTATAAGCATTTCAATAAAACCAAAACCTTTTGAAATCTTGGTAAACATATCACGGATAATCTTAACGCTGTTTACTTTTCCATGTTTGGAAAATAAATCGTTCAAATCTTCTTCCTGTACGTTTGGGGCTAAGTTGCCTACATAGATATTCATTTTGTACTCCTTATAATTATAATTTTGGGCAGTCCGGCTGCAGACAATGAATGTACCTGCTCTCAGCAGGATATCTGTACCGGTTTGATTGACACTGTATAAAAAGTTAGGATTAGATGATGAGGTTTTTTAAGTAGTTCTCTTATATCTTAATTTTCTTTTGCAGGACGTTAATAAGGTAGACTATTAAAACCGTAGTTACAAGTGGTAAATTTATATTTGCAAATAGATTGAGTTATTAACCATAATGGAAGAATTGTTCGCCTGGAAAACACTCAATTAAAAAACTACAGGGTGTTACTAAATTGAATTCACCGTAAAAGATTAAGCGACCAGAATAATTTTTTATTTCTGCCTCATAGAAAGTTTATCTGACAGTAGGCAGGTTTACAGGGATTTTTTATTTTTAAATTGCAAACAGATATTTTTATCTGAACATCTCTGGTAACTATTTTAGGTGAAAAATGAAAACCCTCTTTACATTTCTTATTACATTAGTAATAAGTATTACCGTTTTTGCACAATTTCCGGACAGTGAAACAGACGGAAAATATTATGAAGTGAACGGTGCAAAACTCTGGACTGTAAGTTTCGGTGAAGGCGATCCTTTATTTTTTATTGCCGGCGGACCGGGAGGAACGCATTACGGTTTAAGAAGATTCGACTCACTCTCGACAACAAACACGCTGGTTTATTATGATGCCTTCGGAAGAGGAAAGTCTGATACTGCAAAAGTTGTTACAGAATATACACTTGAAAGAGACATTGAAGACCTTGAAGGTTTGCGCAAAGCGATGGGCTTTGATAAAATTAATATCCTCGGTCATTCTTACGGCGGAGTTGTTGCACAGGGATATGCAATTAAATATCCTGAGAATGTTTCACACCTGATACTTGCAAATACTTTTCACAGCTATCTTATGTGGCAGGAAAACTGCGATAATTCCAATCATGAAATAAAAACAAATTATCCTGAAGTATGGAAAGAGCTGATGAAAGTTAGAGAGCAGGGGGCTGTCTCCAGCGATCCGGAACATCAGGAAATTTATGGGCGTGTGCCTTATGGTTTTTTGTATGCTTACAATCCTGATAATTTCAAGCCGGGCAGGAAAAAGGCTTACCCCCATCCTCTGAATACAAAATTATATTACCAGATGGTTGGCAGGGACGGCGACTTTGAGCTAACCAGTGATATAGGCACTTTTGATTACAGGAAACAGTTGAAAGATCTTAAAATGCCCGTGCTTGTTTACGGCGGGCGCTATGACCGGGTTGCTGTTCCCCGGATGATGGTTGAATATAAAATATACTGTCCGCAGGCTGAGTTTTTTATGTTTGAGCACAGCGGTCACAACCCGCAGGTTGAAGAACCATCAATACTTTTTGCTTTGATAAGAGAGTTTTTGAGGAAATAAAGTCAGACTCTTATTCGTAGTATATCATTCCGAACGGAGTGAGGAATCTTCGCTCGTCATCCTGAAAAATAAATACATCCGTTAACTCAACTATGATGTGTGGTAATCAATTAGTTAATACAAAATATTATACATAGCTTTCTGCTCCGGTAATAAGCCGGTTTTTTTATTGATTTTACCTGAGGTTTACTGTGAGTGTTAAGTTGTTTGTTGGCTCTCTTCCCCTGTCGTTTAACGAAAAAAATCTGAAAAATACTTTTAAAAATTATGGAACAGTCTTATCGGCTATGATTGCAAAAGACAGCCATACCGGCCACTCACGCGGTTTTGGATATGTTGAAATGAAATCTCAATCAGCAGCAAGAAATGCAATTAATGCCTTAAATGGTTCGGAATTGAATGGCAGATATATCCTCGTTGATCAGGCACATTTAACCGAGTAAACCTATCCCGCTGCAAATTCTTATTATATCTTATTATAAAAATTGATGTTTCATTTACCCGGTATGATGTTTATTTAAATAATTAGTTAATGCAGAATATTATACATAGGTTGCTGTCCCGGCAATAAGCCTGATTTTTAATGATTTTATCTGAGGTCTTTGTGAGTATTATGTTGTTTGTTGGATATCTTCCGCTGTCATTTAACGAAAAGAGTCTGAAAAATATTTTTAAGATTTATGGAACTGTTTTAAAGTCTATAATTGCAACAGATAGATACACAGGCAAATCCAGCGGGTTTGGATATGTCGAAATGGAAACTCAATCAGATGCAAGAAATGCAATAAATGGATTAAATGGTTTGGAATTAAGTGGTAAAAACCTTCTTGTTAAACAGGCACATTTAAATAACTAGCTTTAACCTGCTTAATTATATTTAAAGATGTTTTTACAAAAATAAGTGCATTTAATAGCCCGGTTAGGGTGTTTCTGAAATTAATTAGTTAATTGCGGTTATTATCCATAGGTTTGGTCTTCTGGAAATAGTCCGGATGTATTATTTATTTTTTTTTAGAGGTTCTAGTGAGTACTAAATTATTTGTCGGTTCTCTTCCATGGTCGGTTAACGACGAAGAGTTAAAGGAAACATTTGAAAAACATGGAACTGTAGTTTCTGCAAAAGTTATTACGGACCGCGACACACGTAGATCCAGAGGTTTTGGATTTGTTGAGATGGAGAACCAGGACGATGCCCATAAAGCTATCAGGGCATTAAATGAGTCAGAATTAAATGGAAGAAATATTGTAGTTAATGAAGCTAAATCGCGCGACTAAACCGCTATTCTGTTTTATGTTCTGTAAGGCGTCTTAATGACGCCTTTTTTATTTTAAAGCTTTTGTACACTTTTTACTTTAATAAGAAAGTTTTTTGAGAGAGTGATTTTATTTTGTTGCATCCTGCTTATGCAAATCGTCCATTAAGTGGATGATTATCATCCGCTAAATGGTTGATTATCATCCGGTAAACATTTAATTTTTGCACTATGATTCAAAGAAAAATTAAACTGAAGTTGCTTGAAGCGCTAACAGATTCACCGGTCGTGCTGGTTCATGGTGCAAGACAAACAGGTAAAAGCACACTTGTAAAATATATTGCTGAAAATGATTATCCTGCAAGATACCTGACCTTTGATGATTCCAGCATTTTATCCGCCGCCCAGAATAACCCTTATGATTTTATTGCCGGCTATGCGGAGAATCTTGTAATAGATGAAGTGCAGAGGGTGCCTGAAATATTTTTAGCAATCAAAAGTTTTGTAGATAAAAATCGTAAAGCCGGAAAATTTATTCTGACTGGTTCTGCAAATGTTCTGCTGCTTCCAAAAGTTTCTGAGTCGCTGGCCGGACGAATAGAAATCCTCAACCTGTTCCCATTGTCTCAGAGCGAATTAAGCAGAGCGACCATTAATTTTATTGATATACTATTCGGAAATAATTTAAAACCAAACGACATTTCGCGGAAGAAAAACAATCTTGCAAATAAAATTGTAACAGGTGGATTCCCTGAAATGCTCACGAGAAAAGACCGCACAAGACAAAATGCATGGTTCAAATCTTACATTACCACAATTCTACAGCGGGATGTAAGAGATATTGCGAATATTGAAAAGTTAAGTGAGCTGCCAAAGTTGTTAAGTTTATTTGCAGCACGTGCAGGAACACTTCTTAACTTTGCAGAACTATCGCGTTCTGCTGCTATTCCGCAAACAACACTGAAACGATATGTCAGCTTGCTCGAAGCTATTTTTATGATACATATTTTACCCGCCTGGTCGGGCAATCTCTCTAAAAGATTAATTAAAACTCCGAAGCTTTATCTGAACGATACGGGGCTGCTGTCTCACCTTGTCGGCTTTGAACCGGATAAAGTCTTAGCTGATGCACTTTCATGGGGAAAGCTGCTTGAAAATTTTGTGCTTATGGAGCTTTTAAAACAAGCTTCATGGAGTAAATTTAATTTATCTTTATATCACTATCGCTCCGCTTCCGGGCAGGAGGTTGATTTTATAATTGAGCGAAGCGACGGAAAGCTTGTAGCTGTTGAAGTGAAAGCAACCGCAAAGATTACGGCTTCCGACTTTAATCATATAAAATCTTTTGCAGATGAGATTGGAAAAAAATTTTTAAGAGGCATTGTATTTTATACCGGCAGGGAAACAATACCGTTTGCAAAAAATTTATTTGTGCTGCCAATAGAAACGCTTTGCTGAATTTGTTATGTATTAAAAAAGCGGGCACAACCCTCATGTAGAAGAACCTTCAAAACTTTTTGCTATAATAAGAGAGTTTTTGAGGAAGTGAAATTAGTGCCTGCCAACCTGAACTTGTTTCAGGTTCTCGTTTCAGTTTAAATCAAAGTATTAGATTCCGAGACAAGTTCGGAATGACAGTATTCAGAAAAACTTTGATGCCGTGACGAGAGAGAAGATGCAATGTCACGGTACGACCGTGACATCCTGGAAAGCTTTTCACTTTCACTCAAACTCAATTATGTAAATTCCTGTTGTTTCTTAATTCAACTTATTAAATAAAATTTATTTCTGAAGCTGGTTTTTATTATATGGGAAAGATGAACAGCTGGCAAAAGAAACAACCGCATATTCTTTATAAAGATAGAACCAAATTAAAAAGCCGGTTTCAGTTAAACCGGCTTTAGAATATTATAAATTATTGCGGCATATCTTCGTCTTTCATTCTTTCATCCATCGGCATATTTACCTGCATCATCTGCATCGCTTCTGACATATCCATAAATCCCCAGTGCTCTGTCATTTTATCACCTTTGAATACCACAACATCAACCATATTTACGGTTGAGTTTGTATTGGCAGGCATACCCATAAATGGTTCCGACGTAGTACCTGCACTTGTTATATAACCGAACAATGTATCACCGGAAACAGCCATAGAATGAATAGTAGTTTTCATATCGGGGAAAATCCTGTGATAATACCTGAACATATCTTTAATTCCTTCAAGCCCGGTCTTGCTTGTAATAGAAGGATCCAGCTGGTGGTCAACTGCGTCCGTAGCAATATAATTGCCGAGCTCATCAATTTTTCCTTCGTCCAGGATGTTATTGATGGCAACGTATGCGGCTTTATATTTTGCCTCATTCGGATTTTGCGGCTGGCAGGAAAGAAGAACAAATAACGGAACGAATAGCAGACTCAAATACTTTAAATGCATAACAGACCTCCTGTTTATTAATAAATTATTTATACTGTAATTAGATTAGTCGCCCTGTGGATGCTGTAAGATAGACATAAATTGTCACATATCAACTGATATAATATGGAAGAATGTCATTTCCAACTTGCCTGCCCAGCATTTGCGGGGTCATTTCGATCCCGCCTTGGCGGGAGAGAAATCTTTTTTCAATTGTTTCTTTATTCTGGAAGCGCAACAGGCATTTTTGATGAGCGGTGTCATATCGAATGGACCGGGCTTCCGGAGAATGTTTTTGCAGGATTAGTTACTTCTGTTCAAAGTGCTGATACATATCCATCGCAGGGTCAGATTGATCTGTTTAATGAATAAAGGAAAAAGTTTGAAGAGGTTCTTCAAAAGTGGGAAATCATTAAAGCAAAACTCGAGCTGAATTATTAAACGTTGATGTGTTGGTTATTATAAAAAATCAGAAAAACCGGCAAAAGAATCTATATTGAATTGCCAGGGGAAATAGTGGTATTAAATAATTTTTATTTAATAAATTTTTTTCTCATAAATTTGAAGTATGGAACTTCAATTAAATTATTCTTCTGCCAAAGGATATCAAAGTAGTTCGCAAATTGCCAGAGTTATAACTGAGGGGTGGGTTGAAAAAAATTCCTACTGTCCACGTTGCGGTAATAAAAATCTAAAGAGGTTTGAAAACAATCAACCAGTTGCTGATTTTTACTGCAGTAATTGTGATGCTGAATATGAACTAAAAAGTAAGAAAGATGTTTTTACTTACAAAATTGTTGACGGTGCTTATAAGACAATGATAAGGAGAATCAATTCCGAACATAATCCCCATTTTCTTTTCCTAAACTATTCTACAAATAACTTTCAAGTTCAGAATTTTATTACAATCCCCAATCACTATTTTACAAATGATATAATTGAAAAAAGAAAGCCACTTAGTGTAAATGCTAGAAGAGCCGGCTGGGTAGGTTGTAACATTTTACTTCATAATATACCAGCATCTGGGAAAATATTCCTTGTGAGGGATAGAAAAATTGAAAGCAAAAATAAGGTTTTGGAAAATTGGGCTAAGACTTCTTTCTTAGCGGAACAGAAAATCGAAAACAGAGGTTGGACTATTGAATTATTGAAAATCATTGATATAGTACAAAACAATGAGTTTGAATTGAAAGATGTCTATGCATTTGAAAGTATGCTAAAAAAGAAGTTCCCACAAAACAGATTTATAAAAGATAAAATAAGACAACAATTACAAGTGTTAAGAGATAAAAGGATTATTAAATTTTTAGGAAAAGGGCGATATTTAAAAGTTTAGTCAATTATTATTATTTCTTCTTTCCAAAACTCTTCAATTTTACCAGAACCGAATTTTACACCTATCATGGGATCCGAAGGATAAGATTGTCCACATCCACAGTTATATTCGAAATAAGTTACTATTCCAATTTTAAAAGTATATCGATTATCAAAAGTTTCATCTTTATTTGGATTATCTAATATCCTCACTCGATTACCAATTTTGATTGGAAATCCCAATATATCACAATATATAATTATAGGTTTAGAATTATTTTTAATATGTACTTTTTCAATCATAAAAGTATTTAGTCTACAAGTGCTATAATATTTATTATTAATTGTGCTTATCACAAACTTAATCCTTCACCATTCAATTTTCTTCCCTTCTGCCCGTTTATCTGTAATTATTTTTTATCCTATTATTTGTGTAACAGTCCTGCTATTCCTTACAAGTCTCTAGTAACCCTTGCATTCTTATACTCTGTATAAAACTAAAAAATCATCATAAATTTTTCATGATGGCATATCCAAAATTGGAAGATGGACTTTGAAACTTCAGAGGTGTATTGCTAATATTTGCAATGAAAAAGTTCGTTTTTAGTTAGTTTTTGCATCTCTCAAAAAAAAATTTTTTTCCCCCCGACTGATGGCAAAATAGGGTCAATTCTTAGTATAGGTTTATATAGACCAAGGTCCCTCCTTTCGACTAAAGCCAAAAGAAAGGAGGTATTTATAGAAAAATAATTACTGACAGCAAATCAAATCTTCCCCCCTTATGAAGATAAAGCTGGCAATCCCCGACCGGAGCCGGGGATTGTTTAATTCAACGCACAAAATAAAAATCTTTCCCCCTTCGAACTTTTCCATGACTTCTTTCCTCTATTAGATAAACCAAACAAAAACCATCAAAAAAGGAGTAAAAAATGTTAAAGAAAACGGTTTTAATTGCAGCAGTGTTATTTTCGTTCTTTTCAGTATTTGCACAGGATATGTCTGATGCACAGAAAAATTTTGGACAAATGGTCGGTAACTGGAAACTGGACAATGCAAAATACACAGCCGGCGATGAAACCTTAACGGGTGTTTACACTTTCGTCTGCTCAGCAGTAAATGATAATTCAGGAATACTTGCCCACGAAAAATTTGCAACAAAAGAAATGGGAACAATGAAAGGTGAAAACCTATTAGGTTATGATCCGAACACAGGGCTTGTTCATTTATACAGCATCGATAATATGGGAACTGCACACGATCACGTCGGCTACTGGATTGATAGTAACCATTTGTTTGTAGAGTACCAGGGAGTAATGGATGGTAAAATATATGTTGAGCAGATAGATATGAAATTCCCTTCGACTGATAAAATGGAAATAAAATTATCAAGTATGTTAAACGGTGAACCTTATTCAAAATTCAGCGGCACATTTACAAAATAAAAAGAAGGGGAAAGAGACAACTTAATTATTGATTTCCCCTTGTGTGCCGCAGATTTTTAAAGTAATATTATGCAGGTGAAAGAAGAAGCATTAATAAAAAACTGGGTTGAAGATGCACAGCTTGGAAACAGGTCGTGCTTCAATAATTTGATTGCATACTATCATGCTGAATTGCTGGCTTATGCAATGAAGATTTGCAGGTACAGCAATATCGCCGAAGATGCATTGCAGGATGCATACATTAGTGCTTTCACGCACATTACCGGTTTAAAAACTTCGGAAAGCTTTCCGGGGTGGTTAAGAACAATTGTAAAGAGATCTTGCTGGCAGTATTTAAATGATCGCACACAAAAAAGTTCCCTGCCTCTTTCCGCAAAACTGGTTGATTCAAAAATAGCTGATCATAATCTTGAAAATGAAATTGATAAAAATAATCTGAATGAATTCATCTGGGAAAGAATAACTCACCTAAGTGAAACACTAAGAGTCGTTGTGCTGCTTCGCTACTTTACTGAGTATAATGACTATGAAAACATTTCAACAATTCTTGGTGTCCCGGTAGGAACAATACGAAGCCGTTTAAATGAATCAAAGAAGCAGCTTAAAAAACTATGGAATTATGATTTGTCAGATCTGCCTGAAAATCTAAAATCAGATGCAAAATACTGGAATGAATTTTATGAATATTCCTTCAGGAATCTTCAAAAAGATGATAGCGTAAGAAAGATGTTCAATAATCATTTGCTGCCTGATCTTACAATTAAATTCACAAGCGGGAAAACATCACAGGGCAGGCAGTTATTTGAAAAAGAAATTAATGATGACATTACTTACGGAACAAGCTACGGTATCGGAACAATTTTTAATTTAAAAGATATCGGGATAATCCAGGGGGAAAATATTAATTCAAAAGAATACCCCGACCGCTGTCCTCCCACTTCGACATTAATCTTTCACAGAAAAACAGATAAAACATTTTACCTTCAGTTTCATAATGCGTTGGTATCATAATAATATATTTCATTATAACTCGAATTATTAACTTATTGAAAGGAGAGTGAAATGAAAACATTGATAACAATGATCATTTCAATTGTTATTACAATTTCAGTATTTTCTCAGGATAGAGGCTCACTTACAGAAATGCTCACAAAGCAATTTAACCAGGCCTGGAACAAAGAAAATATCAATGAAATGATATCACTTCTTCAACCGGATGCATTTTTCAAATCGCCTTACCAGCTTAGATACGGTAGAGAGCAAATGGCAGCAACAGTTTTGAAAACAAATCCGCCGGCTTATAAGATTGTGGAAATAAAAGAACAACATTCGAAAGTTAAAGATGATATTGCCTGGTCGATAGGAGATTTTTCTTGTGATCTATATGACGAACAAGGTAATAAGACAAATGAAGTGCTTGAAGGTTCATACACATATGTATTTACAAAGAAAAGTAATAAAGACTGGAAACTGCAGATGATGATATTTCATGAAAAATAAAAACCCCGGCATAACCGGGGAATTCTTGGCAAAGTATTTCCGAAAAGATTAATTGCCTTCTTTTACTTCGATGATTTCATCCGGATCGAGTCCGTGAGCTTCGTGATGAACTTTTAATGAAGCTTCTTTATTCGGCGCTTCTGAAAGACAGAACACAGTTCCATTCTCTTCATTGTACCAGTATTTCAAATACTTTACACCATACTTCCCCTGTTTTTCGAGATCCTTCTTGTGTGCTTCGGCAACAGCCTGCGCCGTTAAACCATCAACACCTTTGTGGACATCCATGAATAGAGCCATTATAAACCTCCGTTACTTGTGAATGAATTATTTATCCTTAATGGATATTTTCAGCAAGACCATGTTTCTTAGGCGGCATAGGAATAATTTGTGAAACCTCACGTTGATATCTTTTATATTCTTCCCCATGAAATGAAACAAGATCTTTTTCTTCAAGCTGGATAGCAACAAGTATGTAACCTGTTGTAGCAATTGCAAAAAGTAAATGACCGACTGTCATTACCGGAGCAGCCCAGAAAGCAATTATAAATCCAAGCATTAAAGGATGTCTTACGAATTTGTAATAGAACGGTGTTACAAATTTTGGATTCTGCAGTTTTTGGTTTTTAAGATTAAGGTAAACCTGCTGCAATCCAAACAAGCTAAAGTGGTTAATAAGATAAGTTCCGGTCAGAACAACAAACCATCCAAAGAAGTAAAGTGCAGTTAAGATTGGTGTTAATAATGTACTACCGGTATTCCAAATTACATCTGGCATAGGTCTCCAGAAATAAAACAAAACTATAAGTGCTATGCTTGAAAATAAAACATAAGTGCTTCGTTCAATTGGTTTGGGAACTATTTTCGTCCACCATCTTTTAAAGCCTTGTCTTGCCATTACGCTATGCTGAACGGCAAATAAAGAAAGCAGCAAAAGGTTTACTATAAGTACAGCACTTGTTCCACCCTGGTAACCGTTATCAATTGATTTTGGGACAACAATGTTGCCTACAAAACCGACTGCATAAAGAAAGGTAACAAAAAATACCAGGTAACAAATTACTCCGTAAACGAAAAAAACAATTCTTTTCATTGGGCCTCCAAAAAATTATTGTTTAAGTAATTCGATACGAAAGTAGAAATGTTATTGCAGGGAGTCTATCAGTTTTAGGTCAATAACTATTAAAAATTGTTCAGTAAGAGACTACGTGATATAGGTCTCATACTCAGAAGGTAATACGCCAAATCTTTTATGAAAACATTGTGTAAAGTAAGAAGGATTACTGAATCCTGATTCGAATGCAATTTCAGAAATGTTTCCTTTGTGTTTTTCGATGAGCTTGAGCGCTTTTTTTAATCTGAATTCACGGATGAATTCATTGGGAGAATGTCCTGTTAAAGAAGTTGTCTTCCTGTAAAATCGTGATTTGCTCATACCAATTTGTTCGCTGAAATCATCTACCCTGAAATCAAAGTGGTTCCAGTTCTTGTCCGTTATTTCCATAAGCTGGTATAAAAAACTTTCCTCATCGGGTTTTAATGATTTAACAAGTTTATTGTCAACCTTTACATCGGAAATATCAGAAGAAATTAATATTTGTCCGTCTTCAGCAATATAGCAAAGCCGTTTAGCTTGCCTGATTGTCTCCCCGAAAAGATCTTCTCTTTTGGTAACCGGAGCTCCAGTGCTGATTCCAATCGATGCTCTGACTTTAGTTTTGGGGTTTTGTTTATTATAATCATTAAATTTTTTAAGAATTTCAATTGCGCATTTCACCGCATTCTCTTCGGAAGTAAATGAAGCAAGAAATCCCTCATCAATATCTTTTATTTTTTTGCAGCCTTGCTTTTCCATTTTTTTGTGAATGAAATCGTTAAAAACATCAAGGCTTTTTGAATTGCTGTTTTTCCGGGAGAAATCTTTTAATCTGAATTCTATATATATTATTGTTCGGATTGCAGATTCATTAATTACAAGTTCCGGTTCAACCGAATCAGCAGGAAATTTCGGATCAGCAATTCTTCCTAAAAATGCTTCAACAAGATTTGCTTGGACTTCAATTATCTGGTTCGGTATCACGCCATGAGCTTCATTATGCATTTTTGTTACTGCATTTTTCTCTGGTGCATCCACCAGGCAAAAAGCAAGCCCTGTTTTTTCATCAAACCAGTATGTTAAAGTTTTACAGCCGAATTTATCCTGGACTTTTAAATCAGCCTGGTGAACTTCTGAAACATGTTTTGCAGTTATCCCTTTTATATCATGTCGATCCATGAAAATAGGCATATCAATTTATCCTCATGTTTAGTTTAAAATCCAATTTCAAGAAACAAATCTGAACCACCCCATTATTTAATCAGGAATAGAGGGAAAGAAGGTATAAGAAATTTTGGATAAAATATAGTTTATTCTTCAAAATTTCAAAGTTATTTTTATACGATTCACAATTATGTGATTAAATCTGAACTCTTATTTTTCCTTTTTCTTCTCAAATCTATACTTATTTTTGAATTATAAATAAAAAACAACACGGAAGTGCTATGAAAAAATTCTTTGTCTTTTTGTTTTTCATCATCCCGATTTTTTCTCAAACCAAAGTTGAAGACATAAAGACCTTCACGCTGGAAAACGGAATGAAAATAATTGTGCTCGAAGATCACTCAATTCCAAATGCAAATATGTATTTCTTTTATAAAGTTGGTTCGCGAAATGAATACCCGGGAATTACCGGCATTTCACATTTCTTTGAACATATGATGTTTAATGGTGCAAAAAAATATGGACCTAAGCAGTTTGATATCGTAATGGAGGCAAATGGCGGATCGAATAATGCATACACAACACAGAACAACACTGCTTACACCGACTGGTTCCCGAATCAATCAATGGAAGTGATGTTTGATCTTGAAGCAGACAGGATTGCAAACTTAAACTTCGATCCAAAAATGATTGAAAGTGAAAGAGGTGTCATTCTCTCAGAAAGAAGTACCGGGCTTGAAAATTATCCGCTCGAAGAACTCTGGGATGCAGTTCAGGGAATAGCATTTTATGCTCATCCATACCGCTGGCCGGTTATCGGTTATGAATCTGATATTAAAAACTGGACAAAAGAAGATCTCGAAAATTATTTTCATACTTACTATGCACCGAATAACTGCGTTGTTGTTATTGTCGGAGATGTAAAATTTGATTGGGTAAAAACTCTTGCGGAAAAATATTTTGCACCGATTCCATCAGGACCAAAACCAAGAGACATTCACACCATAGAGCCTGAACAAAAAGGTGAGAAAACGGTTTTTATAGATCGTGATGTACCAACTCCGAATTTATTGTTTGCATATCACGTTCCTCAATCCGGTTCTGATGAATATTATGCTCTTGATCTTCTTGAATCGATTTTATCTTCAGGAAAAACATCAAGGTTGTACAAATCAATAATCGATAACAAACAACTTGCAATTGATATTGGTACAGATTACAGCAGCGCATTTGATCCCACAGTCATGTACATATATGCAATTGCAAACCAGGGAGTTAAAGCCGATGTTCTTGAAAAAGCAATTCTTAATGAAGTTGATAAAATAATAAAAGATGGTGTTACTGATGAAGAACTGCAGAAAGTTAAAAACCAGAAGCTTATGGGTTTTTATCATACAATGGAAACAATAAACGGTAAAGCAAATATGATCGGGACTTATGAACTCTTTTTCGGAAGCTATAAAAAACTTTTTTCTGCTCCCGATGATTATAACAAAGTTTCTAAAGAAGATATTCAGCAGGTTGCAAAAAAATATTTTACTGAAGATAACCGGACAGTTGGAATTATGGAATCTAAAACAAATCTGGAAGAGGGAAAACAATGAGAAAATTAATAATATTATTTATCGTTATAAGTTTTTCAAGCTTTGCACAGTTCCAGCTTCCGGAATATGAAAAATATACTTTACAAAACGGGCTTACCCTGATTTTAATGGAACAGCACGAAGTTCCGCTTGTTTATATAAATGCCGTTTTCCCTGCCGGTGCAGTCTGGGATGGAAATGAAAATGGGCTTGCAGCTTTAACTGCTGAAGCAATGTTGTTTGGCTCAAAGAATTATACTAAAGATCAGATTGAACAGACATTTGATTTTCTTGGTGCAAATATTTCAAGCTACGCCGGGACAGAAGCATCAAAGATATCGGCTTCATTTAATAAAAAAGATTTTGACAAACTCTTTCCGGTTTTTGCAGATATTATAAAAAGTCCGTCGTTTCCTGAAACTGAAGTTGAAAAAAGAAAACAGAGATGGATTGCTGAACTCGACCAGGATAGGGAAAGCCCAAGAAGTATTATCGGAAATTATTTTAACAAGATGATTTACAGAAATATTCCTTATGGTAATCCGGTTAAAGGGACTAAAAAGACAATTGAGGAAATTTCATCAGATGATTTGCGGGCATTTTATAATTTTCATTACCCTTTATCACTCGGATGTATTGCTATTGTTGGTGATTTTAACACTGAAGAAATGAAATCAAAAATAGAAAGTTTTTTTCCATCAGCTCCCAAAATTGAATTACCAGCTTTACCGAAAAACATAACAGAATCTGTCGATCTTCCTTCCGGAAACCGGGTTTTACTGGTAAATAAAGATGACTCTCATGAAACAACTTTTATGATTGGGGGAAAAGGTGTTGCATGGAATAATCCAGATATTGTTAAAATCGATGTTGTGAATACCATTCTTGGCGGGAGATTTACATCATGGCTAAATGAAGAGTTGAGAATTAATTCCGGCTTGACTTACGGAGCGAGGAGTAATTTTCGTCATTATAAATATGGCGGAACTTTTTATGCAATCAGTTTTACCGCAACAGAAAATACTACAAAGGCAATTGACTTAACTCTAAAAGTATTTGATAAACTTCATAAAGAAGGAATTGATGAGAAAACTCTTTCTTCTGCAAAAAATTATATGAAAGGACAGTTTCCTCCGGATTATGAAACAGCCGGTGAGCTTGCTGATCTTTTAACAACAATGTTTTTTTACGGGTTAGATGATTCATACATAAATGATTTCGAAAAAAATATTGATGCGATGACAGTTGAAGAAGCAAATGAAATTATAGCAAAATATTTTCCGCAGGATAATTTTCAATTTGTACTGATTGGTAAAGCGGGTGAAATAAAAGATGCAGTTTCAAAATATGGAAAAGTAACTGAGAAGAGCATTGATGAAGACGGATATTAATTCTTTAATAAGATTGGAAGAAAAATTATTTAGTCTTTATTCAAATCTTATTACATCAGCATCAGGAGGCGCATAACCCAGAATTCTGCTCATTGACATCACCTGACCTTTGTGATGGAACTCATGTGTTGTTACGTGTGTAAATAACTGTAATGCCGGAACCGTCAATTCTTTATTTATTTGTGGAACCATCCCGGAAATATTTTCTTCCATTCTCTTTTCAAAATGATTAAGGAATTCTGAAACAATTTGATTAACATTTTCAAAAAGCTGACGGACATCATTTAATTTTTTATAACTTTCATAAGAAGGGTAATCTATCTCTTTTTTCAATCCGAATTCTGCAAGCCAGAAAATATATGATCTGCCAATATGTGCTTGTGTAATGCAGATAGTCCCTCTTCCAAATCCATCAACTGGTTGTATATAATGTTCGGGAGAAATTTTCTCGCAGTATTGAAAGACAACTTCCCTTGATCCCTTGATTAGTTCGTACTGGTTTTTAAGTAATTCAATGTTGCTTATCATTTCTGGTTTGCTCTTTCAGCGTTTAGTTTTTGCATTTCTTCTTTGGAGACATCTTTAACATGAGTTGCAACCCACCAGCTGATTCCCTGCTCATCTTCAAAGCCTCCGTTCCTGTCACCATAAAACATATCTGCCGGTTCCATTATAGATTTGGCTCCGAGTGAAAGTGCTTTTTTAAAGACCTCATCAACATTCTCAACATAGATATAAATCATTGCAGGCCTTGGCGGGTAATCATCTGAAGCCTTTCCCATCATTATTACAGAATCACCTATCCTAACTTCTCCATGGTTTACACTTCCATCAGGGAGTGTCATTGTTTCAATAATATTTGCATCAAATATATCTTTTAAAAATTTCTGCATCTTTACAACATCTTTAATAATAAGATATGGAATGACTCGTGGATATTCATCAGGAATCGGTTTAACTGTCATTTTGCTTCCTTCATTATAATTTAATTTTGAAATGATTATTAATGAATCTAAATTAATTATTATCTGGACGCAACATATAGACTAATAAAAGGAATTAAAAAATTGAAGGGTAATAATAATGAAAAGTGAACCTGTTGTTAAAGAAGTTTTGTTAAATGCTCCGGCATTAAATGTTTGGAAAGCTATCAGCGACAAAGAACAGATGAAGGAATGGTATTTTGATTTAAAGGAATTTAAACCCGAGATAGGTTTTGAATTTCAGTTTGAAAGTGGACCGGATGACAGATCTTATTTACACCTTTGTAAAATAACAGAAGTTGTTCCCGAAAAAAGACTTTCGTATAGCTGGAGATATGATGGATATCCCGGAGATTCACTTGTTACATTTGAGCTTTTTAAAGAGGGAAATAAAACCAGGTTAAGACTGACACATGAAAATCTTGAAAGTTTCGGAACTGATAATCCGGATTTCACAAAAGATAATTTTGTTGAAGGCTGGAATATGATTATTGGAAAAAATATTAAAGAGTTTGTGGAAAAGTAATTAGCAAAATCCCTCCTCTTTATAAGGAGGGATTTTAACTACATATCAATATCAAAACCTTTTTCTCTGATTGCTATATTGATCAATTCTTTTAAGTCACCCTTGATCTCTACAATTACGAGCTGATCCTCATCGCTGGAAATAACAAAAAGTCGTTTAAGATATTCATCAGGATTCGTTCTCAGATAAACTGCCGTAATTTCCCCGTTATCATATGATCTGATAAAAGATTTCCAGCCATTCTCCTGCATATCTTCTTCAATTTCATTGAGAATTGCAAAACCTTTTTCATCATCTGACGTCAATTTTTTATAAACACCGATTTGCACACCATCGACTTTTCTCATCATATCATCAACAAATTCTTTGTCCTGTGAAGCACCAACAATCCAGCTTGAAATTGTTATTCCAACTGAGCCAACTGAAAACTGCACTTCGGAGTTATAATCGTTATTGAAATGCGATATTATTTTGTTTCGCATTCCGGCAAACTCATCATTTATCTCAATACATCCTGTTGAGATAAATAATAATAATAAGAAAGCCGGAACAACAAGTGCAATTTTATTTTTCATCTTTTATTCCTTCAAGTTGAGGGATATCAAATTTCTTACCAAGTTTGCCAATGGTTTTAAGATCAATTGTACCGACAATATTTACAAAAGCAGCCTCACCGGAACTTTCTAATGATGTTACCACCAATCCAACTATCTGTTTACGGCTATTTTGCTTTACATAAACATTAGCAAGCTCGCTTCCTTTTTTTGATCGTACAATTCTTTTCCAGTCTGTCCCCGCAAGCTTTGAATCAATAATACCCATCTTGGATTCAAGGTCTTTCCTGTTGTTGTCGTCAACTTCATAAACATTTGCTTTAATAAGCTTTAATCCTTTCAAAATTTCCATGATGTTAGGATCATCATCTGGTGATATTTCAGCTATAGTAGAAAGAAGCTCTTCATCAAGAGTAACCTCAGTTACACCTGTTGAATTTTCAAATTTTGTGAAACTTCCGAAATCAACATAGCCTGGTTCTTTAGTTACGTCGCCTGTTTGTGCAACAGCAGAGGTGAGAAAAATTAGGGTTAAAAAAATTATTGATTTAAGGTATTTCATTTTATCCTCCTGTTACATAATCGCTTACAATTGATAAGCCTTCATTTAGTGGTTTACTTATTTTTTTGGTGAGAATATCCCGGTCAAGATTTGCTTCAGTTCTCCGGAAAACTTTAGCAACTATCTCAAGAGATTCTCTTGCCTGTTTTTGAGCCAGCTCAATTTCTGCTTCTGAATACTTTGTGTTAGTGGAACTCTGATTGAAAAATGTGAAATAGAAGATTATTGCAAAGCAAATAATTGTAATCAAACTTCCAACAACTGCTAATTTGGTGTTGAAGAATGAGAACATTTGTCCGGCTTCATTTTCAAAATCGATTTTATTATTAACTGCTGCTAAAACTTTATCGGGAAACTTTTCCTCATCAATTTGGTGAACAGCGTTTGCCGTAGTTTTATAATCATTCAATAAGATTTTAACCTGCTGATTTTTTAATGATAAAAACCAGATTTTTATCTTATCAATTATTGAGGAATTGCCGTAAGCCACAGCTATAATTTTTTCTTCCAGATCTTTATTTATAATTTTTTGCATATTTCCTTAATAATTTTTGAAGCTCTTTTCTTGCACGCATTATATTTACTTTAACTGTATTCAATGGGATGTCAAGAATATCCCCGATCTCTTTATACTTAAAACCCTGAATTTCATAAAGAACAAAAGGACTTTTTAATCTCCCAGGTAATTTTTCAATGGCGACATTTAAATTTTCTTTAATACCTGTCCTCTCAGAAGTTTTCACCGGGTCTGTTTCAAATGATTCATCCGGCAATGTTTCTTCATAACTTTCATCAATCTGCATTTCATGTTTATATATCTTTTTATTTCTTCTCAAGTAATCTATACAAAGGTTATGAGTTGTTCTCATCATCCAGGCTTTTGCTGACAAAAATTTAAAGTTCTTAATATTCTGCCAGGTTCTTATCATTACTTCCTGAGTAATGTCTTCAGCATCCATAATATTATGGGTCATATAAATAGCGTAGCTGTAAATCCTGTTTTTATGTTGCTTGATTAAAAAATCAAACTTTACTTTGCCTGGCATTTAACTTAGAGACGAATGTGGATTTTCTTTTGTTACAAAAAAGGTAAGGATATGTAACTGAAGCAGACTTTATTTGAAGAATGGGTGAAGTGGCTGATAAAAGGAAAATCAGAAGAACATTTGGAATCCAATTTGTAAAAGAACCATATCCGTTCTTGATTCAATTGTGTCAAAGTAAAATATGTCATTTGCAAACCTGATTGAATTTCGGTCAACATATTCTGTCGGAGAAGAAAACATATAACGTACCTTGAGATCAAAATAAACTGCTCCACGGTTATCAAACGGATCACCAGAAGCTAAAAACTTCAAACCTCCGCCAACACCATAGCTCCATGCCCAGTCATCAAAATACAAAGATTGTGTATGATAATAATAATCAAGAACTTCTGTGTTGGAAAAAACATAACTTCCGCCGAATAAAGCCTCAAAGTAAGGCTTTATTCTTCCTGCTGGTGGAGCAACCTGGAATAATAAATGCAGACTTGCAAAATTTTGTGCCCGGTTCAAACTCATATATAAATCATCGGTATATTCATCATTTATAAAATGAATTCCGTAAGCCTGGTAACTGAAATCTATTCCAAATCCGTAAGGTTTTTTTGCTGTAGGTGATGAAAAGAAAATCTCAGAACTTCCTCCGAATCCTGTTTTATTCATATAATCGCTGAATTCATTTACAGGAAATGCCGTTGTAAAGAATAAATTAAATGATGGTTGAGCTTTTATTGAAGTTGGTAAAATAAATAATGCAATTAAAATTGAAGAGTAAAAAATCCGTTTCATTTTAAGTTCCTTGTTAGTAATTCAATTCAGGCATCTCAATTTTCTTGCCTGAATTCTGATGCTACAAGTAGTTTTAAAAAGATAGGTTTAAATAAAATAAACTTAAGAATTGTGATAGGTTTATAAATGACAAGTAATTAAAGCGTGGCTTCCCTGTATAAATAATTATTCATTTACGTATTTGGAAGAGAACAGAAATTTGCCTTAAAGCTTAAAAACTTTTGTTAATTCAGGTAGCGCGTATTTTCTAAAATTCTCATCAATTTGTGATGGTTGATCTTCTTTAATCTCAGTCATATTAAAATTCAAAAGATTTTCATTTCTCAATTTCTGCTTTACCTGACGATATTTATCAAATAGTTTCTGGTTCCTTGCAATTTCATCACTAAGCTTCTTTTTCATGGCAACCAGCTTGGAAATCTGGCCTCTGTGTTCCTCATGTTCAATTTTTATTTGGGTAAGCGATTGCTGCAAATCAAACATTTCATTCATTGAATCTTTAATTTTCTCGTTCAGATTTTTTAATCTTTCCTCATATTCTTTTACTTCGGTTTCAAGCTTTATTCGTTTTTCATAACCAGTGTGATACCTGGCTTCAATTCCATTAAAAATGCTTAGAATTCCTTTTTCAAACTCTACAATTTTATTTTTCAGATTTTCAGACTCAATTTGTAACTCATTGTTAAAATTCTTTTTTTCAATTGCAGATTTTTCCAGCTTATGAACTTCGTCCATCATCATTTCTTTTTGATCTGTAATTGTTCCGAGCAAATCTTCAAAAGTTTCAATCTCTGTCTGCCTCAGGTTTAACACTCTCTCGCTTTCTTCAAGAGCAGCCAACTTCTCGAATAAAATCTGATCCTGTTCATTAATATCTTTTTCTTTTTTCTGAATCATCTGCTCAAGTACATTCTTTTTATTCCCGATTTCATTCAATTCTTTGCTGTATTTCTGAAACATATTTGCAAATCGGTTTTCGAGCGCCTCGTTGCCCTGCTTCATTTCCGATTTTTTTCTTTCCAGAAGAGGAACAATTTGCTTCAGCTTTTTATATTCATCGCGAAGTTTAAAAGCAGAATCTTTTTCAGAATTAATTTTCTGAAGAATTTCATTTTTTAATTTTTGATGAGTTTCAACATCATTTTTTAAAATTCTGACCTGTTCTTCCCTGGCAGACAGATCATTTGTAAGCTCCCTTAGTGTGTTCGCTTTTTGATCAATTGATCTGACAAGCGCCAGGAGTTCCTTGTTTTTTAATTCAACTGATTCATTAACTTGCTTGTGCCGGATGGTTGTTTCGTTCAGCTTGTTTTTCTTATCTGTTATTTCAGAATCAATGGCAGCTATTTTTAATTCTTTAGTAGATAGAATATCGTTCAGTTCTTGCAGATTATCTTTTTTTAATTCTTCAGAAAGGCTAAGCTGCCTGATAGATTCATTAATTTTATTCTGCTCAGATTTTAGTTTTGCAATAATTATTTTAAGATCATCACTTTCTGATTTCAAATCGTTAAGTTCATTTAACTCTTCATGTTTTTGCGCAACATTCAGTTCCAGCTCAGTTTCCTTTGATTTGAATTCAGAAATATTTCTCTGGTAATCCTTTATTTTATTACTGTATTCCTCGCTTAATAAATTCAATGAGGAATTTAATTCATTTATCTTTTCCTTTTTTTGCTCAATCGAATCGATCAAGGTTTGCTCTTCAATAATAAGAGAAATAGTCCGGTCTTCCTGTTCTTTGATGTTACCGGTTTCACTCTCGCGAATTTTCTTAATAAGATCATCCAGTTCTTTTTTTCTTAGATCAATTCTATCCTGGATTGATGCTTCTTCATCTAATAATTCTTCAATTTTACTTTTTACCAGCTTTTCTTCTTCAATTCCTTTTGTTCTCAGGCTGCTGATTTTTTCTTCCAGAATTTTTATCTCTGCATTTAGCGAATTTATTTTTGAAGAATCTATTGAATTAAGTTCATCTCTCTTTTTATTAATTTCATTCCGAAGTGATTGTTCCTCTAATGAAAGCGATTTTATCTTCTCATTTAATTTTTCTTCTTCATTCAAAAGTGCATTCTTTCTTTCTTCTGCGCTGTGTATCTCCTGAAAAATACTTCTAATCGCTTCGGCTGATTCTGATTTACTTTCTGAATTATTTACACTGCTTTCAAGGTTATTTAAATGACTCGTCAAATTCAGTAGATGATTTTGTTCATCATTTTTAATTTCGCGTAATTCTTTTATTTCTTTGGTAAGATTTTCAATTGTGTTCTTATGTTTTTGTTCCTGGGATTTTAAATATTCAATGGTAATTGAATAATCAGCTTTCAAATTTTTCAAATCGGTTGCATCTTTTTTCAGTTTATTCAGGGTTTCATTTAAGAGATTAATTTTCTCTTCCCTGTCATAAATGCCCCCAAGATTGCTTTTGAGCATCTCGTTTTCAAGTTCAAGTTCCTTTATTTTTTTTGTTCCAAAGAAAGGCATGGCTATTCCTCGTTTTGAATAGGGAAATAGATTTTTATTCGGGAGTGCAAAATATTTAAAGATACAACATTATGCATAACAATAAGTTAATATGCTTAGCTGAAGTTAATTATTAGTCCGATAATAAGCAAGTAAAAGAATACATAAACTTGCAGAGATTATAAGATGTTAAAGTTTAAGTAATGTCTTAAATCTATTAAGAAGATAGAAACTCAATAATTGAAATACAGAATTCAGGCAAATCATCAGGATTCCGGCTTGAAATCATATTTCTGTCTATTATAACAGGCTTATCAAACCATTCTGCACCTGCATTAAGTAAATCATCTTTAATTCCCGGCGTTGAAGTACACTTGAAACCATTCATAATCCCTGCTGAAATTGGAATCCAGCCCGCATGACAAATATGTGCTACTAATTTTCCTGAATTAAAAATGTTTCTGGTTGTTTCAAGAACTTTTTTATTTCTTCGAAGTTTATCAGGTGCAAAACCTCCGGGTATTACCAAAGCATCAAAATCTTTCCAGTTTATTTCTTCAATTGAAATATCAGATTTACATGGATATCCGTGCTTGCCTGAATAAGTTATTCCTTTTTCTGAACCAGCAACAAAAACCTCTGCTCCTTCTTCAGTCAGTCTTATTTTTGGATACCATAATTCAAGATCTTCATAAATATCATCAACAAACATTAATATCTTTTTATTGCTCAACTTACCCATAAATCTTTTAAAGTTTTCCTGCTTTATACTTTTGCCTGAAACGGATTTTTTGAAGTTGACGTTCTATTATTAATTCTGCAAGTACTTCAGGAATATTTTCCCTGTCTTTCCCGGAAAAAAGCTCACTAAGCTTTTTTTCGTTTACGTCAATTCTGTAGAGAGTATTGATGAGCTCATCATAATTATTATCAAGTAGATGGGCCACCTTTTCTTTAAGATATTTTTTGAAATCTTCAAGAGTATCAACCTCAACTGATGGAATCAATGAGTCTGAATCCTGCAGAGTAAAATCCTTCTCAATGATTTTTGTAATACTTCTAACTTCAGAATTTTGATCTTGCATAATAACACTGAAATACGAATTGTTATTCCAATCTTAACTTTTGTTTAATTAATTTTAATAATTTAAAACTTCCGTATGCAAAAAACGGGGCTGCAAACACGTCAATTGTATAATGAACTTGTTGAATTAATACACAAAATGCAACAGCAATTGTTAAAAACATGAATAATGATTTTAGCCACTTATTTTTTTCAATCAGGAAAATCAAAAATAATGTTGCAGTATGACCTGAAAAGAAAAGATCTTTTGTAAGAATTGTTCCGGAACTAATCGATTGTACAAACGGATCATTAAGAGGCAGAATTTTTTCGGGTGCAGCAAAGGGAGTAAGATACATTGCTCCAGCACGAAAAATTATAAGCAAAGCATAAGCTTGTGCAGCAAATATAATTTGCTTTGGTTCTCTGGCAAATGAAATCAATCCGACAATTATTGACAAATAAATTATAATAAAAGTTAACCAGGTAACATTAACAGGATTGAAGAGATTTAATATCGGGTCGGGTAAAACTACACCTGGCCGGCTTTCAATATAATCAAGAAATACGGGTATGTAATAAAAAAGAATTACTGTGCATATTACAGTAATTAGAAACTCAATTCTAAATTTTTTTTCAGCAAGAGAACTTTTCCAACTCATAATTAAACTGATTTTGGATTTAGTTTACTTAAAAAATAAGGAAGCATTTGCCTCCAGGTAGGCCAGTCGTGCCGGATATCATGACCCCACAGATCAAGCCAGTGTTGAATTCCTTTTGAATTTAAAATATCAGATATTCTTCTTGCTGCTGATGGGTCCTCATAAGGTCCTTGTCCGCTTGCAATAATAATACTTCTGTGCCTTAGTTGAGTTAAAATGTGATCATCATTCCACTGAGGCAAATAATCAACAGGAGAATTGAAATAACAGGTTTCATCAAAGTAACCGCCGGAATAATATTTTAAATCATAGGTTCCGCTCATTGCAATCACCCCGGAAAACAAATCTGATCTTCTCAATAAATTATTAAGAGCATGAAAAGCTCCGAGTGAAGCACCTGTATTAATAATTGGCGTATTGTCTGAAGTTTTATTTCTTATGAATGGAACAACTTCTTCGGTTATGTAATTATTGTACTGCTGATGTCTTATTGCTTTGTGAGGTGGATACATATCTCTATTCAACCAGCTTTCATTATTAATGCTGTTTATAGAAAATACTTTTACTTTCCCGGCATCTATAAACCATGCAATGCTGTCAATCAACTGGAATCTTTCGTACTCAAGGAAGTCTGCCCCTGCTGTAGGAAACATTAAAAGCGCATAACCGTAATGTCCATAAACAGCAATTTCCATATCCTTGTTAAGATTTGGGCTCCACCATTTATGAATTTCTTTATGCACAAATTTTCCGAAAAATATTATAAAAGTTATATAAACTAAATAAATCGGATTAAATTGAAAAGAAATAATTTAGGATTATGAAACAGTTATTTTGCTAAATCTTTTACAAGCCCGGAATATTTTTTTTCTATTTTAAACCCAAATTTATAGAAATACTCGGGTCTGAAAAACCCTGTTGAAACAAACTTAATATGCTCGTTTTTTAATCGGTTGAAAAGTTCATTCATTAACGCTTCACTAATTCCTTTTCTCCTGTAACGGGGAGAAACGACAATCTTTTCCATGTGTGCACTTTCATTATCCGACAAATAATAAAACAACCCTCCGATAATAAATCCTCTTTCAGATAGAGCAACTAAAAATTTATGCTCCGGCTTAAATCGGACAAGCAGGTTTGTTTCTAAAAATAAATTTTGAAGTTTCGATATTTCCTTTGGAGTAATAGGACCGCGGATTAAAAACGGATTGCCATCTTCATCCAAAAACTGCATAACAAGATTTGAATCTGCAAAACCTTCAGCAAATGTTTTTATTATTGATGCAGAATCTGACGGCTTAAGATGCGGATAGCTAAGACGAGTTAAGAAATAATCTTCCTTCTCATTTAAAGTTAATGAGGAGTGAAGCTTATAAATTAATTCCTGTGATTCATCTTTAGTAATTTCATTATGGAATTGTTTTTTTGCAATTGATGAAAGAGCATTTTTTAATTCATCAGGAGAATTACTGAATACTGTTAAAAGAAAGAATTGCGTTCTTGCTGCAGGGTTTGATTTTTCAAGCTCGAACATATTATAGGTTTCATAAAGTTCAAAAAGCATTTCGGCTTGTGCACTTAGTGCAGCATCTTTGTTTAATTCAAACCAACGGTGGAATCTTTTCATTGCAAAGAAAATTGATCTTGAAATAAATCCATTTTCAGATACATTTTCAACAAATAAATCTATTCGCTTAACAAATTCATTCTTTTCTTCAAAATCATCGGCGGCGATAGTTTCATCTTTAATATTCTGAAGCAGCTTTAAACCTTTTTCTTCTCCCTCGGATTCTATAATCCCTGAAAAGATATAATTCCAGATAGATTTTTTAGAAAGTGCAGGAAAAGCTTTAACAGTTTTTTTAACAAAAAGCGAATAAAAGTTTCTGCAAAAAGTTAATCCGGAATTTGAATTAATCCTTTTTGAAACTGAATAAAGCAAAGTTCCTGACTGATAATCGTGAGTTGGAATAGTAATATTTTCAGGCAAAGGGTTTGCAAGCTGAATTGTATAATTGGTCAGTTTCCAGAAATTCATATATGCTGCTGAAGCATTCCAAACAAAGTATGGCCAGAGGAATGATACACGCTGTAGACTTTGTTCTTCCTGGCCTTTGGATTCTCTTTCAAGAAATTTTGCAACGCTGTCACGAGGAACAAAAGCTTCTGTCCAAAGATCATATTCTTCCCAGTAACCTCCAAAACGTGGAAGCAATCTTTCACTTCGGATATTTGTTCCGGCAATTACAAGCCACTTAATTTCTTCTTTTACTTTTACAGTTGGGAGACCCTTGTTTAAATGAATTGTTATATCAAACCCTCCCTGGAATCTTGTTTGAATTATTGCACGGTAAATTGATTTGTCATTTCGTGATTCAAGCTGACTAATCCAGATTCCTGATGGCAGAATGTTATCCAGCCGAAGGGCAATTCCATTTGAAAAAAGAAACACCGCTTCACGAATCAATTGTGTTTTAATTACTGCATTTTTGATTCTCAACCTGTCTTCAGCATCAATACCTTCTTCAAAAACGAGAACATCTTCCCAACCATATTCTTCTCCGGTTTCTGTATCTATTGCCATCCCGTGATTTATGCCCATCCAGTCTCTCAGTCCCTGCTGAAGTTTTTGTAATGATTTTTCCGCACTGTCCTTAATAAAAATATCTAAAGAAAATGCCTGGTGGCGCATTATAAATCTTCTTACACGACTGAAATTTATCGGATGGGTTGTCCCGTAAAGAGAAAGCAATTCGAAAAGTGATTGCAGCAGACGTTCCGGAGATTTGTTAATTGCGGAGCTATTTAAAATTTTGGTTATGTAATTTTCAATTACCCTTAACCTTTCACTTCCTTTTTCTGTTTCAGCAATAAGTATTATCACCTCATCATTTAGGATTTCCGGGTCAGCATTAAGAAAAGTATTGAAAAGAAAACCAAACTGAGTTTCCTCGCTTACTTTTAATAATGTTATAAAGACTCTTCTTCGAATTTCGGTTGTTCTATAGATTGACGCACGCGCAGCAATTTTTAAACAAAGACTATTAAAAGAATTAGCTTCATTTGTAAGAATTTTTCCAATATAGGAAAGTGCTGCGGTTTGGTTTTCATTTTGACTGCAAATAATTCTGAAAGCAAGATTAAGTCCGAAGAGAGAAAAATCATCACTGCTATTTATTTTTTTTATCATTTCTATTTCTTCATCATTAGCAGAAGTTGAATCTTCAACAGATAAAAAACTAACCTCTGATGATCTCGACTCTTTTCTTGACCAGTGAAAAATGCCGTTACCTGCGAAATTGAAAAGTTTTTTGTTGCCTATCCACAGCAAAGGATTGTTTAGCAAATCCTGCAAGTCGAGAAATTTTTCTTTGAGTAAATATCTGTAATTTCCAACAACACATTCAGTTTTACTATCCAGTTTGAATTTAATTTCAACCTTAATATTCAGCTTTGGAATTTCAATATAATTTTCAGCAATTATTATGTCTCTGTTTAGAATGCCCTTTTCTCGTAAAAACCAATTGGGAACCCTGACTTCAAATTGATCTTTAAATAAAGATGTATAATTTTTTTCATACATCGAGTCGATAATTTCAGAAAAATTCTTCTCAATATTTCTGCGTTTGTAAGTTCCTTTTGGAGTAAGTTCTTTGTGAGAATCTGAAAATGGTCGGTCAATTAATCGGAAATCTAAAATTCTTTCAAAGGGGGAAAGAAATTTATTCACGGTTACAATAATAGATGCAAAATATTCCTGCTTTTGCTGCTCATTCATGTTCTGTAACGGAGAATTTTCATCATCCATATTTGGATAAATCAGAACAGTGTTAAACTGCCGGTGATCCCCGACAAGAAATACCTGTTTAACAAATTCAAAATCCCGAAACAGGTTTTCAATTTTTTGCGGGGCAATAGTTTCACCTTTTACGTTTTTATAAATTTCCTTTTTTCTGTCAATGATCTCAATAAAACCATCATCGTCCATTTTCATTATATCGCCGGAAGGAAGCCAGCCGTCTTCAGTAAATGTTTCGGAATCCGGAATGTTAAAATATCCAAGCATTACATACGGACCATTAATTAATATTTCTCCGTCTTCGCCAAGCTTTATGTGAATCCCGGGTAAAGTTTTACCAAGTGAATTTGGCTTGTATTGGTTCGGCGGTGTCATTGTTATTCCGCCGGTTGCTTCCGTCATTCCAAATCCGCTCATTAATTCTATTCCGTTAGACTGGAAGAACTTAAAAACATCTGAGGGAAGATAGCCGGCAGCAGACAATCCCCATTTTAGATTTTTGCCGGTTATTCTTTCAGTTTCACTTTTTATTTTTTCAACTTCATCAGTTTCAATATCTACCTTAGATGTTATATACTCATAAAGCTGAAGCCACTTTTTCGGGATGCTGATAAACACTGATGGTTTTACTAGCTGCATATTTGCAATCATAGTTTCAACGGAAGGGTTTTCCATAAAACAATATTCCGAAGCCCAGAAAACGCAGCCGGTCATTTCAAGGTATCTTCCGAAAGTATGATATAAAGGAAGGAAACATAAAAACCTGTCTTCGTCCCCGATTTCGGGAATTGCTATTGCCCGGCAGAATCGTTTATAAACAATGTTTGTTTGCGAAAATATTATTCCCTTCGGTTCGCCGGTTGTGCCTGACGTGTACATTATAGTTGCAAGATCATTCATCCCGTGATCAAAATTTATTTCACCTGTTAATTCACTGCCGGAGTTTTTAAATTTATCAAATTCAATTACCCAATCATCATTTGAGTTTCCGTTAAACAAAATCACCTTTTTCAAATCAGGCAATTCATTCTTTAAAGAATTTATTATTGAAAATTCTTTTTCACCTTGAGCTAAAAGAACAACGGCTTTTGTCTCCTGTAAAATAAATTTAATGTGTTCAACAACAGAGTTTGCCGGGATCATCACGTTGATAATCCCGCCCGTCATACAGGCAAGATCGAGCATTGCCATTTCAGGAGAGTTTTCCAAAAGAAAAGCAACTTTATCTTCTTTATTTGACAAAAGATTTTTGAGAGATTTTTTATAAACTTTTATCTGACCAGAAACTTTTTGCCAGCTTAATGATGTAACTGAATTTCCTTTTATTATTTTGAAAAGCGGCTTCTCAGCGTAATCTCTTAATCTCTGGTTAAAAAGAACATTCATATTGAAGTTACTTTTAATGAGAAGATCAAGAATAAGCGTTTCCCATTTTTGTTCATTATACCTGCCTGCCGAAGTGTCCGGTACGCTGGCAGGAATTCCTCTCAGAAGTGCCGGGTGCCGGAAAAGATTCAAATATTCGTGAACAATTAGCTTAAGAATTTGATTTGACTTTTCAACCTCAGTATTTAAATATTTTCCAAATTCAAAAAACAATTCAACATCGATTCTTTCCATCAGTTCTTTTGCAAAGTCGGGCTGAGCAGCAGTAGTAAAGATTTTTAAAAACGTTTCTTTATCGTCACCTTTCAAAACAGGTTTTGCTGAGGTTATTTGTTTCAGTATTTCGGGGAAATATTCAAGCTGTGTCTTTTTGTCTTTTGATATAAAGGATGATAGTAACGAAGTCAGATCTTTTTCTGCCGTTTCAGTTCTGTTCGATATTTCTTTCTCTTCCACTTAAATGCCTTGCGTATAAAATTTAATTCTGATTTGAGTTATAAAATATGAAATTGTTTTTATTTGTTGCTATGTTAAAAATAAAAAATGCCATTCCTAAAACGGAATGGCATTTTTAAATTCCACGGTTTATAGTCAGTTACGTTTTATCAATCATCGTAGCACAGATTATTAATCTGTGCTACATTTTGCAACAATATAAATACGAGACGTTATTTCTTTATCCCTGCAACTTCTTCCATCATTGCAGTTGTAATTGATTTTGGTCTTTCAATCGGGTAGCCAAGTGCTCTGTCCCAGATAATATTTGCAACAACACCAAGCGCTCTGCCAACACCAAACAGAACTGTATAGAAATCATATTCTGTTAAACCATAATACCACTGGATAACACCAGATTGTGCATCAACATTTGGCCATGGATTCTTTGCCTTACCCTGTTCCAGAAGAATTGGTGGAGTTACTTTAAAAAGTAAATCAACATATTTAAATAAAGGATCATTTGGTAAATGCTTCAGGCAGAATTCCCTTTGTGCCTGGTAACGCGGATCGGTTTTTCTTAAAACTGCATGACCAAAACCAGGGATAACCTGTCCTGAATTTAATGTGTCCCAAACGAATTTTTTCATTTCTTCTTCAGTTGGGATTTTACCATTCATTTTATCCATAACATCCTGCAGCCAGCGGAGAACTTCCTGGTTTGCTAATCCGTGCAAAGGTCCTGCAAGTCCGTTTATCATTGCAGAAATTGAGTAGTACATATCAGAAAGTGCACTTGCTACAAGATGTCCTGTATGCGCGCTTACGTTCCCGCTTTCGTGATCGCTGTGAAGAATGAAATACATTCTTGCAACATCATCATAAGGTTTCCCGATTCCCATCATATGAGCAAAGTTTCCGCCCATATCAAGCTTTGGATCTGCTTCGATAATATCATCATTTTTATATTTTAACCTGTATATAAAAGAAGCGATGCGCGGCAATCTTGCAAGCAGATTTAAACCATCTTCATAAGTTGCTGCCCAGTAATCATTCTTGTTTAAACCAGCTTCATATTCTTTTACGAAAACTGATTCCTTCTGCATCGAAACAATAGCTGCAGAAAGCATAACCATCGGGTGTGAATCAGCGGGCATTGTTCTTAGAATATCAAAAACATAATTGGGGACATGCTGACGTTTGTTAAATTCTTTTGCTACTTCTTCAACATCTTTTTCTGTAGGGATTTCACCTGTTAATAAAAGATAAAAGAAACCTTCTACGTAAGGCATTTCACCGCCGGGAACTTTTGGAAGTTTTGCAAGCGTTTCAGGAATTGTAAATCCTCTGAATCTTATTCCTTCAAATGGATCAAGGTAAGAAATATCTGTTGTTAAAGATTTTATTCCTCTCGCACCACCAATTACCTGTGCAATTGTTACATCACAAACTTTTACGTCACCAAATTCTTTTAGAAGCCGGGTTGTGCGTGGTCTCCATTCTTCAATTTTTTGCTGTAGTTTTTCTTTTAATCCAGCCATAATGTTTCTCCGCTGTTTAATTTTTCGTTAAGGAAATGATAATTTTTCCATTATTTAGATAAATACTATTTGATTGCGAATTAAATGGTGTATATGTATGAAAAGTAATACCCGGATAGACTAACATTTATTTTCCCCTTTGTACCGGTTAATTCATTATTTAATACTTTAAAATATCAATTATTTACATTAAATATCAAATTGTATTCCATCGCAATTATTTGGTGCATATACTTTTTTATAAGGATTTTTTCTTATAATTGCAGACCCAAGCCACCCAATTGCATTTTCATCCCCATGAACAATAATGATTTTCTCAGGATTAAGACGCTCGACAATAGCTAAAAGATCTTCACGGGTTGAATGAGCTGAAAATCTGAAATTAAAAATATCACATTTAACGTTAATAGGATTTCCAATTCCGGTTAAATCAATTAAGTCACCTTTTTTTGATCTGGAAATTTTGTAGCCGGGAGTTTCATTATCAATGTAACCAACAGTAATAATTGCGGAATTTTTTTGTGCAAGCCATGCTTTTGCCAGCTCGAATGAAGTTGTCGATTGAACCATCATTCCGCTCGAGGCTAGAACAATGGAAGGATTCTTAAAAAACAAATTCAGATCGCCGATCTCATTAACATTCTTCTGCGGGATATCGTGTAATACCAGGTTTGTATTTTTATAATTAACGACAAAACGATTATAATCATAAACCCTGCTTAATTTTGTTCCGATTCCACCTGTATAAATATCCACGGTTGGTATTTTATTTTTTAACATTAAGTTCCACACAGTGGCAAGCATTTCCTGTAATTTGCCAAGTGCAAAAACAGGAATGAGAACTGATCCACCATTAGCCAGGGTTTTGTTAATTGTAGAAGTAAGTCTTTCAGTTTCTTTCTCCCAACTATTTAAAGTAGAAGAATCAGTTGTTCCATAAGTTGATTCAGTAATTAAAACATCAATTTTTTCTTTCGGAAGTTTTGCTCCTGTAAGTAATGATTGAGGGTTTAAATTTATATCACCCGTAAAAAATATTTTTTTGTTTTGATATTTCAGAAGAATTCCTGCCGAGCCGAGAATATGTCCGGCATCAAAAAATTCTACTTCAACGGAATCAGAAGTTGATGAATTAAAACCTTTAACTAAAAATTTTTCATTGTAAGATTTATAATCAATCGATTGAATTAGTAAATCGGCTTCCTCGTGGTTATAAATTTCTTCATCAGGAAATTCTCTCCTAAGAATTGAAATTGCGTTGTGCAAGGTAAGTTCTGCAATAGCCCTTGTTTGCGGAGTTGTTATGATTTTTAAGTACGGAAATTTCTTAATTAAAAATGGAAGCGAATTAATATGATCCTGGTGAGCGTGAGAAATTAAAACGTAATCAAGATTTTTATTTTCCAGAAGTTCAAATGCCGGAAGAGATTCTTTCCCTCTTTTCTTTGGATGCATTCCACAATCGAGGATAATTCCTGTTCCGTTTATATTAAGGTAAAAACAGGTTGCCCCGATTTCACCGGCGCTGCCAAGTGCAAGAAATTCAATCATATAAAAAATTTGTAGTACTTGTTAAAATATATAAAGGAATGATATGAAAGGAAGAGTTAAAAGAATAGAATCTCTCCGTCACTTTTAAAATGACGGAGAGGTAAAAAACACAAATTATTTTAACAAAGTCATCTTAATGTTTTTAATAAAATTACCAGCCTTAAGTTGAGCAATATAAAATCCACTTGACAAATTTGTTCCGTTGAAATCAGCTTTATAAACTCCTGCTGATTGTTCCTGATTAACCAGAGTTGCGACTTCATTACCCAAAATATCATAAACTTTCAACTGCACAAACGAGGCTTCAGGAATACTGTACTGAATATTTGTAGTTGGATTAAAAGGATTAGGATAATTCTGTTCGAGTTTATAATTATCTACAACACCGGGAAGTTGCTGAACAGAAGCGACTCCACTGAAAGATAAATTATCCAAATAAGCTACAGAACCAACTGTTCCGCCCCCTGTTCCCGATGTATCACCTATTGTAAAAGTTATAAAAGTGCTCGTTGGAGTTGTTCCGTTAAAATAAATTAAAGGTACATCAAATTCTGTCCAGGAATTTGTAGCTGATTGGATAGTAATCGCACCGCCACCAACATACATTGTGTCATTAACAGACATGAGAACACTTATAACAAGCCAAGCGGAGCCAAGAGGAGAAAACTTATAATAACCTTTAAAGTTTGCATAAGCTTGCGCAACAGGATGTCCATTACCGTTTAAATCTGATGAAGTCAAATATGGAGGATAAGGATTGCCAAGGAAATCAAGAACTTCGAGTTTTGCAGATGATGATCCACTTTGCGCATCAGAGGATTGAGTAACACAATCAGCTAAGCCGGTGATATCTAATGTTAACCAGCTTGTAGGATCACCGTTAGTCCAATTCTCAAAACTATTATTCAGTGGCTGAGCAGATGTTGCAAAGTTGATGAAAAGAAAAAACAAAAAAAGAACAGTTAAAATTGTTTTCATTGATCCACCTTCAATAAATAAAATTTAAATTGATTCTAAAAGAATATATTCAAGCATTTTTCAACCGTCAATAGTTGCTAAACGATAGCAACCAATAATTTTTTTAAGGGATAAAGAGTAAAAGGAAATAATTACTTATTATCGGATAGCCCAGATTACATCTGAGATTGTTTGCGAATCTTTTTCAAAATTAAATTTTAAAAGATAATCCGGGTTGAAGCCGATCATATATTTTTCTATTCTATCCTTCAGCCAGGAAATTTCTGATTTAAGTTTCCAGTGTTCTCCGGTTGAAGAATAAAGAACAATAAACAGCCTGTTCTTAAAATGTTTTCTCTGTTGCTGTGATTGATTTTTATAAAGCCACTTTATCAGCTCATCTGTTTTCTTAATCGCTTCATTTATGTTATATGGAAATCCTTTTGGAAAAATAGATGTCTTGTGATCGAATGTAACCCCATTAATTGTAAAATCAACAAGCCTGTCTTTTTCATCGAGTGCAGGTTTAACATTTGGCAATGAACAAAATATTTTTTCAACCGCCTGGGCTGACCAGAAATTAAACCATCTGTTCAGAGCGTAATTAGAAATATTTTGATGTTCCTTGTCGTTTTTAAATTTTACTTCTATTTCCTTCAAAACCTCGTCAAAGTTTTGGATGTGATAAACAAAGTTGGTGAGGTTATCAAAATAATTATTTTGCTTCCTTCCCCATTTATAAGGATAGGAAAGGCGTTTTTTTAGCTCCGCTTCAATTATTTTTAATTCAATTTGCAAATATTAATCCCATTCCGGTGATGTAGAATACATAATATTAATTTCTTTGCAGGATAGAACAAATAATCTATTCTTCCATAACCTGCAGCAAAATATTTTTACTAATGTAAACAAAATTAATTTTAATACGGATTAGCAAACAATTTTTTTAAGAGGATTATCAAATGAAAAAAACAATTATTCTATTCCCGGTTATATTTTTATTAGCCGGATTTACTATCAACAGAATTATTGATGGAAAAATTCAGGATATACTTAACAAGCTTCAATTAACAGATTCATCTGCAAAGGAATATTTCTTTAATGACTGTATGGGACCATCTTTTTATGTGCCTAATTTGAAAAGTTTAAAAAATATCTCAACGGGTGACAGAGCATCATTAGTTCAGGTAATTGGAGATTATGCAAAGCAGTACGCAACTTCAAAAGAATTCATCAGCAAATACAATCAATATAGAGATAGCAGAAAACCTTCACCACCCCAAAAGCCACAATCTGTTGCGGAGATGAAACAAGAACATAAAGATGGGATTTTGAAATCAATTAAGGAATTGGAAAATACCAAAAGCCAGATTTCTTCTGATCAAAAGAAAATGTATGACGATATGATTACAACAATGAAACAGCAGCTGGTTGAAATTGATGATCCCGAAAAGAGTATGTACACACCTGAAATGGATAAGATGTTTCAGGATTCTTATAACCAGCAATTGGAAAATTATAACCTGGAAGTTAAAGAATGGGAAGAAAACTACCCTGACGGCAATCCAAATAAAATAGTTAAAAACTGGTTATCTAAATTTCTTGAAATGTCAAATAATGTTGACTTCAATGCAAAAACCGCAATTGATACAGATGGCAGAACAAAATTTGTGAAACAGGAATATGAAAGAAAAGATAATAATTGGAAATTATGTTACCGTGCTGGACAGGAAACGGTTAATGCCGCTAGAAAATTTGCACAGAATTGGCTGAAAGAATTGAAGTAAAACTGCTAAAATTATTGTAGCACGGATTGGTAATCTGTGCTACATTTTGATTTCATTTCTGAAAAAGAAAAATGTATTCGTGTTTGAAAATGTAGAAACCACCTGCAAGTGCCCTATAGCGCCATAACTCTTTTTGATTTCTTTTCCCCAAAGTATGATCAAAATTTTTCACGATTGTTGATTTAAGTTTGCAGTTTCTTTTAAGAACTTCCTGCATAACATAAAATCCAAGTGGAATCCATTCGCCGGAAGAATATTTATCACCGATTACAACCGCAAGATATCTTCCTTTTCCAAGGTGGGGAAGAATATTGTCAAGAACATCTCCAAACATTTTTAAGAAATCTTCAATCGATTTTGCATTTGAAAGATCATTCTTATTACGGCTGAATTTTATGATGTCCCAGTAAGGCGGATGAAGTATCAGGAATTGAAAAGAAAAAATCCCGTTCATTTTCATAGTTGGTTTTAAATCGATGTTACGACTGTTTCCTTTTACAATTGCGGTTTTTGATTTATACTTGTTCTTTTCCTTCTTTAAAAGTTCATTGGCAGATTTTATTGCCCCGGGATTGAGGTCAATTCCCAAACCATTTCTTCCGAGCCGTAGACATTCTATTAAAGTTGTGCCGCTTCCGAGAAAAGCATCAAGAACCCAATCACCTTTTTTTGTGAATCTTCTTAAAAACTGGTTTGGAATCTGTGGAATAAAGTTTCCCCAGTAATCTGCCTTGTGAGCCCCTGATTTGTCACGCTTATCAATCAGCCAAAGACTATCGGTAATTATATCATCATATTCCTTCCATCTATTGAGATTCAAATCGTTCATCTTGCCGGTTTTAGTTTCAATAAGACTTCGGGTGAGCCGGCTCAAATAATATTGTGTTCTTTCGATGGTTTTAGTTTCAATGATTTGTTTTAGTTCATTTAACAAAAAATTTTTTTGAACAGAATACTTTGTCCCGTTAAACTGATAATTAATAGATTTATTCTTAGTCTGTTTATTTTCAACTAAAGAATAAAATTCATTAACCTCTTTTTTTAATTTATTAAGATTATCAATGGCTGCTGCTTTATCTAAAAAAGAAAGAATATCCATATAAATTAAAGTTCTGAATTAAATTTTGATTTAACTATTTCAGCGATTGTTTTGCCGATGCTTAAAGATGCAGTTGCTGCTGGTGAAGGTGCGTTTAAAACATGAACCATTCTTTTAGCTTCAACTATTCTGAAGTCATCTACAAGTTTTCCATTTTTATCGAGTGCCTGTGCACGAACTCCAGCTCCACCTGGTTCAATTTCATCAATACTTATTTCAGGGATTAATTTTTGTAAAGCCGACACAAATGCTTTTTTACTGAATGATCTGTGAAATTCTTCCAATCCCATTTTATAATATTTAGCTGCCATTTTAATAAAACCGGGAAAGAAAATCATTCTTGAAACATCAGAAAACGAAAAATCTTTTTTTGAATAACCTTCACGTTTAAATGCCAGAACTGCATTTGGCCCTGCTTCGACCACACCATCAATCATTCTGGTAAAATGAACTCCCAGAAACGGAAAGTTAATATCCGGAACCGGATATATTAGATTTTTAACCAAATATCTTTTTTCTTTTTTAATTTTATAATATTCTCCTCTAAAGGGAACAATCTGCAATCCGGGATCTGTTCCGCATTGCCTTGCAATAATATCAGAATAAAGACCTCCGCAATTTACAAGCAGTTTTGTTTTAAATTCACCTTTTGTTGTATTAATGATTAATTCATTTCCGGATTCACGTGCGGAAAGGAATTTACACCCAAGTAAAATATTTCCATTTTTACTTTTTAGAAGTTCAGCATATTTGTTTGTCACCTGTGTGTAATCAACAATACCTGTTTGAGGAACAAACAATCCGGCAATTCCGTTTACATGAGGTTCATATTCTTTTAATTCTTCTTTTTTGAGTTTTTTAATTCCACCAAGTCCGTTCGCTGTTCCTCTTTCAAAAAGATTATTTAAAGAACTGAGTTCTGTATCACTTGTTGCTACCACAAGTTTTCCGCATCGCTCGTGTGCGATTCCATATTCTTTGCAGAATTCATAAAGCAACTCACGACCAACTATACAATTCTTTGCTTTTAGTGAACCTGGTTTATAATATAAGCCGGAATGAATTACACCACTGTTGTTTCCTGTTTGGTGATGAGCTAATTCATTTTCAGACTCAATTAATAATAACTTAAAATCGGAATTATTCGATATTGTATAAGTTGTGGCTGTCCCTATTATTCCACCACCGATTACTATTATATCATAAGAATTCAATCAATTTCCCCTTTTGGGTGATTATACGCACAATAACCTTGCGCATTATAAATATATGTTGTAACATATAAATGTTCTTGTTTGAAATTAGTGAACATTTTGTTAGGAAATACTGAAATTTAAATATTACTTTCAACTATTAGAATAGAGAAAAATTAAAGTCTAATAAAAAACATAAGGTGACTTATGAACAGCAAACAAAAAAAGGTAATATTGATTGCCGTAATTCTTCTTGCCTTGGCGACCATATACTGGCAATTTAGCGGAGGTGAATTTTTCAGTAAAGATGGAATTTTTGTTGAGAAAGAACTTACTGATCTGGATAAAATGCTGGGGCAGGCACCGCAGAAAGTTTACCAGGAAAAATTCATTCTAGGTTTGTTACCACACACTGCTGTTTTCGCAGGTATTGTTGTAGCTGTGTCCGGGGTTTTAATATTTATATTCAGAAATAAAAAAAATAAGGAGGAATAGTGAATAACATTCTCAAGTTCATTTTATTTTCATTATTATTTGTTGCTGCCGGTTTTAGCCAGGGATTTAATGTTGGGAAGTCGGGCACGCAGACTTTTTCATTTGATGATCCCAAAGGAAGGAACCAGGCAATATTTTTCAGCAGTACACCGCTCGAAGATGTTACCGGTATTTCGAATGATGTTAAAGGAAGCGTCACATTTGATGTTAATGATATAAAGACTTTAAAGGGTTCTGTTTCTATTTCAGCAGGTTCAATTAATACCGGGATAGATTTAAGAAATGAACACATGAAAAGCGCAAACTGGCTGGATGCAGCATCTTTCCCGGAAATTACCTTTACAATTAAGAAAGTTAGTGACGTTCAGGTTCTTTCAGATAATAGTTTAAAAGCCAAAGTAACTGGGGATTTTTCTGTGCATGGAGTTACAAAAGAGGTAACTGCAGATGCAACAATGAATTATTTAGTTGAAAGTGAGCAAACAAAGCAGCGTGCACCCGGAGACTTGCTGGGAGTAAAGGCAAAATTTGATATAATGCTTTCAAATTATAAGGTTTCAAATAAAATACTTGGTGAAAAAGTTTCGGATAAAATAGAAATTGAAGTTAACATTGTTGGAACGAATGCAAAATAATTAATCAGATAAATTAATTCTAAAATCCGTATTGCTTAAAAAGTGATACGGATTTTCCTTTTTAAATGGATTATTCATCAGGCATTTAATTAAATTACTTCCTGATTTTTTAAATGAAAGGAAATAGTTGAATAAAACAATTACTGTTTTTGGAAGTTCCAGACCAAAACCGGGTGAAGAAGAATATGAAACTGCATACAAGCTCGGAAAACTTTTAGCAGAAAATAATTTTAATGTTTGTACCGGTGGATATTATGGAATAATGGAAGCAGTATCCAAAGGTGCATCTGGCAAAGGTGTTGAAGTTATTGGAATTACAGTAAAAGATTGGGATAAAAAGGGTAATGAATACCTTTCAAAAGAAATAAAATGCGACACCCTTTTTGATAGAGTAAATAAATTAATAGAATCCGGTGATGCATATATTATTTTACAGGGCGGCACCGGGACTCTGTTTGAACTTGCTGCAGTCTGGGAATTAGCAAATAAAGATTTAATGATGAATAAGCCGGTTGCATGTCATTCTTCAATGTGGCAGGGAATCGTTTCAATAATAAATTTACAGATGGAAAAGGAAGGAAGAAGCACTGAAATAGTAAGAACATTTGAAAGTGTGAAAAATATTGTTGAATATTTATCCGGCTGTTTATCTGACAAGTATTAGATAAAAAAATGACATTTCTTATCTCATATAAAAAGAGAATCTGGGATTTGTTGATTTCTTTATGTGCAACTGCATTGGCAATTTATATTCCATTGCAAATTGTTTTAAAGGTTAAGATAACAAACGAGCTTACTTTTATTTACTGGCTTATCACGGCAATTTTTGTTATTGATATAGCTGTTAATTATTTTTCTGATTATTCTGATCCTCATCATCCTGCGCAATTAAAGCAATACAAATTAAAATATCTTAAAACCTGGTTCATTGTAGATTTGCTTGCAGCAATACCTTTTGAAGTTTTATTTGCCAATCCTGTGTTTGGTTTAATAAGACTTGTGAAATTTCTGAAAGTTGCAGTATATATTCATGAATTAAGACAAAGAATATTAAAACTGCAGGACTATTCTCTTTTGATATTTTTTGTTTTCTGGGTTTTGATTATCTCACACTGGCTTGCCTGCGGATGGATTTCGCTTCGAATATTTTCTGAAAATATTGAAAACACAGAGAAATATGTTGCCTCAATATTCTGGGTGATTGAAACTTTAACAACCGTGGGTTATGGAGAGGTTGTTCCTGCAACAATGGGGCAGCAGATTTATGCAATTCTTGTAATGTTGTTTGGTGTTGCAATGTACGGTTTTATAATCGGTAACGTGGCAAGCATTCTTTCTAAAAGAAATCCCGCCAGGGCACAATACTTTAACAATCTTGAACAGTTAAGAATTTTTGTAAACTACAGACGCATTCCTTTAAATCTTCAAAAGAAAATAATGGATTATTATTTATACATCTGGAGAAAGAAATTAGGATTTGATGAATCTGATTTTCTTTCAGGTTTGCCGCAGGGTTTGCAAAATGAAGTTTCGGTTTTTCTGAAAAGAGAAATATTGGAAAAGATCCCGATTTTTCGTGAAGTAAGTAACGAATTCCTGATTGAGGTTTCATCACATATGCGTCCGCAGGTTTGCATTCCAAATGAAACGATTTTTAAAGAAGGTGATACTGGTAATGAAATGTTTTTTGTTATTCGTGGAAACCTTCAGGTCTTTAGCGGTGATAAAAAAATATCCACACTTACAGATGGAGATTTTTTTGGCGAGATTGCTCTTTTTACTGAGAATAAAAAAAGAACTGCAACTGTAATAAGTACAACCTATTGTGACCTTTACAGGTTGAAGCGCAAACATTTTATTGAGGTACTTAATAAATATCCCCAAATTGCCTCGCACATAAAATCAGTTGCAGATCAACGAATTGAGAGCAAATCAACAGAAAATAATTAATCGAAAACATAATTTCGAAATAATGATCCGGATCAAATTCTTAAACGGAATTATAGAAATTTCAAGGTAGGAAACTTTTAATTCCAATTGTGATAATTGTAACAACAACACCGGCAATCAGCACACCATAAAAAATATTCGGGATCGCCTTTTTAAATGGGATGCCGAATAACCATGCGGCTAATGCCCCCGTCCACGCGCCTGTATTGGGAAGCGGAATAGCAACAAAAATTATAAGTGCGATGTTTCCGTATTTATCAATTTTATCTTTTGTCTTTTTCCGTGTTCTTTCAAATAGCCAGGTTAAAAACCTGTTCATTAATTCTGATTTTTTCATCGACCATTTTGCGAACTTCGGGAAAAGCCAGAGGATGAACATCGGTGGGATAATATTGCCAATTACAGATACTATAAAAACAACCCAGACCGGCTGATGGAAAACAGTCAAACCAAGAGGAATTGAAGCTCTTAACTCGCCGATCGGAGTTAAAGCAGTTAAAAAGATATTTAGTATTTCGTTAAAGTTGCTCAAAATAAAATTGATTAATGGACAGCAAAATTAGAGAATTTGTGGTTATTTAAAAAATGGTTGATTTAACTAATACTATATAAAAACATCTGTTATTCAGGTGGGTTTTTTTATTTTTGCACTAATATTTTTTTCAAGATTTCAGAAACAGAGGTTTAAATGCAATTTGAACGCAGCGCAGGAATTCTTCTTCATCCGACTTCACTGCCGGGTAAATATGGAATAGGTGACCTTGGAAATGAAGCATACCATTTTGTCGATTTTTTAGTTGAAGCCGGACAAAAACTCTGGCAGGTTTTCCCACTCGGTCCAACAGGTTATGGAGATTCACCTTATCAATGCTTTTCTGCCTTTGCAGGAAATCCTTTACTTATAAGTCCTGATAAGTTGATAGAAGAAAATATCCTTAAAGAATCTGACATTCAAAATATTCCTGCTTCCGATTCAGGCAGAATAGATTATGGTAAAGTGATCAATTTTAAAAAAGAATTACTTTCAACTGCATATAAAAACTTTAAGAACAATTCTGAAAACCTTAATGATGATTTTAATTCTTTTGCAAATGAACATAAGGAATGGCTTGATGATTATTCTTTATTTATGGCAGCAAAAGATTATCATAACGGTGCTTCCTGGAATGAATGGGATAAAGGTCTTGTACTGCGTGAAGAATCTGCATTAAACTCCTGGAAAGAAAAGCTGGGCGATGAAATACTCTATCATAAGTTCGTACAGTTTTTATTTTTCAGACAGTGGAAAGCAATAAGAAAATATGCAAATGAGAAAGGAATTAAAATTATTGGCGATATGCCGATCTTTATTGCCTACGACAGCTCCGATCTCTGGTCGAACAAAGAATTATTTACCGTAGATGAAACCGGCAAGCTCACTTTTGTTGCAGGAGTTCCGCCTGATTATTTTAGTGCAACCGGACAGTTGTGGGGAAATCCTCTTTACAAATGGGATGTAATGGAAAAAGATAATTTTCTTTGGTGGCGAAGAAGATTTAAAGCTCTTTTAGAATTAGTTGATATAATCCGCATAGATCATTTCCGTGGATTTGAAGCTTACTGGAAAATTCCGGGTGATGCAAAAACTGCACAAAGTGGAAAGTGGATAAAAGCTCCCGGTGAAAAACTTTTTGAAACAGTTAAAGAACATCTTGGTGATCTTCCGATTCTTGCTGAAGATCTTGGAGTAATTACACCGCCGGTTGAAGCATTAAGAGACAAATTTAATTTTCCCGGAATGAAAGTTCTGCAGTTTGCTTTCGGAGAAAAGATGGAAACAAAATTTCTGCCGCATAATTTTGTACCGAATTGTGTTGTATACACCGGTACACATGATAATGATACTACAAAAGCATATTTCGAAAAAGAAGCTGAGAAAGAAAGCGGTATAACTGAACACGCACAGAAATATTTAAACTATTCCGGAGATAATCTGGTTTTTGAATTAATCAGAACTGCTTATGCATCAGTTGCAGTGTTTGTAATAATTCCTATGCAGGATGTGTTAAATCTTGGCGGAGATGCAAGAATGAACTTTCCGAGTACACTCGGCGGTAACTGGAACTGGAGATTTAACTGGAACCAGGTTGAGGAAAATCTTGCTGCCAAATACAATGAGTTAAGCGTTTTGTACGAAAGACCCCCTAAACCTAAGAAAACTGAGGAAATTGAAACTGAAGATGAATAATTGCACTGCAACCATTTTTGATTTAATGAATCATATTTACGTATAAAAAAATTCAGGAGTAATAATGTTGAAGAAGTTATTAGTAGTAACGGCAATTATACTTTTAGCATTTGTTTCTTGCGAAAGCCAGTCTGCAAGTAACAATCTTAGCTGGGAAACAGATCTTGGTGCTGCGATTAAAAAAGCAAAGCAGGAAAACAAAACAGTTTTTGTGAATTTTACAGGTTCAGATTGGTGTAAATGGTGCATGAAGCTGAATGATGAAGTTTTTTCAAAGAGTGAATTTGAAAATTTTGCAAAAGATAAACTTGTACTTGTAAAAATAGATTTCCCACAGAGTATTCCACAATCCAATGAAACAAAGATGTATAATAACTCCCTTGCACAAAGATATGGTGTACAGGGATTCCCGACGATCATATTAATTGATAAAGATGGAAAAGTATTACTTAAAACAGGTTACCAGCCCGGCGGTGCAGCTAATTACGTTGAACACTTAAAATCGTACATTTAATTTTTTTATGAGTGGAGATATTGAAAAATATCTTCACTCCACTTCTTATCTGTCTTATCATCTGTCTGTCTCATCATCCGTTTATTCAATATTTATAAATCCTTCTGCTGCGATAACTAAATAGTTCATTTGTTCTATTTTATTATTCTCCGTGACTCAAATCCGGCTAAATTTTACTTTAAAATAGAACAAAAAGCTTATAACAAAGAACATATTTTTTATTGAATTTTAATTACTAAATAAAATAAAAAAGGGAAAATGGGTAGAATAATTTATACTTTAATTCTTATCGGGCTTTCAATAATGCTTCTCAGCGGTTCCCGTAATGAATCAGGCAAGAGTCAGGCTGAGAAAAAAAACAATATTAATAAAACAGTACAACTGGAAAAAGCCAGCAACAAATTTTAAATAGCGCATTTTAATGACACGTTCTGAATAGTAAAAGTGTTCTTAATTACATCTTAACCTCTCTCCTTATATGCCTTCACTTTCCCCGGTGAAGGCATTATTATTTTAAAATAAAAAAGGGGCTCACACAGAGCCCCTTTTCATTTCACTTTACGGAGTAGGAGGAACCGCGGTTCCTCTTCCTCTTCAGGCTGACTGTCCCTTACAAAGCTCTGATCAAAAAAATCCATACACCTGGCTAGTGTGTGTATATTCTTCATTAATTCATTTTCCAGAGCTTCCCGGAACATACAGGTAGCGTTGTTTATTAAGGAAAGCCCGTTTTTGGCTCATTTTCGTTTCCAACTTCGGAAATAGGGCTCGGAACCTTCCGGGTGGCATTTCCAAAACCGGAAAGGTTATCCAGAAGAATTTTAGCTGTTTTGACAGTTTTTGTTGAAATGTTCAAATATTATAAGGAAGTTTGCGGTAAATAAACAGGGAGTGATTATCCTGATAACTACAGAATACCCAAATCTTAATAAAAATTTATTTGAATGATATTAGGAATGGAAATTAAGATTTCGATTCCTGAAAGAAATAATTTTACTTAAGATAGATTTATATTAGGATAAGAAATCACTCCCCAATTCCTTATAAGTAATAGTTAGCTAACTATCATAAAAGATGGATACTAATTCTAAAAATAAATTTGATGCCTTAGCAACACTTTGGAAAGGTGCGTGGGAAAATTTTAATGTTAGACGTCAATATGAATTCAAATTTACATTTGCACTATGGACTGCATTTGCTGCATTTATAAGTATAATAATTACTAGTGAATCTGAAACAATCAACCATAATTATCTTATAGGAACTATAATTATAGGAGGTCTGATAAGTCTATTGCATCTATGGTTTATCGTTGGTATTGGGCGAGCGCACAATTTGGACAGAGAAATTGCAATTCATTATGAAAGAAAAATGCAATTATTATCAGATTCAGAATTCCCCCAAGAACTAAAAACTAAAATAACTCAATCTCATAAAAGGATGGGGAAATTATTACGTAACTGGTCTCATTTTACTCAAGCAATAATTACAATTTTACTTTACCTCGGTGCGATTCTATCTATTATTTATAAATAAAATACGGTAACACTATGGACCAACAACAACTGCTTAATCTTTCCCAACAATTAGTAGACTTAAAAAAACAAATCAAGACGATTGAAGATGATATGCTTCAATTAAAATTAGAAATATTCGAAGAAGCTAAAGGCGGAATTAAATGTAATGGTGGTAAAGTAATTTATTTGGCACCTAAAGATGTTCCTGTTTTCGATAGAGAGTTATTAAAAGATTTATTACGCCAAGAATATGGATTTGAGAATAGTTTGATCGATGACCTTTATCAAAGAAGCCAAAGGATAAGTAAAAGAGAAGCTCAATTAAATATTTATTTAGATAAGTAAAACGTTAGCTAACCAGCCAATCAACCCGACCGCCTTTTCGCATTCGGATTTTCTAAAATTCTTGGGTTGGTTATTCCGTTTTAAGTTAGTTGTTCAAAGTTGCTCTATTAATTAACATTGTTGCAAACTGCACTTGCAAAGAAAGATAAGTGCAGTTTGCTAAATTATTGGCTTAGTCGTTTTAATCTGCATTGCTGTTTTGGGCGGCGGGTTATCGGCAACGTCGTTAGGCAACAAAAAAATAAAAATGGCAAAAAGACTAAAATTATTTAAGGATTCTTCAGATAAATTCTGGTCAAATAATTCAAGAATTGGCGGTGTCTTTACTACTGGTTATACTTATGCCTTATCTTATTTAAAAGCATCAGATTATTTGGTAGATATTGCAATTAAAGGTAATGATGCTGACAAAGATTTAATCTTTCCAATATGTTTTAATTATAGACATTATATAGAACTGAGTTTAAAAGAATTGATAAGAATTGGGGAAGAATTTTATAAGAAGTCTGAATACTTAGGTTTTGAAATTAAGAAATATTCAAAATTTAAATCGGAATTACTAGATAAAGAACATAGTTTGCAAAAACTTCTTAATTGGTTAATTGCACTATTAGATTGTATATCTGAGGAAAAAATAAATTCTGACGTAACGGTATTAATAAATGATTTTCATAATATTGATCCAGATGGGCAAAAATTTAGATACTATGTAAATAAAAAAAAGAAACTATCATTCCCCAATCAATCTTTTTATGATTTAGCTCATTTAAAAGTAGGAATGAAAAGAATTGAGAATGAATTTATGGGGATTGATGGTTGGATGGATCATTATGGCACCATTGCAGATGGATTAATATCTGAGTTAAATGTTTTTTAATTATATAGGTTAACAATGAATAATTCTGAATCATTTTATTCAGCACAAGGTGTTTATTTTCCAGAACCCGTTCCAGCAGAATTATTCTCAAAAATTCCTAATTGTGAAAAAATTTATGATGTAACAGAAAATAAAATTTATTTAAAATATGAATTCACTGAATTTAGCTTAGATTGCACAAACGTTCTACTTGATTCTTTAAATTCTGTAAAGAGTATTTTTATTAAAGACATCTTTTTTGATGTAAGTCCTTTTCAAAGTGAAGACTTGTTAAGACTAGTTTATTTTGCTCTTAAGGATACCAACTACAAATTTGGTTTAATTTTAGACAATAATTATGACAAAAATGAATATACTTACCAAAGTATAAAAGAATTCCTAAGAATTGAACCCGAATTAAGTACTGCAAAAGAATATTTAAAAGAGGAGACGAAAAATTTAAAGTAAAAAATTATTTCGGAGCTTTAGAAGATTATAACCGAGCAAAAGAAATAAATCCAAATATGATAGAGGTATATCTTAAACGGGGAAATGCTGTAAATAAACTGAAAGATTTTAAACAAGCGATAATTGATTATAGCAAAGTAATTGAAATCAATCATATCCATCATTTAGCTTATAATAATCGTGGATATGCAAGGCGAATGTTAAGAGATTATGAAAATGCTATTAAAGATTTTAATGAGGCTATTAAAATCAATCCTAACATTTCACAGTATTTTTATAATCGTGGTTTAGCAAAAAGTATGTTGGACGATAATGAAAATGCAATGAAAGATTATAATAAATCAATTGAATTGGATTCTAATTTTGCTGAAGCTTATTATATGCGAGGTAATTTAAATTATGATTTAGGAAATGCATCTGATGCATTGAAGGATTATTTAAAGGTTATTGAAATTAATCCAAATCATTCCGAAGCATATTGTAATATTGGAACTATAAAAGCTGAATCAGAAAATAAAGCTGAGGCAATAGAATATTTTTCAAAGGCTATTGAACTAAATCCGAATTTACCCGAATCATATTCAAATCGAGGTGGGGCACAAAATGATTTGGGAAATAGATCAGAAGCAATTGAGGATTTTACAAAAGCCATAGCATTGGACCCCAATTATGCAACGGCATATTTTAATCGTGCTGGAGCAAAATATTTTTTAGGTGATGAAGACGGTGCTTTGATAGATTTGGAAAAAGCTGCAAAGTTAGGATTAAGTCAAGCTATCGAATTACTAAAAAAATATCGTGATAAAAATAATTAATGTTGCCTAACAATTGCCTCAAGCCGTTATGTAAAAAGTCAAGAGCTTGAGTAAATGTTCTTAAAAATATTTAACTAAAAGAATCAATCTGTTATTAACAGTCCCCGATTAGCTGGGGCTGCATTATGTCATTCAAAAACTATATAATGGCGAGGCTGTAATCTGACCGAAAACTCACTTACAGCTCCCAGTAAATTATCGGGATGACTGTCGAACCACAGGTTCTGTGAGCAGGCTTGAGGAAACAGTCCTCGCCCTTGAAAAAAGAAAATTTCTTTTAGCTTGCTTCTCCTTAATTTTTATGGAGAATTGTTCTTTGAACTATTGACAAAGTATCTTAATTAAGCAACCAAAGCTTTAACGTAACTATCCTGGTTTATCCAAACGTGTCTTGTTCTTCTTAATAGTTTTTTGGCAATACGGATAATGGCTTTTTGCTTAGACATCTGTTTATTGAGTTCATTAAATCTTAAAGTAAGAGCAGGATCTTTCCTTACGGCAGTCCAGGCAGCTTCAATAAGCAATGGACGAAGAAACTTGTTATGACGGAAAGATATTCCTCTTGTGTATTCAGTTTCACCGGATGAATAAACAGAAGGAACCAGACCAACAAAGCTGCAAAGCTGTTCAAAGGTGTTGAAGCGTTTGATGTCAATTATTTCTGTATAGAGACTCATTGCAGTAATGAAAGCAATACCCGGAACAGATGTAAGAGAGTTAATAACAGAAGATATATTTTCCTGTTTAGCTTCTTTTCTTAGTTCTCTGAGTATCTTCTTAAGATGTTCTCTTGTTTGCTCTAACTGTTCAAGAAGATTGTCCAGGGTAAACTGTCCGGCAGAAGAAGAAAGCTTAACGGATTTTAACCAATGGATAAAATAACCGGACCATCGGGAGTTGGTTAAGTGTTCTTTTGGAATTGAAATTCCATAATTATAGAGAAGCATTTTAATTCTGTTCTTAATTCTGGTTTGACCCTGAGAAAGACGGTAGCGAAGGCGCATCAAAGAACGAAGCTGCTCAGCATAGAGATCAGGAATATAGATTGCTTTAAGTGAGCCATTTTCAAGTTCACGTGCAAGCTTACGGGAGTCAACAGGATCGGATTTAGCTGATTTTTCTTTACCGGAAGAAGGAACATCTGCAGGATTAACAACTATGCAGTTTATACCAAGTTCAGTAAATTTTCTTTGAGGCCAGAATCCGCAGAATCCGGCTTCATAAACAACAAAGTAAGTTCCGTTGGGATAGTGTTTGTTAAGGTACTTATGAAGTTCATCCGGAGAAGGATTCATTGAAAAAGTTTTAAGCTCGATACCACAGTTACGGATAGTAACTTTCCATTGCTTGAGGTGAGTATCGATGCCGATAAAAAAATGCAGATTAGAAAATGTTATGGCTTTCATATTAAGTCTCCTTTATTTATTAAATTAATTCTCAGATGAAAATTAATTGATGAGACTTTTTAACATAACATCTGACTGCTTCTATTCCATCGGTTTTTCAGTTTCTCGGCTTAGTTGTCTTCGTTCAAGTTTCTTGCTTAAAGTTATTCTCCTATGAAATATTTTTCTAATCATAATTCTTTTTAATTAATCTAAACCGTCTGTTCTGGGCAGCGGCTTAGGCAAAACGCCGTTATAAGCTCAAAAATAAAACAAGTCATACCCTATTGATGATTTATCTTGAACAAAATTAGTATAATTGTAAAAAAGAAAAATATAAACAATAGTTCTTTTACCGTTAATTTGGACAGATAAGAGCAATGGAATATATACAAACGTAGCAGGCAATTAGAAAAAGGGAACAACATGATTAAAAAAACAAAAATAGCAGCAGCTCAACTTACACCAGTATTTTTAAACAAAGAAAAAACGGTTGACAAAGCATGTTCAGCTATTTTAGATGCCGGAAAGAATGGAGCAAAGTTACTTGTATTTCCCGAAGCGTTTATTTCCGGTTATCCGGATTGGGTATGGTATATCCCTGCCAACCAAACTGGACAACTAAACAATCTATATGTTAAGTTAGTAGAGAATGCGGTATCAATTCCCGACAATACAACTAAAAGACTTTCTGAAGCGGCAAAGTCAGCAAATATTAATGTAGTAATGGGGATGAACGAACGAAACTCCGAGACTAGTAATTCCAGCCTTTATAACACAATTCTTTTTATAGATGATGCTGGTGAAATACTTGGGAAACATAGAAAATTAATGCCCACAAATTGTGAAAGGTTAATATGGGCGCAAGGAAATGGCAGTACACTTAAATCCTATGACACATCCGCTGGGAAAATTGGTGGCTTAATATGTTGGGAAAATTTTATGCCTTTGGCACGAAATGCAATTTATGAATCTGGAGCTCAAATACTTGCTTCTCCAACTTGGGATCAAGGTGATGATTGGTTGGAAAGTATGCGGCATATTGCAAGAGAGGGTGGCTTATTTGTTATAAGCAACTGTATGACCTTACGTATAGATGATTTACCCGAAGAATTAAAAACGATATACTCAAAAGGGATAGAATGGATAAGTAAAGGGCAGAGTTGCATTATTAATCCAAAAGGTGAAATAATTTCTGGCCCTATAGATTCAAAAGAATTTATCCTATACGCAGATATCGATTTGAGTGAAATCATTGCTGCAAAACGCAGGTTTGATGTAGTTGGGCATTATGCAAGACCTGATGTATTCAGTTTTACTGTTAACAAATAAACTATTGCGGGAATTAACTTTGACTAAAAATAACGTCCTACAACAATGTATAAACAGTATTAAAACTACTGCTTATACTAGACATTGAGAGATGGTGAAAATAAAACAAATTTAAAAGCGCTTATAACACGCCGCTCAACACGGACAGCGTTTTCAGTGCGGCATTTGTAAAATTATAAAGTTGCGTCTATAAAGTTAAGTTGCTTTTTAAGGTAGGTTGTTCTAAGAAACATTTTTATAAATAAAAGTAGTTGCTTCTATTCGGCATTGTTGTTCTGGGCTGCCGGTTAGCGGCAACTTCGTTAGCTAACTATCATAAAAGATGGATACTAATTCTAAAAATAAATTTGATGCCTTAGCAACACTTTGGAAAGGTGCGTGGGAAAATTTTAATGTTAGACGTCAATATGAATTCAAATTTACATTTGCACTATGGACTGCATTTGCTGCATTTATAAGTATAATAATTACTAGTGAATCTGAAACAATCAACCATAATTATCTTATAGGAACTATAATTATAGGAGGTCTGATAAGTCTATTGCATCTATGGTTTATCGTTGGTATTGGGCGAGCGCACAATTTGGACAGAGAAATTGCAATTCATTATGAAAGAAAAATGCAATTATTATCAGATTCAGAATTCCCCCAAGAACTAAAAACTAAAATAACTCAATCTCATAAAAGGATGGGGAAATTATTACGTAACTGGTCTCATTTTACTCAAGCAATAATTACAATTTTACTTTACCTCGGTGCGATTCTATCTATTATTTATAAATAAAATACGGTAACACTATGGACCAACAACAACTGCTTAATCTTTCCCAACAATTAGTAGACTTAAAAAAACAAATCAAGACGATTGAAGATGATATGCTTCAATTAAAATTAGAAATATTCGAAGAAGCTAAAGGCGGAATTAAATGTAATGGTGGTAAAGTAATTTATTTGGCACCTAAAGATGTTCCTGTTTTCGATAGAGAGTTATTAAAAGATTTATTACGCCAAGAATATGGATTTGAGAATAGTTTGATCGATGACCTTTATCAAAGAAGCCAAAGGATAAGTAAAAGAGAAGCTCAATTAAATATTTATTTAGATAAGTAAAACGTTAGCTAACCAGCCAATCAACCCGACCGCCTTTTCGCATTCGGATTTTCTAAAATTCTTGGGTTGGTTATTCCGTTTTAAGTTAGTTGTTCAAAGTTGCTCTATTAATTAACATTGTTGCAAACTGCACTTGCAAAGAAAGATAAGTGCAGTTTGCTAAATTATTGGCTTAGTCGTTTTAATCTGCATTGCTGTTTTGGGCGGCGGGTTATCGGCAACGTCGTTAGGCAGTAAATAAGAGGTCAAAAATGATTAAAAAAATATTTATCGTTATTTCGTTACTAATTATTATCATTGGTTGTGAGTCTCAAGAAATCAAAGATGCAAAATCATTTATTGAACTTAAAGATTGGGCAAATGCTTCTGAGAAATTAAATCAAGAAATAAAAAATAATCCTAAAAATATTGATGCTTATCATTTGCTTTTCGAAGTTCAGCGTAATCAACTTTTCCCAGACTATAAAATCGAGAATTTTCTAAATCCAAGAAAATCTAAATTTATTAACATTCCCTCATTCACTTCATCACTAGTGGAAGAATTACAAAAAACTTTCGAAAGAATTAAAATATTGGATTCTGATGATGTTTTATCTGAAGAACTTTTCTTCAATGCAATATTAAGTTATAGCCAATGGATTTCAGTAAAACAAGCCTTATTAAATACTGAAAGTGATATACTCAAACAAATAAAAATGGAAAAGGAAATCGACGGTAAAAAATGTGAAAATAAATTAGTTGAAGAAGCAATTAGTAATTTTAATCTTATTGTCGATGATAAAAACGATCTTTCAGACAATGCATTTTATTGGGTTTTCAGCATTGGGTGTGATACTACTTTTAGTATTTCAGATTTTACGAAACAGTTTAAATCATACTACAAAAATAGTGACCTAAAATTCGATGTTGACTTAATTGAATTTTCAGATTCGTTAAGAAATATTACAAAACCAATAGCACAATCTCCCGACTCATCAAAAGTATCACAATTACTAAAATATTATTTGGCTTTCAAAAAACAATACAGTGATAGTACAGAAGTTGATGAACAATTTTCATCGATTTGTATCTCTTCAATTGCGTCTACGCAAAAGACTTATATTTCGGAAACAAGAAAATATGAATACAGCCACAAAGAAAATTTAATAAGCTATCTAAATCAATTTATGCAATCAAATTTATCAGCGTCAATAAAAAGCAAAGCGAATATTGAAATTGCAGAAATATATTCTAACTACGGGGATATAAATAAATCTATTGAGACTCTTAAAAAATCCCTTGATTACACAAATGATGTAGATACAAAGGATGAATTATATATTCACATTGCTAAATTATATTATGAACAAGATTCATTTTCCGAAGCCATATCCTATTATAAGCTTAGTACTAAACTAGATGATATGGATAAATATAATTTATGGCGAAGTTTTGTTAAAAATAATGATACTGAAAAAGCAGATTCGTTAAAAACAATATTGCTGTCTTCAAATGATCCGACAGTAAAGTATTTAGTTGAACTAAGTAATATGACTGACGAATTAACCAAATTAAAAATAACCAATTTAGATGCAGTATTTGACGATTACTCTATAAAAGTAAAAGGAATTGTTGTAAATAATTTAGGACGGACTGTACGCAATGTAAAAGTAATAGGAACTGTTTCAGATAAATATGATAATAATACAAAGCAAAGTTTTGATTATATAGATGTTATTTATGCTGGTAAAAAATCCAGATTTGAAATCAGTGTTTATTATGGCAGTAGAACTCCGAGTTCGATAAGGTATGGTGCTAGGATAGCTGATTATGATTAATTACGATTACTGCCTAACCCGCCGCTCAAGACCGTTATGTAAAAAGTCAAGAGCTTGAGTAAATGTTCTTAAAAATATTTAACTAAAAGAATCAATCTGTTATTAACAGTCCCCGATTAGCTGGGGCTGCATTATGTCATTCAAAAACTATATAATGGCGAGGCTGTAATCTGACCGAAAACTCACTTACAGCTCCCGGTAAATTATCGGGATGACTGTCGAACCACAGGTTCTGTGAGCAGGCTTGAGGAAACAGTCCTCGCCCTTGAAAAAAGAAAATTTCTTTTAGCTTGCTTCTCCTTAATTTTTATGGAGAATTGTTCTTTGAACTATTGGCAAAGTATCTTAATTAAGCAACCAAAGCTTTAACGTAACTATCCTGGTTTATCCAAACGTGTCTTGTTCTTCTTAATAGTTTTTTGGCAATACGGATAATGGCTTTTTGCTTAGACATCTGTTTATTGAGTTCATTAAATCTTAAAGTAAGAGTAGGATCTTTCCTTACGGCAGTCCAGGCAGCTTCAATAAGCAATGGACGAAGAAACTTGTTATGACGGAAAGATATTCCTCTTGTGTATTCAGTTTCACCGGATGAATAAACAGAAGGAACCAGACCAACAAAGCTGCAAAGCTGTTCAAAGGTGTTGAAGCGTTTGATGTCAATTATTTCTGTATAGAGACTCATTGCAGTAATGAAAGCAATACCCGGAACAGATGTAAGAGAGTTAATAACAGAAGATATATTTTCCTGTTTAGCTTCTTTTCTTAGTTCTCTGAGTATCTTCTTAAGATGTTCTCTTGTTTGCTCTAACTGTTCAAGAAGATTGTCCAGGGTAAACTGTCCGGCAGAAGAAGAAAGCTTAACGGATTTTAACCAATGGATAAAATAACCGGACCATCGGGAGTTGGTTAAGTGTTCTTTTGGAATTGAAATTCCATAATTATAGAGAAGCATTTTAATTCTGTTCTTAATTCTGGTTTGACCCTGAGAAAGACGGTAGCGAAGGCGCATCAAAGAACGAAGCTGCTCAGCATAGAGATCAGGAATATAGATTGCTTTAAGTGAGCCATTTTCAAGTTCACGTGCAAGCTTACGGGAGTCAACAGGATCGGATTTAGCTGATTTTTCTTTACCGGAAGAAGGAACATCTGCAGGATTAACAACTATGCAGTTTATACCAAGTTCAGTAAATTTTCTTTGAGGCCAGAATCCGCAGAATCCGGCTTCATAAACAACAAAGTAAGTTCCGTTGGGATAGTGTTTGTTAAGGTACTTATGAAGTTCATCCGGAGAAGGATTCATTGAAAAAGTTTTAAGCTCGATACCACAGTTACGGATAGTAACTTTCCATTGCTTGAGGTGAGTATCGATGCCGATAAAAAAATGCAGATTAGAAAATGTTATGGCTTTCATATTAAGTCTCCTTTATTTATTAAATTAATTCTCAGATGAAAATTAATTGATGAGACTTTTTAACATAACATCTGACCGCCGAAACGGTTTGGGTTAGGTGCTATTTTTAAGTTTTGTGTTTTCGTTTGGCATTTTGTTCTAAGTAGTTTATGTATGTAGGTTAGGTCGCTGCCATTGTGCGGAAAGTTAATGGCGGCTACACATTATAAAATTCGTTGCAAGTTAAGCATTGCTGTTTTGGGCGGCGGGTTATCGGCAACGTCGTTAGGCAGTATAAATAATCGAGGTTGAATATGGAAATAAAATCACCTTTAGAAAATGATTTAGAACTTCACGAAGCTTTTGGTATAATATTATCCATCGAAAGCTTTAGGGATTATATAAATGAAATTATTGAATTAGTTTATAACACTACCCTTGATAAGAAACATTTAGATGAAATATTAGAGAAATATGAGATTAAAAAATTAGAAGATATTAAAGAAGAGCTTCTTGATGTTCTAATTGTATATATAAATTTAATTTTGAATGACCACATCATAACTGAAAGTGAATTGAAAAATATTCAATACTTAAAATTAATATTCAAAATAAAAGAAGGTGATTTTTATAAATATCGTTTTGATGAAATTGGAGATATTCTTAATAAACAGTTTTTTAGAATGTATAGAAATGATGATAAAATAGATGAAGCCGAAGCACTTCATAAAGTTTCTTTACAAAAGGTATTAGACTTAGGTTATGACCAATTACTTGAGTTCAAGGAGAATGAAATAGTTGCTGCACTTGAACGTGGAGCAGATATAAGAGATTTAGATACAGTATATAAATTACCACAAAATATTAGCACTATTTCAGATGCTTTATCAAGAAGGATATCACAGAAAGTAAAAGATTCAGTATGGAATAGGGACGGCGGCAAATGCGTAACCTGTGGAAGTAATATTCATTTAGAGTTTGACCACATTATTCCATTTTCAAAAGGTGGTTCAAACACTTATCGTAATCTACAGTTGCTGTGCGAAAAATGTAATAGAAAGAAATACAATAAAATAGGTTAAACTAAAAAAATACTGCCTAACATCTTTAATAAGTAAAAAGTCAATAGGTAATAAAAATCCTGTACAAAAATAGTTTGTTAAAAAAAGTTCTTTGATATAATGATCTTCTGATTCTAATAACAACTACTGCCGATAATATCTATTCAATTACCAGATGGCAACCAAACCTCTTTCCGGACTTACCAACACAAAAGAAGTGAAGGCTGCCCCGATTTTATCGGGACTATTCCAGATATTTTTAAGGCAAGCGTGTTGTTTCCCAATCCAGCGCAGCGTCCCGATACATCAGGACAGTTATGCGTACGGGCTTACAACACGCGGCCATTGTAAAGACTTCTTATGTTCAAGCTGACGACCTTTGAAAGTGTTGTTAAAATCAGTTTTATTTTTCAGAACGTGAAAAACAATCTCAGCAATCTCTTTGGCAATAATAGTTTTAGCTACTTGTTTGTTTTTCTTTCTTGTTAAACTGTTGTTGTAATTTCTGATAACCGGGTAATACTGTATAGCGTGAACTGCGGCATCACTGAAAGCAACCTTCAGGTATTTGTTACCATCTTTGGAAGTTCGTTGTTTTGATTTACCCCCAGAGTTACGGGCAGAAGGAACAAGTCGGCAATAAGAGAAGAAGTTCTTAACGTCAGGGAAACGGTTTATGTTATCTACCTCAAGCAGGATAGTAAAGGCATTCATTTTACCTATACCGGGGATCCAGAGAAGACGTTGAATATCATCATTAGGGATAAGAAAAGGATAAAGCTGCTTCTCAAGGTTAAGCATTTGTTCATTAAGCAGAGCTTCAACTTCGGCAAGTTGATTGTATTGAAATTCGGGGATACCGGATAGTTGCGTGGGAGAATCGAAGTTATATTTAGCAAGAAGAAGCTGCATAGAATTAGTAATAGAAGTGTGACGTTGAACTATTTTAAGCCTGGCTCTGAGGGCATCACGAAGCAGTCGGTTTTCGGCAGAGATTTTATGAGCAGCAGGAATATAGTTCATACGAAGCAGCTGAGCAAGAGTATGCGAGTCAACTTTATCTGTTTTAACTTTAGCATAAGCAATAGCCTTAACATATTTAGCGTGAGCAAGAATAAGGGAGATGTTCATAGAGGAGAGAAGATCATTTAACCAGTACCAGGTCATAGTAGATTCAACAGTAGCTTTATGTTCGCCGGGTATGGACTTAAAGTATTGAACAAAATTATGAGCAACATTCTTCAGGTTTTCCTGTTTAACAATAGCACCTGAAGAATCAACAGTGGTCAGGTAAGAAGTAAATTTATGAAGATCGATGCCTGTGTAAAACATATGATACCTCCAAAAGTTAAATTAAGGTTTATGGATAAACTTAACTTTTTACTTATTGGAAATATCACGTGCAGCCGAAAGCCTTTTCGCATTCGGCTTTTGTGCTGTTTAAAAGGTAGTCGTCCCGTGTAATCTTTTTTGTTAAAGGGTATACTGTTAAAAATGTTTGTTGTGAATACAAATTAATTTAAATAATTAAAATTGTTGTTCTGGGCTTCGGCTTAGGCACAATGCCGTTATAAAAACATTCTTGGTGTTGAAATGAAAATAAAAATCATACTTATTTTTTTATTATTTTTGGTAATTGTTTGCCCATCTTTGATATTTGCACAATCACCATATTATCGAAATTATTCTAATCATTCATTCTCTATAAATAATTACTTAGTTTCAGATTATGAACAAAAATTAAGCTCAGATTTTATCAGAATGGATAGCTTAATCTCAACATCTGTTCAAGGCACGAGTTCAAAATTCCTATTCCAGTATAATGAAAACAACAAAATAACTGAATGGCTCATCTTGGATAATTTTGGTTCGGGTTGGGATAACAGTATAAAAAATGATTTGTTTTATGACAATCAAAATAATTTGATAACAGAAATTAATTTAGGCTGGTACATAAATGATTGGGATTCTTTATCAAGAATTAATTATAGTTATGAGAATGGAATGCTTTCTCAAAGCGTGTTTCAAAGTTATAATAATAATTCCTGGGAAAATTCATCACGCAGTAATTATGAATATGACACAAATCAGAATTTATTGATTACTTTAACCGAAGACTGGATAAATAATAATTGGCAAAATTGGTTATTAGTATCAAATTATTATTCAGTGCAAAACAAAAGAGACTCTATATTATTCCAGACGTGGGTAAATAATGATTGGCAAAATGATAAAAAGACTGTTTTTTACTATTCGGAAAATCAAGTTGATTTAGATTCGCTTGTTGTTAGTAGTTGGAATGGCATATCCTGGATTAAATTTTTGAAACGAGAAATAGTAAACGATGCAAATCATAATCAAATTGCACAGATTGATAAAGTTTGGAATGCTAATAGTTGGTTAAACGAAATAAGACGATTCTATACCTACAACGAATTTAATTTTATTGAAAATGCATACTGTGAAATTTGGTATAATAATCAATGGATGAGTGGTGATGGAGATATTTTATTTCAATATGCTAATGATTTTACTGTAGCTATAATAACAAATAATATTTCTGCCTATTATTCAAATATCGTCAGTGTAGATGAAAATGAGAATTTTGTAATAAATGATTTTTCGTTATCCCAAAATTTCCCGAATCCCTTTAACCCTTCTACTCTCATTGAATATAAAATTCCGAAATACACTTTTGTAGAAATTGTAGTATATGATATACTTGGGAAAGAAATAGCAACTTTAGTTGAAGAATATAAATCAAAAGGCATTCACAAAATCCAATTCAATTCAAATAATTTACCAAGCGGAGTTTACATATATCGTATAAAAGCTGGTAATTATTCCGAAACTAAAAAAATGATATTGATGAGATAAAATGTTTTTATAACAAGCCAATCAACCCGTTATGTAAAAAGTCAAGTGGTTGAGAGTTGTTCTTAAAAATATTTTAACTAAGAGAATTAATCTGTTATTAACAGTTCCCGATAAAATCGGGACTGCATTATGTCTTTCAAAAACTAAAATATGGCGGGGCTGTAATCTGACCGAAAACTCATTTACAGTTACTATCTTCGTATAGTAATCTGTTGGGACTTCGTGAGCCCGTATGAGCAGGGTTGAGTAAACAGTCCCCGCCTGAAAAATTGTAATTCTTTCAGTTATTGTTCTTTGAACTACTGAACAAGGAATAGTTAGTTAAGCAACTAAAGATCTAACATAGCTATCCTGGTACAACCAAACGTGTCTGATCCTCCTGAGTAGTTTCTTTGCAATACGGATTATGGCTTTTTGTTTAGGCATTTGTTTAATCAGTTCATTAAATCTTAAAGTAAGAGCAGGGTCTTTTCTTACGGCAGTCCAGGCAGCCTCAATAATAAGCGGACGAAGGAATTTGTTATGGCGAAAAGATATTCCTCTGGTGTATTCAGTTTCACCGGAAGAATAAACAGAAGGCACAAGACCAACGAAGCTGCAGAGTTCATCAAATTTCTTGAAACGTCTGATGTCTATTATTTCTGTGTAAAAGGTCATTGCAGTAATAAAGGCAATACCGGGGACAGAACAAAGCGAAGAGATAACGGAAGATATGCTTTCGCATTTTGATTCTTCTCTTAATTGCCTGAGAGCATTTTTAAGATGTTCCCTGATCTGCTCTAACTGCAGAAGAAGATTATTCAGAGTAAACTGACCCGCAGAGGATGAGAGCTTAACAGACTTAAGCCAGTGAATAAAGTAACCGGACCAGCGGGAGTTAGTCAGATGTTCTTTGGGAATAATGATGCCGTAATTATAGAGAAGCATTTTAATCCTGTTCTTAATTCTTGTCTGCTGCTGAGAAAGCCGGAAGCGAAGGCGCATAAGTGAACGAAGCTGTTCTGAATAAATATCAGGAATATAGATTGACCTGAGAGAACCATTTTCAAGTTCACGTGCAAGCTTGCGGGAATCAGACGGATCTGATTTAACGACTTTTTCTTTATTGGAAGAAGGAATATCAGCAGGATTAACAACAATGCAGTCAATACCAAGTTCAGTAAATTTTCTCTGGGGCCAAAAGCCACAGAAGCCGGCTTCATAAACAATTTGATAAGTTCCTGCGGGATAATGTTTTTGTTAGGTAATTAAAAAGTTCAACCGGAGATGGATTCATCGAAAAAGTTTTTAGTTCAATACCGGAATTTATTATTGTTACTCTCCAGCTTTTAAGGTGAGTATCAACGCCGATAAAGAAATGCAGGTTAGAAAAAGATATATGGTTCATTTTTAAGTCTCCTATGAAATGATAAACAAATCAAATCAATCTCTGAGACTTTTTAAACATAACATCTGACCGCGAGTTCGCATTTGGCATTTTATAATTTTAATAGTTAGTCGTTCCGTTTCGGCTAACTTGTTAAAGGTAGTTCTATTAAATAACATTGTTGCAAACTGCGCTTACGATAAAAGTTAAGCACAGTTTGCTTAATCTTTGGCGGTTGTTTTTTAAGTGGCATTATTGTCCCGCCTACGTTAAAACTTCGGCGGATAAATCTGGGGCGCCGCTTATCGGCAACACCGTTATACAAACTTTCAATTTGTCTAGGAGGAATATACAATGTTCGAAGAAACAGTTGTTAGCCATCCAAATGTGGATAATATTAAAAGTTGGACCAGAATTGGCATTGCTGCGGGCATTATTGCTTGTATTGTCTATCCAGTTATGACCTTAGTGGATCTACCGCGCATACCTCAATTAATTCTTGGAGCTAGCTTTGGACCAGCACTTGCAATAGCAAGCATTGCCCTTTCTCAAATTTTACAAGTTCGTCGTTATACACCAACAATTAAGTTGGCGCCAATTTTTAATTCATTAGCGGGGGCATTGGTCACTTCGATGATAATCGTACAACTTGCAATCAATTATTCGACGGCGCCAGTACCAGACGAGCAATTAAGTACTCTACTCAAGCATAGAATCTGGGATGTAGTACTTGGACTAGATGTTTCATTTGATGTTTTTATTGGGCTTGGTACTTTATTTTTTGCTATTAATTTAATTAGAGATTTACGTTTTGGTAAAATCATAGGATGGGCTGGTATCTTTGTGTCAATTGTTCCTCTTCTCGGTGCGAACATATACTATTTTCCCGATCCGCCGTATGTTCACGGATTTCCTCACGTTGGAATATTTACCGGGTTATGGTATTTAGGAGTAGTCGGCCTGATGATTCGATCTTTAAGGAAAATGTAATCAAATCAATATCAAGAGTTGAATAAAAAGATAATCTCTTTGAATTATACTTATATAAATATATGAAGCAAATTTAGAAACCAATTAATTCTACTATCTCATATAAAAGAATTTTGTATAACCCGCCAATCAAGCCGAACGCTTCCGTCGGTCTTGGTATTTGCAGTTTGTATTTATTTAGTTTTTTGTTCATTGTTCTTAGTAAATAACATTATCAGTTAATCAATTTATAATCGCCGTAAACCGTTCAGCGGCGGGTTATCGGCAACGCCGTTATAGTGCAAGAGAAGGAAATAATATGAATATATTAATCATAGGTTCAACTGGGGGTACTGGAAAGCAGTTGGTTAAGAAATCTCTTGAACGTGGTCATTTTGTTACTGCATTTGCTCGTAATTCTATAAAAGTCTCAATTACTCACCCCAACTTGAAAGTAATCGAAGGCAACGTCCTAGATATTGAATCATTAAAAAAAGCAGTTATTGGTCAAGACGTTGTGCTATGTGCATTGGGTCATAAGAGATGGTTTTACCCGACAAAGATTCTTTCAAAAGGAACAAGTAATATAATTGAGGCTATGCAAGAGAATAAAGTCAAACGATTTATCTGCGAAACTTCACTCGGACTTGGGGAAAGTATTGGGAAAATGGGTCTTTATTATTCTTTTTTTGTAATACCATTTATTCTACCATTTTACTTTTGGGATAAAAGAAAACAAGAATCAGTAATCAAATCAAGTTCTCTAGATTGGACAATTGTTAGACCTGGAGCACTGAATAACAAAAAAGCAAAAGGGAAATATCGCCACGGTTCAAAAGTTGGAAATTATATTTACACTGTTAGTATTTCTCGTGAAGATGTTGCAGAATTTATGTTAAACCAAATCGAAGATAAGAATTATGTTCATTCAACACCTGGTCTATGTTGGTAAAACAATGAATGCACTATAACCTCTTTAATAAGTAAAAAGTCAATAGGTTAAAAAAGAAAATAAAAACCCCCGGTGAACCGGGGTTAAGATTCTTCGCTCCGCTCAGAATGACAGAATCAAGATGACAATCCGGTTATTTTAACAGTATCATCTTCTTCGTTTCAGAATAATTTCCCGCAGTTAATTTATAATAATAAATTCCGCTTGATAAGCCTGTTGCATTAAATTCAACTTCATAATTTCCGGCTGTTTTTTCTTCGTTTACTAATGTTGCAACCTGATTGCCAAGTACATCATAAACGTTTAATTGTACGTTAAGATTTCTCTCCCGCCCTGGCGGGATCGAAATGACACCGGGGATTGAATATTTTATTGTTGTTGTCGGGTTAAACGGATTTGGATAGTTCTGTGATAAACAGAATTGTTCCGGATTATTAACTTCATTCTTTACTCCGGTTACAATATCCGTAATATCTGATTTTATTATTGAGGGAATATTTGGAAGAGCATCATACATATTTACAAAGCTGTTTATATCCGGCTCATTAATTATTCTTATAGTGTCAACAACTTCAGGCTTAATAGTCTGGAAGCAAACTTCAGTAGTAATTTGATATTGTGTGCTTTGCTGAACCTGCATTTTGTAAGTAATTATATCACTTCCCGTTCCTTCTGTACTTCCGTCCTTATTAAAATCCGGATCATTAAGTGCATTGCCATAAATTTCCGTGCTGTCCTGGTAGCTGATGTGCTGAGTTGTAAAACCTTTAGGTGGAATGCGGTTATCTTTTAAAAACTCTGCTGCTCTTAAAAGCGTATGGGTTACATTTCCATCAACATCTGCAAAAACTCCTTCATAAACCTGTACCTGGTCTTCAGAAATAATTGTTTGGTAGTGCGGTTCATAATCTGAATCGTAACCAAATATTTTTCCATCAGCATCCCAGTTGCCTGATTCAAAAATAACCGGTCCGCTTTGTTCCTGCACTTTTAAATGAATCCACATTCTTCTGAAAGGAATGCCTGTAGGCAATTTATGACCAGCGAGATTTTCAAGCTTAACTTTAATAATTAATGAATCATTTTGTTCTTCTGTTTCAGTTGAAAGATTCAGAGCTTTTTCATTCACAAAGGCTTCTGCACGCGCAATTGTGGAATCAAAATTTTCTACAGACGCAGTTACTCCAAGTGAATCAATATTGTCTCTTAACATTTGAAGCATATATATGTTACCACCTACAAAAGTATGCTTCCAGAATGGTGTCCTCCACGGATATCCACCATAAGCAGCAATTCTCATTGGGTCCGTAATAATGGGCATATGGCAGGTCTGGCATTTAATATCCTGAGAAGGATAAATACTATTCTTCCATTCAAGGTAGGCAGTCTGCTCCGGAAAATCTCCGACGATGTTTCCCTGGTTATCCAGGTAAGGCGTAAATAAAGTATGGCAGGTTGCACAAAGTTCAGACTGATCAAGATGGGGTCCTTGTTGAACATAATAATTAACAACAAATGGCATGTAAGTGGTATCGCTGTTTGCATAAGGTCCGTAAATAATACTATCCGGGGGAATATTGTAGTGTCCACTGTAAGAATCTTGAGAACCAAAGTTCGAGGGATTTATTTGATGACAAACCGTACAGCTCACACCATCGTTAGCAATCGGATCCTGCCGGAGTTCATCCATTGAATAATAGGTTTGTCCGTTATATATCGCTTCTGTATATCCCATTGGGGCATGACATCTAAGGCAAGTTGTTTCAATTACTTCCTGCAGTTGTGGAAACCTGTGAACTGCTTCAGCAACTATTGCTCTCCAGAATGGATCTTTACTTGCATTTCCCATCATTGTTGAACGCCAGTAAGAAATCGGTGAAACATCAACTCCGTTATGAATCATTACTGTGTCACCTGGTTCAGCAGAATGACATCCTTCGCAGTTTCCTGAACCTGCAAAAAGAACTGTACGTCCGAAGGGCAATGCTTGTGAGAGCGCTATTTCAGAAATAATTAATAAAAAAAGCAGTACAATTTTGGTCTTCATTCACCCCTCATTAAGATTTATGATTAACAATATTTAAATCGATTTCTATTGAAACTTTGTTTCCTAAAAATAACCTTTTAATAAAACATTTGGTACGAAATTAAAATTTTATAAAAGCATGGAAAATCCGGAACCATGCAGAAACGATGATTTTCCATGCAAAATTTTTTATAAAAAACATTGATTATTAAAACAAATTAAAACTTTTGAGCATGGCACAAAATTTACAATTGTAAAGAACAGATGAGAGGAAGAGAAGGAATTAATAAAAAATACTAACAAAAAGGAGCTACTAAAATGACCTGGAAAAATTTTGTTTTGCTTTTTGCTCTTTCGCTAGGCTTTGTCCTGATGGGTTGTCAGGATAATTCAATTACAGATCCGGGCACCGAAACAGACCGTGAAGCTATGAAAGCACTTGTTGAAGAGGATTCATCTCTTTCTTCATTTGACTATAATTATAATGAAGATGGTTTCACAGAAGCACTTGGGAAAATTCAGGAGACTATTTATCCGTTCAGAGTTGGAGTTGAAGCCAGCCTGGTTAACTTAAACTTTTCAGTTGATATCCAGGGAGATACTGCGTACGGAACAGTTACCAAACAATTCGAAGGTACTTTGATGATTGCAGCTTCCTATGATTCCAATGCTGTTGAACCTGATACTGTTATTCAAAAACCATTTGCTTCAACTGTAACACGAAATGTAATTTTTGTTAAAATTAATCATACAGATATCCCAAGAAAAAACTGGGTAATTGCTGCAATATCCTTACCTGAAGGCGGAACACAAAGCCCGAATATCAATTTACAAAAAGTAACTGTATTTCTGCCAAACGGTGATACACTTGTAATAGAATCTCCAAATGACTATTACCTGAAAAGAGGCTGGGGATGGTGGAGACGAATCCCGATTATTGCACCTGGACAAGATGTAACAATAAGAGTAGAATTATATAGCGGTTATGAAGAAGAAGATTATGTGTCGCTGGTTTACGGAGCTAACCGCTGGTGCCACCAGAGAGCAAAGAAACTCTTTGAACTGGTTTCATCAACACCAAATGGAAACGGGTATGATAAGGTTTATGAACAAACATTTACTGCTCATCAGTTCCCCGGATTCTTCCATGCTGTAATAAATTCAATTCCAGGACAGGTACTGAATGATGATGCAGCTCCTGTGGAATCAGAAACATGGGGTATTCCGTACATAATTAAGTTTCATTAACAGTAGGAATTCCCTTCACGCATCCTCTCCACAACCCCTCCCTTTATCGCTCAGGGAGGGGGATTTATTTTTGAAGGGAATAATATTATTGCTTATAATTAAGTTCAAATATAAATTTTAACAAAATGAAAAAATTATTTACATATTGTGCTTTTTTGATTGCGCTGGCTCTGGTTCTTGAAGGGTGTGATAAACCTGCACCTACAGAACTGGTGCAAAATCCGGATGAAGGAACTAATTTTGAATTGCTGAACGATCCGGCAAGTGAAAATTATTATACCAGCGGTGTTGATACTTCAGGAGTTACACAGGATTTTTCAAACCCTGACCTTGTCAATCTTATTTCACTAACAGGTGTCAAAATAACTGCGAACGGAAGTACTAAGGATTATTCACTTGCACAGGCATTCTTTTTTGATAAATCAAAACCAATTTATAATTCCAGTAGCCAGGTGATTGCATATGAAACCCAGATGCCCGGTTTGGTTTATTTTGATGGAATAAGAGCAAGAATGGTTGATCATAAAATAAGATATCATGACGGTGGAATGCTGAGAGAAACGACTATCGGGAAGAAATATTTTCTTTGGAGTGGAATAGTTGATCCGTACACATTTCCTTATAACTCTTCAACCAACTTTAAATTGACATTTTGGTCTGGTGATTCTGTTATGTTTCCCATTCAAACTCCTAAAGAAATAACAGGAAGTGTTTTGTTAAATGGGCACAAAAATTCGCATGATTTAAAAGCTGTATTGCATTGGAATGCCGGGCACAACGGAAGAGTAGTATTAATTATAGGATTGATTGAACAGGGTCATTTTTTTTCAATTCCGGTTTATAAAATCAAAACAGCCGATGACGGTGAATTCATTGTCCCGGGCAGATTATTAAATAAACTGCCTCTTAATAGATTTGCAAAAATTGTTTTCACACTTGTCCGTGCAGAAGAAAAACTTGACGGCAAACAAGATAATTTGTTATTTATTTCGGCACAAAGCATACACAGTATAGTATTAGATATACCTTGAAATATTTATCAGCAATTTTCTTTTTGATTATGCTCAGCGTAACAAAAATATATTCCCAAAACTCTTTTGGGTTTAATGGTTATCAATCATTATCCGGTGGCTTGACAACGCCAACATTCAGCCTTGAAAGTAATCCATCTTACCTTTCCAATTTAAATGACTGGGGCTTTTCATTTTCTTATGGAGCTGAATTTTCAAATAAAGTAGGTACAAACATTTATTCAATTTCATTAGCTAAGTCAATTAATAATCATTCCATAACCGGTCGATATACTCCCGGCTATCAGAAAGAATTTTTCTTTTCAACAGGCGAAACTATTACCACAAATGATACCACAATACAATCTCTGAAAGTGAAATTTAATTATAAAGAGTTATTTGGATTAGGATACTCATATAAAATTTCTAAAGATTTTTCTGCCGGTTTATCCCTTCGTTTCTTTTCACAGGAATTTGAAAAAGAAACTATAACTCTTGTTGGTGAACCAATTAGTTTTGATATTGAAACTCTTGATGAAACAGTAAGCTTCTGGAAAACCGATATAGGTTTTGCTTACAATGCCGGCGATTATTTTTCTTTAAGGTTCGAATCAATTAATCTTCTGAACTTTGGTGAAAATTCAGAATTTAGAGATTATGAATTGAAAAGAGACAAAGGCGCAGAGTTCGGATTGAATATTCATCCTGCAAAATTTATCAATCTTAATTTTATTTATGAAACTTCAAATTCATTCCAGGCAGGCATAAACGGATCACTTAGTAATTTTTATTATGGGTTTACAACTTTTCACGATAAATATCAGCATCCTTTTATTGCTGGTATAATTCCGTCACTTGCTTACAAAACCGGTTTGTTCGAAGTGATGATTTCCGGAGTAAAATATTTTTCTGACCGAACAAACAAGGAAAATTATACTGATTTTGTTCGGGACGGAATTCACAACATTATAAACAATACTTACAGCTTTGATAAAGTTATCTTGTCTGTATCTTTTACTCTTAATACACTTCAGAAGCTGAAAGTGAAAATTACAAATGTTGAAATAACCAAAGATATTTTTCCAACTGTATCAGAAAATTATCTTACCAGTCCGTTTGCTTTTATAAATGCTCAAAATATTTCCGATGAAGTTGTTGAAGTTACTCCATCTGTAAAAATAGATGGAATAAATAGTGAACCTGTTCAATCACAGCCGGTAACAATTTTACCGGGAGACAGTGCAAAGATTCCGGTTTATATAGTTATTCCGGATTCTTACAATTCTGAAAAACCTGAACTCTCCTATGCAACTTTTTATTTAAATACAAACATTAAAGAAACTGATGACCAGGTTCAGAAGCCTGTTTTGATAAATGGCATAAATGCCTGGGATGGTAAAGTTAGCAACCTTCGTTATTTTGTTCATAAAGATCCAGAGTTTTCGGTTAATTATACGCGTACTGTCCTTAGTAGATTCAAAGCACAACTTGATACAGTTGTTAACGTCCTTTTGTCATTTTATAAAGCAAAATTAATTTTTGATGATTTTGCAAACAGAATTGTTTACACTTCAGATCCACGGGCAACGGCAGAGTATGTTCAGTTTCCAAAACAAACTATTGATTTGAAAGGCGGCGACTGTGATGATCTAAGTGTTTGCTATTCATCTTTGCTCGGAAGTGTGGGAATACAAACAGCTTTTGTTGATTACAAATCTGACGGCGATTTAAGACACGTCCAGATAATGTTTAATACAAACTTGTCACCCGAACAAGCCAAATTAATTACAAATAATGATCAAAAATATTTTATCAGGAAAAATTCTGAAGGGAAAGATGAAATCTGGATTCCGGTTGAAACAACTGAACTTTCTGATTTTACAAAAGCATGGAATTCTGGTGCGGTAAAATTCAGAACTGAAGCAATTGGAAATTTAGGATTAGCAACAGGGAATGTTGCCATAATAGATATTAATTAAAGGTGAAATTATGAAAAGTATTTTAATAAATATTTTATTCTTCAGCGGAATTATAATTGCACAGAATAATTTTACTGCTGAATATGTAAAAGGCGATGTAAAAATTCTGAATGGAAATTCTGAAAATTGGATTGATCTTCAGAATAATCAGACTATAAGCAATGATGCAATTCTTTCCACAGGAAAAAATTCATCTGTAAAACTTGTTGGTAGTGAGCTTAGTTTAACTTTAAAAGAAGAATCCGCAGTTTCGGTTTCCGACATAAAAAAAATGAATATCGATGAGCTTCTTCTTGCGCTTGCTGTAGAAGAAATTCTCGATGCACCTCAGAAAAACAATAAAGGTAACTCTGAAAACACTGCTGTTTACGGAAGCGATGAAAAAGAAAGAAACAATGCAGTGATTAATTCAGATGATTTTGGGTTTAAGAGATTAAGCGGTGCTGTTCAGTTATCAGAAAACGGAATGCCTGAATCCGCTGTTGTTGTTGCTAAAGAAGTATTCAGGAAATATCCCAATACAAAAAACGATGTGAATTACAGAATTTATTTTGCAGATATTCTTTACAGCAAAGGTTTATATGAAGAAGCTATGACAGAATATAAAAATCTGCAGGAAATGAATTTGTCAGAAAAACAAAAGGCAGATGTCCATGAAAAATTGGCCTCTATTAAGAAAAAGCTGTTAAGCGAATAGTTCGTTAAAGTAATCTGATCAGGTAATTTCTTAAAAATATCTCAACTCTTGTGTAATAATTCCCTGAAATAAGTAAATTGTTGTTCAGCAAACAACAAAGTTTCAGGGAATTGTCATGAAAAAAATTCTTACCATTTTATTTATCCTTTTCACTTTTTTCTCTTTTGCTCAGCAGGGAAGTTATATCAAGGGCGAACTTATAATTCAATTTAAAGAGAAAGCAAGCGTTCAGACTTTAAAATCAAATCACGCGGAATTTGATCTTAATGAAATAAGACTTCTATCTGAAAGAATGAACATCTGGCTTTTCAGTTACGATGATGAAGGATTAAAAGATGATGAAGTTAAATTTGCAATTCAAAATGATCCGCTGGTAAAAGTTGTACAGTTTAATCATGTTTTATCAATGCGTGAACTTCATTCGCCTCCGTTTGCTAATGAACGGATGGAATTATTCCCTGACGATCCGATGTTTGGAACTCAATGGCATTTACACAACACCGGGCAGGGTGGCGGAACACCGGATGCTGATATTGATGCACCGGAAGCATGGGATATTACAACCGGTGGAATTACTGCACTTGGTGATTCAATTGTTGTTGCAATTGTTGATGGCGGCTGCCAGTTAAATCATCCGGATATAAACTACTGGTATAATTACAATGAGATACCGAATAACAACATCGATGATGATAGTAACGGCTATGTTGATGATTACCGCGGATGGAATGCTTATGATAATTCACCAAATATTCCGAGCAACGGACACGGAACGCATGTTTCAGGAATCGCCGGTGCAATAGGAAATAATGCTGCCGGGGTCTCCGGAGTAAACTGGAATGTAAAAGTTATGCCTGTTGCCGGTTCTTCATCAAATGAAGCAACAGTAGTTGCTGCTTATGCTTATGTTCTTGAAATGCGCGCACTTTATAATGAAACAAATGGAGACTTTGGAGCTTTTGTTGTTGCAACTAATTCCTCATTCGGAGTTGATCTTGGTCAGCCGGAAGATTACCCGATTTGGTGTGCTATGTACGATTCTTTAGGTGAGTATGGAATTCTGAGTTGTGCAGCAACGGCAAATGCAAACTGGGATATTGATGTTGTTGGGGATGTCCCGACTGCCTGCCCGAGTGATTTTATGATTGCGGTTACAAACACAACAAGAGATGATCTTAAAAACAACGGTGCTGCTTATGGACAAACTACAATAGATCTCGGTGCACCCGGCACTACAATTTTAAGCACATACACCGGAAGCAGCTATACAAATCTTACCGGAACTTCTATGGCCACACCGATGGTTACAGGTGCAATCGGTTTGCTGTACGCTGCAGCGGATTCAACAAGAATCCAATTGTGTAAAACAAATCCATACCAGGGTACGCTTGAATTCCGGCAAATACTTTTTGAAGGTGTTGATTCTCTTCCTGCTTTAAACGGAATAACGGTTACCGGCGGAAGACTGAATGTAAATAACTCAGCAATACTTTCTCTCAATTCTATTTTGCCGGTTGAGCTTATGAATTTTTCTGCAAGTGTGAATAACGGTAAAGTGAATCTGAACTGGAGTACAGCTACAGAGACAAATAATTATGGCTTTGAGATTGAAAGATTAAAAAATTCCAGGATTGAAAAATTACAAAATTGGGAAAGAATCAATTTTATTAATGGAAATGGCACAACAGCAGAACCGAAGTTTTATCAATTTACTGATGAAGATTTGAAATCAGGCAGGTATTCTTACAGGTTAAAGCAAATTGATTATGATGGTTCTTTTGAATACAGCAAAGTTATTGAAGTTGAAATATCATCTCCTTCGGATTTCAGTTTGTCACAGAATTACCCGAATCCGTTTAATCCATCAACAACAATAAAATACAGCATTCCGACTTTAGGAACTTCATTTATGAAGTTCGTTACATTAAAAGTGTATGACATTTTAGGGAATGAAATCACTAAATTGGTTAACGAAGAAAAACCTTCCGGAAATTATGAAGTTGATTTCAATGCTTCCGGATTAGCAAGCGGGATTTATTATTACACTTTAACTTTGGGTAATTTTACTATAACCAAAAAAATGATAGTTATAAAATAAGTTTTCACAGCACAGGCTAATTAAAAAGATTTATAAAATATTAAACGGAGTGATGACAATGAAAAAACTATTTACTTTTCTTTTTTTATATTCCTTTGTAGTTCTTGCCCAGGGAACTAATTCTAAAATTCACCATAACCTGGATCTCGTACTCTTAAACACGCCTTCTAATGAGTTCGTGAATGTTTATGCTGTTCTGAATGAGCAACTCCCGGTTGAAGCGCTGAATCAGCAAACTTATTATTTAACACGTAAGGAAAAACAATCTGAAGTAGTACGCCTCTTGAAGGAATTTGCTTTACCCAGGCAGCAAAATGTAATAAATTTTCTTGAACAGGAAAAAAGTCAGAACAAGGTTTTTAACATAAGATCATTATGGGCACTAAATACAGTTGTTTTTTCTGCAACTCCTGATGTAATTTATAATCTTGCAGAAAATTTTGAAGAGATATCTGAAATCAGATATGACGCACAGTATGATTATGAAAAGTTAAGAGATATTACAGAACCAATCAGCGCTGGTGATGAACCGGATAATGGTGACGGATTAAACCTGGTTCCGCAGCCCGGACTAGTTCTTATTAACGCTCCTGCAGTTTGGGCTGAAGGTGACAGTGGGCAGGGAATATTAGTTGGAAATTTGGATGACGGCTGCGACTGGCATCATCCGGATTTGGTTAATAATATTTTTAATAATCTGGGTGAAGATTTTGATAATGATGGACACACGTTAGAATGGAATGGCTCAGCCTGGGTTTTTGACCCCGGGGATGTAAACGGAGTAGATGATGATGCAAATGGATATATAGATGATTTTATCGGGTGGGATTTTCAAAGTAATGATAACAATGTTTATAATTCAAGCAGTTCACACGGAACCTCGACATCCGGTATTGTTTGCGGCGACGGCACAGGCGGAACTCAAACCGGTGTTGCACCAAAGGCCAAGATTTTACCTATGCGCCCCAATGGTGAGGCACAATACTGGCTGGCAGAGCAGTACGCAATTGATATGGGTGTAGATATTATCACCAGCTCATTAAGTTACAAATGGTATTTTTCTCCACAGCCAAATTACCCGATGTTCCGGCAGATGACAGATATTGAACTTGCCGCCGGAGTAGTGCATTCAAACTCTACAAGTAATGACGGAAGTAATTTGGGCAGCGCACCAATTCCGTTTAACATTTCAGCCCCGGGAAACTGTCCGCCGTCGTGGATACATCCAGACCAGACACTTGTCGGTGGATTAAGTTCTGTAACAGGAGTTGGAAATGTAAATGCAGGAACAGATGTGATAGTGAGCAGTTCACCTTATGGTCCATCAACCTGGGAAGATATTCAGGCTAACCATCCTGGTTATCCCTACACAATGCCGCTTGCTTACCAGGATTATCCTTACGAAACACAGCCGGGTTCTATTGGATTGCTTAAACCGGATGTGAGTGCTCCAGGGAATGGAACTATTTCTACCGTAAATGGAACCGGTTATAGTTCCTTCAGCGGAACTTCCGGTGCAACTCCGCATGTTGGAGGAACATTTGCACTTATGCTTTCTGTTAATCCTATGCTTACACCCGAAGATGTAAGCAGGATAATCCAGACGACATCAGTTGAAAAAGGTACACCAGGTAAGGATCCTCGTTATGGTGCAGGCAGAATAGATGCATATGAGGCTTACCTGCAGGCTGCATCTGAAATTCCCGTTGAGCTTGCTTCATTCACTGCACAAGCAGATGAAAAAGAAGTTGAGCTTAGTTGGATAACAGAAACAGAATTAAATAATTCCGGTTTCAGCATTGAAAGAAAAAATGCTGAGAGTCAGAGCTGGAATGAAATTGCTTTTGTTCAGGGACATGGGACGACAACTGAAAGAAACAGCTATACTTTTAAGGATACTGATGTAAAGATGGGAGTTTATTATTACAGGCTAAAGCAGATAGATTATGATGGTACTTTTGAATACAGCGATGCAATCCTTGTTGAAGTATTCTCTCCATCTGATTTCAGGTTAGAACAAAATTTTCCCAATCCGTTTAACCCTAATACTGTAATTGAATTTTCTGTTCCGCAGGATAGCAGGGTTACTCTGCAGGTTTATTCTTCAATTGGTGAATTAGTTACAACCTTAATTAATAGAAACCTTGAAGCAGGTTACCACAGGGTAAACTTTTTTGGAATTAGCCTTCCTTCAGGAACTTATGTTTACCAGTTAAAAGCAGCTTCTGAAAATGAAACTTTTGTTGAAACAAAGAAGATGCTGCTGTTAAAATAATCAGCTTGTCATCCCGAGCAAAGCGAGAGATCTTTTACCCCGGTTCGCCGGGGTTTTTAATTTCATTTTAACAAAAACCTTCAAAACAGCAAAAATCTTTCAAAGTGGCTTTCGTAAAATCCGGAATGCTGCTCTGAGGTTTCAGAACCCTATTTCCAAAGTTGGAAATAAATTCTGCCAGAATTACACACTTTGGTAGAATATCCATGATGTTTAACTATCAAGAAGTTAGTTTTTCCATCAATTTTAAAATTTTTAACCTTTCGGTTAGATTGGCTCTAACTTGGCTTGATTTTACCGTCATCTTGCATTTTCTTTCGTGAGTTCTAATTTGTTCTGACTTTATGTCATAATTTTTAACTGTTTAAAGAAGATTGAAATGAGTACAGTAGTTTTTTGATCAGAGTTTTGTAAGGGATAGTAATGGCGGCGGAGAAGAAGAACCAACCGAACCAATACCTCCAACTACGTAAGTGAATAAATAGTTAGGGGCTCGTAAGGAGCCCCATATTTTACTTTTGTGAATTTACATTATGTACCAGGCAAATAAATTTTGTAATGCAATTTTACAATGAGACAAGTTTAGCAGTTACATTTTTGCACATTGACTATAAGCAGGTCTAAAATATTTATGTGTGGTCAATTTATTTGTTAGTATAATTTTTGCAATTATAAATTTATTCTTGTTGTGTTAAATAAAAATAATTGTTAAACGTAAAATACTTTTCCTGCTAAGGTATTTTAATTAACAGAGGGGTTAAGATGCGGTGGTTGCAGCTTAGTTTAGTTTTTTCTTTTCTTTTTTTATACTTTCTGAGTAGTATATTCAAATCAACTATGATTTTAATTAAAAAATACATGGGAATAGTAATATGAAAATCTTTACAATAGGAACCTTTATTTGTTTATTGCTTGCAATACTGAATGCAAATGCACAAGAGCTTGCACCTTTAGAATTAAACAACTTTTGGGTATTCAATTATAATTCAAATATTCATCGCCGGGTAACCATTGTTGATACAAACTACATTATTGATTCAATAATATATAATAAAACAAAGTGGCAAAGTAATTTTTCAACCGATAGCGGATTTATTTTTATGAGGTTAACTGACTCTAACTATTATGCCGTAAGACTTGACACATCCTATCCTGCTCCTAATCACGAAAAATTATACTATAAGAAAAATGCTGTTCTCGGAGATACCTGGGAAAATCCTGGAGAGTTTTTTCCTATGGTTTATACAATTGTTGATACACAGAGGATAAACGTCTTTGGCCAGATGGTAACAGTAAAAAGAATGGATATAGATGCCTCATTACTATATTTTATAGAATACTGGACAGAAGAATTCGGAGTTCTCAGCCGTACTCAGCAACCATCTCCTTCACCCCTGTATACATTAAGAGGATGTGTAATAGATGGCGTGGCATATGGTGATACATCATTTGTCGTGACAGTTGCAGATGATTTTGAGCCTGCTAATGATTTTAATGTTGAACAAAACTATCCTAATCCGTTTAATCCCAGCACTACAATGAAATATAATATTCCAGCTGCCGGAATTGTCAAGTTTGTAGTTTACAATTCTCTTGGTGAAAAAATTCGCGAACTAGTAAATGAATGGCAATCAGCAGGAAGTTATAATATAAACTTTACTGCAAAGGATATTCCAAGCGGAGTATATTTTTATGTCCTTCAATACAACAATAATATACAAACTAAAAAAATGGTTTTACTAAAATAGTTTTCATTTATAATATTTCTGAAAGGAGAGTAAACCGTGCCAATGAAATCTTAATTGTTTAGAATACGGATTAGGCTGGTAACCTAAATACTGTAATTAGCTTTTCAACATTTAGAAAGGGGTTTGTTATGTACACATTCAAGGTTCTTACCTTTGTATTTTCACTTCTATTTACCATTCTGGTTTATTCTCAAAGCGGTGATGAAATTAATTGTTATACTGATTTTGAGATAGATCAAAATGAACCACAAGCATCTGGTTATAGTCTATATAAACCTTGTAGGAATGATTCAGGACAATATTTTAAAGCACTTGTAGTGTTTGTTCAATTTGAGAATGCCAGTAACCAGAACACAGACTGGCCGATTGACAGCCTACCAAACTGGGCAGATGATTTTATTGATGCGCCTATTGCAGCTCCCCAAGGTCCACCAACTAAGCCGATTAAACCCCCAACAATCCCACCCATGATCGCACCATCCTTTTTTGCTATTTTTCTTTCTTCTTTTGAAAGGGGTGCCCTGGTTTTACCGTGTTTAGCTCGAGCTGATCTAGTTGATTTATTATTTTTACTTCTATTACAGGTAATGCATGCAGGATATAAATTATTTAATCTATTTGTTCCACCCAATGATTTAGGATTCGAATGCTCAACTTCCCAAGCTCCTTTTAAATACATTAATCCATAATTAGTAAATGCTAATCTCTTATGACATATATGACATTTACCATAAGTTCTGTCATATATTTTTCTAAGTTCCTTTTTTGTAAAAGCCATATCACATTAATTATTAAATAGTTTACTAGTTATGGGATTAAACATATCATTGCACGATATTTAAAAAGCAAATAATTACTTAACGAGTAGTCCTGCCAACAACTCCCATAATATCTGTTTTAACAGTTTCTAACAAACGATTATCATATCCGACAATCCATTGATCATCGTCCAAATAATTTGCTTCAGTTTTAATATCAACGTTTTTTCCGTTTGCTGAAAATTTAACTAAGGCTCTTACTCTGTAATTTTCTGTTCTTTCGCCAACCTTCCACCAAGTATATATCCAAGACGTTCTTATATAATATCCATCTTTAGATATCATTTCTAGTTCAAATTTTTTTGCTAGAATATCAACAACTTGCTGCCAAGCGTCTTCAAGAGTTAGATTATCTCTGATCTCAATACTTGCCCAACTTGGCTCGTAAGCTTTGATAAAGGATTCTGGAATAGATGAACATCCTGAAAATATAAAAGTAGTTAGTATGGAAGAGAGTATAAAAATTAAGAATTTGCTTCTTTTATAATTCGGACAATGATAGTAATTATGAAGCATAGAATGTTCCTTTCAAATAATATGCTTGACTAAATCAGAATTTATGCCCTAAATGAATCTTTGATTATTAAACTTTAAGTCAGTATTTGGCAGTTTTAATCAAATTCAAATGGTAATATTTAGCCTGCTTTACTTCGTTTTGTTTTATTATTATTCTTTATATTTCAGATAGTATCAAATAGATATTTAGTAAATGCGCGCAAAAATTTTAATATTTTCAATTTTATTTCTGCTGTTTGCAATTGTTGCTGTACAGAATACAGCGACTGCGGACATCAATTTAATCTTCTGGAAAATCCAGTGGCCACTTATTGTATTAATAATGGTAATTTTTCTTGTTGGGCTGGTAATGGGTTTGTTGGTTAGCAGTCTTTATGAAAGAAAAAAGAAGAAAGCAGAATCGTCAAAAGCAGATGAATTAAAATCCCGTGAAAGTGAAGAACTAAAAAAGGTTGAAAAAGGGAACAAAAATGAGATAAACTAAAGAGGGCGGAATAAGCTATTCTTGCTTATTCAGTATTTAAGCTTTATCTTTACACGTTCAAATTCGCCCTTATAAGGGCGATTTTTGTTTCTATGAGTTTATCAATTGAAAATATTACGGTTGCAGCACAGTCAATAGCTTCTGAAAAAGGACTTGTGCTGGTTGATTTAATTCTTCGAGGTTCAAACCAGAATCCGGTGATTGAAGTTTTTATTGACGGAGCTAAAAGTGTTTCTGCTGAAGATTGTGCAAACATCAGCAGAGAGCTGGATAAAAAAATAACGGATGATGAATTGGTTAAAACAAATTACCGGCTTGATGTTTCATCACCCGGAGTTGATAAACCTTTAAAATATCTTATCCAGTTTCCCAAGCATATTAACAGGAAGTTTTCTGTTAAATATAAAAAGGGAGAAGAAACTGAAAATTTTTCAGGAAGGTTAAAAGCAGTAGAAGGTGAAGATCTTGTGTTTGAAGATAAAAATGAAATCCTGATACCTTTTAATCAAATAATTGAAGCAAAAGTTTTAATAAGTTTTTCTTAGAGGAGTTCTAAAAATAAATGAACAGAGAGATTGTTGAATCCTTCGCCGATATGGTGAAGCAAAAAGGTATGGATAAAGATGTACTTGCTGGAATAATAGAAGACATCTTTGGTCTGCTTGTTAAAAAGAAATATGGTGAAGAAGCACGGTTCGATGTTGTTGTTAATATGGATCGAGGTGACATAGAAATTTATCTTGAAAGAGAAATTGTTGAGACGGTTGAAGATCCTGCTACACAGATAAGTATTGAAGAAGTTAACCGGAAAGGAAACGAAGACGAGCTTGAAGTAGGCGAAGACTATGTTGAAAAAATTGAGCTTGTTTCACTAGGCAGAAGATTGATAACACTTGCCAAGCAAAGTCTTAATCAGAAAATAAGAGAAATTGAAAAAGACATTGTTTATAATGAATATAAAGAACTGCTTGGTGAAATTGTTGTTGGAGATATTTACCAGATAAGAAGAAGCGACATACTTGTTAATCATAATAAAAATGAACTCCTGCTTCCGCGTGATGAGCAGATTCCTTATGAAAGATATAAGAAAGGTGAGACTGTCCGCGCAATTGTTAAGGAAGTTAAAAAAGGAAACAGCGGGCCTGTAATAATTATTTCCAGGTCAGATAATGAATTTTTACGCAGACTTTTTGAAATTGAAATCCCTGAAATATATGACGGTATAATAGAAATTAAAGCAATTGCCCGAGAACCCGGTGAAAGAGCAAAGGTTGCTGTTGAATCGCAGGATGCAAGAATTGATGCGGTCGGTGCTTGTGTTGGAATGAAGGGAGTCAGAATTCATGCAATCGTTCGTGAGCTAAACAATGAAAACATTGATGTAATTAATTATTCAGAAGATCCGATTATTTTTATTCAGCGTTCACTTGCACCGGCAAAACTAAAAGCTATTGAACTTGATGAAGAAGAAAGGAAAGCTGTTGTAACAGCGGATTCAGACCAGGTGTCACTTATCGTTGGGCGTAACGGTGTAAACATTAGACTGGCAATGAAACTGACCGGATATGAAATAGAAATATTAAGAGAAGAAAAACCATTTGAAGAATATGAAGAAGATATCGAGCTGATCGATCTTAAAGAAGAGCTTGGTGAAGAAGTTTATGAAATCCTTATTAATAACCGATATGATACTGCTCTGGAGGTTTTGACTGCAGGCAAGGAAAAACTTCTGGAAGTTGAAGGATTTGATGAAGAAAAAGTAGATGAAATTATTGAAATTATTAAATCACAATTCGAAGAAGAAGAGTAGTTTAAAGGAAGGCAAAACTTTTAATGGCTGAAACTAAGGCAAAAAAAATCAGGGTTTACAAGCTTGCTACGGAGTATAATCTTTCCGCCGAGAATATTATTGAGTTCCTTGTAGATAAAGGATTTGAAGTTAAGTCCCACATGTCAATGCTTGATGATGAAATGATAAGCTCAGTTCGTGATCATTTTCAGAAAGATATTGAGAAAGCTGAAAAGCATTATAAAAAAGTTGCCGAGTTTCATAAGAAGCGTGCGGAAAAAGCTATTGAAGAAGCTAAAGAATCAGGCAAGGAAGTTGACGTTGAAGAAATCCCTGTTTCCGAACCCGAAGAAATCAAGATAATATCAAAAACAACCGAAGAAGAAGAGGCAGAAGAGAAAGCAAAAAAAGTTGAGGAAAAAGAAGAAGTTCCTGCAGAGGAAAAAGATGAAAAGAAAACCGATAAAGTTTCGGATGAAAAAGACAGCAAGCGAAAAGGACTTAAAGTTGTTGGTAAAATAAATCTTGATGAAGATAAGAAAACCACTTCGGCAAAAGAGGGAAAAGAAACCAAAAGAGAGGAAACCTCCACAGGAAGGAAAAAGCGCAAACCCAGAATGCGTAAAAAAGCGGTAGAGCAGCCCCCTGAAGAATCACCGGTTGCCAAGAAAAAGAAACGTATTAAAAGATTTGAAATTAATGATAAGGAAGTAAAAGAATCTATAAGAAAAACTCTTCTCAGTATGGATGATTCTTCATCTGCAGGTAGAGCGAGCGCAAGAAAGAGAAAAAGAAAAGAAAGAGAAGCCGAAGAAGAGAAGAGACAGGAAGAAAGAAAACTTGAAGGACAGAAAATTCGTGTTAATGAATTCATTGCTGTTAACGAGCTTGCAAACCTTATGAATGTTCCTGTCGGTGAAGTGATATCCAAATGTATTGAACTTGGTCTTATGGTTTCGATCAATCAGAGACTGGATGTTGATACAATAACCTTAGTTGCGGATGAATTTGGTTTTGAAGTTGAATTTCAGAAAGAGTATACTGCAGAGGAGCTTGAAGATTTTGAAGATGAACCAGAAACATTACAACCACGCTCACCCGTTGTTACAATTATGGGTCACGTTGATCATGGTAAAACATCCTTGCTTGACTATATCAGAAGAACAAATGTTGTTGCCGGCGAATCCGGTGGAATAACACAGCATATCGGTGCTTATAAAGTTGATGTTCAGGATGACAAGTCAATTACATTTCTTGATACTCCCGGTCATGAAGCTTTTACTGCGATGCGTGCTAGAGGAGCTCAGTTAACCGATATCGTTGTGCTTGTTGTTGCTGCAGATGATGCTGTTATGCCGCAGACAGTTGAAGCAATAAATCATGCACAGGCTGCAGGTGTGCCTATAATAATTGCGATTAATAAAATTGATAAACCCGGAGCGAACATCGATAAAATAAGGCAGCAGCTTGCTGACCGGAATGTTCTTGTTGAAGAATGGGGCGGTAAATATCAATCCATTCAGCTATCAGCAAAACAGGGAACTAATGTTGATCAGTTGCTTGAAAAGATTTTACTTGAAGCTGAACTTCTTGATTTAAAAGCAAATCCTGAAAGAGAAGCCCGGGGTGCTGTTGTTGAAGCACAGCTTGATAAAGGAAGAGGAATTACTGCTACAATACTTGTTCAAAAAGGAACTTTAAGAATTGGTGAACCGTTTGTTGCTGGAATATACCAGGGGAAAGTTCGCGCAATGTTTGATGAAAGAGGAAATAAGGTGCAGGATGCACCACCGTCTACTCCGGTACAGGTATTGGGGTTTGAAGGAACACCACAAGCCGGTGATACTTTTGTTGTGGTTGAAAGTGAAAGAACCGCAAGAGAAATAGGAATCAAAAGACAACAGCTTAAACGTGAACAGGATCAGAGACAAATTCGTCATATTACACTTGATGAAATTGCGAAACAGATAAGCATTGGAGGAGTTAAAGAGCTTCCTCTTATTGTAAAAGGCGATGTTGATGGTTCAGTTGAAGCCCTCTCTGATTCTTTAATGAAATTATCAACAGAAGAAGTTGTGATCAGAGTTATTCATAAAGGTGTTGGCGGAATTTCTGAAAGTGATGTTCTTCTTGCAGATGCTTCTGACGCAATTATAATTGGATTTCATGTTCGCCCGAATATTAATGCAAGAAAGCTGGCTGAAAAAGAATCAGTTGATATTAGATTGTATAACGTCATTTATGATGCAATCAATGAAGTAAAATCGGCACTTGAGGGACTTCTTTCTCCAGTTATTTCAGAAGAAGTTGTCGCAACACTGGAAGTGCGTGATACTTTCAAAGTTCCTAAATTCGGTACGGTTGCCGGTTGCTATGTTGTGGATGGTAAAATTGCCAGAAGTAGTAAGATAAGATTAATCCGCGAGGGAATAGTTGTTCATGAAGGAGAAATCGGAAGCTTAAAGAGATTTAAAGATGATGTTCGCGAAGTTGATTCAGGTTATGAGTGCGGATTGAACATTGCAAACTATAATGATATAAAAGTCGGCGATACAATTGAAGCTTATAAAATTGTTGAAACAAAGAAAAAGCTTGCATAGTAAATTAGTTAAAGTAGAATTTTATTAGACCCTATATTATTAATCTTCAGAGTCTTTCCATGTCTTCACACAGAGTAGATAAAGTAGAAAAACTGATAAAAGAAGAAATCAGTTCTATCTTCCTTCAGAAATTCAGTATTTCTGATTATGGGTTCATTACCGTGACGAATGTTAAAATGAGTCCTGATCTGAAAAACGCAAAAATATATTTATCCGTTCTGGAAAAAGAAAAAAGAGAATTAACTCTGGATAAAATACATCAAAAATCCGGAATGGTAAGAACGGAGCTTGCCCACAGAATTAGTTTAAAGTTTGTTCCTGAGTTAAAGTTCTTCATTGATGATACTCTCGATTACGTTGAAAAAATAGAAGGATTGATTAACAAAGTTCATAATCAGGATGGTAACAAACCAAACAACTGATTTCTCAACTCTCGATTTTTCATCCGGTGAAATTATTCTTATCGATAAACCTATCGGTTGGACTTCATTTAAAGTTGTAAATAAAATCAGAAAAACAATTGAAGTAAAAAAAGTAGGTCATTCAGGCACACTAGATCCAATGGCAACTGGTCTGTTAATTATTTGTACAGGAAAAAAAACAAAAGAACTTTCAAAATATCTTGGACTGGATAAAAGTTACACTGGAACAATGACTCTTGGCAAATCCTCTCCTTCAATGGACAAAGAAACTGAAATTACAGAAACCGGAATCGATGAAAGTATTAATGAAGAATCAATAAAAAATGCAGCTAAAGAATTTGTCGGTGAGATTGAACAGACTCCACCAATGTACTCTGCAATTAAAGTAAAAGGAAAAAGATTGTATAAGCTTGCAAGAAAGGGTGTTGAAGTGGAAAGACCAGCCAGAAAGGTAAAAGTCAATTCATTTTTAATTAAGAATATAAAAATACCTGAGGTAAAATTTGAAGTAAATTGTTCAAAAGGTACTTACATCAGAGTGCTTGCAAATGACCTTGGAAAGATGCTTGGCTGTGGAGGAATTCTTTCTGAATTAAGACGAACAGCTATTGGAGAATTCAGAATTGAAAAGGCATTAAAAGTTGAAGATTTTATCGAAAAAGTGAATAAAACGTATTCTCATAACGGTTAATCAATATTAACCGTAAGTACTGAATTATTTTATTTTCTGAATGAATCACGTATATTTAACTCCTTTAGTTAAAATAATTTGCAGGTATGCGGGTTTTTCGAAATCTTGATGAGATTGAACATAATAAGAATACAATAGTTACGCTGGGGACATTTGATGGTATTCATTTAGGGCACAAAGAAATTATTGAAACCGTTGTTAAAAAAGCTTTGGATTCTGATTCAAGAAGTTTCCTTATTACCTTCGATCCACATCCCCGGAAAATCGTTTCAAGCGATAACCGGATAAAGCTGCTTTGCACACTTGATGAAAAACTTGAAATTGTGAAAACTCTTCGAATGCAAAACGTTTTTGTAGTAAACTTTACAAAGGAATTTTCTCAGCAGTCACCCGAAGAGTTTATTCAAAAATATATAATTGATGGAATTGGAGTTAAGGAAATTGTGATTGGCTATGACCATCACTTCGGTAAAGGAAGAGGTGGAAATGTTGAAACTTTATTGGAGCTTGGTAAAGAAAAAGGATTTGATGTAACTGCCATTGGTGAATTTAAATTACGAAATGAAACAGTCAGCAGCACAAAGATAAGAAATGAAATTGTGAACGGTGATTGTATAAAAGGAGCAGAAATGCTTGGCAGGTATTATTCTTTTTCGGGTGTTGTAGTTCACGGAGATAATCGTGGTAAAGAATTAGGGTACCCGACAGCTAACCTGAAAGTTGAAGATGAAGATAAACTTCTTCCGGCAATTGGAATTTATGCCGTTGAATGTGTTATTGAAGGGAAAAAATACTACGGTTTGTTGAGTATAGGAACAAGACCGACATTTTATTCAGAAGGAAGTCTGGTTCCTGAAATTTATTTGTTCGATTTCAATCAGAATATTTATGATAAAATTGTAACTGTAAATCTAGTTGAAAAAATAAGAGATGAGCAGAAATTTTCATCAGCTGATGAATTGATTGAGCAGATGAATAAAGATAAAAAAGCAGGGCAGGAAATTTTAACAAAATTAATTAATTGATTCCGGTTACGACTGGAATTAAATCGTATAAATAATATAAGGTGTAATAAAATGACAAAAGAAGAAAAACTTGAGATAGTCAAGAAGTATGGTGAAAATGCAAACGATTCAGGAAGATCTGAAGTACAAATTGCATTACTTACAAAAAGAATAAATGATCTTACAGGACATTTCGATAAACATAAAAAAGATCATCATTCACGAAGAGGTTTAATGATGATGGTTGGTAAAAGAAGAAGATTGCTTGACTATCTTGCTTCAAAAGATATCGAAAGATACAGATCTATAATTAAAGAATTGAATATTAGAAAGTAGGAATTTTAGATGAAAATTAGCAAAGTAGTTGAAATAAACGGCAAAAAATTATCCATAGAAACAGGAAGATTTGCCAAACAAGCAAACGGATCGGTTATGGTTCGTTGTGGTGATACGATGGTTCTGGTTACTGCTGTTGCTGCGGAAGAAGCTAAAGAAGATCAGGATTTTTTCCCTCTCCAGGTTGAATATAGAGAAAAAACTTCAGCGGCCGGAAAATTTCCCGGCGGATTTATAAAAAGAGAAGGCAGACCAACTGAAAAAGAAATTTTAAGTGCAAGATTAATTGACAGGCCGATAAGACCACTTTTCCCTGATGGTTTTAAGAATGAAACCCAGATAATAGCATTTGTCCTTTCTTTTGATGGTGAAAATGATGCTGACGTGCTCGCTGCAGTCGGTGCTTCAGCCGCATTAACTATTTCTGATATTCCTTTCGACGGACCGATTGCCGAAGTCAGAATTGGAAGAACAGACGGCAAATTAATTGTTAATCCAACTCACGAAGAAATTAAGAATAGCGATCTTGAGCTTATTGTTGCCGGAACAGCAGATTCAATAATGATGGTTGAAGGTGAATCAAAAGAAGTTAGTGAAAACGAATTGCTTGATGCCCTTAAGTTTGCACAGGGTGAAATTAAAAAACTTGTTGATCTTCAGCTTGAATTGAAAAAGGAATCAGGTAAACAAAAATGGGAAGTTGTATCTAAGGAACTAGATGCTGAACTTAAAAATGATATTCTCTCATTGGCTACAGAAAAGCTTAAACAAATAGTTCATTCAGTTCTTGCAAAAGAAGAACGATCAGCTAAAAATAAAGCACTGCTTTTTGAGGTGACTGAAGCTTTGGCAGAAAAATATCCTGAGCAGGAAAAGGTTATTGCAGAAGTTATTCATGATCTTGAAAAAGAACTTATGCGTAACAGGATTCTTGAAGAAGGAATTAGACTCGATGGAAGAGGAACAAAAGATGTTCGTCCGATTTCAATTGAGCTTGGTGTTCTTCCAAGAACTCACGGGTCAGCATTATTTACACGCGGTGAAACGCAAAGCTTAACCACAATTACAATTGGGACAAAAAATGATGAACAGATAATTGATGGTTTGCGTGAGGAGTACACAAAGAAATTTATGCTGCATTACAATTTCCCCCCGTTCAGCGTTGGTGAAGTTGGTAGAATGACCGGAGTAGGAAGGCGTGAAATTGGTCATGGTAACTTAGCCGAGAGAGCTTTAAAAATGGTTCTCCCGGATGAAACAACTTTCCCATATACTGTAAGAGTTATATCCGACATTCTTGAATCAAACGGTTCTTCATCGATGGCAACAGTTTGTGCCGGTTCACTTGCTCTTATGGACGCCGGTGTCCCGATCAGCAAATCAGTTTCCGGGATTGCAATGGGACTTGTTAAAGAAGGTGATAAGTATGCAATTCTAACTGATATTCTAGGTAATGAAGATCATCTTGGAGACATGGACTTCAAAGTTGCCGGAACAGAAAAAGGAATTACTGCATTCCAGATGGATATAAAAATCCAGGGAATATCTTTTGAGATAATGGAGAACGCACTTCAGCAGGCTAAAGAAGGACGGGCTCATATTCTTGGAATAATGAATCAGTCGATTAATCAATCCCGTGAGCAGCTTTCACAATATGCACCAAGATTAATTACGATGAAAGTTGATACCGACCAGATTGGAATTATAATTGGTCCCGGTGGAAAAACAATCCAGGGAATGCAAAGACTATTTAGTGTTGATATAAATATTGATGATGACGGAACAGTCAACATTGCATCTCCGAATAAAGAGAATGCACAAAAATGTAAAGAATACATCAAAAAAATGACTGCAACACCGGAGGTTGGTGAAATTTACGAAGGGGTTGTTACAAAGCTTATGGATTTTGGTGCATTCGTAGAAATTTTACCTGGCAAAGAAGGTCTGCTGCATATTTCACAGATCGATAACAAACGGGTTGAAAAAGTAGCTGACTACTTTAAACCCGGAGATAAAGTTACTGTAAAATTATTAAAAGTTGAAAACGGAAAATATTCACTCAGCAGAAAAGAGTTATTGAAAGACGGTGACAAAAAACCTGTCACTAAAGAATAAACGTTTTTGTATTTAAATTATTTTTATGAAGTGAGTCAGAGCTTCACAATGATTAAAGAATTTACATCAGCATTTCTTATGTTTTTGCTGATTGTAGTTTTTCTTCCTGAAAGAAAAGATTCGGCGAAGAAGCAGGTAAGCTCTGTACACAATTCAGGTTTTATAATGAAATATTTAATTTCATTAAGTGAGTTTAACCTAAATGGTAAAAGAAATTATATTAAATTCAACTTCAACTCAAACCCGCGTAGCAATTACGGAAGATGGAAGTTTAGTAGACTTCTTTGTAGACTATCCTGAAAACCGCAGGATGGTGGGGGACATTTACTTAGGGAGAGTTGCAAGGGTTCTTCCAGGAATCAGGGCTGCCTTTATTGACATCGGCATGAAGCACGATGCCTTTCTTCATTTTTCAGATATTGGTGATCGGACACAACAACTACAGGATATGCTGGGTGAAGATTCCGAAGACGTGGATGAAGAAGATGAGACCAACGGTTCTGACAAATCTGTAAAAAAAGGGAATGGGCAGAATAAAAATAAGTCAGAACAAAATTCTGTCCCTATGCTTCACAAAGGACAGGATATTCTTATACAGATTACCAAGGAACCTGTTAATAATAAAGGTGTTCGTGTAACTTCTTCAATTTCACTGCCCGGCAGATTTTGTGTTCTGCTTCCTTATGATAATAAAGTCGGTATTTCAAAAAAGATTTATGATTTCCGCGAAAGAAAACGACTGCGATATATTGCACGCCAGATTATTCCCGAAAACTATGGATTGATTATTCGTACTGTTGCGCAGGGACAATCCGAAGAAGCGTTAAAAGATGATTTAAACCTTCTTATGAAAACCTGGAGAGAAATTGAATCTTCGGCAAAATCAGAAGCCCCGCCTGCTTTAATTTACCAGGATTTGAATACAACCGTGAGCGTAATGCGCGATCTTTTTAATGCTGATGTTTCAAAAGTGTTTATAGATTCTAAAAAACTTCATAAGCAGATTAAAAATTATGTGAATATTGTTCAACCCGCTGCTGCAGAAAAAATTGAACACTTTAAATCTTCACAAAATATTTTTGATGCATTTAATATTGAAGAGCAGATAAATACTTTAATGGGTCGGAAGGTTCCACTTCCAAGCGGCGGTTACCTTATTATTGAACACACTGAAGCTATGGTTGTAATTGATGTGAATAGCGGGAGATATGCTCGTAGTAAAGAACAGGAACTTAATTCCTTAAAAACAGATCTTGAAGCATCCAGGGAAATAGCAAGACAAATGAGATTGCGGGACGTCGGTGGAATAATTGTTATAGACTTTATCGATCTTGAAGATGAAAAAAACCGTAAAAAAGTTTATGATGAGTTGAAAAAAGAATTCAGAAAAGACAGGGCGAAAGTTTCAATTCTTCCTATGTCTGAATTCGGTTTGATTCAAATAACCAGGCAGCGAATAAGACAGAATATTGTGCAGGCAATGAAGGAAGTTTGTCCGGTTTGTCTTGGTACTGGTATGCTTACAAAAGGATCACATCTTGTATATGATCTGGAAAATTGGCTTAGGAAATTAAAGCAGCATTCAAAAGAAAGAAATATAGTTATAAGATGCCATCCTTCGACTGCATTAAAACTTAGGGAAGGAAAAATCAAATCTTTAACAAAACTTCAGTTTAAGTATTTAACCAAACTTACAATTGAAGAAGACAATAATGTTACACCCGGAAGTTTTAGATTCTTTTCTAAAAAAACAGGAAAAGAATTAAGCAAGGGTTTTGATTAAAAAAAATATTTAACGGGAATTATTTCTAGGTTAAAAAATGAAAAGAACAAAGTTTTTTAATATCCATAAAAAACTGGGGGCAAAGCTGGTTGAATTTGCAGGCTATGAAATGCCCATTCAGTATTCATCGATTATTGCAGAACATAAAGCTGTAAGAGATTCCGTTGGAGTTTTTGATGTTTCGCATATGGGTGAAGTTTTTGTCTCAGGTGATAATGCTCTTGAGTTTATTCAACATATTACTGTGAACGATGCTTCAAAACTATTTCCCGGAAGAGTTCAATATTCTGCAATGTGTTATGAAGACGGCGGAATAGTTGATGATCTTCTTGTTTATAATCTTTCTGAAAACAATTACCTGCTTGTCATAAATGCTTCAAACATTGAAAAAGATTTTAAGTGGATGCAGGACAATAATAAATCTGGAGTAAAACTTAATAACCGGAGCGATGACTATTCTCTGCTTGCAGTTCAAGGACCTAAATCAAAAGAAGTAATTGAAAAATTTACCGGACAAAATATTGATCTGGAGTATTATCATTTCATTCAAACAAAAGTTTCAGGAATTGATATGATAATTTCCCGTACAGGATATACAGGTGAGCTTGGTTATGAAATTTATTTTGTTGCAGATGAAAAATCTGCAGAGGAAATCTGGAACAAAATTTTTGAAGCAGGAAAAGAATTTAACATTCAACCTGTAGGACTAGCAGCACGTGATTCTTTAAGACTTGAAATGGGATATTGTCTTTACGGAAATGATATCGACAACACTACCAACCCTTTAGAAGCCGGACTTGGCTGGATAACAAAATTAAAAAAAGGTGATTTTGTTGGTAGCGATGCAATTAAAAAAGCTAAAGAAAACGGTTTGAAAAGAAAACTGGTTGCGATGATTGCAGATCAAAAATCATTTCCAAGACATGGTTATGATATTACTGTGAATAAAAATAAAATTGGTCACATCACAAGCGGTACAGTAAGTCCGATCCTTGAAAAACCAATTGCTCTGGGATATGTAGATTCTGAATTCCAGAATGAGGGTTCAGTTATAAACTGGATGATTCGTGATAAGGAAATTCCGGCAAAAGTAGTTAAGCTTCCGTTTATAATTAAAGAATAATTGAATTACTCTAATGAAACTAAACGTTCTGATATCTCCCGTTAATGCCGATGAACTTTATTTTACAGGCAAGACCACTGTTGTGATTGATGTTCTCAGAGCCTCAACCACTATAATTACAGCACTGGCAAATGGGGCAAGGGAAGTAATTCCTGTTGCAACAATTGAGTTTGCAGTTAAAATTTCTGGTGGAATGTTTGGTGGACAAACATTGCTTGGTGGCGAAAGAAATACTAAAAAGATAGAAGGCTTTGCGCTTGGTAATTCTCCCGTTGAATATTTACCCGAGATTGTTGATAATAAAACGATAGTTTTTTATACAACAAACGGCTCAAAAGCAATAGTCAAAGCAAAGTTTTCTCAGAATTTATTTGTGGGATCATTTGTTAATTTAAAAAAGCTTGCCGGATATTTAACCAGCTTGAATGAGAATGTTGAAATTCTTTGTGCCGGGAAAAATAATCTTTTCTGCATGGAAGATACTGTTTGTGCAGGCAAATTAATTGAGGAAATTGAAAACATAAACAGTAATTTAGAACTATCCGATTCTGCAAGGGCTGCCTCTGCATTGAGTAAGACTTTTGGCAAGAACATTTTAAAGATGTTGAAAGAAACAGAACACGGAAAACTTTTAATTAAAAACGGGTATGAAGAAGATCTGGAACTCAGTGCAAAGCTGAACTCAATAAATCTTGTTCCTGTTTTCAATGGTAATGTTTTAAAGTCCTTGATTTTGTAAATTTGACCGGGTTGTGCAGGTTGGTATATGGCTGTTAAGAAAAAGAATAAAAACAAACATCAGAACAACAACGCTTCCAAAGGTTTCTTTTCTGTCTCTGTCGAAAAGAAAAAGAAAGTCTTTGGAATATTTCTAATAATCCTTTCTTTATTCCTTGTTTTAAGCATAGTTTCATTTGACAGAAGAGATGAAGTGCTGATGAATTTTTCTGAAAAATCAGATGCTTATAACTTACTTGGAATTGTCGGTGTTCATGTAGCTTACTTTCTTGTTAAACAAACTCTCGGCTATTTTTCTTTAATAATTCCTGCTATCATTTTTACCTGGTCATTACTACTCTTTAAAAAAAATATTTTTAAGTTCGTTATTCATTTCTCAAACTTCCTTTTACTTGGAGGAGTGATATTAGCCTCGCTTTTTGGTGTGCTTAGAGAAAGTTCCGGCTTATTCCAAGGCACGTATGAATTGTACGGTACTCTGGGTAAATATTTCGGGGGATTACTTTCGGATTTACTAGGAGGAATTGGGGCGACAATAATTTTACTTTTTACTCTTCTTACTCTGCTGATTTTTGCTTTCGATATAAAAATTGAAAAAATGTTTCTATTTGTAAAAGGGATGTTTTTTTCTGAACAAGGAATAAAAATTAATCGTCAGGAGGAAACTGATATTTCAAATCTTGAAAAAATCAAGAAGTTGCGACCGGATAAAAAGAAAAATAAGCACAAAGATGATTTGGTAGAAGAACCTGCAATTGATATGCGCACCGAAGAAGAAAGAATAAAAATAATCCGTAAGGATGAAGAGCCTGTACCTGCGCAGTTATCTGATGAAATTATAAAAGAAGAGAGTAAAAAAGTTGATCTTGCCAAAACCGGTGAAATAAGAAATAAAAGGGAAGAAGAAAGTGATGAAAATCTTCCGGAACCCTGGGATGATTCACTTGAATTTAATAAAATCGGGTTAGATCTGCTTGCGCCGTCACCTGAAGAAAATTTTAAAGTTGCTGAAGCTGAACTCAAAACAAATGCACAACTTTTAAAAGAGAAACTAAAACTTTTTGATATCGATATACAGGATATTTCCGTTACACCGGGTCCTGTAGTTACTTTATATGAAATTGTTCCGGCACCCGGAGTTAAGATTAGTAAAATTGTTGGACTTGAAAATGACATTGCGTTAGCTCTTGCTGCAAAAGGAATCAGAATAATTGCTCCTATTCCCGGTAAAGGCGCAATCGGAGTTGAGATTCCAAATACAGAAGCATCACTTGTTAATGCACGTTCCGTTCTCAGTAAAATTCGTGAATCAAAATACGAGCTCCCGCTTGCACTCGGTAAAACAATTAGTGGAGATGTATATATAACTGATCTTTCACAAATGCCTCACTTGTTAATTGCCGGTTCAACCGGTTCCGGAAAAAGTGTAGGAATCAACATGATAATCTCAAGCTTACTTTATACAAAACATCCTTCCGAAGTAAAATTTATTCTTGTTGATCCGAAAAAAATTGAATTATCTTTTTATAATAAATTAAGAAAACACTACCTCGCTGTTTCGCCTGACCTTGATGAAGATATAATTACAGTTCCGCAGAATGCCGTTTTGATGCTGAAGTCTGTTGAAATCGAAATGGAAAAAAGATATGACAAGCTGGCAAAAGCAGGTGTGAGAAACATTGTTGACTATAATAAAAAAGTAAAGAACCCAAAGACAAAACCGCACGACTCTGAATCGATGAAACATCATCCGCTTCCTTACATTATTGTTATTATTGATGAGCTTGCTGATTTGATGATTACTGCAGGAAAGGAAGTTGAAGAACCGATTACAAGATTGGCGCAGCTTGCACGTGCAGTTGGAATTCATCTTGTGCTTGCAACGCAGCGCCCCTCAGTAAATGTAATTACAGGCGTTATCAAAGCTAATTTTAGTTCGAGGGTCGCATACCAGGTTGCAACAAAAATTGATTCTCGTACAATCCTTGATATGAACGGTGCAGAGCAGTTGCTCGGCAGAGGCGATATGCTGTTTCTCCCAACCGGTTCCCCAAAACCGATAAGAATGCAGAATGCTTTTATTTCAACAGATGAAGTCGAAAAAATTACAAACTATGTTTACTCGCAGCCGCCTTATGCAAGACCATATTTTCTTCCTTCAATTTATGACAAGAAAAAATCAGCAGGAGCAGGATTTCTTTCTGATATGGATCCGATGTTCGAGGAGGCAGCAAGAACCATTGTTTTGCATCAGCAGGGCTCTGTATCTTTACTCCAGCGCAAATTAAAACTTGGTTATTCACGCGCAGCAAGAATTGTTGACCAGCTTGAGGAAGCAGGGATTGTTGGACCAAACGACGGCAGTAAAGCAAGACAGGTTCTTATTGAAAATGAAGAAATGCTTGAAACAGTTTTAAGAAGCTTGTAACTAAATTATTAACCTACTGTTTTAACTGTGGGAAAAAAAGAAAAATGAAAATGGCGATCCAAAAGTTTAAAAGTTTTGAAGAAGCCGAAGAGCACAAAATGAATGCAATCATACATTCGGCAACTGAAAATTATAAAAAATTGAGAACAGGTTAGATTAAAAATTATGAATAAACGATCTTTTTTAACTTTATTTATTTTTTCTTTCGTTTTTGTTGCACTTGGTTTTTGCCAGCAAAAACCTGGCGATGTTTTAAAAGCACTTCAGAATAAATTCGATTCTATAAATGATCTGCAGGTAAATGTTTCACAGTCAACTGACGGGAAACAAAACCTTGTTGGCAAACTGTTTTATAAAAAAAATAATAAACTAAGATTTGAATTAAAGAACCATTTGATAATTTCGGATGGTACAACAAGCTGGAACTACAGTAAAAAGGAAAACAAAGTTATAATTTCAAGTGTGAGTGACAATTCGGAAGGAATTTTTTCAATAAACAAACTGGTTTATGAATATCCATCGCAATGCGAGGTAAGCCTTGAAGATGAAGGCGGACAAAAAGTTCTTACCCTGATTCCTTCAAGCACATCGCTCAGTTTTAATTATCTGAAATTGTATGTTAACGATGATAACTTAATTTCGAAAGTACTATTAAGCGAGGGAGCAGGTTCAATTTCGCTTGTTAATATTTCAGATTACGTATTGAATAAAAATATTCCAGACTCAAAATTCAATTTCACATCTCCCGAAGGGTGCAAAATTATTGATCTCAGATGAATCCAGACGCCTTCCGGCATTAAGAGGAATTATAAACTACATCATTTCTATCGGGCTAACGATTGTCTTCCTGTATATCGCTTTCTACGATGTTAATTTTGGTGATGTGCTGGAAATTGTCTCAGGCGCTTCAGTTATCTGGATTCTGATATTTATAGTTGGAAACTTTGCCGGGCATTATGTACGCACTTTAAGATGGAAAGTAATTTTAAACTCTGTTAAGCCCGATGCAAAGATGAAAAATCTTTTTGGTTCGCTAATGATCGGCTACGGAGTAAACTGCGTTACTCCAAAGCTTGGAGAGATTGCCCGTGCAGTTCTGATTGGCAAATGGGAAAATCTTTCCCGTTCATCAATGTTTGGAACAGTAATCCTTGAAAGAGTGATAGATGTTTTATCGCTTGGTTTTGCTGTAATTATAAGTTCTATGATCTGGCCGCAAAGTTTGTATGAAAGTTTTTCCTGGCTGAAAGCCACACTTTATATCGCAGCAATAAGTCTGCTGTTTGTTATTACAGTTTTTTACCTTACAATAAAGTTCAAAGAAAAATTTTATGGTGTTATTGTAAAGCTTGTAAGTAAAATTTCTGAAAAGTTTGGACAGAAGCTTGGATATGTTTTTGAAATGTTAACTCAGGGATTTAACAGTCTGAAAGGTGTTAAAAATTACTTGCTGACAATTTTCCTTACCATTCTTTTACTGCTTACATATGCATTAAATTCTTATTTCGGATTTCACATTCTGGAATTGCAAACACTTCAACCCGTTACTTTCAAAATGGGCTGGATATTAATGAGTATCAGCGCAATCGGAATTGTTATTCCAACTCCCGGCGGCACTGGCTCATATCACACGCTTGCAAAATCAACGCTGGTCATTCTTTTTGGATTCGGGGAAACAGTTAGTGCGGCTTATGCATTTATAACTCACATTATCTCTTATATATTGTTTATTCTGGTTGCTATAGTTTTATTCTTTACTCTAAACAGACCTAGAAAAAAAGCGGAAAGTATTCTTAACACAGAAGCGGAAAATGTATGAAAAATTTTCTCACATTATTTATTTTTTTAATAATATCAACATTAACCTTTGCACAGACAGAATTAAAAGGCGTTATGGGGATTAATTTTATAAGCACGCCTTCATTGACTGATTACATCAATCAGAATTTTACAAACCCTAATGAGCAGCAGGGCTCATTCAACAGTGCGGTTGACTTTGCTGTGGAAGCCGGACACTTTTTTTCACCGGAATTCCTGATGAGTATTGAAGGTGTTTACCAGATAAACTCTTACACAAACCAGATTTCATTTGGGCAATATGATTTCAACTGGAATGCGATTATGCCTTCAGTAATTGCATATTATGTTCTGGGAGGTAAAGGTTACAACCTGAAGTTTGGCGGCGGTGCAGGGATAAGGTTTTCGAGTGTTGAAGAAAAGCAAAACTGGAACGGGCAGATACGTAATTTAAATTCAACCGGGTTTGGGTTTCTTGCCCGTGCAGAAGGAAATACTTTGTTAAGTGGAAATTTATATGCAAACATTGGTGTAGAAATAAGGTATGATTTAAATGGCAAGCCGGAAGATTCAGGCGGCAATCCTTTAAGAAATAATGTTCAGAATGAAAATGTAAATCTAAATTCATTTGCCCTTGGGGTAAGATTAGGTATAGCGTATTACTTCGGAGGTCAGAATTGAACATCCTCGAAGCAATTCTTCTCGGGATCATCCAGGGGCTGTCGGAGTTTCTTCCAATTAGCAGCACGGGACATTTAACTGTTGCCGGAAAACTTCTCAATCTTGTTTCCGCCGAGCATCCTGAACAATGGACGGCTTTCATTGCAGTGATTCAGCTTGGAACTATGGTTGCTGTATTAATTTATTTTGCTAAAGATATTCTTCACATCATCACTGAATTCTTTAAGGACAATTTGTCAGACAGAAAAAGTTTCAAGAATCAAAGTCTTAACTCAAGATTAGGCTGGCTGGTAATTATCGGAACAATCCCGGTCGTAATAATCGGATTAACTTTTAAAGATATTATTGAAGGTGCGCTTACAAAAAATCTTTACGTTATTGCATCAAGCCTGATTGGGCTGGCAATTATTCTTGGCATTGCAGAGAAGGTTGCGTCATTCAAAAAGGAACTTGAAAAAATAACGGTGCTCGATTCAATTGTTATTGGCATTGCTCAGGCGTTTGCTTTAATTCCCGGTTCATCGCGTTCCGGAACTACAATTACCGGCGGATTGTTTATGGGATTAAAAAGAGAAACCGCCGCAAGGTTTTCATTCCTTTTAAGCATTCCTGCAGTACTTGCAAGCGGACTGCTAGAGCTTTATCATTCACTCAGTTTTATAAATTCTACTATGGCAGTTAACCTTGCAGTTGCAACAATTGTATCCGGCATAAGCGGATATTTTGCTATTGATTTCCTTTAAAATTTTTAAAAACTCACTCGACATTTCTTTTTATTTTTTACAGGATTGCCGCCGGGCTTATAATTTTAATTTTGATCTACACAAATATTATTCAACCATAAGGAGGACTAATGAAACGATTCTTTTTTCTTCTGTTCGTTCCACTGATTTCTTTGGGATGCCAGACAAAGGAACCAGTGAAAGAAGAAAATAAAATGGCTACTGAAAATAAAAAAGAGGAAGTAATGAACGACTCAATTCTTGTTGCAACAATGAATACAAATATGGGTACAATTAAGCTTGAACTTTTTCCGGATAAAGCACCCAAGGCAGTTGAAAATTTTGTAACACATTCCGAAAAAGGATATTATGACGGAATAATTTTTCATCGTGTGATTGATAAATTTATGATACAGGGCGGAGATCCGACCGGAACAGGAAGCGGCGGTGAAAGCATCTGGGGTAAACCTTTTGAAGATGAATTTTCACCTGAATTAAGATTTGACGGACCAGGTTATCTTGCGATGGCAAACGCAGGGCCAGGTACAAACGGAAGCCAGTTTTTTATTACAGTTGCTGCTACTGACTGGCTGAATGATCATCACACAATTTTTGGAAAGGTTATCGAAGGTATGGATGTTGTTTATGATATAAGCAAAGTGAAAACATCCAAGCCGGGCGACAAGCCGCTTGAAGATGTAAAGATTATAAATATTAAAATTGAAAAAGAAGCAAAGCAGTAATTGCTGTAGTGTAAGCTGAATAGTTTTAAAAGGGAATACATTTGTGTTCCCTTTTTTTGTTAGTGATATAAAGGTAATTTAAAAGAATAAAAAGTTTACTTTATTCCTTAATCGGTTTAAGGGGTTAATTAAAATGAAAAATTTCCTGCAGCTAATTTTGATTATTATTTGTTTAACAAACCCGGGTAAGTCTCAGAATACAGACAGTCTGATAAAATCAGCCAGAGACCTTCTGGAAACAGGCTCAACTTATTTCGACCAGATATCATTAATCCAGGCTGAAGAAAAGTTCCAGGAATTATTAGGCATTGACGGCAGTAATTATCTTGCACAATATCTGCTTGCATACACAGATTACCGACTTGCAGTTTACTATTTGGAGGATAAGGACATTGAACATTTTAATGACTATATCTCAACCTGCGAGAATGAACTAAACTCTTTGTTGGATTCAAATGGAACGGATGTAGAAGCTCTATCTTTACTTTCAAGTGCATACGGAGAGCAAATAAGACAAAAACCGGAAACCGCTGATGCACTGGCACCGAAAGCTCTGGAATTAATGAAAGAAGCAAATAAAATTGATCCGGAAAATCCACGCGTACAATTCCTTACTGGAAAGCTGTTACTTACACTGCCTAAAAAATTTGGTGGTGATAAAAATAAATCACCTATTCACCTTCAAAAAGCCATTAAACTGTTTGAAGAAGGAAATGAGGCAGATGATGAAATTGGCTGGGGTTATATTTTTGCTCTTACCTGGCTGGGAATTAATTACAGCGCATTGAAAGATTATAATTCTGCAATAAATACTTTTAATAAAGCTCTGGAAGTTGACCCGGATTTTGTCTGGATTAACAATACTCTTTTGCCCGGGGTTTCTGCAAAGCTAAATAAAGGTGAATAAAAATTTTCCTGTCGTGTGGCGGGGTTTGAAAACTTAATTCTTAACAATGGGAAACAAATAGAATCCGTCTTTAACAAGAAATTACTCTAAAAATTTCAAGTAAAATTACTCTCCTCCAGCCTTCTAATTTACTGCAATAACTTCAATAATATAGAACCGGTAATCTAAAAACTTTATATCGCTTAATTAAGTTAAGCTCTTAATATTTATTAACTTGGCAAGGTTTATGATTATCGTTGTTTCAGATTGAGATAAATTATGAAATTATCTTTTATTAAATCAATTAAAGTATTAATTACTTTATTCCTTTTACTAATAGTTTTTTTTGTTTACCTGGGTTACAGCTACTACCAGAACAGCAAAAAAAATGAAATAATTGAGAGATCAGAAGAACTCAAATCAATTTCCAATCTGTTATCAAACTCCATTACTACCTGGCGTCTTGAGAGATTTGCCGATGCTGAATACCTCTTTAATAACGTACCTCTAAAAAACTTGGTTCATAGATATTTAAAGTCAGGATCGCAGTTTGATTCTCTTGAAATCGTATCTGCAATTTCTACAATGTATAAGAATCATGATTATTCGAACATCTGTATAAGGAACTTAGCGGGAGATGTAATAATAAGTATGAATGCAGCAAGGAATATTTTTGTAATAAAAGATTCCCTGGATTCAGCAATTAAAAACAAAAAAATTGTGTTTTCAGATTTATATTATGATTCAAAAACCAATTCACCAACTATAGATATATATTACCCGCTTATTTACAACAGGGAAACAATAGGCGCAATAATAATGAATATCGATCCTTCTGAAGTATTGTTTCCTATTATCACAGGTCGTTATGTCGATCGTTCATCCGGTGAATCATTCCTTGTAAAATTAGAAAATGATAGTGTAATCTTCCTGAGTCCTCTTAAATATTTATCTGGCGGGCATGGATTAATAAAAAAATCAATTTACGATGAAGAACTTTTATCATCAAAAGTTTTTGAAGACAGTGAAAAAATTATTAAAGGCAATGATTACAGGGGTACATCAGTTATTGCGGATATCAGACCACTAAAAAATAGTGCATGGTACCTGGTTACAAAATTAGATGAGTCTGAAATTCTGGCACCGGTTAACGAGAGTGCATTAACAGATGTTTTTATTTTCGGATTAATTTCATTTTTAGGCGGGTTGCTTCTGTTGTATTATCATACAAGGATTAATTTTAACAGCTTAAAAAAAATCAGCGAAACGGAAAATAAGCTTAAGGATATACTTGATTATAGTACAAACGCTTTCTATTCACACACCCCGAATCATGTATTAACCTATACAAGTCCGCAGTTTTTAACCATCCTTGGTTACACAGAAGAAGAATTAAAAGTTAAATGGACAACACTTGCCACAGATAATCAGGTAAATTTAAAAGGATTTGAATTAACAAACCGCGCAATTGAAACAGGTAAAGCCCAGCCGCCTTATGAACTTGAATTAGTTAAAAAGAATGGTGATTTTGTTTGGGTAGAGGTACGTGAAGCGCCCGTAGTTAAAAATGGTAAAACAATTAAAATTGTCGGCTCCCTTACTGATATAACACAGCGGAAGCAATTTGAAGAAAAATTAAAAATACTTAGCAAAGCTGTGGAACAAAGTACTGCCAGTGTTGTTATCACGGATCCCAAAGGGAATATTCAATATGTTAATACAGCATTTACATTAGCTACCGGATATACATTACGGGAAGTTTTCAATTCCAATCCAAGAATTTTAAAATCAGGCCATCAATCTGAAAAGATATATAAAGACCTTTGGGATACTATTTTATCAGGTAAAACCTGGCAGGGTGAACTTCATAATAAAAAGAAAGACGGTTCGTTTTTCTGGGAAAATGTAATTATATCTCCTATTACTAATGGTGGGGGAAGGATTTCCAATTTTGTAGCAATAAAAGAAGATATAACCGGGAAAAAAATACAGGAAGCAATCCTGAAAGAAAACGAGGAGAAATTCAGGCTTGTTTTTGACAATAGCAATGAAGCTCTTATTCTGACAAGACCGGATGGTACATTCGATGCTGTCAATCCCGCTGCCTGTAGAATGTTTCAGTATTCTGCTGAAGAATTGATTAAAAAGGGAAGAGATAAAATTATTGATAAATCTGACCCCAGGTTTGAAGAATTCTTAAAAAATAAATCAGAAAGCAACCAAACTTCTGGTGAATTAACATTTATCAGAAAGAACGGAGAAAAGTTCTTAGGAGAATTTTCTTCAACAATATTTAAAGATAAAGATGGAAACCTGAGGACAAGCACAATTGTTCGTGATATTACAGAACGTAATAAATATGAGCAGGAGATAATTAAAGCCAAAGAAAAAGCTGAAGAAGCGAGCCAGATAAAATCTAATTTTCTTGCCACTATGAGTCACGAGCTGCGTACACCGCTTGTAGGAATTTTGGGGTATGCCGAACTTTTGTCAGGTGAACTTAAGAATGCAGAACAAGTTGAAATGGCAGATACCATTTTATTAAGCGGTCAAAGATTACTTGAAACATTAAACTCTATTCTTGACCTCTCAAGAATTGAAGCAAACAAAATTGAATTTACTTCTGTATCAGTTGATTTACTTAGTGTAATTGAAGAATCTGTTAAACTTTTTAAACCGGTTGCAGTAAACAAACATTTGAGTATTGAGATTGTATTTCCATATGAATCTATTTTTATAAAATCTGATAAAGATCTTCTGTTGAAGATATTTAACAATCTTATAAGCAATGCGGTCAAGTATACAAGCCGGGGAGGTATAGTTGTTAAAGCCTCTACTCAGGCTAACGGAGTAAAATCATCTGTGGCTATAGACGTAATAGACACAGGGATTGGTATAAGCAGTGAAAATCATAATATCGTGTTTGAACCGTTCAGGCAGGTAAGCGAAGGATTGTCACGAGTTTTTGAAGGCACAGGTCTGGGTCTTGCTGTATCAAAAAGATTAGTGGAAATTTTAAATGGTAAAATTTCTTTTGCAAGTGTGCCGGGTAAAGGTTCAACTTTTACTGTTGTATTTCCGGTTTCTGAAATCAAAATGATAGACGAGGATTCAAGTGAGCAGGAATCGGTATTTGAAGATAAAGACACGCAAGCAAAACTTTCAAAAGATAAATCTGTTCTGATAGTTGAAGATGATTTTTCAAATGCAGTAATGATAAAAACATATTTAGAGGAATTTATAACTGCAGATCATGTTTATAATGGATATGAAGCTATTGATAAATGTAAGCACAAAAAGTATGATGCAGTGCTTATGGATATAAACCTTAGAGGTATTGACGGGGTGGAAACTTTCAGGAGGATAAGAGAAATAGATGATTACTATTTTAACGTGCCGATTATTGCAGTTACTGCGTATGCAATGAAAGGTGATAAGGAAAGATTTCTGTCTGCAGGATTTAATTATTACATACCCAAGCCATTTAAGCAAGCCGAGTTATTGAACATATTACAGAAAGTGATTGAAAAATAAGAGCTTGTTAAATGAAATTATCCAAAGGAAACATAACCTGAGTATTAAAAATTATTTAATTTTCTAACCTGTGTTTGCTCCTCTGATTGAATAATTGATTCATTATCTCTCATCTCTCTCGTTGGTGCAGTTTGTCTTAACCATTTTTGCCATTCTAGAATTTTATCTTTCTCAAATTTATTTTCAACTATCATCCTTGGATTTTTTTTGATGATTTTTAATGTCTTATGGGAATTTATCCCGGAAAGAAATTCACTGTCATCTGTATTCATAACATTATCCTTAGTTTTTATTTTATCTAATCTGTTCAATTTGTATTCCAGTGCGTATAATAATTCCTAACATATTTTAGGGGCTTTATGAGAATAATCTTGTCGGGATTTAATAATGGGCTGGTAAAATTTTCCTGTACGTCCCCTTTTGTACCTGAAGGTTACGCAGTGGCAATCCCTGGCTTTTAATAATTACAAATGAATTAAATCCCCTCAATTATAGCTTAAAAATACCCGAAGGGAATATATTTGTAATCACTTTTCGGTTTCAATCACTCTGAATAATAAATAAAAATCGTTTGGATAGTAATAAAATTTTTCTATTTTGTATTTGAACTCTCTGCAAGTGAGACCACAGTATAATTATCCGCCAAAATTTCTGTCCCCTGTCTCACAATTCTCTCTTTATAATAAATAAGTAAAGGAGGATTAAGTAATGAAGAATCTTTTCTGTTTACTGACTATATTTTTTCTGGGTGAGATGGATGCTCAAAATGGATGGCATCAGCAAATGAGCGGAACAGAGCAGCCATTATACAGTGTCTGTTTTTCAGATGCCGTTACCGGAACAGCAGTTGGTACTTACGGTACAATTCTGCGAACAACAGATGGGGGCGAAACGTGGACCGAACAAGACAGCAGCACAACAAACGCACATTTATTCGATGTGACTTTTATTGATTCCAACACAGGAATAGCAGCAGGTATCGTCGGAACAATTTTAAGAACAACTGATGGCGGTGAAACCTGGACAAGCCAGATAAGCGGAATTATCCCGGCTCTTTTTTCAGTTGCTTTTGCGGATGAAAATAACGGAACCGTTGTCGGGCATACAGGTATTATTCTTAGAACCATTGACGGGGGTATAAACTGGGTACAGCAGCCCGATGCACCGACAACCTTGCGGGCAGTTCACTTTGCAGAGGTAAATAATGGATTTGCTGTTGGTGATAACGGTCTTGTAATGCGTACAACAGATGGAGGCGCTGACTGGTTTGAACAGCCTAACAGCATACAAATAAATCTGCAGGGAGTTTATTTTACTGATGAAAATACCGGAACTGTGGTAGGAGGAAGCAATTTAACCGGTGCAAAAATTTACCATACCACAGATGCCGGCAGCACATGGGTTCTCCAGCATAGTATTCCAAACATTGCCCTGATGGATGTATATTTCAAAGACCCGCGTACCGGTACTGCCGTAGGATGGGATGGTATAATTGTAAGCACTTCCGATGCAGGCGAAACATGGATAAATGAAAACAGTAATACCTCAACTTCACTGATCTCTGTAATTTTTAATAATGAAGGAACAGGGTATGCAGTAGGCGGGGAAGGCACAATACTTATAAAACCCGATAGCGGAGTTACAACTGTTGCCGGGGAAATAATCCCAGATGAATTAATCCTTGAGCAGAATTATCCAAATCCTTTTAACCCGACTACAAAGATCAGGTACTCAATCCCGGCTGTCATTTCGAACGGAGAGAGAAATCTTCGAGTAACCTTAATAATTTATGATATGCTTGGTAACGAATTAGCAACATTAGTTAATGAAGAAAAGCCTGCAGGCAGTTATGAAGTTGAATTTTATGCTGAAGGATTACCAAGCGGAATTTATTTTTATCAGTTAAAAGTTTACTCAGCAAACGGCGGGGCCGGAAGGTTTACCGATACAAAAAAAATGCTTCTGATTAAATAACCTGGCAAGATACCAGTATGAAATTAACCAGAGGGAACATATTTCTGTTCTTTTTTTATAGTTGTTTTTGAATAACACCCGCCATTATTTAATTTTATTTTAATAATTATGAAACAAACTGAAGGATTGTCAAATCCCACCTCTGGCGGAAAAGAATTTTTCTCATCCCGCTGGGCATTAATTATTGCCACAATCGGGATAGCGGTTGGTACAGGAAACATTTGGCGGTTTTCAAGAATTGTTGCACAGAACGGCGGCGGTTCTTTTTTAATTCCCTGGGTAATTTTTCTTCTTATCTGGTCTGTGCCTTTAATTATTGCAGAGTTCGCTCTCGGCAAAGCTTCAAGAATGGGTCCGGTTGGTGCGCTTTCAAAATTTGCAGGCAATAAATTCGGCTGGATGGGAGCGTTTGTTGTTTTTGTTTCAACTGCAATTATGTTTTATTATTCTGTTGTTACCGGCTGGTGCCTTCACTATTTCTGGTCTGCAATATCGGGTAAGCTTTTCAGCACAACAGATCATCTCGGCTACTGGAATGAATTTTCATCCGGCTACCTTCCGCTGCTTTTCCATTTTACCTCAATGTTTCTTGTTGCCCTTGTAATTATAAAAGGAGTAACCCGCGGAATTGAAAGGGTAACAAAAGTTTTAGTCCCGGCTCTGCTGGTAATTTTGTTTATACTTTTCTTCCGCGCAATCACTCTTCCAAATGCAATCGAAGGAATAAAATATTTTTTCACACCTGATTTAAATGTTTTGTTTGATTATAAAGTCTGGCTGAAAGCACTTACACAAAATGCGTGGGATACCGGCGCGGGCTGGGGACTGATACTTGCTTATGCAATTTATATGAAAAAGAATGAAGACATTTCCTTAAACGCTGCATTGATCGGTTTCGGGAACAACAGCATTTCTCTGCTTGCTGGAATTACAATCTTCTCAACAGTTTTTTCACTCAGCTCAGTCGATGCAATGCAGCAAGTTTCGCAGTCAGGTCCGGCAAACACAGGGTTGACATTTATTTATCTGCCGCTGCTCTTCAGCAAGTTTTCTGAAATAAATATTATTAATATCTTTTTTGCTTCTATATTCTTTTTGGCTTTATTCTTTGCTGCAGTTACCTCGCTTATTTCAATGCTTGAGCTTTCAACAAGAACTTTAATTGATTTTGGATTCAGAAGAAAACGGGCTTTAATTTTAGCAGCTTCAGCAGGATTTATTTTCGGAATTCCTTCTGCACTTGATCTGAATTTTCTTGTAAACCAGGATTGGGTGTGGGGCGTCGGGTTAATTTTAAGCGGGGCATTTATTTCCTTTTCAATTTTACGGTACGGAGTTGATAAATTCAGAACAGAAATTATTAACGGTTTCGGCAGCGATGTAAAAATCGGGAAGTGGTATAATTTTGTAATTAAGTTTCTTATTCCAATTCAGGTTGTGGTTTTAATAAGCTGGTGGCTGATAAGCTCAATTTCGTGGGATGAACAATGGTGGAATCCTTTCCACGCAGAAAACTTTGGAACAGTTATATTTCAGTGGACAATAATTTTGGTTTTGTTTATTACGCTGAATAAACTGATGATGAAACACTTAAGGAATGAAAACGCATAGTGTCATTCCGAGGAGCTTGCAACGAGAAATCTTGATCGTGGTGTACAAAGATTTCTCCCTTCGGTCGAAATGACACAATGTTTAAAATATATTTGTAATAAATAAAGTAAGGCTTGTCATTTCTAAGGAACAAAGTGACTGAGAGATATTAAGTTCTTGGGACCGAAGATTTCTCGCTTTGCTCGAAATGACAGTGAGATAATTAATATGAACATATTTACAATTATTACCGCAATAATAGTTCTCGGACTTGTCTGGGGCGGAGAAATATTTTTTATCTCCCGCGCAATGAATTTTGAAAAGAGAAAAACTAAAGATGGCAAAAAGTAAAGCTCCTTCCGTACTTGAGATTTCCTCAGAACTTAAAAAGGGAAAATTAAAACCGATCTATTATTTGTTTGGCGAGGATGGCTACAGTCTCAGCAACACACTTAAAGAAATTGAAGAAACGATAAAACCGCAAATCTCATCAGAGTTTGACCGCGAAGTTTTTTACGGTGACAATTCCGATATGACTAAAGTACTGGATCTTGCAAGCGCATTTCCATTCGGCACAGGGAAAAAGTTTATTGTATTAAAGGAAACTGAAAAAGTAACTGACAAAAAATCTCTGAAAAATTATGCAGCATCGCCAGCAGATTTTACAACAATTGTTTTTATTCACAATGGTACAATCACAAATCTGAATACAGAACCATTTAAAACTTTAGCTGCAGAAGATTTTCTTTTTGAAGCAAAAGAACTAAAAGGAAAATTCCTGCTTAACTGGCTGGTAAAGCACGTTTCAACTCTAGGAAAAAACATCAGTGGAGAAGATGCCCAGGTTATGATAGATATGGTTGGCGAAGATCGTCAGCTTATAGAAGCTCAGCTTGAAAAGATTTTTATTTCTCTTAAAGACAGGAAAGACATTACAACCGAAAGCATACTTTCTCTTTCATCTTTTTATAAACAGTTTACAATATTTGATCTGCAGAATGAACTTGGAAGAAAAGATAAAAGTAAAGCTCTTGAAATAGGATTTAACTTGGTTGATAACGGAGCCGAAATGCCTTTTATTGTTGCTATGCTTACGAGATACTACACTGCTGTTGCGAGAATCGGGGAGCTGATTTCAAAGAATGCTTCTGAACCGGAAATTGCAAAAACTGCCGGCGTGCCTATTTATTTTGTTAAAGATTATATCCGAACAAGAAAAATTTATTCTGATGCACAGATGCGAAAAGTTTTCCGCACTTTGCTTAATACCGACCTAGCCTCCAAAACCACCTCAACAGATACAAAAACTCTGCTTGTTCTACTGATAACGGAAATTTTACAGTAAAATAATACACTATTTTTTAAGATGGTATTGTGAAAAATTTTATTTGTTGTCTTGACTTTCAATTTTGATTTATTAAATTGTTTATAATTAAAGGGCAGGGTTAGATGAAAAAGTCTTTTGCCTTTCATTTCTGCCAGATTTTAAAACAGTTTTTCTTCAGTGTAAGAAAACTTAATTACATTTTAAGTGCATACCTGATAATTGTTTTTCTTCTCTCATTAACTTCCCCGGTTTTTTCCCAGAGTGAATCTATAAAAAAAGCTCTCGATAACTATAAAAAGAATTTTTATTTGTGGAAAGAACCTGAAACAAGAAATTCAAATTCGGATAGTGTGCTTACAGTTCTTGGCAGGTGGGCCTGGGGACCTTGCAATGCAGTGGATGCAAAAGGTAATTATGCTTATATAGGAAACGGGCCATCATTCCAGACACTCGATATTTTTGAACCTACCTCACCTCATATAACTGGTGAATATTTAACGGAGGGTTATATATATGATATAGAGGTAAGAAATAATTCAGCGTTTGTTTGTATTGGGAGCGGACTTTTAATTTTAGATGTTTCTAATCCTTTAAGCCCGCAAGAAATTTCTTTTATTGAGATTGGTGGTGTAGCAATAACCTTTGCCCTAGATAGTTCTTTTGTTTATGTAACAACATTCAGCGGATTTATGAGAGTAGTAGATATATCTGATATTTCTAACCCTTTTCTAAGAGGAATTATTCCAACTCTCGCTGAATTTCCTAATTGCATTGAAGCAAAGGATGGATACATATACATTGGCAGCCCCGAAGTACCTTATATGCAAATAGTAAATGCTACCAATCCAGACAGTTTGACTGAAAGTCTCTTTGACAGCGGAGGAAGGGGGATAAGTTCATTTATAAAAGATACTTTGCTTTTTGTCGGATCAAGCTGGTACTCCACCTTTCTAAAGGTTTATGATATTTCTGATTTATCCAATCCTGAATTAGTCGGACAGGTTGAAATAGATGATTCTACTTTGATTGATGGAATAGCTGTTGCTGAAAACGGATTAACGGCTTATGCAATCTGTCTAACTTCTTCTTCAACGACATTTGCCAAAGGGGTTTATGCAATAGATATTTCAGATTTAACATCGCCTGTAATCATAGATAATTTTGAGAGAGCTTCTCAGGTAAGTGCTCCCGGAATAGTGTTAGTTCAAAACACTTTATTAGCTGCTTATTTCTCAGGAGTTTGTATCCTCAATATTACGAATCCGAACAATATGCAGTTCGATTCTTTTTTCCCTACCGGCGGATTTTCAAATAAGATTCAGGTAAAAGATTCACTAGCATATGTTGCATCGGGATTAGCAGGTTTATGGATACTTAATGTATCTAATCCTGAACTGCCTAAGGCAATTGCAAATGTTAACACGGGGGGTTTTACATCTGATTTGGTTGTAGAGGACACTGTTATATACTTTGTTAATTGGGCAGCCTATGAACAAGAGGATACAACTCGAGGACTCTGGATAGTTAATATATCAAATATTTACGCACCGAAAATAATTAGTCACTATGTTGGGATTATAAATTTCTCAAGCCATATAATTCCGAATTCAATTACTAAATCGGCCAATTTAATTATAATAACGCAAGCACCAACCACTTTTAGTAATGACATCATGGAATTAATAGACATTAGTAATCTTTATCAACCTTTAAGGGAGGGAGTTTTTACGACCAACATTGATCCATACGATGTTGTAATCAACGATACAATCGCATATCTAGCAACTAATGAAAATTTAAAAATAATAAATATTTCTGACTCTGCTAATCCAAATGTGCTAAGCAGTATTTTGAATTCAGCGAGAGGTGTTACATTTCAAAATTCTTTGGTCTATACTTCAACATCCGAGTTTTCAATTATTAATGTTAATGATCTGTTAAATCCTTTTATAGTTTCTACAATTAATACACAAAGTAATTCCTATGGTAGACGAGATTTGGTGGTATTTGGAAATTATGCTTACTGGGCTGAGCTATATTTAGGCATAATAGACGTATCTGATCCTAATTATCCTATCCTCGTTACCAGGTTTTTGGGGAAAGATGTAGGAAATGGTGTGGCTGTACAAGGAGATAGAATATATTTCGCAGATCAAGCAATGGGGGTTTGGATTCTAAGGAATAATTTAATTACAGATATAAGAGAAAATGGTAACCCAACTGTCATTAAAGACTACAAACTCTATCAAAATTATCCTAATCCATTTAATTCCACTACTACTATAGAATTCGAAATACCAGAAAGACAAAAAGTCATCATTGAGGTTTTCGATGTTCTTGGCAAAAAAATTCGAACTTTATTGAACAAAGAAGAAGAAAAAGGGAAAAATAATGTGAAGTTCGATTCTGCTAATCTCTCGTCAGGAATATATTTCTTCAGGTTGACCGCAAGCAATAAATCAATAGCGTTGAAGATGGTAATATTAAAATGAATTCAATTAAAAATGTTGTTAGAGCTCCAACTTAAAAAATATGAAGCAATAATTCATTTCTAATATGTACAACGTGTTCTTAGATTTTTATGGGAAATCAAACAGAACTCATAATTATTTTAGTACAAATATAAAGGTGAGGCAAAATGAAAACTTTATAATTTATAACTGCATTCCTCTTTGTCGCCTGTATACAAATTTTCGGACAATTTACGAATACAATAATAACAACTGATCCTATTTATGATCAAAGTAAAACTACAATAGCTATTAATCCTTTGAATTCAAGTATATTATTTTCAGCCTGGAACGATTTTCGTTTAATCAACAATAATAATTGGTCTAAACCTGGCTATGCTTTTTCGACAGATGATGGTCAAACATGGTCTGAAGATATTATTTTAAATGGATTTTCAAATGGATTTGATCCGTCTGTCGCTTTTGACGAATATGGTAATGCATATTATTGTTACATAGCTACAAATGTTCAAGCTCTGGGAGGTGTTTATATTTCAAAAACAAATTCTTATGCTCCTCCTTATATTTGGGATTTTCATCACTTAGTAAGTAATTCAACAATACAACAAGACAAACCATGGATTACAGTTGATAATACAGGTGGTTCATATGATGGCAGGCTTTATTTTAGCTGGACCGATTTTAATGGACCATTTTCAAAAATTAAATTCAAATACTCTTCTGATCATGGAAACACATTTTCAGATGAATTTACTGTAAGTTTGATAAATGAACCCCCCGGCGATTACATTTACTCACTTCCCAGAGATCTAGACTATGAAGTAGAGGTTTCATATAGTGCCGTCACTGGATCAATGGTCAGGGTATCGTCTAATGGAAAACTTTATGTGATTTGGATTGCAGGGGATCCCTTTACAGGACAAGGTACCATTTACAGTAGAAAGTCTATTGATGGTGGTGATAACTTTGATGACCCTGCAATAGTTACAGACTTAAATCTTTATGGAAGTGAACCACCTTATAGCATAGTATCTAGTCTTCCGTCTTTAGCAATAGATCAACAAACTGGAAATATATACATTGCTTATTCAGAACAAATAAATGGACAACTTAAAGCAAGATTCGTTAAATCAACCGATGATGGTGAAACATGGAGTAATCCAATTTCTATTACGAACGGCTCGGGTGAAGACTTTTCTTCAATTTCATTCGCACAACCATTTGAAATTGCGTGGGGTACAACATATTATTATTCTATTGATCCTTATGCGAATGACCTCTATTACTATTTTACACAGGACAATAAATTTCACAAAACAAACATCACTAGTCTAAAGGATACTGTAGCTGATTTCCCTTCAATTCCCCGGTTCGCAAATAAATCACATTTTGCAGTATATGCACAACAAAATAATTTTGTACTAAAAGATTTAGAAAAAGATACTTCCTACATCTTGTTTACAACTCCTCAGAATATTATTGATAATTCATACTCTTTTTCGCCCAATGATTCAAATATAATTGTATTCGATAGATATTATTCATTCAAAGATAGTCAATCTTATCCATTGAGTTTTGAATTTATTTATTGGGATCCTGATTACTCTCAATGGTCAAGCGATAGCACTATTTTATCATTGGATTTCGGAAATGTTATTTTACAGCGCTATCTCTACTCCAATAAAATTGACACATTTTTTTCACTTGGGGATGATATTTCTTTAAGTAGTTATTCATATAATAATTTAATTAATTCATTGACGTACAGTATTTATGACCTTGATAATCCACCCAAATTATATTTACATAACTTTGAGACTAATAGCGATAGCGTTTTATTTGATCCTAGCCTTGATGATTCAAGTCAAATAGGGCCTTGTTGGAGCAATCCAATTGCAATCACATCAATTAATGTATCCCCAAATAAAAATCGAATAGCTTTTTTTAATCCTCTTTTAACTAACTCTGGCAGCGGCTTGTATGTATTTGAAAACGATTCCGGATATACAAATATGTACCTCGATTGTTTAAATTTTGGTTTGAAATATACTCTTGAATGGTTAAGCAACGATACACTAATTTACTTCGATGCTACAATTTCCTTAATCTATGGAATTGATGTTAGACCAATTATCGTCTCAGTTCCTGATTTTGTTCAGTTGAAAAAGTTTAATAGTATTGAAATATCCAGCTTTCCAAATCCATTTAATAGTTCAACGTCGATTAACATTTTCTTAAATAAGCAAGCAACGTTTGATATTTCAATATATAATATTTTGGGTGAAAAGGTGTTTAACTCAGAGGAAATAATCAAACCTGCTGGTTATTTTCAATTTAATTGGGATGGAATTGACAATAATAATATTACTGTTAATAGCGGAGTTTATATTGTAATAATTAAAGGAGATATGAATTCAGTTATGTTCTCAAAAGGACATAAAGTACTTTATTTAAAATAAAGGAGGGGTTATGAACACACTACTAAAAACACTTTTGTTGGTTTTATTATCAGTCCATCTAATATTCTCGCAAATTAAACCGCAAATATTAGATTCATTAGATGTACCAGATGCATTTGAGGATCCTGAATATAAAATTACAAGTTTAAACTTAACCGGAAACTTCAACGAACTTGTAATTTGTGTTGGCTTTCCAGATCTACCATTCAGTTTAGATTATCCAACTATTAATCATGATAATAGTGGTTATTTCCCTAAGCTAGGTACATTCCCTGATGGAACACTATTGGAAGATTATGTGGTTTCGCAAGGTGGAAGTATTCCAATGGATGATTGGTTTAAACCAGCATTAGATAATTTTTATGATATAGTTTCAGGAGGGGTGTATACTGTCGATTTTGATTTTCTAAAAAGGGATAGCTACTATAGATACCTTACAACTCATCCTTTCAGCTACTTTGTCAACTTGAATGGGGGTAATACTGATGATGTAATTTGGCACTATAAATATCAAATTTGTTCTGAAGTAGTAATAAATATTTGGGAAATAGTTGGTGATCAACAACTAAGAATGATTAAAATTTAATATGTTTTTTATTGATTTTTAATTCTGATTTATTAAATTGATAGTAATTAAAGGGTAGGTTCAGTTGAAAAAGTTACTTACTTTTCATTTATGCCAGGTTTTAAAGCTGCTTTTCTTCAGCGGAAGAAAACATAATTATATTATAAATGCGTACTTGATAATTGTTCCTTTTCTCTCATTAACTTCCCCGGTTACTCCCCAAAGTGAAAGTATAAAAAAAGCCCTCGATAACTATAAAAAGAATTTTTATTTGTGGAAAGAACCTGAAACAAGAAATTTAAATTCGGATAGTGTACTTACAGTTCTTGGCAGATGGGCCTGGGGGCCTTGCAATGCTGTGGATGCTAAAAGTAATTATGCCTATATAGGAAACGGAGCTACGTTCCAGGTTCTTGATATCTCAGAACCTACCTCACCTCATATAACCGGTGAATATTTGACGGAAGGTTATATATATGATATAGAGGTAAGAAATAATATAGCATTTGTTTGCATTGGGAGTGGGCTTTTAATTTTAGATGTTTCTGACTCATCAAACCTGCAAGAAATTTCTTTTATTAATATAGGAGGTATCGCGGTCAGAGTTGCAATCGATAGCTCTTTTGCATATATAACTACAGCTAGCGGGTATATGAGAGTTGTTGATATATCGGATCTCGCTGCTCCTCTCTTGAGAGGCGTTATTCCAACTTTAGCGGAGTTTCCAATATGTCTCGAAGCAAAGGATAGATACGTATTTATTGGAAGTCCTCAGGTATCTTATATGCAGATAGTTAATGCTACTAATCCTGACAGTTTGACCGATAGTTATTTCGATAGTCAGGAAGCGGGATATTGTGCTTTTATTAAAGATACATTGTTGTTTATCGGTGGAAGTTGGTTTTCTACTTATTTGAATATCTTTAATATCCAAAATTTAACGGACCCAGTACTTATCGGGCAGGTAGAAATTGCGGGTGCTGAATGGATTGATGGAATAGCTGTTGCAGAAAATGGTTTAACAGCTTATGCACTTTGCCTAACTTCTTCTTTACCTACATTTGCAAAAGGGGTTTATGCAATAGATATTTCAAATCTAACATCACCGGTAATCATAGATAATTTTGAGAGAGCTTCTCAGGTAAGTGCGCCGGGAGTAGTGTCAGTTCAAAACACTTTATTAGCTGCTTATTTCTCAGGAGTTTGTATCCTCGATATTACAAATCCGAACAATATGCAGTTCGATTCTTTTTTCCCTACCGGCGGATTTTCAAATAAGATTCAGGTAAAAGATTCCCTCGCATTTGTTGCTTCAGGATTAGCTGGTTTATGGATATTGGATGTATCTGATCTGGGGAAACCATGTTCGATTTCAAATTTTCAAACTGGTGGATATACCTCTGACGTAATTGTAGATGATTCGATAGCTTATATTGTTAATTGGGCTGCTTATGAAGATCAAGATTCTACCAGAGGGCTCTGGGCAATTAATCTTTCTGATATTAGTAGTCCTTCATTGATTAGTCATTATATTGGAATCGTTACTCGTTCCTCTAACGCAATACCCAATTCGATAAATAAATCCGGTAATCTACTTTTTATAACTCAGGCTCGAACAGCAACCAGCAACGACATATTAGAGATAGTCGACGTTACCAATCCATATGAACCCACCAGTCTGGGAATTTTTCAGGGTAACTTTCTTGCTCATAGTACAGCGTTAAGCGATACGCTAGTTTATTTATCAACCGTCAATGGAGGATTAAGAATTGTTGATATTTCAAATCCAACTAATCCTTTAGAAGTGAGTAATATATTAAATACTGCTTCGGGTATTTATTACAAAGATTTAAAAGTTTTTACTTGTTTATCTTCGTTCTCAATAATTAATGTAGAAAATCCTAACTACCCATTTATCATTTCTTCAATATTTACGCATTCAAATGCTAGCATAGTTGATCTCGACGTAAACGGTAATTATGCTTATTGGGCAGATATATCAATTGGTGTAATAGATATTTCAGAACCAAATAATCCTATTCAAGTAACTACCTATATGGGAAAAGATCGAGGACTTGGAATAACCGCATTTGATAATAAGATATTGTTTAGTGATCAGACAATGGGAGTATGGATATTAAAGAATGATCTTATTACATCAGTTGAAAATAGTTCTACAGATGATACTCCTTCAGAGTTCGAGTTATACCAGAACTATCCTAACCCCTTTAATGCTAATACACGTATAGAATTTTCGGTTCCTTATCGAGGAAAAATCACAATTGATATTTTTGATTTGCTTGGCAGAAAGATCAAAACATTATTAAATGAGGAACGAGAAAAAGGAAAGTATAAAATATATTTTAGTTCTACTGGTCTTCCTTCCGGTATTTATTTCTATCAACTTTCTGCGGGCTATTTGAAAGCTGTTAAGAAGATGATTGTTTTAAAATAAAAAATTCTGAAAGGAGTATTAAGATGAAAAATTCGTTAATAATCATTTCAATTCTAATATTTTCATTTGCAAATACTTTCTCTCAATTCATAAATAAAAATATCACTGAAGATTCAAATACTCAGAGCGAAACTATGATAGCGATTGATCCATTAAATTCAAGTGTTTTGCTAGCTGTTTGGAATGATTTTCAACCAAGTATTAACAACTGGAGTGTAGCTGGTTATTCCTTTACTCAAGATCTTTTTGAAACTAAAACCTCTGGATTTAGAAGACCAGTTGGTTTTACATATAGTTATGATCCGTCTGCAGCATTTGATAAATATGGAAATGCATTTTACTGTTATATTGCTACTTCGGGTCTTCATAGTAATGGTCCTGTGTATTTATCAATCACCACCGATTTAGGTAATTTTTGGAGTGATATACAGGTAAGCAATAGCTCTTTCTGTGATAAACCTTGGCTTACAATTGATAATACAGGTAATTCTACTGATGGCAGAATATATGTTAGTTGGAGTGATCATACTAATGGGGTCCAAAGTATTCACTTCAATTATTCTTCCGACAATGGAAGCACCTTCTTAAGTGAAAATGAAATAGTATTAGATGAAATTTTGGGAGGTACTGGAGGAAATGTTTCTGAGGATCCTGAAGGCTTTTTTGTTGATGCACTCCGAACCTTGTCTGGATCAATTCCTATCGTACTTTCAAATGGTCATTTAATAGTTGTTTGGTTGGAGGTGGATGAACTGGACGATCCAAAAGGTTCAATTTGGATTAGTAGGTCCACCGATGGAGGAGAATCATTTGAGGATAAAAACTTAGTAACAAATTTAGATTTTTATGAGCCACCACCAGCAGCTAGTATTAATTGGAACGCCTCAATACCTTTTATTGCGGCTGACCCACAAAACGGAACCATATATATAACTTATTATGAATACATTGAGAATGAGTACCCAATTCGAATTGTAAAATCCTCAGATGAAGGGAGCACTTGGACTAATCCGCAAAATGTTATTAACTTTAGTAACCATAATAGTATCTGTCAACCCCAAGTATCAGTTGATAAAAATAGTAAAATTTCGATCTTTTTTGCTGACTATCAAAGCGGAGGATTTTTTATCAACGATAAATACTTAATTGAGTCCTTTGATGGAGGAGATAATTTTTTACCTCCAATAAAAGTTACAACAGAAACATCATCTTACATTCCACCTTATCTGCCCGATTATCAAGGCTTAAGTAATACCCTAGCAGGGAATAGTTATTGTATTTGGACTGATTCACGACCAAGTAATAATAATATGGAGATTTATTTTTCTCTAGCAAACAGTTTAGACTATTACGCCTCACATTATAAGACAGTTAATTATAATGCAACAGGAGTAAACGGATCCCGAAAATTTGTAAAAGATATGTCAGAGGTCTACCATTTTGTATTCGCATCAGGTGGGAATATTTATTATAGAAAAAGTGCAAATAGAGGAGCAGAGTGGAGTACACCACTAAATATCAGCAATGAAGGTGGAAAAAATAATTTTCCATCGATAGCTACTAAAGGAAATTATATTTTTGTTATATATTACGAGTATTTGGGTATTGAAAATAATCTGCACAAATACATTTTAAGAGGCAAGTGGAAATCACTTAACAGTCCTAATTGGATTTCAATGAATCTTTCAGATGCAGAAATCTATTTACCAATACTGTCTACCGCTATTATTCCATACCCCACGATAATTGCTGCGGATAATGTAGACAATAACTATAATAGCTCGCAAGGAGCTCCTGAGTTAATGATAGCATTCAGTGGTGATGACGGTATGGATCATATTAATTTGTTCTATGTTTATACAGAAGGTGAGACACCAGAGTACAATTTTAAACAACTGGGTTCCATTCATCATATACCGAATACGTTTTATGGATTTAATAATCCAAGTATAGATGTAAATACCCAGGGGCAGATAATGTTATCTTGTGACTATAACAACAACATCTATGCATATTTTACTTCGGGCGGCACTTGGTCTGCAATTTCATCCTCTGTTTTTAGTTCTACTTATGTCAAAAACAATAAAAAAAGCTCGATCACTAGTGATGCTACTGGTTACTTTCATATTTCTTGGCAAGGGGAAAACATTAAGTATGAATCTTCATCAGTACTTCACAAAAAACTTTCGGTATTGGGGGGGCCAGGTAGCCCTATTACAGAATTTACAAATAATCAATACGTTAGCACCCAACCATCTACTTTTGGGCATATGGATGCGAATGGGGGAGTAAGTATTTATTGGTCAACCAGTAATGATTTCAGTATAAAAAGAGTGATTAATGATGGTGCCAGCTGGGATTATTCCTGGAATGATTTTATTCCATCAATTCAATCAAACGCAAAGTATGTAAATGCAATAAATAAAGATTCTCCAATTTATTATGCATATTGTTGGACATCCACAGGGGAATTACCTGTTGCATATAATATATTAATTAATGATGACATACCCGAAGGAAACCCGCGATTAGTGGGTCGTCAAATGAATGGAAGTGGTGATTCAACTAAGATCTACAGAAGTGCTGAATTAAAAGTTGAAGAACTAGATGTAATTTTAGCACCGCAGTTAGGAAATATCAAACTAGTAACTAAAGATGGTGAATGTTCACCTTTAGATTTGCTGTTCCTTCCATCCGATTATACATTTTCTTCATTTAATGATATTCTGAGCACACTCAATTGTGATACAATTCCTGCATCAAATGATTATCGTAAAATATCATTTGATTATTCATTAACCATTAAAAATCTCTATAAAATAAAAGCGAACAATTCTGAAAATATTGTATGTAAACTCAAATTCTTTGACAGACAGACGGGTAATTATTTAAATACCATTGGTTCAATGACACTTCCTATGGATTCGATAACACAAACTATTTCAGGCAACTTGATAATTCCATTTAATCATTTAAACACAAGATATGATTTGGGCTTATCTGTTAATTTAGAAGGAATTGATGATATTTATATGACTCAAACTGAAAATATTAATCTTTTAAACACTTACTTTACTTCTAGTTCATCTCTGAATAAAATGAATCCCTCATCAAATAACCAGACAGTAGCCGAATTTAATTTAGAACAGAATTATCCCAACCCTTTTAACCCGGTTACTAAAATCAAATTTGATATTCCTAAATCATCATTAATTTCATTAAAGGTTTATGATGTTTTAGGGAGAGAGATAAAGGAATTGGTAAATGAATTTAAACTAATAGGGAATTATGAAGTAAATTTCGATGCAAGTAATTATACAAGTGGTGTTTATTTCTATAAATTGCAAACTGAAGGGTTTGTTCAAACGAAGAAAATGATCCTGCTCAAATAGTAATTCTCCCTTTATTTACCATTCAGAAGGTCGGGATTAAAATCCCGACCTTTTTTTGACTATGTATCATCATTTTACTAGCAAATCAACTAAAATCAATAATCTTCCCCCTTTCCTCATTTTTAAGTAATTTACCAGCGTAAATCGGAAACAAATATTCACTCATTCAAGTATAAAACGGGTTAATGAACAGAAATCTCCGTGATTTGACGGATGAAGATCTGATACTGGAATTTCAGAAAAACGACAATGAACAGGCTTTTGAAATTCTGGTTCAGCGGTACAAAAATCCTTTAACAAACTTCGTCTTCAGATTCCTGGGAGATTATGAGTTATGTGCTGATGTTGTGCAGGAAACGATGATAAAAGTTTTTCGATATAAAGATACTTACAGTTCTGTTGCAAAATTTTCTACATGGATTTATACTATTGCCGGAAATCTTGCACGAACCGAGTACAGAAGACAAAGAAGGCGCAGCTTCTTTTCTATCAGCGATTACGGAGATGAAAGTAAACAGTACGATATCCCGGATGAAAGTTATTGTCCGGATAAAATAACTGACAGTGGAATTAAAGAAGAACAAATACAGAAAGCATTATTAAAAGTGAAACCGGTTTACCGCGAAGCAGTTGTACTTAGAGATATCCAGGGATTATCTTATGAAGAGATTGCAGAAATTCTTGGAGTGAACGAAGGTACTGTTAAATCAAGAATAAACAGGGGCAGAGCAGTTTTGCAGGAATTACTGAAAGATATTTATAATGAATAGATGATGCTATGAAAAATGAAAATGATGAAAACAAATACAAAAAAATAACAACAACATTAGGCGAACTTCAGAAAGTTTCCGCTCCACCAAACTTTGAGGCAAACCTGATGAGGAAAATCAAGTCCGGAGAAATTGAAAAGAAGGAAAGAGGCTTAGGTAAATTATTTTTACCAAACCGGCTTATTCCTTCTCTTGGTTTAATTGCTGTAGCCATATTAATCTTTTTTGTTGTAGATGTTAATTCAGAGAAAATGGAAAACCCATTACTTATGGATCCAAGAGTTCGCGAGGATATTGTTGCTGTTTCAGATGATTCGGGAATGAATGAAATCCAGGAAGAAATAGAAAAGCAGAATGCAGCCGATGAGAAAAAAGCGGTTGAAGAACCCATGGTAAAAAAGAAAGATGAAAGACGTGATCAGAGTTTACAGAAAGAGACTTCCGGCAGAGTGATGGAAATGCAGGACGCAGATAAAATGACCGGCGGAGAAAGAATGGAAGGATTATCAAAAACTCAGAACCGGCCAATGGAATTTGCAACTGTGGATTCTGTTAGTTCCAAAGTATCCAAAGACTCGGTAATTCTGCCGACAAAACCAATGAGTAACTTAACGGCATTATCCAGCGGAAAAATTGATTCAACTAAGCAGGAATTCAATTTCAGGCAAATTCAATTAAATGAAGCAGAACAGAACGTTGTAAATCAGCTTAAAATTAAAGCACAATCGCAGGAAACTAAGCGGACAAAGGAAAAGTAATAAAATGCGATTTTGGCTGGTTTTGTTAATTTTCGTTTGAATATCATATTAATATTTTTATATTTACGGCTCAATTTTAAGAGAAATTTAGGCTAATTATGAAAAAAGGAATTCACCCGGATTACAGACCGGTAGTTTTTCAGGATTCATCCTGTGACTTTGCAATATTATCAAGATCAACAATTAAAACTTCTGATACAATTAAGTGGACGGATGGCAATACTTATCCGTTAGTTAAATTAGAAATCAGCAGCGGTTCACATCCCTTTTTTACAGGAAAGCAGAAACTGCTTGATACAGCAGGAAGAGTTGAGAAATTTCAAAAGAAATACGCAAAGAAAAAAACTTCTTAAAAAGTTTTCTGATTTTTACAGAACAAAAAGCCAGGTTTTATCTGGCTTTTTTTGTTTAATCACTAGTCATCCCGAACTTGATTCGGGATCTGATTAATTAAATAATTTTTAGATAAAATAATTCTGATGATAGTTTTGTAGAAATTAGAAATGTCATTTCGATCGAGTCTTCGAGTGAGAAATCTCTCAAATTATAGAAGAACAGATTTTTCCCTTTGGTCGAAATGGCACCAAACGAAGTTATACATTATCATCTTGAAGATAGATAAGGATTCAGAATGACCCGTTTAATTATTCACAGGATTCTGAGCTTAAAAAACATTAAATTAACAAAATATATTTCTTTGGATAACGTTTAGTGCAGATCTGTATTTTTGAAGATTCCGGCTTTGTAAATTTTGAACCGCTTTCACTCTCGAGACCGGTTTATGAATTGTTCTGCGGAATAAACACACTTAAAGAGAAAATAATTTCTGAATTTCCGGGCGCTGATTTAGGATTGATGTGCAGAGATTATCTGACTGAAACTGTTAAATCTGCAAACCCGAAAATTCTTGTTAATAATTTAAAAGGAAGTGATTGCTTACTAATTAACGGAAGATTACTTGAGCCGGAAAAACTTTCGAAACAGATTCCTAAAAAGTTAAAAGAATCAATATTATTTGTGGATGGTGAAAATTTCGCAGCAGCATTTTTAACCGGCGAACAATTTGATCAGCTAAAAAACAATCCACAATTGATTTTTGATAAAAATTTCTTTGAAGGTATTTCAAAAGAAATAACAGACGCAAAACTGATTAATTACATCTGGGAATTCATTGGTATAAATGGTGAGTTTATAAATAATGATGTAAAAAAAATAGTTAGTTCGGCAAACAAAACAATATCAGAACCAATGGCAGATAAATTTCCCGGTGTTCATTTTATTGATAAGAAAAATATTTTTATCGGGAACAACGTAATAATTAAGCCTGGAGTTGTTATTGATGCAACTGAAGGTAGTGTGTTTATTGATGACGAAGCTGAAATATTTCCGAACGTTGTGATTGAAGGTCCGTGTTATATCGGAAAATCGTCTAAGATTAAAAGCTGTGCAACGATTTACAAGAATGTTTCAATAGGTGATGTTTGCAAAATCGGAGGAGAAATTGAGGATTCGATGATTATGTCTTTTTCAAACAAGCAACATTCGGGGTTTTTAGGGCATTCATATCTCGGAAGCTGGATAAACATAGGTGCAGACACAAACAACAGCGATTTGAAAAACAATTATTCTACCGTGAAAATCACTTTAAAAGATAAGCTTATAGATACTTCATTACAGTTCCTCGGTTTAATTATGGGAGATCATGCAAAAACCGGCATCAATACAATGTTTAACACGGGAACAGTTGTTGGTTTTTCAAGCAACATTTTTGGATCTGGATTCCCGCCTAAAAATATTCCATCATTTTGCTGGGGTGGAGCTGATTCTTTAACAATGTACAAACTTGATAAAGCTGTTGAAACTGCAAAATCGGTTTTCAAAAGAAGAGATAAAAATTTCAATTCTAATGATGAAAAATTGTTTGAGTATATTTTTAATATAACGGGAACAGAAAGAGAACGAAGAGGACTATAGTGGAAGAAGAAAAAGATGTAAAGCAGGAAAATTTTCAACTTGATTACCATACTATACAGGCTTTGTATGAAGGAGTAAGGGGACTGGCAGTAAAAATTTTAAACCGTGTTGAAAGAACAGATGCATACCTCGACAGACTTCTTGATAACGAAATGCGCAATTCTGAGTTACAAGGTCAGGATAAAGCGTTACTTTATGAAATTGTTCATGGAGTTGTAAGATGGATGGGAAGGCTGGACTGGATATTAAACGGTTTTTATAAAGGAACTTTTTCAAAAGCAATTCCAAATTTAAAAAATGGTTTGCGTGTTGCACTTTACCAGATTTTGTTTCTTGATCGCGTGCCGGACTATGCAGCTGTTAATGAAGCCGTGGATTTTGTAAAAAAACTTCAGGGACAAAAACCTGCGGACCTTACTAATGCAGTTTTGAGAAATATTATCAGGAGCAAAAATGCAATTCGTTATCCGTCTCCTGAAGAAGATTTACTTGGATACCTGAGTGCTTATTATTCTCATCCATCATGGCTTGTAAAAAGATATATCGAACGATTTGGTAAAGAAGAGACTGAAAAGCTTTTATTTGCAAATAATGAAAAGCCATATCTTACATTAAGAATTAATTCGCAGCGTGCCAGGCCGGAAGAATTTAAAGAACTGCTTGATTCAGTCCATCTGAAATATTCTTCGGGAAGATACCTGCCTGAATTTTTTAAATTGCAAAATCTGACGAACATAACTGCGTGGGAGTATTTTACCAAAGGTTATTTCAATATCCAGGATGAAAGTGCAGGACTTGCCTGTAGATTAATGGCAGTTCGTGAAGATATGCGTGTTTTGGATTTGTGTGCGGCTCCCGGAGGAAAGACAGCTTATATTGCAGCGTTAATGCATTCAACCGGAGAAATTGTTGCGCTTGACAGATTTGAAAGCAGGTTAAAATTATTGATGAGCAATATGAAACGGCTTGGAATTACAAACGTAAAAACTATAGAAACCGATGCGATGGATTTTAACGATGAGCCATTTGATAGAGTTCTTGCAGATGTTCCTTGTACAGGAACAGGAACACTTTCCAAAAAGCCTGATATAAAATGGAAAAAAGATCTTTTTGATTTACGTGATATTTTAAAAACACAGAAGAAACTATTAGCAAAAGCTGCTCAGCTTGTTAAACTGGGTGGAATTGTTGTTTATAGTACCTGCTCTATTGAACCGGAAGAAAATTTTCACATTGTTAAAGAATTTCTCGATGCGAATCCAAACTTTAAACTTGAAAGTGCACAAGATAAATTCCCGACTGAGATTCTTGACGAGAATGGGTGCGTTCAGACTTTCCCCCATCGTCATAAAATGGATGGTGCCTTTGCAGCAAAATTAGTGAGAGTCAGTTAACAAAAAATAATTAAATAATAATCTTAAATGCTTGACAAATTTGCAGAAGAATTAAAAAGTGCCCGTGAAAAAAGCGGTGTTTCATTACAGCAAATGGCTGCCAAAACACGTATTGATATTAAGTTTCTGGAAGCTATCGACCAGGGTAATTTCAGCTTTTTGCCGGAACTTTATGTGAAAGCTTTCTTAAAAGAGTATGCAAGGACAATTGGAATTAATGAAGAAGAGACTGCAAAAAAATACGAGGCAGCAAAACTTGGTGTTTCTCCTGATGATGCAGAAGAACAGAAGATTGATTCAAATGCTGAGACTTCAAAACCTGCTGAACCCAAACTTTCGGAATCAAAACAAACAGTTAAAACTTATGTAGATCCAAATACTACCCAGCAGAAACACGGAGCAGATCAGGATCAGAAAACAACTATGATAATGATTATTTCAGTTTTGGCTGTAGTTGCATTAACAATAATTTTGTACCTGACTGTTTTTCAAAAAAGCCCGGATATAATAGTGGAAGAAAAACCGTATAATGAAGTAATTCAGGATTCGCAGCCCAGGTTTACAGAAGAGGAAAACAATAAAGAGGTACCACCGGTAATTACTGATAGTCTTTTGCTGAAATTTACAAATGTTGACTCAACAGATACCTCGTGGATTTATATTGTTTTGGATAAAAGGACCTCAGATGAGTTTATGCTTTATCCACGCAGAACAAAAACAATGAAAGCCGCATCAGAATTTGAATTTACTCTTGGCAACTCAGGTGTTGTCAGAATTCAGCTTGATGATAAAGATCTTCAATTTGAAGGCAAAAGAAAATCTGTGAGATATTATAAAGTGGATACATCGGGGATTCAAAGACTTAGTTCTCCACCATTCTTAAATCAAAATTAGATGGCATCGTCTGTAGAAAAACAAGTTGAAAACCTTCGTGAGCAAATACGCGAACATGATTATAAATATTACATTCTCACTGAACCATCAATAAGCGACAAAGAATATGATGAGCTAGTTAAAAAGCTCGAGAAGCTCGAAAAAGAAAATCCTCATTTAATCACACCTGATTCACCGACTCAAAGAGTAAGTACAGATCTTAACAAAGTTTTTAATCCTGTAACACATAAAATTCCGATGTTAAGTCTTGCAAATACTTATAATGAAGGAGAGTTATTCGATTTTGACAGAAGAGTTAGAGACGTAATAAAGGAAAAAGTTGAATACATAGTTGAATACAAAATTGATGGTGCTTCAGTCAGTTTGAATTATGTTGATGGATTATTAAGAACTGCTGCAACAAGGGGTGACGGGACAACCGGCGAGGAAATAACAGCAAATGTTAAAACTATAAAGAGTGTTCCACTGAGAATAAAAAAAGATAAATCTATAAAATATAAATTGAATGATTTTGAAGTACGCGGTGAAATCTTTATGAACATTGAGGATTTTGTAAAATTAAATAAAGAACGTGAACAAAAGGGCGAAAAACTTTTTGCAAATCCCCGGAACTCAGCAGCAGGAACTTTAAAAATGCAGAATCCTTCAATAGTTGCGAAGAGGCCATTAAATATTTTTGTTTATTCTATAATCAGTCCGGAAGATAAAATTTCGTCACAGGAAGAAAATCTTTTGCTACTTAAAAAATTAGGTTTCCGGGTAAACCAGTCATTTAAAAAATGCAAATCGATTGAAGATGTATTGAAAGTTTGCAGGGAATTTGAAGAAAAAAGAAATTCACTTGAATACGAAATAGATGGTGCAGTAGTAAAAATCAATTCAATTCAACAGCAAAATAAGCTTGGAAGCATTGCTAAATCACCCAGGTGGGCAGTGGCATTTAAGTTTAAAGCAAAACAGGCAACAACAAAAGTGAATGGAATAACCTGGCAGGTAGGAAGAACAGGAGCCATTACTCCTGTTGCTGAACTTGAACCGGTTCTGCTTGCAGGATCAACAATCAGCAGAACAACATTGCACAACTATGATGAAATAATGCGAAAAGATATCCGGGTTGGGGATACAGTTGTGATTGAAAAAGGCGGAGATGTTATTCCTAAGGTTGTTTCAGTTGTTACTTCAGAAAGAAATAAAAATTCAAGACCTGCTGTGCCTCCTAAAAATTGTCCTGCCTGCGGAACAACTTTGTTTAAACCCGAGTCTGAAGTAGCATATTATTGCCAGAATACAAAATGCCCCGATCAGGTAAAAGGAAGATTGGAACATTTTGCTTCGCGGGGAGCAATGGATATTGAAGGTTTGGGTGAAGCTTTGATAGATTTGTTTGTTGAAAAAGGATTTTTAAAATCATATCCTGATATTTATAAGTTAAAAAAAATAAAAAATGATCTTATAGGTATCGAAAGACTCGGCGAAAAAAGCATCAGCAAATTGCTGAACGCAATTGAAAAAAGTAAAGAAAAACCATTTGATAAAGTTTTATTCGCAATCGGAATTCGTTATGTTGGTGCCGGTGCAGCAAAAAAAGTTGCGTCACATTTCAAATCAATCGATGCATTGATAAAAGCGGATGATGAAGAAATTACTTCCATTCCTGAAATAGGTGAGAGCATTAGTACAAGTCTCAGGCAGTTTTTTTCAAATAAAAATAATCTTCGAATGATTAAAGATTTGAGGAAAGCCGGACTTAATTTTGAACTAAGAAAAGATATAACAAAATCTGCTTTACAAAAAGATTCTTTCTTTTATGGAAAGAATTTCGTATTAACCGGTACACTTAGTGAGTTCACAAGGGAAGAAGCAGGCGAAAAGATTGAGCAGTTCGGAGGGAAAGTAACCTCATCAGTAAGCAAGAACACGGATTATGTTCTTGCCGGGGAAAAAGCAGGTTCAAAATTGGACAAAGCCGAAAAGCTGGGAGTTAAAATCCTGGGTGAAGAAGAATTTAAGAAACACCTCAAAGAGGTAGAATAAAATTGATTAATGCATTAAAAGATCAGGCTGCAAAGCTCTTAATAAACAGAAAATTTAAAAAACCGGAATTTGTTGAAAGAGATTTCACTTCAATTTTTGATAAATCATTTTCCTTTCTTGTTTTAATGCCGAAAGACGAGCGGGATTTTCATTACGCAATTAACATTCTAAATTTTCTGCGTGAAAATAAAAAGACTTTAACGATTGTTACTTATGATTTTCGCGTAAGCCTTCTACCACCTGCATTCAAACCGAATGTAATTGAGCATGGAATTAATGATATAAATAAAATTAATCTTCCTGCTAAAAAATTAATTGAACGAATTGAAAAAATCAGGTATGATGTAGTAATTGATACTAACAGGGAAGAGGTGTTTTTCTACAGCTTTATCACCCGTCATGTAAATGCAAAAATTCATTTTGGTTTTATGAGAGAGAATTCTGATAAATATTTTAACCTGCAAATAGTAAATAATGAATCAAGTCCGGAAATATCATATCGGAATTTATTAAATTGCTTTAAAATGTTATAGGAATTTTAATGAACTACGAGATAAAAAAGATCAACGGAATAACGGTATTTAAGCTTAATGAAAAAAGACTTGATACCAACATATCCGGTTTGCTCAAAGGGGAGTTCACGCTCCTTTTAAAAGTTGAAGGAGCAAATAAATTTATTCTGGATTTAAGTGATGTTGAAAGCTGTGACAGTTCCGGTCTGAGCGCAATCCTTGTTGCGAACAGAATTCTGAATTCCACTGATGGACATATGCGTATAGCATCACCTTCTGAAAAAGTTTATTCACTTATAAAAATTACACAGCTTGACAGGGTTCTTCCTGTCTGCTCATCAGTTGACGAAGCTTATGAACAATTGAAAAAAGTAAGCTAAACAGAAATGTTTTTTTTAAGATTCAAGAAGCATCCTTATTTATTCAGGATGCTTTTTTATTTTAAAATATTCTGAAATTCTTTATATAATTTATGTTTGAAGGAAGAGAAATAGATTATATAATAATTATTGTTTATCTGCTTGCGATTGTCATTTTAGGTATCGTATCCGGCGGGAAACAGAAAAGCGTAAAGGAATACTTCCTCGGTGCAGAGAAAGTTCCATGGTGGGTTGTCTGTTTCTCAATTGTTGCAGCGGAAACAAGCACACTTACATTCATTTCCATTCCCGGTATTGCTTACCTGACAAATCTGAATTTTCTTCAGTTAACAATTGGATATCTTTTAGGAAGGATTATTGTCGCAATATTTTTTCTTCCGGCTTATTATAAAGGCGAGTTAAAAACAGCATATACTTTTTTAGAAAATAGGTTTGGCGGAAAAGTACGTTCTTTTGCTTCAGTGGTTTTTTTATTTACCAGAACTGCTGCAGATGGTGTAAGACTTTTTGCAACAGCGATTCCGCTTTATCTGCTTCTCGATATTAATCCGGTTAACGCCATAATAATTATGGCAGTTGTTTCTCTGATGTATACTTATGTTGGAGGAGTGAAAGGAATAATCTGGGTGGATGCTTTGCAGATGATAATTTATATCGGCGGTGCAATTCTTGCAATTGTTTTTCTTTCCCAAATGCTTCCAGATGGATTAATAGTATCTCTGAAAAATCAATCTGCAAAATTATCAGTTTTCAATTTCGGATTCGATAAAGGATTCACTGAGTTTTTCTCAGAACCCTATACATTATTTGGTGGACTAGTTGGCGGCTCATTTCTCTCAATGGCTTCTCACGGAACCGATCAGTTGATTGTCCAAAGATTGCTCGCTGCAGGTAATTTTAACAAAAGTAGAAAAGCACTTATAGGAAGCGGTATCATTATTATTTTTCAGTTTACATTATTTCTTGTTTTAGGAGTTTTGCTTTATTCATATTATGGCCCGATGGATGTAAAGTCAGATGAAATATTTCCGTTGTTTATTATTAATAAACTTCCGGTTGGAGTATCGGGAATAATTATCGCAGGATTATTTGCTGCAGCAATTTCAACTCTTGCCGGGTCAATGAGCTCTCTTTCTTCTTCAACTATTCACGATTTAATTTTGCCAGTTAGAAAATCAAAACCCGATGAAGAAACTAAATTAAATCTGTCAAGAATAATAACAATTATATGGTCGGTTTTACTTGTGTTCTCTGCTTTGTTTTTTATGAATTCATCACAAACAGTTGTAGAGCTTGCACTTAGCATAGCGTCTTTTACTTATGGGGGAATGCTTGGTACTTTTCTTTTAGGATTCATATCAAAAAAAGTGAATCAAAAACATGCGTTAATTGCTTTTAGTTTTGGGATCGCCGGGATGATAGTTGTGATTTTTTTAAAACTTGTTGCCTGGACTTGGTTCACACCTGTTGGAGTTGCAATAACTTTACTGGCAGGATACTTATCTTTAAAAATATCCGGAAATACAAAAACTGATCAGCCTGGTTGAGCTGAATTTTCTTCACATATTTCTTTTATATGATGATACGCTTCAAGATTGCCGAGAGTTAGTGAGGCTCTCAGATCTTTACAACATCCTTCTTTGTTCCCTTCTTTAAACTTAACCATGCCTCTTTCAAAAAATGCCTTGCCGTGTTTCGGGTCCCGGTTAATTACTTTTGAAAAGTTTGTCACAGCTTCATCAAAGCGTTCTTGTTTCGAACAAATTAATCCGAGATAGTAATTAGTCTCAATGAATTCAGGTGCTGCTATAAGAAAGCTGTTAAAATCCTGCTCTGCTCCAAATAAATCTTCAGACTCATATTTAGCTATTCCCCTAAAATATAAAGCATTTTTCTCATCAATCTCTAGCTGTATAGTTTCAGTAAAATCATTTTGCGCATCAATGAAATTCTTCAGCAAACATTTTAATAATCCCCGGCAATAAATAGCCTTATAATTAGATTGATTCAAATCGACTGCATTGTTCATTTTATTTAGTGCTCCCTTATAATCACCTGTTGCTAAATCTTCCAAAGCTGATTTGAATACCATATTGAAGTCTTCATTATCCGGGTCCTGTTGATTTTTATAACGAAGTATTTCACTTTTAAAATCTTTTGGATATTCAACCTTAAGTATAGGCTGTGATTTTTGCGGAACCGGAGGTTCGAATTTTTTATGATCAGTTTGAGGGTTATCAAAAGTTGCTTCTAGAATCGCTCTGTCTTTGTAGCCTATTTTTCTTTTAGTATCACGTTTTGTTCTTATAAATATTAAAATTACTATAATGCAGGCAAAAATGAGTCCGCCTAAAAAATAGAGCATGGTAGAAATTCCTTAATAATTATTAAGTAATTTTTGAAAGAATAATCAAATATTGTTCCTTATAAGATAAAGATAAAACAATTCCATATATTTTGCATCATTCAATATTTTAAGATAAAATTTTAAGTAGCTCATCTATGGAATTTTGGGACATACTGATAATAATTACCTATTTCATTATTTCTTTTTCGATAGCTTTTTATTTTTTCAAAAGATCTGGTAAAGACACAAATGAGTTTTTTCTGTCCGGAAGAAACCTGCCCTGGTATCTGGCGGGTTTATCTATGGTGGCAACTACATTTGCTGCAGATACTCCCCTGGCAGTTACTGAACTTGTTGCAAAAAACGGTATTGCAGGAAACTGGTTATGGTGGAATTTTGCCTTCGGAGGAATGTTGACAGTTTTTTTCTTTGCAAGATTATGGAGAAGAGCAGGTATTGTTACTGAAGTTGAATTCGCTGAGCTGCGATACTCTGGAAAGCCGGCTAGATTTCTTCGTGGATTCAGGGCTGTTTATCTCGGTTTGATAATGAATGTGATTATAATTGGCTGGGTAAATAAGGCAATGGCTTCAATTCTTACAGGTTTTTTCGGAATAAGTAATTCAGAAGTTTACATTTATATTTTTGCCTGTATGCTGCTTGTGGCTGTTTACTCTGCTTTGTCTGGTTTGTGGGGTGTAGTAATAACGGATGCATTTCAGTTCTTCATTGCGATGGCGGGATGTATAATTCTTGCTGTCATTGTTTTGAACTCTCCACAGGTTGGGGGAATAGATGGATTAAAGATCAAATTACCTTCATCTGTGTTTTCATTCTTTCCAAACATCTCCAATGTTGAATCTGCTGTAACTGGATTTACACTTAGTGTATTTTCATTTTTTGCCTATATTGGAATTATCTGGTGGGCGTCGTGGTATCCTGGTGCAGAACCGGGCGGTGGAGGTTATGTTGCTCAAAGGATGATGTCTGCAAAAAATGAAAAACATTCCTTGATAGCAACTTTGTTTTTCCAGGTAGCACATTATGCAATCAGACCTTGGCCGTGGATAATAGTTGCATTGTGCGCTTTGGTGTTATATCCTACTTTACCTGAAGCTGAAAAAGGGATGGGCTACATTTATGCAATGAGAGATTTTTTACCTGTCGGACTTAAAGGCCTGCTTGTTGCAGCATTTTTTGCTGCCTATATGAGTACAGTTGCAACCCAGCTAAACTGGGGAACTTCTTATTTGATTAATGATTTTTACAGGAGATTCATTAGTAAACAAAAAACAGAGAAGCATTATGTTTTATCTTCAAGAGTAGTTACATTGCTTTTAATGGCTGCTTCAGTAATTGCTACACTTTTTATACAGGAAATATCAGGAGCCTGGCAATTTATCCTTGAATGTGGTGCAGGAGTTGGATTGGTTTTGATACTAAGATGGTTCTGGTGGAGAATAAATGCCTGGTCGGAAATATCTGCTATGGTTACTCCTTTTATCATTTATCCCATACTGAAATCAATAAATGTCGAATTTCCATTTACTCTTTTTATAATAGTTCCTGCAACAACAATTGTCTGGCTGATTGTTACATTTTTAACCAAACCAGTTGATGAAAGTACACTTTTTATATTTTACAGGAGAATACATCCTGGTGGTGTTTTTTGGAAAAAAATCTCGGATAAATTACCGGATGTGAAAAATGACGGAAATTTTGCCCAGATGTTTTTAAATTGGATATGTGGAGTTTTTCTTGTTTACTCGTTACTGTTTTCCACCGGTAGTTTAATACTAGGAAATTTTACTGATTTTTTTATTTACCTGGTTATCGGGATTATCTCACTTATAATTATCTATAAAAATCTTATAAAGGTTGGTTGGGATCAGCTTAAATAAATTATGTACTCATTATCGGATTTAAGCAAAATTAAATTAATTGTTTCTGATGTTGACGGAACTCTTCTTAAAGAAGATGGCACACTTGGAAGCAAAACAAAAGACCTGATTTCGCAATTGATGGAAAGCGGAATAAAGTTTTCACTTGCCACAGGAAGACTTCATTCTGCAGTTGTTGAATTAGCTTCTGAAATAAGACTGAATGGCGCTGTGATATCTCTTGACGGAAGTGTTATAAATGATTATTCAAGCGATCAAATTATTTATGAATCGTTTTTAAAGCCTTCAAAGGTTATTAAAGCAATTAGGCTTGCAGGCAAGCATCTTGTTAATATTGCGCTTTGCCATGCAGATGCGATTTATTTTACCGAGAATAATTCTTTTATTCCTGAAATTTTAAGTAAATATGGGGCAAAGTATCAGGAAGTAGAATCATATGATAATTATATTAATAATGTTCTTGAAATTATTTTTGTAAGCGATATGCAGGAATCAATAACCAGGATTCGTGACCATTTTGCATTTCCAAAAAATTTTGGCTGCAATATTTCTTATTACCGTTCTTCCTCAAAACAAAATATGTACTTTCTGGAAGTTCGCAAAAGTGGAAGTTCTAAAGGAAAAGCCGTAAAAAGAATTTTGAAACATTATAAAATGAACTGGCGCAATATTGCTGTGTTAGGTGATTGGTATAATGATGTTAGCATGTTTGATACATATGCTTTAAAGGTTGCGGTAGCTAACGCTGTTCCTGAAGTAATGTTAAAAGCTAATGTAGTTACAAGAGGGACTAATGAAGATGAAGGAGTTTGTGAATTTTTTGAAATGGTTCTAAAATCAAAAAGGAAATAAAATGCCGGAATCAACTGTAAACAGCAAAAGCAATGTTTTTTTCAAGTTTATTATCGGCTTAATAACGGTAATTCTAATTGTTGCAATGTTTCCCAAAGGAGAATCGATCGAGTTTGAAGTTTCAGAAGGTGCAATTTGGCTTCACGATGATTTGATTGCGCCATTCAGTTTTGCAATTAAAAAAAGTGAAGAACAATATAAGAAAGAAGTCAGGGAAGCTGAAAAAAGTGTTTACCCGGTTTTTCTTAATAAATCTGATGCTGTAAAACAAAGCCTTGATTCATTAAAAAATTATAGCACTTATCTTATAAACGTTTTAGACCAGGCAATTGAGTCTAACTCCGACCAGTTAAGTAATCCCACTTTTTTAAGCTCAGCATCGTTTACAAAATTAAAGCAATTGAGGGTTCAGGAAAGAAACCTTCTTCGCTCAAACGGACATTCACTGAAAAACTATTTTACACAGGTTGGCGTTGCATTGGATAATGTTTATAAACGCGGTGTATTAAGCATTGAACAAGGTTCGCAAAATAAAGACAGCATTGCTGTTCGTAATGGTCGTGTTGACCGGATTGAACCAATTTCAAAATTTCTTTTTCCTGCTCAGGCTAAAAACGAATTAGCACGGGAAATTCAAAAATTGAATTTTAATAAAGACATTGAAAAAGCATTGATTGAATATGGTATCCATTTTCTTTTCCCAAATATAGTTTACGATGAAAAAATGACCAATGAGGAAATCGAACAAGCTAAAAGCAATGTTTCAAAATACACCGGTGTAATTGTAAATGAGAATGAAAGAATTATTGCAAAGCACGACAGGATAACTAAAGAAGCAAAACTGAAACTGGAATCTTATAAAGAAGCTAAAGGAGAACTTACCGGTGAAGGAAGTATTTTTCTTCAAATACTCGGAAAGTTTGTACACATTGCATTATTTTTTGTTCTGCTTACAATTTATCTTTTTCTTTTCAGGAAAAAAATATTTTATGATAACCAGAAAATTATTCTTATAACTATAATTTTACTCTTTGTTTGCTTCATAACTTTTCTTATAAATCAGATTTCGGTTCAAGCTCCGGTTCATTACCTGATATTCATTCCCGCAGCCTCAATGCTTTTCACAATTATTTTTGATTCGCGGGTAGGATTTTATATGACGGTTATTCTTACGTTAATCACCGGTGCACTTAGAGGAAATGATTATACTTTTATGGCAACAAACTTTATCGCAGGCGGTATTTCTGTTTATACTGTAAGAGATATAAAAAACCGATCACAAATCTTCCGGTCTTTTCTTTTTATTCTCGGCGGTTACCTGCTTGCCATATTTGCATTCGGACTTGAAAGATTTGCAACCTGGGGCAGTATGTTAATTGAGTTTGCTTTTGCTGCTTCTAATGCTTTGATAAGTCCGGTTCTTACTTACGGTTTATTAATTTTCTTTGAAAGAATTTTCAGAATTACTACCGACCTGACACTTCTGGAGTTATCTAATTTTGACAGGCCATTGCTTCGAGAACTTGCCAGAAAAGCTCCCGGCACTTTTAATCACTCCATGACTATGGGAACGATTGCTGAAGCCGCTGCCGAAAAAATCGGTGCAAATTCTTTACTTGCAAGAGTAGGTGCATATTATCATGATATAGGTAAAACTATCACTCCACAAAATTTTGTCGAAAACCAATTGAATAATCAGAATGTTCATGAAAACCTGAAACCCGAGGAAAGCGTTCAGCTAATCTCAAGTCATGTGAGAGAAGGAATTAATATGGCAGTCGATGAAAACCTGCCGGTTGAAATAATTGATTTTATACCGATGCATCACGGAACTACTGTGATGTCCTATTTCTATGAAAGAGCAAAAAAGCTTTATGGTGAAGATCAGGTGAATATAAATGATTACCGTTATCCCGGGCCAAAACCAAATTCAAAAGAAACAGCTATTATAATGTTAGCAGACGGATGTGAGTCGGCTGTTCGTTCTATTGACGAGCCCACTCCACAAAAAGTTGAAAATATTATTGATAATATTTTTAAAGCGAGAATTGAAGACAAGCAGCTTGATAATGCTCCGGTTTCATTTGCTGATATTACGAAAATGAAAGAGTCCTTTTTAAATATATTAATTGGACAGCATCATAAGAGAATAAAATATCCGAAGCAGGAAGAAGTTGAAAAAGGTGTTGATAAAGAAAAGCAGAAAGAATGAAGAGTTTTTTAAGCGAGTACCTTTCAGGACTCGAGCTTGAACGGAATCTTTCCCACAACACAGTAGCTTCTTATAAAAATGATTTGAGCACATTTCTTTCATTTCTTGTATCCGAAGGAATTGATGATCCTTCGGATATAGAAACGAATCATTTGAACTCATTCTTTAAATCTATGGCAAAACTGGGACTCAGTTCTACATCATCGGCTCGTTATCATTCTTCTTTAAAAGGTTTTTTTAAATATCTTTTTTTGAATGAGTACATAAAAAAAAACCCGATGGAGAAAGTTCTTCCTCCCAAAAGAGCAAAAAGTCTGCCCGCCGTTCTTACTTTTGAAGAAATAGACAAAATAATTCAACAGCCTAAAACGGATAATAAACTTGGATTGCGGGATAAAGCAATACTTGAAATTATGTATGCTTGCGGACTTCGTGTTTCAGAATTAATTGTTTTGCATGTTTCCGATCTTTATTTATCAGAAGAAATTATAAGGGTTTTCGGAAAAGGTTCTAAAGAAAGATTTGTGCCGGTTGGTAGCTCGGCAATAAACTGGGTTGAAGAATATTTAAAGAACGGCCGTCCTTTGCTGGTTAAAAAATTAAAAAGTGAAAATATATTATTCTTAAACTTACGCGGGACAAAACTTTCACGAATGGGATTATGGAAAATTGTTCAAAAGTATGCTAATGAAGCCGGAATTAAAAAAGAAATTCACCCACATACTTTCAGGCATTCATTTGCTACTCACCTGCTTGAAGGCGGTGCTGATTTAAGAGCAGTTCAGGAAATGCTTGGGCACGTCGATATTTCTACAACTCAAATCTATACACATATCGATCGTGAATATATTAAGCAGGTTCATAAAGATTTTCATCCAAGAGGTTAAAATGTCTGATGTAAAATCAGAAATAAATAAAATAATTATTCTCACTTTCATTTTATTTTTTATTGGAGTTATTATTTCCTGCACGAAAGAAAAAACAGAAACTTCAATTTCAGACTCAACAAATGTGGCAATTAAAGATTCTGTTCAGAAGAAAAATTATGATCATTTTTTATTTGTAGGATATTATTACGGCAAACCATCTGTTTATAAATACCAGTTTGTTAAAAAGAATTATAAAATCCGCTGGAATGATTATAAAGAATCAGTAATCATTTTACTATTCGATCCTGATAAACCGGCATCATTTTTTTTAACAGCAAGAGGTTATGGAAAAGCTGAAAACCATGCTTATGTAAATCGAATAAAACTATACAGGTATGATAATAAATCCGATGAAATAACATTTATTGAGGAAATTGGCAGCGGGATACAGGTATCAGCTGAGTGGAATGATGTTGGAAATCTTGAAATCCAGTATACAGCAGTTGATAAAACAGTAGCTTCTTTTATCAATAAGTTCAGAAAGATTTATAACTCTTACGGTATGCTGGTTGATGATGAAATGCGGGCTTTTGATTTAGCAAAGGAAGGTTACCCTGAATTAATTCCAAGGAGGAGTTCTACAATTTCACCTTCAGGGAAGTACGGGATAACAATTAATGAAGACTCTTTGTTTGTGAAAAAAGCTGTTTCAGATGATAAGGATTTCGTTGATTCGATATCTCACAATATTAATAATATTGGCTGGAATTATGACGAAAGTTTTATTTTTATTTCTACTCTTGATTTGACCAGTAAAGTAAAAAAAGATAAAGTGCTTCAGACTTCTGAACTTTTTGCTTATGATATTGAAAATAAAAAGCTTGTCGCAAAATGGACCGGTAGCGGCTATAAAAATTTTGAAACATTGAATGATTATCTCATTTTTGATAACAGCTTCGGCAACAAATCTTCAATTTGTATTTATAATTATGTTAAGCTGGATACCCTCGATGTAATAAAAGTTTATAACGGCTGCGGGCTTTCATTCATTCCAACTTTAAATTAACATACAGTATTTACGGAGAGTTAATGAGCGAAATAAAAAAAGAAAATATTAAAGAAAAAGTAAAAGGTTATTCTACAAAATTTGAAGAACCAGTTAAGGAGCTGGCTATAATTTTAGCTGCCGGACACGGTAAAAGATTAAAATCCGAAAAATCAAAAATGCTGCATGAAATTCTCGGTGTGCCAACAGTCGAAAGAGTTTACAATGCCTGCAAAAAAGGAATTGAAGGAGTGAACACAATTATAGTTGTCGGGATAAAAGCCCTTGACGTAGTTGGATACCTTGGCAAAAAAGAAAAAAACATTTATGCTAACCAGGAAGTCCAGCTCGGAACCGGGCATGCAGTTCAGGTTGCTCTTAAAGAAGCAACAAACATTCCCGGTGATGCAATTGTTTATATTCTACCCGGCGATATGGGTTTGATTGATGCAGAAACTCTTCAGCAATTCAGAACGGAATTTGTGAAATCAAAAGCGGATATGATTGTGCTTACAGGAATGTTTGAAGGAAAACCTGAAGATAATTATTACGGCAGAATTGTGAGAGCAAAAGATGTAAGCAGGAATGTTATTGAAATTAAAGAAAACAAAGACATACACTCTCTACCGGAGGATAAACCGTACAAGGTTAATTATAAAGGGGAAGAATATTCTTTTACAAAAGAAGAACTCCTCAACAACAATGAGTACAACTCAGGAGTTTTTGCATTTAAATATGAAAAGCTTATCGAAACTATAGGCGAACTGAAAAGTGATAATGTGCAGAAAGAAATTTACTTAACCGATCTCATTTCAATTTTTAATAAAAGAGGTTATTCAGTTGCAGCTATGGTCGCAGAGAAAAATTATGTTGTAATGGGCTTTAACACGCAAGAAGTGCTAAAAGAAATGAATGAAATTGCAGAAAGCATCAAAAACCAGTAAACAAAAAAGGCTCTCCATTTCTGAAGAGCCTTTCTTTTGAGAATAGGTCAACTAATTAAATTACGCAGACTGCAGCTTGTTGAGATGTTTTGTTAAGCGGGATTTTTTTCTTGCTGCAGTATTCTTTTTAATCCTGCCTTTATCAGCACTTCTGTCAAGTACAGAAACAGCATCCTTATATAATTTTTCAGCTTGTTCTTTGTCTGTATTTTCAAGCGCTTTTTTTACGCTGGTTCTAATACGGGAAGAATACATTTTATTAATATCTTTTCTTCTCTCGTTTGTTCTTATTCTTTTCTTCGCCGATTTATGATGTGCCATTAAGTGTAAATCCTTAGCTTTTTTTCAATTAATGAGTGCCAAATATAGGCTTAAAAGGGTTTGAAATCAACCTATATATGGCTAATTTTTATCCCTGAAATAATGAAATTCAAAGATTTTGTTATACTGAGTTTATCGAAATATTGCAGCTATTCTTCGACATCATACCTGCCGGGCAGGCAGGGCTCAGACTGACATTTAATAGTTTTCCGGGCTGTTACAGCTTGTCCCGATTCATTGGGAGACCATTCCGTGACAGAAAAATATTCTCAGGTTTTATGTTAAAAATAAACGAAATATTCTATTCCATTCAGGGGGAAAGCAGCTTTGCCGGATTGCCTTGTGTTTTTGTCCGGCTAACATATTGCAATTTGCGCTGCACTTATTGTGATACGGAATATGCTTTTTATGAAGGGAAAGATTATTCAATCGAACAGATAATTGCAGAGATAAAAAAGTGCGATTGCAAATTAGTGGAAGTAACAGGCGGTGAACCTCTGATGCAGGAAGAAGTTCACGAACTAATGAAAACACTTTGCGATCGCGGATATGATGTAATGCTTGAAACCGGCGGAAGCCTAACTATTAAAGATGTTGATTCCCGTGTTAAAATAATTATGGACTTAAAATGTCCTTCCAGCGGAATGATGAAAAAAAATTTGTATGAAAATGTAGATTACCTGAAAGAAAATGATGAAGTAAAATTTGTAATTGGCGACAGGGAAGATTACGATTGGAGCAAAAATATTGTTGAACAATATTCACTTTCGGAAAAGTGCACGGTGCTTTTTTCAATTGTGTTTGATAAGCTTGAGCCTCTAACTCTCGCTCAATGGATACTAGAAGATAAACTTAATGTAAGATTTCAACTTCAGATGCATAAATACATCTGGCATCCTGAAACGAAAGGCGTTTAATGAAAATAGCAAAAGAATTCAAATGGGAAATGGGACACAGGCTGCCTGATCATTTTGGAAAATGTAAAAATGTTCACGGCCATTCTTATAAAATGCTGGTTGAATTTTCCGGGGATCTTGATAAAAACGGAATGATAATAGATTATTATGATGTTGAAAAAATTATAAACCCTGTTATTGAAAAGCTTGATCACGCTTTTATGGTAAACAAAAATGATAAAGTTGTTCTGGATTTTTTGAAAAAAATGAATTCCAAAAGAGTTGTTGTTGAATTTGAATCTACCGCTGAAAATATCTGCAACTATTTATTAGGTAAAATTTCAAAAACTAATCTGCCGAAAAATGTTAAAGAAATTAAAGTCAGAGTGCAGGAAACAACTGAAGATTATGCTGAAGAATCACTTTCATTAAGTTGATTCAATAATATTATGCCTGCCAAAAAAACATTTCAAAAAACTTCTTCAAAAAAATTTAAGTTGCTATTAGAATATGATGGAACGCGCTACAGCGGCTGGCAACGGCAGCCGGATGTACGAACTATCCAGGGAGAATTGTATAAAGCTGCAAATATTATTTTTGGCAAGGTCAGGTTTGAAATTCAGGGTGCAGGAAGAACGGACAGCGGAGTTCATGCTCTTTGCCAGGTTGCGCATCTTGAAGTTCCAACTGAATTACTTGCCGGCATAATCAAATTAAAATTTAATGATCTTCTTCCTCACGATATTAATATTCTTGAAGTTGAAAATGTTTCTAAAAAATTTCATGCCCGCCACGATGCTAAATGCCGGACTTATTTGTATAAAATATCGAAAAGGAGAAATGCATTTGGGAAAAATCATTTGTGGTGGATAAAAGATGATCTGAATGTTTCAAAAATAAAAAATGCATGTAATTTATTTGTTGGAATGCACGACTTCAGCTCGTTTTCAGACAATGATCCGGAAGAAAAACCTGCCTACCGGCAAGGCAGGTCAACAAAAGTATTAATAGATAATGTTGACTTGTCTGAAAAAGATGATTTGATATTAATAAGAATTTCAGGTTCACATTTTTTGTGGAAAATGGTTAGAAGAATAATCGGTGTTCTTGTTGAAATCGGAAGGGGAAATATGACAGGTGAAGATATTAAAAAATTCTTAACTCAAAAATCTGATACCCCAAAAAAGTTTACTGCTCCACCAGCTGGCTTGTATCTTGAAAAAGTTGTTTACTGAAAAGATTAATTAACCATCTTCTTTAACCTGTTCACTTCATCTCGTAAAAAAGCCGCTCTCTCAAATTCCAAATCTTTTGCAGCTTTCTGCATTTCCTCCATTAACTGTTCAATCAAATCTTTTTTCTGATCATTGTTCATATATTTTAAAACCGGCTCAGCAACTTTTGAAAAACCATAATCTTCTTTTTCTTCTCTCTTCCTTACATCAGCAATTGAAGTTGATGAAAGAATTTCTTCCATAGTTTTATATATAGTAGTTGGAGCTATATTATGTTTTTTATTGTATTCTTTTTGGAGTTTCCTTCTCCTGTTTGTTTCCATAATAGTTTTTCGCATCGAGTTTGTAATAACATCAGCATACATTATTACAAGCCCGTTTACATTTCTCGCCGTTCTGCCGGCAGTCTGCATAAGTGATCTTTCGCTTCGCAGGAAACCTTCCTTATCGGCATCAATAATAGCAACAAGAGAAACTTCCGGAAGATCGAGACCTTCTCTTAAAAGATTAACTCCGACAAGCACATCAAAATCACCAAGACGGAGATCGCGGAGTATTTCAACCCGTTCAAGCGAATCAATATCACTGTGAATATACCGAACTCTGATACCAATTTTATCCAGGTAATCTGAAAGATCTTCTGCCATTTTTTTAGTTAAAGTTGTTACAAGAGTGCGCTCTTTCTTTTCAACTCTTATCCTGACTTCATTTATTAGATCATCAATTTGTCCCTTTATTGGTCGGACTTGTATTTCAGGATCAAGTAAACCGGTCGGACGAATAATCTGCTCAATAAAAGCTCCACCAGATTGCTCTAGTTCATAGTCTCCGGGAGTAGCACTTACACAAATTACCTGGTTCAGCTTTTTCTCGAACTCTTCAAACTTCATCGGACGGTTATCGAGAGCAGACGGAAGTCTGAATCCATATTCAACCAGGGTTTCTTTCCTTTTTCGGTCTCCGTTGTACATTGCACGAAGCTGTGGAAATGTAACATGGGATTCATCGATTATTAATAAAAAATCATCAGGGAAATAATCGAACAAAGTGTAAGGCCGCGTTCCCGGTTCTCTGCCATCCATATGTCGGGAGTAATTTTCAATTCCTGAACAATAACCGATTTCTTTCATCATTTCTATATCGAATCTTGTTCGCTGCTCTATTCTTTGCGCTTCAAGATATTTTTCATTATCGCGGAAGTATTTTAATCTTTCTTCCAATTCCTGTTCAATATTATAAATGGCTTTTTGAAGTTTATCACGATCAGTGACAAAATATTTAGCCGGGTAAATCGGCGAAGATTCAATTTCTTCTTTTACTTCACCCGTTGTGGAATCGATAATTGAAAGGCGTTCAATCTCGTCATCCCAGAATTCAATCCGGATTGCTTCTTCATATTGATAAGCCGGAATCACCTCAACAACATCACCGCGAGCACGGAAAGTTCCGCGGGTGAAATCGGAATCATTTCGAACATAATAAATATCAATTAGCTGTCGCATTAGTTTTTTGCGATTTACTTTTTCGCCTTTACGAACAAAAATTATCTGGTCAGCATATTCCTGCGGTGCACCGATTCCGTAAATACAGCTTACACTTGCAACAACAATTACATCTTTTCTTCCTTCAATTAATGAAGTTGTTGCTTTTAACCGAAGGCGGTCTATTTCTTCATTTATTGAAAAATCTTTTTCGATGTACAGATCACTTGAAACTACATAAGCTTCGGGCTGATAGTAATCATAGTAGCTGATAAAAAATTCTACAGCATTATTTGGAAAGAATCCTTTAAACTCTGAATAAAGCTGTGCTGCAAGTGTTTTGTTGTGTGAGATAATTAATACGGGCTTATTAATTTGTTCAATTACATTTGAGATAGTGAAAGTTTTTCCGCTGCCCGTTACACCAAGCAGCGTCTGAAATTTCTCGCCGCTTTTTAACCCGTCAAGTAATTCAGCAATTGCTTTCGGCTGATCACCGGAAGGTTTGTAATTGGAAACAAGCTGGTAGTTTTTCATGCTTGTTATTCAATCTCAACTTCGTGTGCATGGAAAGCACTAGATCCGCTTAGATGCCCTTTGAGTATAACAATATTTGCTGATTCAATTCCCTGTGGTACACGATCTGCATTTACCTGCATTGCAGTATTATTTTTATCCGACACAAAAAATGTTGCACCGCCGTGTCCGTCCTGTTTTACTCCTCTGTCAGCAAGAAGCATAACCCTGATTTCTTTAACAGCACTGTTGTTTGGATCGAAATCGGAAAATGAACCAAGTTCATCTTTTGGAGCAAAATACAACATGTAAACAATGACTATTACAAGAACGAATAACGCTGGAAGAATAAGTTTTTGTAGGGATTTCATTTTCTTTTTTATTTTATTGATGAAATTCAAATTTAGTAAATTTAACTTTAACTAATCAATGAAATATGAAGTCATAAAGGTACTATTATGAAAAGTTCTAAATCGTGGATAATTATATCTGGAATTCTGGGTTTTCTGGGAGTTGCACTGGGTGCATTCGGAGCTCACACACTAAAAGATCAATTCAGTTTTGAGCAGATGGAAACTTTCAGAACCGGCAGCTTTTATCACCTTATTCATGCAGTTGTAATTACAGCTATTTCTCTGTCGAATTACAAACGGTTTTTGAAGTCGAATATCTTTTTCCTCGCCGGAATCATACTTTTTTCATTTTCGCTTTATTTATATTCTGCTTTCCAGCTAAGAATTTTTGCAATGATTACTCCTTTTGGAGGAGTTAGTTTTTTGCTTGGCTGGCTCTTTTTAATTATTGATGCGATTAGAAAAGAAAAAGGGAATTCTACTTCACAGCTCTAAGCTTAAAATAGACTTCTTCCGGAGAAAAGATCCCTGCAAAAAATCTTTCATACATAACCGGCTCAAGATTTACAAAAAAATCCATCCATTTCAGCATTTTGAAATGAGAAGTAATGAATTTCTTTTCAATTACTTCAAACTGAGCTTTCCCTTCGTAGTTTGTCCGGTGATTTAGTTTCCATTTTTCATAGAACTTCAACTTCCTGTTTCCGATGTATTCATAATTATCAAAAGTCCTTATTGAAAATGGAATTTTATGGTCCGGCTCGCCAAAATATTTAGTGTTCAAAAAGAAAGGGGCATACACAATTAATATCCCGTTTGGTTTTAAGAGACGGTAAATTTCAGAAATGTAGTCGTGAAAATTGTTTAAATGCTCTAAAATGTGAGAAGCGAAAATTTCATCAAAAGTATTTTCTTCAAAAGGATAGGGAAATGAATTCAAGTCGTGTATCTGGTTACCACCGTAATCCACAATATCCAGGTTTACATATCCCTCTTTAATGTCTTTTCCGCAGCCGATATTTAATTTCATTTTAAAAAATAAATGTTCAAAAAATCTAGTTCTAAATTTATGAAAATCATATAAAAGAAAAGATTTTAAGCAGGCAATAAAAAACCCGGCTAAATAGCCGGGTATTAATTAGCAATTGTGATTTAGCTTAGTTGGCAAGCACTAATGGATTATCGATTCCGTTTAGTGTTATTTCTTCAACTTTAATTCGTGAAACTCCATATTTCATAACACCAAGCTGGATTGCAGCACCTTTTGAAAGATCAAGCTGTCTGCCTGGAATATAAGGACCGCGATCATTTATTCTAACGATTATAGATTTCCCGTTTCTTGGATTAGTTAATTTCAGTAAAGTGCCAAATGGCAATGACTTATGAGCAGCCGTAAATGCCATTTGATCATAAACTTCACCATTAGCTGTTTTTTTACCGTGAAACCTTGGACCATACCAGGATGCCTTCATTGTTCCACGTTCTGAATATTTTACAACTGAGGAATTCACAACTTTTTGTGCTACCGTATTTGGGACAAATTCCTCAACAAGTTTAGGTGTTTCATTTGCAAAGTTATTTTTTTCTATCACTGTGAACCCAACCAACCCTACCAACACAAGTACGCTTAACATAATTGTGATTGATTTCAATATATACCTCTTAAATGTGAAACATATCTTTTGTACAATTCAAAGTTAGACCGGAGTTTTGCACTAAGCAATACTCGAATCCTTGACGGATAGGTTTATACTTTTTTCCGAAATATCAACTATACTAGTATTTTGGTCGATTTTTAATTTTGTCGGAAATCCATCCAACATTGTCGGAATCTTAATATGGATTTGGACAAAACCTGTAAATACTTTTTATTGTGAATCAATTATCCGCGTTTTTTGTAAATATTCTAACATTTTGATAGAGAGAGAACTATCAATTCAATCCTTAAAAAATATCGCCAGATTTGACTCTGAGTTATTTCTATTGAATAATACCCCCTTCTTAACCCAGGAAATGCTTCCTTCCCTAATTCTAAATTGATTAAAAATTCAAATTCAATCCCTATGGAAAACAGACCAGTTAATTGAATAAACAACCCCTTCGTAAATAGAGATTCTGATGATTGATTGTGTTATATTCTATCTGAATAATTCTTAATAATATGCTTGCAAATAAATTCAAAAAACTGAAGAAAGACCTTAACTTATTTGACGTATTTGCAATTGCTACCGGTGCTACACTCAGCGGAGGATTTTTTCTACTTCCGGGTATTGCTTCTGAACAAGCCGGATCGATGATGTTTCTTGCATATTTTATTGCTGCAATTCCACTGCTTCCCGCAATGGTAAGTAAAGTTGAACTTGCTACCGCAATGCCCAGATCGGGAGGGGTTTATTATTTTTTGGATAGATCACTGGGCCCTATATTCGGCACAATCGGAGGCATCGGAATCTGGCTGACTTTAATGTTGAAAAGCACTTTTGCCTTAATTGGAATGGGAGCTTATTTATCACTTTTTTTTGAAGGTCTTTCAATTGTTCCAATTGCAATTGTAGTTGCAATAGTGCTCGGAGCTTTAAACATTATTGGAGTTAAAAAGACCAGCAAGCTTCAGATTTTCCTGGTTATAATTCTTTTAACACTTTTAATTCTCTTTATTGCTGGGGGAATTCCAAAAATTCAAATGTCTTATTTCAACAAGTTTCAGGATGCCGATTTTCAGAATATCTTATCCACTGCCGGACTGGTGTATATGAGCTACATCGGAATTACAAAAGTCGCAAGTGTCTCTGAAGAAATTAAGAACCCGGAAAGGAACCTGCCCTGGGGAGTTTTCCTTTCGTTTGCAGTTATAATAATTATTTATACTGTAGGAACATTTATTTTAACCGGTGTTGTGCCCGCAGAAAAACTAATGGGTAATCTGACTCCGGTTGCAACAGCGGGAGACATAATATTTGGTGAAGTTGGTTTTATACTTTTATCTGTAGCAGCACTGCTTTCATTTATTTCTGTTGCAAATGTCGGTACTTTAAGTGCATCCCGTTATCCGCTGGCTATGAGCCGCGATCATATTCTTCCAAGATTTTTTGGAAAAATTGGCCGTAAAGGTTCACCGGCTACATCAATAGTTATTACTGTTTCATTTATTATTATAATGCTTTTGCTTCTTGACCCTATAAAGATTGCCAAGCTGGCAAGCGCATTCCAGTTACTGGTATTTGCATTTATTTGTCTTGCAGTAATAATTATGAGAGAAAGCCGGATTGAGTCTTACGATCCCGGATACAAATCACCTTTTTACCCGTGGATGCAGATATTCGGAATTATCACAGCATTTTGGCTGATAATAGAAATGGGCTGGCTGCCGATTTTATTTTCAATAGGATTAATTCTTATCAGCTTTACATGGTACTGGTTTTATGCAAAAGATAAAGTGGTTAGGAATGGTGCCATCTACCATATTTTTGAAAGACTTGGAAGACAAAGATATCACGGTCTCGACAGCGAGCTGCGTGGAATATTAAAAGAAAAGGGTTTGCGTGAAACAGATCCTTTTGATGAAATTGTTACCCGCAGTCTGGTAATTGATCTTGAAGAAAAATCTGAATTTGAAGAGGTTGTTAATTCTGCATCTGCCTGGATATCCCAGTTTGTTGAAAAGACTACCGGAGAAATTGAAAAACAATTCCTTGAAGGAACAAGAATGGGTGCTACACCGGTAACGAATGGTATTGCTCTGCCTCATTTACGGCTGAAAGGATTGCAGCAGGCAGAAATGGTAATAGTTCGTTCACGTGACGGTGTGCATATGAAATTTAAAAACCCGCTTACCGATTTCGAGGATGAAGAAACTGAGGTAAAAGCCGTTTTCTTTTTAGTAAGCCCGGAAAATAATCCTACCCAGCATTTAAGAATACTTGCCCAGATTGCCGGCAGGGTTGATGAAGAAGGCTTTGAAGAGGAGTGGATGAATGCAAAAGACGAGCAGGAGCTAAAGGAAGCACTGATTCACGAAGACAGGTGTCTTTCTTTATTTATTGAAAAAGAATCCGTAAGTGCTGAATTAATAGGAAAAGCTCTTAAGGAAATACGATTTCCGGAGGGTTGTCTTGTCGCAATGATCAGAAGAAACGGGCAGACGTTAATTCCCAAAGGAAGCACGTACCTTGATGAAGGAGACAGGCTTACAATAATCGGGGATCCTAAAGGAATGAAAGAGTTAAAAAAGAAATACGAACCTCACCTCTGATTCAATAACTAATAGATTCTTATAACCATTAACTTTCAATTAACTTTACTTTTGCAGGAACATCTTTAACGAATCACCTTTACCTGATGAAATTTTCAGCCCTGAAGAAGAAACAATATTCCTAATCTCCGCCAATGTGGAATCTATGCTACTATCTGACAGATTTTTGTTTTTATAAATAAGGTATTTCCTGCGGTAAAATTCAGGAGTAAAATTCGGCATAATAACATTAGCGCCTGCCCTCAGTCCAAGTTCTCTTCCGCTTTTAACCAGGGTGCTTAAAGCAGTTGTTGTCGGGATGTAAACATCCTTTAAAACTATTCTTGCAACAGCCATTGTTTTTAAAGTCAGGTATAGATCTGCGTTTGGATATTTTTTAAAAGGAGTTTGTTCTGATGAAATATATGGACTAAATGAAGCCATATCGCAATCGAGTTTTTTACATAATAAAATATCATCAGCTATATTTTCAAATGTCTGACCCGGAAGACCGATAATATTTCCGCTTCCTGTTTGAAACCCGATTGCTTTTAAATACCGTAAATGTAAAAGTCTTTCTTCCAGCTTCTGCTTGTTGTGAAGCTTGAAGTATAAATTATCATTTGCAGTTTCGTGTTTTAATAAATACCTGTCAGCACCCGCTTTAAGCCATTCATCGTATTCAAAAAATCCACGTTCGCCCAGACTTAAAGTTATTACAACATCAAAATTATTTTTTATTGACTTTATGAGATCAAAGATGAAATCACATTCGTATTCAAAATCCTCACCCGACTGAAGAACAATAGTTTTGATTCCGGCATTTGCAATTTGTTCAGCAGTTTCCAGGATTTCCTTTTTGTTCATCCTGAATCTCTGCAATTCAAAATTTGAAATGCGCAGCCCGCAATAAAGACAATCCTGCTCGCAGTTGTTTGAAATTTCAATTATCCCGCGTAAGTGAATTTCATTACCGCAAAAATCGTTTCTTATTCCCTGAGCTTTTAAAAATAGTTCAAGAATTTCTTCTTCATTTGAAAGCGAAAGAAGAAAAACAATATCTTCTTTGGAGAAATCAGGTTTGTTAAGAATACAATTTAGTCGCGTATTACTCACTTTAGTTTTATTCTTTTGAACTTCTATTTTCCCTTCAACATTCATTATCTTGTTCAATATTCGACATTTAATTTAATAACGAATATCAAATACAGAATGCTGAATAAAGGAGTTTGATTTATAAATAAACGTCTCTTTCACCGGCATTAACTTTCTCTACCATCTGATCAACTTTCTTTCTGGTTACGCCGGTTATTTTTTCAATTTCCTGTTTAAGAAAATCTTCGGAGACCTGCTTTGTTTCATCAGAGGCAAAGTCATTCAAATATTCTCTGAATGTTGCAACTGCATTTGGCACACAAATCTTCCCGATGTTTCCTGTTTTAGCAAGCTCCATAAACCTGTCGCCGGTTCTGTGCGAACGGTAACAAGCTGTGCAGAAACTCGGCATATAACCAAGCGAGGTTATATCTCTTACGACTTCATCGAGGGATCGATGATCACCAAGCTGAAATTGCTCAAGTTCATGTTCATTGAGACTTTCCTGTGATTCTTTATAAGCACCCGGCGAAGTTCTGCTGCCTGCACTTATTTGTGATACACCAACTTCAAATACTTCTCTTCTCAATTCAGCTCTTTCTCTTGTCGATAAAATCATTCCCGTGTATGGAACAGATAATCTTATAACTGCTACTAATTTTTTAAAAGAAAGATCATCAACTGCAAATGGCGGGTTAAGAGCTGATGGTGCATTTAGTGCCGGCTCCAGTCTTGGAACTGAAATAGTATGCGGCCCGATTCCATATTTAAAATCAAGATCGTGAGCGTGCATCAATAATGCAAGAGTTTCAAATTTGTAGTTTGTTAATCCGAATAATGCACCAATTCCAACATCATCAATTCCGGCTTGCAATGCGCGATCCATTGCGTAAAGTCGCCATGCAAAATCTCTTTTAGGTCCGGAAGGATGCATATCCATATAAGTTTTGAAGTGATACGTTTCCTGGAAACACTGGTATGTCCCGATTCCGAATGATTTTAGTTCTTTAAATTGCTCAAGACTCAGTGGTGCAGTATTTACATTCAACCGCCTGATGTTATTTCCGTTCAGGTTAATGCTGTAAATTCTTTGAATGGCTTCGCCGATAAATTCTACATTTGATTTTTTCGGATGTTCACCCGCAACTAAAAGAATTCTTTTTTGCCCTGTTAAAACCAGGTATTTTGCTTCTTCTTCAATTTCATCCAACGTTAAAGTCCTGCGTTTAAGTTCTGTATTATCTTTCCTAAATGCACAATAAGTACAATTGTTCACGCACAGATTTGTAACATATAGCGGCGCAAAAAGTACAAGACGGTTGCCGTAAATTTTTTCTTTTACCCGTTTAGCAGTGTGGAATAATTCATCATATATTTCCGGTGAAGAAATGTTTAGAAGCGCAGCACTTTCTTTCAAAGATAATCCCTTTGCTTCAGAAGCCTTCTTTATAATATCTTTCTGCATTTCTTTATTAAACAAGGAATCATCATCTAATAAAGCATTTATAAAGCCCTCATCAATAAATTCCATAAACTCTCCGATATAAAATCTGTTTAGGTTAATATTTTATTCGACACATTAAAAATTCAATTGTTATACCACCGGCAATAATCTGAATAGTACTCTATATCATTGTTTATCAGCAATTAGTTCTTAAAAAAGAGAAAAGAATTATTATTAATGAAGATTGATTGTTAATTGTAAAGTATAAAACTGATACTTTTTTAAAGAAGAGCGGAATTGAAAAAAAACAGAATTTACGGAACACTTTTTGTCCTGAGCAATCAAGGTGAGATTATGCGAATTGAAAAAGACTCAATAGGAAAAGTTGAATTACCTGAAGATGCTTATTTCGGCATTCATACTTATCGCTCGATAAACAACTTTCCTTCATCCGGCGAAAAGGTGAATATCAATCTTGTTAGAGCTTACTTGCAGGTAAAATTAGCGGCGGCAGAAACTAATTTTAAAACTGAACTTTTAGACCAGTTTAAATACGAAAAAATTGTCTCGGCTATAGAAAATTTAATTAGCGAATGCAATAGTTTTATAAATAATGGTGATGGAACAATCTATCATAAAATAGTTGTTGATCCATATCAGGGCGGTGCAGGCACTTCACTTAATATGAATATAAATGAAGTAATTGCAAATGCGGCGTTAAAGCTTGATGGGAAAAAGTTCGGTGACTATAATTTTGTTCATCCTTTAGATGATGTAAATCTTTCCCAATCGACAAACGATACTTTTATAACTGCTCTCAAAATCGCATTACTTAATCAGATAAAAGAGCTGGAAGAATGTTTTGCTGCCTTACAAAATAGCTTGCAGGAAAAGGAAAAAGATTACAGCTATATTGTAAAGCTTGGAAGAACACAGCTTCAGGATGCAGTACCGGTTACACTTGGACAGGAGTTTGGTGCATGGGCACAGGCAATTGCTCGGGACAGATGGAGATTGTATAACATCAGGGAACGTCTTCGTTCTGTAAACCTTGGCGGAACTGCTGTAGGAAATTCTGTAAGTGCTGATAAAAAATATGTTTTGCAAGTGGTTAATGAGCTTAAAAAAATAACGGGGCTACCAATTGCAAAAGCAGAAGATTTAATTGATGCAACTCAAAATCTTGATGTGTTTGTTGAAGTACACGGAATTATTAAAGCCGGTGCGACTTCATTAATAAAAATTGCAAATGATATTCGTTTGCTATCAAGCGGACCCGATGGCGGAATTGGGGAAATAACTTTACCCAAACTCCAGGCAGGTTCAAGCATAATGCCGGGTAAAATTAATCCTGTAATTCCTGAATATGTAATCCAGGTTGGTGAATTAGTGAAAGGAAATGATGTAATAATTTCAAATCTTGTTTCAGCAGGTAATCTCGAACTTAATGCTTTTTCACCAATGATAGCACATTTGTTTTTAAAATCTGTAGAGGTGTTAAAAAATGCTTTGACAGTTTTTTCGGAGAAATGTATAAATGGAATTACTGCAAATTCAGAAAGATGTAAGTCAAATCTTTTAAATTCATCTGCAATCGCTGTGTTTTTAATTAAAGAATTTGGCTATGAAAAAATATCCGATCTGGTAGTTGAAGCAGGTGAAAATAAAATTTCCTTCGTTGAATTATTAAAACAGAAAAATATATTAACAGAAGATCAATTGTTTGATCTTTTATCTGAAAGAATGGGGATACCGGTTGAACAGCACATCTAAATCTGAAAGACTGCATATTGCAATTGTGGGCAGACGAAATGTCGGCAAGTCATCATTAATAAATGCACTTATCGGGCAGCAGCTTTCAATTGTAAGTGAAGTACCGGGCACAACGACTGATCCTGTTAAGAAAGCCATTGAGCTTTTACCTTTTGGACCGGTGGTAATTATCGATACTGCAGGAATTGATGATGAAGGTGAACTCGGCAGCAAAAGAATTACGCTAACTATGCGCACATTATCTTATGCTGATTTTGCAATTATAGTCCTGGATGCTTCCAGTAAATTAACTAACGAAGAAACAGAACTTTTTAAACACCTTAAAAAACTTAATATTCCATATCTTGTTGTTGTTAATAAGATAGAATTTGGTGTCAACCCGGAATTACTAGGTGATATAAGAAAATTAAATGCTTTTCATTTTGAAGTTTCATGTAAAGAGAAGGTTGGCATTGAATTATTAAGAAAAAAACTAATCCATTCTCTTCCAGTTCAGGATGAAAAACCGCTTATTGGTGATCTTGTTGGTCAGGGCGATGTTGTTGTGCTAGTTGTTCCAATCGATCTGGGCGCACCTAAAAGAAGACTGATAATGCCGCAGGTTCAAACCATCCGGGAAGCACTTGATGAAGATACAATTGTTGTTGTCGTAAAAGATAAAGAACTTCAATCAGCAATAAATAGTTTGAAAATTCTTCCTGATCTTGTTGTTACAGATAGCCAGGCAATTATGCGAGTAATTGCGGATCTTCCCGAAGATGTACCTGTAACAACTTTTTCAATATTGATGGCAAGATTAAAAGGGGAACTACCAGTTTTTATTAAAGGGTTGGAAACAGTTGAGAAACTTCAGAACGGCGACAGGATTTTAATTTCGGAAGCCTGCTCTCATCATGCACAGGAAGATGATATTGGAACAGTAAAAATTCCAAGGTGGTTAAGACTTCATACCTCCAAAGATTTGCAATTCGTTCATGTTAAAGGACAGGATTTTCCGGAGGACCTTTCTGAATATAAATTAATTGTCCATTGTGGTGCTTGTATGCTTACAAGGAAGCAGATGCTTGTTCGTATGAACCAGGCAAAGCTTATCGATATTCCAATGGTTAATTATGGAGTGTTGATAAGTTACATGCACGGAGCAATTCCACGGGCACTTCAACCATTCGATGAAGTGAAAAGTAATCTTGAAAACCTTCATCTGTTTACGAATTAAATTCTTTATCAAAAAGAAAATTAAAGTAATTTAATATTTACTTGCCCGCAGTAAATTATTTCCCACCAGTAATCAAAACATTATTTCATTTTGAAATAAAAATCTCAAAAAAGAATGAATTCGTTTTAATAAATAGATTTAATATTTCAAATAAAAGAAGATTTCCTTCAATTCAATGGCACTTATTATGTAAATCAACAAAGTACAATTAAAAATTGTTTGATCAACATCAATTGTTAATTGTTAAATATATTCCGGAAAAAAAAGAAACATAATACAGAGGATTATTTATTTTACTGATTACATTTTAAAAATGTTATGCTGCATCCCGCAATTCCGGGACAAACTATTTCTCACATCAAACAGGGGCAATTATGAAAAAATGGTTTTCCATTCTAACCGGGGGTTTGTTGTTTGTTTTATTTATCACTTCATATTCCGCTGCTTCAGTTCCTGAAGGCATTCAATTGATAAAAACATCTTCAGGTTATGTAATTGATTTTACATTACCTGCTTACCAAACTACTTCAATTTTTGCTGAAGGTGAAGAATATCTTAATTTGACAATTCAGAACTATGGAACAACTTCAGAAGTAGGATTGCCTGCTCTTCCGATAATTTCATTTAATCTTTACATAAATAATTCAGAAGATACTCCGGAATTTGAAACAACAGGCTTAAACACTTCAGAAATTAATCTTACTAACAAAATTTATCCTTTCCAGATGCCATGGGAAAAAAGTCTACCGCTTTCAGACAGACCATTTACTATTAACCGGGAATATTATAATTCTTCAGGTAAAACAGATCAGCCTTTTATTACTTTTTCCGAACCATTTGTAATTGCAGGAGTAAAAGGAGTAACGGTTACAATTTATCCCTTCAGATATAATCCGGCTGCAAACAAATTAAATGTTATAACTTCAGGCGATATTGAAATTCATCTTAATTACCCTGTGAATGTTGTTTCAGGAAAATCAGATTTATATGATAATTACCTTAACAGCATATTTGCAAACTACAAAGGACAGAGTGAAAATCTGGTTATGAATTACCTTATAATTACAGCTCCTTCATTTGAAACAACTATGCTGCAGTTTGTAGATTATAAAACAAGCAGAGGCTTTAATGTTGCAATGTTTAACACAGGAACTACCGGAACAACCACAACAGCGATAAAAAGTTTTATTCAGCAAAGATATGATAACCTGCAAACACGTCCTGATTTTGTTTTACTTGTTGGAGATGTTCAAAACATACCTGCCTGGGTGGGATCAGGCGAAGGAAATCCAACCACTGATCTAAACTATGCACAGCTTGAAGGAGGTGATTATTTTGCCGATGTATTTATCGGGAGATTTTCAGTTTCATCAATAACCGAACTTCAAAATGCAATTAACAAATCAATATTTATGGAATCGTATGCCGGGACTCTTGATAAGAAAAATATATTTATGGCTTCTACTGATAACCATGTTATAAGTGAAGGCACTCATAATTATGTAATTGATAATTATTTTAATCCGGAAGGATATACAAACTTAAAATTATATACATACACTTACGGAGCTACGACCCAGCAATTAATTGATGCATTAAATGATAACCAGATTTTTGCAATTTATTCAGGTCACGGAGGTGAATACTCCTGGGCTGATGGACCAGTGCTTAATCAACAGCAGGTTCGGGATTTAACTAATACCTGGTATCCGTTTGTATTTTCTTTTGCCTGCGTTACCGGCTCATATCAGGTGTCAGAGTGTTTTGGTGAAACCTGGCTGAGAACTGATAACGGCGCTTCAACTTTTTATGGTTCATCTGTCAATTCTTACTGGAATGAAGATGATATTCTCGAGAAGAAAATAATTTATTCTTTATTCGAAGATAATCTTACCAGGATTACTCCAATGTTTGACCAGGGGAAAATGTATCTTGTAAATTATTATGGGGGCATAACTCCAACAACTTTAAGATACATGGAAATGTATAACCTGATGGGTGACCCTTCAATGCCTCTTGTTTTAACAGTTCCACCGGATCAGACGGCGCCAGACCCGATTACAGATCTTACAACAATTAATCCAACATCAAATTCAATTACTCTTAACTGGTCTGCTCCTTATGATTCTACATACGGCGGAATAGCAACTTATGATATCAGGTATTCTTTGACGATGATAAATAATGATAACGATTTTAATAACGCACCTCAAAAATTATTAACAGGACAATCTGATTCTGCAGGAACACCAAAATCATTTTGTGTTGATGGACTGGATTATAATAGTGTATATTATTTCGCAATTAAGGCAAAAGATATTTTTGATAACACTTCGGAAATGTCAAATGTTCCAAGCGGATCAACTTTTGATGTACCTCAGGCTTCATTCAGTGTTGACTCACTGCATTGTTCAGTTACACCAAACATTATTCATACTGATAGTATATTAATTTCAAACGTTACTTCTTACAATTCGACACTTGACTATGAAATTGAATTGACCAACAACACATTCCCTGATAACCTGTTTGTAAAGATGATAGGGATAATATCCGGACAGCGGCAGACAGAAGCGAAGGGGATTATTTCTGATAATCATGGTGTAAGTATTAAAGGCAGCGGCGGGCCTGATCAGTTTGGTTATGAATGGATTGATTCAAATAATCCTGACGGACCGGAATTTGTATGGAATGATATTTCAACAACAGGAACATTGGTGACAAACTGGTTGCCTACAGGAACTTTCGATCCACTTGATGAAGGTGTTGCAGGTCCGATTCCTATTGGTTTTGATTTTAAATTTTATGGTGTACTCAAATCTGAAGTTTATATTAGCTCAAACGGCATTATTTCCTTTAACAATATTAATGAAGATATTTATTCAAACGACCCGATCCCGACTTCCGGAATGCCGGATGATTTTCTCGCTCCTTTCTGGGATGATCTTGACGGCAGAACTCAGGGAAGTGTTTATTACAAACTTGATGGAAATAAGTTTATCATTCAGTTCACTAACTGGCAAAGATATTCCGGAACCGGCTCACTTACTTTCCAGGTTGTGCTTCAATCAAATGACAGGATTTATTTCTATTACAATAATCTTGTTGGCGACCTGCTTTCAAATACTGTAGGAATAGAAAATTATAATGGCACAGATGGATTACAAATAGTAAACAATTCGGTTTATCTCCAGAATCAGCTTGCGGTTCAGATTTCTGCTGAACCGGAATGGTTATTTGCCGACCATTTTTCGGGAACTATTTATAACGGGAATTCGGCAGCAATAGTTCTGACTATGAATACTGAAGATCTTGAACTCGGGGAATATTCAATGGATATGGTTGTCACAACAAATGATCCAAATATGCCCGAGAAAACAATTCCCATCAGGATGACAGTTACAAACGAAGTTCCTGTTGAACTTGTTTCATTCAACGCAGAAAATAAAGAAGGTGGAATTACACTTCGCTGGCAAACTGCAACAGAAACAAACAACAGCGGATTTGAAATTCAAAGAAACGAAGATAGTCCCCTCCCTGGAGGGGAACGGAAGGGGTGGGTTAGCATTAGTTTTGTTGAAGGAGGTGGAACGACAACAAAACCAAAATCATATTCATTTGTTGATGAAAATGTTTCTACTGGAGTTTATAAATACAGATTAAAACAAATTGACTTTGACGGAACAGTTTCATACAGTTCTGAAATAGAAGTTGAAGTTACCGGACCAAAAGATTTTGCATTATACCAGAACTATCCGAATCCGTTTAATCCTTCAACTACGATAAAGTTTGCTTTGCCGGTAAAAACAAATCTTACAATTGCAATCTATAATTCAATTGGAGAAAAAGTAGCAGAGGTTTTCAGTGGGGAATTAGAAACTGGTTATCATGAAGTAAAATTTAATGCGGAAAAACTATCGAGCGGCGTTTACATTTACAGAATTGAAAGTGAAAAGTTTATATCATCCAAGAAGATGTTGTTGCTGAAGTAATAAGTTGCCTAAATATTCAAATTACTAAGGACGGGCTTAACAGCCCGTCTTTTTTATTTTATAACTTCACATTCGGCAATTCTTTATAATTACTAATCTTACACATTTATTACTGCTTTTCTTAATTGAGAATTAAAACTCTAACAAGTAAGAAAAAACAACCCGGCTAATATATAATGTTCACTTTAAATCACTTAAAGCTAAATTCGTTTTTTTAAACCAGTGGCACTTAAAATGTAAAATATCCTATTGAAAAATGACTTCTAAATTCAACAACAAAATCATAGGAAATAAGATGTCACTAATTGCAATAATTGATGATGATCCCGACATACTTGATGCAAGCTCGCTTGTACTTACATCAAAAGGTTATGAAGTTATAACTGCCGATAACCCTGATGACGGATACAGAATTGTTAAAGAGAAAAATCCCGATCTAATTATTCTAGATGTAATGATGAACGAACCCGATGATGGATTTTTTCTTGCTAAAAAATTCAGAAGAGAGAACATCGAAACTCCAATTATTATGTACACTTCAGTTTCAAAATCAATCGGGATGGAATTTGGCATTAACGAAATAGTTCCGGTTGATGATTTTGTAGAAAAGCCGATTGCTCCGGATGTGCTTGTAGATAAGGTTGCAAAGTTGCTAAACCTTGCAATGAAGGAGTAGAATATGTTTATAGAAGAAAAAAATTCTCTCTCGGAAGAAATTGAAAGTTATGTAAATGAATACGGAACAAACCGTTCATCTCTTTTGCCTGTGCTTCAGGCGATACAGAGAAAGCATAGTTTCGTAAATGATTTTGCTCAGCAGGAAGTGGCCAGACTTCTGGACATTCACCCGGTTGAAGTTTACAGCGTTATTTCTTTTTATTCATTTCTTCATTCAAAACCGAGCGGAAGAAATATTGTTAGGCTATGTCAGACAATTGCCTGCGATATGAAAAATAAAAATGCAGTTGTTGAAGCTGTTCAAAGAGAACTCGGAATTAAGTTCGGCGAAACAACAAAAGACAACAGGATAACTCTTGAATATACTAATTGCGTTGGAATGTGTGACCAGGGACCTGCTATGATAGTAAATGAAAGGGTGTACACAAAGTTAAATCCTGAAAAAGCAATCCAGATTTTAAATGAAATTAATTAGGGCTTAATAAAATGGAAGTATTAACTCAAACCAGAACTACCAGAACAGGCCCGGTTTTATTTTCGCAGTTTGAAAAAGGGGAGGGGATTAAAAAGGCTCTTAATATTTCAAGAGATGATATCCTCTTTGAATTAAAAGAATCGGGTTTAAAAGGCAGAGGCGGAGCAGGTTTTCCAACTTCAACAAAATGGATGCTTACTGCTGCGGCTAATGCTGAAAAAAAATATATTGTTTGTAATGCTGATGAAGGCGAACCGGGAACTTTCAAAGATCGTGTTCTTCTTCTTGAATATCCGGAATTAGTTTTTGAAGGAATGGTAATTGCCGGCTATACCATTGGAGCAAAGTATGGAATTGTTTATTTAAGAGGAGAGTATGAATATATGCTTTCTGCGCTTGAAGAATATCTTCAGGTTATGCGTGATATAAATCTTCTCGGTAAAAATATTCAGGGAACTGATTTCAGTTTTGATATTTCAATCAGACTTGGATCTGGTGCGTATGTTTGCGGTGAAGAAACCGCACTAATTGAATCACTTGAAGGTAATCGCGGTGAACCCAGAAACCGTCCGCCATATCCAGTCAATACAGGATATATGGGCTGTCCGACAGTTGTTAATAATGTAGAGACACTCGCATCTGTACCTCATATCGTTATAAAAGGCGGAGCGTGGTTTAGAAAAAAAGGGACAGATAAATCTACCGGCTCAAAACTTTTGTCTGTATCTGGTGATTGTGAAAAGCCTGGAGTTTATGAATTACCGTGGGGAACAACAATTCGTGACCTGCTGGAATTAGTCGGTGCTAAAAATACAAAAGCTGTACAGGTTGGAGGTGCTTCGGGGCACTGCATACCTAAAAATCAGTTTGATAGAAAATTAAGTTATGAAGATGTTGCAACCGGCGGATCAATAATGATTTTCGATGAAAGCAGAGATATGCTGAAAGTATTAAAAAACTTTATCGAATTTTTTGTTGAAGAATCCTGCGGGCAGTGTACACCTTGCAGAGTTGGTAATGTAAAGCTGCTTGAAGGAATAGAGATGATTGAAAAGGGTGACTATACATTTAAATATATAAACACATTAAAAGATTTAGGCAGAACAATGCAGGCTGCTTCCAAGTGCGGTCTTGGTCAATCAAGCCCTAATCCGTTTATTTCAATAATGGAAAACTTTAAAGAAGAAATTTTTCATACAATTGGAAACGGAGGCAGAACATGAGTAAAAAAGAATCAAGAGCACCGGTAAGCCAGAAAGCACATACAATAGAGTTGCCCCTAAATAATGAAGGCTTAGGTGCAAAAGTATCGATAGAAATTGATGGAAGAAAAATATCCGTTCCATTTGGGCAAACTATTCTTGATGCCTGCAAAGAGAACCAGATACATGTTCCCACACTTTGCCATCATCCCGATTTATGCATAGCCGGGAATTGCAGAATTTGTGTTGTCGATGTTGAAGGAATGAAAACTCTTCAAACAGCCTGTTCTTTCCCGATTACAAATCACATTAAAATTAAAACTACAACTTCGATGGTTCGTAAAGCAAGAAGGCATATTGTTGATCTGCTTTTAAGCGAACATTACGGTGAGTGCTATTCCTGTGTAAGAAATAATAATTGCGAACTTCAATCACTTGCAAAAGAATACGGTGTGGATCACTATACTTTCGGTCATATTGACAAACCAAAATTTCAGGTTGATAAATCTTCTTTCTCCATTGTTCGCGACATGAACAAATGCGTTATGTGCAAACGCTGTGTTCGCACCTGCATTGATCTGCAGGAAGTTGGTGTGCTCGAAGCAATTGACAGAGGAGATGAAACACACATAAGCACATTTATGGAAAAACCTCTTGCCGATGTAATTTGTATTAATTGTGGTCAGTGTATCAACCGCTGCCCTACAGGAGCACTTCATGCAAACGATCCTTCAGATGAAATTTGGAATGCTATTGATGACCCTACAAAACATGTAGTTATTCAGACTGCACCTTCTCCAAGAGCTGCAATCGGTGAAACATTTGGTCAGGAACCAGGCAAATCATTTACAGGTGAGATGAATACTGCTTTAAGAAGAATCGGATTCGATAAAGTTTTTGATACTAACTTTACCGCAGATCTGACAATTATGGAAGAGGGAACAGAATTGATTTTAAGATTATTTAAAGCACTGGTGAAAAGAGAAAAATCTATTTCACTTCCACAGTTTACTTCCTGTTCGCCAGGCTGGGTAAAATATCTTGAACATTTTTATCCCGAGTATATCGATAATCTCAGCTCAGCGAAATCCCCACAGCAGATGTTTGGTGCATTATTAAAAACCTTTTATGCAAAAGAATCAGGAATAGATCCTAAAGATATTGTTAGTGTAGCATTGATGCCCTGTTCTGCAAAAAAGTTTGAATGCAACCGTCCTGAAATGAAAGACTCAGGTTATAAAGATGTTGATTTTGGTTTAACGACGCGCGAGCTTTCACAAATGATCAGGGAAGCAGGAATATTTTTACCTGAAATGCCAAAGTCGCATTTTGATGAACCTTTCGGCGATGCTTCCGGTGCAGGATTAATTTTCGGAGCTACCGGGGGAGTAATGGAAGCAGCAATAAGAACAGTTGTAGAATTAGTAACAGGAAAGAAAACCGAAGACTTATTTAAAAATGCAAACATTATTCCTTTAAGAGGTTTTGAAGGAATTCGATACTATGAACTTCCGATTACAGAAGTTGGACCTGTTCCTGAAATTTTGAAACCACTTGTCCCTGACTGGAATTGGTTGAAAGGTGCAACACTCAAAGTTGCAGTTGCACATGGAACAGCAAACGCAAAAAAAGTTATGGAAGACATAAAAGCAGGCGGCAAGTTCAGTCAGTGTCATTTTATCGAATTTATGGCTTGTCCTGGTGGATGTTTGGGAGGTGGCGGTCAACCAATACCAACAAATGAAGAGATTAGAAAAAAGCGTGCAGAGGCAATTTATAAAGAAGATGAATCATTGCCGGTTAGGAAGTCGCATGAAAATGAACATGTTCTAACCTTGTACGATAAATTTTTAACTGATGGTCCGTGCGGGCATCTATCACATAAACTTCTTCATACTCATTATGTGAAACGCGGCAAATACATTGCCTGATTAATTTTTTAGAATCCGGCTGAAAATTTCAACCGGATTCCGTTTCAATTCTAAACTGCGGGGAAATAAATATGCTGAACCTTGTGCCTGAATGGGCGCAAAATTATCAGGCATTCTGGGATGGAATCAGGAAGAGAAATCTCTGGTTCATCAAACTTCGTTACAGCGCATTTGCAATGCTGCTTCTTTTTTTTCTTTTTGCAATTGTTATTCTAAAAGTGGAATTCAGCGAAAGACAGCTTATTGCTATTTCTGTAATTAACATTTCAATTCTAGCTTATAATTTAATTCTGCACAAAGTACGAAAGTATTTAACCTGCGACACTAAAAAATTCAATCCTCTCGATTTTTCTTTAGTCCAGATGGTTCTTGATTTAATTGCACTTCTTCTTCTTGTTTATTACACAGGTGGAATTGAATCACCATTGTACATGCTTTTCGTGTTTCATATGATAATAGGAAGTTTGATTTTGCCGGGCGTAGTTGTTTATTCTATGGCGTTAGCATTTACTATTGTTTTTTCCGGAATGATTTTCTTTGAATTCTTCGATATTATTCCACACAATCATATCGCAGGTTTATTTGGCTTTCATCTTTACCAGAACATTTACTTTATAGGTTTATATCTGGCAACATTCGTGTTTGTAATTTTAAGCAGTGTTTACCTTGCTAACAGGATTGCAAGACAGCTTTACAGAAGGGAACAGGACCTGGTTGATTCTCTTAACAAAATCAACACGGCGGAAATAGAAAAGCAGAGATATATTATGGGAATTGTTCATGAAATTAAAACACCGATCACTGCGGTTGTATCCTTTCTTGATCTTGTGCTTCAAAAATTTCTTGGTCCGCTTGATGAAGTAGTAGAGGAAAAATTAATTCGGGCAAAAAGCAGAGCCGATGAAGGTATCCATATGATTAATGATGTGCTGAATATTTCCAAGCTGAAATTATATGACCAGTTTGATGTTGATGAATTTGAACCGGAAGAAATTTTATGCCGTACAATCAAAAACCAAAAAAGTACTGCCGAGGCGCACATAGTTTATATTGATTACAAAGATGAAAGAAAAGAAAAAAAAAAATAAAAGGAGACAAGTTTCTTCTGGATATAGTATTTTCAAATCTGATCGGAAATTCAATCAAGTACGGGAAAGAAAACGGAAAAGTAATAGTAACTATGAACAGCGATAAAGAAAATCTTTTCATCAAAATAACTGATGATGGGCTTGGTATTCCTGAAAAAGATCTGCCCAAAATCTTTAACGACTTCTACAGAGCTTCAAATGTAAAAAAAGTTTCGGCCGACGGCTCGGGATTAGGATTATCGGTTGTTAAGCAAATTATTGAAAGACACAAGGGAACGATAAAAGCCATAAGTCCTTCTGAAATTGGATCCAAAGATTATCCTGGAACTACATTTGAAATTTCTTTGCCCTTTAACCACTCTTAATTAATTTCACAGGATTATTTGTTTTATTATCTATTTAGCTATAACTTGGCTAAAATTTTTCCGGTGTAACTAAGCCAGAAAGTTATCTCAATTTTTATTATTGTTCCTGAGTTAAACGTCGGACTAATTAATCAGAATCACAAAGGAGTAATTAATGAAACGATTCCTTTTATTATTTTTTATGATATTTCTTGCTTTTCAAACATTTTCCCTTGTTCAAACCAAACCGCTGCTGTCTGATGCAATTCGTAAAACAATTGATGAAAAAGGAATTGAAGTTGCAAAAAAGGAATTTGCTGAACAGTATAAATCCCAAAAAGATTTTTATGAAGTTGATATGAAAGGTATTTCTGAATTAAGTAGAGAATACTCAAAAGCCGGCAATATTCAGGCAGCGGGAGTAGTTATGGCAATTGCAACACCTTACATGCAGGATTTGATAACATCCCAGATGAATAATCAAAATAATGAATCAGGTCAAAAGCTGGATAAGATGAAGCAAAAGGAGAAACAATTGGAAGAAAAAGATAAGAACACTAAAGAAAATCAACCAACCATTGATCAGGGAAAAGCGCGTACTGATTTGGAAAGATTTACAGGACTTTATGCTGATCCCGAAGAAAAAAATGAAAACAGAAAATTGTGGGTGATGGTATCGTGTGATGGTTATTTGGTTATTGGTGCATTGTGGGGCGATGTATCACCTTGGTGGATGAAGTCTGAAGGTGACAATATTTTTTCATACGCTGATTCATTTACAAAACTAAGTATAAATTTTAAAACTGATGCGAATGGAAAAGCAATTAATATGAACCATAATCTTTCAGGAATGAAATCCCAACTTGAACGTGTCGGACCACTGCCAGATGACTGGGAACCCTGTTTAGAAAGACCTAAGAGATAAATTCAGAAATAACGTTAAATCTTAGTACTATATTTTTAGATCTGTCTCGCCCATTTGGTCGCCTTCAACAACAATTTAGTCGAATAAAATAACCCGCATTAACTTTTTATTGATTCTGGAGAATAAAAGTCACTTCTCCTTCACGGCATAAACTTTGCCTTAATTCCCCAGGAGGAAAATAAAATGAAAGCATACATAATAACATTGTTCTTATTCGCCTTTGCAACCAGTTACTCATTCGAAATTCAGGATTCAACTAAAAATAAAAATCAGGAACAGGAGCAGGTAAGAGAACAGAATAAAAAGCAAGACAAAAAGCAAAATAAAGAGCAGGATCAGGAATTAACCCCTCAGCAAAAAAGGCATCAGGCAAATGCCGGATTAAGACAGCAGGAAGGAAAGAAAAGAATGAAAGATGTTTTTATTGATAAAGATGGGGACGGAATTGCCGATACTCGCCAGGGAGGAATGAGCCTGAATAAACTTCGTAAAAGAGTACGCAGCGGAAATCAGGGCTCTGGTGGTAATGGTTCCGGCAACGGTGGAAAGAGATAAACTGAAATGATTAACAAGATTACATTTTTTGCAGTTATCTCTTTTTATTTTTTTTCAACCAGTTTATTTAGCCAGGTTTACTTTTCCCCTTCGCTTGAAAGCTACTACGATGATAACATTTATAACAATTATTTAGGAGTTTCTGATTTTGTACACAACTTCTCCGGTGAAGTAGGTTATGATATTGAATCTGAACGCAACAACTTTGAACTTTACTATTTTGGAAACTATAGTCACTTTATTAAAGAGAGAGATAAATCATCGACTTTTCATAAAATAGGTTTGGTAAACACATTTCTTTTTTCTGAGAATGACAACCCATTAAACGTTGGCATTAATTATTTATTAAAAGATAACCAGGGTAATTTTTATATTTATAACTTTAACCAGATATCAGCTTATGCAAACTATATGCATTCGTTCAGTGAGACAGATAAATTTCAGCTTGGTGTGATAGGTAACAGAATTGAATACAAAAATTTCTCTTTGTTTTCACATTATCAATTTAAAGCATTCATTCGTTCAATAAATAATTTTGAAAGTAAAACTTCGCTGATTTCCGGTTTTGAAGTAGATCAGAAGAATTACATTGAAAAGTTGAAACAAGAGGGTCTGACAGACAATATTTTACAGGCAAAACTCTACCTTCAACTAGGACAAAGTCTGACTGATAATTTAGGAACAAGCGCTTATGTATTTTTCAGGAAAAATCTTGAAAGCGGAAATAGGTATTTCACTGACCAGGAATTTGTTTTTTATGAGGAAGAGATTTTCAATGATCTCTATTCCAACGAAGGCATTGAGACAGGATTAAGCATATCTTATTTGTTTTCTCCTTCGGTTCTGTGGAAAATTGCCGGAAGGTACGAAACAAGAAACTTTACCGATTTGACAGCGGTTGATGTTAATGGAAATAACTTGGATCTATTACGAAAAGATACTCAGTTTTCAATCGGGCTTTCTTTAGACTTTGGATTAGGTTATGTCCTCGACGGGCTATCCCTGACTGCAAATTATAATTACATCAGGAACACTTCAAACGATTATTATTACGATTACACAAATAATCTTTTTGCTATCGGGTTAAATTTTGATTTTTGATTTTAACTTATAGTAGTAGTTCAGGGTTTTATATTGAAAAGTCATTCCTGTGAAAACAGGAATCTATAATCTCAAAATTAAAGCAAATTACCACTTCCGTGGGAATGACATTAGCAGGTTATTAATGTTTGATATTATACTTCTTTAATTTGTAGCGAAGATTTCTTTCTGTTAAGCCCAGTATTTTTCCGGCTTTGGTTTGATTGCCTTCGCTTTCCAGCAGTGCATCGTATATTAATTTCTTTTCCAAAGCTTCAATCTGCTCAGGTAAAGTTCCTTCTCCGGCTGGTACCAGTGATTTTTCTTCTTGAAAGCCTTTTATATTCATTGGTAAATCTTCAACTGTAATCATACTTCCTCTTGTTAAAACCACAGCCCGTTCAACTATGTTTTCAAGTTCACGAACATTTCCGGGATAGTTGTACTTCATTAAAAGATCTATTGCTTCTTTTGAGAACTCTAACCCCTTTTTGTTGTTTTCATTTGAATATTTTTCAAGAAAATTTTCAATTAGTGGAAGAATGTCATCTTTCCTTTCCCTCAATGAAGGAACATTTATCGAAACTACATTCAAACGGTAAAATAAATCCTCCCTGAATGCCCCATCTTTAATTTTCTTTTCAAGATTTTGGTTCGTTGCTGCAATTATTCTTACATCTACGTCAATTCTTTCTGTTCCGCCAACTCTTTCAAACTGATGTTCCTGCAATACTCTTAATAGCTTAACCTGAATTGATTGAGGAATATCTCCAACTTCATCCATAAAGATTGTACCGCTGTGTGCAATTTCAAATCTCCCCTTCTTCATTTTGTCTGCACCGGTAAATGCGCCTTTCTCATGTCCGAACAATTCACTTTCAAGCAAAGTTTCTGTTAGCGCCGGAACATTTACAGCTATGAATGGGTTATCTTTTCTTGGGCTCATATAATGAATTGCTTTTGCAAGAACTTCTTTACCAGTTCCATTTTCTCCGGTAATAAGAACATTTGCTTTGCTATCGGCTACTCTTGCCGCCAGGTTTATTACTTCTTCCATCTTTTGGGATTGAGAAACGATGGAAGAAATTTTATACTTGGCCTGAAGCTGAGTTTTTAATAATTGATTTTCGGATTTTAGATTTTTGTGTTCTATTATTCTTTCAATCATCAAATCAAGTTCATCTAAATCAACTGGTTTTGAAATATAATCGAAAGCACCAAGCAGCATTGCTTTTACTGCATTTTCAACAGTTCCATAAGCAGTAACGATTACAAAACTGATTTCGGGATTTATTTTTTTAACTTCTTCAAGAACTTCAATACCATTTAAATCCGGCATTTTAAAATCAGAGAAAATTATGTCAATCTGGTTTGAGTTTGCAGTTTCAATACCTTCTTTCCCTGATGAAGCCGAGAAAATTTTGTAACCTTTTTTCTTCAGATATCCCGTGAGGATATCCCTCTGGGCAGCTTCGTCATCAATTACTAAAATGTTGTGGTTTCTCATTTTTGTGGTATGCTTATTTTAAATTTTGTTTGCTTATTCAATTCGCTGATAACTTCAATTGTTCCGTTATGCTCAGCAATAATCTTTTGGACAATGCTCAAACCAAGTCCGGTTCCTTCGGGTTTTGTAGTATAATAAAGATCAAAAATTTTATTCCTGATAATTTCAGGAATTCCTTTCCCGTTATCAGTTATTTCAATAATCAAAGCATTACCTTTTCTAAAATAATTGATTTCTACTTTACCACCCTGTTGCACTGCATCAATTGCGTTCTGAATAAGATTCAGTAAAGATTGTTTTATTAACTCAGGATCAATCAGCATTTCAAATGATGGATCAGAAAATATTTTTAACTGTACATCTCTCAACTTTGCCTGCTCTGAAAACAATCTATAAATATCATCAAAGAATTCTTTTGAATTTACCTTTTTTAGCTGTATATCAAGAGGTTTTGCGTAACTGAGAAATTGTGTGATAATTTTGTTAATTCTTGTAACTTCATTCCTTAGAAGTGAAGTAATGTTGTGGTATTCTTCCGATTCGTTTTCTACTTTAAATTCTTTGTCAAGCCGCTGGGCAATCATCCCGATTGCATTTATCGGATTCCTGATTTCGTGTGCAACACCAGATGCAAGTTCACCCATTGCTGAAAGCTTCTCTTTTCGCTTTGATTCTTCTTCAAGTCTATGTGCTTCTGTAAAATCATTTATTACAATTATGTAATTATCCATTCCGTCGTCATCTTTATTTAGTGTAAAGTTCAGATTAAGATATTTTAATTCATCCTTGATTGAAGTCTCAATCGAAACATCTGTGTATTTATCATCATTGTTTTTACAAAAATCATTTAGTGCATTTGAAATGGCGGAAGACAATTCGGAAATGTCTCTGTTTAATACTTCGTCTTCATTTTTCTTGAAAAGCTGTTGTGATGATTTGTTGAACAGAGTTATTTCCTTTTGCTCATCAACTACAATTACTGCCTCGCCCATATTCTCAAGAACAGTTGATGTAAATGATTTGAACTTTTTGAACTCGTTTGACACGGTTCTGAGATTTTGTGTGGTGAATATTATGCTAAGAACAACAACACCAATTGCAGCAAGAACGAGCGAAATAATTATCAAACGTCTTATCATTCTATCTTCAACTGCACTTACTTCATCAAGTGATAATCCGATTCTGAAAATACCGATTATCTCACCATCATATTCTAGTCGCTTAACTGTTTCAAAAACCTCGTGATTTTTAAACTCGTGATTTCTGGTAAAAATCTCATCTGATTTTATTGCAGAGATTAAAAAAGGATCTGAGCCAATTGAATTCATGGTATCGACTGATGATCCTGCAGCAAGAATTCCAAGTGAATCCTGCAAAACGATATATTCAATTCCCTGATTGTCAGATATATCCCTTATTATTTTTCCCAGCCCGATTCTTTTTCTGAACTCCAGAAATTCTTCAGCATTCATATTAATTACAATTGCCCCTTTTTTATTTGAACGGGCAACAGCGACTGCAAATCTTTGTCCATCTGTGAATTCAGCGTTTTTCAAACCGATAACAAATTCATCCAAACCCTCTTTAAGAATTGGTTTAAGCTCTTCATATCTATTAATATTTTCTTCTCCGTGCGGATGGTTTTCTTCCGGAAGCCTGTTGGAAAGAATTCGTGTGCCATCTTTATTAAATACATTAATTCTGTAGAGGTAATTCTCTTTTCCTATATCAACTAATTTCTTGTGAGTTAGTAAATTAAGACTGTCCAGAGCTTTTATGAGTCGCGCATTATTAATTAATCTTTCTGTTATAAGATTTTCAATCTCTTCACTTGAGTTAAGAGCATTTATGCTGCTTTGATTTACCGTTTCTATAAGGGAAGAAGCTTGTTCATTAAGCAGGTGAAAAATTTCTTCTTTGCTTTGTCGAAGCTCTATGAAAGCCGATAATACCATTAGTGCGCCGACAATGATTGCCACTGTGACAATTAGTTTTGGTTGAAGTTTATTGAGAAAATTCATATTCAAAATTAATCAGAATTACTTCAATAATTAATCCATTACAGTTCAATATGATTCAAGTAAATAGTAAATGATTCTTAACTGTTGTTCGTCCACAAGGTCGTGTTTCTTCGCCCTTAAAGTCGAATCAAAATTTTTTTCCACCTGAAAAAGTTATTTCCCGGCTTAAATTAAAAGATTTTGTCCTTGGCATATCCATTGAACAAATCATTTCAAACATAATTTATTAAACAATAACTAATAAAAGGAAAAATAAAAATGAACTCAGTTATAAAATCTCTGATAACACTTTTAATGATTATTTCATTTTCAGGATTATTATTTGCTCAGTCTGATCCTGTTCAAAACAAAGAACAAAAAAAGGAACAAACACAGGTAAAGGAAGAAACCCAGAGCAAGGTTCAATCACAAATTCAGGTTAAATCTGAAGGTGATCCTCAGACACAGTTGAAGACTCAAACACAAACCAAGGTCAAAGAACAAACCAAAAACCAGTTGAAGAATCAAATTAAAAACCAAAACCAGGTTCATGGAAATCAGTTCATAGATCTAAATGGAGATGGTTACAATGATAATGCACCTGATGCAGATGGTGACGGAATTCCAAACGGCAGAGATGAAGACTATACCGGTGGAAAATTCAGAAAAGGTGCAGACGGTTCAAAAGGATTTGTTGATCTTAACGGTGACGGAATAAATGATAATGCAATCGATTCTGATGGCGATGGAATTCCAAATGGTCAGGATCCTGATTATGTAAAACCAAAAGACGGAACAGGCAGTCAGTTCAAAAAAGGGAATGGCAACAAACAAAACGGAAACAGGTTTGGTCCGAATGATGGAACTGGCAACAGCGGTATTGGTCCTAAAGATGGGACAGGATATGGAAGCGGTTCAGGCAGCGGTAATTGTGATGGCACAGGTCCAAAAGGTAAACGAGGCGGTAGATAATAGCCCTTATAAAAAATAAGTGGACGATCAGCGATGGTCGTCCTCTTTTTATTTTATAATTATCAACAATTAATCAATGTGTTACTAAATATCAATAAATGTTAATATGTTTAATCAGTAAATGTAAATAATGCAGGGGAATCCAACTTGATAGTACTGAATCGTAAAATCACTTATCTCACTTACTTGCATTTCCAATCATTATTGTCTTCAAACGAACAATCTTTTACTAATTCTTTTTTATGGAGGACGCATATGAAATCTATTTTAACAAAGACATTATTATTAATCCTTTTCTTCTTCTGTGTCTCAGTCTTTTCCCAGGGTAAAGCAGGCGGCGAAGCACTCGGAACTCAGACTTACGATAAATATGATAAACCTGAATTCTGCGGTACTTCCTGCCACACAGATTTTTACCAGCAGTGGAAGCAGGCAATGATGTCGCAGGCATACACTCATCATTGGGATGAAATTGAATATTTTAAACTAGCTGTTCCGCATGCTGAAAAAGATGAAAAAGTTGCTGAAGTAAAAGCTGGTTGCAACGGATGTCATGCACCAATTGCTTTTTTGGCAGGCGATGTTCCTCCGCCAAAACCAGAAATGAACTCAAGAGCAAATGAATCGGTTTCTTGCGATTTGTGTCATACAATAACCGGGTTTGAAGGAGATACTCCTTACAATTTTAATTTCATTTCCAGTCCCGGTAATGTAAAGTATGGTCCGAGAGGTACCGGTGAATCACCAGAACATGAAATTCAGAAATCAGAATTTATTCAAACTGCCGAGTTTTGTGGCACCTGCCACAACGAAAAAGATCCTTATGGAATTTGGGTTAAATCAACTCATCTTGAATGGAAAGAAGGACCCTATTCTAAAGAAGGAGTTAAGTGTCAGAATTGCCATATGACTCAGGCAGAAAGTGTTTCAGCTGATGTCGGAAATAAATATCCTGATGTCTGGCAGCATCTTTTTCATGGTGCACACGATCCCGGTAAAATAAGAGGTACAATTGAGCTGAGAATTCATCCTGATATAAGGGAAGCGGAACCTTTGGAAACTGTGAGATTTACAGTTGCATTATTTAATCAGAAGACAGGGCATAAATTTCCAACAGGTTCTGTTGAAGACAGGATTGTTTGGATGCATGTCGAAGCAGTTGATGCAGAAGGAAAAGTTTTTCATATCCCTGTAGATAAAAAAGGATTTAAAGGAGAAGAATATACAATCGGCGCTGATGAGCTTGCATACCAGGATATGGGAATTGCTTTAAATGATCCTAACTTCAAAGGAGTTCAGAGAGATGGTATTCCTGTTGGCGACAGAATATTCAGAATGGCTTACTTTGATCCACAGGGAAGAATGACTATCCAGCAATGGAATACTGCTTCGCAGGGAGTTGATTACAGAATTGGTCCGAGAGAAACAAAACTTGAAACCTGCACATTTACAATTCCGGTTGACGCAGCACCCGGACCTATGAAAGTTACCGCAGTTTTGAATTATCAAAAACTGGTTAAACCCGTTGCTGATTTTCTTGGAGTACCTGAGGATGAATCAGAAATTATAAAAGTAAATGATCATTCAACCTATATAACGGTGTTACCATAAAAATAGTGCGTCATTGCAATCCCCCGCTTTTAGCGGGGGAGAAGCAATCTAACAAATTAGCAGATTGCTTCATCGTAAACCCACTGCAATGATATTATTAATAAAGAGGAATAAAATGAAAAACATATTCACAATTACAATATTAACTTTTATTACTTTTTTATTTCTTGCAGGCGAGCTTTTTGCAATTCCTGCATTTGCAAGAAAATATAATATGACGTGCAAGACCTGTCATTCACCCTTTCCAGCTTTAAAATCATATGGTAATGAGTTTGCTGGAAACGGATTTCAACTGAAAGATAAAGACGCCCCAAGATATTACGTTGAAACCGGTGATGATAAACTCAGCTTATTAAGAGACTTTCCCTTAGCAGTAAGATTAGAGGGTTATGTTACTTACAACCAGGATAATTCAGAACAATCAGATTTTACGTCGCCACTTTTGTTCAAGCTTTTAACAGGTGGGGCAATTACTAAAGATATTGCATACTATGTTTACTATATTCTTGAAAATGGTGAACCCGGAAAAATTGAAGATGCATGGTTTATGTTTAATAATTTATTTAACACTGAACTTGATTTTACAATCGGACAGTTTCAGGTTTGCGATCCGTTATTTAAAAGAGAGTTAAGGTTGACAAGAGATGATTATTACATATACAAAGTCAGACCAGGGAATTCAATGGTCGATCTTACTTACGACAGGGGAATAATGCTGAATTATGGATTAAAATCCGGAACGGATCTGACACTTGAAGTGGTTAACGGTAGCGGAATCGGAGAAGGATTTTTAAACGGGAATTTTGACAACGATAAATACAAAAACTTTTTTGGAAGGATATCCCAGGATGCTGGTGAACATTTCAGAATTGGTGCTATGGGTTATTGGGGAAAAGAAGAACAACCGAGTCCTGAAGGAGATTTTAATGAAACAAATGAAATTACAATATTTGGTGGTGATGCAACAATAAATTTTGATCCTCTCGAATTAAATATTCAGTATATCAACAGGAAAGACGGTAACCCAATTTTTCTGAGGGATGGGGGAATATTCTATATTAATCCTCCAAAGAATATTAAAACCCAGGGTGGTTTTGCAGAGTTGATTTACAGACCTAAAGGGGACGAAAGTGATTGGTATGTTGTTGCATTATACAACCAGATAGAATCAGATTTAAATAAACTTGATTATAAAACCATTTCAATTCATATCGGCTACCTCCTTGCAAGAAATATAAGAATTGTTGGTGAGTACACTCACGATATTAAAAATAAATTCGGCACAGCCGGAATTGGTTTCGTAACTGCATTCTAAATTTTAAGGGAAGCTTTTATTGGCTTCCCTTCTTTTCTAAATTCCTTTTCCATTGCAAACTGTTGAAAAGCTAAACAGTTGCTTATTTACATTCCACTTCTCAGTATTAGGAATCCATGAAACTTTACACTTCTTAAATCTGAAAATATTGTACAAAATAGTGGCTATTAAAAGGAAAATCAGCATTTACCCGATGGCATATATGTTGAATTTTAACGCTTACAATTAACAACTGAATTAACAAAAATCTAAAGATTTATGATAAAGGGAACAGTAAAAATAGCCGGGAAAATTTGTAAAGGCTGCGAACTTTGCATAGTTGCATGTCCGCAGGGCAGTCTACAACTATCAACAAAGTTTAACGAGAAAGGTTACAGGTTTGTAGAATTGATAGAAGATAATTGTACTGGCTGCACAAACTGTGCACTCGTTTGCCCGGAAGCTGCAATAACAGTTTTCCGTCAACCCAAACAAAAAAAATCAACTGAAGTTTCCGGTTAAAGTAAGTAAAAAGAAAATAGGTTTTAAAATGCAGGAAAATAAAAACAAGAACGGCGAAGCCAAATTAATGAAAGGCAATGAAGCGCTTGCTGAAGCAGCAATTCGTGCAGATATAGATGCATATTTTGGTTATCCTATTACTCCGCAATCAGAAATTCTTGAATACCTCGAAAGAGAAATTCCCAAAAGACATGGTTTGGTCTTGCAGGCAGAAAGTGAAGTTGCTTCAATAAATATGATTTATGGTGCGGCTGGTGCAGGTGCAAGAGTAATGACTTCATCATCAAGTCCCGGTATTAGTTTAATGCAGGAAGGCATATCTTATATTGCTTCGGCTCAGTTGCCTTGTCTTGTTGTTAATGTTGTCAGAGGAGGTCCGGGGCTTGGAACTATTCAGCCGTCGCAGGGAGATTATTTCCAGGCAGTCAAAGGCGGCGGACATGGTGATTATCATTTAATAGTTCTGGCTCCTTCTTCGGTTCAGGAAATGGCAGACTTTGTTTTCGATGGTTTTCGACTTGCAGAAAAATATAGAAACCCTGCAATGATTTTAACTGACGGTGCTCTTGGTCAGATGATGGAAAAAGTAATTCTTCCTGAAGAAGGATCGCTTCCAAAACAGGGAAACCCATGGGCAACAACCGGAAAACCAAAAGACCGCGAAAGAAATATTATTACATCTTTGTTTATTGAACCGGAAAGAATGGAGCAGGTGAATCTTGAACTCCAGGAAAAATACAGGAAGATTCAGGACGAAGTTCGCTATGAAGAAATAAACACAGAAGATGCTGAAGTGTTGTTAGTTGCTTTTGGTTTGTCATCAAGAATTTGCCAGAAGGCGATGGACCTCGCAAGAGAAAAAGGAATTAAAGTTGGAATACTCAGACCTATTACACTTTATCCATTTCCTTATAAAAGATTAAAAGAACTTTCCGGGAAGGTACAGATGATGATGTCTGTTGAAATGAATGCAGGGCAGATGGTTGAAGATGTAAGATTAGCTGTTGAAGGAAAAGTTCCTGTTTACTTTAAAGGTAGAATGGGTGGAATGATTCCAACACCGGACGATGTGTTTGAAGAAATTGAATCAATAATTGAAAAGAATATTGTTTCGCAAGTTTAAGCCATTGGCTTATTAATAGGAGATTTTTATGTCACTAGAAAAAACATATACTACAACTGACCTGGAAATGGAAACAGTTTACTGCAGACCAGATACTTTAACAGATGTTCCGTTTCACTATTGTCCTGGTTGTGGGCACAGTGTTGCACACAGAGTTTTAATGGAAGTAGTTGAAGAATTAGCTATTGAAGAAGATACAATCGGTGTTGCACCGGTCGGATGTTCTGTGTTTGCATATAACTATATGAATATTGATATGCAGGAAGCAGCACACGGAAGAGCAAGTGCAGTTGCTACAGGTATAAAAAGAGTTTTACCGGAAAAATATGTGTTCTCATACCAAGGTGATGGGGATCTTGCTGCGATTGGAACCGCAGAAACAATTCATACCGTTAACAGAGGAGAGAACATTCTCATCGTGTTCATCAATAATGGTATTTATGGAATGACCGGAGGGCAGATGGCTCCCACCACCTTGATAGGCCAGGTAACTACAACTTCTCCATACGGAAGAGATCCAAAAATGATTGGTCATCCTTTAAAGATTGCCGATCTGCTTATTCACCTTCCCGGTGCATATTATGTAACGAGACAGTCTGTTCATAATGCTAATGCAGTAAGAAAACTAAAGAAAGCATTGCTGAAATCATTTGAATATCAGAAACAGAAGAAAGGAACATGCTTTATTGAGATTGTTTCAAACTGTCCTTCCGGCTGGAAATTGACACCGGTTGAAAGTCTGGAATATATGGAAAAAGAAATGTTCCCGGCATATCCGCTTGGTGATATGAAGGTGCCGTCAAACTAAAATTACTGAATTAAAGGAATTAAAAATGCAAAATGCACACGAAATAATATTTGCCGGATTTGGTGGTCAGGGAGTGCTCTCAATGGGAGCAATTATAGCCTATGCCGGGATGATTGAAGGAAAAGAAGTAAGCTGGATGCCGTCATACGGTCCGGAAATGCGCGGTGGTACTGCAAACTGTATTGCAATAGTTTCCGATTCTAGAATCAGTTCACCAATTGTAACAAAATTTGATTCGGCAATAATTCTTAATCAGCCTTCACTGGATAAATTTGAATCTGCAGTAAAACCTGGTGGAATTTTACTTTATGAAGAGTCGACTGTTATAAATCCACCGACAAGAACTGATATTGAAATATACAGCATTGCAGCAAACGAAGAAGCTGAAAAACTGAAAGTGAAACAGGTTGCTAATATGATAATGGTTGGTGCTTTCCTGGAGAAGCGACCAATACTGAAAATGGATAGCATTCTTAATGCTCTTAAAAAAGCTCTTCCTCCACATCGCCATAACCTTATACCGGTTAATGAAAAAGCTTTGAAAAGAGGAAAAGAAATATTAAATGAAACTGTTGCAGCAGAATAATTTTTTCGAATTTTATTATAGGAATAAAAAAATGGCAGATTTAAACTCAAAGTGCCAGCATGCATGCAAAAACACTTGTGCAACATTAAATGAAGCATTGCGCAAAGAGACTGCGATGGTTAAAACGTATGAAAATATTCTGGATGAATGTAACATTCCAGAAGTAAAAATCTTTATGGAAGAGCTTGTTGATGAAAAGCGCAGAGTAATATTAAGACTGATTCAAAAGCTTAATGAAATTCACGTACGTTCGCAGGCAATAGATGGAATTGCAACAAGTTTTAATAATATTGACGGATAATTGATAATAAGAGGTAGAAACAGATAAAAGTTTGACTTCCCAATTAAGATTATATATATTTGCAGCCCCTAAAAGTTTTATATCGCGGGGTGGAGCAATTGGTAGCTCGTCGGGCTCATAACCCGAAGGTTGTAGGTTCAAGTCCTGCCCCCGCTACTAAGAAGTTGCGAAATCTAAATGGTTTCGCAATTTTTATTTTAAAGCCAGCCGGTTACTTTAGTCAGAAATTACCAGATTTCTGACTAATCTATCAGAAATTTAGTCAGAAATTTTCTCACCTCTGATCAAGCTCTGAATGAATGACTTTTGAAAGGATCTACAATGCAAAAGTTGTTCATCTCAAAACACAAAAATGGTTACTACTATATCTATTACATAGATCTCAATGGTAAAAGAAAAAGTATAACCACAAAAACCAAAGTTAAATCAGAAGCATTAAAAGCATTATCAAATTTTGACAAGTTGATAAGTAATAAAACGAATTTAATTGCTAATGATTTAACTCTTAAACAATTCCGATGGAAATTTCTCAAGCATTCTGAAAGCTATCATTCCTGGAAAACTACTCTGGACTACAAAAGCACTTTTAATGAAATGGAAGAATACTTTTGAAATATTCTATTAACTGAATTTTCTCAACGCAGTATCGAAGAGTTCATTCAAATGAAAATAAAAAAGGATCTAAAACATATTTATAAAAATCAACTCTCAGAAAGAATCCCAAAAGCTATAGATAAAAATGGCTTTTCAATATACAAGGGAGTTTTAGTTGCTTGGGACAAATTGCAAGAAAAAAAAGTAATTGAGTTAATAGACACTATAGTCAGTAAGTATCCAGAACGTTTATTGGATTATACATTTTGAGGACAATTTATTAGAATTGATTTGGAAGGATGACTTTCCGCCTGAATTTGCAAATGCGGTAACAGATACGGATCAGGGTCATATAGAAATGGTTTCAGAGGCGTACTTAATTCCAGTGATTTTCAGTTAACAAGTACTTGATTGAGCTGCAAAATGTGCTCACAAACAAAAGCCGGCAGAGATGCCGGCTTTGTTGTTTTAAAGCCAACGAATAATATTCCAATCAAAATCCCTTCACATAGATGAGACTATTCTTTATTTTTACTTATAAAATTTAAGACACGCATTGTTACATTTCGATTAAGGACCTTTCTAAGAGATGAGTTGGTGGGTAGGACAAAAAATTTATTTTTATATTTTATTCTGAAATGAAACCTAAAATATTTGTTAGTTCTACGGTTTTGGATTTTGAAGATCTTCGTAGCGCATTAAAGTATTACCTAGAAGACTTTGGTTATGAAGTTCAAATGAGTGAGTATCCTAATTTTGAAGTGGATTTAGATTCCTCAACTTTTGATGCTTGCACTGCCAATATTGCAAAATGTAACTACTTCATTTTATTGATTGGTTACAGGCGAGGTAGTTGGTATGAAAACGACAAACTTTCAATCACTCACAAAGAATATCAAACCGCAAAAGAATTAATAGAAAATGGTAATCCATTACGGATTATAACATTTATTAGAAAACCGCTTTGGGTTTTAAAATCTGAGCACGAAGCATTTCTAAAATTTCTTTCTGATAAAGGTAAAGAACTTGTCGAAGATTCTAATAATGTCAATTCCTCAATAATAGATGATCCAGCTTATGTATTTAACTTTATTAGTGAAGTTAATAAAGGTATTGTTTTCCCTGGGAGTACATCCCCAGCAAACAACTGGATTTTTGATTTTAGTAATTTTGAAGATATTATAACAGCTCTAAGACATACTTTCAATATCAATCTTTCTTTAGAAGAAAAAAGAATAAAAAAAGCCTTAATAAGTGAACTTGAATTAAACTATAATAGATTTTTAATCCCTGATTATAAGCGAGATCGTGTAAAGAATGATGAACCAATACCAACGATGAGTATTATAGACTACTTCAAAGAAAATTTTGAAAGTAGACATATCACCAGTGATAAAAAAATTTTATTTGTTGATGCGCCTGTAGTTATTACAAGTAAAGAATTTTCATTCTTGTATTTTTATGCTGTTTTAGTACCTATACAAATAAGATTGAAAGACTTAAATACTAGAGTTTTAGAAAAAGTTATTACTGAAGGAATATATTTACATTTTGACATCGAAAAAGGGGACTATAAGATTTCCTTGCTTAGCATTGCTCTTGATAATCTTTTAGATTGGATAAATATATTTAAGGGGATTTTTAATACTTCTGTATATAAAGAATTTACTGATGAACTTAATAAAATTGCGTTTTCTGAAATTGCAAAACAAGAAAATATTGTTTTACCCTTAAAAGTCTCCGGTGGTATAATGGGATTAATTAATAACTGGAGGATTCCACATCTCATAAATGCTATTCTATCAGCTATTAGAGATGATGACTTTAAACCCTTAATAGATTTTAATTTTAATAGTTAATAAATTATAGCCAATTATACTTGAAAAATGATTGATAAGAAGTCACTTCTCATTAAAGAATACTTTCACAAAGTAAAGCAGGCAAATAAAGAGCATACAAAAAAAGAGGCTTTTAAAGATCTGTTGAACAGACTTTATGCTGATGATAAAGATATTCTAAGGTTGATTGATAAAATTACACTTGGCGCTGAAAAGACAATTGTAAACATTCCTAGAAAAGAAAAACTCCATAGAGGTAGTGCAGATACTCTCTACAATAAAATAATTATTGAATTTGAAAATGATCTGAGGTTCACTCTTGAACACGCAAAAGAACAGCTTGCGGGTTATTTACTTGGTCAACTGAGATCTGGCGAAGGCTATAATTTTACTTTGATTGCATCCGATTTTATTAATTGGAAAGTTTTTGCACCAGACATAAGCTCCCTTGAGGGGATTGAAAAATTACAGGAACACGAATTATTGCTTAACGAAGTTAAAGATGTTTCCTTTGTTTTAAATGAGAAGAATGTTGATGACTTTTATTATTGGATAGATCGATTCCTTTTTAAGGAAGAAAAACAAAAAGCATCACTAAAAGGAATTGAACAAGCTTTTGGATATCAAAGCTATATTTTTATTGAATCATATCGTGAATTAAATAAATGGTTTCAGGAAGCAAAAAGATTTGGGGAAGTTCAGGTTTCTTACGATCAGTGGGAAAAATTCTTAAGTATTGCTTATGGTTCATTTGATGTAAGAGATAGCGTTTTTCTGATCCATACTTACCTTAGTGTATTTTCAAAAATGCTCGCGTACAGTATTGTATCAAATGATGATTTCATTGATGACTCAGATCTAAAAGGAATACTTGACGGAACAATCTTTCACAAATATAATATCCGCAATTTTGTTGATAACGATTTCTTCCATTGGATTATTAGTCCCAAAAGCTTTAATAATCTTAAAAAAGTTTTTCGACTCTTAGCACAGGAAATTTCCCATTTTAATTTTGAAGATGTTGATGAAGATGTGCTCAAAGGTGTTTACCAGGAACTTATTGATATTGATACAAGGCACTCTCTCGGTGAGTATTACACACCTGATTGGTTATGTGAACGTATAGTAAAAGAATTTGAGTTTAAGAAAACTGATAAAATACTTGATCCCGCTTGTGGTAGTGGTTCTTTTCTTCGAGCAGCTATTCATAGGATAAAAGAGATAAATCCAAATGTTAGTGTTGAAGAATTAAATGATCATATTTATGGGATTGATATCCACCCCCTAAGTGTACAAATAGCAAAAACTACTCTACTACTTGCACTTGGTAAAGAAATTGTAAATGCAAAGAGACCAATTTACCTTAATGTGGTGCTTGCAAACACTATTCTTGCCCCAAAGGGTGTAAAAGATTTATTCGGCAATGAGTTTCTTTTAAACATTGATGCGGAAAAATATAATTTAACAACACAGATACTTGAAGACGTTAATTTATTTGATGAGGCTCTTGGGATTTGTGATGAACTTGCTGATCAAACAATGGGTAAGAAAAAAGAAACTGAGGAAGTATTTGAAAATATTTTTAGGAAGCAATTTAAAGCATTAGGGATAACAAAACAGGTAATAGATAGTTTTTATAAAATATACATTGGATTAAAATCCGTCAAAGAAAATGGGCGTGATAGCATCTGGAAGTTTATCGTTCAGAACCTTTATAAACCATATTTTCTTGCGGATAAGTTTGATTATGTCATTGGCAATCCTCCTTGGTTCACATATAGTACGATAAAAAACGAATCGTATCAAAACATTCTTGATGCTATTGCTACTAAATACGAGGTAAAACCTGAAAAGGTCGCAAATTATCCTCATCTTGAAATCGCATCAATTTTTTTAGCTTATTGTTCAAGCTATTTTCTAAAAGAAGGTGGTAAAATAGGTTTTGTATTGCCAAGAAGCTTTTTCAGTGCCGATCACCACGACAACACAAGAAAAGGAACCGCTAAAGGATTTCGATTAAATCAAATTTGGGACTTAGAAAAAGTTTCACCGCTTTTCAGAATACCAAGTTGTGTTTTTTTCGCTGAGAGGTATGACAAGAAATCTACTCCAATTAATAATCTGGATGGGATAATTATTGCTGGGAAGTTAGCGGAACACAACTGCAACTATTCAGTTGCAAAACAAACTTTAAAGGAAGAAGCCGTAAAATACTTTTATAAGAAACAGGGTAATTCTTCGGCTATCTCTACAAAAAAATCTAAGAAAAGCGAACAATCAAATCCTTATAAAAAAAACTTCAAACAAGGTGCTACAATTGTTCCTCGATGTTTCTATTTTATTGAATTTGATCAGGAGATACCTCCTGATTTCGAAGATAGGATATTAAATGTAAAAACTTCTGAGGCCATTGAACCTGATGCAAAGAAGCCTTGGAAAGGATTACGGTTTAGCGGGAAAATTGAAAGTAGGTTTTTATTTAGAACAGCAATTTCAAAAAGTATTTTGCCATTTGCTCTCTATAAACCAGCCCTTGTAGTTTTACCAATGATAATTAAATTAAACCAACAGGACAATAAAGAAATAATACTTCAAACTGCAGAAGATCTTAGACAGGACGGATTTTTGAATGCAGCAAAATGGTTTAAGAATGTGGAAAGTGTTTGGGATATTCATAAAACTGAGAAATCTAAGAATATGACAAATCTTGGAAGGTTAGATTTTCAGAGGGGAATAGTTGAACAAAATCTTGATTCACCTTATTTAGTCTTATATAATTCCTCTGCAAAGGATGCAAATACCGTTGTTGTTTCAAGGGAAGATTATAATTTAGATTTTATTGTGGAGAGTAAAGCTTATTGGTTGGCAACATCTAATCCTAATGAAGCATTCTACATAAGTTCAATTCTGAATTCATCTGTGCCAAATGAGATGATGAAAGAATTTCAAACAAGGGGTTTATTTGGAGTTAGAGATATTCACAAAAAGATACTCGATATCTACTTTCCCCGTTTTGATGGTAGCAACGAAATACATCTTAAACTTGCTGAACTAAGTAAATCAGCACACAGAAAAGCAGCAAAATATTTGGTAGATAAACCACCACAGAACGAGTTATCAGCAACCCGTTTAGGTAGGCTGCGCCTTGATATTAAGAAACACCTAACTGTAGAGATAAAGGAGATTGACAAATTAGTAAAGAAAATAATCTCATAATAATTATTATAAGCGGGAGAAATTAGTAATGGATTTAAATAAAAAACCCTGGGCACTTCCAACTATTTACGGAATAAAAAGCAGGATCGATACTAATCCAGATTATCAGCGTCCACCAGTGTGGTCAATTGCACAAAAACAATTACTTATTGATACCATACTACGAGGTTATGACATACCAAAAATGTATTGGAGGCGCATAGGTAAGAATCCAGATAAATATGAAGTTGTAGATGGTCAACAAAGATTGCGTGCAATTTGGGAGTTTATGGAAGGTAAATTTTCTTTAGGGAAAGATGCAGACCCAATAAATGGGTATGATGTTAAGAATACGTGCTATGTTGGCAAGAAAAATAAAGTCTTGGAGGATGACTTAAGAATCATTTTTGATACTTATGCATTAGATGTTATTATTATGAATGATACGAATGAAGAGGAAGTAAGAGAAATGTTTTTACGTCTTCAGAATGGAACAAGTTTGAAAGCCCAAGAGAAAAGAAATGCACTTACAGGGAACATGAGGGATTTTGTTAAAAAAATAGCAGCTCACAAGTTTTTTAAGAATTGCAATTTTGATAATGTCAGATATACATATGATTTAATTGCAGCTCAAATGATTAAAATAGAATTAAATGGTGGTGCCTGTAATGTTAAAAATGCCGACTTGAATAAAATGTATAAGGAAAATAAAGCCTTCGATACTAACAGTCAAAAAGCAAAAAAAATTACCAAGGTGTTAGATTTTCTATTAAAAATCTTTCCAAAGAAAACACCCGAACTAGAAAGATATTCTGTTTTATCTCTTTATCTGATGCTCTCTTATTTAATAGAAAAATTTGTGTATAAAGGATTAGAAAAATCTATTAGAGAATGGTTTATAGAATTTGAAACTTATCGCAGGGAACAAAAGAAATTAAATATCGATGAATGTGATCCAGAAATTATAAGTTATCATGAAAAAACCAGTCACAGCACTGACTCTGAGGAATCTATTAGTTCGCGTAACGAATATTTATTAAGAAAATATTTTGAGTATAACCCAAAGATCGAACAAAAAGATAATAATCGATTATTTACCCACGAGCAAAGATTAGCGATTTATAGGAAAGATAAAGGTATCTGTCAATTGAAAATTAAATGCAAAGGCAAAAAGTGTGAGTGGGATAATTGGGAAGCAGATCACAAGAAACCTTGGTCTAAAGGTGGAGCCACGACTGTTGAAAATGGACAGGTTGCTTGTCCTGAATGTAATAATGCTAAAGGAGCTTCTATAAAGAAATAAATGAAAAGGATCAAGAATGATATCAGAAAATAAAATTGACCAAGTGGAAAACAATAATAATAAAAAATATAGAGTAATTGAGCTTTGGAATAAATATGAAGATATCGCAATGCATTTTAATGATCTTATTCTTAAAATCAGAATTCAAGCACTGGCTGCCGTAGCAGCAATTTCTACAGTAGTGGGATTTTTTAATAGAAATGGTGAAAATGAATTTTCTTGGGGTTTGACTTTTGCAGTATTTTTCTTTCTGTGTCTGTTTTGGATCGCAATTTGGATTTTAGACTTTCGATATTACAACAGACTTCTTCTTGGGGCAGTAGACGCATTGTTGGAACTTGAAAAGGCCAGCAAAGTTAATGATTATATTAGTGAAATACAGTTAAGCACATTAATTGAGGATGCTGTTGGTGGAAATCATAAATTAAATCCTCAAGAACACAAAATAAAATCCGCTGGGAGAAATTGGTTTTATAGGGTGGTTTTTGTTGCATTATTTATAGGACTACTTTTTTCTGGATTAAAAGTATTACATCTCTTTTAGTCTATTGGTTAATGAACAATTGTTTCTCCTGAACGCAAATAGACATTGAAATATCATTTGGTATAAGAATTATAATATAATTTATTCATTAAACACAAAATTCATTCAGAAATTTAGTCAGAAGTGTAGGTTAAGTAATTGGCAGGTATAGTTAAAATAATAGCTCATAACCCGAAGGTTGTAGGTTCAATCCTCCGCCACATTCCCCTACCCCCGTGATTGGAGGAGGATGGAATTCCTAGAAATATGACAATCGGTTTCCATTTTCTGCAAGAAATTTTCCAAGTTTACCCGATCAACCGTACAGAAACTGCAGGGACAGTTCAAATCTTTTGTTCTTTTCCTGAATAATAGGGATTTGAATTGTTTTCGTTCCATACTATACAAAAGTATGGTAATTAATTTTGAGAGTAAATGCCGAATATTTTTATAAGATAAAGCAGTAATTAGAAAATATATTTGTATGCTTGTATCTTAGCCGAAATAAAAAGAAAATTTAAGGAGATATTAAATTACAGGAATATATTATCGAAGTATGATTTAAAATTTCATAATCTATATATAAAAATTAGGTTTCTAGTCTATGAAAAGAAAATGCAATTACAAAATGCTGTTGTTATTACAAGGGCTGCTAATATTAATAGCTACATTTAGTGGTTTTGGCCAAGCTGAAAAGTTTGGGCTTACAGAAAAAGGCTCCCCAAAATTACAATCATATTTTTCGACTCTGGGAAAAACACTCAATAATACTTTATTTTCACCTTATGCCTCAGAGTATGCCAAAATTGAGAATATTGATACTTTAAAAATATTAAATCAAATCTATGGAGAGATAAAAATTATAAAAACAGATGAACAGCCTAAATATATTAGTTCCTACAGGTACTTATGTGGAGATTGGACTTATTTTATGTCTAATTCTGTTAGAGTCTATGAAATTATAAGTATAAAAGATACATTAACGAATAAAGTTTATATAGCAATATTACATAACAATCCTTCCACTGAAATACCCTTAAATTTTGAAGGGTGGCAGTTAACATTATTTGACAAAAATTTTAATTTACTCTCATCGTATGATTTTGAAAAGAATAATCAACTTAGTGCTAAGTTGGAAGGAGATATGTGTTACACTGATTTGAGATTAGTTAAAGGCAGAATAATTGTCGTAATTACTTATACAATTACAGGCAGTGGAGGTTTTCCCGAAAAAGGTGAATTATATGAATTTAAAATTAATAACGAGAAATTGGAATTATTAAAATCTGATAGAATAAAGAATGGTAGGTTAAAAAGCTGGATGAATTAAAGAATAAAACAATGTACTTAACTAACTATAAGTAATTCAATAAGGGAATCTCAATGATTGTAACTGCGACCGGATCAATTTTTTTCGGGATTGTATACTTGTAAATCAAAACTCACATCTCAAAAATTACCACTTAATTTGTCAGATTATCAATTGTAAATCAATCTAATTATTTCATTGCAAAACTTTTGGGGTTCTTCGAAAAACGGAAAATGTGCTGAGTTTTTGAAATAAACAATTTCTTTTTTAGGCGCCTTAATTAAGTAATAATACTTTGTTATTAGTTGGTGAGGTGTAGTATAATCATAAGACCCCACAAAGAAATAAACAGGGATTTTATAATCTGTAATTTCATTAAGTATACTATTGCTCAAAACATTGTACTTCATATTTTGTGAACTGAATGAAGAACCTTCTGAAACATTAAGAGCTTCAGGTAAGGTATACTCAGGTGCAGTCAATCCCGCCCAAATTAAAGGGAAAAATGAATTGCTGTTTTTTAATTCACCTCCAAACTTAAAAAGCCACTTTTCAAAATTATTAGTATTTCTTTTGTCCAAAGATAAAATGATTTCATTCTCACCACTTTTAATGGCTTCATTTCTAATAAATTGTTCCTGATAAATAATTGAACTATCACTATCTACAACCTGGCCAATGCTTACATAGGCATTAAACAGGTCAGGACGCATATCAACCAAAATGCTTCCAATATATGTTCCGAACGAATGTCCCACAAGAAAAATTTTGTTTTGGTGAAAACGATTTCTTAGTGTCTCAATTAAAGTAAAAGTATCCTTGATAATTTGTTTAACATTCATACTTTCAATAGATTGCTTATTTTTGTAATACGTTTTCCCTGCTCCGCGTCTGTCCCATTGCACTACTACAAAATCTTTTTCAAGAGGTTTTTGAAAAGTATGTGCTAAATACATTATTGGCATACCTGGACCACCATGTAAGAATAGCAAGATTGGATTATTTCTATTTTCTCCTCTAATTAAAACGCATTGTTCCAGGCCTTCAATTTTAATGTATTCAAGAGAAGATATTGAATTGTTTCCATCAGAATTTATTTGAGGAGTCCTTGCAGGCCAAAACCACCAAATTGTCATTAAAATTACGAGCGATATAATAATGAGCAAAGTTACTTTAAATATTTTCTTTAATACCTTCATTAGGAGATCTATTAATATTTGTTGTGTGTTTGAAAGCGGTGATTTTTAGCAATATGTTTCCCCCAAAAGTATCTATCTTTTTCAAATAATAATTTCTTTCTTAGAATCTACATTGCTGAATATCTGTTTTTATTTTTTTTGTCCTTAATTATTTAATAATACTACCGCCATAAAATTGAGTCATATCCATAGCAAAATGAACCATAAAAAACCACCAAATATCTCTGGATTTGCTTAATGCTAATAGTACTAAAACACCCAAGCTTGTATCTATTATTAGACTGGATAATTCAATTAAAGAAGCACCATTAGTTAATAAGCTTGGAATATGCGCAGCAGAAAATAGAGTTGCAATAATCAGGATAGACCATTTATCACCGATCCAGGATGACAGTCTTACAAATACTAATACAATTGCAACATCTTCCATAAAAACCTGAACAAAGTGCGAAAAATTCTGATAGTGATAAATGCCTGATAAGATATTTAAAAATCCGTTTGCGTCACTTCTTGTTAACCAATAAGAAAAAATGCTGCAAAAGGCTAATAAAAGTCCAATGGATAAGCGAATCCCAATTTTTGATTTTGGGAGCCATAATGTTTCTAAAGTTTGTTTCCTGGTAAGAATAAGAATAAAGACTGGTGAAAAAATGATTACCTGATTTATCGCATCCAAAAATATATTAGCATTATTAGGTATTAATAATTGTCGTAAATATAATTGTCCAATTCCGATAACAGCAAGTATGGCCAAAATAGAAAAAATAAATTCTAAGTAAGGTTTGTCAAAATTAATCCTTTTATTTTTTCCCCAAAGGGATGGGTAGAAGTGATTTAATAAAAACCAGAGACCAGTTGCCGTCCCATAACCAAATATTAAAGAAACATAATGAGGACTCATAATTTGAAATTTAAGCCAAAATAATTTTGTAAATAATTAGTTTAATCAATATCATTTTGACTGTATTTCATCCTGCATTATCGTAAGCCAATTTTATCCAATCAACAATTTCTTTGTTAACATCTTTTAATTCTGCGAGGTCGATTTTATGAGAACACATTGAGTTGGCTTTAGTAATTACTTCAAGTTTCCCTTTTGGTTTCTGTCCTTTTAGGTTGAGACCAATTTCAAATCTTGTTTTAGCTGCAGGCTGTAAAATTGCGAATTGCTTTTTTCGTCTTAAACTTACGTAAGCATTTTTAGGGGCTATTTCTATATCCTTACCAAACTTTTTAATTTCTTTTAGAAGCGTATTATAAAGGGGGAGGAAATGCTCTTTTCCCTTGTACTGTTTTTCAATCAATTTATCTTTATTCTCAACTGAACCTGCATCAGAGCCTTTTGATTTATGAGCAACCAGATTAGCAAATCCGTGTGTAAAAGAATATTTTTCTTTGAGAAACGTTATAATCTGTCCGTGCTTTTCAAAGTTTTGTTTATTAACAATTTCAATCCATTGTTTTAATGTCTTTCCTGTATTTTTATGAAGATTTTCCAACATTGTTTTTTCTGCTTGATCCATTTTATCCTCTTATTTTTGTTCAAGATATTCTTTTAATGTTCTCAATACAGCTGGCCAGGCACTTTTTACTGAGTCAAAATACCAATCCATATCTTCTTCTTTGTTATCAGGATAAGGCCATTGTTTTAGATAAAGGTTTGTACCATTACTTATAGAGCTCAATTCTATTAATAATTGAAAAGGACCCAGTATTGGTCTATCCGGATTTAAATAAAGTATGTTTGTAATATGAAGATTTTTCCCAGATACATATTTTTTAATAATACCTGAGAAAATATATTTGAATCCATTTTCAGAAATATTCCAGGCAAGTGTATAGTTACCATTCTCTTTTAAATCAATAAAACATCGTTCCACATCCCACCATTCTTTTAATTGATTTGCATCAGTAAATGCGGACAATACATTTTCAACTTTGGCGTTTATTTGTATAGTTGATTCGACTTTTCTCATAGGATAAATCTGATCTTATTATCTATCATAATAAGTTTCGTCTTTAATAATCAGACCATTATCAAAAGTAAATACACAACAAATGGGAACACTCCAAGGGTATTCGCCTTTTTCAGTGATTGCAGTGCCGGAAGAAATGAATTGAACAACAACTTTATCACCGAAACCAAAAATGGAAGTTATTTCATCTTTAATATCAGGTGACATTTTTTCCATATTGCTGTACTTTTCAATTTTCGCTTTGCGATTTACCGTCTTATATTCTTTACCGTATGACGGGTCAAGAAATTTGCAGGAATCGGAGAAGTAGCCAGCCTGTTTTTCCCAATTATGGTTGTTAAACGCTTCAAAAGATTGTTTTGCAATTTCAATATTCTTATCAACAATATCATCATTACCATGATTACATCCCGCGATACTTATTACAAAAATAATAAGCACTATTACAAAATTTACTCTGAGTTTACTTTTCATATAGCAAATCCTATTTATATTTTATTTATGAGTTAACCAGTTTTTCAAGCTGTTTAAATGCACCCGACCAGGCTTTACTAAAATATTGGCGTGCAGCTTCCCATTTTTCATCCTGTCTCCAACCTGTGTGTATTAATGTCACCTTTGTCTGATTACTGTCAAGTTTTGTGAACAAAAAGGTTACGTTTGTCAGAGGTCTTACAGAATTCATAAATTCTTTTTGCTCAGCATTTCCCATCCACTCTATACTAAAATAAAATGGACGTTCAACTGCTAATACTTTACATCCATAAGTACTGTTATTTGTAGGGTCTGGATCTTCAGGAGTCCAAAACAGTTCATATTTCCCACCTACTTGCATCTCAACATCAGCCTTGGTAGTTAACCATTTGGTTAATAAATCATTATCAGTAAAGTAGTTGAATGCGCTGTCAATCGGACAATTTAAAATAATATTTTCAGTAATAATTTTATCTGATACACCAGTCATTTTTTCCAAACTCCTTTCCTGATATTCTTGACCGAAAGATATACAGGTAATAAAAAATAACAGACTAATTATTTTTTTTTGATTTACACTCATTGTTTTATCCCCAAGCTCCAATAATTAATCCTTTTAATGAAAATGCTATCAACAAATAACCGCAATCAATTAAAATATATTTTAGCGATTTTTTCTCAAACAATGCGATGATCGTAAATCCAGCTACAGCCCAAACACCAGCAAGGAATCCTGCAGTTAATCCCCAAATTGCATCAGTGTTTGGTTCGCCAAGAAAAGCTGCTAAATTATAGGAGATGATAAGTGCAAGAATAAAAACGATTACATAAGTTTTGCCAGGATTTCCCTTCTTCAGTATCTCCTCGGTTAAGCCGATTTCCTTTAACCATTTTTTATAAAACATTATGGGTGAAAACCACAATGCCCCAACAATAAAATCTGAAATGGCTGCTGCAACTACTGCAAAATGATTTATGTAGATATTTTCCATTGACATCTCCATTTTTTTAGGATGTGTAATTTTTAAATACTAAAAGCAAGACATTATTAATTTAATGAATTAGAATGTCTGCTTACTTAATTTTTGTCCATACATATTCCCTGATTTTTTCCCACTTGTTATTTTCAACAACAACAAAAGAAGCCCCTACATAATTTGAGCTATCAATTTTTGTAATTCTATGACCGACAACTTCTTTATTTTTATTAACATTTGTAAATACCTGCTGCAGCTCTAAATCTTCATTTTCCAGCTTGTTTAATTCACCCTTTCCAATCATACCAGATTTTCCGAATTGCAAAATAACCGGCTTTGCAGAATCAGGATCCCAGTACTGTCGGTATTCCCATAAATCAGAAACAGACTGTCCGTTTATTAAACCAGATAGCCTTCCGACTGTACTTTTTTTTCCGATACCCCATATCCATTCTATTAAATATTGATCATAAGGTTCATCTTCATTTTTGTAATCTGAATTTGAGGTAACCCATTGTCCAATACTGTAGGACATATGTTCAATAAACCAATCAGGAATATCTTGCTGGGCAAAACAAGCATTAGCAGAAATCAAAAACAATAAAATGAGGATTGTCTTCATCATTGCAGATTATTTTAGTACTATCATCTTTTTACTAGCTGTAAAGTTTCCTACCTGAATTCTATAAAAGTATACTCCACTGGAAAGAAATGAAGCATCATAAGTTTTTACGAAGTTACCTGATTGTTTTTCTTCATTTACAAGTATAGCAATTTCCTTTCCCATTGCATCATACACTTTAATGGTAACCCATCCCCGATGCGGAATAGAGTATTGAATACTTGTAGTGGGGTTGAATGGATTAGGAAAGTTCTGAGAAAGATTAAATGAATTTACTTCATCAATTTCATCATTTATTCCGTTTACAGGTTCGCCTCCACTCGTAGTTCGTAATATTAAACCATTTTCACCAACTACAAATCCGAAATCCTGATCGACAAAATACACTCTATTTAATCTTAGTGATGTGCCGCTTTGCTGAGGCAGCCAGGTTGAACCGCCATCAGTAGTCTTAAGAATTACTCCCAGTGCCCCAACGGAATATCCAATTTGACTCGTACCGCTAATAGGAAAATCTATACTCCATAAAAAATGGTCGAAGAGAGTTGTTGTCCAAATTGCTCCACCATTAGTAGTTTTTGAAATTGCACCCTGTCCATTCCAAACTGCTGAACAAATGTAACCGGTCTGCTCATCTGTGAAATGAATACCACGAGCAGTTCCTTCATTACCATTTAAAAAGAAGTCTGTAAATTCCCAACTTTTTCCTGAATCGGTCGTTTTTCCAAACAAAGGTTTATTGAAAGGAATTTCCAATAGTACACCGGCTACAAAACCGATTTCCCGGCTAAGCATCGAAGTGCCGAAAAAATCGTTTGACAGACCAGTTTGTGAGATCTGCCACGATTCACCGCTATCAATTGAATTTAAAATTGTCAGTAATTCTCCACCACAAATTCCGTAGGCACCAGAAAAAGAAACTGAATACAAACTCTCATTTTGAGTTAATCCACTTGCAACTAAAATCCAGCTATTTCCGCCATCAGTTGTTCTGATGATTGTGTTTGCATCTCCAACCGCTATAACATTCAATTCGTCGAAGACAAAAACATCAAACAAGTTTGCGACTACATTAGAATTCAACGAACTCCAGGTGAGGCCTCCATCAGTTGATTTTAATATTGTTCCGCCGCTGCCAGATGCGTATGCTATACTGTCACTGCTTACATGAATTGAAAAAAGATCCGCAGTTGTTCCTGAAGAAATTTGTGTCCATCCTGGCAGTTGAGCTTGCGTATCCATTATAAAAAAGAATATTAGCGGACAAATAAATTGTGTGAATATTTTCATTAGTTCTATCTCCAGATTTAATGAGATGTTGTTCCTCTCATTGTGTTAATTTCAAAGACGTTCAATACAAATGTAATTTTACTTCAACAATATCATTCCTTTGGAAGATGAAAACAGAACCACATTATTTTTAGAAGCAAATAGCCGATATATGTAAATTCCGCTGCTCAAATTTTTACCATCAAAATTGATTGAATAATTTGAAGCAGGTAACTCTTCATCAACTAAATCTAAAATCTTTTTACCCAGTACATCATAAACAGATAATTGAACAAATGCAGTCTCAGGTAGTATAAATTTTATAGTTGTATAGGGGTTAAATGGATTGGGATAGTTTTGCAAAACTATCTCTGGATTATTTCTTTCGGAAAATTGATTGAAACCTGTAATAATGTCTGCTGGTTTTACTTTAGCAACAAATGAATTTGTGTTGTCACCAACAAAGCTTAACGAATCAAATAATGAATTTGCACCGACCTGTCCTGCTAAGTAACAATTTCCAAAATCATCAACCACAACGGCATCCGATTTATCAAAGACACTACTTCCCGCATTCTTTACCCAGATCAATTCACCTTCAGTTGAATATTTAAGTAATAAAATATCTGTCAGACCAAAAGATGTTGAAATGATTTCATTTCCCCAGTCGACATTGTTACGTGAATAACCTGTAAGATAAATACTGCCGTCATCGGGACAACTAAGAAAATTTGAACTACCAACTGTTGCATCTGCACCGGGATTTCCAAATGGCACTTCATTTAACCAGATAAACTCACCCGTTGAGTCAATTTTAGTAAGGAAAAAATCATATACCCACTCCACACCCTGAGCCGTTAAACTACCAAATGAAAAATCCCCGGATAGAATTCCACTCAAATACGCATTGCCCGAATTATCACAAACTATGGATGGAGACTGAGAAGTAACATCTTCAATAAACCGCACGAATTGTGCTGATCCGTTTGAATCATACTTTACGACATATATATTATAAGTGAAAGGTGCATTTGCAATGAAACCATTGAAAGATTGATTGCCCGAAGAGGTTGAACCGGTAACCCAAAAATTTCCATTGTCATCAAAGCATAAACCAGAAATTGCTCTCACTGAACTTTGTTCAAAGGTTTGCATCACCACACCATCAGGATCAATGACTTTAATTAATGTATTTTGTATTTGATTGCTAACTCCACTAACCCAAAGATTATTTTGCAGATCAATTTCGAGTTCTCCAAACCTATAGAAATCAGGATCAAACTGAGTGTAATCTTTAAGCAAGACCAGGTTTCCGGCCATATTAAGTTTAATTATAAAATTATGCTGAGTAGAATCGCTGGTAATCAGATTATTAGTGTTATCAAACCATAAGGTATCTTCATAAAATCCATAACCATAGAGATTGTTATTATGATCAGATATTAAACCCTGGAAATAAATTTTACCAATTAATGAAATATTCCAGAGATTATTTCCAGATGAATCAATTTTTTCGATTTTATAATCACCCAGGATTATTGTCCCAAAAACCAATTTAGAATTTATTAAACCAGATAAGTAAACATTACCAAAGTCATCAATAGCTAAATCGTTTTTTAGAAATGCCGGACTAATAGAAAAATCCATTGGCTCAACAACAGCCCACTTGAATTGTTGGGGTAATATTCTATTACCAGAAACTATCAGGATAGAAAGAATCGTGATTTTAAAGATTTTTAAATTCAAAATATTATTTCATTAGAATCATTTTTTTAGTTAAATGATATTGAGGGGTAATTAATCTATAAAAGTAAATCCCGCTTGAAAAACCACCACCATCAAATTTAACAGAATGTAAACCGGCTGATTGTTTCTCATCAACCAATATGATTAATTTATTCCCCAGAATATCATATACTGCTATAGAAACATTTTCTTCAATAGGAAGACTAAATTTTATTTATGAGTTGACCAGTTTTTCAAGCTGTTTAAACGCACCTGACCAGGCATTAATAAAATACTGGCGTGCAGCCTCCCATTTTTCATCCTGTCTCCAACCTGTGTGTATTAATGTTACCTTTGTTTGATTACTGTCAAGTTTTGTAAATAGAAAGGTTACGTTTGTAAGAGGTCTCACCTTATTCATAAACTCCTTTTGTTCAGCATTTCCTGCCCATTCAATATTAAAGAAATAGGGCTGATCTACAGCCAAAACTTTACAACCATAAGTGCTGTTATTTGTAGGATCGGGATCTACAGGAGTCCAAAACAGTTCATATTTGCCACCTACCCTCATTTCAACATCAGCCTTATTAGTTAACCATTTCGTTAATAATTTATTATCAGCAAAGTAGTTGAAGGCGCTGTCAATTGAACAATTCAAAATAATATCTACAATAATAATTTTATCTGATACACCAGTCAATTTTTCCAAACTCCCTTCCTGATTTACTTGCCCGAAAGACATATAGGGAATAAAAAATAATAGACTCATTAAATATTTTTGAATTGTAAACATTTATCTACCTCCATGCTCCAATAATTAATCCTTTTAAAGAAAATGCTATCAATAAATATCCACAATCAATTAAAATAATGCTTTAGACACTAATCCTGACAAATTATCTGCTTTGTTTTTATCTATCATATTATCTTTAATACTTTTCTAGTTCAAATTATTGCAGAAGATAAATACAAAGTTTAGCTGTTTTTAATTTTATTACGAATATTATAAATAAAAACTAAGACGAGATTAATAAAAATATTTGTTAATTGTCTTGTCCTATGACAAGAAATAAATATTAGATTAGATTATAGATTAGATATTTCCTTACGTATTCTGCTTAATGAGGTGTCAGTTATCCCGAGATATGATGAAATGTATTTTAACGGGACTTGCAGTAATATTTGCGGGTGCTGCTTTCGTAATGCTAAATATCTTTCGGTTGCTGAATCTGTGATCATACTTAAAGAACGTTGTTTTGTAATAAATAAAACTTCAGACATCCAAGCCCTTCCCCATTCCATAAAGCCATTGACAGTACGAAAAAGTCTTTGAAATGAATCGAAATCTATTTCCCAACATTCGCAATCTGTTAAAGCCTGTATATATTCTTTAGTTGGCGTACGTAAAAAGAGCGAAGCAACCTCAATTACAATTTCATTTTTACCAAAAAAGCCAGTTGTGATCTCTTTGCCTTCACTACTAATGGCAAAAGATCTGACCAGACCAGATTCGAGACAATAGTATTCATTTGCAGATTGACCTGCTTTTAATATCATATCCGATTTTTTGAAAGAAGTTTTTTTGTGGGCTTTAAAAATTGTTTCCAACTCATTGGAATTGAAAGCTGGATGTCTATATATATTTGCTAATGTTGAATACATAGCCTTATTATTCTAGAGAAGTTTGTACCATTCCTCACAAAGTTTTTGAACTTTGCGTTACCAGCAGTTATTGTTCTTTTGCTATTAAAGACACTCCATCAAACATTTCTGTCAATTCGGTTTTTATTTTGTCCCCAACAGAGTAAGTTGTCCTGAAAGAAAAAATGTCATCTCTTTTGAAAGTAATGTCATAAATAGTTTTAGCTCTTATGTCTTCAAATTTTAATACTGGAATATAAATAATTTCGTAGTTAACTATTTCCTCCATCTGAAGTAGGCTGAAAAAGCTACAGGTCCCGCATTCACCACTTCCCAATCATTAACCATTCATTGATTCTATAAAGAATTATGACTAATATTTACTCCACTCATTTTGCGAGCAAGCAGGAAGACAGATGAAAGAATTTATAGAGTTTATAATAAAACAAATTGTTGATAAGCCGGATAAGGTAACGGTAGAGGAAACTACACCTGATGAACACACTATAAAGTTTATTCTAAAAGTAGATAATAGCGATATGGGGAAAGTTATTGGAAAGCACGGTAGAAATATAGATGCAATACGAACGCTGCTGACTGCAGTTGGAGCTAAGGGGAAGCATAGAACAACATTAGAATTAATAGAAGAGTAAAATAGGACATTAAGCCACTGCCATCCCCCACTATGTGAAGCACCCAAGCAACATAGGGCAGGGGTTTTTTATGTTTTTTTTGGTTTACGAGAACGCTTAATAATTACTACCAACTTTTATTATAAGTATCGATTGGTGTATCAGGAATGATTATTAAATCGATAACAACTGCAGCTGAATATAAATCCAAAGGATTGCCATCCTGTTTGATAAATTTCATTAAAACCTTTGAATCTAAGCCGGAGCGTGTAGCCGTTAAGTAAACAAAAGCAGCTGCAGAAAATTACAGCGTAGCGTTGAGGGAGTATTTCGGTAAATAAATTTCTTCATCCAATTTTGATTCCCAAATCTTGTCATTAAATATTGTCGTCCACTGACAAATATTTCGCATAACATTCTTAAAAAATCTACATTTTAAGCCCAAATTAGAATTTTTCTTCAGGCATCAGAGTTGCCTATTACTAAACCAAACAATGGTGCGGTTGGGGAAGTGAGGCCTGTTTCTTCAAACTATCCAATCAATCCTTAATGAATAAAATCACAAAACTTAATTGTGAAAGGGGTATTCATAATGGATCGATTAAATATCTTATTGCTATCATTCTTTCTGTTTTTTTCTTTCGGTGTCACCAAAGCGCAATTCACACACACTACAATACAAGTAAAATTTAGTGAATGGATGGATACTATTGGTTTTACAAACCCAAATAATTTCAGGTGGACTGGCAGCTTAATAACAATTAGTGCTGAATTGATTGATACTTCTACAGCATTGATTAAGGTAAGTCAGCCGGAAGTTAATAAATGGTATACTTTAAAAGTTTATAATTTGTATGATCTGGCAGGTAATTTAATAGATCCTGAACATGATACAACAGGGTTCATTATTAAAATACTTCCCGTTGAACTTTCTTCCTTTACTTCAGAAGTTATTGATGAAAATGTACTTCTTGAATGGATTACAAAAACCGAGGTGAATAATTATGGATTTAACGTCGAGAGAAAATCTGATAATTCAGATTGGAAAATATTAAAGTTTATTGAAGGTTATGGTAACAGCAATTCTCCTAAAACTTATAATTATGTTGATAAGATTCCAATCGGCGGTACAAATTTTAAGTACAGATTAAAACAAATTGATACAGATGGTAAATTTCAATACTCAAATGAAATTGAAGTGAATATCATTCCGCATACTTATTCCCTGTTTCAGAATTTTCCAAATCCATTCAATCCGGTTACAACAATTAGATATGGATTACCTCGTTCAGAAGAAGTTTTACTAACAGTTTATAATATAACCGGTGAGCGCGTCAAAAACCTTGTTAATGAAAAACAAAGGGCAGGAAAATATGAAGTAATGTTCGATGCTTCAAATCTTGCAAGCGGTTTGTATTTTTATCAATTAAAAACCAATAATTTTGTTGAAGCTAAAAAGATGCTATTAATTAAATGACATCTTTATACTGACCCGGGCGTAAGTAATAAAATTATTTATGAAATAAGTTGAGATTAGGAATAATTTTGTATTAGTAATAAGAATAAAACTTATTCAATTCCTTACTAATTCAATTGAAATTCTTTTCTCCCCTAAAATTTCTTTGTTAACATTATTCATTCTCGATCTTGGTATGTGAATCTCAATCGGTGTGCTTTCAGAAAAACTTAATGTTAACTGGTTTTGTTTTGAACGTGATGTTTTACGTTTCTGTATTTTCCTCATCTTTAAAAACTGTAAAGCTGAAATGTTGACTGAATGATTATCTTTTGACAATGTAATTCTTTTGAAATAGTTATTTTATAACACACAAAAGATTTACTACAAACCTCTGATAATTTTTTAACTAAGTCAAATTAAATTTAAAAATATTTTTCTTGCAATTTAAATTTTAAAATTATAAACCCGGAGCTTCAAACTCCGGGTTCGTGGAGAAAAGATGAGAGCAATTAAATCCTGCTAATTGGCATAAGCCAATGAATCAGAGACTTCATTTATTTCTTTCTTATTTCGGAGGTAATCGAAATAAAAATTTGAAGCCATTCTGCTCACTCTTTCACTCTCATCAAAAATACCGGCTTGTTTTACAGCAAAAACTGAAAGCGGTGTCCCAATTTTGTATAATGCCAAAGCAGCTGCTATTCGAACTTCCTCACATTTACATCCTCTCAGAATTTTCATTAGTGGAATTATTGCTTCTGTAACTTTCAATTCTCCAAGCATATAAGCGCAGCTTGTCATAAGTCCGATATTGTTTGAATTTAATCCTTCAATAAGAGATAGTACAGTGTTTTGATGATTATCTCGGGTTTCTTTTTTCCCCTCTCGGGCTAAACCCGGCAATGAAATCAGTAATAAGAGAATTGCAAAATTGTAAACAAATCTCTTCATTGTATTCCTTTAGTTTTTGGATTCTATCTATATTGACTTCCGAAGTCTGCAAATGGTTTTAAATATTAGTCAGGTGGCAAATAACCGGTGATAGAAGAACCAAAACAGTGATAATTATAAGTTATTTGATTTTAATGATTTAATTGAAAATAACAGTTAGTGTGTTTAATTTGTATGTAAGTTCTTTTAAGTCTTTGACTTAGAACAATTCAGGCGAATTTATGAAAGAATTTTTTAGCGTCAGCGAAGTTGCAAAACTTCTAAGTATCAGTCATTCGGGGGTTTTATACCATATTAGATCCGGAAAACTGAAAGCAACTCAGGTTGGGAAAATCTATATTATTTCTAAGGAACATTTCGGGGAATTTTTAAAGCTGCACAGAGAGTCTAAGAAAAAATCTGGAAAAACTTCGCAGACAAAATTAAATTTTGATTGATCACTTCTTACAGAATTCCAGGACTTCTTTTTTATAATCATTCAATTCTTTTTCAGATTGTCCCGTCTCTTTTTTAATTACGTAACAATAAGCAAAAACTATCGGTATTTCCAGGTTATATTCATTTGAATAAAAATTATCAATTTCTTTAACAACATCTTCAAGTGAAAAATTTTCAGATTCACCTTTCCCAAGAAGCTCGTTTATTTCACTATTGCAAAGAAGTTGTTTACTCCCCGGAAATTTATTCCTGATAATTTTATTTTTATCCAGTATCCCGCCTAAATACTTAAACTTCGCATTGCTGTAAGGAAGCTGGGACAATTCCATAGCAAGCCAGGCGTATCCGTTTTCAGCTCCCTTTGTGTATCTTGATTGAGCTGATAAGCTGGCTGAGATAAATATTATTCCTGCTAAAATTATATAAGATTTCATTTGCCCTTTTATCATTTCTCGTTAAAATCCTAAAATTAATTTTCAAACACAATTCCATAAAATGATTTGTATATTTCGATTCAAAATCAACATTCGGAATTATAAGCAGCATGGCTTCACATCTTCTCAGCAAATCTTCATACATAAAAGGACTTCAGTGCGAAAAGCATCTCTATCTTTATAAATATCATTATGATGAAATGGATGAACTTTCTGAAATGCAGAAATCGATATTTAAAAGAGGGATTGATGTAGGAGTTCTTGCACAGCAATTATTTCCCGGTGGAATTGATGCTTCAGCGGGGGAAAAATTTGATTATGATAAATGCGTACAAAGAACAGCAGAAGAGATAAAAAACGGAACAAAAGTAATTTATGAAGCCGGGTTTTTGTCTGATGAAGTTCTCGCAATTGCCGACATTATTGTAAAAGAAAATGGAGGCTGGAATATTTATGAAGTGAAAAGCTCGACTTCAGTTTCAGAGACATATCTCAATGATGCTGCTCTTCAATATTATGTTTTAAATGGCTGGGGATTAAAAATCAAAAGCTTCAACATTATTTATATTAACAACCAGTATGTGCGTAAAGGTGATTTGGATGTTGAAAAACTTTTCATAATTGAACCGGTTTTGAGTTTGATAAAGCCGATGCAGAAGTCAGTTAAAGAAAATGTTGAGAGATTGAAAGCTGTTTTGAAAAGAAAAACTATTCCGCAGATTGATATCGGCGTACATTGTCATAATCCTTATACGTGCGGTTTCTTTAACTACTGCAGAAAACATATACCTCAAAATTCAATTTTTGATTTTTCAGGAATGCATCTTTCAAAAAAATATGAACTTTACAATGATGGAATTGTCAGTCTGGATGATGTGCCGCGGGATTACCCAATGAACGCAAATAATAAGCTGCAGCTTGAAGCTTACAAAAACGGGGAAACAATTATCAATGCTGAAGGAATAAAAAATTTTCTGTCTGACTTAAAATATCCGTTTTACTTTCTGGATTTTGAATCTTTCCAGAGCGCAGTTCCATTATATGATAATACCAAACCTTACCAGCAAATTCCTTTCCAGTTTTCCGTTCACATTCAGAAATCCGAAGATTCTGAAATTGATCACAAGGAATTTCTTGCTGAAGCCGGAGAAGATCCGCGGCCGAAATTTATCAAACAACTTCTTGAAGTCACAAAAGGAAAAGGTGATATAATTGTTTACAACCTGGCTTTTGAAAAAACAAGAATGCAGGAACTTGCAAGAGATTTTCCTGAATTTGAAGATCTGTTGCAGGAAAGAATAGGAAGATTAAAAGATTTGATGATTCCTTTCCAGAAAAAATATTATTACTCTCCCGAAATGAAAGGATCATATTCAATTAAAGTTGTTCTGCCCGCACTTGTTCCTGAAATGAATTATGAAAATCTTGAAATAAACGAGGGCGGATTAGCAGCTATTGCATTTAACGGTCTTCAGTATGAAACTGATTTAATGAAAATTGCAGACACAAGACAGCAGCTTCTTGAATACTGCAAACTGGATACACTTGCTATGGTAAAAATATTTATTAAACTAGAATCAGTAATTAATAGAAACTAAAATGAAAATATTCTGTTTGATAGTAATCTCGATCTTAGTATTAACGATAAATGGATTCACTCAGCAGATTAAAAATGATACCATTAAAGTAATGACATTCAACATTCGTTGCGGAAGTTGTGAAAGTCCGGAAGATGTTAACAACTGGAAAAACAGAAAATACTTAACAGCAAGAGTTATTAAAGAGCAAAACCCGGATTTAATAGGATTGCAGGAAGCAGAAAAATTTCAGATTGATGATCTCAATAACCTGCTTGAAAATTATAAAAGGGTTGGTGCCGGCAGAGACGATGGAAAAAATGCCGGTGAATTTACGGCAATTTTTTATAAGAAAGATAAATTTTCTGAAGAAGAATCATCGACATTCTGGTTATCTGAAACTCCGGACGTTCCTTCCAAAGGCTGGGACGCTGCGTTAAACAGAACAGCGACTTTTATAAAATTAAAAGATGAAATTTCAGAAAAAGAATTTTATTTATTCAATACTCACTTTGATCATATGGGTGACACGGCAAGAGTTGAAAGTGCAAAGCTGCTTCTTAACAAAATTGAAAACCTTGCGGAAGATTTTCCTGTTGTTCTTACAGGTGATTTTAATGTTGTTGCTGAATCAGAACCGTATAAAATTATTGTGAACGGAAACGAAAATTCTTTTCATCTTTTTGACTCATCACATTTATCCAAAACTTCTCACTTTGGAGGAATCTCTACGTTCAACGGCTTTGGAAAAACTATGGATATGGGCAGAACAATAGATTACATTTTTGTTAATGATAAAGTCAAAGTTTTAACTCACCGAGTAATCACAACAACTTATGATGAAAATTATCCTTCAGATCACTATCCTGTTGAAGAGGAAATAGTTTTGGAATAGCAAACATGTGTTGAACTTTCTGTGAAATAAACTTACATTCATTTCAAATAAATTTTCTCGGGGAAGAAATGGAAAATAGAAAAATTCTTTTCCTGAATGTATTCTTTTCTGTATGCTCGCTCTTCATTACAAATATACAAGCACAAGATTGGGTTCCGTTAGAGATAGGCAACAAATGGCAGTATTTTGATCAAATATATTATTATAGTACACCTTGGCCTTCAATAACAAATGTTGAAGTAAATAGGGATACAATTTTAAGTAATAAAACATTTTATTGGATAAAATCTGTTAGAGAAGGGTGGTGGCCATATACGGATTCCACATTACAAAGATATGATCTTGATGATAAAATATTATACAAGTATTACTTGATGGGGGATTCTGAATATGTGTTGATGGATTTTAATTTAGAAGCGGGGGATACATTACCGTTTATACCTCCAAGTTATTCTTACAGAACAGTTATAGCTGGTTCTGATTATTTATTTGGCAATTCAATTTTGTATAAAGGATACAAAGAATTATTTGAGCTTTATTTAGGTAATTATTCTATATTAAAATTCTCTGAGGATTTTGGACATTATTATAGCTATGGTTTTAATCGCGTTCCTGGAATTGGGGAATATGACTCAGACTCACAATTAATTCAATCGATAATAAAAATAAATGGTGTTTTTCAAAATCATTCGCACCAAAAATATCCCGTAATTAATTTTAATCCCGTAACTCTTGTTACGGATTCATCATTTCAAATATCTTTTATTGTTGATCATTACTATTCAAGAATATATAGTCCGTACGGCGGAAATGATAGCTTACTGTTTAATTATATTGATTCAGTTTTTATAGAAAGCTATTACAGTAATGGTACAACAACTATTAATGAACTGCCTATTTTGGTATCAAATTTACCTAATGAAAAAGAATATTTGCTGGATACAGTTCTAAATCTAAACCTGCTCACAAACGGGTATAATTTTTATTACCGCATTAAGGCTGTGGATAAAGGAATAATTTCACATACAACTTTTTCTCCTGGTTTCGGTTACTACAAAATCGTCTATGATACAACGACTGGAGTTAATGAATTCGATAATAAGCCAATTACCTTTCAACTCTATCAAAACTATCCAAACCCATTCAACCCGGTAACAAAAATAGAATATTCAATACCAAACAGGGATAATCCCCTCCAGGGAGGGGCGAGGGGTGGGTTAGTTACTTTGAAAGTTTACGATATGCTTGGAATAGAAATTGCCGTACTTGTTAACGAAGAAAAATCGGCGGGCACTTATGAAGTGACGTGGTATGCAGAGAATTTACCAAGTGGAGTTTATTTCTATCAACTAAAAGCAGGAAACTACATTCAAACGAAGAAGCTGATTTTATTAAAATAATTTTCGGAGTCTAAAATGAAATTATATTTTATATGTGTAATGGTTCTATTTTTAAATACTTATATGCTTTCACAGGAATCTTATTGGGTTAGCACTCAATTACCTAATCCCTTACCCTTATCATATAAATATTCAGTAGGTGAAAGCTGTATTATTTTTGCAGATAACACCAGTCAGGCGATTTATGCATTTGATATAAATTACGGTGATTGGCAGGTATTGCTTGTTCCTACCCAACTGAACTGGATCGATGCTAGAGCTGATGGAAATGCCGCAATGATTTATAACGATTCAATTGTAGTGGGTTATAGCGCAATTACGAATACATTTTCTACATTAGCTTATACCGGATCGCTGGTCCCCTTAAGCGGGGATGAATATGGCTGCATTGATAACTTCGCTTTTTTTGTAACCGACCAGATGTTTTATGTTTTTGATGCGGACGATGCACAATGGCATTCGTACAATTATACTCCTCCGGGAGCTGTGCCTTTGCAAGGTGGTGTGTTTGGTAAAGAAGATTATATATACTTAAATCTTGCAGTTACCAACTCATCACCTCATACTATGGTGGCTTACAGCTTAAATACGAAAACTTTTGATGAACTTACTGAACCATCAATCTATTATAATAAAAATTTGGACCATGGTTTTACTTTTTATAGAGAAACTTCCACATCTCCTTATCTGTGCGGCGGCTACAGTGCGATGACAGGGCAGTTTAAAATAAAAACTCACGGCAGTTATATTACAGAAATTTGGCCTACTGTTTACGAGGAAATAGTCTCGCCTATCACTTGTAACTTGTTTTTAGCGAATGAACAAATTAATGGAAACAACTATAGATATTACATTTGGGTTTTCAATACTCAGATTGGTGATTTTGCAGAATACTCATTCGAATATACTTATAACCAAAGCAACTATTTTCCAGTTTGGAATGGTTGCGGAGGACAGACTGCTTTCGTAGTGATAAGGAATGTTGATGAAGCGGATAGACTTGAATTAGTCGTTTATTCGGCTGAGACAAACTCATTTACTCATTTCGATACACCGCTTTACTATTGGAGTTTTATGGGTTTTGCTGCTGGCGGGCAATTGGTTCATGGTTATGATATTCAAAACTATTTTTTATATGATATTCATACTCAAACTGGCTTCACAAGTCCGGTGCAGTGGACACAGGGTTATCAACCTGGAGTAAAAGCAAACGCACTAGCAAATGATTGGAGTGTGTTTGCATATTCCGAGCAAAATGTAGACACAGTGCATGTATTTAGTTATAACAGACCGGATGCAAGTTTATATTCTTTTGATATAGCAGGAAGGGCATCAAGTTCATCATATCGTGGCGGTGATTTATACGGACTACTAATCACGGATAATTTGGGGGTCCTAACTAACGCTTTTCTATATTCCCCCTTATATAACATATGGACAGAAAAAGATTTTGCATCTACTTCATACAGAGGAAGTAAAGGGAATTACTTCTATGCCAACTATACAAATCTAAATCAAACTTATTTTTATGATGCGCAGACTAACCAGGAATTTTGGTTCCCTTCTGCACAACAAACACAGGATGTGTTTGCCAGGGATAGCGTTTTCTTTATGTACTCGAACGATGGTAAATATATTGGCTACAGTATGAATAAACACGCAAGCAACGAATACACTGTGAACAAATTTGCCAGCTGGCAGTGGAGTAATTTTATTATACTCAGATTTAATCTTGGCGGCTCAAGTGCTCTTTATGACCATTTATTATATGATGGATATAACAATATTTTTGCACCACTGACATTAACTACTGAACAGGGAATAAGAAAAACAATTTGGGCGGGCGGTAAAACGGCTTTTGTTGCTTCACAAAACGGATATTTATTTGCATACTCACCCAATAATCCCAATGATGCAGATGATGAATTAATTTTAAACGAAGGAATGACTTATTCACTAACACAAAACTATCCAAATCCATTTAATCCAAGCACGACAATAAAATACTCGATTGCAGAACCTGGTAAAGTTAAGCTGACTCTCTTTAATCTTTTGGGCGAAGAAGTAACAACTTTGGTTAACGAAGAAAAACCCGCTGGGAATTATTCGATAGATTTTAACGCAGCCAACTTACCAAGCGGAGTTTATTTCTACCAGCTTAAGGCGAGTTTATTTGTTGAGACGAAGAAGATGGTTTTGTTAAGATAAATCCGCTTTTTTACTCCCTCTCCTTAATCAAGGAGAGGGTTACAGGGTGAGGTTGATTAATTCTTCTTCCAATCCGGAACTCTTCCCGGTGTCCAAGGAGCGCCGTATTTTTCCATCTGCTCTTCAAGATTTTTTACATCCACATCGAGTAGTTTTTTTACTTGTGAAAGTATTACTTCAAATTCTTCTGAAGCTACTTTGTAACTGTCCCTTGCAGTTTTAGTGGGATCCGAAGTACTACTCCATACAGAACCTGCTATCTCGTTCAACCTGTCGTAAATAGTCGGGTATGTCGGTTCGTTTCTTTCTGAAATAGTTTCATCCCTGTATAAATGCTGAAGTATATCTTCTGTCTGAGTTTTTATTTTCAGAGCATCATCCATTAATGTGTTTGGTGCTTCAGGTGTTTGTTTTATTGCTGCAATCAGAATATCGGATTTGTCTTTGAGATCACGTGTTGCATTTAAAGCACCTTCAACTGCGCGGTTAAACTCTGCAATCTTTCTCTGGAAGGCAACAAGTTCTTCGCGATTTTCAGCAGGCAAAGTTGTATTATTCAGAACTTTAGCTTCAAATTGCTGAGGTCCTGCAACATCAGTTAAAACTCCATCCGCAAATAAAGAAAGTGTAACTGAATATTTCCCAGGCATAACGGGGGTTCCGCTTTCATTTTTATCAGTTACTTTTTTATATGGATTAGTATCGGCAAATCGCAAATCCCAGGTTGTTCTGTTTATTCCTTTTTTAATATCCTCTTTTAATTTTCTAACAACATTTCCCTGGACATCTTTTATTGTAAAAAGAAGGTAAGGCTTTTCCTCACGGTCTTCCTCCCGTAATTTTTCCCAGCCCGGATAATTGACAGGTTTGCCTTCTTTTATCAATTCTTTTTCTTTTTCCTGCCTTAGTCCTTTTTTGGTTTTAGGAACTTCCTTAATGTAATAAGTGAATGTTGCTCCGAAAGGAGGATTTTCAGCTTTAAAGAATGAAGCTCCATACGAACCGAAAGTAGCCCTTCGTTTTATGAACATTAATGCATCCTTAACAGGGAAGAGGATGTAATTATTCTGATCAAGTGACTTTTCATCAATGTCTCTTAAAGCTGAATAGTTATCAAGAATGTAAAAGCTTCTTCCGAATGTTGCCAGCACGAGATCGTTTTCTCTTTGCTGGATTGACATATCCCTGACTGCAATTGTTGGAAGATTACCTTTTAACTGAATCCATTTCTGTCCACCATTAAAAGTTGTGAAAACGCCGTATTCGGTCCCAACAAAAAGGAGACTGGGTTTTACGTGATCCTGAACAATAGAATAAACAACGAATGGTTCTTTAAGATCACCTGTAATTGATTGCCAGCTTTTTCCGCGATCTGTACTTTTCAAAACATAAGGTTTAAAGTCAGCGCGTTTGTGATTATCAAAAGATGCATAAACAGTATTTGCATCGTGAAGTGAAGCATAAAGACAACTAACGTAAGTTGTTTCAGGAACACCGGGAAATGATTCAATTTTTCTCCAATTCTTTCCTCCGTCTTCAGTTACCTGTATTAATCCGTCATCGGTTCCAACATAAATTAATCCTTCAACGAGTGGAGATTCTGAAAGTGAAACTATATTACCATAAAAAGATGTTGAAGCATTTTTTGCAACCGCATCCACGCTCCAGACTTTTCCCATAACTTTAAGTTCATTGCGATCTATTTGTCTTGTAAGATCGGGACTGATTTCTTTCCAGGTGTTTCCTCTGTCATCACTCTGGAAAAGCTTGTTTGCTGCAACATAAATTCTAGTGTGACTGTGAGGTGAAATTAACAACGGTGTATCCCAGTTCCATCTGAATGGCTCTTCATCTTTTCCTTCCTGCGGTTTAATGCTGACTAACTCACCGCTTTTTTTATCATAGCGAGCAACACCGCCGTATTGGTATTCTGTGTAAACAATATTCGGATCAGTTGGATCAACCTGAACTTCGTAGCCGTCGCCACCAATGGTAGGAATCCAATCTGCATTAACAATTCCTTCCTCATTTATTGTCTGAGATGGGGCCCCCATACTGTTATTATCCTGAGTGCCGCCATAGACCCAATAAAAAGGTTCTGAATTATCTACAGCAACCCTGTAATATTGTGTTATTGGAAGATTATCTTTATGAATCCATGTTTTGGCGTCATCGAATGTTTCATAAATACCACCATCTCCTCCGATCATATAGTGATTTGTATTTTTGGGATTTATCCAGAAAGCATGATCATCAACGTGCCTGTTTTTGTTTCCGATATTCTCAAAAGTTTTTCCACCATCATTAGAAACTTTTGATCTCGTATCCAGAGAAAAGATTCTGTTTATATCCAGAGGATCACAAAAAATTTCATTGTAGTATTGTGCACTTACCGCTGCGTAATCGTTCAGTTTTTCCCAGCTGGCACCGCGGTTGGTTGATCTGTAAAATCCGCCCTTACTTTCAGGCAATTCAATAATTGCATAAACATAATCCGGATTTACTGGTGAAATAGCCAGACCTATTCTGCCGAGGTCAACTTTGGGAATTCCTTCGGTTAATTTATTCCAGGTTTTGCCGGCATCAGTTGATTTGTAAATTGCAGATTCAGGTCCGCCATTAATTAAAGTCCATACATGTCTTCTTCTTTGGTATGATGCGGCATAAAGCAAGTCAGGGTTTCTTGGATCCATAACAACATCTGTCACACCAGTATTCTCACTTATATAAAGAACAGAATCCCATGTTGTTCCGTAATCGGTCGATTTGTACAAACCTCTTTGTCCGCCCGGTCCCCATAGCGGTCCCTGTGCTGCAACATAAATTACTTTGGAATCTCCGGGATCTATTAAAATTTTTGCTATATGTTCTGATTCTTTCAGCCCGATGTTTTTAAATTTCTTACCACCGTCTTCTGATCTGTAAATTCCGTCACCCCAGGAAACGCTGCGCTGGCTGTTGTTTTCACCTGTTCCAACATAAACAACATTTGGATTTCCCGGATCTAGAGTAACACAGCCAATAGAATAAGAACCATAATCATCAAAAACCGGGTCCCACGTTGCACCCGAGTTTGTAGTCTTCCAGACATTTCCCGAAGCAGCAGCAACATAATATTCATGCCAGTTATTCGGATTAACTGCAAAATCAGTTACCCGTCCTGATGTAACTGCCGGGCCGATTGATCTGAATTTTAAGCCATTAAAAGTTGGTGAGGTATAAGGATTTTTATCATTAACTTTTTCCTCATCCTGTGCAAAATTTACGGTAATAGATAGTAACGCTATGAAAATTATAAATGTTCTGATTTTCATAATTTCTCCGGTAGATGATATAAGAAATGAATTTTTTAATCTGGATTGAAAAGAAAAACATATGAAAAATTAAAAAAATTGTATTCGCTTAACAAACAAATAATGCAGTGTAAAAAATTTTTTATTGATGATTAGCCGGAAACTTTAGGAAATAATTTTCTTATATTAAATCAGTTGACTGGATAAACTTTGAAAACTAAATAGAGGAGATAAAATGAAAATAAGCGGATCAGCATTTTTAATTACTGGCGGAAGCGCCGGTATTGGTAAAGCAACAGCACAGATGTTAATTGAAAAAGGGGGGAAAGTAGCTATTACCGGGCGTGATGAAAAAAAGCTCAACGAAGTTGCAAAAAAAATCGGTGCTTACCCTATTCATGCTGATGTTTCCAAACATGAAGATATTGAAAAAACATACAATTATTTTATGAGTGAATTTCACAAACTTGATTGCCTTATAAACAATGCCGGAATAGGGGGAAGAAGGAACGAAGTTTTTGATCTTGAGTGGGATGATTTTGTAGATGTTTATTCGGTTAATGTTTTTGGTGCAGCAATGATGGCAAAAAAAGCTGCCGAACTTTTCAAAGAACAAATGTCAGGAAATATCGTAAACATTGCATCAACAGCTGCTGTTAAGGGTTATGGAAGAGGTTCTGTTTATTCATCAAGCAAGTTTGCATTGCGTGGAATGACGCAATGCTGGCAGGCTGAGCTGCAAAAGTATAATGTCCGCGTTATTCTTATTAATCCAAGTGAAGTTATAACTGCTTTTGGTAATCCTGAAAGAAAAGAACGGGATGAAGTTCCAAATAAACTAAGATCAATTGAAATTGCACATACTATAGTTTCAACTTTAGAAATGGATGACCGCGGTTTTATTCCCGAAGTTACAATCTGGGCAACAAATCCTTTTTAATATATAATGTATAATTTAAAATTTATAATTGAATGAATAATCAGATTCCAAAATGGCTGAGCATTGCAAGAGAAATACAGCAGCTTTCTCAAACCGGATTAGCTTTTGCTGTAACAGACTATGAAAAGCAACGCTACAAAAGATTAATAGAAATTGTTTCTGAAATAACTTCCGATCATACTGATCTTGAAAAAGAAAATCTTGAAAAAGTCTTAATGAAGCAGCCGGGTTATGCAACTCCTAAAATTGATGTGAGAGCTGCAGTTATAAAAGAAGATAAAATACTTTTAGTGCAGGAAAGAACTGATAAACGCTGGGCTATGCCCGGTGGCTGGGCTGATGTCGGAAACATTCCATCTGAAGTAGCAATAAGAGAAACGAAGGAAGAAAGCGGGTTCGATATTAAGCCACTAAAAGTAATTGGCGTTTTTGATGCAAACAGGAGCGGCACACCACTTGAATTTTTTCATGCTTTCAAAATAATTTTTTTATGTGAATTACTCGGTGGAAAAGCTGCAACAAGTGATGAAACCGATGCAGTTGATTTTTTTAGTTTTGAGGAACTTCCACCGCTATCAAAGAACAGGACAAACCAAAGACACATTAATGAAATTATTGCTCACCTGGAAGATCCAAAGAGACAGACTTATTTCGATTAGTAAATTATATCTCCAACAGCTTTCTTTAAATCATAAGAACCTAAAATGCTTCTATATAAATCCTGAAGGTAAAATAATCTTGCCTCCGCAAGGGATGTCTCAGCATCCAATAAATCCAGGTTAGTTCCAACTCCACTTTTATACCTATCAATGGCTCTCTGAACTGTCTTTTCAGCAAAATTAACCTGTGCCTGTGTAGATTTTAATTTATCAAGACTGGAATTTAAGCTTGACTCTGCCTGTTGTATTTCAGAAACGACATTTCTCTTCAATGAAACAATATTCAAATAAGCTGCGTTACTGTTTACTCTGGATTCATTTTCTTTATTCTTGGTTAGGAATCCATTGAATATCGGAACATTTAATGAAATACCTGCGACCCAGTTACCTCTCAACACATCGAGATTTGGTTCATAGCCGTTCTTTATCCCATAACTTAGAAGTGCATTCAGGCTGGGCATATCACCCAGACCAGTTAAATGTTCCTGAAGATGGGAAGTATTTAATTCATCTTCTGCGAGTTTTATTTCAGATCGTTTTTGAAATGCTACTTCAATTAGTGAATCAGAATTTGTAATCATATTAGGAACAGAAAAATCACCTTTAATATTTATAGTCGTATCCTGGGAAACTCCAAGCAATTGTTGCAAAAAAATCTGTTGCTGCTTAAGATTGTTCATCAATTCAATTTTTTCACTTTGAGCCTGTGAAATTCTTACCTGTGTGCTTAAAGCGTCATAATCAGTTGCTGATCCGGTTTCGATTCTTTTGTTTGTTATGTTGAGATGTTCATTTAGTGCCGCTATTTGTGTGTCTTTGACAGCAATACTTTCTTTTAAAAAAAGAATTGAATAGAAAGATTGTAATGTCTGGTAGGAAAGATTATTTTTAATAGATTCAACATTATCAACCGCAGATTGTTTAATTGATTTCATCAGATCAACAGCGGCGTCTCTTTTACCGAAATCATACACTTGCTGATGAAGCACTAAGTTGAAATTATAATTGTTTGCAGGTGCCAGTTCTAAAGTATTTCCTCCAAAGCTAAAAGAGGGAAGCGGTCCAATCCTTGTGTAATAAGCTTCACCAAATATATCGGGATAATAAAAGCTCTTCTGCTGTTCGATTTTATAATCAGCGGCTTTAATTTTTTCCTGCTGCTGTTTAATTAAAGGATAATTATTAATTGTGAGTTCGATCGTTTTGTCGAGTGTTAAAGAATCTGTTTTTGCAGTTTGTGCAACAATTATGTTATATGCTAATAAAAAGGTTATTGATAAAATTATTTTCATTATTGAATTCTGTGTTTTCATATTCTACTCTGTCATTTCAATTTTTTGTGCATTTTTCTTTTTTTGATATTTCAGAAAAAACATTGGAATAAGTATTAATAAAGTAATGATTGATCCTGCTAAGAAGTCGTCATCAATTCCCCTTACAAAAGCTTGAGCAGAAACATTTTGCAGTATTAATCCTTTTGCTTTCAGAATCAGATCATTTCCGCTCCCGCCCGTTGTCTGCTGTGCGAAATTTTTCAATCCATACACTACGTGCTGAAATGCTGTTGAACTCTGATTTGTTGCCTGGCTGAACATTGCAGAATGAAAAATTACTCTTCTTGTTAGCAAAGTTCCTAATATTGCCACACCAAAACTTCCACCAACCTGCCTGATAGTATTGAACAGCCCGGTTGCCTGGGCCATCTTCTCACGCGGTATATCATTTATGGCAATTGTGCTTAAAGGTATAAACATAAAACCAAGACCAAAACCACGAATTATCAGAGGAAGAATCAGTGCCCAGCTTTCAGTATCAAGTGTTAAATCTTTATATAAGTACATACTTAAAAACGTCAACACGATTCCAATGAAAATTGGTATTTTAGGATTCAGTTTATCGGTCATCCAGCCCGCAACAGGAGACATAAAAGCCATTATAATTCCAACAGGGAGGAAAAGTATTCCTGTCTGAAGTGCAGTGTAGCCAAGAGAGTTCTGAAGATATAAGGGAAGAAGAAAAGAATTGCCAAAGAAGGCGAGCCCGAAAATAAACAGCATTATGTTAGCCATTCCGAAATTTCGATTTTTTAAAATAGTCAAATCGATTATCGGATGTTTAACTGTTAGTTCAGCCGTTAAAAAAATAACAAGACTAACAAACGAAATTCCAAAACATGTTAAAATGAAATTTGAAGTCCATCCGCCTGTATTCCACGAAGCATTTCCATCAGACAATGCTAAAAGAAGAAACAGCAGGAAAGATGTCATCGAAACGAAACCAACCAGGTCGAATGAACGCGCACTTTCAGTTTTATATTCTCTCAGAATTACAAGGGTTGCAAGCATTGCAAAAATTCCTATCGGAACATTTATATCAAAGATTGCATGCCAGCTGAAAGTATCAATAAGGTAACCACCTAAAAGTGGGCCTAATGAAACTGAAGAGGATGCTGCAATTCCCCAAAACCCAAGAGCCATTCCTCTTTTTTCTGGTGGAAACTCGTGAGTGATAATTGACATTCCAACAGGCATAATAAACCCGGCACCAGCACCCTGAATCACTCTGAAAGCGATCAACATATTTTCATTTGTTGAAAGACTACATAAGAGCGAACCAAAAGTGAAAAGCAGTAGTCCTAAAAAGTAAGAACGTTTGTGCCCCCAGTGGTCTGCAATCCAACCGGAAGAGGGAAGGACAACTGCAAAGACCAGAAGATAAGCGGTTAAAACCCATTCAATTTTATCAACACTGGTACCGAAAGCCGACATCATTTTTGATAAGCCAACATTAACAATAGTTGCATCCAGTACCGCCATAAAGGTACCGATCATTACATTTGCAAGAACAAACCACCTGTAGGAAGGATGATCCTGCATTCCGGTAAAACCGTATTTTAACCTGTCTTTAAAACTCTTTTCCATTATTTTTGAATTTTAATTTTTACTTCGACTGACATTCCGGGTAAAAGTTTTGGTGCATCATCACTGAAATTTTTATTTTTTGATTTAATATGATTTACTGAAATTTTCACAGGTATTCTTTGAGTGATCTTAGTAAAATTTCCAGCTGCATTTGATGGTGGAATTAATGCAAATTGCGATGCTGTGTTTGATCCGATTTGTATAACTTTTCCTTCAAAAATCTGATCAGGATAAGAATCTACATCAATTTCAACATCTTCACCTATTTTAATTGAAGCAAGATCAGTTTCCTGCAGATCCGCTGTTACCCATAAACTATCCAGGTTATATATCGCAAATATCGGCTGACCTGGCTGAACAACGTCACCTTCCAGAACCCAGTTCTTTGCAACAACACCATCCATTGGAGTATAAATCTTTGTATTCTGAAGCTGCGTGTTTATGACATTCAACCGGGCTTTTGCTGATCCTAATTTTGTTCTGACAACGTTCAATTCTGCCTTTGCAGTTTCGAAATCACTTTTTGCATGATCAAATTGTTCCTTAGGAATTATTTTACTCTCAAACTGCTGCTTTGCTCTTTCGTAATCGGTTTGTGCTTTATCTACTTTAACCTGTGCAAGCCGAATATTATCCTGTGACAACTTTAGGGAGTTCAACGCCTGGTCCTTTTGTGCAATCAAATCAGTTGAATCAAGGCAAACGAGTAATTTGCCTTTTGTAACTTTGTCCCCTTCATCAGCATAAAGATTGGTAATTCTACCTAACACTTTGGATGAAAGGGATAACTTGTTCCCATCTATAAATGCATCATCTGTAGAAACATAGCCTAATTGTCCCTGGTACCAATTCCAAGCGGCTATTGCAGCAATCAGGATTATGAAAAGAGGGATCCAGAATTTTTTTTGCTTTAAAAAAGATTTAGAATTTGATTTACCATTTTCGTCTTTACCATTCTGCAATGAGTTTTCTCTTATCATAGTTTCCTGCTGATTTGTTCCGTGATTATCCGCCATAAATTTAATGCTCCTTAATAAATTTCATTTTTAAGTTCGTATTCCTTTTAAGAAAATATCAACGAAGAATAACATATCTTCTCGCAATTCATCGTAGTTCACTTTTTTCATCCTGTTATCATTTACAGATTTTATTGTTCGTAACCGCAGACCCTGCAACAAATGAAGAAAAATCTTTGTTGCTTCTTTAGTCAATTTTTTGTCAAATTCACCGTTCTTTTTTCCTTCTTTAATAATTTTCTGTAATAAAACGAGTTCCTGTTTTTCGAATTCCCGGAATAATTCCTTAAACATCATTTTTATATCAACAAAGGAATGAACATGTAGTGTGCCGAGGTTGACTAATTGCTGGAAATATTCCAATCTTTTAGTTACATATTCCTTAAGCTTTTTTTCGGAAGAAAGATTTTTGCTAGTCAAAGCTTCAATTTCTTTTACAAAAAGTTCCTGTTCTTTTTGAATTACAGCTTTAAATAAATCTTCCTTGGCAGGGAAGTAATAGTACAAGGAGGCTTTTCCCATTTCCACATCAGCAGCAATTTCCTCCATTGTTACTTTTGAAAAACCGTAATGTGCAAAACGATTTCTTGCGGCTTCGATTATTTCTTTCTTTTTAAGATTATTTATTGTCATTCTAATTTTTCGACTGTTTAACTTAAACGGTCGAAAACATAGATAAATAATTTACATTCAGCAAGTGATAAATGAGTTTTTGTGATATGAAACAAAATGATAGAATATTGTTAAACCGGAGAATTGACTTAAGCTGTAAAAAACGATTTTGAAAACAAAAGATTATTTGTGGATCAGTGATTAGCTGGTGAAGGTTTAAAGTTGTGATTTGATTCTTCATCTATTATTAGATTTTCATTTAGATGATTATTTTCTAAATCCTCAATTTCTTTCAAATACCAGTACCGGGTAATTTTGAAATCAGGAGGTAATTCGCCTATTTGCCAGCCGGGATAAGTTGTTTCAAGAAAATAATATTTCTTTCCCGCATAAGTTTTAAAATCTCCACGCGAAGGAACTGCAAGCCCAAGCATAGCATGTTTGTAATAATCGCTCCAGAACATTGCACAATCTATACTCATCTTTTCCAGGATTACATAAAGCAAAAGTGATTTTGAATCACAGTCACCATATCGGTAAGCTATTGTTCCAAGAGGTGGGAAAAGGTCGAGAGCTCCGCCGGGTCTGTCATAAGGTATATTCTGAACAAAAGAAATAATGAAATAAACTTTATCCCGGTTGCCAAGTTTCTGATCAACAAATATTTTATTAAAACCAATTAAGATTGGTTTTATTTTGTCGAATGATTGATAAAAAATTCTTCTATAGACTTCAGCCCAGACAAGCTGAGTTTCAATTTCAGGATCAACATTTCTGTGATTGATATTTAAACCTAAATCCCGGTAACTCATTTTTGCCAGCTTGTCAATAAAATCCATTGCTTCCTTCACATCTTTTTCAAGCAATCGGAATGTCAAGCTGTACTTTTTATTTTTTAAATTATTTGCTACAAAGTTCCAGTTAAAAGATGCATTAATGATGTTTTCATGACTAAGCGAATCATAAACAATATCATAAGATTCTTTTTCAACATCCGGAGAAGTGAAATTTATCTCAGAGAGGTTTGAAATGACAATTGCGAAGAATATAAATGCAAACAAAAAAATTAATGTAACACATCCAAAAAATGTGTTTCTGAAACAGCCTGATCTTGTCATTTATTAGTCCTTAGTGTCCGATATCAATTAATGATACTGATGGAAAAGGGATAAGTGCATCAAGCAAAGCAACAATTCCGGGCTGCAAAAGTAAAGCTAATGAAACCAGAATTACGGAAAGCAGAATGCTTACCGCGGTATTATTTTTCTTTATCTCCAGTAATTCATTCATATCTTTTGTCAATTTCATAAAAATCAGAAGCCCGAGATAAATAGAGGAAAAGGCTATTATGCTTGCTAGAATAATCTGTCCGATCATAATAAAAGCCATTTCAATATAATCTGAAGCAACAGTTGCAGGATCTTTTAGAGTATTTGCAAAAACTATGATGGACGATTCAACTGAATTTCTGACGACAATAATAAGAGAAAGAACAATTGCAGCATTCAAAATTGCTACCGCAATATTATTCTGCTTCAATTCTTCAATATCGTTAATTCCCTTTGTAAGACTTTGAAAAACTCTTGATGCAAAGTAGATTAAAAATATTCCTACAATCAGGGAAATGATTATTTGCACAATGGCTATAACCAGTAATGTAAAGTTCATAAATCCTCGCGGTAAAGTGATTTATTTCCAAATAATGATAAACTAAAATAATCAATTATGGATTTTTTATGTATGTATATTAAATTAATTTAAAGCCTGTGATTCTTTACATAAAATCAATTTCAATTTTAATATTATTTTCTGAATGAATAAAAAATTTATCCCGATTATCTTTTTGTTTCTAATTTACCTGAGTGGTTGTGTCCCTTCCGGACTTGAAGAATATGAGAAAGGGTTGCAAAGCTATAATGAAAACAGGTACATATCTGCTGTTGAATATTTTAGCCGTGCAATTAATAGAGATTCCCTAAATGCTGAATATTATTTTCAAAGGGCTAATGCATTTGTAAGCTTAGGAGACTATGAAAAAGCTTTTGTCGATTTTAGTAAGGCAATTGAAATTGATTCAACTAACTCAAAATATTTTCTGAACAGGGGACAGCTTTTTTCTGATAATTTAAATTTTGCGAAAGCTATAGCAGATTTTAATTCAGCCCATAATCTTGAACCACAGAACCCGCTTCCAAGTTTTAATCTTGGCTTCAGCAGTTATTTAGCCGGTGATAATAAGTCGGCAATAAAATTTTATACAGATGCTATTAATTCTGATTCAACATTTATTAAAGCATTTGTAAACAGGGGAAATGTTTATAGTGAGCTTGACAGCTCAACAAAAGCTATAAATGATTTCACTTCAGCTATAAAACTAAATCCAAATGATGAGATGGCTTTTGCAAACAGAGCAAGTGAGTATTTTACAATTGGCGACTTTCAAAACTCGATTGATGATCTTACAGAAGCAATTAATCTGAATAATCAAAATCCAAAGTATTATTACTCAAGAGCAGAGGCAAAAATTAATTTAGGGAATTTCCTTGGAGCTGCTTCTGATTACACTTACATAATTAATCTTGATTCAACCGATGCAACAGCTTATTACAATCGTGGAATTTGTTATGCAAATATCGAATTAAAGGATAATGCTTGTGAAGATTTTGTAAAGGCAGGCGAGCTAGGCTTCTTTGAAGCTTATGAAGTGATAAATAAATACTGTGGAAAAAATAAAAAGAAGTGATGCTTGAAGTTATTCTGATTTCTCTCGGATTAATTATTGCCATAGTAGGATTAATTGGTTGCATAATTCCCGCAATTCCCGGCCCACCGCTAAACTTTATCTCTCTTTTGCTTCTTGAAGCAGCAAGTGGTGGAACATATTCATTAGATTTCTACATAACCTGGGGAATCATTACCATCGCAACAATAGTACTGGATTATGTTTTTCCTATTTACAGTGCAAAGAAATTTAAAGCAAGCAACCTGGGAATCTGGGGTTCAGTAATAGGAATGATAATCGGGATTATCTTCTTCCCTCCTTTTGGAATGATAGCAGGTTTATTCATTGGAGCTGTTTCAGGCGAATTAATCGCAGGTAAAAAAGGAGCTGAGGCTATGAAGGTAGGGATGGTAACATTTTTCAGCAGCCTGTTAATGATTGTTTTTAAATTTGCCGCCTCAGCAATGATGACATACTACTTTATTAAAGGTGCCGCAGATTATTTATTTTAAAAAATGAAAAGGCTGAATCAACATCGGATTTCACGCATCCCCTATTACTATATCTCACATCCCCTCAGTATCTCGTAAATAGTGCGTTGTAGAAAATTGTTGAACCAGCCTTTTCGGTCTATCTAACCAACCATCAACAAGATCAATGTTCTGTATCTTTTATAACTGCTTCGCTTGGACAAACTGCAACACATTGCGGTTCATCATAAAATCCTACACACTCTGTACATTTTTCATAAGCAATGTAAGTATGGGAATCACTAAGTGCTGGAAATTCTTGTCCGTCTTTTTCCCATGGATCTCCTCCCAGATAAATTGCATTATTTGGGCATTCAATTTCGCAAGCATTACAGTCGATGCAGTCATCAGTTATTAAGTAAGCCATTGTTTCCTCTATAAAATATTGTTCGAATTTAAACAGTTATATAGGATTGACAAAAATGGTGCCTGTTAAATTAAACATAAAGCGAAAGGATATAAGTTTATGAAGGTTAAAAAAATGCCAAAATCACAGGGAAAAAACGGGTATCAAAGCGTTAATTCTCAAATTTGAAAACCAGCTTCTATAAAATGAATAAAAGAGTTATTAAATATCATTTAGTTCATTTAATGATTGATACAACAAAGTAATTTAATTACTCTTGTAAGTATTATGAAATGGGAATGTGGAATGAAAATTATTTAAGTAAAATGTAATACAGAATATTTATTGAGGACCAGATACCTGTTCAACTATATTCATTATATTTCTGAACCGCGGAAGAAACGGCCAGTATAATCCCACAACTTTCACTTTATATGTGTAGCCTACTCTTATTAATGGATAAAGCTGGTCAGCGTTCTCTTTGTTGTGGTAATAATTGTCTTCATTCATGAACACTTCATTTTGTGTGAATATAAAGTAACGCCCCGGCTGGTCAGGCCATTTTTCTTTATTGATTACAGTTATTGTCACCACCTTTTCGGTCAGGAATGGTTCAAAGAACAAAAATCCAAAAACGATTATTGCTATAACAATAAGAACTCCGAAAAAAGCGGAGAACTTGAAAAATATATTGCTTGTCATAGTTTTTCTCTCCTCATCAATTGTGAAAAGATAATTTTAGAACCACCATTGCATCCCATCCTTTCACACACCAGCAAAATTAAGAAAGTGGAAATTAAAAGTATATAGTAAAATGCCCAATTAATAAACAAAATAGTACTAAAATCTTTGTTAATTCAAAAATTTGCAGATTGAAAAAAAGCCAATAAATTGGATTCAAAAAATCAGATAATAATGAAAAACACAGCAAATATTATCATAATAATACTTTCTTTTTGCTTATTTGGATGTAATCAAAAGAGCACAACAAAAACAAATCTATTAAAAACCGTTAAGCTTGAAGTTCCTGAACCATCCGGGTTAGCATTTAGTGCAGACTTAAAAACACTTTGGACCGTTAGCGATGAGAACAGTACTGCATACAATTTAAATACAGATGGAAAAATTTTAAAATCAATTAAGTTGAACGGATTTGATCTGGAAGGAATCACTGTACTGAATGATTCTATACTTGTTGTGATTTTTGAACGAACAAGGGAAGTAGCTATAGTTGATACTTCAGGCAGAGAAATAAAAAGACATAAGCTTGACATTCCCGGAAATGACAACAAAGGGATTGAAGGAATTGCATTCAATCCTGCAGACAATCATTTCTTTATAATAAAAGAAAAAGATCCGTGTCTATTATTAGAATATGATTTTGATTTTAACCTGCTAAAGGAAGACACTCTAAAATTTTCTTCAGACGTTTCAGGTTTGTTTTATGACGAAGCAAATAATTATCTCTGGATATTAAGCGATGAAAATTCGTCTGTAAATATTATTGATATGCAAAGAGAAGTGCAGCAAAAGATTTATTTTAATTTAAGCCAGCCAGAGGGAATTGCTTATAATGCAGATGAGAAACTTTTATATGTCGTATCAGATAGTGAAGATGAGATGTATGTTTTTCTGGTGGAGTAGAACTTAAACAGTCTTTTATTAAAAAATAACCGGAACAAATCCAATACAAAGCCGACCTTTATATTTTGTTATTCCGGTTACAAGAATGACTCCACTAACCACCAAACAGGTATTACATTTAATTTAAATAACCTGTTTCCCTCTACTAAACAATATTCATGCCTGAAAATTTTTAAATAATAATTTGTTTTTTGTTCGATAATTAAATGATTTATCGGTTGGCTATTTTTAAAATGTAATATTGTAATTACTGAATGGTGAAGATGATGAATTTTTACACGGCGTTTGTTTTTCCTTTTAACATTTGCCAAATGGTTGTAAAAATAATCTGTAGATCTAGGGTAAAAGTCCAGTTTTCAATATACCATAAATCATATTCGATCCTTTTTCGGGTTCTGACTTTAAATTCTTCCCTGTCAACTGGGTCACCCCGCAAGCCGTGAATTTGTGCCCATCCTGTTAATCCGGGTTTAACAACATGCCTCAACTTTATTTCTTCAACAATTTCTTTATACTGATCATAATACCGGATTGGTTGAGGGCGCGGACCGACAACCGACATATCTCCCTTTAAAACATTTAAAAACTGGGGAAGTTCATCTAGATTAGTTCGTCGTAAAAATTTGCCAAACTTTGTAACCCTTTTATCATCTTCCACAACTGGATTAAATGATGCTTCCTTGTTTGAATCAATTACATTCATTGTCCTGAATTTATAGCACCTGAATTTTTTGTTTTTAGCTCCGTACCTGTCTTGTATATAAAAAACCGGTCCAGGTGAAGTAATTTTAGAGATTATAAAAATCAAAGGAATCAGCCAGCTAAAAACCAGTAACAGAACTGTTAAAGAAAAAATAATATCAAAAATTCTTTTTAATATTCGCCATTGAACTTCTTCAAGCGGCTCCTTTCTTATTGTAATTATCGGGAATTCACCAAATGTGCTGACCTGCAATCTGCTCGATAAGTAATTCAAATATTCAGGAATTATGTGAGCTTTAACCGCATTTCGATTACATATTTTAATTACAGAGTTCAAAAACCCTGCAGATGCTTCATCAACTGCAATTACGACTTCTTCAATTTTTTCTGATTGAATCATATTTTCAAATCCATCAAGATTTCCAATAGCATCAGCCAGTTTGTCATCACTCTTTTTCTCAGTCAGTAATCCAACAAAATGATATCCGAAATCAGGGTTGCTCTTAACCATCTCTTTAAATTTTAGTGCAAGTTCACCGCTGCCAATCACTACAAGATTCCTTATGTTCTTGCCTTTTCTTCTCAGGGCTTTCAAGATTTTTCTGAAAAGAACAACCCGGATAAATACAAAGACAATTAAGCCAGCCAGGTACAAGACAATAAAATTACGTGTAAAAAGATTTTCTTTTGTTAAAAAGATGAAAACAATTGTAGCAACAATTTGAATGAAGGCTGAACGTACAATATTTATTATCTGGACAGAAATGTTTCGTGAATAAAAATCATCATAAAATGTGCTGGCAAGGTTTGTAATTATCCAGAGGAAGTTTAATGCAATTAAGAGAAAAAACATGTAGTAGCGGTCAATCAGAATTTGCCAGGATTGTGCGACAACTGCCGAGAGAAGGAATACAATGTTCAGAATAAGTAGATCACTTAGAAGACGAAAAAGGAATAAAGATCTTTTATTTACGATCATTGGAAGATTCTAACTATTTTGAAAATGTATTTCAGATTTTTCCGCAACGAATTGAAGAATTTTATTTTCAAAATTCTTTCTGCTGAATTTTTCAGAATGATTCCTGATAATTTCCGGAGAAAATTTATTTTCAGTTTTTTCAAATTCTTCCACTGCGTTTACAATCGATTTAACACTTTGCTCAGCGAAAAGAATTCCTGTTTCACCATTTAAGACTGATTCTTTAGTGCCTCCACCATTCCATGCAATAACCGGTGTACCACAAGCCATTGCCTCAACAACGACAATTCCAAAATCTTCATCAGCCGCAAAAACAAATGCTTTTGCTTTTTGCATTAATTGTTTTACAGAATCCTGCTCTTGGAATGGAAGAATTTCAATATTTTTTCCGGCAATTGATTTGATTTTTTTTTCTTCTGCTCCACCTCCAACTACAACCAGCTTTTTATCAGGCATAGTATTAAATGCCTGAACAATAAGGTCAATTCTCTTATAATTTGTAAAGCGGGAAACTGTCAGGTAATAATTTTCTTTTTTTGTGCCAATAGAAAATTTATCAACATCAACAGGCGGATAAATAACTTCAGCTTCTCTGTCATAAATCTTTTTAATTCTTTTTGCAATGTGATTTGAATTTGCAATCAGGTAATCCGGTCTTCTTGAAGCTAAAACATCCCACAGCCTCATTTTGTGAAGAGTTCTTTTAATATACCAGCCTTTGATACCGGTTTTTATTCCTGCATCTTCTAAATATCTGAAATACAAATCCCAGGCATACCGGATGGGAGTATGACAATAACAAATGTGTAATTGATCATAACGGGTTAAAACACCTTTAGCAATTGCGTGCGAGCTGGAAATAATAAGTTTATAATCTGAAAGATCGAATTGCTCAATTGCATAAGGAAAAAATGGAAGATAAATCCTGTGATTTTTTCTGGCAAATGGAAGTTTCTGTATAAAAGAAGTTTGTGGATGTTTTCCTTTAAGAACTATTTTTCTCTGCTCGTCATTTAAAATATCAACAAGTGTAAAAATATCAGCATTGGGCCAAAGGTTTGTAAAAGATTCTGTGCATCTTTCAGAACCTGCATATTCGGCAAGCCAGTCATGTACAATTGCGGATTTTAATTCATTCAACTTATTTTCCTTCATTCCGTAAGAGATGAAAAATACTGTCCTCAAATATATTCATTTATAAAACAGAGTAATAAATTAAGCCCGGTTTGGTTAGAAAATAATATTTTTCAAATTTAACAATATTGATTTGAACAATTTGATATTTTATAAGAAAAATTGATTTCTATAATTACTATAACATATAATAATTTTGAGGAATTAAAGAACACTTTAGATTCGATTCCTCAAAGAAAAAATATTGAGTCTGTAGTAGTTAACGGTGGTGATGAAATCCAGACTAAAGAATATCTGAAAAATTACAACGGTAAAGTAATAAATGAAAAAGACAGTGGAATCGCTGATGCATTTAATAAAGGACTAAAAATCTCTTCAGGTGAATTTATTATGTTCCTGAACAGCGGGGATTTGCTGCTGGATGCTGATTATTTGTTAAAAGCTGAAAAAATGCTGAAAACAAATAAAGATTTATTTTTTGTTCACTCAAACATTATTTTTCACGATATGGTAGCTGGTGAAATATTTATGCGTCCGCAAATGAAATCTCCGGGAAGGGGACAGCCATATTTTCATCCGACAATGATTGTGCGGAAAAGTTGTTTCGAAAAAGTCGGGCAATTTAATACATCTTATAAGATTGCAATGGACTTTGATTTTATCGCCAGAATGGAAAAGAATTCTTTGATTGGAAAATACATTGATGAAAAAGCTGTGGTAAAAATGGCTGGATTTGGTAAATCATCCGAAAAGGAAAAAGAAGCTATTGAAGAATGTTACCGTTCATTGAAAGAAAATGATTTATTAACAATTGCTAACCGCTTTGCTTATTTCATTAGAAAGATGTTATTCATAAGCAGAAAACTAATGGAATTAGTTGGGGCAAAAGATTCTTTATCAAAATTAAAACGAAAAAAACATTCAGCCTGACTCTTTAAAAACGAAAGCTGCTTTACACAAACCATATATTCTTCCAATTAAAGCTGCAAAATGAGTAACAATCAATTGTGGCTTTAATGTAAAAATCCCTCTTAAAAAATGTCCAAAGGGAATTATAAACATTTCAACAAGTTCATAAAGTACGATTAACTTTCTTTTCTTAATCAGCCACTTCCAGACGAGGGCTCCTTTGCCAACACCATATCTGAAAGATTTTTTAAATCCTGTTTTTATTGCTTCGTGAAAAGGAGGAACATGGTAAACTATCAGATCCGGGAAAAATTCCATTTTCTTTTTTGCAAAGAAAGCTTTCCAGCAAAAATCAGTTTCTTCGCCGCTTCCCCAGTATGAACCTGCACCAAAGTTCTCATCGAATCTTTTTAATTCCTCAAACACCTTTACCCTTACAACAAAATTAGAGCCCATAAGCTTTTTTGTATTCCTAAAATATTTCAGGCTGCCAAAGTTTTTTTGTCTAAGCGTATAGTTCGTTTTTGTGTCTTCACGAATTATGTTGCCGGCAAGTATTTCAATAAAGGGATTTGAGTTTATTTTACTAAGAAGAATTTCAGAATAATCCGGATGCAGATAACCGTCATCATCGCAAAAAACTATCCACTCGGTATTTTCAGGAATCACAAGTGAATTTCTTGCGGCTGAAACTGAATTTGTTTTTATCCTCTTTCGTCGGAATAAGTTGTTATTAAAAATGTCATCAGCCAGACTTAATTGTGGTTCGTTCTGGTCTAAAAGAATTACCTTTTGGGGTTTTATTTTTTGATTTAGTGATGCACGTAATCCTCTTTCAACAAGGTTAAAGGAACGTCTGAATGTATTGGTGACAATAATATAACTAAATGAAGTAATGTTATCTTTAATATCTGGTTCGACGGAATTTCTTTGAATAGTAGTATCTTATAAAAATTATTATAATTTTTTTCAAACTTACTGCTTGAATATCCATAAATCAATAATGATTTGTTATGGTTATAAACAAAAATTAATTCTGTAATATTTATCTTCTTATTTTTATAAGACAAGTTCAGATCTTTTTCCATTATTTGAAAAATATCCAACATATTTATAACTATTAGCTAAATGTACGAACATAGCAGGAGCAAAATAATCGGGGGTGTTAACTGGAACTTTATTAACATAACTACCCAAACAATTTTAAACTTTATTGTCGGTGTTATTTTAGCCAGGATATTGTTGCCAAGAGATTTCGGGCTGTTCGGCTTAACAATTATTCTGCTGGGGATTCTCAATTTACTTTTTACTACAAGTATATCCCGGTTTATTGTTCAAAGAAAAAATTTGGATGATGAAGATATCGGAACTTCCTTATGGGTCAGTTTTATCCTAAGTTTATCAGCTTACATATTTGTCTGGTTTATTTCACCGCTGGTAGCTTCTTTCTTTAGCGAAAAATCATTGTCTGATTTAATAAGAATTTACACGCTTTCAATTTTCTTTTTCAGTATTTCATCCATCCTAAGAGGATTATTGATTAAAAAACTGGATTTCAAATCCATTTTTTACAGTGATACAATTTCTTTACTCTTCGGTTATTCAGCAGTTAGCATAATATTAGCACTTAATGATTTTGGAGTAAGCAGTTTGATTTATGGAACTCTTGCAAAAGAATTGATTTCGTTATTTACCATTTACCTGTTTGGCAAATTAAAACTATCATTCAGATTTAATTCCGGAAAATTAAAAAGCATTTTTTATTATAGCGGTGGAATAGGGTTATCAAATATTTTCAGTTACACTGCAAATAATGCTGACTATGTTGTAATCGGCAAGCTTTTAAATTCTTCTGCTTTGGGATTATACACAAGGGCTTTCAATATTATGACGTTGCCGTTATCTAAAATCTCAATGACTTTGTTCGAGGTAATCTTTTCAGTTTTTTCTGAAATTCAAAATGATCTGGATCGGATTAAAAATATTTATTTAAAAACAGTAAAAGTAATTGCGCTTTTAACTTTCCCTATTTTAGCTTCAATGATCTTAGGTGCGGACTTAATAATAAATGGTATTTATGGTCAAAAGTGGAGCGGTGCAATAAAGGTTTTGCAAATTTTGTGTATTGCAGGATTTTTCAGGGTAATTACAAACAGTGCCGGAGCAGTTACCAAGGCTACCGGCAAAGTGTATGCTGAAGTCTGGAGGCAATTGGTCTATGCATTGCTATTAATAATTGGAGCAGTTATGGGGGTTAAATTTGGAATTGAAGGAGTAGGCTTTGCTGTTGTTATTTCATCAATATGGCTTTATGTATCTATGTCACATCTGGCTATTAAAATAGTGAGAATAAGCTGGCTTGAATTTTTGAAGGCTCATATACCCGGCTCAATAGTTCTTGCCATTGTAACACTAGTAGATCTTATTGTATTATTTACAATGAATTATTTCTTTTACAATCAAAATTATATTTTGAAATTGTTAATTTTCATCATTATAAGTTCATCAGTAACTTTGATTTTAATTAATTCGTTACCGGTTAAATTGATTGGCGGGGAGGGGAGAGAATTAATATCATCTTATATGACTAAAGTTAAATCATTTTACAATAACAAAGTAAAAAATGCAAAATCTGACTAACAAAGTATCTGACTTAATAAAAGCTTTTACATCTTTAAAGAAATATCAGGATAAAATTGATGATTTATCTGCATACCAATTAATTCAGAATTTGGTAAAGCATCCCGGATATTTTCCTGTGACTGATTCCAGTATCAGTTTCCATACTGTTCTCACAATTTTAAATGACATCATTCTAAACAAAAGACAAAATATTGTTGAATTTGGCTCCGGGATTTCTACTCTTGTTATAGCAAAATTGATAAAAGAAGATAAAATGGATTGCAAATTTTTTTCGGTAGAAGATAATCCTGACTGGATTAGATTTATGAAAAGCAACATTAGCAAAAACAGCCTCGAAGAATATATCAAATTAATTTATGCACCGTTAGAAAAAACAGATTTGGCTTTGGAGAACAATTCCTGGTATTCAATCAAAGTGTTGGATGAACATATAACTTCCGACTTAAAAATAGATCTTGCATTAGTTGATGGTCCAAGTGCATGGCGTCCGGAAATTAAATTATCCCGCTACACAGCAATTCCGTATCTTATCAACAAACTTGCAGATAACTTTTCTATTTATCTTGACGATTCAAACAGGAAAGGCGAACAAAAAATCATCAGTTTGTGGAAGAAAAAATATAACCTGAATTTTAATAAAATCAACAGTAAATCATCTGTTTGTATAAAGGGAAATAAATTAAACACCATTCTGTAATCATTTGTGAAAATTTTATTTTTAACTCACTATAGTGAACTCTACGGCGCCAATCGGTCCTTGTTAATACTTCTGCAAGAATTAATAAAAAAAAATATTGATGTATTAGTGTTAACCCCCAAAAGGGGTCCATTATTAGATGAGTTGGATAAATTAGGCATTCGTTATCGAAAAATTAAATTTTGGGCCTGGATGGGTTTAGCAGGTCCATTGTTCCGTTTAAAATCCATACTAAGGTTTTTAGCCAACATTGTTGTCTTTCCTGCTTTGTTATTTTATGCTTTAAGATTTAAACCTTCTCTTATCTATACAAATTCTTCAATCACTCCAATTGGAATTTACCTTTCATTATTATTAAAAATCCCACACATATGGCATGTTCGTGAACTTGGTAAGTTAGATTATAATTTGGAATATGACTATGGAAAAAAATATTTTTATTCTTTGATGATGAAGTCGGATAGAATAATAGCAATATCCGAATTTGTAAAAGAAAAAGTCTTTAATGGGGAATGGAAAAACCTTAGAGTTATTTATAATGCAGTAGATATTAAGAAATCAGATATCGAAATCGAATCAAAAGTTATTGCCAGAGAAAGCTTTACATTTTTAATTATGAGTATCATTCATCCTTCAAAAGGAATTGATGATGCAATAAATGCTTTAGGCAAGCTAAAGAAGGATTTTCCAGATGTAAAATTGGTTGTCTGTGGTGGTATTGAAGATAGAAAATATAAAATGTTTCTTGATGATCTGATTATCAAATTAAATATAACAGATCAAATAACTTTTGCTGGGTTTGTTAAAAACCCATTTGAAATGTATAAAACATCCAACGCAGTTTTGGTCTGTTCCGAAAATGAAGCTTGGGGAAGAGTTGCTGTTGAAGCAATGGTTGCAGGAACACCGGTGATTGGTTATAATAATGGTGGCACAAAAGAAACTATAGAAAATCACGTTACCGGGCTTCTTTATAATACTGTTGATGAATTGGCTGATTGTATGAAAACTATAATCCGGGATAAAAACCTGACAAATAAGTTAACAGAAAATGCTCAAAAGTTTGCGCTTCAAAAATTCAGTGTTGAAAAATATACCGCTAATATTTTTAATATTATTTCAGAATTAGCAAAATAAATTGATTAAGGTATTGTTTTAACAGGAATTATTTAATAGAAAAGCACGTAAATTTACCTAACAGATATAAAAAGTTTGAATATGACAATAGGAATAATAGCAAATATTACCAAAGATAACATCCTGGAAGTTGTTTCTTCTTTTATTTATAAATTAAAAGCAAATGGTCTGGATTATCTTCTTACAAAGTCGTTGCTGGAAGAAAATCAAAAATTGAAACTCGAGATTGAAGAGGATTTTTTATCGGAAGATGATGAGATTTATGCAAAGAGTGATGTGATAGTTTCAATTGGCGGTGATGGAACAATGCTTGCAACTGCATACAATGCGTTGAAATATGACAAACCTGTTCTTGGTATCAATCTTGGAAAGCTTGGTTTTCTTGTTGAAGCAGATACGACGCATATAGACAGAATAATCAGTGAGCTAAAAGAAAAAAGTTATGAAATTGAAGAAAGAATGGTTTTGTGTGGTGAATGTTTTGGATGTGGAACCGGTGAATTAATTGCCATAAATGATCTGGTGATTGAAAAAGGTGGTTGGCCTAAAATGATTGATGTTACTGCTCATGTAGATGGAGAATATGTTACAACATTTTCTGCAGACGGCTTGATAATCGCAACCCCCACAGGTTCAACGGGCTATTCACTTTCAACTGGCGGTCCGATTGTCAGTCCCACTGCAAATGCAATTACACTTTCACCCATTTCTCCTCACAGCTTAACAGTAAGACCAATTGTTCTTTCAAGCCGTCAGGAAGTTTTAATCAAAGCGGATTCTCCTCACAATTATATTCAGGTTAGCTGTGACGGCCAGAGAGTCTTAAAGTTTCCTCCTCCAATTGAAATTAAGATTAAAAAGAATGAAAAACCTTTAAAGCTGATCAGCCTCTCGATAAGAACATATTTTGAAACTCTTCGTCAGAAACTTTTGTGGGGAGTTGATGTTCGCCAGAATAATATTAAAAATGGTGACAAATTATGAAACCAGTCCTTTGTTTTTTATTAATAATTTGTTCTGTTTCCTTTTCTCAGGAGTTTAATAAAACTGTAGTTGATAGTGAATCAGGGAAACCAATGCTTGTTGGGAATTGTAACCTTGAGGCATTCAAAGATACAAGCTTTAGCTGGTGGTGGAATTCCAGCTATGAATTATACGATGTTGACACATCTACTGTTAACAAATTTGCTGATAATATCTCAGATTTTAACATAACAATTGTAATGGGAACCTGGTGCAGTGACAGCAGAACTGAAGTCCCTCATTTTATAAAGATATTAAATGATGCACATTATGATTCAAACAAGATAAAATTATTTTGTGTTGATAGAGACAAAGAAGAGAAAGATGTTGACATCAGTAATTTAAAGATTGTATTAGTCCCAACTATGATATTTTACAAAGACGAAAAAGAAATAGGCAGAATAATAGAGACTCCTAACGAAACACTTGAAAAAGATATCTTAAATATTCTGAAAGGATAGCTTAAAAAAAGAAAAGCCGCATCTTCCGATACGGCTTTAATTAAATCTGTCTTGGATCATTAATCCTGCAAAACAGGCGCGTTTGATTTTCTCCTTCTTGTCTGCTTTTTCTTTTCCTGATCAGATTTCTTTTTCTTTGTTCCAAATCCTTCAGGATTATTTTTATCAGAATAGTTTTTATAAGAATAAACTTTATTCTGGAAATTTCTTAAAATAATTTGTTCTTCATCCATGTGCAGAACATAATTTGGAAGAAGAGGAATTTTTCCACCGCCGCCGGGGGCATCAATAACAAAATGTGGAACAGCTAATCCACTCGTATGGCCCCTCAATCCTTCAACAATTTTCAGTCCTGTCTGAATTGAAGTTCTGAAGTGATTTGCTCCTTTTGTCTCATCAGCCATGTACATATAGTAAGGTCTTACTCTTATCCTAAGCAATTTCTGAACGAGCTCTTTAACAATAGCCGGATCGTCATTAACCCCTTTCATAATAACCATCTGGTTACCTACAGGGACACCTGAATTGGCAAGCATCTCACATGCTTTTGTACTTTCAGGAGTTATTTCCCACGGATGATTAAAGTGAGTATTAACATAAACCGGATGATATTTTTTAATCATCTCACATAAATTTTCAGTAATCCGGTGTGGAAGTACTACCGGCATTCTTGTTCCGAGCCTTATTATTTCGATATGAGGGATTGATCTCAGCCTTTCAAGAATTTTTTCCAGCATTGCATCGGTTAACATTAAAGGATCGCCGCCTGAAAGAATAACATCTCTTATTTCAGAATGCTGTTCAAGATATTTGAAGGCACTTTCGAGTCCTTTCATAGAAATCTTTTCATAGTCCCCGACTTTTCTTTTTCTGGTGCAGAAACGACAATAGATTCCACACTGACTTGTAACCAGAAACAATGCTCTGTCAGGGTACCTGTGAGTAATGTTTGGTACAGGGCTCATCTCATCTTCGTGAAGGGGATCTTCTTCAGCATCAAAATCTTCCAGCTCCATTTTCTCCGGAATGCATTGACGCCAGATTGGATCGCCGGGATAACGGATAAGGCTAAGGTAGTACGGATTTATCCGTGCCTGGAAGAATTCATCCAGATCTTCCGCCACCTTCCGATCTATATTGAATTGTTCCACCAGTTCATCAACTGTATGGACACTGTCCCTTACCATTTTTTGCCATAGTTCCATGACTATCCCTCAGATTTCTTGTTGTTGAAATATTTACCAAAGATCATTAAAGCATCCCCTACCTTGTAAAAATCTTTTATCTCACAAATGATGCTGTAGTTATTTCTCATGTAAAAATTTCTTGTTGCTGTGTAGCTTTCTTTTGAAGAAGTTTCAATCAGCAACCACCTTCCGTTATTTTCTTTTACAAATTGTTCCGCATGTTCTAAAAGTTTTTTACCAACTCCTTTACTGCTATGCTGCGGATCAGTAACAATCCAGTAAAGATCATACACTCCGTCTGTAAGAGGTCTCCTGCCGGTGCAATGATAACCAATAACTATGCCATCTTCTTCAAAAACAAACACATGATAATCACTTTGCTTTTGATTTGAAGCTGCGATGTTAACAAGTTCCATTGCAACATCAATTTCTTCATCATTAAATGCAGGAACTTTTTTTAAAATGTTTTCAATTACTTTCGCGTCAGACTGCTCTAACTTTCGAATCATTAAACTTTTTCCTTGATAAAGCGAAATTTGCTATGGTACTAAGTAATTCATTGTGTGTTAATCCAGAAGCTGCAGCAGCTCTTGCAAATCCGGAATCACTCGAGATATCCGGGTTCGGATTAACTTCTATCACGTACGGAATTCCATCATTTGATAATCTAATATCTATACGTGCATAATCTCTGCATTGAAGTGCTTCATATGCAGCTATGGCTATCTTTTCAATTTTTGATTTTATTCTTTTACTTAACTTTGCCGGGCAGACAGGTTTTGTATACTGGTAGTATACACTTCCATCAATCCATTTTCCGTCATATGTAACGATTTTTGGCAATTTCGGGGGCAATCCTTTAAAATTAATTTCTGAAACCGGCAGCACATTGCTACCAAGAATTGCAACGTTAAGCTCTCTTCCTTTAATATATTCTTCTATAATAATTTCCTGTTTATAAGTCTGTGCAAGAAACCTGAACTGCTTACGTAACTCTTTATAATTATTTGCAACTGAGAATTCAGAGATTCCAATACTTGCATCTTCGTTATTAAGTTTGAGAATTGCAGGATAGTTAAGCTCAATATCTATCTCTGAAAATCTTGTTTTTGGTTTTAATGTAATGTGATTTGGAGTAACAATCCCCCTGGACTTTAAAATACTTTTTGATCTTTGTTTATTTAAACAATTGCCTAATGTTGAAGGTTTGTTGCCTGTATAAAAATAACCAAGCAGTTCAAACAAACCAGCTATACATGATTCGTAGGATGATATACCCTCAACCGATTCAACAAAGTTGAAAATCACATCAGGGTTTTCAGAATTAATATTATTTATAGTTTTCCTTAAATCTTTATCTATTGCAAGTGATTTAACATCGGTAAAAAATTCCGATAATGAGGATTCAGTCTTACTTAATTCCTTGAGAAAACTTTTTTCTGATAAATCATTTTCAGAATTTTCCCCATTTGCCGGTTTACCATTGTATACGGAAAATATGCTTACAGGTGCGTTATAACAGATTAATATTTTAGCTTCTGTTTTCATAAAAGATTATATCTCTTTGCCGCTGAATACAAAACAGACTGAATCATCTGGTTGTAATCCATACCGGCTGCCCTTGCAGCTTTTGGAAAACTTGAATTCTCATTTGGATCAGGCATTATTCCCGGCAATGGATTTATTTCAATTACATTTGGAATTCCGTTTTTATCCAGCCGGATATCAATTCTGCTCCAGTCTTTACAACGGAGAACTTTAAAAGTTTTTATTGCCGTTTCCTTTATTTGCCCCTCAAGTTTTTTATCGAGTCTTGCCGGGCATTCAAAAACATCAAATACATTTTCTTTAGTATCCAGTATCCATTTTGCTTCATATGAATAAAGTGGTACAACGTTTTTTGGAAAATCTTCAAACTTTATTTCGATTATCGGCAGAACAACTGTTTCATCACCATTCCCGAGTAATGCAACTGTAAATTCTCTTCCGGGTAAATATTCTTCAATTAATGCCGGCTGATTATATTTTGTATTAATTCTTGTGATTTCACTTGTGAGTTCATCATAGTTTTTAACAAATGATGAAGAAAAAATTCCTTTGCTTGATCCTTCCGAAATAGGCTTAACTATTAATGGAAAGTCAAAATCTGTTTGAGCAATCTCATCCAGACTGTTTACAATCTGGAATTTTGCATTTGGTATTTTATAATATGTAAGTATTTCTTTCGTTCTTGATTTATCAAGACAAATTCCAAGTGTAAGTGAATCGGATCCGGTAAAAGGTATCTGAAGCATTTCAAGCATTGCAGGTATTTGAGATTCACGGCTTAGCCCATTAGCTCCTTCAGCAATGTTAAAAACAATATCCGGCTTTAATTCACGGAACTTATTAAACGCATCATTGTTTGCTTCAACAAGCTTGACATCATGATAAACTTCAATTGCTTCCTTAAGCGCGTTAATTGTTTCCCACGTATCCCACTCCGCATAAGTGTCAGAAGAAGTTTGCAGCTCTGTTGGTGAATTGTTTTGAGTTAGAGATAATTCTTCTTGGAAAGTTTCACTTTCAGGTTTGACATTATAGGTAAGTGCAACGTTAAGTCTTACTTTAAACGTTGATGATAAAATATTTTCTCCTTTTAAAAAATTTTTATACCAAATATAAACTTTATATACTATAAGTCAACAAGTTTTAAAAACTGTTTTAAAAAAAATTTTAAAGACAATTTTCCATGAAAAGATCATGAAACATCATGACAGGGGAAGATTTTTTAAAGTTGAACATGATTTTTTATTAAAAAAATTTTTTTGAGAAGGAAAAATTTTGGAATGAAGGATTAAAAAAATGGTTATGCAATCTTTGCATACTTAAGTTGATCGGAATAATGATGCAGTAAATTCTTTCTGATAACTTTGTTTGATGAAGAAGTTAGAAGAGGGTCTTCGTTTATTACAATAAATGCAATTTGCTTCGCAACAGCAATAAGCTCTTGATCATTAACCAGATCAATGTGTTTTAGTTCAGGGAATCCACTTTGTTTTGTACCGAAAATGTCTCCCGGACCTCTTAGCTTTAAATCCGTTTCTGAAATTTTAAATCCGTCATTTGTGTCAATCATGGTTTGTAATCGAATTGCTGACTTATACTTTTCAATTTGTGCAGGAGAAAGATATTCAATGTCTATTTTTTTGAACAGATTTTGTGAAACAAATTCATCTTTAGAAACAAGAATACAGTAAGCCTGCTTATTTCCTCGTCCAACACGACCCCTTAACTGGTGAAGCTGAGAAAGTCCGAACCGGTAAGCATCATTAATTAAAATGATGTTCGCATCCGGAATATCGATTCCAACTTCAATTACTGTTGTGGATATCAGTACATCATATTTTTTGTGAAGAAAGTTAAGCATTGCCTCTTCCTTTTCCTGCCAGCTCATTCTTCCGTGAATTAATCCTAAAGACAGATTTTTAAGGTAGGTTTCTTTTAAGTCGAGAAAATAATCAGTTGCTGCTTTCAGTTCCAGCTTCTCAGATTCTTCAACAAGTGGATAAACGATGAATGCCTGGTAGCCATCTTTGTTCATATCAAAAATAAACTTATAAATCTCCGGCAGCTTTTTTTCTCCCCTTAAAACTGTTTTGATCGGTTTCCGGTTTGCCGGCATTTCTGAAATAACCGAAACATCAAGATCTCCATAAACAGTCATTGATAAAGTTCTGGGAATCGGAGTTGCACTCATTAAAAGCACATCGGGAGTTTTACCTTTTTGTTGAATCAGGGCCCGCTGTCTTACACCAAACCGGTGTTGTTCATCAATAACAACCAGCCCTAGATTTTTAAATTTAACCTTTTCTTCAAATATGGCGTGAGTTCCAATAATAATATTAGCTTTTTGCAATTCTATTTCTTCAAGTCTTTTTTCTCTTTCAGATTTCTTTTGACCACCGATGAGCAAGCTGACTTTAACTTTATGTTGGGGATATTTTTTGCTCAGCTTTTCCATCATTGCGGTAATGTTTTTTGCGTGCTGATCAGCAAGAATTTCTGTTGGAGCCATCAATGCAGCCTGGAAACCATTATCAACAGCAATCAGCATTGAAATAAGCGAAACAATAGTTTTTCCACTTCCAACATCACCTTGAAGCAAACGGTTCATCGGTTTTTCGGAAAGCATATCCTTTTTTATATCACTAAGAACATTCAACTGTGATTTTGTAAGGTTGAACGGCAGAGTTTTCAAAAAGTCCGTCACAAGTGAGGAGCGTATTTCCATTTTATTACCATCAAGCTTGTGGTGATAATTATATTTTCTTAGTGCAATCAGCAATTCTATATAAAATATTTCCTCAAACTTGAATCTTTTTCTTGCGGAATCCAGTTTTTCAGTAGATTCCGGGAAGTGAAAGTTTTGCACAGATTCTGAAAGCCCGATTAAATTATTTTCTTTTATAATACTTTCTGGCAGAGTTTCTTCAAGCTCATTCAGATATTTTTCTACAGCATTGTGAATTATTCTTCTTAAGCTTAAGTCACCTATATTTGTTGATTTAAGTTCTTTTGGAATTCTATAAAAAGGAATAATTGCCCCGGTATTTAAAACTGTTGGGATTCTTCTGCACTTATTTTATCAAAATCAGGATGAATAAACTGGAATCGGTTGAACTTATCTATTTCGGGTTTTGAAGAAACTGCGAAAATATCTCCTTCATTAAAAACTTTTTCAAAATATTTTATTCCATGGAACCAGACGCATTCGAAATATCCGGAATTATCTTTGAGCTGCACTTTAAGAACTTCACGTTTTTTAAATCTTCTTTTTTCCTTATCAGTTACGCTTGCAATAATTGTAATCTCACCCTCATAACCATTTTTTACATATTCATAAGCTTTGGCTGCATTTAGAACATTTGTTCGGTCAAGATGCCGTGTAGGAAAATAGAAAAGCAAATCCCGGATGGTTTTTATTCCTATTTTATCAAACGACACAGCCCGTTTTGGCCCGACGGATTTTAGATATTGAACTGAAAGATCAATAGATTTTTGATTGGGAGAATTCATAAAGCTAAAAATAAACAATGCCGGAATAATCTACACAAGGAGGAATATTATCAACTAAATAATTAAGTTTCTGCTTGTTAGTTAAAAAAGTAATTGAAGGATTTTATGGAATGGAAACAACTACTTTCAGATAAAAGATTAGGTGTAGGCAAAAAATCCGCTGATCGGATTGACGGAAGAAGTGAATTTCAAAAAGACTTTGACAGGATAGTGTTTTCTCCGGCTTTCAGAAGATTGCAGGATAAAACCCAGGTGTTTCCGTTACCGGAAAGTGATTTTGTACATACGAGGCTGACTCACAGTCTGGAAGTTTCAGTTGTCGGCAGGTCGCTTGGCAATTTAGTTGGGAAAGTTATTATTGAAAGAAATCCTTCGCTTGGAAAAGAGTGTACCCAGTTTCATTTTGGTGAAATTGTAGCAGCAGCATGTTTAGCTCACGATATTGGCAATCCACCGTTCGGTCATTCCGGTGAAGATGCAATTGCAGAATATTTTAAATCCGGTAATGGTAAAAATTTTGAATCACAAATTAATGATGAAAAAAAATGGAATGACCTGACTAGGTTTGAAGGAAATGCTCAGGGTTTCAGAATTATAACCAAACTTCAGAATCCGAATGTGCCCGGTGCTTTGCAGTTAACATTCGGAACTTTAGCAGCACTTTCAAAATATCCATGTGAATCTTACACTTCAAAAAATGAAGAGGAAAAATTAAAAAACAGAACATTTAATAAGTTCGGCTTCTTCCAGGCTGAGAAAAAAATATTTAAAGAAGTTGCGGAAATGGTTGCTTTAGAAAACTCCGGAAGTGAATTTTGCTGGAGCCGTCATCCACTTGCCTATTTGGTTGAAGCAGCAGATGATATTTGCTACCGCATTATGGATCTGGAAGATGGTTACAGGCTTGGATTAATTTCATTCAGTGAAACTGAGGAATTGCTCAAACCACTTATTGATTCTGATTTAGCTTCAGATTACAATCAAAAAGAAGAAAAAGACAGAATCGGGTTCCTTCGTGCAAAGTCTATAAGCAATCTTGTTAAAATGCTGGCAGCAGTTTTTATTGAGAATGAAAAAATTATTCTTGAGGGAAAGTTGTATGATGAATTAATCTCCTTAATTCCAAAGGAAAAGAATTTAGCCGAGATTATGAATGTTTCAATTATGAAAATTTACAGGTCGAAAGGTATTATTGAAAGAGAAGTTGCTGGTTATGAAGTGCTGGGAGGATTACTAGATAACTTTATCCATGCCTATAATGAAAAACATTCAGGGAATCTTTCACCAAAAAATCGTGCAGTTGTAAATTTACTACCGCAGAGACTTACTTCAGATATTAACAATGATCTTTATGAAAGACTTTTAAGAGTAATAGATTTTATTTCAGGAATGACTGATTCTTCAGCGGTTTCAATATTCAGAAAGATAAAAGGAATTTCTTTACCGTCTGGCAGAGTTGTGGAATAGTAAGTTATTCCGTTTTCATATCTCTTGTCATCAAATCGGTAGTGGCTTTTATCGGATCCTTGTCTTCATAGAGAATTTTATAAACTTCTTTAGTAATCGGTGTTTCAATTTTGTATTTAACAGCAAGCTGCATTGCAGATTTTGAAGTTACAACACCCTCTGCAACCATTTCCATCGATTTTAGTACATCCTTCAGTTTTTTTCCTTTACCTATCTGTTCTCCAACATAGCGGTTTCTACTATGTCTGCTCATACATGTTACAATTAAATCACCCATGCCAGAAAGTCCGGCAAAAGTTTCCGGCTGTGCGCCCATTGCCAAACCAAGTCTTGAAATTTCGGCAACACCTCTGGTCATAATAGCAGCTTTAGTGTTATCCCCAAAACCAGCTCCGTCAATTATTCCTGCACCAATTGCGATTACATTTTTAAAAGCTCCGCCAAGCTCGACTCCAAGAATATCAGTAGAAGAATAAACACGAAAGTAAGATGTCATAAACGCAGCCTGAACAGCTTTTGATGTTTCTTCAGCAAGAGAAGCAGCAACAACTGCGGTTGGGATTCTCTGGCTTACTTCTTCTGCATGGCTTGGACCTGAGAGTACAGATAATTGTGAATTATCTAAGAAGTGATGAACATCTTTTAACATTTGTGATACAGTCATTAAAGAATCTTTTTCGATTCCTTTAGCGACACTTACTAAAATAGCGTCTTCAAGATTTTCACGATCAATTTTTTTTATAACTTCACGTAGAAACTGAGATGGAACAGCGAGCACAATTAGATTTTTATCATCAGTAGATTCCTCAAGGTCATGAGTAATTGATATTTCTTTAGGAATCTTAATTCCCGGAAGATAATTTAAGTTTTCTCTTTTTTTATTTAGTTCTTTTGCATACGATCTTTTGTATTCCCAGAGGGATACTCTGTGACCGTTGTAATGAAGTAAAATAGCGAGGGTTGTTCCCCATCCTCCAGAACCGAGTACGGAGATTTTCATTTATGATCTGTTAAGTTTCTTCTTAAAACTTAATTTGTTTTCGTTGCCATTTATAATTCTAATTAAATTTTTTCTGTGCGTAAAAATAACCAGTGCAGAAAGCAAAATTAAAAACGGGAATAAGGTTTCATATCCATTAATGTGAACACCAAAAACATGTTCTCTTATATACAAAGTTGAGGGAACCGCAATTGCGCTTAAAATAGATCCTAATGAAACATATCTTGAAATTGAAACAACAAGAATGAATACACCAACTGCAATAAGCATATCAACAGTAATAAGAATAATTAACATACCAAGTGCAGTTGCAATTCCTTTTCCGCCTTTAAAATCGGCAAAAATTGTCCAGATATGTCCCACAACGGCTGTTAAACCTGCAATAATTTGTACAAAAGTAAAGTCATCAAAAGGTGAAATATTATTAAAAGGCATAGAGCCAAAGAAAAACAATCTTGAAATAAGTACAACAGCAATAACACCTTTTAAAGCATCAAGAAGGATAACAAATACACCATATTTCCAACCCAATACGCGCATCACATTCGTACCGCCGGCATTTCCACTTCCGTGTTCGCGAATATCAATTCCACGGGCTGCTTTGCTTACAATTATGGATGTTGGTATTGATCCAACCAGATAAGATAGTATTACAATTATTGCAAAAATCAGCATTTTTATTTATCAATTATTTCGAATGATTAACCTAAACAATTCAGAATTAACAAACAACGAATTTCTATGCCAGATAAATATATTGAATTCAAGTTAATTTGATGTAAAACTCACGTAAAAGTTTCTTAAACAAAGAAATCTACTTTCACATATTGATGACAAAACATTATACATTAATTAATGTATGAATTAATGTATGTAAAAGTTCGCTAATATCTTTTATTTTAATTTTGTGATTATTTACTGTTTTAATATATTTGCCCTCTAAAATTAAAGGATAAGAAATGGCAAAACAACAATCCTTCGGTGATAAGCTAAAAAAGAAGGGAAAATCTGATTTTGTAACTGTAAAAGTTATTAAAGCGGTAAAAGGCGACAAAGGCAGTTACAAATTCAATGAAAAACTCGTTAAACTTGAGGATATAAGCAAAGTTTCCGGAATTAAGTAATTTTTTTGATTTTTTTACATTCCAAACATCTGCGTAAACCGGGTTACTTACCCTTGAATATTTCGTAGAATTTTTTAAATTGTAATCCACTTGCTGTCCATTTGGACTCAATGCTGTTCACGGTTCTTTTCCTCGCGGAAAGCTACAGTATTTAATTTCATATTACAGAATTTATAAACAATCCGAGAGGTGATAAGATGATTACTCCCAGAAAAATGAAATTTTATGGTCTTCGGAATATTGGAGACATTCAACAACTAAAAAAACTTTCGGAAAAACAGAAATTTGAAATTGAAGTTGTTGCTCACGTACTGCCTTTCCGTGTAAATAATTATGTTGTTGAAGAATTAATTGATTGGACTAACATTCCTGATGATCCAATCTTCCAGCTTACCTTTATGCAAAAAGATATGTTGAATGAGAATCAGTTTTACAGGATGGCGGAAGTTTTAAGCAATGGAAAAGATAAAAATGCAATAAAGGAAACTGCAGATGAAATCAGGCTTGAATTAAATCCTCATCCAGCAGGACAAATGACAATCAATGTTCCAGTGCTAAATGATAATCCCATTTCCGGAGTTCAACATAAATACAGAGAAACTGTTTTGGTTTTTCCGTCAAGCGGACAAACCTGCCATGCTTATTGTACATTCTGTTTCAGATGGGCCCAGTTTGTCGGTATGAATGATTTAAAGTTTGCAACAAAGGAATCTGAAATATTCCAAAGCTATCTTCAATCACACAAAGAAGTAACGGATGTTCTTTTTACAGGTGGTGACCCAATGGTTATGAGCGCAAAAAATCTTGCTGCTTATATTGAACCATTGCTTGAGCCAGAGTTTGATCACATACAAAATATAAGAATAGGGACGAAGTCAGTTTCTTACTGGCCTTATAAATATATCACCGATGATGATGCAGATGATATCTTAAGAATTTTTGAAAAAGTTGTGAACTCGGGTAAACATCTGGCAATTATGGGGCATTACAATCACTGGAAAGAGTTATCAACTGAAGTTGCTCAGGAAGCAGTCAGAAGAATAAGAAATACCGGTGCCGAAATCCGTACTCAATCACCATTGATAAAACATGTAAATGATGATTCCGAAGTATGGGCAAAAATGTGGAAGGAGCAGGTTAAACATGGATGTATACCATATTATTTCTTTATAGAGAGAAATACCGGAGCAGAAGAATACTTTTCAATTCCGCTTATAAGAGCGTATGAAATTTTTAGAAATGCTATTCAGCAGGTTTCGGGTTTAAGCAGAACCGTTCGTGGTCCTTCAATGTCAGCGCTTCCCGGCAAAGTTGCAATAGAAGGAATTACTGAAGTTAGAGGCGAAAAAGTTTTTGTGCTTAATTTATTGCAAGGCAGAAACCCCGAATGGGTTAAAAAACCTTTCTTTGCAAGATATAATGAAAGTGCGACCTGGCTTACGGATTTAAGACCGGCTTTTGGGAAAGATAAATTCTTTTATCAGGATGAGTTGAATACAATAATCAGGGCAAATAACGGGCAGATGTTTTTTGATGTTGAAGGCGGAGATACTATGCTGGTCGATGAATTTATAAACTCTGACGATTAATTTTTTTCTTTAGGGAAAAATTAATTGAATAATTCAAGACTTCTGCTTCCTTCCAGTTCCAGAAGCTTTTCTTTTATTTTTAATCCGCCGCCGTAGCCTACAAGTTTGCCATTTGTTCCGATAACACGATGGCAGGGAATAACAATAGGAATCGGATTTGCCCCGTTTGCTCTTCCTACTGCACGGATTGAATCCAGGTTACCTAATCTGATTGCAAGTTCTTTATAAGTTATCGTTTCACCGTAGGGAATTTTTGTTAATTCATTCCATACTTTTTTCTGAAAATCTGTTCCGATTATATCCAACTTTAAATCAAACATTTTTCTTTTTAATGAAAAATACTGCCGTAATTGTTTAAAGGAATCGTAGAGGTAAGGATCATTTGGTCGTAATCTCGTTAAAGATTCGGAAGAAAATTTTTTATCAATCGAGTGGAATAAAATATTTCTTATTCCCTTGGAAGATGTTATTATAACTAGTTTAATGCCCTCAATTTCATCATCGGCAAAATAATATTTTTCCAAAATATCATTCCTTGAATCATTTGAAACAAAAAAGGGAAGAAAAAATTTTCTTCCCTTAATAAGTGGCAGATTAAAACTATGCTGAAATCACTTCGAGCATAGGATCAATATCTCTTCTTATTAGCCCTTCAATTGCCATCAAAGTTCCGCTTATTGCACTTGGACAGCTTCCGCAGGCACCTTGATATTTTATCCGGACTGTATATCCATCAACTCCGACTACTTCCAGTCCTCCGCCATCACCAGCAAGTGCTGGTCTTACTTTCTGATCCAGAAGTTCATTAATTTTTTTTAGCATTTCATCATCACTTTCGGAACTTCGATCAACTTCTTTCTCTGAAGGGATTAAATCCGGATTAAAGGATTTCAAAAAATCAATAAAAGGTCTCTGGATTTGACCCCAGTTCGCTTCTTTCGATTTTTCGATTGTTACAAATTTATCCATATAAAAAACTGAAACAACTCCTTCAATTTCAAAAATTCCTTTTGCAAATGGATCTTCAGAAGCGGAAACTTTGTCAGGATATTGTCTTGTTTCTGCTTTTAATAATTTCTGGTTGAGAATAAATTTTAATGCATGTGGATTCGGTGTTAAATCAACATCTTCTACCATTAACATAATAACCTCTTAAAATTTTACTCTTTAAATTAACTTAACCGGAAGATAGCTTCAAGATAAATCCTGATAAAATTTTTTATTGAATGATTTTGAGTAATTTTTTCACAGAAATTAAAATTATTTTTACCTTATTCCTGAATTAATACATGGTGTTTTAATTGAAAAATAAGAAAAAGAAAATATTGATAGTTTTTACCGGCGGAACTTTTTCAATGAAAATTGATAAAAAAACCGGCGGAGCCGTTCCAAGATTTTCGGGAGAAGAGCTGCTTGCTAAAGTTCCGGATGCTAAAAAGCTGGCAAATATTTCCTGTTATGATTATGGAAAATATCCGGGACCTCACGTAACTCCTGAAATAATGCTTGATTTATCCGGAAAGATTAGGGAGAAGTTGAAGGAAAATAAATTTGACGGAGTGATTATAACACACGGAACAGATACTTTGGAAGAAACTGCATATCTTTTAGACTTAACTATTGAAACAAAAATTCCAATCGTTGTTACAGGATCAATGAAAAACAGTCTTGAACCGGATTGGGATGGTTCAAAAAATCTTGTTGATTCAATATTGGTTTGTCTTAATAACAATTCAAAAGGAATGGGTGTTTTAGTTTGTCTGAATGGTGAAGTAAATGCGGCAAGCGAAGTTACTAAAATTTATTCTGATGAAATTGAATCTTTTCAAAGCCTGGATTTCGGTGCGCTAGGTTTTGTTCAGAACAGAAAAGTAGTTTATAACAGGCTGCCTCAAAGACTTGAGCTTCTCAAAACAAAAAAAATTAATACAAATGTAGATCTGTTAACAGTCTATGCCGGGATGGATGAAAAGTTTTTTAAATATTCAGCAGATAGCGGCGCTGAGGGTCTTGTGATTGAAGCTCTTGGAATCGGCAATGTTCCACCCAAAGCATTTAAAGGTGTAAAGTATGTTGTTGAAAAGGGAATCCCGGTTGTGCTTGTAAGCAGGTGCCCTGCCGGTGAAACAGATTACATTTACGGTTATCCCGGCGCTGGTAAACATCTTCATAAGCTTGGAGTTATTTTTGCAGAGTTTATAAACGGGCAAAAGGCGAGAATAAAACTTATGCTTGCTCTGGGCAGGACTAAAAAAATTGATGAGCTGAGAAAGTTTTTTGAGTTTTGAAAGTAAGTGAGACTCATCTCAAAACAGATATGCCAGATTTCAAAAATCTGGCATATCTTTTCTTCCTAACAAGACTTACTTCAATAGTATCATCTTCTTTGTACTAATATAATCTTTTGTTCTTAATTGGTAGAGATATACTCCGCTGGCAAGATTTGTTGCATCGAACTTTACTTCATATCTGCCTGCCTGCTGTTTTGTGTTTACGAGTTCTTTTATCTTTCTTCCAAGTATGTCATAAATAACTACCGTTACTTCTCCTGTGTTTGGTATGTCGTATTTTATTGTTGTTACAGGATTAAATGGATTGGGGTAGTTCTGATACAAGGTATATTCTGTCGGGATGATTTCTTTTTCTTCTTCCTCTTTATTTGTTCCAAAGTTCTTATTAAAAATTCCTGAAAGCTTATCAAGATAATTTTCTTTCTCTTTTACCAGGTATCTTCCCGCATTTGATTTCTGCAACAAAGAATCATTGCCTTCCACTAGAAGTGCAGTAGTAATTGCATCTATTTCTGCATAGACTGCTTCTTCTGTATTTGGATTCTGCTGAATGATTTCGTCAAATTCATTTATTGCAAGCAGATATTCCTGTCGTGCAGGCAGACATAATATTGATAGCTGATTAAATATCTTTTTATTTAATGTATCATAAGTTGCTTCGGCAAGTGTCAGATAAGTATTTCTTAAGTCTGCAAAATAACCTTCATCTCTGTTTAGCAGCCTGCCAATTTCATATTTCCTTTTATATGCTTTCAGCTTTTCTGTTAATGTTGTGTCGCTGCTTATTACCTGGTCATAATAGCTTTCCGATGATTCTACTTCTCCCGTAAGAAATAATTTCTCTGCGCTTCCGTACAGAATTTCTATGTTTGATAACTCATTACTTCCACTTTTTACAGGATACAAAGTGTCAATTACTTCTCCGGTTGATGTCATCGTTACAAGCATTCCTTCTCCGGAACTTTCACTTGGTATTTCACAAACAGTATCTTTATATGGAATATAATCAACTGATAAACTCCCAAACCTTGTCGATAAAGGATAAACAGGATGTTCATCCCAGAAGTTGTTTTCAGCGTTTAGAGTTCTGCCAACTCCTGATGATAAAGTCCCATTCATTAAGTACTGAGTGTAAGCAAGCTCACCCGGCTGCGGATCAGGTTCAGGTATCCGGTTATCTTTTATAGAATTGCATCCATCGCTCATTTGAGCAAACGCATTGCTGAAGTAAATTTCTGCTCCGTCATTACCGTACTCTAAATATCCACCGTTCTCATAAATGTTATTGTAACCCGATACTGCATACCATCCGTGGAATGTAATGTCGTAAAGAAGGCTGCCTGTCATATCGGGGTTAGAACCGTTGGCTATAAATATTCCATGAAACCTGTTGCCATAAATATTATTACCTCCGATTTCGGGAGAACTGTTCGCAATTCTTAGCCCTTCATAAAAATTTGAAATTGTGTTTCCTCTGACATTTCCCCCTGTGCTGCCCATAAAGAGACCAAATGATTGAGCAGTCGTGCTGTTCACTAACGTGTTATTTATCACTTGCGCGTTCGAAATTTGCGAAAGAAAAATCCCAAAATTTGTGTTACTTATTGTGTTTCCCTGTATAATTATCTCAGGAAGGTTTGATACATTTATTCCCCAGCCGTTTGGTGAATTTGTCATTGTACAATATTTTATTTCAGAAGGAGGTGGTGTTAACGGTCCTTCACCTCCAGATTTACCAAGCATCATTATTGAACTGCTTCTGCAATTTGTTAAATCTACATACTGTGCACTTAAATATTGTGCATTCGGTTCTGCTTTAATTCCAAAGGCTGCGTTTTGAATATTGCAATATGAGATTATTAACGATCCTCCGGGTTTAATCACTACTCCCATTGAGTCTTCTGTAAAATCAAATGTCAGTCTGTGAGTAGATGTTCCGCTAATTGTTGCTGCGCCTTCTATAATTAATTTCTTTCCGTTCTGGAAATGTATTGTTCCTGCCGAATTTGGGTCATAGTTTTCTATGCTTCCGTTTTTAATGATGATGTCTCCCTGAGCATAGTAATTCTGATATATTGAAAGTGTTGCCCCGTTGTCTATTATCATATCACCTTTCAAGGTTTCTCCTACTCCTGCGGCATCATCTGCAATCAGAGTTCCGCCAAAAAGTACTACGGGTGTAACTTTGAATAATTCTGCATCTCCCCTGGTTAAGTCTATTTGTATTGATGCATCATTTAATACGGTGTATGTAGTATCTTCAACATATTTTGTTAAAGATATATTATTATAACCAAAATAATTTGGATTGAAATTTATAAATACAGGGCAGGAACCATCATTGTTATAATACCTGCTTATTAACATAAAATAGTCTCTTGACAATGAATCTGTGAAAAATCCAAGATCATAGTCTTTTGTCGTGGGTAGACAATCTACATTGCCTGAGAATGAACTTATAAACTTATAACTCTGCCCGGCATCTATTCTCAAATATTGATCTGTTGCAATAAGTTTTTTAAGTGTTTGTCCGAATAGACCATTAAGCCGTGGTTTTATAGTGTGACGAAGCATTGTGTATTTTTCTGTATACTCTAAGCTACCATCAACTTTCCTGTCTACAATTGCATGGCATGTAAAACCAGAATTGCATTCATTAACTTTTCATTGTGCAAAATATGTATATAAGCTTAGAAATTTTGCGCCATACATTAAAGCGAGATTTGTTTCATACAAAAATTCATAATCTGTTATATCACGTTCCTGAGCTATACCTCCCAAGTGTACTTCTCCACATTGAAGACTCACACCGTAATTTGGGTCCAGGTCATAAGCCTGCTTATAATTTAATTCTGCTGCTATATAAATGTTCTTTACCCTGTAATCCTCACCCGGCGGGGGTGGAACAGGAATCGGACAATCTATGCAGTAGGGATAATCAAAATAATAGAAGTCCTGCCATACATTTACATCACCTATTCTCTTTTTCATTTCTTTCCACGGGCTTAAATGGTATGTACCCCAGGGATCGTTAATCTGGTTGTAACGACCATCCCATTTACCCATAAGAGGAAACCAGAGCTTGCTTGATGCAGTGGAGTAAGAATTAATAATTTCATTTACTTTCATTAGGGGTGCATACTGGTCTATAGAGTTTGGTTCGTCCCTTCCCAACCAGCCAATTATATTGGGATTGTATTGTGAAAGTTGGTCGAGTTGATGATGAATATTTGTTACTGCTTCAGAATTAGGTGTCATAACTATTAGTCCCTTATTATCGTACACAGTAACCTTATCAATAGACAAAAGGTAATTGGGATTTCCGAGCCAGATTACCTTAAACTGTATGTAACGGCTTTGCTTGAGTGCAAGATCAATATCATTAGTTATCGACATGTCCCCAGTGTTAGCCTGCGGAATAGGTTCTCCTGGTGCGGTTGACTGGCAGTCATCACTTATTAAATTATAAGGAAGTGTCTGAATATTCAAAAATTGATTCAGCGGATTAAAATCACCAAGTCTAATAATCGAGTCCAATACCGGATATGTACATTCAAATTCCCAGTTTTGATTTTGATCATATAATTTTGATTTTGTTACCTGTATTCTGCAGATTGGTTCTGAAGGATCATCAGACCAAACTATTGTGTCAGGACAGGATGGCGGATTTGGATTTTCTTCCAACCTCATTCTAAACTTAGCAGTATATTGAATTGTATCATATGTACCTGTTTCAGTAAGACCATAAATATATTGTGAATAGTAGGGACCCCACATAAGTCCTTTTTCTCCGCAAACAGCATTTGATTTTAACTTTATAAAAGTCGTGTCTCCATCATAATCTTCCTCCATAACATTTGGGTTATGCTGCAAATAGCTTGTATCCCCAAACTCCCCCTCGACTTCCCACTCTGTATAATGGGCATCTGAGTAATATTCTACCCATCTGTAAAAAGTATTGCCTTTATAAACATCAGCAGGTATTATGTGAAATCCCCGAGATGTTAAAAAGTTCATCTGGGCATCAGCACCAGGTCCCCCGGGATGTCCATCGATAAGTCCTAAATCCAGTCCTACTCCATCTACAACAGCTCTCATACTATCCATAGCTCCGGGAATAGTTGTAAAGTACCAATGCAAGCCTGCTGTAATTGGAATAGTTGTAGTATCAATTAACCAGTTGGAACCTGATGATTGAGCCAGAACTTCCGGCTGCTTACATAGAGCAAACAATAGAACTATTGCAAAGATTTGTATAACCTTTTTCATAGTCATCTCCCTAAATAATTATTTAAGTTTATTTGAATTCATCCTCCTAAGATTTATCGTAGGAGGATCATTTTCCTTGTTTGAACAAAGTTTCCTGCTTTTAATTGGTAATAATAAATTCCACTAGAAAGATTGTCCGCATCAAACTCAACCTCATAAGCTCCGGCTGCTTTCTCTTCATTAACAAGAGTTCTTATTTCTCTTCCTAAAACATCATAAATTTTAATTGTAACTTTTTCTGAATTTGAAATAGAGTAGTTGATTCTTGTTGTTGGATTGAATGGGTTAGGATAATTCTGTGTTAATGAATAATTAAAAGTATTAATTTCAGATTGAACGATTGAAGCAGTTGAATCTCGCCAATATAATCTATAATAGCCGGAATCCGGTTTGTAGTAATATGTGGGAATAAGGCCTTTATCTATAGCAACAATTTTATAATATAAATTGTAACCCTCATTATATAGGCTTGTGTCAAGTGAAAAGCTTAAAGAAAAATCTATTTCTGTTAAAGGGATAATACCATGTTGTGGATTAACTATAGTATCAATGCCATTTGTGTAGTATGAGTCCAAAAAAACTGTGTCTATGTATGAACGACCCCATACTCCTGAATTTGGATATGTACCTACAGAATATTCGTGTAAAATTTGAAATTCCTGTTCAATCTCAATAATAGAATCTGGAAGGAAGAATAATGGTTCAAATTGGATAGAAGGGACATATTTATGTTTTTTATGGAGAGTGTCATAAGGACAATTAAAAAGTAAATACTCTATCACATTCTTGTCCGTAATTACGGAAGACCAATAATTAGTCCATTCATCCTGATAGACAAACCCCAATCCCTTGGAAAAATAATACCATCCTTTTCTTCGATGACTTGTAGGGATTATACCTCTATAAAATCCTTTTAGATAGATTGTGCTATCCAAAATTGTCTTTGATTTAGAGACGACAGTGACATTCATTAAAGTATTATTTGGTTGAAGTTGTAAAAAAGTTGAACTATCCGGTAACGAAAAATCCATAAAAACATTTTCTGTTTCATTTCTATAAACTATTATTTTTGAAGAATCAAAATCATACCGGACTGGCGTTCCATCAGGAAAACCAAAAAATTCGTTAATCAAATAATATTTTATATTATCAATATACGTCGAGTCGGTAATTTTCATTAACTCAAATTCCAAATCAGCGAACCAAAAAATATCATCGAAAGTCCAAGCATGATATACATTAAAATGCCATTCATTTCCTACTTCCAAAGGCAGCCAATCTGTTGAATCTGATTCATTAAACGAATTATTCTCAGCTTTAAAACTTTTATCATTGGATGAAAAGTTAACTGCTTTAGAAGCGATATGATCTAAAGCAGTTAAAAATAAAAAGAGAACTAAGAATAACTTTTTCATTAGCTTACCACTATAGTTACTTGATTAAAATCATTTTTTTCATATCTGAAAATCTTGGAATATTTCCTTCTCCTATTATTTCTATCCTGTATAAGTATATTCCGCTTGCAAGATCGATTGTACGAATTTGATTAACCTGCCCGTCCGTCAGGCGGGTCAAATTCGTACCTGAGAATTCTACTTCGTAGTATCCTGTATTTTGTTCATCGTTTACAAGTACTGTTACAAGTTCCCCTTTTATATCGTAAACCATCAGCTTTACATATCCCCTTTCCTTTAATCTATAACCTATCTTTGTTGATGGATTAAACGGGTTTGGGTAGTTCTGGTACAACCTATAATTGTTTATTGTTACCTGTTCATCTTTAACTCCCGTAATTATGTCAATAAATATTTCTTCTGAGGGTAGTGATTCATTGAAATCTAAGTCAACTGCTGTTATTTTATAATAAAGACTTTCTGCACCTATTGGTATCGGCTCAGTAAAAGATGTATCCGATGCAGAACCAACAAATTTAGCAGGACCGATTATAAAGTTTTCCGTTGTATCCCTGTAAACATTATAATAAGCTGTGTCTGCTTCGCTGTTATGGTTCCAGCTTAGGGTTATAGTATTGTTTAATTTACTAACCACTGCTGATAAATTTATCGGTGCTCTGGGTGCAAGGTTCTGGTATGTATAGGTTTCTCCGAAAGGTCCGCCATACAAACCAATGTCTGAACGGGTACTATCAACATCAATAATAGCCGGATCACCTTTATCTATTCCCGGTGAGTATGCCTGAAGATGATAATCAAAATCAAGTTGGGCATTTGGAAGTGTGTCATTTACAAACATCGGATCTCTTACCATATCACTGTCCCCATAATTCACATTATACAAATTCAAATTGTTCTTCCAGAATATATTATAGTCTGATTTTGTTTGGGTACCGCCATTTATACCTATATTATTTTTTGTCAAATTAATATCATTTACAATAATATTGTATGTGGCTCCATCTGTGAATACACTTGTATAATTTGAATAACATAAATTATCATTTTTAATAAAAACAGTATCAGCTATACCATCTACATATATGTTTTCCAAAAACTTGCTGATCAGGTTATTATATATGTATACTTTTTGGGCTAGTCCAATATATATTCCCTGTCCCGGATTCCTTATCCCTGTAAACAGTATCATGTTGTTCATGATTGTGTAAATTGCGTTAGGATTAGGACCACCTATATAAATACCACTTGATTGTTCAGTATTTAACAAAACTAAGCAATTTGAAATAATATTGTTATTGTTATTAAATAAACCAAAACCATGTACAGTAATAGTTTCTAATATAATATTATATGCAGACACTCCTGCGTTACCTATTGAAACCACTCCATACCCTGTTCTACTAATTCTGCAGTTTTTTATTGAGAGGGCTAAATCCTGATATGCTACCGCATAGCTATAACTTCCAATGCCTCTTCCCCAGATATTAAAATTTTCTATTGTGCTGGTTGAGTTATCAAAAAAGATTGTGGAATCGCTTAACCCGGTTCCATCTATTACGGTAGAATCCATACTGCTGCCAAGCAGGTAAATTGGTATGCTGCTTATAACAAGGTCTTCATAATAAACCCCGTTAGCAACTATTATCGTATCTCCCGGTGCACAAACATTTATTGCAGATTGAATTGAATCGGCTGCGTCTTGCCAGGACAAATATGGAGGAATATTGCCTTGCCCGTGCTGTACGTAGTGGATTGTAGCTTTTAGCGGTAAGCTGTAAGCGGATAGCAATATTAAAAACAGAAAGAATCGTATCGTCAAATTTTTAATCTTATTCATATCATTACCTCTTAAAAAAATATTGCAGCAAAGGAAGGAAGGTTGGGTGGAAAATATTTTCAGGGCTTTTTCAGCTTTCATACTTAATCCCTTGGTTTTTCTAAAATCAATGTAAGAAATAATATCAAGTGATGCGAGTAACAAAAAAGAATTTTATGTTAAATTTGTTAATAGGTTGTAATTGGCAATTGATTGTGAAAAGGAAAAGAATAGGAAAACAAAGTAACTCAATAATTTTTCAACAGAATAGAGCAAAGCTTTAATAAAGTTTTTGCCTTAAAGTCTCCAAATCTACTTTATGCACGTGATCAATCTTATTTCCTAAAAATAACTCTGCTACTTCTTTAAACTTCAGAGGAATATCACTCACATAAAATTCCTGCTTGCCTTTAGCATTACCTTCAGGCTTATCTGAATTATTTGTATTTAATAAATCCAGTTTTGTTAATTCAAGTTTCACAACTTCGGAAGATGCTACCCCGGAATCTATCAACGTGACATTTTCACCAATAACTTTCTGAATAACATTAGAAAGAATCGGGTAATGTGTGCAGCCTAAAACAAGCGTGTCAATCCCAAGATTTCTTAATTCGGATAAATATTCTTCGGCAATTTCGTAAGTTGCTTTGTGGTCGAGCCAGCCTTCTTCTGCAATAGGTACAAAAAGTGGACAGGCTTTTTCCACAACGTTTGCTTTTTTATTTAACCTGAGAATTTCCGATGAGTACGCTTTGTTGCCGGTAGTTGCCCTGGTACCAATCACACCTATTTTAAAATTTTTAGTTTTGTTTAATGCCATTGAAGCGCCGGGTTCAATCATCCCGATAATAGGTACATCAAATCTTTTTTTGAGTTCACCAATTGCTATTGAAGAAGCAGTATTGCATGCAACCACAACTGCTTTAACATTATTACCAAGCAAAAAATTTGTGTTTTGAATTGAGTATTCAATAACTGTAGAGTTGGATTTAGAGCCGTAAGGTACACGTGCTGTGTCGCCGAAATAAATTATATCTTCCGAAGGTAACAATGCTGAAAGTCTTTTTACAACAGTCAGCCCGCCGATTCCTGAATCAAATACACCAATTGGTTTTTCGTTTTCTTTCAATCTCTGTTCCCTACAATAGTTGAGAAATAGTTTCTGTAAGTTCAGTCTGGATTAACCCGAAATCATTTGGAGAAATTTTATTGCCGTTCCGGTTTAAAACATAAAACGAATCAACTATGTCATCTCCTTTAGTTGAAATTTTTGCAAAGTAGATAGTAATTCCAAGCTCGTTCATTTTTCTTGTAACCTGGTAAAGAAACCCAAGCCTGTCGGGAGATGAGACATCGATGATTGTATATTTTTCGTGATTATCAAAAGTTATTTTAGCATTCCCGGAGCGTCCAAAAAGTTTTGTCTCGAGTCTTTTCCATCTTGATTTCATTATTGCAACTTCCTTCTGAAGCTGCAGCATTCCGCTAATCACAGCATCGAGATCATCCTTAATTTTTTCATATCGGTCAGTAGTAATTTTTTTGTGCGTCCTGAAATCAGTAACATTGAATGTATCAATAACCAATCCGTCTTTTCTTGTAAATATTTTTGCATCATGAATATTTACATCATTTATCGCAAAAACTCCGCAGATTTTAGAAAGTAATGCGGGAATATCTTTTGTTATCACGGTAATATTTGTAAAGCCATTAATATTTTTGAATAAAACTGATAGTGATGTTCCCCGGTTTATTTCTTCGATATGCCGGGCTATTTCCTCAACAGAAAAGTTTTGCGAATATGTATCATCATTAATCGAATCAAAATGATCCTGGACATGTGTTTCATCAATAAACTCGGAATGTTTGCTTACTTCGGTTGGAATAACATAAGTGGTTGACATAAGCAAATCTTCACCCGTGATTTTTTCTTCAAGCATTGCACGGCTTTTCCTGTAAAGCTCTTCAAGCAAATCGCTTTTCCAGCTTGTCCACACTGCAGGATTCACTGCCGACAAATCTGCATAGGTAAGCAAATAAAGTAAATCCAGTTCTTCAATTGAATTAAAACGTTTGGCGAAATTATTTAATGTTTCGGGATCATTCAAATTCCTGCGGAATGCAACCTGCTCCATGAACAAATGATTTTTTACCAGGAATGAAACGCGATCAATTTCTTCTTCACTGTATCCGAGTCTGTGCATTATTGATGAAGCCATTTCAGCACCAATAATTTCATGTCCGCTGATGTTAATTGGTTTCGCAATGTCGTGAAACAATAATGCTAAATATAAAATTTCTTTATCATGAAGCTTGTTATAAATTTTTGCAAGATTTGAATTTTTATCTTTCAGGCTTTCCACATTTTTCATAGCAATTAGCGTATGTTCATCAGCAGTGTAGCAGTGATATACTCCATGCTGTAAAAACCCATTAAGATCTCTGAACTCAGGCATAAAAGCAGAAAGCAAGCCAAGCTCATTCATTGCGCTAAGTGTTTGTCCTACATTAGTTGGAAGCTTTAATATCTCCCTGAAGAAAACTGATGATGCGACTTCATACCAGTGGACACTTTCAGGTCCTTCAACTTTATCTATTATTCCTGAACGAAATGCTTCATCAAATCTTGCAGAATATAAACCCCGATAATAAAATGCGCGAAGAATATCAGATAAGGTAACATTTGCACCGTTTCTTAATGAAATAACCTTTCCGCGAATCTGGAAATCATCATCAAGAACAATTGCCAGTGATTCAGGTATCGGCGAAGAAATTTCATCTTTAAACTTTTTTACCATCGAGCAGGTGAACCTGTGTAATATATTTGCTGCTTTATAATACATACTCATAAAAATGGTAAGATCATCTTCTGAATAACCGAACACATTTGCAATTTCTATTTGCGATGAAAATTCAAACCTGTCTGTTCGCTGTTTTGAATGGAGGTGCAGCAGATTCCTGATTGCAAGAATTAGTTTATAGCTTCCTAATAGTCTTCTGCATTCATCAGGTGAAGTGATTTTGCTTTTTTCAAGCAAGCTGATGAAAGCTTCAACCTGTGTTGTTTCTTCCTGCTTGTTAAGTAATACTTTTTGAGAAAAAATGTACATCCATTCAACTGATTGCAAATCTCTTAAACCACCGGCAGAAAGCTTTACGTTTGGCTCAAGAATTTTTGGAGAATCACCATGCTTTTCATAACGCGCATTTATATCATCAATCATCTGGTTGATTAAATCTTTCTTTGCATCTTCAGTAAAAGAAGCAAATAACGTTTCATTCCATTCGTTATAGATTGATTCTGAGCCGATGATATAACGTGTTTCAAAGAATTGTGTAAAAGTGTGAAGATCAATAACAATATATTTTTGAATATCAGAAAAATCCCTGACTGTATGTGAAACTTCCAAACCATGATCCCAAAGCATAGTTACAATCCTGGAAATATCTTCTTCATTTTCAGGAATAGATTTTGCAATGAACATCAAATCAATATCAGAATAGGGTGATAGTTCTCTGCGGCTGAAACTTCCGGCGGATGCAAGAACAAAATTGTATTTGCCTCCCATACCGGCAAGTTCCCTTATTGTCTCTTCAATCCAGAGGCTGTATTCCTTGCTGAACTTTAATGCATTGTGCTGGCGTGAATGCTTTTTAAAAAGCTGATCACGTTTTTGGATAAATTTTTCTTTATATGCTAATGTTTCGTTCATTAAAATCTATTTCAGTCTTCAAGATAGTCATCACTTACATATTCGGCTTCAATAATGGAAGAAATTCCCCCTCGTGTTGTAAACTCAGCAGTTATAAGCATGTATCTTGGTTTACAAACTTTGACAAGATCATCAAGAATTTGGTTAGTTAATGTTTCGTAAAAAATTCCTTCATTCCTGTATGATTGTAAATAAAGCTTTAATGATTTTAATTCAATGCATAGTTTATCCGGCACATACTCAATTACAATAGTTCCGAAATCCGGCTGTCCTGTTTTCGGACAAACAGAAGTAAATTCCGGTGCAGTGTGAACAATGTTGTAGTCTCTGTCAGGATATTGATTCTTAAATATTTCTAATAATTTTATTTTTTTTTGCATTTATGTTCCTTGATTCATTTTTATTTATAAATAGTTTGGAATTTCGACGTAAGGAATCGGATCCGTTATTCTTGCCTGCTGGAATCCTCTTAAACGAAAAGCACAGCTATCACAAACCCCACAAGCGATATCTTCATTTTTATAGCAGGACCAGGTGAGTTCCAAAGGTGCGTTTAATTTTGTACCGAGTTTAATAATTTCTGCTTTTGATAATTTTATAACCGGTGTTTCTATTGAGATACTGGTTTCCGGTTTTGTACCCAAACCAATTACATTCTGGAAAGCCTGAAAAAAAATAGGTCTGCAATCCGGATAGCCGGATGCATCTTCATAAACAGCTCCTATAAAAACAGCTTTTGCATTTATAACTTCTGCCCAGCTTACACAAGCAGAAAGTATATTTGCATTTCTGAATGGGACATAAGATGCAGGGATTTCTTTACTAGACAGATTTGCCCTTGCAACTTTTATTTTTTTATCTGTCAATGAAGAACCACCGATATTTGCCAGATGTTTTAAGTCAAAAACCAGTTTGTTATTTACATTATAATAATTTGCAATATCGTTAAAGGCTTTCAGTTCTCTTCTTTCGGTTCGCTGCCCATAATTAAAGTGGGCAAATGCAAGCTTATATTTTTCATTTGCAATTGCGGCCGTAACGCAACTATCGAGTCCGCCACTGACAGCAATTACAGCAATTTCTTTTTCCATCAAATATCTTCTAAATCTTAAAATTTAATGCTAAAAATAAGAAAATAGCTTTTCAGTAAGAAGTGAGGGAAAATTTGGTTTTATCTTTTCTTAAAGAATTTTAGGGCAATAATTAATGCAATTGTTAAACTTACAGTTGAGGAAATTAAAAACGGAACTGAAGAGCCAAACTGATCCCATAAAATTCCGGTCATTAGTGAACCTAGCATAATTGCTAAACTATTCAGCATTGCAAGCAGACCAATTGCTGTTCCTTTCTGCTCGTTTGCTACAAAATCTGAAACCCATGCTTTGGAAATTCCTTCGGTTGATGCAGAATAAATTCCGTAAAATGCGAACAGAATCCAGATAATTATTAATGAAGAGGAGATAGCAAATCCCAAATAAACAGCAGAAAAAATTATTAATCCTGTTGAATATATTTTTGCTTTGCCGAATTTATCCGAGAGTTTTCCGAGAGGAAAAGAAAACCCGGCATAAACCAGATTGTAAAAAACATAGCTTAAAATTGCAAGTGTTCCGGATTGGGAAATGTCATTCGATTTAAGAATTAAAAAAACGTCGCTGCTGTTAACAAGAGAAAAAAGAGTCAATAGAAGTAACACAGATTTATATTGCTTCGGTGCTGTTTGCCAGAACTCTTTAAAATTTTTCCTGTCTGATTTTTTTAACCCCTTTTTTTGATCCTTTATGAAAAGAGTAAATGCAACTGCAATTATTGATGGAATAAAAGCAATAAGAAAAACAAGCTTATAATCTTCAGGAGAAAGATAAAGAATAAGTAAAGCAAAGAGAGGTCCGAGAGCAGCACCAAGTGTATCCATTCCGCGGTGAAATCCAAAAATAGCTCCTGAATTTTCTATAGAATAGCTGCCGAGCAAGGCATCCCGGGGAGCAGTTCTTATTCCCTTACCAATTCTGTCAGTCGTTCGTGAAATAATTACCGTGGATATTGCAGGAAAAATTCCCGGGAGAGGTTTTGAAAGTGCAGAAATTCCATATCCAAGCCTTACGAAGATAGATCTTTTATTAAGCTTGTCCGAAATAATTCCGAAATATCCCTTTAAAAAACCCGCGGTCACTTCTGCAATTCCTTCAATTAATCCAACAACTGCCATTGAAGAACCAAGAACTGCTGTTAGAAAAATAGGAGTAACAGGATAAAGCATTTCACTGGCAATATCAGTAAATAAACTTACCAGGCCGAGAATAAACACCTGTTTTGGAATTTTAAACTTGCTCACTTTTTATCTTTCTAATTCTACAACACAAAATAATTTATTATTAACTCAATATCCTTAATTGCTTTATTAAAACTAATTGAAGAAAGGTTATCACTTTGTTAACTTTTAAATCAAAATTATTTTATTAAAGAGGAAACAATGCGTAAAAAAGTTATTGCCGGAAACTGGAAAATGAACAAAGACCTTTCCCAATCACAAAACTTAGTTTCAAATATTTTAAATGGACTTCAATCAGAACCAAACTGTGATGTAATAATTTGTCCACCTTTCACTTCTTTATCAGAAGTTTCAAATCTTGTAAAAAATACAAGTGTTAAACTCGGTGCACAAAATATGTATTTTGAAGAAAGCGGTGCATTTACCGGAGAAGTTTCTGCTTCGATGTTAAAGTCAGTTGGCTGTGAATATGTTATTCTCGGGCATTCGGAAAGAAGGAATATTTTTGGTGAGTCCGATGAAATAATAAATAAAAAAATTATTAAATCTCTTGAAGCAGGATTAAAGCCGATTTTCTGTGTGGGTGAATTACTTGAACAGCGTGAAGCAGGAACAACAAAGGATGTTGTTAAAAAGCAGGTTGAATCAGGTTTGAAGGATGTTGAGTTAAAAGATATTAACAACATTATTATTGCCTATGAACCTGTCTGGGCAATAGGCACAGGAAAAACAGCAACATCAGAACAGGCCCAGGAAGTACATGCATTTATAAGAAGTCTGGTTAACGATTTGTTTTCGTCCGAAGCTGCAGATAAAATAATAATTCAATATGGCGGAAGTGTTAAGCCTGAAAATTCTGGCGAGCTTCTTTCACAAAAGGATATTGATGGTGCTTTGGTTGGCGGTGCTTGTCTAAAAGCGGATTCATTTCTTTCAATTATAGCATCTGCTTAAAAAATATTCTTATAAAATCTGTCTAAACTATTCATTTCAAAGGTATATCAATTGATTTGCCCTCGATTCGTTAGTATATTTACCAGTTTTATAAAATAATATATTTACACGATCTTAATGGTATTTCTTAAGAATAATTACCTGCTGAAGGTAATATTATTTGTGCTCTTTTCGCAAATTTTCCTTCATTCACAGGTGATTTTCAAAGATTCACCCAAATACCAGATTCCTGTCTCTGAAAAAACTTTTTTTGATATCACTTCAACCAGATCAATAATTCCACTTAACGGTAACTGGAATGTTTATAAAGCAGATGACAAAGAAAAGGGAAAAACAACTATTCGTGTCCCATCAGTTTTTGATGGAAGCGGAAGTTTTGTCTTTGAAAAAGAATTCTCTCTTACTCAATCACAACTAACCAACAATCTTCTTGAATTATTTTTCTTTGGCCTTAATTATACAGCAGATATTTCAGTAAACAATTTTATTATTTATCGGCACAGCGGTGGCGAATATCCGTTTTCAATTATTTTACCCAGAGATATCCTGCGTGCAGACCGTCCGAATGTCTTATCAGTCCAGCTTTCATATGAACTCGATTCCAAAAATACGATACCTTTCAGGCAAAGATTTTTATTTCCACAAAATTTTGGTGGAATTACAAGCGATGTTTTCATTCATTTAAAGCCTAATGTTTGTATTTCTTCATTTGATTTAAAACCTGAACTAAACGAAAAGTTAAACAAAGGGACAATTAATTTTTCAATTTTAATTAAGAATAATGAATTCAGAATTCTTAATGATTCATTATCTGAAAAACAGGATTTTGCTTTGAAGGTTTCGGTTCTTTACAATGACAGTAGTGTTGTACGTGAATCTGAAACAAAAATTTTTAATTTCAAAAGAAATTCTGAGCAGAAAGTTGATCTGGCCCTTGAAATTAATAAGCCGGAACTCTGGTCGCCATCCAATCCTGACTTATATGTTTGCAAAATTGAATTATGGCAGGGGGAAAACCTAAAGGATATAACATCTAGCAGCACGGCTTTTTATAATTTAAATATTGGAAAAGATTCACCACTTTTAAATAACGAACAATTTGAGTTTAAGGGAGTCACTTACGTTCCATCTAATCCTCAGTATGGAAAAATAATGTCCTATGAACGGATGGAAGATGATATTAAGCTAATAAAACAAACAGGATTCAATTCGGTACGATTTGAAAAATCTGTTCCACATCCTTTTCTGCTTCATCTTTGTGATAAATACGGTTTGCTTGGGTTTGTTGAATTACCTGTTGCAATAATTCCACCGGGGGTTGCACAGGATCAGAATTATATACAAAGATGTAAAAATTTTATAACAAATTATTTATCATTTTATTCAAAAGATTGTTCCTTTGCAGCGATAGGATTAGGAAGTACATATTTACCGGAATACCAGGCACACGTTTCTTTAATTACAAACCTTGCATCATTTATAAAAGAAAAATCTTCAAAGCTTGTTTATGCTTCATTTGGGTCGCTGGAAATTTCCGAAATAAATAATCTTGATCTATATGGAATAGAGCTGCTTAACACAAACCCGGAAGAAGTAACTCCGCAGCTTAAAAAACTATTTTCAGATCTTGGCAAATCAAAAATTATAATTTCCGAAGCAACGTATCCTGTTTCAATCGGAAATACTGACGGATATGTTAATAAACATTCCTATGAAGCACAGGCAAAATATTTTGAGGATATAATTGATTATTCGAGCGCAAATAATTTATCTGGTTATTTCATTAATACATTTATTGATTTTAAAGGTGATTATTCATCATTACTCTCCGGTTATGATGAGCAGAATATTTATAACATTGGTTTAATTGATATTGAACGAAAAACAAACCGGCTTCCTTATAAAGTCATTCTTGCCAAACAAAACAACCAGGAAAAAGTGACAATACCAATTGGTAGTAAAAAAGATGATTCCCCGATGGTTTTCATTGTCTTTGGATTACTGCTTGCATTATTAATGGGTGTGCTTGTTAATTCGGGAAAGAAGTTCAGGGAAGATGCTTCAAGAGCTTTGTTAAGACCGTACAATTTTTTTGCAGATGTCCGCGATCAAAGAATCATGTCTGCATTTCATTCATCATTTCTGGGTGTAATTGTTGCCTTTGTAAGTGCACTAATAATAGGAAATCTACTATACTACTTAAAAGAAAATGTTGTTTTTGAAAGGTCTCTTCTTTCGTTTGGAAGTCAAACAATTATTAAAGCAGCGGATTACCTATGCTGGCATCCGTTTACTTCAATTATCTGGCTACTACTGGCTGGTATTACTTTCCTGGTGATACTTACACTTGTTATAAAAATTGCTTCATTGTTTGTGCGGACACGTGTTTATATGTCGAGTATTTATTTTACAGTAATCTGGTCATTCCTTCCTATGGTTTTACTTATCCCGGTTGGAATTATTTTATATAGGGTATTGGTGCTGGATATAGTTAACGTTTACATTTATATTGTACTTGCTTTGGTTGTTATATGGATTTTATACCGCCTTATGAAAGGAATATATGTAATTTTTGATGCCAGACCAGCAAGTGTTTATTTTTATTCTATAATAGTTTTGCTTGCATTTTTCATTGTTGTGCTTTTCTATTTTGAAGTTGAAAATTCAACCATTCAGTATTTGCTGTTTACATTTAAACAATATAATCTTTTCGGATAAGAGGGTAATTGTACTTATCAAAACTTGAAATATTTGGTTTTAAATCTTTTGCACAGAAAACCTTAATAAAGTTTAACGAAGGGGTTACTTCTATTGTTGGTCCTAATGGATGCGGAAAAACAAACATAGTCGATGCAATCCGCTGGTGTCTGGGTGAACAGAGGAGCAGTGCTTTACGTAGCGATAAAATGGAAAACGTGATCTTCAATGGAACTTCGTCAAAAAAACCAATGGGAATGGCGGAAGTTTCACTCATTATTGAAAACACAAAAGGTATCCTTCCTACAGAATATACAGATGTTACAATCACAAGAAGAATTTTCCGCTCTGGTGAAAGCGAATATCTTCTTAACAAAAATATATGCAGGCTAAAAGATATTGTAAATCTTTTTATGGATACCGGTATAGGCGCAAATGCTTATTCTGTTATCGAACTGAAAATGGTTGAAACTATTCTGAGCAGCAAAGCAGAGGAGAGAAGAGTTTTGTTTGAAGAAGCTGCCGGAGTTAATAAATATAAGTTGCGAAGAAGACTTGCACTCAGGAAACTAGATGAAGTTAAAAGTGATCTTACAAGAGTTACTGATATTGTTTCCGAGGTAACTAAAAGTGTAAACTCGCTGGAAAGACAAGCACGTAAAGCGGACAGATATAATAATCTTTCAGCCACTTTAAGAGAGCTTGAAATTGGTCTTTCTGAAAGAGAATTCTCAATGCTGGAAAAAGATTCTAAAGAGTTGGTTAAGAAACGTGAAAATCTTTTGAATAATAAAATAAGGCTTGAATCCGAAGTCAATAAATCGATAGATGAACTTTCTTCCCTTCGAAAACAATCCCGGGAAATTGAACATAAGTTAAAAGAAAAAAGAACCGAAGTTGAAAACCAGACAGAAAAAATATTCAACGTAAAAAATCTTCTTTCAGTTTCTGAAGAAAGAAAAAATTCTCTTAAGTCAAATATAGAAAGATCTTCCGCAGAACTTGAAGAATTGAAAAACAGAAAAGTCTCTACGGAAAAAGAAATTGAAAACCTGAAACAGCAACTGGAAGAAACCGGAAGACAAATAACTGAATTTGAACAGAAGCAGAAATCATCTCTTGGCAGTGTTGAAGACAACAAAGAAATGCTTGATAAAAAGAGAGCAAGGATTAAATCCCAATCGGATATTATTGTTGACCAGATGAAAATTCTTAGTACAAGGGAAAATGAATTTGAAAATCTGAAAATTTCACTTGCCACTAAAAATAATGCTATAAATGATCTGAACAAAAAAATCCAGTCGCATACTAATGATGTTGCCAAAACAGTTGGCTATATTGAAAGCCTTACTGAAGAAAGGGAATCAGTCTCCCAGAAGTTGAATGAAGCAGAATCCGATTACACTTCAAAGCTTGCTGAAAAAGAAAAGCTTGAAAAAGAATTAAGCAGTTTAAAAAATGAAGAGCTTGAAAGCAGAAGCGTTTTAAAATCCATTGAGGAAAAAATTCTCTTTATTCAAAACCTTGTCGATAACCTTGAAGGTGTTTCAAAAGGGACCAAAGCGCTGCTTTCTAATTCGGAATGGAGTAAAACTACTCCGGCTTTACTTGCAAATGTTGGCAACGCAGATGAAAATTACCGACCTGCAGTTGAAGCCGCATTAAAAAATAATTTAAGCAGCATACTTGTTTCCTCAATTGAAGACGTTAAGAATGGCCTTGAATTTTTAAAAAATAATGAGCTTGGCAGGGCTTCATTTTTATTAAAGAATAATTCTGATCCCGGGAAAAAATATACATCATCAATCCAGAATTTTATTTATAAAAGAAAAAGAAAAAAGCTCGAGAATCAAAATGGCTTTAAAAGCTGGGCCTCAAAGCTGTTGAAGACAGAGACTCAATGGTTTTCATTCTTTGAAAATATTCTGGACGATGTTGCCCTGGTTGAAAATATTGAAACAGCTTTTGGACTCTCAAAAAAATTCCGCGAGTTTGGTTTTGTAACTCCGAACGGAGAATTTATTGATTCAAACGGAGTAGTTGAAGGCGGTGCTCCTTTAAAAATTGAGGAATCTTTGTTTGGTAAAAAACAATATCTTGATGAGTTAAAAAATGAGTTGCCAGTTCGTAAAACAAATCTTGAAAAACTTTCTGAAAAAATAAAATATATCGAAGAAAAAATCAGCAAGATTGATTTGAAGCTGCTTTCTGAAAGAGGAAGAATGCTGGTTAATGATCTTGCAAATCTTGACAAGCAAATTGCACAAATTGAATTCGAAAAGAAAAAAGCTAATGATGAAATAGAGAAATTGTATCAGCAGATTCAAAACCTTGCTTCCGAATCAAATAAAATTGATAATCAGCTAATTGAAGCATCAAAAAAACTCGATGAAGCAAATAATAATGCTGAACTTGCTCGCCGTGCTTTGCAGGAACTTGAGGAAGAATTTAATTCCTTTAATCTCGAATTTAATTCGATGGTTACCTCATACAATGAAATGAAACTTGATCTTGAAAGAATGTATGGCGAAAAAAGGAATCTTGAAAGTTCAATTAAACAGTCTGAATCTTCCATTGAAACAATAAATAAAACTATAGACAGAAGAAAATCCGATATTGAAAATGCAAACAATGAAATAAATATTTTACAGGGAAAAATTGGTGATTACGAAAAAGAAATTTCTATACTTGAAGAAGTTAAAAATAACCTGCAGTCTGAAGAAGAAAAAATAGAATCTGATTACCGCGAAGTTAAATCAAAACTGGATAAGCTGGAAACAGATGTAAATAATATTCGTTCTGAAAAAGATAAAATCTCGGATGAAATAAGAGATTCTGATATCCGTTCAAATGAAATAAAAATGAAAAAGAAGAATCTTGTTGATCATATTGATGAAAATTATTCTATAAAGCTTGAGGTTAAAGATTTTGATGATCTTGATAATTTTGATTTTGACTCGAAGTCAACTGAAGTTCATGAATTAAAGCAGCGGATTAGGAACCTCGGTCCGATTAATCTGCTTGCATATTCAGAATATGAAGAAGAAAAAAAGAGATTGGAATTTTTAAATAAGCAAAGAGACGACCTTGTTGCTTCTGAAAAAGATGTGATTCAAACCATTGAAGAAATTAACCGGACTGCACAGGAAAAATTTTCTGAAACTTTTAATCTTATAAAAGAAAATTTCATTAAAGTTTTTCGAACACTTTTTAATCCCGGTGATGAAGCAGATCTCAGGCTTGAAGAAGATGCAGATCCGCTTGAAGCAAAGATTGAAATAATTGCAAAGCCGAAAGGAAAACGTCCGACTTCAATCGAACTGTTATCAGGAGGTGAAAAAACTTTAACTGCAATTGCATTATTGTTTGCAATTTATCTTGTAAAACCAAGTCCGTTCTGTATTCTTGATGAAATTGATGCGCCGCTTGATGATGCGAACATTGACCGCTTCACCAGAATTTTAAAAGATTTCAGCAAGGATACTCAATTCATTGTTGTAACCCATAACAAAAGAACAATGGAATCTGCAGAAACACTTTACGGGGTTACTATGCAGGAAGAGGGAATTTCAAAGCTTGTAAGTGTCAGGTTCAACGAGGACCTGAATCTTGTCTCTTAGTTTGAATTCACACACCTTTTAATTCAAATTTTAGGAAAAGTGATTCAGTAAAAAACAGATGCAGAAAAAGAATTTCAAAATATTTGTTGACTTTGATGGGACGATAACAAAAGAAGATGTCGGGGAAGGTATTTTCAGGAAGTTTGGCAAATCGGAAATTGTAAATAAAGTTATTGATGATCTGCTGAGTGACAGAATTTCATCACGCGAATGCTGGGAAGTTTTATGTGAATCTACCGGTATTATTGACCAAACTGAATTAAATAATTTTATAGACAAAATTGAAATCGAAGATGATTTTTCAGAATTTATTAATTTTTGTCAGGATAATGAGTTTGAAATTTTTGTTTTAAGCGATGGATTCGATTATTATCTTAAAAAAATATTGGAAAGAGAAAACCTAAATGGTTTAAAATATTTTGCAAATACATTGGAAGTAAAAAATGGAAAACTTATTCCGTCATTTCCTTATTTTAAAGCTGACTTTGTCAGCTCTGCAAACTGTAAAAGAGACCATATTATAAATAACAGCAGTGATGATGATTATACCGTCTTTATCGGCGATGGAAATTCAGATAAAGATGCTGTGCTTTACAGTGATTTTATTTTTGCAAAAAGTGACCTGTTAAGATTTTGCGAAATGGAAAGAATAACCTATTTCCCATTCAAAAGATTTTATGATGTTATCAGCAGGCTGGAAGAGCTAATGAATAAAAAGAGATTGAAAAAAAGACACCAGGCACAGTTAAAAAGACGTGAAGCTTATATTGTTGAACACTAAAAAAGATTGAGCATATTTTTTGAATAAACTCGCAAAGATATTTTTTAAATATAGAAGCTACACTCCACTTCCGTTTTTGGTTATAATGTACATTTTTTTTAACGCAAGCCAAATCAGTTTAATCGCTGGGTTTGCTGTTGCTTTAATCGGAGAATTAATAAGATTCTGGGGTGTTAGCTGGGCTGGAAGTGAAACAAGGACAACAAGTGGAGTTGGCAGCTCATACCTTGTTATCAGCGGGCCATTTGCTCATGTAAGAAATCCGCTTTACATCGGGAATATTTTAATGTATTTCGGTTTGGGAATAATGTCTTTTTCACTTTTTCCTTATTTGCAGATTATTGCTTTGCTCTTTTTTCTTTTTCAATATTTTTTGATTGTTGGTGAAGAGGAAGAATATCTTGCAAAAAAATATGGACCAGATTATGAGGAGTTCAAAAAAAACGTTCCTGCTTTTTTCCCGAGAATTACTCCGTACAAAAATGAAAAAATTATTCAACCTCAGGTGAACTTTAAGAAAGGATTAAAATCTGAAACAAGAACATTGCAGGCTTTTCTTTTTATTTCATTATCTATGCTGGTTATCTGGCTTATAAAAAATAATATGATTTGATCTGATGACAAACGATGAGGAAATATTAATAATTGCGGGGGAAGTTTCAGGAGACTTGATTGGAGCAGGATTAATTGAACAATTTAAAAAAATGAATCCATCACTGAAAATTTCCGGAATCGGTGGAGAGAAAATGAAAAGTGCGGGAATGGATTTGATCTTTCATATAAACCAGATGGCATTCTTAGGTTTCTGGGAAGTGTTGAAGCATTATCCCTTTATCAGAAAAGTAAGGAACAAAATTTTAGAAAGAGTCGCAGATAATAAAATAAAGTATGCTGTGCTGATCGATTATCCAGGCTTCAATCTGAATATTACTCCTGAATTGAAAAAATTGAGAGTGAAAATTTTTTATTACGTAAGTCCGCAGCTTTGGGCCTGGGGAGCTGGAAGAGTAAAAAAGATTCAGAAGTTCATTGAAAAAATGCTTGTGATTTTTCCATTTGAAAAAGATTTTTATAAAAAATTAGACGTAGATGTTGAATTTGTCGGTCACCCTCTTGTTGAAAGGGTGAACAGCTATTCTTTTCTATCACGAGATGAACTTTACGAAAAATTAAATCTTGAAAAAGGAAAAGAAATTTTATTGTTACTGCCCGGAAGCAGGAAACAGGAAATTGAAAGAATTTTCCCGGAAGTAATAAAAGCAGCTAATAAGCTTTCAGACAAATTTAAATTGCAGATTGTTGTTGCGTGTTCTTCAAACATTGAAATGAGTATTTTTAATGAATTAGCAAACGGAATAAAATTTAATCTGGCTTCAGACCTTACTTATGAGTTAATGAAGTATTCGAAGTTTGGAATTATCAAGTCCGGAACTTCAACTCTTGAGGCCGGTTATTTTTCTTTACCCATGGTTGTAGTTTATAAAACAAGTGCCGCTTCATATCTAATCGGGAGTAATCTTATAAAGATTGATAAGATTGCAATGGCAAATATTATTTTAGGTGAGAGTGTTGTGCCGGAATTAATTCAATCGGAAGTAAATGAACATAATATTTTCGAACAAAGTCAAAAAATACTGTCCAATGATTCAGAATATAAAAGAATTAAAGCAAGTCTGGGAAAAATTAAAAATCTGCTTGGTGAAGCCGGAGCTTCAGAAAAAGCAGCCAAAAGTATTTTAGCATTGATGAATGAGTCTTAAATCACTTAAAAGAAGAACACTGAAATTTATTGGCAACATTTTTATAAAATCAGCCGTTACTCTGCTGTGCAAAAGTTTAAAGATTAAAATCAGGAACAAAAAAACAATTGATGATCTGATTGATAACAAAGAAAATTTTGTTATTGCGTTCTGGCATGGGACAATGCTTGTGCCTTGGTTTATACAGAACAGGAAAAATATGGCTGCATTAATAAGTCAGAGTAAAGACGGTGAATTATTAACAAAACTTTTGGAACATTGGAATTACAAAGTTGTTCGTGGGTCAAGCAGTTCTGGTGGTGAGGCTGCACTTGGAAATATCATTGATCTGATTAAACAAAATTATTCAGTTGCAATTACACCTGATGGACCAAGGGGACCAGGTTATAAATTTAAAGCCGGTGCTGTTGTCGCTGCAAAAAAATCGCAGGTTCCGTTAGTACTTTTGGGTGTTGCGTATAAAAGAAAAAAAGTATTAAAAAGCTGGGATCATTTTGAAGTGCCGTATTTTTTTTCACAGGCAAATGTGATTTTTTCTGATCCGATTTTTATTTCATCAGAATTAAACTATGATCAAACTTCGGAAATGATATTAAAATGTGAACAGCAATTGAATGATTTACAGAAACAAGCCGGAATTTCTAACTGAGATTTTATGATTATTAGAGTATTTTTATATCCTTTTGTCCCGGTTTACTGGATGCTATCATCCATCAGAAATTATTTTTTTGATAAAGGCATTTTCCAGTCAAAAAAAGTAAATGCAACTGTAATATCTGTGGGGAATATCACAATTGGCGGCTCGGGTAAGACGCCAGCAACGATTTTTTTAACTGAAATGCTTAAAAATGAAGGAAAAAAGGTCGGAGTTCTTAGTCGTGGCTACGGTCGAAGCTCAAAAGGCTTTATTTTTGTATCCGACGGAAGTAAAATTTTGACAAATGTTGAAAAAAGCGGAGACGAAATTTATCACACAGTGATGGACTGCAAAGTGCCAGCTGCTGTTTGTGAAAACAGGGTTGAAGGTGCAGAAAAATTAATTGATCAAACAGGAATTGATACTTTAGTTCTTGATGATGCTTTTCAGCATAGATGGATTTTAAGAAATGTTGATCTTGTATTGATGGATCAAAGATTTCTGGTTGAAGGTAATTCGGTTTCAAAAACTTTATTGCCAGTTGGATTGATGAGAGAATCCTTTAATTCTCTTAAAAGAGCTGATGCAATTATTTTCAACCGGAAATTCATGGCTCGTAAAGAACTGCCAGGTGATTTAATTAAAAAGATTCCGGAGAAACCTGTTTTTTATGCTTACTATAAAGCAATTAGCTTTATTGATTTAAAAACAAAAGCTGAATATTCATTAGAAGAATTTAAAGGACAAAAAAGTCTTGTTGTTTCGGGTATCGCAAATCCAAAATCTTTTTTAAATGTACTTTCACAGACTAATGTTGATACATCAAACAAATTAATTTTCAGGGATCATAAAAATTATACGATTAATGATGTACAGGAGATCAGGAAAAAATTTTATTCAACAAATTCACACTCTGTTGTAACAACAGAAAAAGATGCAGTTAAGCTGACAAGTTATACTGTTGATCTTGATGATATAGATATTTTTTATCTTAAAATAAAAATGAAAATGGATGATGAAAGCTCTTTCAGAAATTTCATCCTGAAAAATATAAACTAACTTAACTGAAGTAACAAAGAATTAAACTACATACGGAGGTAGTCTAGATGCCAAAGAAGATCAAATATGTCTACTTTTTCGGAGGAAAAAGAGCCGATGGAAAAGCCGATATGAAATCGTTGCTCGGTGGAAAAGGTGCAAACCTTGCCGAGATGGTTAACATTGGAATGCCGGTACCAGCCGGATTTACAATCACAACTGAAGTCTGCACTTATTATTATCAAAACAAAAATAAATATCCAAAAGAGTTAAAAGCTCAGGTTCAGGAAGCATTAAAGAAAATAGAAAAAGAAATGGGAGCAAATTTTGGAAATCCGGAAAACCCGTTGCTCGTTTCTGTTCGTTCCGGTGCAAGAGCTTCAATGCCCGGAATGATGGATACAATTTTGAATCTGGGTTTAAATGATGTTACAGTTAAAGGATTAATTAATAAAACCGGGAATGAGAGATTTGCTTACGACTCGTACAGAAGATTTGTTCAGATGTATGGCGATGTTGTTCTTGGATTAAAACCGGTTGATAAGCACGAAGAAGATCCTTTTGAAGTCATTATCGAAAAGAAAAAACATTCCAAAGGAGTTAAACTCGATACAGAATTAAACTCGGATGATTTAAAAGAACTTGTTGAAGAATTCAAAAAAGCCATAAAAGAAAAAACAGGTCATGATTTTCCCACCGATCCGGTTGAACAAATGTGGGGAGCAGTTGGTGCAGTGTTCGGAAGCTGGATGAATGACAGGGCAATTGTTTACAGAAAATTAAATCAGATTCCTGAATCCTGGGGAACTGCAGTTAATGTGCAGTCTATGGTATTTGGTAATATGGGTGATGATTCAGGAACAGGTGTTGCCTTTACCCGCGATCCTGCTAGCGGGGAGAATGTATTTTATGGTGAATATCTTTTCAATGCGCAGGGTGAGGATGTAGTTGCCGGTACAAGAACTCCACATCCGATTTCAGAATTGAAAAAAGATAATCCTTCAATTTATAAACAGCTTGATACTATCAGGACAAATCTAGAAAAACATTATAAGGAAATGATGGATGTTGAGTTTACCATTCAGCAGGGAAAACTCTGGATGCTGCAATGCCGTGTTGGAAAGAGAACCGGTTTCGCCGCTATCAAAATGGCTGTTGATATGGTTAAAGAAAAATTAATCAGCAAAGAGGAAGCGATTGCACGTATCGAACCAAACCAGTTGAACCAACTACTCAGACCAATTTTTGATCTGGATGAAAAAAGAAAAGCGATTGATAACGGAAGACTTCTTGCCAAAGGATTGAATGCCGGTCCGGGTGCAGCTTCTGGAAAAGTTGCATTAAGCGCACAGGATGCTGAAGAAATGGCAAAGGGTGGTGAACCTGTTATTCTTGTAAGAATAGAAACATCACCTGAAGATATAAAAGGAATGAATGCTTCCGAAGGTATCCTTACCGCAAGAGGCGGAATGACTTCACACGCGGCGCTGGTTGCAAGACAAATGGGCAAAGTTTGTGTTGCAGGATGTGGCTCATTAAAAATTAATTATAAAGAAAGAACAATCGGTGTTGAAGGAAAAAATATTGTAGTTAAAGAAGGTGATTACATTTCTATAGATGGAACAACAGGTGAAGTAATTCAGGGCAAGCTTGAAACGAAACCATCGGAAGTAATCCAGGTTCTTCTGACTAAAACTTTAAAAGAAAAAGATTCTTCCGTCTTCCAGACATATAATAGCTTGATGAACTGGGCAGATAAGCTTAGAAGACTTAATGTAAGAACTAATGCCGATCAGCCGGACCAGGCTGCTAATGCAATTGCATTTGGTGCTGAAGGTATCGGGCTTTGCAGAACTGAGCATATGTTTTTCGGCGGTGAAAGAATACTTTCTGTTAGAAAGATGATAGTATCTGATACAGTTGCAGAAAGAAAAGCTGCACTGGATGAACTGCTCCCTTTACAAAGAGAAGACTTTGCTGGAATATTCAGGGTAATGCACGGGAAACCGGTTACTATCAGAACATTGGATCCACCATTGCATGAATTTCTTCCTCATTCTGAAAAAGAAATTAAAGAAGTTGCTGATTCGCTCGGAATCTCGGTTCAAAAACTTCAGGAGAAAATTGAAAGCCTTCATGAATTTAACCCGATGTTAGGATTCAGAGGATGCAGACTAGGGGTAGTATTCCCGGAAATAACTGAAATGCAGGCACGTGCAATTATTGAAGCTGCCTGTGATGTAGCAAAAGATAAAATAAAAGTAAAACCTGAAATTATGATTCCGCTGGTTGGACATATAAATGAATTCAAGCTGCAGGAAGAAATTGTTAGAAAAGTTGCAAAAGAAGTTATGAAGGAAAAGGGAATAAAAGTTAATTATCTTGTTGGAACAATGATTGAACTTCCTAGAGCAGCTTTAACTGCTGATGAAATTGCTACTCGTGCAGAGTTTTTCAGTTTCGGGACAAACGATCTTACTCAAACAACTTTCGGATTATCAAGAGACGATGCAGGAAAATTCCTTCCACTTTATGTTCAGAATGAAATTTTACCGACAGATCCATTTGAAGCAATTGATCAATCGGGAGTTGGTCAGCTTGTAAAAATGGGAACTGAAAAAGGTCGTTCAACAAGAGAAAATCTGAAAGTAGGAATTTGTGGTGAACATGGCGGCGAACCTTCATCTGTTGAATTCTGCCACAGGGTAGGATTAAATTATGTTAGCTGTTCACCATTCAGAGTTCCGATTGCAAGGCTGGCTGCTGCAAGAGCTGTAGTAAATGAAATGAAAGCCAGTAAAAAGAAGAATATAAAAAAATCAGCTAAAGCAGCAAAAAGCAAAAAGAAAAAATCATCAAAGAAGTAAATATAAATTAATGTTACAGGCAGAGGGTTAGCTCCTTCTGCCGGTTTATCTTTAACGAAAAAAGGTTAAAAGAATGAAGCTATCAGATTTTAAATATAATTTACCTAAAACAGCAATTGCAAAATATCCTGCTTCTAAAAGGGATAAAGCAAAATTAATGGTGCTGGATAGACAAACAGAGGAGATTGAAACAAAAAAATTTTCTGATGTTGTTAACTATATGTCCAAAGGTGATGTGCTTGTAGTAAATGAAACCAGGGTTTTCCAGGCCAGACTGTTTGGAAAAAAAGAAAAAACTAACGCAAAAATTGAGGTATTCCTTCTGCGAGAATTAAATGCTGAAGAATGTATCTGGGATGTAATTGTTGATCCGGCAAGAAAAGTAAGGATAGGGAACAAAATTTATTTTAATGATAAGCTCTGGTGTGAAGTAATCGACAATACAACATCCCGCGGAAGAACCGTTAGATTTAACCAGAGTGAAAGCATATTTAAAGCTGTTGAAAAGATTGGCATTACACCGCTTCCTCCATACATAAAAAGAGAAGCTGAGCCTTCCGACAGAGAAGATTACCAGACTGTATTTGCAAGAGTTGATGGCTCAGTGGCTGCGCCAACAGCAGGTTTGCATTTTACCAAACAGCTCTTAAGCAAAATTGAAAAGAAAGGAATTGAGATTGTTCCGGTTATTCTTCATATCGGTTTGGGAACATTCAGACCCGTTGAAGTTGAAGATCTTACAAAACACAAAATGGACTCGGAATATTTTGAGATTACTGCCAAGTCTGCAGAACATATTAATAAAGCGATGCACGCCAAACATAATATTTTTGTTGTTGGAACAAGCACCTGCCGGGCGCTCGAAACCAGCACAACCGCAGATGGTTTTGTAAAACCTAACCGCGGCTGGACAGACAAGTTTATTTATCCGCCTTACGATTTTAAAATCACCAGCAAGCTGATTACAAATTTCCATATGCCTGAATCAACTTTGCTTATGCTTGTAGGTGCTTTTGCAGATACCGACTTTGTTCTTAAAGCATACAAAAAAGCTTTAAAGGAAAAATATAAATTCCTCAGCTATGGCGATGCAATGCTGATTATATGAAAGTTGTTGTAATTATTCCCGCAGGCGGGAAAGGTACAAGGAGTGGCAGTGCCACTCCTAAACAGTACCGGAAGTTTAACGGTAAAGAGCTTATCGTTTATCCACTCCAGACATTCCAGAAATGCAAACTTGTAAATGAAATAGTTATTGCAGCAGATCCAAATTACTTTTCTACTCTTGAAAAAATTATAAAAAAATACAAACTAAACAAAGTTTCAAAAATTGTTAAAGGAGGAAAGGAAAGACAGGATTCGGTTTTCAATGCACTGAATTCAATCTCTTTGAATAAGAATGATCTTGTGGTCGTTCACGATGCTGCAAGAGCTTTACTCCCGCTTCAGACATTGAATAATGCAATAAAAACAGCAAAAGAAAAAGGAAATGCTTTAGTCTGCCTGCCTGCAAAAGACACTCTTGTTAGAGGAAAAAACAAAGTAGAAACTTACGTTGACAGGGAAAATATTTTTTACGTTCAAACTCCTCAGATTTTTAAATTTGGTTCACTAAAAAAAGCGATGCTGAAAGCTAAAAAAGATAAATTTTTTGGAACAGATGAATCAATGCTTGTGAAAAGAATCGGTGAAAAAATTAATATAGTTGAAGGAGCGGCATTAAATTTTAAAATTACAACAAAAGAAGATATTAATCTTGCAAAAAAACTAATCAACAATAAATCCTAATAATTTACTAATCCCTTTCCTGCAAATCATTTCGTAAATTTGGACTATTCTTAAAATTTTTCTGGAACCAATCCTCCCTCAAAAAGTAAAATACCCGTGTTATTTGTGGAGATTGGAAAATTGTTTTAATAATTATTATGAACTTTCAGAAAGAACGGTTATGAAACATAAATATTTATTCCTCCTTTTTATTCCGGCAACATTTCTCTTCTTTGCTTTTTCAAACATTATCCCGGGATTCACATTGTTAAAGCCTGGTAAACAGGTAAAGTATAACTTCAACTCCGGTGATGATTATAAATCAGCCTGGCATAAAGTTGATTCACTTGAGCAGCAGGGACTAACCCGATCCGCACTTGAAGTTGTGGAAGAAATATATGCTGCCGCGAAAAAAGATCACAACCAGCCGCAATTCATAAAAACTATTTTTTACAAGCTGAAGTACTCAAACTATACAGAAGAAGACAGCCACGTAAAAATCATTAATGATGTTAAGTCGGAAATTGACAATGCATCCTTCCCCGCAAATGCAATTTTAAAATCTATTCTTGCTAATATTTACTGGCAGTATTACCAGAACAACCGATGGAGATTTCAGCAAAGAACAGAAACAGTAAATTTTGATAATGAAGATTTCCAAACGTGGGATTTACCTAGGCTTATCAGTGAAGTTGTAAAATATTACAACGCATCACTTGAGAAGAGTGATGAATTGAAGAAAATTCCGTTAAAAGATTTTGCAGATATTTTATACTACAGCGATTCTCAACAGGCTTATCTTCGTCCGACTTTATATGATTTGTTGGCTCACCAGGCTCTTTCCTTTTTTGTAAATGATGAAGCATCGGTTACTGATCCTGTTTACAAATTTGAATTAAAAAACTCTGATGATTTTTCTCCTATAGAAGATTTTGTAGAAATAAAATATGAGACTAAAGATTCGCTCTCGCTTAAGTTTTATGCTATCCAACTTTATCAAAATTTAATTGCTTTTCATCTTAATGATAAAGAAAAAGATGCGCTGATTGATGTAGATCTTGCAAGAATAAATTTTGTAAGAAGCAACAGCATCAATCCTGAGAAAGACAGTTTATACTTAAATGCATTGTTGAAAATGGAAAAGCAATATGCCGGGATTCCATATTCATCCCTGGTTTCCTTCAACAAAGCAAAATATTATTACGATGAAGGAATGAAGTTCAATGCTTCGGTTTCGGATAATCACAAATGGGATTTGAAAACTGCTCTGGAAATCTGCAATACTGCAATTAAAAAATTTCCTGACAACTTTGGTGCAGGTGAATGCAGCTGGCTTCGGAACACAATTCTCCAGAAAAACCTTCAGTTCACAACTGAATTTGGGAACATCCCCGATCAGCCTTTCAGAGCACTGATTTCTTACAAAAATTCTTCAAAGATATTTGTGAGAATTGTTAGATGGAACGAATCGCTGGAATCAAAAGAAAAGGGGAAAAACACACAGGATTTTATTAATTATTATACGAAACAGCCGGCAGAAAAACAGTGGTCACTTGAGCTTCCTGATGATAAAGATTTTCAGCATCATTCAGTTGAAATAAAAATGCAGAAATTACCCGTCGGACAATATTTAATTTTAATTGCAACAGATAAGAACTTTAGTTATCAAAAAAATGCTGTTGGTTACAGCAAGACGTGGGTTACAAACATCAGTTATATAAGAAGGAGTAAAGAAAAAAATGTTGAACAATTTTATGTTCTCAACCGTGAATCTGGTCAACCGCTGTCTGATATCAAAGTTGAAATTTACGGACAAAAGTATGTGCCAGATGAAAAAGAATACCAGTTCTTCAAAATTGAAAATGGAAAGACAAACAGTGAAGGATTTTATGAATTTACAAAGGAAGACAGGCAGTATAATCAGTACAAAGCTGTTTTTATAAACGGCGATGATCGGTTCGAATCACAAAACTATTATCCAAATTACTACCAGGAAAACAGGGTTAAACGAAATGTAACTTTCTTCTTTTTGGATAGGGCAATTTACAGACCCGGACAGGAAGTTTACTTCAAAGGTTTAATGGTTAATACGGATGGGAAAAAAGAAAATAAAATTGTAACCAATCAGAACACAACAATTACATTTTATGATGCTAACAGCCAGAAGATCGCGGATGTAAATCTTAAAACGAATGAATATGGCACATTCAATGGAAAGTTTACTATCCCGACTGGAAAGATTGGCGGGCAATATTATCTGGCAAATGAAAACGGTTCACAGTATTTCAGAGTTGAAGAATACAAGCGTCCAAAGTTTGAAGTAAAATTTGATCCGGTTAAAGGAAGCTATTCTTTAAATGACAAAGTAACCGCAACCGGTTTTGCAAAAACATATTCCGGTGCAAACCTGAATGATGTTGAAGTAAAATACCGTGTTGTTAGAACAACATCATTTCCATATTTCTATTACGGATGGAGGAGTTATTACAACTGGTACTGGGGAAACAACCAGCAGATGGAAATAGCAAATGGAGTTACCACAACTAATAATGAAGGAAAATTTAAAATTGATTTTGAATTAATCCCTGATCTTTCAATTCCAAAAGAAACAAAACCTGTTTTTAATTATACTGTTTATGCAGATGTTGTCGATGTTACAGGTGAGACTCATTCTTCGCAGACAAATGTAAGTGCCGGTTATATAGCATTAGTCACAAACATTAATTTACCTGAGATTGTAAATTCATATAAAATAGATAGATACCAGGTTTCCACAACAAATCTGAATGGGCAGTTTGAACCGGCACAGATAGCCATTGAAGTTTACAAATTGAAAACTCCGGAAAGAGTTTTCAGAAACAGATTGTGGTCAAAGCCTGATAAATTTCTTATGACAAAAGAAGAGTTCTACCAGAACTTTCAACACGATATTTATAATGAAGAGAATGAATACTTCAACTGGGACAAAGAAAGAAAAGTTTTCGAAACAAGCTTTACTACTGTCGACAGTTCGTTTATTAAATTCAAAAACCAGACTGAGTGGCAGCCGGGTAAGTATGTTTTGATCCTGAAGACAAAAGATAAAAACGGAACTCCGGTCGAACTGGTTAAATATTTTACCTTGTTCAATCCAAATTCGGAAAAGGTCCCATTGCCAGAAGCAAGTTGGATTTATTTTGATAATAAAAAATATGAACCGGGGGAAACAGCAAAATTGTTAATCGGTTCGGCTGCAAAAAATGTAAAAGTGCTGTACGAAATTGAGCTTGACGGAGTGATAATTAATAAAGAATGGATTACTCTTGATAACAAACAAAAGCAATTTGATATCCCAATAAAAGAAGACTATCGGGGAAATGTAATTGTGCACATTTCTTCCATAATTAATAATGAAGCACACATTCAAAATATGGTTGTAACAGTTCCTTGGAGTAATAAGAATCTAAACATTTCATTCGAAACTTTCAGAGACAAACTGCTTCCCGGTTCAAAAGAAGAATGGAAATTAAAAATAACCGGACCAAACGGTGATGTTGTAGCAGCTGAACTTTTAGCTTCAATGTATGATGCTTCACTTGATGCTTTCGCAGCAAATTACTGGAATTTTGGAGTATACGGCTACAACTATTCCAAACTGAATTGGGGAGTTGATAATATATTCCAACAGGTTTCTTCACGATTCTATAATGAAGGTTGGAACAATTACATTTCAAGACAATATGCTTATTATCCTTATATCAACAACTTTGGTTTTTATTTTTACGGATATGGCTACGGCAATCAAATTTCATATATGATGGATGGTGGAAGAAGGGATGCTGTTTATGAAGTAGAATCTCCGGAAGGTCTTCAATCAATTTCAAAAGATGATGTCTTAGTGACGGGGAAAAGAATGTTGGAAGAAAAATCTACAAACACTGTTCGTGTACTTGATATAGGTATTGCAAATGAACAACCTGTTGTTGAAAATAAAGTTGAAGAGCAAACATTTGGAGGAGTTCCAGTAAGAAGGAATTTAAATGAAACTGCTTTCTTTTATCCAGAATTAAGAACAAATGAAAACGGTGAAATTGTAATATCATTTACAACTCCCGAAGCTTTAACAAAGTGGAAATTTATGGGATTTGCTAATACAAAAGATCTGAAGAGTTCAATTGTTTATAAAGAAACAGTTACACAAAAAGATCTGATGATTGTACCGAATCCGCCGAGGTTTTTAAGAGAAGGAGATGAAATTTATTTTACCGCAAAAGTAAGCAACCTTTCAGACAGTTCTCTTTCAGGTTCTGCAACTCTGCAATTGTTTGATGCATTCACGATGAACCCAATCGATGCACTATTTGATAATGATGATAACATAAAATCATTCTCAGCAGAAAAAGGAATGAGCGAAGGTTTAAGCTGGAGACTGAAAGTTCCACTTGGAAAAGCTGATGCGATTGTTTACAGGGTAATTGCAAAATCAGGGAAGTTCTCAGACGGTGAAGAAAATGCACTTCCGATTCTGCTTAACCGAATGCTTGTTACGGAGACACTTCCACTACCGGTAAAAGGAAATCAAACAAAAACATTTATTCTCGATAAGCTGATGAATAACAAATCAACAACTTTGCAGAATTATAATTTAACTCTTGAGTTTACTGCAAATCCTGCCTGGTATGCAATTCAGGCTTTGCCATATATGATGGAATTTCCTTATGAATGCAGTGAACAGATATTCAGTCGGTTTTATGCAAACAGCATTGCGACTTTCATTGCAAACTCAAATCCAAAAATCAAAAAAGTTTTTGAAAGCTGGAAGAATGTTGATAAAGATGCGCTTCTTTCAAATCTTGAAAAGAACCAGGAATTAAAGTCAGCATTGCTTGAAGAAACTCCCTGGGTTCTTGATGCACAGGATGAAAGTGAAAGGAAAAGAAGAGTCGGGTTGCTTTTCGATCTTACAAAAATGGCAAACGAGTTGAACAGTGCAGAACAGAAGCTTCGTGATAACCAATACTCGAACGGCGGTTGGCCTTGGTTCCCGGGACTTCCAGAAAACAGGTTTATCACTCAATATATTGTTGTTGGGATGGGTCATCTTGAAAGACTTGGAATAAAAGATATAAGAGAAAACGCAAAAACCTGGGAAATGTTGAGAAAGGCAGTTCTTTACACTGATGTAAAAATGAATGAAGACTATGAGTGGATAAAAAAACATGGAACATTAAATCAAAAAAATATCGGATACATCCAGGCGCAGTATTTATATGGAAGAAGTTATTATATGGACATCCCGGTTTCTGATCAGTACAAAGAAGCATTCGATTACTGGAAAGGACAGGCGCAGAAATACTGGCTTAGTAACAACAAGTATATGCAGGGAATGATTGCACTTGCACTATACAGGCTTTATGATGCGAAGACTGCCAAAGCAATTATCAAATCTATTATTGAAAATGCAGTGTTCAATGATGAAATGGGAATGTATTTCAAAGAGGAATGGGGTTGGTGGTGGTATCAGGCACCGATTGAAACGCAGGCTTTATTGATTGAAGCTGTTGATGAAATTACAAAAGACCAGCAATCAGTAGACCTGATGAAAGTCTGGCTGCTGAAACAAAAGCAGGTTCAGGATTGGAAAACAACCAAAGCAACCGCTGAAGCCTGCTATGCACTTCTGTTAAGAGGGAGCGACTGGCTGGCAGATACAAAGCTGCCTGATATAAAAGTTGGTGATCAGTTAATTGATCTTTACAACAATCCGAATATTCACGTTGAAGAAGGTACAGGATATTTCAAAACATCCTGGAAGGGTGAAGAAATAAAACCTGAAATGGGAAAAGTTACTGTAACGAATAACAATAATGTTGTAGCGTGGGGTTCACTCTATTGGCAGTATTACGAACAGCTTGATAAAATTACTCCTGCTGAAACTCCGCTGAAGTTAAATAAGAAATTGTTTCTTGAATTGGATTCTCCAACAGGAAAGAAAATTACTCCGGTTGATGAAAACACAAAGCTGAAACCGGGTGATATTGTTAAGGTAAGAATTGAAATTCGAGTTGACCGCGATATGGAATTCGTTCACCTGAAAGATATGCGTGCAGCAGGATTTGAACCGATAAATGTTCTCTCTACTCACAAATACCAGGATGGTTTGTATTATTACGAAAACACTCGCGATGCTGCAACGAACTTCTTTATGGATTGGCTGCCGAAAGGTACTTATGTATTTGAATATCCATTAAGAGTTACACACAAAGGAGACTTCTCAAACGGTATTACAACAATACAATGTATGTATGCACCAGAGTTTGCAAGTCATTCTGAAGGTGTGAGAGTGAAAGTAAATTAATATTTTGTAGCACAGATTAGCAATCTGTGCCATGCTATAACTAAGTGAACAGATCACTGACCTGTGCTACTGAATATATTTTATGACAGGAAAACATTTCCATAGACGCAATCTTCCTCATCTGTATTTTAGTGATGGTATTTACTTTATAACATTTCGATTAGCCGACTCAATACCTTCAAATAAAGTTGCTGAAATAAAGGCAGCTAATGATGAACAAATGGATGATGAAAAATTTAAGAGGTTGCTCAAAAAGTACGATAAAATTTTGGATACGGGGGCTTACGGGCAAAAATATTTGGCAGATCCCAGAATTGCTGAAATTTGCAAATACACTCTTCATTTTCCAGATCGAAAAGATTATAAATTAATTTGCTATTGCATTATGCCGAATCATATACATCTTGTATTTGAGTTAATTGAAAGAAACAGAGGTATAAGCAAAATTATGCAATCAATAAAAAGAACATCTGCGAGAAAATGTAATTTGGTTTTAAAAAGAAATGGAAAATTTTGGCAAGATGAAAGTTATGACCGTTTAGTTAGAGATGATAAAGAACTATACTTTATAATTCAGTATGTATTGATGAATCCCGTTAGCGCCGGATTAGTACAAAATTGGACAGATTGGAAGTTTACTTATTGTTATCCTAATTACGGTGTTTTGTAGCACAGATTACTAATCTGTGCTACTGAAATCAGTTCGGAAGGTGTGAGAGTGAAGGTGCAGTAATTTTATTTGAACAAACTGAAATTGTTGGTAAATTTTAATATGAACTCAAATCTAAAACAATATTTAGATTTCATAGCAGATTTTGAAAGGATTCAGACAGAAACTTACCTGATTTTACTCAGAAATGCATCGGCTAAAAAAGCAGAAGCACGAAAAAGAATATTAGCTAATGGGAAGGACGTAGATGAAGCAATGAAAGTTGCTAGAAAATATATGAGAATAATGGATTACTTATGGGACCGTTGGGATAGGGAAAGGAAGAGGAGAAAGTATGGGAATGCTTAGCTTATTAATCCTTCTGTAAAATTGAGTGCACAGGGCAAACTCACAATTTGTTAGTTAAATAATTTATTCTCAAGTTTACTTTTAACAAACTAGATTTGAACAAATTTCAATTGTTGGTAAGTTTTCAATTGTAAATTTATTAATCCTTAAAGGAACTTATTAGTGAAAGACCAGACAGAAAGATCAATTCAAAATACGATTGCAGTTTTTATAGACTTTGAAAATTTATATTACTCTTCGCTTAATAACTACGGTGAAGCACCCGATTTAATGATAATCAGAAATTTGTGTGAGAAAAAAGGAGGCATTGCATCGATTCAGGCGTTTGGTGATTGGGTTCGTTTTAATGAGCACATAAATAGTCTTCAAACAACAGGCATCCAACCGGTTTTTACTCCATTATCACGAACGGAAAAAAGCAGCGCTGACACATTTATTTGTGTTCACGCAATGAAGTTGTTTATGCAGAACGAAAATATTAATACTCTCATTTTGGTTTCAGGAGACCGTGATTTTATTCCACTATTAACCGAGTTGAGATCACTTGGCAAAAATACTTTTTTGATGGGTGTGCCCGGTTCAATTTCACGTGACCTGGTGAATGTTGCAGATGGAATAATTGAATATCAGCCAGCTAAAATTAAACCGAAAGAGTCAAAATCATTACAAATTCCTCAAAAGAAGGTGAGCGGTCAGATTGAGAACAGTATAATATCACTGTTGAAGAAAGAAAATCGCAGGGTGAATGTTGCCACTATCGGAATAAAAATTAAGAAGGAACATCCGACATTTAATCACAAAGAGTTTGGCTACGATAAACTATCACAATTTCTTGATAGCTTTTCACAAATTAAAGTCGAGTATGATGAAGATAAGCTGGTAGCTTATGCAAGCCTGGCAAAATAAGTTATCAATTTTAAAACAGTTTCTGTTTTAAATCACACCGTAATTAGTTTTTTCAGTATAAATTTACCACTTAATAATTGAATTACTTTTAAAATTATTTTATTCAGATAAAATATCTAACAATAAAAGAGGCAAATAAAAATGAGGAACTTATTTTTAACATTTGCAACAATATTAATGTTAATACCAGTTGCAACAAATTCAAATATATATGCACAGGAAAGTCCAATTCAGCTTTCATTGTTCAACCCGGTGCAAATTGTTCCTGAAACAAATTCTGTAACCGGATTAAGGTTAAGTTTGTTATATGGAAAGAATGCTAACGTAAACGGACTTGACGTTGGGCTTGTGAATGTTACAACCGGCAACCAGGTTGGTCTTCAATACGGAGTTGTTGGTTACAATGAGGGTAACTTTAACGGCTGGCAAGATAATTTTGTAAGTATAGTCAAAGGAAACCTAACCGGGCTTCAAACAAGTGCCGTAAATTATAGTGCTGGTAAAGTCACTGGTTTGCAAATTGCAATTGTGAATTACGCTGCTACAATGAATGGTTTACAGCTTGGATTAGTGAACATTATTGGCAAAGGAGGGTTTCTTCCTGTATTCCCGTTTTTTAATTTTTCTTTTGATTAAAAAGTAGAATTAAAAATAAAACAAATTATTTGCCCTCTCTGTTTAAAGATGGAGAGGGTTTTTTGCATATTATAATTGATTGTTGAAATATATTATGAAGTAATTTTTCAGGTGATTTTGGGAATAACAATTTCAACTTAAGAGAGAAGTACTATGAAAACCTTTCTAATAACTTTCTTTTCGTTCACACTTACTTTTCTTTCATTTGCACAAACGGAAGATGATGACGTACAATTCGGTTTTGGTGTTAGCTTATCGGGTGAACTGTCAATTTATAGAGAGTACACCGGAGTTGTCGCATATCAAATAATATCCCAACCAATAAGCATGGCAAATTTTACGATGATAATTAAAGGAGGTTTTTTTCGTTTCGAGCCGAGCATAGGTTATAATGCAATATCAACCGAATATTCAAGCGCTACACATCCTTACGAAAGATCAAGCTCAAATATAAGATTAGGGGCAGTTATTGCATTTAATAATGATCCCATTGAATCAGTAGATTTTTATTACGGACTTAATTTTGGGTTTATTTTAAGTAGTTATAAAATCACTTCAAGTTATCCTAATGAATCAACTGATGATTCTAAAACTGACTTCTTTATTGGACCGGCAGTTGGAGGTGAGTATATGTTTAATAAGCATTTTTCACTCGGAGGTGAATTAAATTTAAATTATATCTCAATTGGTTATTATGAATCAGATGGTGATCGTTCAAGCTGGGCAATTTCAACAAGAGGCCTGATTTTTATTCGCTGGTATGTAATTTAAAAATAGATGCGGATGGAATTTTTATTTATTTGAAAAATAGAAAATAAAATTTCAGCTAATGGAATATAACCTTCTTCATTAAAGATGGAGAGGGTTTTTTATCTAATACTTTACTTGTTTTCTCCCAATCCTATATAATTCAGATATTATTAATTGAGCTATGATTAATAAATTTCTTTTAGCTCATTTTATATAAACTAAAACGAGGAAAATTTTTCAATTGCTTCTGTTTAGTTACACGATTATGTTTAATATCAATAAAAAGGAGAATGCGGATCCCGCAATTGTTACTGTGCTGATAAATTAAATTCTTGAAAAGGGATAATAATGGTTCTCCTTATACTTCTTATTGTAATAACCTGCCCTGTAATCGTATCACAATCTGATCATGCATTTGTAACCGGAAAAGTTATTAACTTTTCTGATAAGCTTCCTTTAATCAATGCGAATATTTTTGTGGAAAGCTTAACCGGAGAAAAACAAATTTCAACCGGCACAGTTAGTGATTCCTCAGGCGGGTTTAAAATAGTACTTCCATACGGGAATTATACTTTAACTGCGAGCTATGTGGGGTTTATAACTTACAAAGACAGTATTTCCTTATCTGCGGAAAAAAGATCGGTTGAAATTATTATTGAATTGAAAACGACTGTAATTTCCAGCGCGGAGGTAACGGTTACCAGCGAAAGAAAGTTTCCGTCGACAGTCATACAGGAAATTGAACCAAAAGATTTAGAACGAATACCAACCATCTATAGCGATGTTCTTCGTGCAGTGCAGATACTTCCGGGAGTTACAACCGGAAGCGAACTTAGTAGCGGCTACAATGTACGAGGGGGAAATTTTGATGATAATCTTATCTACCTGAACGGGTTTGAAATATACAGGCCGTTTCTTTTAAGACAGGGAATTGAGGAGAATAAATCGCTCATCAATCCTGATCTTGTTGAAGAATTCAGATTTTATAACGGCTCATTTCCGGCATCGTATGGAGATAAAATGTCATCGGCGCTTGAAGTGAACTACAGGTTTGCTGATACCGATACTTCTAATGGAATTGTGAAAGCGGACCTTCTCGGTACTAGCTTAATGCTGAGGAAAAAGTTTAGCAATTTAAGGTTTGAAGGAGCGGTGCGATATGCATACCCGGGGTTGTTCTTAAATGAGCTTCAAACTAATGGAGATTACAAACCTTCATTTAAAGATGTTCAACTGTTTGCAAATTACTCTATTAATTCCATGAATAATCTGGAGGTGCTTTTTCTTTATGCGGATAATAAATTTGATCTGACACCTAGAGACTGGACAGGACATTTCGGCGGATTTTTCCCCGGAGATATAAGAGAACTGGATATTTTTTATAATGGAGAAAGAAATTATTCTTTTATTACGGGACTTACCGGGATTAAATATTCATATTTATTAAATGAGAATATCCAACTTATACTTTCTGTCGCAAGATACGATACAGAAGAAAAGGAGTCTTCGGATCTTTATTCTGAATATTATTATAAAGAAAACCCGGAAAGTAATTATGAAGGTGAATTCTTAAAATCAGCACTGGAAAATGTTAATAACAATCTGAACATAACAAGCTATGAGTTAAATCCAGGTTTGAAAATAAAAGAGGCGAATCATCTTTTGGATATGGGAGTAAATATTCGACTGACAAATTATACAAACAAAGTGAATGAATTTTTTTCTGAGAGCAGTGATACACTTATAAGTGTATTTCCTTCTAACAGATTTATAGATGCTAAGTTTAAATTGAATTCTTATTCAGCTTTTGTCCAGGATGAATTCAGAATCTTTGAAACCTTATTCGTCAATGCAGGAATCAGGACAAATTATTATGAATATAACAAAGAGTTTTTAATCAGCCCGAGAACATCTTTTGTTTACATTCCATCAATCAAACACAGTTTTACATTAAGCTGGGGTTACTATTACCAGCCTCCGTATTACGCAGAGCTAAGGAATAAAGATTCAAATACAGAGAAAAAATTAAATGCTCAGAGATCAATTCATTATTCAGCAGGATGGGAATACCGGTTTAAAGAAAAATTAAAACTAAATGTTGAAGCATATTACAAGGATCTCGATTATTTAATTCCTTATTACATAGATCGTGAGAAAACTGAGTACTTAGACGAAAACAATAATGAAGGTTTTGCTTACGGATTTGATGTGATGGTGCAGGGAGAAATAGTTGAAGGAATGAACAGCTGGCTTGGTTACAGCTATCTTGATACACAGGAAAGAACAAAACTTGTTGACGGAACTTATACGGCATACCACCGACGTCTTCCGGATCAAACGCATACGCTACAGATTTTCTTACAGGACAAAATTAGGAAACATCCCAACTGGCAGGCACACACACGTTTACTTTTCGGTAGCGGGCATTTGTATAACTTGAGAGAATTAGTAACAGATCCGGAATCCGGCAAGAGTTATCTCAAACCATCGGTAGATAAGCTTGATGAATTTTTTCTTTACTTCAGGGTTGATATGGGTCTCTCTGCAAGCTTTGATTTTGGAAATGCAGGGGCTTTGATTGCTATAATAGAAGTATTAAATGTATTCAATCATAATAATTACGGCGGTTATAATTTTGTCCAGATTCCCGAAGATCCGCCGATAACTTTTTCTGTGCCGAAGATATTAAGTAAAAGATTTTTTAATGTTGGCGTTGAGTATAAATTTTGAATGTACGATTAGCTGATTTAAGAATTAAGCTGTTGTTAAATCTTTATAAGTCCCATCAAAAATAATGACTAAATCATCCGGTTTAATTTTAATCTGCATACCTCTTATGCCGGCGCTTACATAAATCTCATCGAAGAGTTGTGCGGTTTCATCAATATAAGTAGGATATTTTTTCTTCATTCCAATCGGGGAGCAGCCGCCTTTAATATAACCTGTTAGCGGCAGTAGTTCTTTTTCTTTTATCATTTCAATTTTTTTGTTACTGCTTGCCATCGTTGCTTTTTTCAAATCAAGTTCTTCGGTTACAGGAATGCAGAAAACATTAATGCCGGCTTGTCCTGAAGTGGCAGGATTTTTGTCTCCACGGGTTACAAGGGTTTTAAAAACTTTATCCGGCTCAACACCAATTTTATTTGCTACGGCAATTCCGGATAAATCATTTTCGTCAACTTCATAAGTTAAAGTTGAATGCTGAATATTCTTTGCTTCAAGAAAACGTACAGCGTTTGTCTTTGCCATTAAACTTTAGCCGGCAATTTTATCCATGTTATTTTTTATTTCTTCGTAACTCAAGCTGAGATTCTCTGACAAAAGTAAAAATTTTGTGTAAGGGTGTTTTGGATATGAAAACAGTTCATTGCATTCATTACTTTCGACAATTTCACCGTTGTGAAGAATGATAATTGTGTCGGCAATTTTTCGCAGGATTTTTAAATCGTGACTTATGCAGATAATAGAAATGTTTTTTTCCGAATTTAATTTTTTAATGAGCGATATAAAATTTGACTGCGAAATTAAATCCTGTGCGGAGAACGGCTCATCAAGAATTAATAGTTCTGGATTTACTGCAAGCAATCTTGCAAGTGCCGCTCTTTGCTGCTCGCCACCGCTCAATTCGTAACCTCTTCGTGAATATAATTCCGTTTTAATGCCGGTTTCATTAAATAATTCTTCGGATTTCTTTGTGATTTCATTTTTAGGAACATTGTGTAAAAGTAAAGCTTCTTCAATTATGTCGTCTATTTTTCTATAAGGATTGAGAATTTCTCCATTGTTTTGAAAAAGTAGTTGTACTGAAGATTTAGAATTTGATTTTGTGAAATTACATTCGAGGTTTCCTGAATTAGGTTTTATTAACCCGGCAATCACTTTTGCTAACGTTGTTTTACCGCTTCCTGATTCACCGCTGATCCCAAGAATTTCTCCTGTGGAAACTTCAAAAGTTATTTTCTTAAGAATATGTTTTCCTTTTACTGAGTAATTAATGTTTTTTGCTTTTAACAATATGCTCATTGATTCAATTTCCTGAATTCATTAATTATTGAAGAATGGGTTTCTGAATCTTGTTTGTAAAATTCTTCTTTCAACATAAATTTACCGTGCGTTCCATTAGAAAGAAGGGAAACATAATCACTGATCTTCTCAGCAAAATTCCAGTCCTGAGTAACAAGCAAAACAGAGTTATCATTTTTTTGAACAAATTCTTTCAGTTTAAGGAAGGTCAAATTTATTAATGTATAATCAATTCCCGAAGTCGGCTCATCAAGAATTATTAATTCAGGGTTTGCAGCAAAAGCCAAAACAACTGTTAATCTTTGAGCCATTCCCCCGCTTAATTCGAAAGGATACATCTTTGATATTTTTTCAAAATCCGGCAGTAGGAAATATTCGAGCAGATTATTTAAGTCTTCCTTTTTATAAGAAGGAAATTTAAAATAATAACCAAGCTTCCTTATTGGATCAAAACTATTTACTGAATCCTGGAACACATACCTTATTTTATTTTTCCTTACTTCTTTTAACTCTTCCTCTGATGCATTAAGCAAGTTAATACCGTTAAAAATTACTTCGCCTTCTACCATATATTGATTTTTAGGAAGCAATCCGGTTAAAGATTTTATTAATGTGCTTTTGCCTGAACCGTTTTCACCAAGCACAGTATAAATGTTGTTTGATGATAATGAAAAATTAATGTCCTTTAGCAGCAAAGGCTGATTAGCAAGTTGTTTTATCCTGATTTCTTTTATATCAGTTTTGAATTGCATTTGAAGAGTTACTTTCGATTTACACGGCAAAATAATAAATTGAGGGCAAAATATTACCTTTCTTTTTCGGAATTGAATATGATTTCATTTAATAGACTTCTTTTTGCATCACTATTACTTTCTCTAACACTTTTATCATGTTCTGAACAAAATTCAAACAAAAACAGGATTGTTATTGGAATTGCTTCAGATATCCAGTCACTCAATCCGCTTTTTACTATAAGTGTTGATGAGGGTGCGATCGCTGAACTTCTTTATCCCGCCTTAATTGATTTCAGATGGAATGAAAAAAAAGGAGGTCTTGATATTTTTCCTATGATTGCTGAAAGCTGGGAATGGTCAGAAGATTCGCTATCATTAAAAATGAAATTGCGAAATGATATTACCTGGACTGACGGAGAAAAATTAACCGCCGATGATATTCTTTTTACTTTTGAAATTTATTCTGATCCGGTTGTGCAAAGCAGACTTTATGAAACATTTGAAACTTTGTTAATGAATGAAGATAATAGTGTGAACCTTGAAAAATCTTTTACAGTAATTTCTCCTTTTGAAATAGTTGTACATTTCCGGTCTGATAAAAATCCTTCAATGTTTGATCTTAGTGTTCCTATAATTCCAAAACATATTTTTGAAAAAATCAGCCGTAAAGAAATTGCAGAATCGGATAAAAATTATGAGCCGGTAACTTCAGGTCCATATAAATTATTAAAGTGGAATAAGAACCAGGATATAACTTTAACTGCCAATAAAGAATCATTTTTGTATAATGATGAAATGCCTGCGCAGTTGATATTTAAAATTGTGCCCGATTATACTTCGAGAATTAATCAGCTTGAGAAAAAAGAAATTGATTTAATGGAAAAAGTAAAAACTGAAGACGTTAAATCATTTGAACAGGATAAACAAATTGTAGTTAAATCTACAACAGGAAGAGAGTATGATTATATTGGATGGAACAATATTGATATTGAGACCTATCGGGATGAGAAAAAATTTGAACCAAATAAATTATTTGGTAATCCTGAAATAAGAAAAGCACTTACTTATGCAATTAATCGGGAAGAAATAATAGATGAATATCTTTTAGGATATGCGGAAATTGCAAACAGTCCGGTATCTTCAATATTCAAAAAAGAAATTAATTCTGATCTTGAACCGCTTGAATATAATCCCGAAAAAGCAAAAAAGTTATTACTAAAAAACGGATGGAGAGATACTAACAACAATGGTACAATAGATAAGAATGGAAAAGAGTTCATTTTTACTCTGAGTATTCCGACAGGCAATCCTTTACGAGAATATGCTTCAACAATCATCCAGAATAATCTTCGTGCTGTTGGCATTAGTATGAAAGTTGAAGTTTATGAATTGGGAATGTTTATAGACAACCTTTATAACAGAACCATGGATGCATATATGGCGGCCTGGTTTATTCCTGTGCCATTGCAATTTAAACCTTACTGGCATTCCGATCCGAATGTCGCACCGGCTAATTTTGTAAGTTACAAAAGCAAAGAAGCTGATAATATCATTGCAAAGCTTGACAAAAGAATTTCTGAAAAAGACTACATTTCCTACGTAAGAAAATTTCAGAAAATATTATACGATGACCAGCCGGTTACGTTTTTGTACTGGACACCAAATTTTACAGCTTATAATAGAAGAATTAACAATATTGAAATATCACCTTACGGGGTGATAACGCATTGCTGGGAATGGAAAATCACGAATTGATATTTTATGAATAGAAAATTCATAGGTGCTCTTACAAAAAGAATTTTCTCATCACTTATTACTCTTTTTGTTTTAATTTCTTTTCTGTTTATCATAATCAGAATTTCTCCCGGCAACCCTGCACAAAAATATCTTTCACCTGAATTTAGTCCGCAGCTTTCAAAACTTGTAATACAAAAATTTAATCTTGATCAACCGCTGATTGAACAGTACGTTTCATTTATTAAAAATATTTTCACAGGTGAGTTTGGGATTTCATACAATTATCATTTGCCGGTTCTTTCTGTTGTATGGGAATCGCTTTCTTTCACGCTGGTTTTTGCATCAATTTGTTTTCTTGTAGAAATACTGTTCAGCTTTTTGCTTGCAATTTATGTTACACGAAAAGAAAAAATCTGGCTTGATAAACTGGTTTCAAATTTTTCGTTAGCGATATATTCAACGCCATCTTTTGTACTTGGCGTAATATTGATACTTATTTTTGCAGTTAAGCTGGATATTTTTCCAACTTCCGGGCTGAAATCATTTGATTACGACACTTTTAACTTTTTCGGGAAGTTTGGCAATTTATTTGCTCATCTTTTTTTACCCATAATTACATTATCTGCCGCAGGTGTAGCGGTTTTTTACAAATACATACGTGATAATCTTAAGGAAGTAAAAAATCAACCATATATTTTACAATTAAGAGCAAGTGGCTACAAAGAATCAGAAATTCTTATAAAGCATATTATTCCAAATGCAATCAGACCGTTGATTTCCGTTGCAGGAATTGAACTCGGTGTACTTTTAGGTGGCGCGCTTGTTACTGAAGTAATTTTTGGATTACCCGGAATGGGAAGACTTACAATCGATTCAATATTAAGCAGGGATTATCCATTAATAATTGCTTGCTCTTTTGTTGCCGGTGCACTAATGATAATTGCAAATTTTATTGCTGATATTATAAAGTTGAAACTTGATCCGGGAAGAATTGGAGAAAATTTCAGTTGAAAAATAAATTTAAAACCTGGCACTGGATTGTTCTTTTACTAGCGTTGTTAATTGTATTCAGGTTTGAACTTTGGATTTGTTGTTTTGAATTCTGGGGAGTTTACATCAGCTTTATATTTTCTGATTTTAAAACAACAGTGCAGTTATTTGATTTAAATACTTTTGAAATCCTGGTTTCTCCATTTCTTGTGGCCTTAATAATTTTTTATACAATTAAGCTAAGAACGAAAAGATTTCTCTCTGCAGATTTAACATTCACCTCTGCATTTTCGGTTTTACTTATTTTCATTTTTTTATTTGCGTCGATTATCACTAACCGTAATCCTGATTTCCAAAAAGATCTTTCCGTTACCAGATTGCTTTCACCTTTCAGCTCTGCAAAATTGATTTTAATAAAAAATAAATTTGAACAGTCCGATCGCGATAAATTAGTTGAATTGAAACAAATGATTATCCCTTTATCATATAATGAAAATTTGTTTTTTGCTGACAGTGTAAATAAAGATCAAAAAAAATACTTTAAAGGGGGAAAAGAATATTTTATATCATCATTAGTCAAAGCAGATCAGAGTTTTCAAATAAAAGAGCAAAACTATTTGTTGGGAACAGATGAATTCGGCAGGGACATTTTAACAAGATTAATTTTCGGAACAAGAATTTCTTTGCTAATCGGACTTTCGTCCGTTATTGTTTCTTTGCTGATAGGAATAATACTTGGATTTATTGCCGCTTCAAATTCTGGTATTATAGATACAATCCTAAATCGTTTTGCTGAAGTAATGCTAGCATTTCCTGTAATTTACCTTGTTGTACTGATACTTGCACTTTTTGGAAGCTCCTTAATTTCTATTGTTGTTGTACTTGGTTTTTCAGGATGGATGAGCTTATTTAAAATAGTAAGAAATGAAATATTTTCTTTAAAGCGAAAAGATTTTATAATTACAGCTAACCTGGTTGGTTTAAGTAAAAAACAGATTCTGTTGAAAGAAATATTGCCTGTTATTATTATTCCAGTAATTGTTAATACAATTTTCCAGTTCAGCAATGTGATTCTTGCTGAATCGGCACTAAGCTATCTTGGTCTCACAGTTGGTGGAAATTATCCTTCGTGGGGCTCAATGATTGAAAGTGGACAGGAATATATTCGTATTGCTTGGTGGATGATAGTTTTTCCGGGTATGATTTTAATCCTTACTTTGTTCACTTTTAACAATCTTGGTAGAAAGTTGAATGAATTTTTTATTCCCAGAACCCAACAATGATAAATCAACGCTATAAAACAATTAAAAAAATTGGTGAGGGTAGGAGTGATGTTTTCCTTTGTGAAGACTATGAAAATTCCAATGCAACATTTGCAATTAAGATTCTGAAACCCGATGTAAGTAATGAAGAAAAGCAAAACTTCCGCAAAGAATATTTTACTCTTAAAAAGCTTGAGCATCCTAATATTATAAGAGTTGAAGAATTTGGAACTGTGCTGATCAGTGAAAATGAAGCTGTTCCTGTAGGCTCACAATATATAACAACTGAATATTTTCCATCAACCGAATTATCGGATAGTAAAACAATTGACGAAAATCTGCTTCGCGAAATTACAAAACAGATATGCTATGCTTTATATTATCTGCATCAGTCAAATTATATTTATTATGATCTTAAGCTGGAGAATATTCTGATAAATACCGATGATGATATTCTCAGAATTAAATTAATTGATTTGGGACTATCACATTACTCCACAATTGACACAATAGAAGTAATTAAGGGCTCAGTAAATTATATTGCTCCCGAGTTATTAAAGAAGGAGCCGCACGATTACCACGTAGATATTTATTCGCTTGGAATACTTCTTTACTGTCTCATTTATCAAAAATTCCCATTTGATTATGATGATGAACTGGATATTTATAAAGCGCATATTGAACAGGAGGTTGAATTTCAGCAAGTTGAAGAATTTTCAAATGAATTTATTGAGGTCTTAAAATTACTTCTAAAAAAGAATCCTGATGATCGTCCAAAAAATATGCTGAAGATTCTTGAACTTCTTAATATTAAAATCGAAGATTCAATTAAAAATGATTTTCTTCCTGTAAAAACATTTTCAGGGCGTGAAGATGCAGTAAACATTTTAAACACCTACATAAATGATAAATCCAGCAGCGAAGTAATAGTTGTAAAGGGTTTTGATAATGCTGGTAAAACAGCTTTGTTAAATCATATCAATGAAATAAAAGAAGAAGCAATCCTTTTCAGTGATCTTAAAGGGAAAAGCAATATTGCTTTTATAAATTCATTTATAAAAAAACTATTCTATTCTGAAAATATTTTCAGAAAAATTTAATAAAAATGAAATTAATTCTATTTACGAGACCTTAAAGAATACAGACAGGTTTTCTCCTGAACAACTATTCAGTATAACTTCGAAAATAACCAGGAATTCATCTGCTGTGCTGCTTGTTGACGATTATAACTTACTTGACGACTACACTATTGAAATGTTTAATTCTGTAATGCCTGTTTTCCAGATTAACGGGATAAAAGTTATTTTAACTGAAACATCCGAAGCCGATTACAGGTCGGCAGAATTAAATAATGTAAGAGAATTTTCACTTGGTTCATTCACCGATGTTCAACTAGCTGAATTTATAAATAATTCATTTCATAAATCTTTTCCGGGTAAAGAATTAAATGAAATGATTATTAATTATTCTGATTTACTGCCGGGAAATGTAATTTCATTTATTAAGGATTTAATTATTCTTCATATTATGGACTTTTGCGGAGAGGGTGTTATATTTTCTGAAGACAATGAAGACCTAAAAATTCTTGAAGAATCGCATGATTCAATCTATAACAGAAGACTTAGCGATTTATCCGATGTTGAGCTTGCGGCTGTTAAAATTCTGGCTTGTTTTGATTCTGCTATTGATTATAAAATTTTTCAAACTATTTTAGAATTGTCACTAGAAGAATTCAATCATGTTATATCTGGGCTTCAAACTAATAATCTGGTTCAGGTACATACAAACTCAAACACATTACAAATTACATCAAGCGGACTTAAGAATCATATTTATGATTTGATTGATGATAAGAAAAAATGTCATGAACAGATTGCAACAAAACTAACAACTAACTTTCCTAATTATCGTTTAACAGAGATAGCAAGACAGTTCGAATTGGCTGAGAGGTTTAATGATTGTTATAAAATGTTCTGGAAGGAAATAGAGTATGCAGAAAAAAATTCTGCTTATACTTATATAAGAAAGGTTTTATTCCATTTACTGGAAATACCCCTCGACATTAACCTAATAACTTCAGTACAGGTAAAACTAGCAGAAATTAATTATAAGTTAAGTGATTATAGAAATGCACTTGATGTAATTAATAAAATTAATATCAAAAATCTTCCTGTAAAATTTGCACAGGAGATAGAATTTATTCAGGCAAGTTCTCTTGTTGGTTCTGGATATTTTGCTGATGGAATAGACAAACTAAAGTCACTTAATAATAAAGCAAATGAATCAGGCAGAAAAAATAAGCTGATAACTGAAATGGCTTATGCAGAATTTGAGTTGGGTAATTATTCACAAGCTGCAAATCATATTCAAAATATTATTAATGATCCCCATCTTGATAATGAACTAAAAGGTAAGTGTTTTAATCTTCTGGGTATGAATGAAATATATAGTAATAATAATAATCTTACTGAAGCATTAAAATGGTTTAAGGAAGCTAAAGTTAGTTATGAGGATGCAAAACTGCCTAGAAGAATTGCCGGGATGGAAGTGAATATCGGGAATATTTATAATATTATAGGTCAGTATGATGAAGCTGTTCAACATTGGGAATTAGCATCCGAGTTGAATCAGTCTATTGGCAACCTTGATCAGGAAGGAATACTGTATTTAAACAGAGGGATTTTTTATTTTGAACGCTACCAGCTTGAGCAGGCAATTCAAATGTATGAAAATGCTTTAAAGATATTTTTAAGTCTTGGAAATTTCCAGAACCAGGGCCTGGCTATTTTTAATATTGGCGAATCATATCTCTATTTATGTGAATATCAAAAAGCTTATTCGTCACTTAGTGAAGCTGTAAAAATATTTAGAGAAAGAAATTTAGCTGAAGAAGAGGCAGATACTTTATTTATGCTATGTAAATTATTTTTTAAAGTTGAACTAAATTCCGAATTATCCGGATCAGTTAAAAAATATACTCAGATAGTTGAGAAAAATAAGTTTTCCGGAAAGCACATTGTAAATTTAGAATTATTAAATTTTTATCAGCAGTATCTTCTAAAGGGAATGAGTGAATTATCACTTTTAAACAAAATTAAGGAAGAATATAAAAAGTTCGGCGAAAAAACGAATTATGCTGAAGTTATGTTTTTAACTGTTAAGTTTCTTATCCTGGAAAATAATTTTGAGGAAGCAAAAAATATTTTACAAAACAGTGATTTTGTTGAATTCTGTAAGCAAAATGTTATATTCGAAACGGAAAGGCAATACTATTTGGGAAAACTTTCTTTAGAATTTGGATCGGATGATTTACTGCCTGCCCTGGAGTATTTTAATACTGCTTATGATATGGTTAAAGAAGAAAGCATTTCTGAAATTACGTGGAAAATTTTATTTGTACTTTCTGAATTGTACCTATCAAGGGGAAATTATCAAAAAGCTAAAAGCTATTTTTCCTATACAAGAGAACTTATTCAATACATTACTGATCGCATTGAAACGCCAAGATTAAGAAAGTCTTTTTCAGAGAAAGAAGAAGTAAAAACTATACTAAGAAAGTTGGAATCTTTACAGACAATTTAACTTACTATGGCAGAACCTGATATTAAAATAAAGATTTTTTCTGATTCTCACGACCTGGTTGGAATTACTTCTGCGCTTAAACAACTTGAGCTTAAAGGATTCCCAATTTCTGTTTCATACCCATCAGATTTTACTGTTGAGCAGAATGAAATAATAGTGATGCAGGTTGAAAATATGGAATCCAGGATATTAAGACAGGCTATTAATATAAAACGCGATTATGATAATAAGTTTATTGTGATAATGAGAAATGGTGAAGCGTTGAATGTTACTTCAATTTTGAAATATGGATTTTATGATATTTTCATTTTTCCTTATGAACTTTTAAAATTCACCTCATATTTAATTGAGGTTTTTACAAACAAAACCTACATAACGGAATCCTTTAAAGCCGGTACATTTGGAATGAATAAGCAGGGGATTCGTTCAATTATAGGTGAGTCAGAGGAACTAATTAGAATAGTTGACCTGGCTAAAAAAGTTTCGGAAAAAAGTTATGCCAACATACTTATACTGGGTGAAACAGGAACAGGAAAAGGATTGTTTGCAAGGGCAATTCATAATTCAAGTAATGTAAGTAACAATCCTTTTATTGATATTGTATGCACAGCAATTCCGGAAAATTTGCTTGAATCAGAATTATTTGGTTATGAACCAGGTGCATTCACTGATGCAAGAACCAGGAAAATCGGACTTTTTGAATTGGCAGAAAGAGGAACTTTATTCCTTGACGAAATTGGTGATTTGAGTATGAATATTCAGACTAAGCTGCTTAGAGCTATTGAGAAAAAAATTATTAAACGACTCGGAGGTGTAATAGATATTCCAATAAACGCAAGAATCATTTCAGCAACAAACAGAGATCTTGAATTTATGGTTGAAAAAAACCTTTTTCGCAGAGATTTATACCATAGATTAAATGTGATTTCAATTGATATTCCTCCATTGCGTGAAAGAGGAGAAGACATTATTATTCTTGCAAATTATTTTATTTCTGAATTTAATAAACAGTTTAATAGAAATGTACGAAAACTTGATAAAGATGTTCAGCACTTTTTAAGAGGATATCCCTGGCCCGGAAATGTAAGAGAGCTTAGAAATGCAATTGAACGTGCGGTTTTACTTTGTGAAGATGGAAAAATTAAATTAAAAGATTTTTCAAACTTAATTAATAGAGTTAAAGTGGATTCACATACAGTAGAAACCAGTGAAATTGGCTCTCAGGAGCATGTTATTAGTATGAGTGTCAATTATGGTTCAACTAATCTGAAAAAGTTAGAAAAACATTATGCAAAAGAAGTTTTAACTAAGCTTGATGGAAACAAAACTCAAACAGCAAAACTCCTGGGAATAAGCAGACCTAAACTTGATTCTTTATTAAAATAATTAGTTTCTGTATGTTAAATATCAGAAAATTTGATATTCTCTTTAATTGTTGTAAATATTTTTTACAACATTAAAATAAATGTTAATAAAATAAGTAATTATTACCAGTTTAACCCTCTATTATCTTCAAAAAACTAATTCATCGTCATTTTTTGCGTGGCATAGTGATTGGCTTATAATTTAGCTAGTTAAGGCTGCGTGCACGCAATCTTAGGGTGAGGAGGCCCCCGCAGTTAACCTAGTGTGTCATTAAACTATTTATTCACTTTATGTGAGTGGGCGCTATGCTTAAACTTATATTATCCATACTCCTCGTAGGGGGACTATTGGTCAGTACACTCGCTCAGGTTGAACAAGCAACCAGATACCGGGTGACAGAGGATAATATTACCACTGTAGCCGAACACCACAACTTTACTTCAAGTGATGTGCAGAACATAACTGATTTGCGAATTCTTGCAAATCGATCAAATTCTCAGCTAGACGAACTAGGCAGTCGTTATGGTTGGGTGAGATCAAACTCACAGCTTGAAGAATTAGGTAGCCGTTATGGCTGGGTGAGATCAAACTCACAGCTTGACGAGTTAGGCAGCCGTTATGGTTGGGTGAGATCAAACTCACAGCTTGACGAGTTAGGCAGCCGTTATGGCTGGGTGAGATCAAACTCACAGCTTGACGAGTTAGGCAGTCGTTATGGCTGGGTGAGATCAAACTCACAGCTTGACGAGTTAGGTAGCCGCTATGGTTGGGTGAGATCAAACTCACAGCTTGACGAGTTAGGCAGCCGTTATGGCTGGGTGAGATCAAACTCACAGCTTGACGAGCTAGGCAGCCGTTATGGTTGGGTGAGATCAAACTCACAGCTTGACGAGCTAGGCAGCCGTTATGGCTGGGTGAGATCAAACTCACAGCTTGACGAGCTAGGCAGCCGTTATGGCTGGGTGAGATCAAACTCACAGCTTGACGAGTTAGGCAGCCGTTATGGCTGGGTGAGATCAAACTCACAGCTTGACGAGTTAGGCAGTCGTTATGGCTGGGTGAGATCAAACTCACAGCTTGACGAGCTAGGCAGCCGTTATGGCTGGGTGAGATCAAACTCACAGCTTGACGAGCTAGGTAGCCGCTATGGCTGGGTTCGGTAAACTGAATTAGTTCTCCAATTGCCTACTTTGAAAAGCCTTCAATTTTCATGTTGAAGGCTTTTTCTTTTTAACATGATTTAGTAAAGCAAAATTTCATGTATTATTTTAGCATGTAATATTTGAAATAATAAAAATAATATCTCCTTAATCTTGCATACATCTACTCGTATTAAATCTCATTTCGTTTTCATTTTGTTAATCACATTTTCTGTTAGCTTTAATTTTATTAATGCACAGGATATAAATTATATTACTATCGTTATTAATGATTCAAATTATGAGGTATCATCATATAATTTTGAAGGAACTATTTATTTATCAGCTAATGAAATTTCAAATCTGCTTGAGTTGAAATCTTCATACGACAAACTAACAGGAACATTTAAAATTGAATCGGAAAATTATTTCATAGAATTAAAAAAGAATTCTGCTTTTGCAATTATTACTGAGAAAAAATATAAAGAAGTTAAAACACTTCAACTCCCAACATCAATTCATTTTATTAATGGATCTATCTTTGCACCTCAAACACAATTATTAAGTCTTCTGAAAAAATATTGTAGAAAAAATTTAGTTGTATTAAATCCCGGCAAAATAATTTTAGTAAATGAAATAAATTCAGGGTTTAATCATATTCTAAATTTAGAAGATGAAATTTCCGGGGAAGATGAGTTCATAAGAATTAAAGCTGAAGATAGAATATCTGCTTATCTTGAAAAGTATGATGCAACTGAATATAATTTGAAAATAAATAACGCTGTTTCATTATATGAAACAAAAGCTAAAAACTTATCTGGCAAGAGTGTTATAGATTTTATTATTCAGGAAAATAACAATGACTTAGATATATCATTTAGAGTTAAGAGTAAGGATATCTATGCTGAAATTATAAAAACTCAGAACGATAATGAATTACTTTTACATTTTTATGAAAGAGAAAACTCTGACTGGTATGAAAGAGAAAGTGAAAATTTTAAAGTTGTTTACAGGGCAGACCAGACACACCTTGCCAATCATATTTTAAATTCAGCAGAAAATGCATTAGCTGCGCTTAATGATCTTTTTGATTATAAACCTAAAGATAAAATTATAATCGGATTATATGACGCGAGCGATTATGGACTTGGTTATACTACTACAATTCCGCAAAATTTTCTTCGGCTTGAAGTTGAACCATTAGAACCAGGCTATGAAGCAATTACATACAGTGAAAGATACCAATGGATGATCTCGCATGAGCTTGTTCACATAATAGTTAATGACCAGGCAACAGGCTTTGAAAATTTTTTGCGCACTTTATTTGGAAAAGTCCCTCCTGAAAAAACTCAGCCAACATCAATTCTTTACAGCTATCTGACAAATTCACTTCGTTACACACCAAGATGGTTCCAGGAAGGCATTGCAGTTTATATTGAAACCTGGCTGAACGGTGGTTATGGAAGGGTATTGAGCAGTTTTGATGAAATGTATTTCCGTACCAAAACCTTGTACAATGATGAATTCCCTTCGCCGGCACATATTGAAACTATTGATAGTCATAATTCATTTTTACTTGAAACACTTTTTTATTTGTATGGAACACGATTTCTCTCATATCTCTCTATCCATTTTGGTTATGAGAAAATCATTGAGTGGTACAAAATTCCTAGTGGAAGTGTTTTGTATGGATATGTAAATAGATTTGAAGATGTTTTTGGTGAAGACTTTAATGATGTATGGAAAGCCTTTTGCAAAAACGAAATTGAATTTCAGAAACAAAACCTGGATATTCTTAAAGCCTCAAAAATAACTGAGCCAGAGAACCTATCTGCTAAACCCTTTGGTTGGGTATCTCAGCCTTTTTTAGATCGTAAAACAAATTCAGTGATATACAGCTACCATCGCTCACATCATCTTGCATCCTTGCAATCTTTTAATTTGCAAAATCATACTTCTGAAGAAATTGTATCATTGCCTACCCCCAGCATTCTTCAGGTTGCTTCACTTGCATTTGATGAAGAGACAGGTTTATTATTTTACACAACTAACAACAACCAGTTATACCGCGATGTACGGGTTGTAGATTTAGATTCACGTGATGAAAAAATGTTGTTTGAAAATATAAGAATTGGTGATCTTGCTGTTTCATCTGTCAACAAAGATTTGTGGGGAATTCAACATGAGTCGGGTTTAGTATCAGTTTTATATTCTCCATACCCTTATAAAGAAGTAATACCTGTTTGCACATTACCATTGGGTGAAGAATTATTCCAGCTTTCGGTGGATCCTTCAGGAAATAGAATTACTGCTGTATTAAGATTAACAACAGGTCAACAATCAATAATTGTGTTTGATATTAATGAGTTGAAAACAACTAACCAACTTAACTATGAAATTATTAGCAGCAACGGAACTCCGGAAAACCCAACGTGGAGTATGGATGGAAGATCAATTTACTGGAGCGCATTTACGAATGGTGTCTCAAATATTTATAAATATGAATTGACATCCGGAAATATATTTCCGCTTACAAATTGTTTAACAGGATTATTCAAACCTATAGAAATTTCCTCTGATAAAATATTTGCATTCGAATTTACTCTTGATGGTTTTACCCCTGTATTAATTGATAACAAACCAGCTGAGAGGCTACCGGCAATAAATTATCTGGGTCAAAAAGTTATTGAAAATGATCCGGTTTTGAGAACATGGAATCTTCCCAAGCCAACTATAAAATCAAAACCTTTCCAATATTCAAAAGAAACAAGTTATAACGGACTTTCAAATTTAAGATTGCAATCCTTTTATCCTGTTGTTTCAGGATTTCAGAATCAGGTAGTCTTTGGATTCTTCACGCACATTTCCGATCCAATGCTTCACAATGATTTTATAATGGAGTTTGGTTTCTCACCATTGCATGAAAAACCAAGCTATCCTTCATTCCATTTAAGATTTAAGTATGATTATAAACAATTGTTTTTTATTGAGCTAAGTCATCATGGTCCGGAATTTTTTGATTTGTTCAATGATAGAAAACGGGGAATGATTGGAACAAAAATTACTTTTAATCATAACCACTATTGGTTGTTTGATAATCCGCATAAAATAAAACAGACTACGGCTCTCTCACTTTATACAGGTGTTGAATATGTAAATGATAATTTAGTAAGAGTAAGAGAACCGGATTTTGCTGTTTTTGTTACAAGTATTAATTCGAGAAGCATTAGAAGAAGTATTGGCAGTTCTGATTTTGAAAAGGGCACAGACCTTAATTATACATATACTTTATACGGTACAAAATTTGATAAACCTGTGATAGCAATGAATTCATATATTGAATTCAGTAACTATACCACGTGGTTGTGGGATCATAATGTTTTCCACGTAAAAATTGCAGGTGGTTTTGTAAAATTTAAAAATGATCTGGTTCAGTCAGATTTTTATTTTGGTGGCTTTGGAAATCGTGGTTTAGATAATGACGAAATTAAGCAATTCAGAAGAGTTTTCAGATTCCCCGGCATACCAATCTATAGTGTTTTTACAGACAGGTTCATTAAATTGATGTTTGAAAATGATTTGCCACCGCTCAGAGTCAGCGGTTTTGAATTGATGAATCAGTATTTAAATCATATAGATTTTAGCTTATATTCACAGTCAATGATATTGAAATCAGATTTAGGAAAATATTGGGTCGATCTCGGAGCCCAGATTGACTACAAAATAAAGCATTGGTTCAATCTTGAATCAACATTTTCTATGGGAATTGCAAAAGCCTGGTCTGATAAAATAAATGATTGGGAATGGTTTTTATCAATAAAACTCCTTAAAGATTAAATATGAAATTTTCGGAATTTAAAAAAAATATTGATGCTGGAATTAAAAACACAGCGGATGAATCCGAATCTTCCGAAAGAGCTAAAAATCTTGAAGCAATCCTTAATATTGTTAACACAATAAATCGTTCGCTTATTTTAGAAGATGTTCTTGAACTCGTTCTAAAAAATGCTATCAGGTTAACTAATTCTGAACGGGGATTTATAGTTCTTCAAAACCAGTCAGGAAAACTTGAATTCAAAATTGGTATGGATGCTCAAAATAATTCTTTGCCCGAAGATTTGTTTGAGATAAGTAACACAGTAGTTCAGGATGTTTTTGTAAACGGACAGTCATTATTTATTGAAGGAGCCCAGAGTGACACAGCTTATGATCCTTCTAAAAGTATTTTAAAGCTTGATCTGCAAACTATACTTTGCTCTCCGCTGATAACCAATGGCAAAAAAATTGGTGTTATATATGTTGACAGCAAACATCTTCAAAAAATAAAAGTTCGTGAAATAACAGGAACATTCGAAATACTTGCCGGTCAGGCTGCTACAGCAATAAGGAATGCTCAGCTGTATGACGGGCAGGTGAATGCTTACAATGCACTTCAGGAAGCTAATACTCAGTTGATCCAGGCTGAAAGAAAAGCTTTAAAGTCCGGAATAGATGCTGAAATTGGTCAGGCTTTGCAGGGGCTGGTTCATCTTGCCTTGCTCGAATCTGAAAGTATGATGAGGCTTATTGAAAAGGGACAAATAGAAATTGATTCTACCGGTTCAAGTGAAGGGAACCTTATTTTTGACAGACTGAAACTTAAGTCCAAAGTCTCGATTGATAGCATAAGGAATATTCAGAAATATGCGCAGGTTCTTCAAGAGACTTCGTTCATGAATCTTAAAAAAGACAGTGGTGACTTAAACAGAACTATTCAATCAGTTATAAAATATTTAAGTGCAATGAAGAAGTTTTCATTAATTCTCTTTAAAACTGAATTAAATTCCATTCCTCATTGCAGCTATGATTCGGAACAGATTCAGCATTTGCTTTTTCATCTTCTTAATAATTCTGTTGATGTAAAAAAGGATGCAACAATAATAATTAAAACCTACACACGTGATGAAAAAGTTTATGTAGAAGTTGAAGATGATGGACCGGGTTTCCCGCCGGAGGCAAAAACTCTGGGGGTTGGTAATTTCGGTCTTAAAAACAGCGGCTATGGATTGTACCTTTGTGACAGTATAATTGGAAGACATAATGGTGAAATAAAAATTCTTGACAGGATAAAAGGAGCTGCTGTTCAATTTACCTTGCCGGTTAACAAATAATGTCAGAAAATATTTTAAAATACTTTAACCTTTTTTATGATAATTTTCGTCTTCCCATACAGGTGATTGACGATAAAGGATTTATTTTTTATACAAACGAAATGTTCTCAATCCAATGGGGGTATAATATTACAGAGCTTGCGGAATATAATATTTACAGGGATGTTGAACTAAAAAGAAATGGTGTGCTTGAGACGATTAAGGAAGTAATGGAGAAAGATATTTATACAACTATTACAAATTATTCTGATTCATTACTTCTAAACCGGGAAGCAGCTTTGCCTTATTATCGTACCAGTATTTTTACTATTACTTTAGAAGAAAAAAAATTTCTAATAATGATTCACGAGGATCAGACAGAAGTTGTTTTAACTGAAGAGGAAGTTAGAAAAGCCAGAGATGCAAATAAGGAAGCAGAAAGATTAAAGAGCACATTTTTAAATGTACTTTCTCATGAACTCAGAACCCCGCTTAATATTATTCTTGGTTATTCAACTATAATTAAAGAAAGTTTAAAAGATAAAATCAGCAGTGAGGATAAAATTTATCTTGATAATCTTTATTCAGGGAGTGAAAGGTTATTTAAAAGCATTACTCAAATGCTGGAATTTGCCCAGATTGAAGCCGGTAATTATCATCTTAATCTTGATGCAGTTGATTTGATAAATGTATTTAAACGGCTTTCCGAGCAATTCAGAAAAAAAGCTGTTGAGAAAAATCTTGACTTCAAACTAAAAATTGAAAAAGAAGGCATTTATGTCGATGTTGATCCCCAATGCCTTGAAAGTGTAATAACTAATCTGCTGGATAATGCTGTTAAATTTACACAACATGGTTTTATTGATGTTGAAATAGAAACTATGAAAGGTAATGAACAGGCAATATGTAAAATAAAAGATACAGGAATAGGGATCTCAACGGAATATCTAGATCATTTATACCGACCTTTTAGCCAGGAGGATCTGGATATAGGAAGAAATTTTGAAGGAAACGGTTTAGGTCTGGCACTCTCAAAAAAATATATTGAGAAAATGGGAGGTTCGCTATTAGTTGACAGTATTAAAGGAGTCGGAAGTACATTTACATTTACTTTGCCACTTTCAAAGGCTAACAGTGTAATAAATGTTCCGCCAGCAACAAAACCAGATAAAAAAGTTATCAAAAAAATTCTTATTGTTGATGATACACAGGAATCCTATGAATTATTAAAAGCATTCCTAAAGGATAAATTTGAAACACAGGTTGTAAACTTTAAAGAATTTAACGAATCGTTTCTGAAAGATGAAACCATTAATCTTTTAATTTTTGATGTAGCAAAAAATCACTGGGATAAGGGTTTAACCCTCTGTAAACAAATTAAAAATAAAGACACTTCAAAACGTCCTATATTAATTTTATCCAGCGAATTTATGAGAGACAAAATTCAAATGTACCTTGAAGCAGGTGCAAATGAGTTCCTTGTAAAACCATTTGCAAAGAATGAAATTATACGTACAATTGAAAAAGTTCTTTCCTGAGATACTATATTCCATTCAATAGTTTTATTATTACCTTTAGCTTTTAAAATTATTATATCTGCCTATTATTCTTTTAATATGAATAAAGAATGAGTTTATCAGAATTAAAGAAGGTTTTAAAGAGCAAAACAAATAGACAGAAAGCAGTTTTGTTGCAAAGATATTTTAAAACCGGTAAAGGCGAATATGGTGAAGGCGATATTTTTATAGGAATTACCGTTCCGGAACAAAGAAAAACCGCAAAGCAGTTTTCTTATCTTTCATTTGATAGCATTAAACAATTGTTATATTCAGAGATACATGAAGAAAGATTACTCTCCCTTTTAATTCTTGTAAATCGCTTTCAAAAAGCAGATAAAAAAGAGGAGAAACATATTTACGATTTCTTAATCAAACACAGGAAACAGATTAACAATTGGGACCTGGTAGATTTAACTGCTCCTAAAACGATTGGAGAATATCTACTTGATAAAGATAAATCAATTTTATTTAAGCTTGCTTCCTCAAAAAATGTTTGGGACAGAAGGATTGCAGTTATGTCAACATTCCCTTTTATTAAAAAGGGAGAATTTCAAACAACACTGAAACTTTCCGAAATTCTTTTATATGATGAACACGATCTGATTCAAAAAGCAGTTGGCTGGATGTTGCGGGAAATAGGAAAGGTAGATTTAAAAGCTGAAGAAGCTTTTTTAAAATATTATTACAAGAAAATGCCACGAACAATGTTAAGATATGCAATTGAAAAATTTCCGGAGATAAAAAGGAAAAAATATTTGAACGGAAAAATATAGTTACTTAAAAAATTCTTTGATGTAATTATTTTGTAAAATGAATTTTCTCAGCTAAATTAGTTTATATTTATTCAAAATGTGATTATAAAGGAAATATGGAAAGTTCCGGAGAACCAAAAGTAAATAACAATAATAACGAATCTATTTTCTTCACTGATAAAGAAGGTTCTGATTCATATTCTCTTTCGAATCAGTTTGCAGAAAATCTTGAATTCAGACTTGTAAAGGATAGAATTACAGCAACCGGACAGGATGCTTTTTTTGCGTTATCTCTTGGGATCAGAGATCGGCTGGTAAGGAAGTGGCTCAGAACACAGCATCAATATAATCAGCGTGATGTGAAGCGTGTATACTATCTTTCTCTTGAATTTTTGATGGGAAGACTTTTAGGCAATGCTTTAATAAACATGGACTATTATGAAGAATGTTATAAAATATTAAGAGAAGACGGTTACTCACTTGAGGAAATACGAGAAGTTGAACATGAAATGGGACTTGGTAATGGTGGACTCGGAAGGTTAGCCGCCTGTTATCTTGATTCAATGGCAACATTAGAGTTGCCTGCATTTGGTTACGGAATAAGATATGAGTTTGGAATATTTGAACAAAAAATTGAAAACGGGCAGCAAGTTGAATATCCCGACAACTGGTTAAAAGACGGAAGTCCGTGGGATATTATGCGTCGTAGACTTGAATACAGAATTAAATTTTATGGCAAGGCAGTTAGAGTGCAAAATGATGATGGAACTTACAGGTATGATTGGATTGATACAGAAGATGTTCTTGCACTTGCATATGATGTTCCTGTCCCCGGCTATAGGAGTAATACGGTGAATAATCTCAGGCTCTGGCAAGCGAAAGCATGCCAGGATTTCGATTTTAAAGACTTTAATGCCGGTGATTATGTTGCTGCTGTTGCTTCAAAAACAGACTCGGAAACAATTTCCAAAGTTCTTTATCCAAATGATTCATACGTTGAAGGAAAATTTCTCCGACTTAAGCAGCAGTACTTTTTCGTCTCTGCAACATTGCAGGATATTATCAGGAAGTACAAAATAAACCACACAACATTTAATGAATTCCCTGATAAGGTTGCAATTCAACTTAATGATACGCATCCGGTTATCTCAATTCCAGAACTGATGAGGATTCTTATCGACCAGGAGAAAATGAGCTGGGATAAAGCCTGGGATATTACATCACAAACTTTTGCATATACAAATCACACAGTTGTTCCTGAAGCACTTGAAGAATGGTCACTATCTATTTTTGAAGAATTACTACCGAGACACGTCGAAATAGTTTTTGAAATCAACAGGAGGTTCATTGAGTTTGTAAAGAAGAATTATTCAACTGACCCGGCTGTACTTTCTAAAGTATCCATTATTAATGAAAATGATGGAAAAAGCATTCGAATGGCAAACCTAGCCATCGTTGCCTGCTTTGCAGTAAATGGGGTTGCCGCACTTCACACAGAAATCCTTAAAACCAAAATCTTTCCGCATTTCTACAAAATGTTTCCTCAAAAGTTTTTTAACATTACAAACGGAATAACACCAAGAAGATGGTTAAAAAGTGCAAATCCATTTCTTTCAAAGTTGATTACCGACAGAATCGGAGATGGTTGGATTAAAGACATAAATCAATTAAGAAAGATTGAAGAATTTATAAATGACAAGCAATTCATTGAAAACTGGCAAACTGCAAAATGGTTGAACAAAAAATTATTGATAGAGCATATTGAAACAGAAAATAATATTAAAGTAATTCCTGATTCAATTTTTGATACTCAGGTCAAAAGATTTCATGAATATAAACGGCAGCTATTAAATGTGCTGCATGTAATCACCCTGTACAACAGGATAAAAGAAAATCCTGATCTCGAAATGGTGCCGAGAACCGTTATCTTCGGAGGAAAAGCTGCACCAGCATATTTTATGGCAAAGCTCATTATCAAATTAATTAATTCTGTTGGAGAAGTCGTTAATAACGATCCTGAAATTGGAAATAAATTAAAAGTAGTTTTTATAAGAAATTATTCAGTAACGCTTGCTGAAAAAATAATTCCTGCAACTAATTTATCTGAACAGATTTCAATGGCAGGGCTTGAAGCTTCCGGCACCGGAAATATGAAGTTTGCACTTAATGGAGCATTAACTATTGGAACTATGGATGGAGCCAACATTGAAATCAGGGAAGAAGTAGGTGATGATAATATTTTTATTTTCGGGCTTCTGGCTGATGAAGTTGTTAAATTGAAAAAGAAAGGATATAATCCAGCTAAATATTATGAAAGTAATCCCGAATTGAAAAAAGTTATTGATATGATTTCTTCAGATTATTTTAGTAAGAATGAAAAAAATATATTTAAGCCTATTATCGAAAGCATTTTAGGAAAAGATTATTACTGTGTGCTTGCAGATTATAAATCATATATTGAAACTCAGGATAAAGTAGCGATGTTATATAAAAATGCTGAAGAATGGACCAAAAAATCTATATTGAATGTGTCGAGAGTCGGAAAGTTTTCATCTGACAGATCAATTAAAGAATATGCTGAAAAAATCTGGAACATAAATCCTGTTAATATTGAAATAACTTAAAATTTTTTAATAATAATTATAAAATAAACAAATATTTTTATGGAATATGAAATTCATCCAAAAGTTGCAATAGGACATGTTCACTTAACTGTTTCTGATCTAGGAAGAGCCAAAAGATTTTATTGTGATGTGCTTGGCTTTAAGGTTTCTGCAACCTTCGGTGAGTCTGCTGTTTTTTTATCTTCAGGCAATTATCATCATCATATTGGATTAAACACCTGGGCAGGTGAAGGAGCAACAAAACCACCAAAAGGTCATACCGGTCTTTATCACTTTGCAATATTGTATCCTGACAGATCAGAACTTGCAAAAGCATTTAAAGCTTTGTGGGAAGCAAATTACCCGATTGAAGGGGCTTCAGATCACGGTGTGTCTGAATCAATTTATTTAAAAGATCCTGATGGAAACGGAATTGAGTTATATTGTGACAGACCTCAGGATGAATGGCCGACTGATGAAGACGGAAACCTTGTAATGTTTACCCGGGCATTTGATTTACCTGGTTTGTTAACCGAACTTGACAACATATGATATTTTTCTAAAAATTAATTTTTACTGCTATGTTTGATTATCTAAAAAAAATAATCGCAACTCCCGAGGAAACACATACACCTCATAAAACTTCAACAAACACTTCCAAAAAAATACAAATTGCTACTGCAGCTCTTTTTATAGAAATAGCTAAAGCTGATGGTGAAATGTCCGTGGATGAAAGAAAAAAGATAGTTAAAAATATGGAGGAAATGTTTGGTCTTGATGATGAATGCGTCGGGAATTTGGTAAAACTTTCTGAACAGAAAGTAAACGAAAGTATAAGTGTTTATGAATTTTCATCAATTATTAATGAAAATTTTTCGAGAGAAGAAAAGTATCAGTTGACAAAAAATCTCTGGAAAATAGTCTATATCGATAATCACCTCGATCAGTATGAAGACAGACTGATGAGAATTATCGGTGCAACATTAAATCTTGATCACAAAGATATAATTGATGCAAAACTAGAGGTAAAGGAAAATAAATAATCTTTCTGTTTTATTTTTTTAACTCAGCTTCAATTGAGTTTATAACATCACTGTTAGTAGGTTTAATTTTGTTGTCAAACCTTTTAACAATATCTCCATTTCTTGAGATTAAAAATTTTTCAAAATTCCAGGGAATATCTTTTTTGCCAGTAAAACTGTTGTTTGTAAGCTTTGCATAAAGTGGTATTTGGTTTTTCCCATTCACATCTATTTTATCGAATAACTTAAACTTAACATTGTAATTCGTTGAACAAAAATTTTGTATTTCTTCGTTAGTTCCTGGTTCCTGACCACCAAACTGGTTGCACGGGAATGCCAAAATCTCAAAACCTTTATCTTTATATTTTTCATAAATTTCTTCAAGTCCTTTGTATTGCGGGGTATTTCCACATTCACTCGCAACATTAACAATGAGCAGAACATCTCCTTTATAATCAGAAAGGGAAATTGTTTCACCTTCCATATCAACAACAGATATATCACTTATATTATTGTTCATAGAATTTCCTTCTTCACTTGATTTTTCAGATTGGCAATAGGCTGTTGTTATAACAACCGCAAAAAATAATGTTATTTTGAAAACTATATTCTGTATCTTAAATCTTTTCATAAATTTCTCCAAAAATCTTTTGATTAAATCGTTAGCAAAAATTATATGAAAATATATTATTGATTTTTTTCAGAAGAAACCCAATATCGGAAAAGATCAACGAACAGGCAGGATGTTGTGATTATGATCAAGTTTTTGTTTCTGATAAACTGATGAATCCACTTACCAATAATTTGTCCCATAAAAAACGCTCCAACCAAAATCGGATACGTATAAAGTTCAAATCCAATGTGGCTGAATATTCTTAAAAAAATTATAAATGGAACAGGCAGATGAATTGCAAGAATCCATTGGAGAGAAAACTTTTTAACGTTCGCTCTCCAATAACCGAATGGAATAACAAAAAAGAAAATTATGAAAGCGATTAGAATTAATTTCATTAAAAATATTTTTAACTCATCAATGCTGCAATTGCAGAAGTATTCACAATATCTTCAACACTACAACCACGGCTTAAATCAAAAAATGGTTTTTTCAATCCTTGAACCATAGGGCCAACAGCTTCTGCTCCGCCGAGTCGTTGCGCAATTTTGTAACCGATATTGCCAGCATTCAAATCCGGGAATATTAAAACATTAGCCTTTCCCGCGACTTCACTTCCGGGCGCTTTCTTTTTTCCTATCGATTCAATTATTGCTGCATCAAACTGAAGTTCGCCGTCTACGTTTATGTCAGGTCTTTTTTGTCTGACTAATTTTGTAGCTTCAATTACTTTATCAATTGATTCATGTTCTGCGCTTCCTTTTGTTGAAAAGGAAAGCATTGCAACAAATGGTTCTTCACCTGTCAGCTTTCTGTGGTTATCTGATGTTGAAATTGCAATATCGGCTAATTGATTTGCATCAGGCATAGGAACCACAGCACAATCAGCAAAGCTGAATGTTCTTTCAGGAAACATCATTAAAAAGAAACTTGATACTATTGAAATTCCTTCCGGCATTCCTATACATTGAATTCCAGCACGCATCACATCAGCAGTTGAAGCGGTTGAACCTGAAACGCTCCCGTCAGCCATTCCTTCTTTTACCATCATTGCACCAAATAATAAATCCCGAGTCAAAGTCTCCCGGGCTTTTTCAATTGTTATTCCTTTATGTTTTCTCCGATTGTAAAAAATATTTGTGAAGTCACTTAATCTATCCGATAACATCGGATCAATTATTCTGACACCTTCAAGATTAACTCCATTTTTTTTAGCGCTTTCTCTTACTTTGTTTTCATTTCCAAGAGTAATTACTGAAGCCAGCTTTTCTTTAGTTAAAGTTTCAGCAGCTTTTAAAACTCTTTCATCGTGAGACTCGGGCAGTACAATTGTTTTCTTTAGTTCTTTGGATTTACTTTTTATTTCATTGAGTAGTTTTAGTTCCATAATTTCATCCCGCAAATTTTTAAAAATCATCTGTAAATTTACGAAAAATAATGTTTGAGATAATTTTTCTGCAGTTATAAAAAAAGATTTAACTCTGTGTGGTTTTAATATTCTTAATGATTAAATTTTGATTAAAAAAACAGCTTTTAGATTGCTTTTTGATAGCAAATAAACTACATTCACAATCTTAATTTTGATATGATTACTGAAAATCTTAGACGGCTGCAAGATCAGATAAATCTGAAGTGTAATGAGGTAAACCGGAATCCTGCTGAATTAAAATTAATAGCTGTTTCTAAGTTCTTTGGTATAGATGCTATAAACGAGGCTAGCTCACTTGGCTTAACTGATTTTGGTGAAAATAAAGCCCAGGAGTTACGCGATAAATTTGAAATTATTGGAGACCGGTTAACCTGGCATTTTATTGGTTCTCTGCAGCGTAATAAAGTTAAATACGTGGTTAAATCTGCGACTTATATCCATTCCGTTGACTCAATTTTCCTTGCAGAAGAAATAGATAAACAAGCCGCTAAGATCAATAAAAAGCAAAAAGTACTTATAGAAGTAAAAACTTCTTATGAGGATTCAAAATCAGGGGTTGAAAAAGCTTCGGAAATCAATAAGTTAGCCGGGTATTGCAATTCCGCCGAAAATTTAGATTTGGTAGGATTAATGACCATGGCTCCTTTTACAGAAAATGTGGTTGAAATAAGAAAAAGTTTTAAAGATTTAAGTAAATTGAAAAATGATTTAAATTCAGCTGGGTACAAGCTGACCGAACTTTCTATGGGAATGACAAACGATTTTTTAATCGCCATTGAAGAAGGAGCAACAATGCTTCGGATTGGCTCTGCCATCTTTGGTGAAAGAGATAATTCAAAAAATTGGAGGCATAAATGAATATTTCTCCATTGTTTATTAAAAGACAGGAATTCACACGTGTAATGCGCGGCTATGATGCCGATGAGGTAAAAGACTTCCTTGAAAAAATAGCCAACCAGATTGAAAACCTGATGGAAGAAAACGAAAGTCTTAATCAGGAAATCCGTGCTTTAAATGAAAAAGTTGTAGAGTATCAAAAAATAGAAAAAAATCTTCAGGATACACTTCTCAAAGCTCAGGAATCATCGACAAGAACTATGGAATCGACAAAGAAACAGACAAACCTGATGGTTAAAGAAGCTGAAATAAAAGCAGCACAGATAATTGAAAAAGCTAAAGAGAATGCAAATGAAATTAGAAACGCTGTAATTTCATTGCGTGAGGAAAGAAATCTTATTGCTTCAAAATTAAAAGCAATAATTAATTCCCAGACAACTCTGCTTGAAGGAAAAGTTAAAGAAGCAGGTGATGAAGTAGTAAAAGCAAAGAAACAGGAGAAAGCAGAAAACATCGACATAGATGTTGATGATATTGTAAACAAAATTTTATGAGCGTGCTGATATCAAAAATTAATGAAACTATTTCTGTTATAAGAAAATTTACGAATGATAATTATCCTGTTGGAATTATTTTAGGAACCGGACTTGGTGGATTAGTTAAGGATATTGATGTTGAACATGAAATAGATTACAACCAGTTACCTCATTTTCCGCTTTCAACAGTTGAGTCGCATAATGGCAAATTGATCTTTGGTAAAATTGAAAACAGGAATGTTGTAGCAATGCAGGGAAGATTTCATTATTATGAAGGCTACACAATGCAGCAGATTACTTTTCCTGTCAGAATAATGAAATTTCTTGGAGTTGAAACTCTGCTTGTTTCAAATGCCTGTGGCGGAATGAACCCGGCATATCGCCGTGGTGATCTGATGATTATGAATGATCATATTAATTTATTGGGTGATAATCCGCTTATCGGGAAAAACGAAGATGAGCTTGGGCCAAGATTCCCTGATATGAGCGAACCTTATAATCTAAATTTGATCAGGTTATCTGAAGAGATTGCAAAAGAAAATAATCTTAAAGTTCATAAAGGAGTTTATGTCGCTGTTCCGGGCCCAAATCTTGAAACAAGAGCCGAATACAAGTATTTAAGGTTTATAGGAGCCGATGTAGTAGGGATGTCAACAATTCCTGAAAATATTGTTGCGAATCATATGGGAATGAAAGTTTTTGGACTTAGCATAATTACAGATGAATGCTTTCCTGAATCGCTTCAGCCTGTAAATGTACAGGAGATAATTGCAGCAGCAATGGAAGCTGAACCTAAAATGACTTTAATAATGAAAGAATTAATTAAGAGACTATAATGGAACAGAAATCATTTTCAAATTATCTTATACCGCTTCTGCTTGGCGTATTAATTTTTGCTTCCGATTTCCTCAACACAGATCTGTTTAACTTCGGGGAGAAGAATTTTGCAGTATGGTTTGTTCTTTCTTTATTGTGCTTTGCCTGCGGATGGTATATCAATAAAACTTTAACCTGGCAATTCGGCGGAAAAGTTCTTTTTGCAGTCGTAATTTCTGTAACACTTATAAGTGTTGTGATGATTATTTTCTTCAGTGATTATTTTGGTGCAAAAGAACTACTGACTGAAAATTTAATTCTTTACAGCTTAAGAAACATTGTACTTGGAGCAATGGGAATTTTCGGTATGGCAGTTCAGGAAGTGCTTAGTTCTGAAAAAGAAACAGGAATTTTAAAAGAGAAAGTTGCTGTACTTGAAAAAGTAAGTGATACATCAAAAAAGGAAGCGACACTTATTGTAAAAGAAGCTCAGATAAAAGCTGAGAAGATTGTAAACGACGCTGAACTTGTAGCTAAAAATATTATCCTTAAAAAAGAAAGAATTGAAAAAGAACTTAAAGAGTTTATTCAAACTGAAAAAGAATTAATTAAACGTTACGAAGAACTTTAAATATCACTGCTTAAACTGTATTGAAACTGTTTCAACAAAATTTAGAAAAAGTAAACTATCCAAAGCTTGAGGAAGAAATTCTCAGCTTCTGGAATGAGAATAAAATTTTTGAAAAAAGTGTTTCTTTAAGAAGTAAAGAAAAGCCGTTTACTTTTTACGAAGGACCTCCTACCGCAAATGGAAAACCCGGAATTCATCATGTTATTTCCAGGACATTGAAAGATCTTGTTTGCCGCTATAAAACTTTGCAGGGCTACCGTGTTGAAAGAAAAGCGGGTTGGGATACCCATGGTCTTCCCGTTGAGATTGAAGTTGAGAAGAAGCTTGGAATAAAACATAAGAGCGAAGTTTTTGAATACGGAGTTGAAAAGTACAACAAAGCCTGCCGCGAATCAGTTTTTACCTACCTTGATCTTTGGGAGAAAATGACATCCCGGATGGGCTACTGGATCGATCTCGATTCTGCCTATATTACATTAAAGAATGAATATATAGAATCCGTCTGGTGGGCGTTAAAAACTTTATTTGATAAAGGACTGATTTATAAGGATTATAAAATTGTTCCGCAGGATCCGAAATCTGAAACTGTGCTTTCGTCTCATGAGTTGGCTCTTGGTTACCGCGAAACAAAAGATCCATCAGTTTATGTTCTGTTCAAAATAAAAAATAAAGACGAATATTTTCTTGTTTGGACAACTACTCCATGGACACTAATTTCAAATGTTGCACTTGCTGTTGCTCCTGATGTTGATTATGTGAAAATCAAAACTGACGATAAAAAAATAATTCTTGCAAAAGAAAGACTATCGGTCATCGATGGCGAATATGAAATTCTTGAAGAAATGAAAGGCGAGACTTTTGAACGAATAGAATATGAACAGTTGCTGACTTATGTTAAACCGAACCTGCCTGACGGCAAGGAAGGTAAAAAAGCTTTTTATGTTTGTCTTGCAGATTTTGTAAGTACAGAAGATGGTTCAGGAATAGTTCATATGGCTCCGGCTTTTGGTGCTGATGACTATGAACTTTCAAAAAAATATGATCTTCCAATGCTTCAGCCTGTTACCCGTGCAGGAACTTTTACGGATGATGTAAGTGATTTCGCCGGGCAGTTTGTTAAAGATGCAGATAAGGATATTATTTTTAAACTGAAACAGGAAGGTAAGCTCTATAAAAAAGAAACAATCGTTCACACTTATCCGTTTAGCTGGCGTCACGAAGATGTTCCTGTAATTTATTATGCACGCGAATCGTGGTTTATTAAAACCACAAGTCTTGCAAGCAGGATGGTTGAGCTGAATAAAACTATTAACTGGAATCCACCAGAAGTTGGTTCCGGAAGATTCGGGAACTGGCTTGAAGAAAATAAAGATTGGGCACTTTCACGCGACAGGTTCTGGGCAACACCACTTCCAATCTGGCTTAGTGAAGATGGAGATATGTTTGCAGTTGGAAGTATTGAAGAATTAAAAGAAGGCTTTATTGAAGAAAATGGAAAGAGAACAAAGGTAAGCGAGTTAAAAGAAATTGATTTGCACAAACCATTTGTTGATAAAATATTTTTTGAAAAAAACGGAAAGATTTATAAAAGAACTCCTGAATTAATTGATGTTTGGTTTGATTCCGGTTCAATGCCTTTTGCACAGTACCACTATCCGTTTGAGAATAAAGAGTTTTTTGAAAAGAATGCATTCCCGGCTGATTTTATCTGTGAAGGGATTGATCAGACCCGAGGTTGGTTCTATACACTACATGCAATTGCAACTATGCTTTTTGATAATGTGGCATTCAAGAATATAATCGTGAATGAACTAATTCTTGATAAAAATGGAATGAAGATGTCCAAATCAAAAGGCAACACCGTTGATCCTTTTGTTCTTTTTGAAAAATACGGCGCTGATTCAACAAGGTGGTATTTAATTACAACCAGTCCGCCGTGGAGACCTACTTTATTTGATGAAGACGGTTTGGTTGATGTTCAAAGAAAATTTTTTGGAACACTTTTAAACACATATTCATTCTTTGCACTTTATGCAAATATAGACCGTTTTAATTATTCTGAACCAGAAATACCGGTTGAAAAAAGAGAAGAAATTGACAGATGGATTATTTCAAAACTGAATTCATTGGTTCAGGAATTTGAAAAATTAATGAATGAATATGATGTAACAAAAGCTGCCAGGGCAATTTCAACATTTACAATCGACCATCTTTCAAACTGGTACGTAAGAAGATGCAGAAGAAGATTCTGGAAATCTGAAATGAACCAAAGTAAGCTTTCTGCTTACCAGACTTTGTATGAATGCTTGGTTACGGTTTGCAAACTTACTTCACCTATCGCTCCATTTATTTCAGAAAAGCTCTATTTAAATTTAAATTCCGTTAGTGGTAAAGATAAAGCCGAGTCAGTTCATCTTTCTGATTTTCCAAAAGCTGGTTATATTGATAATGAACTTGAATCGAAAATGGAAGTTGCACAAAATGTTGTTTATCTAACAAGAGCAATGAGAGCAAAAGCAAATCTTAAAGTCAGACAACCGCTTAAAAAAATTATGGTTGTGGTTGATAAAGAAAAAAGAGATGCTTTGCGTTCAATGAAAGATGTTATTCTGGAAGAGGTAAATATTAAAGAGCTTGTTGTGCTTGAAGATGATTCTGAAATAGTTAACAAATCAGCCAAGGCAAACTTCAAATCAATCGGACCAAAATTCGGGAAGAAAGTTAATCCGGTTGCAAATGCAATTAAAACTTTTGACGGTAAACAAATTAAATCACTTGAGAATGGTAATTCTGTTAAAATAAAAATTGATGACGAAGAAATTGAAATTAAAAAAGATGACGTTGAAATTATCAGTTCAGAAATTACCGGCTGGGTTGTTGAAAGTGAAAGCGGAGTTACAGTTGCTATTGATGCTGAACTTGATGAACAACTGATTTCGGAAGGACTGGCGAGAGAATTTGTCAACAGGATTCAGAACATGAGAAAAGATGCAGGATTTGAGGTAACTGACAAAATTCTTGTTAAATTTGACGGAAATGAAAAACTTGTTTCAGCAATAGAAAATTTTTCAGGGTATGTTGCAAACGAAACACTTGCTGAAAAAGTTGAAAGAAATTCAGTCTTTAATGGTGGAGTTAAACAAGACTGGACTATTGGGGAATTTAAATGTACAATTCAAATTGAAAAGTTAAATCTGTAAACAGAGGAGACACTTTGATGGCAAAGAAAGCAACAAAAAAAATAGCTAAAAAGTCAACTAAAACATCAGGAGCGAAAGTGAAGAAAACGATAAAGAAATCGTCTCCACAAAAGAAAACTGCAGTTAAAAAGTCTGCTTCCAAAATCAAAACTTCTACTGCAAAATCATCTGCTAAAAAAACACCTGTAAAAAAATCAGCAACTCATAAAACTCCGGAAGTAGCTCAAAAGAAAACCGCTTCTTCAAAAATTAAGCAGCAAAAAGTTTCTACTAAACCAGTAAAAGAAATTGCAACTGAAGATGAATTTTCTGCTGCTGAAAGAAGAGAAAAAGCCATTAAGAAAATTAAAGGCTATGGTAAAAAAGATCTCGATCATTTCAGAGATGTTATACTTGAAAAACGAGATGAAATAATTGAGCAGCTTCAAAACCTTAAAGAACAAATGCTTGATCCAACTACCGGGGAATACATAAATGAAAATTCTCCCTATTCGCTGCATATGGCTGAGCAGGGGACTGATGCGATGGAAAGAGAAAAAACATTTTTATATGCACAGCGTGAAAATAAATTTCTTGGGTATCTTGAAGATGCGTTGAAAAGAATTGAAAACGGAACTTATGGAATATGTATTGAGTGTATAGAGGAACCACAAAACTTATGTGAAACCTGTCCTTTAATTCCAAAGGAAAGACTGCTAGCGGTTCCACATAGTCAGCATTGCTTACCTATTAAGCAAAGGCAGGAGAGAAAGTAGTCCACAATTTTTGAAGACTAAGAGAAAATAATTTGAGAGTATTTTTTGTTTCGTTCCTCGTTATTTTAATTGATCAGGTTTCGAAGTTTTCCGTAAAAGGATTCAGTATTCCATTCCTTAATTTTCACCATGCAGGACTGAATTATGGTGAAAGCACTTCTCTTATTCACAATATTTTATATTTTACCTTTGTTGAAAACCCGGGAATTGCTTTCGGGCTTGATTTCGGACCGGATTACAGAACACTAATAACTCTATTAACTTTTATTGCATGCGCAGGATTACTTTTATATTATTATAAAATCCGGAAAGAAGATGTTGCTCTTAAGCTTTCCATTGCAATATTAATCGGCGGTGCATTTGGTAATTTGTTCGATAGAGTTTTTTATGGAGTTATATATAACTATGCCCCATTATTCGAAGGAAAGGTCGTTGATTTTCTTGACGTCAGAATTTTGAATCTTTTTTTTCTTAGAAACACAACTGGGATTTATGTTTTTAATCTCGCAGATATGGCGATACTATTCGGTGTCATTTCTTTTGCAGTTTTAGTCTCAAGACGAAAGAAAAAAAAGAGTGAAGCTGAAGTCCTCATAGATTCGGAAAATCTGGAGCAGGAATCTCTGTGAAAGTATTGTGGGTAACCTTTTCAGTAATTATTGCTGACCAGCTCTCCAAGTTATACATCAAAGGCATACACATACCATTTCTTAATATTAAATTTACAGGTATGTATCCGGGTGAATCTATCCCCGTGATAGGGAATTTTTTTAAAATTACGTTTATTGAAAATCCGGGGATGGCATTCGGATTTGATCCGGGTTCAGCATATAAATTCTGGGTTTCTCTTTTTTCTCTTGCTGCAAGTATCGGATTGTTTATTTATCTTTTTTCAGCCAGAAAAAAATCTTTAAGCCTCCGAATTGCAATTGCTATGATTTTAGGTGGTGCAATCGGTAACCTGATTGATCGTGCACTTTATGGAATCTTTTTTCATTATGCACCTTTATTTTATGGAAAAGTTGTTGACTTCCTTGATTTTGATTTTTTTGATTTTTCAATTCTTGGCAGAAACTATGATCGCTGGCCAATTTTTAATTTAGCTGATGCTTCTGTTACAGTAGGTGTTTTAATTTTATTGTTTTTTTATAAACAGGTGAAAAAGGAAGATGAGAGTGTTCCGGTAATTGAAGGAAAAAATGATTTTACTTCTGATGGTTATTCATCTGAAACAAATGAAGATAGCCAAACCCAAACTACAACTTCCGAAGTAAGCAAACAGGGAAATGATGAATCTGATAAAGGAAAAGAGGTATAATTTTGAAGTTCCTGATGGAAAAAAGAAAGAACGAATTGATGTTTTCCTTTCTCATAAAATTGAAAATGCTACTCGTTCTAAAGTTCAGAAATTAATTGAATCCGGGTTTGTTTTTGTAAACGGCAAAAAAATAAAACCAAACTACCTTGTAAAACCCGGTGACCTGATTGAAGCTTCCCACCCAATCACACCTCGACCTGAAGATGTTGAGCCAGAAGAAATCCCGCTCGATATTATTTTTGAAGATGATTATTTATTGGTTGTAAACAAACCCGCCGGGATGGTTGCTCATCCCGCTTATGCAAATTATTCCGGAACTCTTGTAAATGCCTTGCTTCATCACACAAAAAAACTAAGTAAACTTAATGAACCTGTACGTGCTGGAATAGTTCACCGGCTTGATAAAGACACCAGCGGACTGCTTGTTGTTGCAAAAGATGAATGGACTCATGCCAAGCTTGCCGAACAGTTCTCGGCTCATTCGATTGAAAGGGAATACCGTGCTGTATGCTGGGGAAAATTTAAGGAACCAAAAGGAGAAATCAACACTTTTATTGCACGAAGTAAAAGCGACAGGAAAAAATTTGCTGTCAGTGAATCGGAAGGCAAAAAAGCAATTACAAATTATGAAGTGATTGAAGAATTTGAGTTTACATCATATGTTAAACTGAATTTAAAAACAGGCAGGACTCACCAGATAAGAGTTCATTTATCAGGAATGGGCAAGCCGGTTTTCGGAGATCCCACTTACGGCGGAAGGCAAATAAGGTATGGCTCAGAGCTTCCTAAAATTCAGAGCCAGGTAAACAATTTATTAAAGATTATTAACCGGCAGGCACTGCATGCAAAAACAATTGGTTTTATTCATCCACAGACAAAAAAGTTAGTCCGGTTTAATTCCGAATTACCAAATGATATGCAGGAGTTGTTGAAGAAACTTAATACTTGATTATCTTCATAAGAGATTTAATTTCGTTATATTTTACCGAATAATTTATTAAATATTTTTAGAAATTCTATTGATTTTTCCTTAAGTCTTCCCTTGAGGGAGATTTAGAGGGCTTATTATATGTTAAAAATTTACAATACTCTTACAAAACAAAAAGAAGAATTCAAACCTATAAATCCACCTGAAGTAAGAATGTATATGTGCGGACCGACTGTTTATGATTTATTTCATATCGGGAATGCACGCTCCTTTATTCTTGCCGATATTGTAAGAAGATACCTGAAATACAGCGGTTACAAAGTAAAATTTGCAATGAACCTCACGGATGTTGATGATAAGATCATTAAAAAATCTAACGAGGAAAAAATCCGTACATCTGAGGTCACAAACAGGTATATAAAATCCTTTTTTGATGATATTTCCGCATTAAAAATTCTGCCGGCAGATGTTTATCCAAAAGCGACTGAACATATGCAGGATATTATTAAGATGATTGAAAAGCTTGAAGACGAAGGCTTTGCATACAATGTTGATGGAAATGTTTTTTATAATGTTGAAAAATTTCCCGGTTACGGAAAACTAAGCGGGAAAAAAATTGATGAGCTTGAATCCGGCTCAAGAGTAGAGGTGAACGAAGAAAAGAAAAGTCCGCTTGATTTTGCTCTCTGGAAAAAAGCAAAAGAGGGAGAACCATTTTGGGAAAGCAGGTGGGGAAAAGGCAGACCCGGCTGGCATATCGAGTGCTCTGCAATGAGCTGCAAACATCTGGGTGAATATTTTGATATTCATGCAGGCGGCAATGATTTAATTTTTCCGCATCACGAAAATGAAATTGCACAAAGTGAAGCTGCAAACGGAAAACCTTTTGTTAAATACTGGATGCACTTCGGCTTCCTGAATATCAACCAGGAAAAAATGTCGAAGTCACTAGGAAACTTTTTTACAGCCAGGGATGTTTTAAAAAAGTATCCTGCGGAAGCAATCCGTTTGTTTTTTGCCCAGGCTTATTACCGCGGACCTCTTGATTTTACTGATGAATTACTTCTTAGTGCAACAAAGGGATTGGAAAAATTTTCTAACCTTGCGGAAGTTATTGAAAGCGAAATTAAAAAGAATAAAAGCACAAATAACATTCCTGAATTTAATTTTGCCGGCTACAAACAAAAGTTTATGGACGCAATGGATGATGATTTTAATACTGCACAGGCTGTTGCGGTTATTTTTGATTTTGTACGTGATGTAAATAAGACAATTGCTGAGAATGAAGGAATGGATGTTCTGTTTTATAAAGATGTTAAAACTTTCCTTTCTGAAACTGCGGAAAGTGTACTTGGAATAATTGATTTTAATTCTGAAGTAAAATCTTCAGCAGGATTGGAAGATGATTTGATTAATCTTTTAATTGATTTAAGGATGAAGGCGAAATCAGAAAAGAATTACAAACTGTCTGACGAAATACGTGACAGGCTTGCTGAATTAGGAATCATTCTTAAAGACACCAAAGAGGGAACCACTTTTAAAAGGTCCTAATTATTTCTTTTTAAAAGAAAATTAATTAAACTTTTCTGTAAATAAACTGTGTGTCATTTACAACATTAATTCGGGGAATCAGTTGGACGAGAATATAAAATTACCTGACATTCTTTATGTCGAAGATGATGAAATCGGCAGAGAAATAGTAGTTCTATTTTTAAAAGGTAAATACAATGTAGACCTTGCCGGCAATTCGGACGAAGCTTTTAGCAATCTTTCAAAAAAGGGCTACTCGGCAATCTTACTTGATATTAATCTTGGAAGAGGATTAAGCGGGGTTGAACTTGTTAAGGAAATAAGAAAGCTGCCGAAATATGACCGGGTTCCGATAATTGCCGTTACTGCTTATACAATGAGGGAAGACCAGGTAAATTTTCTTAACAGCGGCTGCACACATTATATTTCAAAACCATTTAACAGGAAAGCATTGGTTGAAACGTTGAATAATGCACTTGGAGCTAAGTAGGAAAAAGTTATTATTTATATATTAAATTGAAAGGTCGGGTTTTTATTCCCGACCTTTTTTATATAGGAAATATTACTTTAACAGGATCATTTTCTTTGATGTAATAAATTCATTCACTCTTAATTGATAGATATACACACCGCTTGATACTCCCGAAGCATCCCAGCTTATTTCATACCTGCCCGGCTGTTTAACATCATTAACTAATGTTTTTATTTTGTTTCCAAGAATGTCATAAATAATCAGTTCTGTTTAACCGGGATTGGGTATATCGAATTTAATTGTTGTTACCGGGTTAAATGGATTTGGATAATTCTGGTAAAGTACATAATCGGTCGGTATCGTTTCTTCTTCTTTGGTTTCATTCTTCGCCCCAAAATTCTTTTGAAGCAATTGATTTATTCTTTTACCATATTCATTTGGACTCATTATATATTTACCTGCAGCAGTTTTGCCGAGTGTGCTATCTCCAGGTTCTATTAGAAGTGCTGTTGTTAATGCATCTATCTCTGCATAAACGGCTTCCTCTGTACCGGGTTTTTGCTGAACAACATTATCAAATTCTCCAATTGCTGGTACAAATTCCTCCTGACCAACCAGAGATAATGAAGCAAGTTGGCTGAATTTCTTTTGCAAAACTGAATCTTCTGTGGATTGGCTTGCAGAACCTAAATCACTATACAAATCATTAAAATAGCTTGCTGGTTTGGATGTGATTTTGCCAATCTCATACAATCTCTGATAAGCTAATTGTTTTGCGAATAATGTATCGTTCGAAGCAATTACCTGATTATATATTTGTTCAGCACCAGAGTAATCTGCAGAAAAGTATTTTTCTTCTGCCTTAGAATAGAGTACATCGGTTGTTGAAAGTGTTCCAACTGTTCTGTCTATTGAGTAAACCGTATCAACAACATCTCCCTCTGAAGTCATAACCAGCAATGCTTCTTCTCCTTCACCATAAGTGCAGGGCGTTTCCTCCACCGGGTCATAATAAACATTTAAGCTTCCAAACCTGGTACTAAGCGGATAGAGTGGATTTACACTCCAATAATTATATTCTGCATTAACTGTAATTGGTATTCCAAAACTGTAACCGTTCATCAGCAGTTGTGTATTATATGGTGGACGATCTCCCTGTGGACTTCTGTTATCAAATATTGCATTACATCCTTTATTCATATTAGCGTTAGAAGTTGAACTTCCGAAATATATTTCGGAACCATCATTATCGGGTATTCCGCCGGTTGTATATCCGCCGTTTTCCCAGATAGTGTTATAGCCTGAAATTGCATAATATTCAGGGTCATCAGTCATTAGCTCAGCGTGCATATCTGGCAGTGAGCCGGCTCCAACGTAAACACCATGATAAAAGTTATGATCTATAAAATTATCACCCAGGTCAGGCGAGGAATTCGCTAAGTAAATTCCTGTGGAATGACCATTAATCAAATTTGATCTAACTTCTCCATCGCTGCTTGAAAGAAATATTCCCGGCATTGTATTTTTGGCTGAAGTAATTATATTAGAAATAACGTACGGAGAGGCTACATTTAACAAGTTTATGCCTATGTCGCTGTTCGTGATATGATTTCGAAGAATCTGAACTTCTCCAACATTGTTTACAAATATTCCTCCATAACAATCCTGAAATGTGCAATCTCCAACATAATTTATATACGTAGCAGGACCATTAATGCTTACAGCATAGTTAGTACAATTAATAAAATCCACGTCGCTAACTATTACTAAAATAATGTGATTTGTTGAATGCACACCTGCACCGGAGTTCTTTATTATACAATTCTCAAGCTGCAGATAGCTTCCTACCTCTGTTTCTATTCCACTGTTAAAAGCAGGATCGATAAAATCTATTTCCAGCTTGTTTATATGTTCACTCAGTATTAAAGCTTTATCTACGACAATTATTCCCGCACCATCGTGAAAATATATTTTACCGTTACCATTAGTAGTTTTTATTTTTGAATAGTTGCCCTGAAGGATGATGTTTCCATAACAATGATAGTTTGCATTGACAGTTAGAACATTACCATTCTTTATTATTAAATCTCCGTGAAGATCTATGTTGCTGCTAATGGTTTCGTCATCGAGTAAATCTCCTCCGCCAATTACTGTTGGCTGCAATTTGAAGAGTTTACCATCACCTGGTTCATATGTTGTTGTAAATTCATTGGTAGGGCTTGCACTGCTCCAATAATTGTTTGTTCCCACTTCTTTTATTGTCCAGTTGTAGAAGTTGTTCGGGTTGGATAAGCTTTTATCGTATTGTATCCTTATATCACGCGAATCGCCAATAAATGTTACTGGCTCGACATAAGTCCTTCGATTAACCACAAAAAAATATTCAAGATTTTGATTGGTTTCTTCCCCTGTTTTTTTGAACTCCCCGATTTCAACATATGTTCTCTGAGGATAGATATCCTGCACACCGCTAAAATTAAATGATTTAACATTAGTAATATATTCTGGTAAACCAAGATCTTTATGTGTACTGTATGCATCTTGCCAGTCTAACGACATAAGTTCTTCACTTAATGAAAGTAACTGATGGTTATATGCTTTAATTATGTCCCATTTTTTGAACCCATAATCATCTATATATCGCGGTATTCCAGTGTCGTTATATAAATCTTTCAGATCATAATAAAACCCTGTAATTTCATTATTATCATATTGAGGATGAGAAAACAAGTAATAAAATATCCCTTTCGTCCCGTAACATATGGCTAAATTTGACATTGCTTTAATCTCATATGGTGAGGGCTCCCTTTGCCAGTACTGCGCATCGTGTGAAGCTGTGGCATATACATACCACTTATGAGCCTGCGGGACAAACCAGAATGGTTTTTCGAATTGTTTAGAGGTAGTAATATGATCCCCTAAAGCTGGAACCAATAATAAATCAAACCTATTTAATTGAACATAATCATTAGTATAATAATCTGGATCTGGATCATTTGGGAAAACCGTACTATCAGGATAATGAGCCTGGATGCTCCAGAAATTATCTCCATAATTAAACGGGTAAACAAATGTAAAAAGTATGTCCATTTTAGTTTCCCAGATATATCTTTTTGTAACCGGTGGGGGCTGAGTATAAATTGTTATACCGCTCCAGTAATGATATCCCAAAGGATATCTTTGTGATGTACTCCCCAATGCATCTTGCATTTTTTCCCTAATATAATCTGTGGCAAATAAATGAGATGTTGGTACCTCGTCGTGTGCCTGAAAATTTGCTATTCCCGGTTCACCTATATAATCAGATGAAACTGCATCAATAATTCTGTCATCCCAATCACCTGCAAATAATTTATTAGCTTTCTCATCATCAACCGCAACATAATCTATATCAACAGTAATTCCTGTACTATGCCATTCAATCTCAATATCATAGTCTGTGCTTTCAATTCCAGCTTTTAGAACTGAGTTAGGTATTGCATTTGTACCGATAGAATCCGGAAAATCGTATACATCGGTTTCATTTGCGTTCTGAATACAAGCATCCGGGCCACCTGGATACTTATAAAAACATTTAACATCAATAATTTTCCAATTATTATTGCTGAATTCGTTAGCTTTTATTGTCCTTCCGTAGGAAGGACCTCCAATCTTACGAACTCTTACAGTGAGAACATCTCTTGAATCAAAATTTGTTTCCACAGGCAGACGCATCCTTATTTTTAAGTAATAATTTAAACCATCCGGTTGAAGATTTTTTTCTCTTAAATCACTAGCTACTATGCCATATGGATCTTGACCTGCTCTTAAATGTAAATAGTTAGGCGCTAAAGGAGACGGAGGTGCTAAATCCCAGTGAGTTAATGCCTCCTCATCATGATCATTGGGTGCTCCAATAATATCTAAAAAATCAACATTATTTGTACCGATATTTTCAACCTGATAAATCCATCTTTTAGGATCGACTCTATTCTCACCCTCGTAATGATCAAAACAATTGTACAAAAATACTTTAATCCCCTGGTTATAATAAGCCCTTTGAACATCCTGTATAATTTGGGATTTGGTGACATAGCCAATAAGATTATTTGGAGGATCAGGATATTTCTGAAAATACTTTAACCCTGCAAAATTTAAACCAAAGGATTTAACTGAGTCCCAAAATTCTACAGAATGAATTTGTCCTCCTATCTGTGAACCGCCTTTATACCTGCTGAAAGCGCTGACGTGCTCTGCACCTACAATAAATTCTGTCTGCTGGGCGAATAGAATTCCCGAAAGCATAAGGAAGGTAATAAATAACTTTTTCATAGCTTTCCCCTTTTAAATTGTTTATAAATTTTATTTTAAGTAAATCATTTTTCTGCTTAATTCACCTTGTGATGTTTTTAGTTTATAAAAGTAAGTCCCTGAGCTCAATTTATATTTCTCAGCATCAAATTTTATTTGGTGTTTACCCGATGGTTTCTCTTCGTTTACTAAAGTTGTCACTTCATTACCTAAAAGGTCATAAACAATTAGAGTTACAAATTGCTTACTTCTTAATGCAAACTGAATTGTAGTTATTGGGTTAAACGGGTTTGGATAATTTTGTTCCAGATTGAACTGTTGTGGTAACATTTCTATTTCCTTTTCTTTAACACTTACAACAATATCATCTCTGCCTTTGTATATGATTACATAGCCTACATTATATTGAGAATAAGGATACGCTGTTACCACAAAGTCTCTTATACTGTCTCCATTCTGATCCCCACATCCTATTGCTTTAGTAGGGAAAGTAGAAAAAGCCTCAAGTAATCCTTTTAATCCATAAGGATTCCGATTGTTAATATTTGGACCCCCGAGTTGTACAGTAAAAGATTTAATGCCTGATTGTTTTAACAGGAAGTCGTTGTATCCATCATTATTCCAATCTCCAACATCATGACATGTTTGTCCAACTATTATATCTTCCCGGGTTGTATCAGGATCAGTAATTATAAATGAAGGTATTGTATCAAGTACGTTAATCGAACCGTAGTGAATATGATTTGTAGAATCCTTATAATATTGGCTAATAATTATGTCACCAAATCCATCCCCGTTTATGTCCATCATCGAAATCTCCCTCTTAAACCAGCCATAAGAGTAATTATTATTTTTTAATCTCGATTCATATATAAATGATTCTCCATTTTCAGCAAAAGCAAAGTTTTCACTACCCAAATAAATGTGAAGGACATCCAGGCTGTCTTGTGAACCAGGTGGAACAGTTTGTACCCTTGAACTTAAAATTAAATCGTCGTAATTGTCGTTATTTATATTCCCAACCTGAAAGTACTGTCCAAAATAGTAAATGGGGGGTAGGTTAAACTCTTCTCTTCCCATAACATTGAATGTCGCAGTATCGGGCGGGATATCATCTCCCATATATATATATATAGCACCAATACTCAATTTTGGTATTACATTTTCTGAATTAAGAACAAAATCATACTTACCATCATTGTTAAAATCACCATATTCTATTCCTGGTCTGTTTGCATTTACAGTAAGTCTATCTCTAAAAGGATATAATGTCGGTAGAGGAATTGAATATTCCGGTATTGTATCAATATTTGGTGTTGTATTACTGCCGTAGTAAAAGAGTATCTCACCGTTGTAATCGTTTCTTGTGGTGTCATAACTTGTAAAGTGCATTGTAATTAAGTCTTTATACCCATCCCCGTTGTAATCACAGACTGCAAGGCATCTTCCTGTGTATGTTATATCAACCGTGGAATCAAGCAAAGCTGCTCCGCCGTAATAAACATAAGTATCATTCCAGTTACCAACTATTATATCCTGCTTTCCGTCATTATTTATGTCGTGCACTTCAACATTAAATGCCATTCCATAACCGCTCACTCTCCATAACTCACTTGGGTAAAAGGCTGGTGACTGGCAGAAAACTTCTGCTGCTAAAATTGTTATAAGTATTAATGCTTTCTTCATTGCTTGCCTCAGTGTCTGTTTTTATTCGATATATAAAATAACAAAAATGACTTCTTCCCCGCAAAGCGGGATTTCGTTTCACTCAACATAACTTTCCCCTCTCATTTAATTAAACAATTTTATTTAAGATAAATCATTTTTTTGCTTAATTCACCTTGTGATGTTTTAAGCTTATAAAAGTAAGTTCCAGAACTCAATTTGTACTTTTCAGCATCGAACTCGTTTTCATATTCACCAGCCGGTTTTTCTTCATTTACTAATGTTGCAATCTCTTTCCCCAACACATCATAAACTTTTATAGTTACAAATTGCCTATTGCTTACTGAATACTGAATACTGGTAACTGGATTGAATGGATTAGGATAATTTTGCTCAAGCCTAAATTGTAATGGCAATGTTTCTGTTTCTTCTTCATTAACACCTACAATAATGTCATCCCGTCCTTTGTATATAATTACATATCCATTATCACCTATGCAAGGTGCAATCACAACATAATCTTTTATTCCATCTCCATTTTGATCGTCACAACTGATCGCTTTATGTGGGTAAGTTGTAGAGCAAGATTCCAACAAGCCTTTCAATCCATAAGGATTACGGTTATTTAAATATGGTCCGCCTAAATGAACTGAGAAAGTTTTGAACCCTGCAACCTTTAACAGAAAATCATTGTATCCATCATTATTCCAATCACCTACATCGTGACAAATTTGCCCGATAATTATATCTTCTCTTGTTGTGTCAGGATCAGTAATATAGAATGAAGGAATTGTATCTATTACATTTATAGAGCCAAAATGAATGTGGCTGGTAGAATCTTTAAACCAATGACTGATCACAAGATCACTATAACCATCACCGTTAATATCCATTATAGAAAATTGTCTGCTAAACCAACCATATGAGTAATTGTAATTTTTTAATCTCGATTCATATCTATACGATTCTCCATTCTCAACAAAAGAAAAATTTTCACTTCCAAGATAAATGTGAAGCACATCCAAGCTGTCTTGAGGATTTGGAGGTATTGTTTGAACTCTTGAACTTAGAAGTAAATCGTCATATTCGTCTCCATTTATATTTCCAACCTGAAAATATTGACCATAAAATATAATAGATGGTTTACCTGGTTCATACCCTCTACCTCGCACCTTGAATGTTGCTGTATCGGGAGGGGTAGAATTTCCCATATATATATATATATCCATATTGTAAGGTAAGGGGATATTGCCAAGAATTAATTACCAAATCCGTTTTGCCGTCGCTATTAAAATCTCCGTATTCAATTCCGTCCCTACCGTAACCCACTGCAAATCCATCTCTTGTAGGATAAAGAGTAGGTAAAGGAATTGAATACTCTGGTATTGTATCTATGTTTGGTGTTGCGTTGCTGCCGTAGTAAAACAATATCTCCCCATTATAATCGTTTCTTGTGCTGTCATAGCTTGTAAAGTGCATTGTTATTAAATCTTTGTAGCCGTCACCGTTGTAATCGCATACTGCAAGACATCTTCCTCTGTAAGTAATATCGACTGTAGAATCAAGCAATGAGGCTCCACCATAATAAACATAAGTGTCATTCCAGTTGCCTACTATTATATCCTGCTTTCCGTCATTGTTTATGTCGTGCACTTCAACATTAAATCCAATTCCGTAACCGCTCACCCTGAACAGCTCGCTTGGTGTAAATGCAGGAGATTGGCAGAATGCTTCTACGGCTAAAACTGTTAAAATTATTAATAACTTCTTCATAGTTTGCCTCTATATTCGTTCTGAATTGTAAAATAAGAAAAAGGTCTTTTTAGTAAGAAATATTTTATTGGAAGGTAAGCTTCTTATAAATCTGTAAGAAGGAAAATGTTTTATGCAATCAACCACCTTTCTACCCTTGATCAAATCTGAAAACAATTAACAAAAATTAATTTGGAAAATCAAGATAGCTTTGGAGAAAAGTGCGTTAATTTTTGTTAAAGGCCTGCTGATTGGCAACTGTTCGGAAATCTAAACAATTAATTCTCTGAAGACTATTTCAACCGTAACTAAACAAATTCCCCCTGCACAAAATCATTTCCGGGTCAAAAACTTTTTTCATTTCTTTCATCTTATGAATATTTTCTTCGCCGTACATACTTAATAAATAATCTGTTTTATTTTTGCCAACTCCATGCTCGGCAGAAAAAGTTCCTCCCTGCGAAAGTGCTAAAAGACAAATTTCCCTGTAAACTTTTTTACCTGTGTTAAATTCCTCATCTGTCTTCGGCAGCATGTTCAGATGGATGTGGGAATTTCCAATATGTCCGTAAGCTACGAATTCTAACTTTTGTTCCTTTACGATATCTTTTATAGTCTCGTAAAATGAAGGAAAATTCTTGTCAGGGACTGCAACATCGGTTCCCAGCTTGCGGAAGTTATGCTGATATATAAATTCATTAACTTTTTCTGAGATTGAATGCCTGAAGCCGACAATCTCATCAAACTCTTTTTGTGTCAGAGCAAACCAGGAATTATCAAGGTCACCATTATGGTCTGAAATTAATTTTATCCACTTATCGAGAATACTTTCCTGAAAATTAATTTTACAATCCTGCTCAAACCATACTGCAGCTTTAGCATCGGAGGGTATTTTGTTGAAATGATTTTGCAGGAATCTTAATGCGTTCTCATCAAAAAATTCGAGCGCAAGAGCATTAATAGAATTTTCATCTATATTTTCTTTAGCAGCAAAAGATTTTAATCTTGCTTCATTTACAAATTCAAGGGCATCTGTTTCAGCTTTAAAAAATACAACGCTTGAAACGATAGTTTCGGGTGCTGCCTGAACCTTTAAACCAACCTTTGTAATTGTGCCAAGCGTTCCTTCAGAACCAATAAATAAATCGATTGCATCCATATTTGGTCTGCAAAAATACCCGGCAGCATTTTTGGTCGAAGGCATTTTAATATCGGGAACTTGGACATTAAATCTTTTCCCGGAATCATCTGTTAATTCAAGATGATTATCTTTTGCAAAATCTTTTCCACGCTCAAGATTTATTTTGTTTCCATTGGCAAGGATTACCTCAAGTGATTGAACAAAATTTCTTGTCGCACCATATTTAAAAGTCCTTGCACCGGAAGCGTTTGTAGCAACAGTTCCGCCTATAAAACAGCTTGTTTCAGTCGGATCTGGTGGATAGAATAAACCTTTTTCACTTAAATAATTCTGAAAGTCGGAAAGAATAACTCCCGGTTCAACAATTACTAAATCATTTTTGAGTTCTAAAATTTTATTCAACTTTTCAGTTGAAATAACATTACCGCCAAATGGAACTGCTGCGCCAGTCAGTCCGGTTCTGTTTCCGCTGATCGTAACAGGGGTTTTATTCTCTGAGGATTCTTTAAAAAATTCTTTAACATCTGCTTCATTTTCAGGAAAGAAAACCGAATCACAATAACCTTTTGTATTTGATGCATCGAATAAATAATTCTGGATTTGATCCTGATCGGATTTTCTTATCATAATCTAATTGTCTATCACTAAATTTTGATTGATTTGAAGCAGCAATCTTTTTTCTGCTTCTTTCAAAAACTCTGAATACTTTTTCTGAATCTCTACTTCTGATTTACTTTCATCTCGTGAAATTACAGGGAAGTTTAGTTTGCTGATAAAATATTCTAAAGCTTCATACATATTTATTGATGGAAAATAATTATTACGAAGATAATGAACCAGCTTGAGTGTCTTAAATCCATCAAACCAATTAAGCTTCTGTCTGTTAAGCTGCTCAATTGATTTGCTGTTATCCAAAATATTCTGCCAGCTTAATTCAAATTTTCTTCGCTTCAGGAAATCCGTTAATCCAATATGAATAGAATTTGTATTGTTTAATATTTTGTCAGCTGAATCAAAACCCGATTTATTAAATATACCCAGCCATTTCTTCAGTATTTCAAAAATTTCAGGGTCATAAACCAGAAAATCATTTTCTTCTGAGTTATTAAAATCAGTAATACTTTTTCCGGTTCCAAATGGTACCCTCAAGGATTCTCTTGCTGATGGATAAACTTTAGTGCTGAAAATTCTGTAAACAGGAAATTGCTTAGCAAGCTTCTGAAGGAAATAAAAATCTTCAGCGGCTTCTTTTGTATTCATTCCACCGGCATTTTTGTAAGCTTTGTCGGTGCAAACAATGGTAGACCCAATTGTGTGAAATGAATATGGAGATCCGGCATAAGCCAATCCAAATGAATAGTACCTCAGGAATATCTCGTACCAGGTGATGGCTTCTTCATTCTTAAAATTATTTAAAACCCGGTGTTGGTAATCTATTACAGCAACCTCAACATCATTTTGTGCAAAAGATTCTTTAATTACATTTAAGTAATTTCTTTCAACTGCGCAATCAGCATCTAGACAAACTATTATTTTTTTTGAAGAATTTGAGTAATCGAAAAGAGATGAAGCTAAATCCATCCCAATTTTTCTGGCAGTGCCGACACCTGCAATTTTAACAGGAATTTCTTGTCCTGGTGAAGAAGCATCAATTAAAGCAAGATTTAAATTTGAATTGATAATTTTTTGTGCTAAAGAATCCGATTCATTTTTTTGGATGATATCTCTTAAAAAATCAAGAGATATGGAATTATCTTTTCTTATTTTCTCTTCTGCTTCATCTGAATTATTAATCACAAACAAAAAAATAGTTTCGTCTAAATATAAATTATCTAGTTGTAGAAGTGATTCAAGAAGACATCTTATATTTTCATATTCTTCGATCGCTGGTATTACAACCACACAATTAATCCCTGTGATTTTTATCCATTCAACTTCCCGAGATAAAGACAGCTTTGTTTTGGATATTGTTAAGACTTTATTCATTTCTTCAGTTCTGAATTTAGGAAAATCCGAATTTTGTCATACTCAACAAGTTCAAACCAATAAATTTTTACTCCCTCCTTTTCCATTTTTCTAAACCAGGTCATTTGTCTTTTAGCAAAATTGTGAATTGCACTATTCAACTTCTGAAACATATCGTTGTAATTCAATTCATTAAGTAAATAGAGTGAAATGTATTTGTACTCAAGTCCGAAAAACTGAAGTTTTTTATGATCCACAACTTTCAACAATGATTCAACTTCTTCAATCATTCCGTTTTCAAGTCTATGCTTTAATCTTGTTGTAATTCTTTTTTTTATTTCCTCCCGGCTGGCAGTAATTCCAATATTCAGCGATTTTATTTCGGTATAATTTGATGAATTATGATTTTGATTTGAAACCATTGCAATCTGAATTGCTTTAATCATCCTTTCTTTTTTTATCAAATCAGTCGTATTATGCTGGTCAGGACGCAAAGCAATTAATTTTTTCTGAAGTTCTTCAACAGATAAATTTTTCAGAGTTTCAGATTGATCTTTTTCTGCTTGCCTCAAATCATAATTCTGCAAGATTGAGCTAAGATATAATCCTGTTCCCCCTACAAGTATTGGCAATTTATTTTTTTTATTTATCAACCTAAATGTAGAATAGAAATCATTTTTAAATCTGAATAAATTATATTCTTCTGTAGGTTCAACAATATCAATTAAATAATAATTAATTTGCTGGCTTTTAATTTCTTCAAGATCCTTTCCGGTTCCGATATTCATATGGCGATATACCTGCCTTGAATCTGCTGAAATTATTTCACCAGAAAAATCTTTCGCTAATTTAGCAGCAATGGAAGTTTTGCCTACTGCAGTCGGACCAAGAACAGTAACAAGGTTAGTTTTCATTTTAAAGGTTTGGTCAAACAGGAAAATTTTTGCCGGGCAAGAAGAATTTGACTTTAAATTTCTTTACCGGGAAGCGTAATTGTAATTATAGTTCCTTCGCCCTTAATTAATTCTATATCAAAACTGCCTCCGTGAGCTTCAACTATTTTTCTGGCAATGTTAAATTCCGAATTAGGATCATGTTCATATTCGCCGGTAAATGATTTTTCAAGAAGTTTGTTTATTGATCCTTTCAGAAACCCGGAAGCTTCACTTTTAATAATTAGAACAACGGAGTTATTTATCATTCCGCTGCTTAGATAAATTTTTCCTCCTTTACCTGCCTGTTCGCTGAACTGTCTTATAATCTGGTAAATGGCAGTATAAAGTTTTCCTCTGTCAACACTTACAATTGTTCCATCACCAACTTTTTTGTATAACTTGACTTCTTTGGACTCACAATATTCGCTGATCAATTCAAGAACATCGTCTATAAATTCATTAAAATGTATATCTTTTATTTCAACTTTTACGTCATTCCTTATATGATCAAACAGGGCAATCAGCAAATCTTCCACCGAGTTTGCCTGCTTTTGAAGCATTCTAATAACATCGTCAGCACCTTCCGGCAATTTCTTTTGCTGAAGAATTTCTACATAATTATTAATAATCATTAATTGGCGACTGTATTTCATTAATAATAGTATGAGAAAGATTGCCGATAGTAATTCTTCTTTCATCAGCAAAAACTGATTGTAACCTCTGTGAGCGGGAAACAGCAGTTTCAATTTGTTTGGAAACGATATTAAGATTTGCAATGTCGGTGTCATTAAATTTTTTATTTTCGCGTCCAAGCTGAATTACGGAGATCGTTTCGCCTGCTTCATTAACCACAGGGAAGTATAAAATTCTCTTAATTACAGAAGTTCCAGGTTGATCAATTTTACTAATGAACCTGGAATCTTCAGTTGGTCTTTCTAAATTTATTACTTTCTTCTGAAGCAGACAGCTTCCTGTTAGTCCTTCAGAAGTGTTGAATTTTTCTTCAGTAAATGATTCGTCCGAAATTTTGAACTTTTTCATTTCAAATGATTCCTCATTTACAAGGTAAACTTCAGCTTGCTCAGAGTTTGTTAATTCTTTTAAAGCTTTAGAAATAGATTGTGTAGTCTCAAATAGGCTTAATCCCTGATGAAGAATACCTATGCAAGCTAAAATTTTTCTGAAATTTTCTCTTTCAAATTCAAAATCTTCCGGCTCTTCAGTTTTGGACTCATCTTTATAAACTGATTCTTTAATTTCTTTTTCAGGTTCAACTTTATCTTCAGGTTCCTGAAATATTTCCTTTTCCGGCTCCTTTTCTTGTAAGGGTTCCGGTTCAGATTCCTCTTTCTGTTCTGTCTCCGCTGATTTTTTATCAATATGTGGGCTTTTAACTATTGTTGGTTCCTGAACATCCTCAGTGAACTGCCAGTTCTTAAAGTCTTCCGGGTCTTCTAACAGTTCTTCTTTCAGATTTGTTTCATTAACATTTTCTTCTTCTTCTTCAATTTCAATAGTTTCAGTTGAAGGAACAAAATTAACTTGTTCAGATACATTGGATTGTTCGGTTTCTTGTTGTTCCTTTTTCTTTTTAGAACTGATTGCTTTAAAACTTATTGGTTTTGTTCTTTCGCTGATCTTTAAATTAACTTTTGGTTCAACCTGACCTTCAGGAATTTCGAGCTCACCGAATTCGGCTACATTATTTTTAATTTCCTTATAATTTGAAAAAAGTCTTTTGAAAAGACTTTTATCCAGCATGTAGATAATGGTGTTCCGGTTTGCAACAGCAGAAGATATTCGTTTTGTTTCATCGATTAATTCTTTTTCACCAAAAAACTGATTTTGTCCTTTGCTGCTTATATAATTTGAATTGGAATATTTGATTTTTACCTCTCCGCGCAGGATAAGGTAAATACAGTTTCCGGCATCTCCGTTTTGGTAAATAATATTACCTTCCCCATATTGGACAAATTTCTTAGGATTGAAAATAGAACTAACCAGCGTTTCTTTAACACCCGAAAACAGTTTGTTCGATTTTAAGTCTTGTGCCGTCCTGTTTTGCAGCATTTTATAATTATATTTCGCCTGTGATAATTATAAATTATACTAATTAATACCTGGTAGACAAAAATAATACCAAGCGGAATAATAAGTTATCATTAATAATCAGAATTGAAAAGTTTTTTTTGAATCCATTTTTTTGCTCAGGCATCCCATTTTATGGAAGAACAGGAATTAATTAATAAAGCCAAAAACGGCGATAAAAAGGCACTTAGCGAACTTGTAAAGAAGTACGAACAAACTGTATATAATTTTTCTTTTAAGATTTGCAGGGACAGAAACAAAGCCGAACATATAATGCAGGAGACTTTTTATAGTATGATAAAATCCCTGCACCAGTTTGACGGAAACTCCAAACTTTCAACATGGCTTTACAGGATTGTTGCTAATCACTGTCTGATGCTAGCAAGAAAACTAAAAAATAAAAATTTTGTTCCACTGGAAAATGATGATGATTTATATGAAGATAAATTCACAGCAGACTGGAGCAGAATTCCATATAAAGAGGCTGAAAACCAGGAATTGAGAAATGTACTTGATGAAGCTATTCAAAAACTATCTCCGGAATACAGAATGGTTTTTCTTTTAAGAGATGTTGAAGGTTTATCTACTGAAGAAACTGCAAAAACTGCAGAGCTTTCGATCCCGGCAGTAAAATCCAGGCTCCATCGTGCAAGAGCATTTTTAAGAAAAGAAATAAATGAGGCATTTAGCAGATGAGTGAAAAAGTTAACTGCAAAGAAGTAATGCAGTACATCTGTGAAAGTTTGGGGGAGGATCTGGATTCGGATAAATGTGTTGAAATTAAAAAACACATTAATGAATGTACCGGATGTTCAAATTATTTTAAAACTGTTGAAATCACCATTGACTGTTACCGAAAGTACAATGTTGAAATTCCTAAAGAAGCTCACTCCAGATTAATGAAATTCTTAAATCTTGAAGAATAAAATTTTTATCTAAACTTATTTTAACCAGAGGAGAATTTATGCCAATATTTGAATATAAGTGTAATAAATGTGAAACCAGGTTTGAAGTTTTACACAAAACCCAGAATGATCAAAATAAAACTACTTGTCCAAAATGTAATTCAGCAGATAATAAGAAACTTTTTTCCTCATTCAGCGCTTCAGTATCCGGTTCATCAAGCTATAGTTCAGGTGGTTGTTCTGATGGTTCTTGCGGAATCAGCGGACCAGCTCAGGGTGGCTGTTCTTCGGGTTTTTGTGGATTGAATTAATTATTATATTAAATATAAATGAAAATTCTATTTATAAATATTTTCTTTCTGATTATGTATTTATCCGGTTTTGCCCAAAGTAACGATTCAACTATGAATGTGTCTGATCTAAAGGAGCGAATGAAATCAGATACAACGTTAATTGTACTTGATGTAAGAACTCCTGAAGAATTAGTCGGACCACTTGGACAGCTTAAAGGAGTGATAAATATTCCGGTACAGGAATTAGAACAACGAGTGCATGAGCTGGACAATTATAAAAGTAAAGAAATTGCTGTTATATGCCGGACGGGCAACAGATCACATTATGCTACTCTTTATTTAAATCAACATGGATTTAAAGCAAAAAATGTTCTCGGGGGAATGGTTGAGTACAGGAAGGAATTTAAATAAATATTAGAATTTTTTACCTTTAAAACTTCACTTCAATTTCCCAATCCTGTTTTTCTTATTTAAATTTCTGTTTAGAATTAGTTTTCAATAAGCAGATAGATTTTAAATGAAGAAAATAATCGCTCACCGAATTTTTTTAATTATTTCTTTTATTATTTTCTTATCCTGCTCATCAGGTAATAAAATAAATATGATAAGCAAAAACTCTGCAATCAAAATTTCTAATGCTGAAAAAGTCCAGGTGCCTGAGTGGGCAAAAAGAGTTGTCTGGTACCAGATATTCCCAGAAAGATTTAGGAATGGTGATTCTTCAAATGACCCGACTTTGAAAACACTTGCAGGAAGTTATCCGCACGATACAACATCACCCTGGCAAGTTCATCCGTGGAATTCTGACTGGTACAAGCTTCAGGAATATGAAAAGCAAAACGGAAAAGATATCTGGTTCAATTTGCAGCGCAGAAGATATGGCGGTGATTTGCAGGGTATAATTGAAAAGCTTGACTATTTAAAAGATCTGGGAATCGGTGCCATTTATCTGAACCCTGTTTTTGAAGCTCCTTCTTCTCACAAATATGATGGTGCAACATTCCATCACATCGATCCGAATTTCGGTCCTGAACCTGACGAAGACAGGAAATTAATTAACAATGAGAATCCGGGAAATCCTGATACCTGGGTGTGGACATCTGCTGATAAATTATTTTTAAGATTGATAAACCAGGTTCATCAGCGCGGAATGAAAATAATAATCGATGGCGTGTTTAATCATATGGGAATTAATAGCTGGGCTTTTCAGGATGTTATTAAAAACCAGGAACAATCAAAATATAAAGATTGGTTTTCAATTAAGTCATTTAGAGATTCGGTAAAAGGTACTGAGTTTATCTATGAAGGCTGGTTTGGAGTAAAAGAATTGCCCGAATTAAAAGAAGATGAAAACGGAATTGTAGAAGGTCCAAAGAAATATATTTTTGAAATTACCAAAAGATGGATGGATCCGGATGGGGATGGTGATCCTTCAGATGGAATTGATGGCTGGCGGCTCGATGTCGCTTATTGCATTAAACATCAGTTCTGGAAGGACTGGAGAAAACTGGTCAAGTCAATTAATCCCCAAGCTTATTTGACTGCAGAAGTAGTGGACAGCATTGAGGTAATAAAGCCTTACTTGCAGGGAGATGAATTTGATGCTGTGATGAACTACAATTTTTACTTTGCTTGCTCTGAATTCTTTGTAGATGATAAAACTGCCATTTCAGCTTCTAAGTTTGACTCTTTGCTTAAAGAATTAAGAGAAAATTTTGATCAAGAAATTAATCTGGTTCAGCAGAATCTCCTGGGAAGTCATGATACACAAAGGATTTTATCACAAATAGTAAATCGTGATAAATATAAAATCAGGAGCTGGGGAAAATCATTTGATCTGACCAAAGGTTCCAATCCAAATTATAATACACGCAAACCGAATCAAGAAGATTATGATAGATTGAAGTTGTTATTAATTTTTCAGATGACGTATTTAGGTGCGCCTTATGTTTATTATGGTGACGAAGCTGGAATGTGGGGAGCTAATGATCCAGATTGCAGAAAGCCAATGGTTTGGGAGGATATTAATTATGATCCTGAAGAAACATTTCCAAACCAGGAAAAATTTAAACCTGCAGACAGTGTCACTTTTAACAAAAGTATTTTTCAGTTTTATAAAAAATTAATTCGAATCAGAAATGAACACGATGAATTACAGGTTGGAAATTTTAAAACACTTTTAACAGATGATTCCTTGGGAGTATTTGTTTTTTCCAGAACAGCAGGTGACAGGGAAATTATTGTTGCAATTAATAAAAGTGAAAAAGAAAAAATGGTTTCTATTAGAACCAATCACCGCGAATACTACAGAGACCTTTTGAATGATGTTCCAATCTTAAAAGTAACGAACGGATTTATTTCATTAAAAATACCCGGCGGTTCGGGAAGTATATTAATGAAAGACTATTACAAGTAGCTAAGTAACCGGTTAATAGCCCGCCTAAAATATTTAGTTGTGTCTTAGCAAATATTAGCGCAAAAAATAACTGCTTACGGGAATTGTATATTAAAAATCTTTTCATAAATTCGGAATTAAGAATGTGGATAATATTTAAAAATCCCAAGCATTCTGTTTTTTCACTTGTAACTTTACAAAGTGCGGGTGAAAAAGGAATTAGAAAATTTAATCTTTTTGCAAATGAATTGTTCATATAAACAAGTATAAAGTTTCAGTATAAAGAAAGAAAATTTATAGCAAAATTGATACGCATTTCTGATTAGAATCATTCTAAAATTCTGATAAAGTTTATTTATCAGAATATCTAATTCAAGTGCATAAACGATCACAGAGTCGGAATTTGGCGAATATGTTTATTTAAAATATAAAAGCCGAAATCAGGGCGAAATTTTTATAATGTTAATTTGTCTTCAATAAATTGTTAAACCGAATTTCTGTCATATTATTTTTTGTTTTATCCAATGCCGGATTTTTATTTTGCAATGTATCCGGCGATTCAGTTTTAGCGCAAGTTGGTTTTCACACAATTACTGCTTCAGATTTCTCCCGACAATATTCAGACTTTCTCTTTCATACTAACGTAAAAGATAACCTCGCAGCGCGTGAGTCTGTTTTAAATAATATGATAAACGAAATTCTCCTGTATTATTATGGTGACGATAATAAATTTATCAACGATCCTGAGTACAACGAGGAATTAGAGGAGAACAAAAAAAGGACAATACTTGCTTATTTAAAGGATCGTGAGATTTATTCAAAAATAACAGTTACAGAGGCAGAAGCAAGAGAAGCATTTAGAAGAGTTAACGAGAAGTTAGCTGTCCGTCATTTGTATGCGAAAACGGAAGAAGAAGCAGATAATTTATATGATCTTTTAAAACTTGGGACAGATTTCAACACACTTGCCAAACAGGTTTTTACTGATTCAACTCTTAAAAACAATGGCGGTTATCTGGGATATTTTACCTGGGGAGATTTGGATCCTGCATTTGAAGATACAGCTTACTCATTAAAAGTTGGTGAAATTTCAAAGCCGGTAAAAACTGCAAATGGTTATAGCATAATAAAACTTGAAGATAGAATTTCAAATCCACTTCTTACAGAGTCTGATTTTCAAAACAGGAAATCTCATATTGAAGACGTTATCAGGATGAGAAAAAAAGATCCTGCTGAGAAAAAATATCTCCAAAGTATTTTTGATGAAAATCAACTGAGGTTTAACGATAAAGCTCTTGAAAATATTTTATATGATTTGTACAGTTCGGGTATTAAAGAAGCCGGGAAAATTATTTCGGAATCCCGGGAGTGTGTTACATATAAAGATAAAATATACACGCAGACCGATATTGAAAAAAAGTTATCTGACTTGCCCTCTTACCATAGAAAGAGAATAAACTCCATTGAAGATCTGCACCAGGCAATCGAGGGTATGTTTTTGAATGACATCCTTTATAAAACAGCTGTTAGCAAAGGTTATGATACGGTCATGGTTGTATTGAAAAAAATTGAGCAGTACAATAAAAACACATTACTTAAATATAAAAAACAAGACATAATAACTAGTGCACAGCTTCCTGATTCAGTGCTCTATAAATATTATACAAATAATATCAGCTTGTTTACAAATGAACCAGAAATGAATCTACAGGAAATTCTGGTTAGTGATGAAGATATTGCAAATAAAATTATTAATATGATCAACGAAGGAAATGATTTTGGGGAACTTGCTAAGAAATTTTCTGTTAGAAAGTGGTCTGCTGAGAATAATGGTATAATAGGGTTTTCGCCTGCCTCAAAATTTGGTAATTACCGGGATTTGTTTTGGAATTCCAAGGTAGGTGAAACAATAGGACCGATAAAGATTGAAGGAATTTATGGAATTTTTAGGTTACTCGGAAAAGAGGAAAGTAAACCGATGGCTTTTGATGAAGTTAAGGATGAAGTGATAAAAGAAAGTCAATTTGAAAACCAGACAGAAATTCTTCAAAAATATTTAAATGATATTCGTAGTAAAGTTAATGTTAGAATAAATGAAAATTTACTTTACTCAGTAGTAATTGCTGGTTTAATTTAGTTTAAGGAAATAAAATGATTTTAAGATCCAGGAGCTAAATATGAAAAATAATTTACTGTTTTATCTAACTGTTTTTAGTTGTTTAATAAATATTGCATTTGCAGGAACAACTGGAAAAATTGCCGGAAATGTTACTGATGCTAAAACAGGAGAAGCTCTACCTTTTGTCAACATCATTATTGAGGGGACAAATTTAGGCGCGGCTACTGATATTGACGGAAACTATGTTATCCTCAACATTCCTCCCGGAAAATATAATGTGAAAGCACAGTATATTGGTTACCAGGCGGTATTGGTTGAGAATGTTTCAGTATCAATTGATCTGACGACAAAACTTGATTTTACTTTAAATGAATCTGCAATTGAACTCGACGAAGTTGTTGTACAGGGATCACAGAATCTAATTAAAAAGGACGTTACCTCAAGTCAATCCTTAATAAGCTCCGATCAAATAGAAAACTTACCTGTTGCAGAGTTTGATGATGTACTTCAACTTCAAGCTGGAGTAACAAGAGATGCCAACGGTGATTTTCACATAAGGGGAGGTAGAACCAATGAAGTTGCTTACTGGGTTAACGGTATTTCAATAACTGATGCCTACGATAACAGCCGGGGAATTCAGATTGATAATAACAGCGTTCAGGAATTACAGGTTATCAGCGGTACCTTTAATGCTGAATATGGTAATGCAATGTCAGGTATTGTCAATACTGTTACTAAAGAAGGCGGGATAGCTTATCACGGAAGCATTATGGCTTACTCTGGTGATCATATGAGTAATTTTACGGAATATTTTCCACACATAAATGATATTAATGCTTTTGCAAATTATAACTTCCAGGGCAGCTTAAGCGGACCTGTTCCATTTACTAATAATATAATTAAATTCTTTGCAAGCGGACGTTACTTTTACGATGACGGTTACCTTTTCGGCGAAAGAAGATATAATCCGAATCCTATTAGAATAGTTGGAACTGATACGCTTTCCAATCCAGGTGACGGCAAGGTTGTTCCTATGAATTGGAGTAAAAATACTTATGGGCAAGGAAATATAAGTTTTGCTCCTGTTCAGGAAGTAAAAATTATGGTTGAAGGGTTGTATTCGAAAGATGATTATAGAGATTACAATCATGAGTACAGATGGAATCCCGATGGTGATGTTACAAAGCATGCCAGAAGTTATAACCTTACGGGTTCTGTTACTCATATGCTTTCTTCTTCATCATTTTATACAATTAAAGGGTCTTACTTTTTCAAAGACTTTCATGAATACCTTTATAAAAATCCTTTAGACTCGCGCTATCTTCATCCGGATTCACTTTTACGTCCTGACGGTTATTCGTTCAGAACGAAGGGGACAAATCTTCATCAATTTTTTAGGGAGACTAAAACTTATTTCGGAAAAATTGATTACACAAGCCAGGTAACCAAGGAACATCTTTTGAAGATTGGTGCTGAAATAAAATCACATAAGTTAAAATTTGATGACTACACACTTGAGCCGTTAAGAATTAATGGAATTCCTGTTGAACCGTTTAAGCCATCAATTCCTGCTGAAGATCAGACAAACAGATACAAATATAACAGCGATCCAATTGAAGGTTCCGGATATTTGCAAGACAAAATTGAATTTGATGATGTTATTATAAATATTGGTTTAAGACTAGATTATTTCGATTCCAGGGGTAAGGTATTGGTTGATGTAACTGACCCAAACATTTATGCACCATTGCGACCAGGGCTGGATACTTTAAGTTACGAAGAGAGACTTCCTTATTTCTATAAAGATGCAACTGTCAAATGGGAGCTTAGTCCTCGTTTTGGCATTGCTTACCCAATTAGTGCTGATGGGGTAGTACATTTTTCATATGGACATTTTTTACAGATTCCACCATTCCAGTATTTATTCCAGAATGGACCATATAAAGTTCCTAATTCTGGATTGAATGTTGGCGTATTTGGAAACCCAGACCTTAATCCTCAAAAAACTGTTATGTATGAAATTGGATTTAGACAACAATTAACAGAAGATGTTTTAGTAGATATTACAGGTTTTTACAGGGATATCAGGGATTGGATACAAGCCGGTGCTCTTATTCAAACAAGAAATCTTGTTACATATTCAATCTTTACAAATAGAGATTATGCTAACGTAAAAGGTATAACCTTAACGTTAAACAAAAGATTCGGAAATAATTTTTCTTTTGATTTGAATTATACTTACCAGGTTGCTGAAGGCACTAATTCTACTCCTGAACAAGCATTTGATGCTGCACAAGGAAATTCAGAACCAAGTCTATTTTTAATCCCAATGGATTGGGATCAGCACCATTTGTTGAATGCATCTATTTACACAAATGTTGAAGATTTTGGAATCAGTCTTTTGGCTCGATATGGAACCGGATTACCTTATACTCCATCTACTACACAATATACTTCAGAGAGATTGGTTGGAGGAGGACTTGTTACAAACAGTCGTAGAATACCAAGTCAGTTTACTTTGGATCTGAAAGTTGATAAATCTTTCATTTTGGCAGGGCTTGATATCAATTTCTTCTTAAGAATATTTAATCTGCTAGATAATCGGATTCCTATCAGAGTTTTTGGAGATACTGGACAACCTGACTTTACCACTGAAGTTTTCGATGTTGGAGAAAATTCCGACAGACCAAATACAGTGGAAGAATATGTAAAATACCCAGATCATTATGGGGAACCAAGAAATGTACAATTTGGACTTGAACTATCATTTTAATGGTAAATGATTACCGGAGGATTTTAATGCTCAATATTATTAAAAATTCAATTTTAGTTTTTTTACTCCTTTTCTTTTTTACTGAATCAGCTTTTGGACAATATATCCCTAGCAATGAGAGAGGGAATGCCAGCTACAGGCGTAAAGCTCAGATGGAAGGAAACCAAATCAGAACAACTGTGTTTAATTATGGTATGACTGGTAGAGAAGGTGCAGTTCCTATATATGAACAAACTCCATATGAATGGCCAAAAAATACAGGTCAGGTTTATCTTGCAGTAGCAGGAATAATGGTTGGTGCTGAAGTGGTTGATGACCAGGGAGCAGTTCAGCATATTATTTCGAGGTGCCATTACTTACAATCGCCTGATGGAAGAACATGGAATTTTGAACCTGTACCGGGTTACTATAATCAAAGTAATCCTGAAGGATTTGCTACCAGTACTGATCCTAACACATGGCCCAGTACCTGGCCGGATAAATTAAATGATGATAATGATCCTGGTTGGGCAGGCAAATGGAATGGCTATTTTGGTAAAGATGTTTTTAATGCAGATCAGGAAATGTATTTTCATGCTTCTGACAATAATTATGATAGATATGCTCACTATTTCCCTGACTCAACTGACTTAACAAGAAAAGGTTTGGGGCTTATTCTTGATGTTAGAGTTTTGGCTTGGTCGCAAATACTGGTTCAGGATGCTTTGTATCTGCTTTTCAAAATTAAGAATGACGGAACAAAACCTTTAAACAAAGTAGGTGCTACTATTCTTTGGGCTGATTTTGTTGGAGGGGAAGGACCTGGAAATATATCAGAGTTTGATCTTAAAAATGATATTGCCTGGTCAAGAAATGAAGATAACAGATCACCTGATCCCGCATTTGGTGGTGGCCCTGTTGGAATTGTGGGTGGTGCTTTTCTTGAAACCCCCGGCAATGCAACCGACAGAATTGATAACGATGATGATAGTCCGGAATTTGGACCAAAAGTTACTGCTGAAATGCTGGTTGGTGAAAGTGATCCTTCTATTCCAAGAAATGATCCTCGTAGAATTGATGGTATTGACAATAATGGAAACGGATTGATTGATGAAAATAAAACTCACATTGCCTTTCAGGATCAGGTGGGTGTTTCCTACGCTGATAGAATAGGTCAGCAGATTAATCCGGAATGGTATATTTCCCATCCAAGATTTCACAGGGAAGAAAACAATCCTTTGGTTACTCAAGCGATGGTTAACGCATCTTCTGGTGACCAATGGAAAAGATGGCCTCCAAATCCTGAAAACGATCCTGTTCAGAACGGGGCAGTACATTTGATTATGGTAGAAAGTGATGATGTTGGTTTGCCATTTAAAGATTTTATTGACAATGATAATAATGGTGAGGATGGAAGTCCTACAATAACACAGGCGATGATTGATCAGGCAGCCAGTGATCCTTATTTAAGATATAAAGTGAATGATAAAGTTATTCTATATAATGTTACTCAATCCACATTAGGAATGAAATATGCTGACGGAATTGATAATGATAATAACGGTGCTGTGGATGAAAATATAGACGAAGGTATCGATGCAATGATTGATGAAGCAAGGAATGATGGAATTGACAATGATGGTGACTGGAACCCATTAACAGATGATGTTGGGTTGGATGGTGTTCCAGGTACAGGTGATCCTGGTGAAGGAGATGGAAAACCAACTTCAGGTGCAAGGTTTGGATTACCCGGCGAACCCAATATTGATGTTACTGATGTTTCTGAAACCGATCAAATCGGTATAACAGGATCTTTCTACAGACCATCTTCTGAATGGATCGATATCTATACAGATAACTTTATCTGGGATAATTTTTTAGTTCCCGGTAACTATTTTGATTCTTCAGATGTTCAATCCGGAGATTATAATCTTTTTGTTTCCTCAGGTTTATTTCCATTGCAGCCCGGACAGTCTGAGCCGATTTCTCTTGCAGTTATTTTTGCAAACGGACCAGTACAGGATCCAAATGGTCAATTAAGAAAACAAGCTGTTCTTCAAAAAAGAGATTATGCCCAACAGACTTATAATAATGATTACCGTTTTGCCAATGCTCCTTTAACTCCAAATCTTACGGTTGTTCCAGGTGATAATCATGTTACATTGTACTGGGACGACGAAGCCGAAAATACTTTTGATACTTACATTAATAATATCGGGGGCAATGGACACGATTTTGAAGGATACAGAATCTACAGAGCTTCAGATCCTGCATTTCTTGACTCAAAGGTAATTACAAATGCTCAGGGATCACCAACATTTTTATTACCAATTGCACAATTTGATCTTCAAGACGGAATTATGGGATACGATTCTCTGGGATTTGAAGGTGTACATTTTAATCTGGGGAATGATACTGGGTTAAAGCATTCCTGGATTGATACTGACGTTAAAAATGGTTTTACTTATTATTATGCAATTACATCTTACGATTTTGGTTTTCCGTCAAAGGAAATTACTCCTTCGGAGTGTAATATTAATGTTTCTTTGAAATCAGATGGCAGTTTAAAAAGTTTGGGAAAGAATGTAGCTAAAGTTGTACCTGAAGCTCCTTCCGGCGGATATATTCCCCCAACTTTAGGTACTATCGATCTTATTAAAGGATTTACAACAAGTAAAGTTTCTTACCAGGTAGTTGATCCGAACGAAATTAAAGAAGGGCATGAGTACTATATAACATTTCAAGATACTATAAAAACTGGTGCTACTGATACTTTAACAACAAAAAATTTCAGTCTTTATGATTCTACAGCAAACACTTTATTAATTGATAAAAGCACAGCATTTGGTGCAAATGATGAAGGTCAGCTAATTGACGGATTTAGATTATCATTCCTTAATGCAACGAATGTTCAACTTGATGAAAGTCGTTCCGGTTGGAATAACCCTGATGTTACACCTTTTATCCTGGAAAAATATCCGCCGCCAAGACCAAACGAACCAAAAGGACAGCAAAAACCTAATGATTATAAGATAATTATGGGTGATCTGGGAATAGATACATCTACCAGTTTTATTTATTCTGGTATAACTTTTTCACCTATACCTGTTAATTTTAGAGTTTATAATTTAAGCGAGGGAAAGTTTATTAATTTTGGATTTCTTGAAACAGATCATTCCGGGCCTTATCCGGATGGCGGATTCACATCAAATGGCGGCACTCGTGCAGATCGTATTGTATTTCTTGAACCAAGAGGAGCCAATAATGATTTATTACCTACCTGGTGGTTTTATTTACAGAGAGATTCAAGTGTTGTAAATCCAAGCGCTGGTGATACTGCAAGGATCTCACTTATTAAGCCTTTCCTTTCTGCAGATGTATTTAAATTTACTGCAAGAACTGGATTTATTGATAACACCCTTGCAAAAGAAGATTTGGACAAAATAAAGGTTGTTCCGAATCCATACTTGGCAAATGCCTTGTGGGAAGAAAAAAATCCTTACTCCAGCGGACGTGGTCCCCGTTCAATTCATTTTACTCATTTACCAAGTAAATGCACAATAAGAATTTTTACTGTTAACGGAGAACTCGTTAAAGAAATAGATCATGATAGTAATATGTTAGACGGTACTGCTGATTGGGATTTATTAACTAAAGACAGACTTTCTGCCTCTTATGGTGTTTATATCTATCATGTAGATGCACCTGGCATAGGTACTAAAGTCGGAAAATTTGCAATAATAAAATGATTAACAGCCGGTAATACGGAAATAATTAATCGAGGAGATTTATAGAAAATGAAAAAGTTTTTACTTGTTATTGCTATACTTTTTCCTTTGCTGCAAAGTATTGCTTACAGTCAGGTTACTAAAACCGGTACTACAGCTGCAAAATTTTTAAGTGTGGGAATCGGGCCTCGCGCAAATGCGATGGGAGGTGCTTTTACTTCTGTTGTTAATGATGCATCAGCTCTTTATTGGAATCCCGCAGGTGTAGCAGAGTTAAATAAGTACGAAGCCATGTTTACTTACACAAGCCTCTATAAGGATCTTAATATAAATCTTAATTATTTTGCCCTGGTTATTCCTACAGATGAATGGGGTAATTTTGGGGTGAGTGTTACAGCATTGGATTATGGAAAAATGGAGGTAACAACAGAATATTACCCCGAAGGTACTGGTGAAAAATTTTCTGCAGCTAGTTATGCATTTGGACTTTCCTATGCAAGAAAAATTACCGAATGGTTTTCTGCCGGTATGACTGTAAAATATATTACTGAAGGTATATTTAATTCCTCCGCAAACGGGGTTGCATTTGATGTTGGTACCGTATTTAAAACCCCGTTCTTTGGAATTAAATTCGCAAGTATTATTACAAATTATGGATCAAAGATGCAGATGTCGGGTGAGGATCTTTTAATTAGATACGATTCTGATCCTAATAGGCAAGGCAATAATGAGACTGTTGATGCATATTATAAAACAGATTATTTTGAATTACCCTTAAGATTGCAAATAGGTATTTCCAAGGATTTTCAGTTCCTTGAAAATCAACGACTAACTCTTGCAGTGGATGCTACTCATCCGAGTGATAATTCTGAATATGTAAACGTAGGAGGTGAATTGGCGCTCTTTGATAACTTAATCTCTTTAAGAGGAGGGTACAAAGCATTATTTTTGAAAGACAACCAGGAAGGATTAACTCTGGGCGTTGGATTAAATTATGTTTTGGGTGTTTTTGCAGTAGGATTTGATTACAGTTATCAACAGTTTGAATTCCTGAGCTATACTCATAGTTTTGGTGTTCATTTTAATTTTTGAAATTTCTGATCAATATTATTAAATAAATATCTGATTAGTTTATTAATCAATAACAAAAACGAGGTAAGAATATGAGGAGAACAATTTTACTTATTAGCTTAATGCTAATGTTTGGGGTGTTTCTTCAGGCTCAGACGGTAGATGTCACTTTTAAGGTGGATATGAGTGTCAAGATTGCCTTAGGAACTTTCAATCCGGGATCTGATACTGTATTTGTTAGAGGTGATTTCAATGGTTGGGGTACCACACTAATGGCAGATAATGGAGATTCGACTTATTCTGCAACAGTAACCGGTCAGCCTCAAAATACAACCCTGCTTTATAAATTTTTTCACACTGGAGGAGGAGGGACTTGGGAATCGGATCCAAATCGGGAAGCGAATACAGGAACTTCTTCAACACTTGAAGTTGATCCTTCATTCTTCGATGATCACAACCCCTATACTGGGGTTCCAACTCCTGTAACTTTCAATGTGGATATGCATTTACCAGCTCAAGGTAGCTTTGATCCCACATCAGATCATGTCTTTATTGCTGGTAACTTTACAAATTGGGGAACAGATGCTGTTGAGATGTCCGATCCTGAAGGAGATACAATTTACACGGTAACAGCAAACAATCTTAACTCTGGTGATTTGCCTATATATAAATTTCTTTGGAGTCCTGATTCTGCAGCTAATGGTAACTGGGAAACCAACGATACTGGAGATGATATAATCCCCGGATCTGGTGGGAACAGAATATACGGTGTTCATGATGGTACAAATGATGTATCAAGAAATTGGAATAATGTTAATCCAAATGTTACACTCGCCGATGGAAACATTTTCTTCGAAATTGATATGAGCGTTCCCCATGAATTAGGTGTATTTGACCCTGCGGTTGATTCAGTCCAGATTCGTGGTGCATTTAACGGATGGAATGGGAATGATGTAGCAAGATCACATATGAACCGGAATGCTTTAAATGAAGATGACTGGACGATATCCATAGACTTCGTTCAGGAAGTACTAAACAGTACTCAGGCTTATAAGTACTTCATAAATAATGATCCCGGTAGTACTCCTTATCCAAACACCGGCTGGGAAGTTCCGATAAGAACAAATACAATTACATCAGATCGTAACCGTGCAATCATATTTATGGGTGATCCTGCCCAGGTAGCTCCGTTTTGTTATTGGGAAAATATTAATCCTGATTGGGTTATTCCTGCAGGCACAACAGTTGAATGTACATTCTCTGTTGATATGACCTATGCTGCTGATCCAGATTCACAAGGAACTAATCCTGTTTTTAATCCTGCAACTGATACTGTCTGGTGGGTTCCAAGAGAACCTTTGTATTACGCAGTTAATAACCTGCCGTGGCCCGGTGATTATCCGAGGGTACTTGAATTAACAGATCCTAATAGTGATATGATATACACCGGTACAATGACTATTAATGGACCTTCATTTAATGGATTCTTGTATGACTATGGATTTACAAGCAACGGTGATCTTATTCAGGAGGGTAATACTGTTAGTCAGGGTGATGCCCGTGTAAGATTCATTGGTCAAAGCGGTGGAGCAAGAACATTTGATACTCCATGGGATATGCCGTTGGATGTTTGGAGTAATTCTCCGCTACCGGAAGAAGATCATCCCCAGGGATGGGTTGATGTTGTTGAACAACTTCCGATCAATCCTACATCCTATTCGCTTGAACAAAACTATCCTAACCCGTTCAATCCTTCAACTATAATAAGGTTCAGCATTCCTGAACAAGGGCTTGTATCATTAAAGATATACAGTCTGTTAGGCGAAGAAGTTGAAACATTGATAGATCGTGAAATGAAAAACGGAACTTATGAAGTTGACTTTAAAGGCAATCATTTAGCCAGCGGTATTTACTTCTATACCTTAAAGGTTAATAACTTTGTCTCAACAAAGAAGATGATGCTCTTAAAGTAATCTTAAATTAATCAGGTATGCCAGATTTAAAAAATCTGGCATATCTAAATTATTTTCTTGAGGCTCATCTGAACAAGGTGAGCCTTTTTTTTATAAATATTTTAGAGTATTAAGATTATTTTTTTTGAATATTAAGCTTCAATTGTTCTTGCAGGTTTACAGCTTCTGTATAGTTTGGATTTATAGATACTGCTTTATTTACTAATTCAAGGGCTTTTTTGTAGATATTTCTTTTTACATAAATCCCCGCAAGATTGTACCACACCTGCGGATCTTTTGCATCATAATTAACGCTTTCATTTAAATACTTTTCAGCAGAATCAAGCTTGTTATTGAAAAGATCAATTGTCCCGATCCATTTTGCTTTGAAAGCGTTTGGTTTAATATCATACCCGGATTTTAAATATTTATAAGCTCTTGAATAATCTTTCAGTTGTATCAATATGTTTCCTACGTAATCATAATATTCAACAATAACCGGATACTGTGAAATTAGCGCATCCATTTCTTCAAGAAATGAATTCATATCCTTCTGTTCTAAAAAATGTTTTGCCATATTTCTGTGTGCAGTTTCCCAGTTAATCTTATCATCAAGAACTTCAGCAGCAAGAGTATCAGCAGTGGTTTTAAGGTTTAGAATGGCTGAATTAGGCAATTTCCTTTCTTTTTTTATAAACGGCCAATCGTTCTTCAATAATTTTATTCTGAAATCACCGATAATAGAATCAAGTTTAGTAAAATGAAAATTTGCGACTGTGATGCTATCCTGCTTCTTATCCGATAAAATAGTTTTTTCTGAAGAAGGCATGTTCTTTGTTTGTTCCATTTTTTTATAAAACAATTTTCCTAAAAGCTGGTAGCCATGTAATGTTGGATGCAGATGATCTGTCATTAAATTATTTCCTACAATCCCCTCTGGGCTCATTGAATCAAATGCTGAATCCACATTCACAAACGGCAGTTTATATTCTTTGCTGAGTGAAGTTATTACTCGGTTAATTTTTTCCGGTGCCCTGAACCTTAATGCGTCCAGATCTTTTGCATATCTGAAAAGCGAATCTGCTTTTTTGAAATTCCCGGAATTGAACTCAACTTTTGCCTCTTCAAAAACCTTTTTTGCTGGTGGAAATTCTTTAGAATCAATTGAAATAAAAGGATACTGATCCTTTAAATTAGAAGCTAAATTTGAAATTATCACCGGAACGTTTCTCTCTTTTGCCATATCAAGCACATCACGCATATTTCCTTTAAATTGTGAAATGCCGTCGTTGTAAGTTTCTGTATCAAACCCAATAGACTGTTCTTTAGCCATCCGGGACATTAATGTTCCACTTGGTTTTTCATCATTGTCGGAAAATAATTTCATAATCCACTGAATTGTGTTTCTTAAAAGTTCAACGGTTTTAAATCTATTTAGATATAAAAGTAAGTTTACTATTTTCCTGGAGGTTCCAAGCGATTCCATTGAACCTACACCAAGAGCTCCGTAATATTCATTATGGCCTGCATAGATAAGAATGAGATCAGGTTTCTGTTCAAGTACTCCGGGTAACAAATCCCGGATTGTGTAACTGTTTACAGCAGTCATACTAAGATTGACTACTTCGATTTCAGAAGACGGATATACAAGACGAAGCCTGTCCCTGATGTAACGCGAGAAAGTTCCAAGCGGTGAAAATGGATAACCCGCTGCACTGCTTCCCCCAAGCACAAAAACTCTGAACGAATTTGGTTTTTTCTTTGCATCAAAAACATCCTGGTTAGAGGTGGGGATTGATTTTGTGTTATAAAAATATCTTTTAGCAATTTCCTGGTTGAGCATTAATTTACCTTCAACCACAGTTTCCCATTGATCATAATTAAAACCGTAGCCAAAAAGTCTAAGGCCGAGTTCCAGCAGTATAAAAAATAAAATCGGGAATCCAATTAAAATTATATAAAAGTAAAATGGAGTTTTTTTCTTTTCCTGTGTGTTCAAATAATTTCTTATATCATTTTCAGAAACCCCAATACTTTTTGCTATTTTCCCCGCACTTAGTTTTTTTTGATTTTTATTTATCCAGTTTTTTTGCTTATTCGTTAGTCCCATATGAAATCCATTAAATGAAAAATACAATTGGGTAGTAATAACGTATTTTCAATCCGTTTTCTACTTTTTAATATTTGAATGTGATAAAATTATTATCTTTACTCTATTATACAAGCAATTATTATTAATAAATAAAATGATTAGTCTGATAAAATATTTTAAGTCAAAACAGGCTCTGGTTCTAATCCTGATTTGTACTTTTTTATTAAAGGCACAAGATTTCAATATCAATAAAATTGAACCTCCAAACTGGTGGAGCGGGATGAAATATAACCATCTTCAACTAATGGTTTATGGTCAGAATCTTTCCAACACAAGTGTTTTTACAAATTCCTCTTCATTGAAAATTAATAATATTCTGCCTTCAGAGAATGGCAATTATTCATTTGTGGATTTAACAATTGACGAAAATGCAAAACCGGACAATTATGTATTGCGCTTTGTTAATTCTACAGATACTGTCTCATATATATTCCCGATTTTCAAAAGAGAAAAGAATTCAAATTCGTTTAAAGGATTTAATTCTTCTGATATAATTTACTTAATTACTCCGGATAGATTTGCAAATGGAGATACTGCAAATGATGATATTGCTGATATGATTGACAGGTACAATCCATCATCACCAATCGGAAGACACGGCGGAGATATCCAGGGAATAATTAACAAACTTGATTATTTAAAAGATCTGGGAATTACCGCAATCTGGATTACCCCTTTGCTGGAAAATAATATGAAACTGAGTTATCACGGTTATGCAGCTACTGATTTATACAATGTTGATCCTCGGTTTGGGAATAATGAATTATATAAAAAATTAGTTACCGAAGCACATAATAAAGGTTTAAAAATAATTTATGATCATGTCAATAATCATATTGGAAGTAACCATAAATGGGTAGCCGATCCACCTTTCAAAAATTGGTTTAATGAAACTGTTGCAAATCATTTTAAAACTCCACATCAGAAAATTTCGATTTACGATACTAATAGTCCAAAGTCTGTTGCAGACAGTACAATGAATGGCTGGTTTGTTGATGTAATGCCGGACTTAAATCAAAAAAATTCTTTTGTTGCAAAATATTTAATTCAAAATACATTATGGTGGATTGAATATAGCGGAATTGACGGCATAAGGGAAGATACTTATCCTTATTCCGATCAGAAATATTTATCCGAATGGGGAAAAACAATTTTGGAAGAGTACCCACAATTTAATATTGTTGGCGAAGTATGGAATAATGATGCAGCTTTTCTTGCTCCTTATCAGAGTAAAAGTATTTTTCATCCTGAGTTTGATACTCATTTGCCATCAGTAACTGATTTCGGTTTTTTACATACGATTCAAGAGGTTTTCGATAACAATAAGTCAATTAAAAATATTTATGAATCACTGGCAAAGGATTATCTGTATTCTAACCCAATGAATCTTCTTGTTTTTCTTGATAATCATGATGTTGAAAGAATAATGTATCGCCTAAAGGGAGATGTTCAGCGACTAAAATTGGCAATGACTTTACTCTTAACGATGAGAGGAATTCCCCAAATCTATTATGGAACTGAGATAGGTCTTGAAGGTGGTAAAGGTGACGGAAATTTACGTGCAGATTTTCCGGGTGGATTTCCCGGGAATGCAAAAGATGCATTCACAAAATCAGGAAGGACAGATGAAGAAAATGATATTTTCAGCTTTGTCGAAAATCTGATTAAGATTCGGAATGAGCATAAATCTTTGAGCATAGGAAAATTTATTCACTTTCCGCCTGTTGGTGAAGTTTACTTTTATTTTAGAGAATATGAAAACGAAAAAATTTTTGTTGTGCTAAACAATAGTAATTCAAAACAAAAAATTGATTTGAATCCGCTAACCCGATTCACTTCTCCTTTTCGATACTTTATGAACCTGGATACAGGGGAAAGGATTGACATTAAACAAAATAAGGAGATTACAACAGACCCGAATACTGGTTATATTTACTTATTAACTAATTAATTTTTTGCAATTCTAAAAAGATGTACATTTTAGGAATTTCTGCGTTCTATCATGATAGTGCTGCCTGTCTGGTTAAAGATGGGGAAATCATTGCTGCTGCACAGGAAGAAAGATTTTCCCGGAAAAAACACGATCATCGCTTTCCAATCCACGCAGTAAACTTTTGTTTGGATTATGCAGGGATAAGTTCTTCACAACTTGAATTAGTTGCTTTCTATGACAAGCCATTTCTTAAATTCGAAAGACTGCTTGAAACCTATCTTCAATTTGCACCTAAGGGTATTTTTTCTTTTCTAAAAGCAATGCCCCTCTGGATCAAGGAAAAACTCTGGATGAAGGAACTGATAAAAAAAGAATTGGATTATGGAGGGACAATAATTTTCCCTGAACATCATGAGTCGCACGCAGCTTCTGCATTTTATCCTTCTCCATTTAATGAAGCAGCAATTCTTACTATGGATGGAGTTGGCGAATGGACAACTTCCAGCTACGGAATTGGGAAGGAAAATGAAATAAACCTTTTGGCTGAAATTAAATTTCCACACTCTCTTGGACTCCTATATTCTGCCTTTACATATTACACTGGTTTTAAAGTAAATTCAGGCGAGTATAAAGTAATGGGTCTGGCACCTTATGGAGAACCAAAGTATGTCGATCTGATTTATAAACATCTTATTGATGTTAAAGAAGATGGTTCATTCCAAATGAATATGGATTATTTTAATTACTGTGCCGGATTGACAATGACAAATGAAAAATTTAATAAACTGTTTGATGAAAAGCCGAGAAAGCCGGAGACAAAATTAACACAGAAGGAAATGGATTTGGCCCGCTCTGTTCAGGAAGTTACTGAAGATATTGTTTTAAAGATGGCTAATCATCTCCACAAAGAAACGGGAATGGAAAATCTCGTACTTGCTGGTGGTGTTGCATTGAATTGTGTTGCTAATGGTAAACTCCTAAAAGAATCAAAATTTAAAAATATCTGGATTCAACCAGCGGCTGGTGATGCAGGTGGAGCTTTGGGTGCGGCATTGTGTGGATGGTATAGTTATCTTGAAAATGAAAGGAAAGTTTACGGAAATTTCGATTCACAAAAAGGTTCTTATTTAGGCCCGGAATTTTCAAATGATGAAATTGAAAAATTCATTTCTATGAATAAAATTATTGCTTCAAAGTTAAGTGATGAAGAAATCCCGTTAAAAATTGCAGATATTTTAGCTGAAGAAAATGTTGTCGGATGGTTTAACGGCAGAATGGAATTTGGTCCCCGAGCATTAGGTGCAAGATCAATTCTCGGAGATGCACGTTCACCAAAAATGCAGGCAACAATGAACCTGAAAATAAAATTTAGGGAAGGGTTTAGACCATTTGCTCCATCGGTATTAAGCGAAAATGTAAGTGAGTATTTTGAAATTGAGAAGGAAAGTCCGTATATGCTTCTTGTTGCTGATGTTCAGAAATACAGAAGAAAAGAAATGACTGATGAGGAAAAAAGTTACTGGGGAATTCAGAAATTGAATATTATTCGTTCAGATATTCCGGCTGTTACACATATTGATTACTCTGCACGTATTCAGACTGTTCATAAGGAAACAAATCCATTGTATCATAAAATGATTTCGGAATTCAATAGAAAATATAACTGCGCGGTTGTGATTAATACGTCCTTTAATGTAAGAGGCGAGCCAATTGTCTGCAATCCTGAAGATGCATATAAATGTTTTATGAGAACGAATATTGATTACCTGCTTTTGGGGAATTATCTTCTGAATAAAAAAGATCAAAAACCTCTGGAAGAAAATAAAGATTGGAAAAAAGAATTCGAATTGGATTAAAATGAGTATTATTGAAGAAATAAAAAATATTAAAAGCACTAAAAAAGATTTACGCAAGTTTGGAATAACTGTTGGTTCAGTTATAGTTGCACTTGCAATTGTTTTTTATTTTCTTGATAAAAGTTATTATATATATTTTGGTGTTGCCGGGTTGTTTTTAATAGTAACAGGATTGTTATCCCCTGTTATTTTACGACCATTAAATAAAGTCTGGATGAGTCTTGCAGTTGTTCTTGGCTGGCTATCGTCAAGAATAATTTTAATAATTGTATTTTATCTTGTGTTAACTCCTATATCTTTTATTGCAAAAATATCGGGTAAGAAGTTCCTGGATTTGAAATACAAACCGGAAGAAGACAGCTACTGGATAAAAAGAGAAATTATAAAACCAGACCGTTCTTATTACGAAAAACAATTTTAAAAAGGGAATTCATATGAGTAAGCTATCTGTAATATCAGAACTTTGGGAATTTTTGAGAGTTAGAAAAAAATTCTGGCTTGCACCAATTTTAATTATTCTTTTACTTCTAGGAGGATTGATAATTCTAACCCAGGGCTCTGCACTTGCACCATTTATTTATGCTATCTTTTAAATTTTGTGATGGCTAAGAAATCAAATCAAAAGAAGAAAAAAATCAGAGTTCCCGTTCCTCAGAAACCACCCAAAGTAGAAGAGGACAAGAAAAAATATAACCGTAAAAAAGAGAAACGAAAAATCAGGAAACAAATATCCAATAGTTAATAAATGTTTTAATTGGAGAAAGAATATATCTTTAATTGATAATTATTTACCTTCTTTATAAATAAATCTAATCTTTCCTTTAATTTTTATTCATTTTCAAAAGACAAACCTGTAATTAAAATAATATAATCTGGCATAAAATTAGTTAAGATATATTCTTAATAGAGTTAAGTAATTAAGTAATATATCTGTATTTCCTAAATTTAATAAATAAATAATGTATAAAAACCTAAAAATTAGTTGACTTATATATTATCAGTTTTATATATTCGCATTCAATTTTCAAAAAAAACAAAATAATTAAGGCAAATAATGGTTGACAACTTAGATATTCAGATATTAAAGACTTTGCAAAAAAACGGCAGAACCAAAAGAAACCAGCTTGCAGAAGAAGTTAAACTGTCAATTCCCTCTGTTAGCGAGAGACTTAAAAAGCTTGAAGACAACAACGTGATTGAAGGTTATTATACAAAAGTAAATCGTAAATCTTTCGGATTGGATATCCTTGCCTTTATCCATGTTATGATGGACTCATCTAAACACTACAATGATCTGATCAAAAAAGCTGAAAAAAATCCACAGATACTTGAATGTCATTCAGTGCTGGGTGAAGGATCACATTTGATGAAAGTAGTAGTTAAGAATACAGAAGCTTTGGAAAAATTATTAAGTGAAATTCAATCCTGGCCTGGTGTAAACAGTACCAAAACAACTTATGTTTTATCAACTATAAAAGAAACAACATCTATTAATATTTAACAAAACAGTAAAGGAATAAATATGGCTAAAACAGCGACCCCCGCCGACGATGTATTAAATTACATAAAATCGAAAAAAATAAAATTTGTTGATTTAAAGTTCATGGACTTTCCGGGTCAATGGCAGCACTTTACAGTACCGGTAAGCCAGATTAGCAAGGATTCATTTTCGGATGGATTTGGTTTTGACGGATCTTCAATAAGAGGATGGAAAGTAATCAATGAAAGTGATATGCTTATTATCCCTGATGCAAAAACAATGTTCCTCGATCCGTTTATTACTGAGCCAACTTTGAGTTTAATTTGTGATGTATTTGAGCCGGCAACTAAAGAAAAATATTCACGCTGCCCCAGAAACATTGCACAAAAAGCTGCTGACCATCTGGTAAACACGGGAATTGCAGATACTGCTTTCTTCGGACCGGAAGCAGAGTTTTTTGTTTTTGATGATGTTCGTTTTGATTCAAAACCAAATGGTTGTTTTTATTCGGTTGATTCTTCGGAAGGAAGATGGAATAGCGGAAAAGAAGAAGGACCAAATCTTGGTTATAAGCCGCGTTACAAAGAAGGATATTTTCCGGTTCCACCATCTGATAAATTAATGGATTTAAGAAATGAGATGGTTTCAACTTTAATTGATTGCGGAATTGATGTTGAAGCTCAGCACCACGAAGTTGCAAGCGGTGGTCAGTGTGAAATCGATTTGCGGTTTACACCACTTGTAAAAGCAGCTGATCAGTTATTGATGTTTAAATATGTTGTTAAAAATACAGCAACAAGACACAATAAAACAGTTACATACATGCCAAAACCAATCCAGGGCGATAACGGTAGCGGAATGCATGTTCATACAAGTTTGTGGAAAAAAGGAAAGCCGTTGTTTGCCGGTTCAGGCTATGCCGGATTAAGTGAAACTGCACTTTATTTTATTGGAGGTATTTTAAAACACGCAGCTTCTTTACTAGCTTTTACAAATCCTACAACAAATTCTTATAAAAGATTAGTCCCTGGGTTTGAAGCCCCGGTTAACCTGGCTTATTCTCAGAGAAACAGGAGTGCAGCAGTAAGAATCCCTATGTATTCATCAAGTCCGAAAGCAAAAAGGATTGAGTTCAGATGTCCTGATCCTTCATCAAATCCTTATCTTGCTTTTTCTGCAATGCTAATGGCTGGTTTGGATGGAGTAATAAACCGTATTGATCCGGGTGAGCCGCTTGATAAGGATATTTATGATTTACCACCGGAAGAATTAAAAAATGTTCCCTCAACTCCGGGCAGTCTTGAAGAAGCAATAAAAGCTCTTGCAAATGACCACGAGTATTTACTAAAGGGCGATGTATTTACAGAGGATGTAATTGAAACCTGGATAAATTATAAAATCAGCAAAGAAATAAAACCTATGGCATTGCAGCCTCATCCATATGAGTTTGCTTTGTATTATGATGTATAAAAATATTTGAATTCTTTAAGTGGCAGGTAAACAATCCTGCCACGTTTTTATTCCCAATTAATTTTATATAATGTAACAGTTCTTGCTTCCTGCTCTTTAATTCCAAAACCAGGTAATTTTTTAGTGAAAAGTATTTTAAAGCTTATTCCTGATGGAATTACATCTTCAATATTTTCTTCCTCCCGGAGGATAATGAAGTCCGGCTTTTTATCAACATAATAATCGAAAGTTGTTTTATATTTAAATTTCTCATTGTCAACCAAACCAACCGAGTCATAAACTTTAGCATTTGAATAAGCACCAATAATCCCGACGTCCGCAACTCCCACTGATACACCCTGAACTTTTGAATAAGAATTTATTATCTGAGCAATGTGTTTGTATGTTGATTGAAATCCGTTTACAAAATCATCAACAGAAGGCTTGATAACAATAAAGGTGAGTATGGTTGAAGAAAATATAATCAGAAAAATATAAGCTGATGTTAAAAATAAATTGAACTTTTTATTTTTTCTGCTAAAAATATTTTCAAAAGAAATCGAGACTAAAAATATTATTAAGGGAATGAAGATAAGCTCATACCGGGAGACTATTGTAATATCTCTTAAAATGTAAAAGATATAAAAAACAGATATCCATAAAAGGAATACGAAAATATTTGAATTATTAAATTCTCTGAAAATGCTTGAAAAATAATTATTCCTTTCAGCCTTTTGAACTAACAACACCAGTAATATTAAAATCCCCCAAAAAATTAAATCAGGCAAGTTAACTACAAATAGTGTTTGCACATCTCTGAAAAAAGTACGAATATCAAATGTTAATAACTGTTGAGAAGATTTTGCCGTATAAGTATTTGGTAAAATTGTTCCGAAATGAAAATAAGAAAATATCAGCCACGCTGTTATAATTAACAATGCAGGCAGTACGAAAATTAATTTCTTTCCCTCGGATTTCTTTTTAAGTACGATGGATAAAATTGTCAGAAGAAAAAAACCTGCAAACTCTGGGCGCAGAAGAAATGAAATGCCAAATAAAATACCGGTATAAACCTGAATCTTGAATGACTGCTCCTTTTGAAAAAGCATAAAGAAAATTATCATTAAAAACATTGCGGCAGTAGATTCCATTCCGGTCAAAGACCAGCGAAGCACAAAAGGATTAATTGCAAGAGAAAGTAAGCAGATCAATTTTACTGTTTCGCTTAATTTGAATTTACCTAAGAGAGAATAGAAAAAAGTAATTGAAAGAAAAGTGAATAATCCGCTAAGAATCCTGATTGACAACTCAGGGTTTTTTGTAATGAATGTAAGGATACTACCTAAGATTACCCAGAGAGGAGATGTTGTGCCGTATGTTCTGTTTCCGGCAAAGCTGAAACCATCACCTTTTAGTAAACCATTTATAAATCCAATGTGAATGAATGCATCATCGCTTAAATAATTTGGATAGAGAAGAAATGAAAAAATTATTGGAAATACGGCGAATGAAAACGGAATGAGATATTTTTTGTTTATCAAAGGAATATTTTAATATTTTCTAAACGTATACAAATATAAAGCATAAGTTTGTTATAACAATTATTGGTTATTATTATTTAAGATTTATTTTGCAAGTGAATTTTTCAAAACGTATATTCTATAACGTGTCATTAATAAAAAGGAGTATTTATGAAGTCTATTTATACTTTTTTAATTGTTGGTCTGGCAACTATTTTTTCATTCGGTGCTTTTGCACAACAAGCTCAAGGCACCCAATTTTTTGTCGTCCCACCAGAATATGAAACTTCACCAGGGACAGCAACTTTTCTTGGCCCGCTTTATACAGGAGCTCGAACATGTCAGTGGTTAATTCATGAGGATGAACTTACTAATTTAGTTGGTAAGGAATTACAGGCGCTGAGTTGGCGTATTCCGCCGTCAGCTAGTTCTAATTGGCCGCCTTCAGATGTTACAATCACAAATTATGATCTCTGGTTGAGTGGTAGTGTTGCTCCGGCTGATCGTGATTTAACTGACTTTACGCAAAATGTTGTAGGAACACAAAAGCAAGTCAAGGCAGGTAGTTTATTTATTCCAATGAATTCCTATCCATCTGGCAGCAGCCCTAACGATTGGGGTCCTGAAATTGTGTTTGACAGTGTTTATCTCTATACAGGTGGTCATCTGTTGATAGAACTGCGCTTGACTGGTACGGGAGTAACGAATCAAAGTACAGATGCAGTTGGTACATCCACAACTGGTTACGGTACTCTTTTCAGCGCCTGCTGGGGAAGTGGATATACTGCAAACTCAGGTAGCCAGGCAAATTTTACAATAGTTAGGTTATCTGGTGATGACCCTGTTCCTGTTGAATTTACCTCATTCATAGCGAATGCAGAAAGTAATAATGTTATATTAGAATGGAGTACTGCAACTGAAACAAACAATAGCGGTTTCGAAATAGAAAGAAAATTTATGAACTCAGTTTACGAAGCAGTTGGTTTTGTTACAGGTGCAGGGACAACAACCGAACCAAGAAGTTATTCTTTTACAGATTACCAACTTTCCAGGGGTGAATATACTTACAGGTTGAAGCAAATTGATTATGATGGAAGTTTTGAGTATAGCAATGAAATAAGTGTAGAAGTTACTGCTCCATCTGTTTACTCTCTTGAGCAGAATTTCCCAAATCCTTTTAATCCATCAACTAGAATTAATTTCAGTATTGCTGAAGCAGGAATTGTAAAAATTATTGTGTATAATATGATTGGGCAGGAAGTAAGTTTACTTTTAAATGATTTCGAAGAAGCAGGTCAACATACAATTACATTTGATGCTTCATCTTTAACAAGCGGAGTATATTTTTACAAGCTTGAAACATCAAAATTTATTCAAACCAGAAAAATGATATTAGCCAAATAGAATATATGATGTGAGGCTCACTTTTTTAGTGAGCTTCACTTCTTATCGTTAAAATCAGTTATTCTTTTCCTATCCACTCTTTCCAGACTTCAGGTTTATATCCAACTGTAGATAAATTTCCATTTCGGACAACAGGAGTTTTAATCAATAGTGAGTCTTCCAGCAGCTCGGTTTCAATATCAAATACCATAAATTCCATTCCACGTTTTTTGTATTGCTGGCTTTCTTTGTCAATAAGTTCTTCAACGGGAACTGAACGCTTTATATTTTCAAGCTCTCCTTTAGCTAATCCTTTTTCTGTGAGATCACGAAAATGAAAAAGTATTCTTCTTTCTTTAAAAAATCTTTCAGCTTTTTGAGTGTCCCTGCATTTTTTTGTTCCGAGAATCTGAATATTCATTCAGGATAATTCCGGTGAAAGATATTGTGACTTTCCAAGACTTATTCTTTGCGTTCTTTTTGATCTTGGGAAACGGCTTTTTAATCCTCCCCGTATTACAACTCCGGTACCGAGAATGATTCCATCATATTTTACAGCATACTGTCCGGGCTTCAATGAATCATTAAGAATTAATCCGCCATTAAGATATGTCCTTGCTTCTTCAAAATCAGTAATCTCGTATATATTTTTAGTCAGGTGATTACTTAAAATTTGGGCGGCGTGAGAATGCAAAACAATATTTCTGTTTTTATCTATAGTTCCGAATTTTGTACCAATGCGGTGAAATAATCCAAGGTTAGTTTCATTCCAGTCGCTGTTAACAAAATAAACATCACCATGTTTGATTATGAATTTATAATTTGCAAAAGCTGATTTATCAATTCCAAATTCATCTGAAAGAGTGTTTAGGTAATCAACCATTTCTACATCAGTTGATTCACACATTTTCATTACATAACTTTTTTTCCACTTTGACTCTTCATCAAATGGTATAGAATCCGTCTTTTTAAGTTTTACTAAAAAGAAACCATCGGAATCTGCTTCCCACGGAAATATCCTGATTGCTTTAGCAAGCCCGGAATTAAGAATTTTACCATGATATTTTACAAAGCCGGGTTTATGTTCCAGAGGAATATTAATATCACAAATTTCAACCGGGTATTTTTGAAGAATCTTATCAATAATAAGTTCATTTTCCTCAACTGTAAGTGTACAGGTAGAATAAACAACTTCACCTCCGGGCTTAAGCATTTTTATTGCCGCAACAAGTAAGCGGGTTTGCAGGTCAGTAAGTTTATTTACCCTTTCGAGTGACCACCATTTATTTATTTCACTTTTTTTCTGAATTATACCGAGACCGCTGCAAGGTGCATCTACCAGTATCTTATCAAACTCTTCTTCATAATATTTGCTTAGTATTTCACCTTTAGAATTAATTACCCCGTAATTCAGGAAATTCATTTTATCAAGATTAAAGACAAGCGCCTTTACACGATCTATCTGGATTTCATTTACAACCAGGGTCCCTTTGTTTTTCATTAATTCTGCAAGCTGAGTTGTTTTGGAACCGGGAGCCGAACATAAATCAAGCACCTTATCTTCAGGACCGGGATCAAGAGCAATTGGAGGGATCATTGAAGTTAATCCCTGCAGGTAATAAAAGCCGAAGGCAATTTCAAATGTGCTTCCAAGGTCATCAATTCCTGAAATTAACTTTAAAACATTATCTGGGTATTTAACCGGCTCAGTAATAATCGAATATTTTTCTTCGAGTTTTTTAGCAAGCTCATTGCGGGAAATTTTCAAATCGTTTACCCTTACGTACTTGGAAGGATGATGTCTAACAAACTCCCAGTATCTTTTGGCAATTTCATCACCAAATGTTGAACTTAAGTATCCATAAACTTTATCCGATACTCTTCCTCTTCGCCCCATTTTAATACCTTGCTAAATTTAGTTTGTTAATTAGTTGGTTAGTTATTTTATTCAGGTTTGGTGATCCTGGAAAATTTCTTCTGAACTCTTCTTGTATTCTTTGAATTATTGAGTCAACATAGTTTTCATATTGATTTATAATAATTCCAAGTGATTTGGTTTCTGCAGGAATATAGACAGGTCTTTTAGAATTACGGCTGGCGTAAACAAGATACTTACATTTTAAAAAATTGTCGAACTGCATCACGTTTTCCCCATCAACAGAAATTATTTCATATTGATCAAACAGCTGTTTGCCGGGAATGAAAACTTTATCCGGCAGATCAATTTTTTTTAAATCTTCACCCTTTAAAAAACTATCCGGGAATAATTTTTTCCCTTCCTTCGAAAACTCTGTGAGTAATTTGCTAACAAATTCTTTCTCTGTCAATATTATCCGGATATTTTACTTAAATATTTTTGTATAATAAGTTTCATTTCATCCGAGTCCTGGTATCTTTTAATAGTCAACAATTCAGATTCACAACCGGAAATCATTGCCGAAAGCTTAGGTACTTCAGCATTTGCTAAAGCCAGAACCGGAATTTCTCTCTGGAACAAAGCATACGCAATTTCAAAGCCCACACCAAGGCTTGCGCCTGAAATTTCCGCAATCATCAGCTGGCTGCCTTGTATCCATTTTACATCCCGTTTATATATTTGTTTATCGGTCAAAGGGATCGATGTATTAAACTTTCCGCTCATTTCAGCCAGTGCAGTATGTTTTTCTGATTCTAAAAATTCAACAATTTCTAAATAAAAATTCTGATATTTTGTATCGCCTCTGATTGGTCCTGCGCAGTAAATTATCATACTTAACTATTTAAAATTTTATTATAAAACTTTTCATACATAGGTACAACTTTTAATTTGTCAAAATATTTTTCAACTCTTTTTCGTGAACTATCAGAAAAGACATTGTATTTCTTTTCGTTTGTTAAAAGTTCAAGTACATATTTTGCCATCCTGTCAACGTCACCTATTTCTGCAATAAAACCTGTTTCATTATGCTTAATTAATTCAGGCAATCCTCCAACACTCGAGCTTACAACCGGCAGCCCGCAAGCCATTGCTTCCAGTGCAGCTAATCCAAAACTTTCTGATTGGGAAGGAATCAGGAAAATATCCGATGCTGTTAATATGTCGACCAATGCTTCCTGTTTTCCAAGAAATTTAACTTTGTCACATAAATTTAACTGCCTGCAAAGCCTTTCACATTCTGAGCGGTCAGGACCATCTCCAACCAATATCAGTCTGCTCGGAATTTCCTGCTGTACTTTTTCAAAGATTCTTATTGTATCCGGAACACGTTTAACCACTCTGAAATTAGACGTATGGACAAGAATTTTTTCACCATTCGGTGAGTAGTGCTTTTTGAATACAGAATCATTTTTTGGATTGAATAATTTAGTATCAACAAAATTCGGAATAACTTCAATATCTTTTTCTATTGAGTAATTAGTTATGGTTTTTTCTTTTAAAAATCTTGATACTGCTGTTACTCCATCGCTTTCTTCTATGCTGAACTTTACAAGCGGAAGAAATGAAGGTTCCAGTCCAACAAGAGTAATATCAGTTCCGTGTAATGTTGTAATTATTTTAAGGTCCTTATTTTTCTTAAGGATTTTTTTTGCAAGATATGCGCTTGTTGCATGAGGTATAGCATAATGAACATGTAGCAGATCGAGATTTTCAAACTCGGCAACTTCAATCATTTTGCTTGCAAGAGAAAGACTGTAGAGAGGAAATTCAAACAACGGGTAGCTGCTGATTTCTACTTCGTGATAAACTACATTTTCAACGTACTGGTTAAGTCTGAATGGCAGTGCGTAGCTGATAAAATGAACTTCGTGTCCGAGCAGGGCTAATTCTTTTCCAAGTTCAGTTGCAATAACACCGCTTCCACCGTAAGTAGGGTAACAGGTAATTCCGATTTTCATTAGTAAATTTGTTGGATAAGTTTAAGCAATTTGTTAATTCTAATATAACCGAAAATTGATGAAGTATGAAACTTTTAGTGTTTCTCGCATCACAATTAAAAATTATTAAGTAATGAAAATACTTGTCATTGGTCATTCAGTTGTTGATAAAATTATTACCTCAGAAGGAACTAAAACAAGACCGGGTGGAATTTTCTATTCAGTATCTGCAATGAAAGCTGTAAGTTCTGAAAAAGATGGTATTTATTTGTGCACTTTTTCTTCACCTGAATACAACAAACTTTTCGAGCCGGTTTATTCACAGGTGAACTCTGATTATATCTTTGATAAAAAAGATATTCCAGTTGTCCATTTAAATGTTGATCATTCGTGCGAGAGGGATGAGCATTACAAAAATATTATAAGTGAATTGCCGGTTGATAAAATTCCCTTGAAAGAATTTGATGCTGTTCTTATAAATATGATTACAGGATTTGATATTACTTTAGAACAGCTCAAATCAATAAGAAAAAATTATAGTGGATTGATTTATTTTGATGTTCACACTTTTGCAAGAGGACTGGATGAGCATCTTCATCGAAATTTCAGAGTTATTCCGGATTTTGAAAAATGGGCTGAATGTATTGACATCCTTCAGGCAAATGAAACCGAAATAAAATTTGTTTTTCCTTTTCAAAGAGAAAAAGAAAATATTCATAAATTATTCTCATTCGGATTAAAACAGGTAATTGTAACGAGAGGTGAAAAAGGAGCATCGATATTTTTTAAAGAAGAAGACAAAATATGCGAAGTATATGAACAGGCTATTGAAACAAAAGTAATTAATAAAATCGGTTGCGGTGATGTTTTTGGGGCGGTTTATTTTTATAATTATATTAGAAACAAAAGTATTGAGGATAGTTTGAAACAGGCTGTTAAAGCCGCTGGAATCAGCACTACATTTAAAGATTATACAGATTATTCCCGGTTAAATGATGACGTATCACAAGGATTTTATTAAAAAAAGAATTTTGATCACCGGTGCTAACGGTATGTTAGGACAACGAGCAACTGCGTTTTTTTCCCGTCTGCAAAATATTGAATTGCTTTCCACTTCGGTCGAGCCAGATGCCTTTAATGACATTACAGAATATAAACAATGCGATATAACAGACAGAGCAGAATTTAAAAAACTTATTTTCGATTTTTGTCCTGATTTTATTGTTCACACCGCTGCATTTACAAATGTTGATTTAAGTGAAAGTGAGCGGGAAACGGCATGGCGAACAAATGTGAAAGCCGTTGAATACATTTCTGAAGTTGCAAGAGTAATTGACGCTCATATAATTCACATATCCACCGATTATATTTTTGATGGGAAAAATGGTCCGTATAGTGAAAAGGCAAAACCAAATCCAATCGGGTATTATGGTAGAACAAAATTAGCTAGTGAAAATGTGCTTAAATTGAGTGGTGCAATTTTTACAGTTTTAAGAACAAATGTCCTTTATGGTGTTGCAGAAAACAGCAGACCTGATTTTGTCCGATGGGTTGTTGATTCACTAAGTAATAGTAAAAAAATTAATATTGTTACTGACCAGATTAATAATCCAACTTTTCTTGATGATCTTGTACAGGCAATAAGCAAAATTATAGAATTTCGTAAACCCGGTATTTTCAATGTTGGCGGGCAGGAATTCTTATCGAGATTTGAATTCACTCAAAGAATTGCTGACTATTTTAATCTTGATAAAAATTTGATTCAACCCATTTTAACTGAAGAATTGAAACAGCCAGCACGAAGACCATTAAATTCCGGACTTATAATTTTGAAGGCAGAAAGCGAACTTGGCTATAAGCCACATTCAATTGAAGAATCATTTTCAGTTATGAAAAAAGTTTTAATAGCATGAAAAAATTGTTACTTATTCTTTTCTTAATCAGTTCCATACCGTTTGCTCAAAATAAATTTCCAGAATGGGCTGATGGAATTGTCTGGTACCAGATATTTCCTGAAAGATTTGCAAACGGAGACACAACAAATGATCCAGAAGCTGAAAAAGTTTTTGCAGATTCAAAATCGATTCCTGAAAACTGGAGAGTAAGAAAATGGACAAGCAATTGGTTTTCAGAAGATGAGTGGGAGAAAAAACTTGGCGGAAATGTGCGGAATCATATGTATGAAAGAAGATACGGCGGAGACATACAGGGAATAATTGATCACCTGGATTATTTAAAGGATTTAGGAGTTGGGGCAATTTATTTCAATCCTGTTTTTGATGCAGTTTCACTTCACAAATATGATGGATCAACTTATCATCATATAGATACTAACTTCGGACCAGATCCCAAAGGAGACAGGAAATTAATTGAAAGTGAAAAACCTGATGAACCAAAAAGCTGGGTGTGGACATCAGCAGATAAATTATTTTTAAAATTAATTGATGAAATTCATAAAAGAGGAATGAGAATAATTATTGATGGTGTTTTTAATCACACCGGCAGACAATTTTGGGCTTTTAAAGATATCGTAAAAAACCAGGAGAATTCTCCTTACAAAAATTGGTACAGAGTAAAAAGTTTTGATGATCCAAGCACACCGCAAAATGAATTTGACTATAAAGGATGGTGGGGAGCAAAGTCTTTGCCGGAATTTAACAGAACTGAAAACGACCTTTATCCCGGACCAAAGCAGTACATTTTCCATTCAACTCAAAGGTGGATGGATCCTGATAGTGATGGCGACCCTTCAGATGGAATAGATGGCTGGAGACTTGATGTGGCAAGAGAAGTTCCGATGGGATTCTGGAAAGATTGGAACAAGCTTGTAAAAACTTCAAATCCTGAAGCAATTATTATTGGTGAGCTTTGGGAACTTTCGCCTGATTTTGTTTCAGCAGATGGCCCGTTCGATGCTCTAATGAATTACAACTTCGCTTTTGCAGTTAATGATTTTTTCATAGCTGATAAATCAAAAATTACAGCACAGGAATTTTTTGACAAATTAAATGAAGTTAGAAAAGCATACCCACCTGAAAATTTAAACCTACTGCAAATTCTTGTTGACAGCCACGACACCGATCGCCTTTCTTCAATGATTAAAAACCCTGACCGGAAATATGATCATGATGGAAATGAAGGAAATAAAAATTACGATCCCGGAAAACCGTCAGAAAAAGATTATGAACTTCAAAAATTAATTCTTACATTTCAAATGACATACCAGGGTTCGCCGATGATTTATTATGGTGATGAAGTTGGAATGTGGGGTGCAGATGATCCGCACGACAGGAAACCAATGGTTTGGGCTGACAAAAAGTATGACGACGAAATAATTGATTCATCATCAGGCTTTCATAAAGGTTTTGGAGATTATACGGTTGAACAGAATAAAAATCTTCTTGAGTTTTATAAAAAGTTTATCTCTATCAGAAATAAATATCCCTGCCTGCAAAAAGGAGGTGTAAAATTTTTATATGAAGATTCAACTAGTCCGGTTTTTGTTTTTGAAAGGAAATTTGATGAACGAAGAATGATTGTCGCATTTAACTTAAGTGGAACTTTTCAAATAATTAATCTGAAACTTGATTTTAAAAATATTGAATACCAGGAGTTGCTTTCTGATGAAACCGGGAACATCTTTTCGGAGGAAAATAAATCCGAAATGGTGATTACTCTTAATCCAGAATCATTTAAAATATTCAAACTGAAAGTTGCTGATTGAATCCACTCTTTGAAAAATACGAAGCCTTCATTTTTGATCTCGATGGCACTGTTTACAGGGGTTCCCAATTAATTCCGGATGCAGATACTGCAATTAATCGCTTAAAGGAATTAAATAAAAAGATGGTTTTCATTTCCAACAAAACAACCGGAAGTGTAAAAGACTATTATGAATTTCTTTCAGAAAGGGGATTAAAAATTTGTGAAAATGAAATTGTTAATGCGACTATTGTAATCAAAAAATATCTTAAAAATAATTATCCGGGAAAAACATTCTATGCAATTGCTGAAAAAATATTTATCGATGAAATTTCGGACTCAGGATTAAATTTTTCTGAAAATCCTGAAAATATTGAAATAGTTATTATTACACTTGATAGAACACTGAATTACAGTAAGCTTGAAATAGCTGCACGTGCATTAGAAAACGGGGCAAAGTTTTTTGCAGCAAATATTGACGACACCTGTCCTGTTGACGATGGAGAAGTTCTGGATGCCGGTTCAACAATTTCAGCACTGGAAAAGCGGACACACAGCAAGCTTGAACTTCATTTCGGTAAACCTTCAGAATTTATGTTTGAAGAAATAAAAAATAACCTGAATTCGGATCTGACAAAAACTCTGCTTATTGGTGACAGGCTTGAAACTGATATTGCTCTCGGTGCTAAATTCGGAATTGATACTGCTCTCGTTTCAACCGGCGTTAAGCATTTTCAAAACAATTCAAATGGTTATTCGCCCACTTATCATATAAATTCAATCGCTGATCTGATTAAGTAGAAAATTAATCTTACCTTTAAAAAGTATCACAACCTTTCTTTTGTATCTTAGGTCTAATTAGCAGTAAATAAAAAAGAAACTAATGGCTTTTAGCGATAAAGAATTAATACTTAAAGCTGTGGAAAATGATCAGTCAGCTTTTCAGGAACTGGTTTACAGATACGATAGAGCAGTATTGTCAATTGCATTGAAATATTCTAAGGATCAGGACGAAGCAAAAGACATTTACCAGGAAGTTTTTATAAGAGTATTTAAAGGATTGAAAAAGTTTCAGTTTCAGAGTGAGTTTTCAACCTGGCTGTTTAGAATCACAACAAATGTTTGTCTTACTTATGTTTCAAGAAAAAAGAGTCATCCAAAATTATCAGAATTTGAAAATGATCAATCAGAAAATTTTGATGTAATGAATCGCGAAGAATTAATATATGATGGAATTTCTCCGGAAGATGAAGCAGCGGGTAATGATGTTAGCGAAATTGTTAACGCAGCAGTAGAAAGCTTATCACCAAAACAAAAAATGACTTTTGTTTTAAAACATTATGAAGGATATAAAATCAGAGAAATTTCAGAAATTCTGGGGTGTAAAGAAGGTACAGTTAAAAAATACTTATTTGATGCAGTTAAAAATTTAAGAAAAAAACTAGGGCCTGTACTTGCAGTGCAGGAATAACCGGGAGCAATTATGGAACACAATAAATATAGATTACTTGTTCAATCTTCATTGCTTGGTGAACTTTCGGAAGACGAACAAAAAATTTTAGTTGAACATTTAAAAACCTGTCCTGATTGCAGGAAAGATCTCGAACAGCAACAGGAAATACTTTCATTGATTAACAAACAAAGACAGCCTGAAGTAAATGAAAATCTTCTTCGGGAAGCAAGAGCTCAGCTAAGGGGGGCACTTCGTTCACAGTCTGTTCAAAATAAATGGTCTTTCCTGGAAAGATTTACTTCCTTAATTGCAACGCCACCAAGACTTGCTTTAGGTGCATTAGCCCTTTTACTAATCGGAATTTTTATCGGTAACCTGATTTTTAATAAAGTTGATAGCAATGATTTTATACAGGGAAATAACAACATCAAAGAAGCTAAATTCTCCGGATTACAAACAGACGTAAGAATAAGGAATGTAAGTTTTATCGATGCAGATGCAAGTGATGGACAAATTGAATTTACTTTTGAAGCTGTCAAGCCTGTTCACATAAAAGGAAAAGTTGACGATCCTATGATCCAGAGTGTTTTAACATATTCAATGCTGAATGAGCAAAATCCCGGTTCAAGATTAAATTCACTAAATGCGATTTATTCTGATAATAAAGTTTCTGTTGATAATGATTTTAAAAATGCTCTTCTGAATGTTATGACATCAGATAATAACCCGGGCATAAGGAGGGAAGCATTTAAATTAATATCACAGTTTGATTATGAACCGGAAATAAAAGATGCATTGCTTTATGTTTTATTGAATGATTCAAGTTCTGCCTTACGTATAGATGCTCTGAACTATTTAATAAAAGCAGCTAAGAGTGGAGCCACATTGAATGATCAGGAAATAAAAACGGTAAAAGAAAAAGTACTGGTTGATAACAATAACTACATCCGATTAAAAACAAAAACTTTATTAGAGGAGTACAACTAAAATGAAACTAAAAATTAAATCCAATTTTATTCTTGTTGCATTATTCCTGTTTGTTGCCACACTGAATGCACAAGTTACAAAAGAAGCAACCTTTAAAGTTAGCAAAGGAGATATTCTTGAAGCCTCTTTAAGTCAGGGAAATATTAATATCTCCACAAACAGCGGGGGTGAAGTAAAGGTAACAGCAAAGAATATTCTTAGCGGCGAAGTGAAAATGCTGACAATGGAACAGAAAGCAGGAAAAATAGAAATTAAATTCAGAGGTGATGATTCGGATGAATTTGAACTTGATATGTCAATCCCTTCAACATTAAATCTTGACCTATCATCCGGTGGTGGCAATGTTTCTGTTACAGGAAATATAGAAGGAAAAGTTGATGTTTCCACAGGAGGCGGAAATATTACTCTTCAAAAAATAAATGGTACTGCCGATCTTTCAACTGGTGGAGGGACAATTATTACAGGCGATATTAATGGTAATGCAGATCTATCAACCGGAGGTGGGGAAATTAAAGCTGGTACTATAAATGGAACAGCAGATTTAAGCACCGGCGGTGGAAATATTTATGTTGAGTCAATTTCAAATTCCGCGGATGTATCCACTGCTGGTGGAAATATTTTTGTAAAAAATGTTGGTGGTTCTGCGGATCTTTCAACAGGCGGAGGGAATATTCAAATTTCAGAAATTTCCGGAAGTGCAGATGTTTCTACAGGTGGAGGCAACATTACCCTCGAAAGTGCGAGTGGAAAAGTTGAAGTTAGTTCTGGTGCAGGCAATGTTGAATTAAAAAATATTAAAGGTTCTATTGATGCAAGCACCGGTTCGGGAACAATTACATCTTATCTCCAGCCTGATGGAAAAAGCAACAGTGAGCTGAGCACAGGTATGGGTTCGATAATTTTATACGTGCCGGAAAATGCTAAAGCAACAATTGTTGCTACAATTCCTTCAATGATGTGGGGTTCGGATAAGGATGAACTTAAAAATATTAAATCAGATTTTGAACCGACAACAATCGACAGAAAAGGGGAGCCGAGACAGATCAAGGTAACATATGTTTTGAATGGCGGTGGAAGTACAATTGAATTATCAACCGGGATGGGAAAAATAGAGATCAGGAAAAAATAAAATTCATTTCTTAGCCTAATTTTTCACGGGAATTTGAGTCAAAGAATAATCTGTTTGGAGGCTCAATTTTCCTATTATATTTTAGTTTAATATATCAATTCATAATTATTTCCTATCTGTTCACATATCATTTCTTATAAATTAAAAGTTGGTTACTTTTGCAATTACAATTAGAATTTTATCTGCCCACGTAGCTCAGTAGGATAGAGCGTCGGTTTCCTAAACCGCAGGTCGGAGGTTCGAATCCTCTCGTGGGTACAAATTAATAGTGTAGTTTTGAGAATTTACTTCTATAGATTTTTTCCCCTTTCAATAAAACCTACCAGCAACAAAATTTAAAAAGTTGTCAATATTATTTACTGCTGACTAATATTAGCCATTAGCATTTTATCCATCATTGTTTCTATCTATTCTGCTTAAAAAATGGATTTATTCTACTGGTATGGATTTCGAGTAATCAAGCACAATTGAAATAAAAATAAGTGGGAGAACAATGGAAAACATATTAAGTCCTGACATATTTTCTCTGGAAAATGAGTTGATAGATACTTCCAGGCACCTGGTTAATAATATTAAAAATATGGAAAATATTGTTAAGGCCAGGATAATGATTAACGGTGAAGAGTATGAAAACGCCATTAATGCACTAAAGGAAGTGCTTGATGATGATCCTAATAATATTGAGGCATTAAATGATATATCTGTAGCATACATACTTAACGGGAATTCCCTAACAGCAATGAGTATTATTTATAGAGTGCTTGAGCTGGATCAGAATAATGATATAGCATTTGATAATCTTAATTACCTAAAAGCAAGACAGTAAAACAAAATTGAATATCGAAAATTATATCCATTGATAAATTAGACAAATAAATAAAATGGAATATTGGAATTTTAAAATTTTAGATAGTAAGGACCAAATAGGGGATAACACACAAAACGAACTGAATCTGGTCAATTCCACGGTGTACTTTCCGGATTACAATGCAGTACATTTCTTTTTGTTTAATACAAAAATTAAAAACCTTTTTAGTGCTGCAAACATTTCTGATTTCCAGGGGGGAACACTTCAGAAACACCGAATTGGCACCGGGAATACCGGATTATTCCCCCACTAACAGAGTTTAAAGTTTAAATTATTTTCTTGATCAATAGAGATCAGCAGCAATAAGGGGGTAACTGCTGATCTCTACTTTCCTTTACTTCATAAATTAAGTTTATTATCATATATTAAACTATCAATTTTCATTGTCTGCTAATTAATTATGAATAGCAGTAAGGATATACTAAATAATAAACTTCAGATATTGGGGAAACTATCTGCCAGCCTCATCCATGAAATCAGAAATCCTGTTTCTGTTATCAAGATGAATCTTGATTACCTGAAAAAAAATGAAAAGCATTTTTCACAGGAAGTAGTGGAAAGTATTAACACCTGTTCAGAAGCCGCCAGGCGGCTTATTTCCGTTGTTGATAGTTTCTCTGATTTTTCTAAAAGTCACAAAAAGAGAACTGAATATTGTTCTGTAAATGAAATTTCAAATATTGCTATAAAAATTTTGCAAGCAAAAGCTTCGGAAGTAAACTTGCAGATTAAAACTGATTTTCAACCAGATCTGCCATCGATAACTTTTCACAAAGATAAATTATTACAAGTATTCCTGAATCTCATAAGCAATGCAATCGAAGCTGGGAATAAAAAAAATTATATACAGGTGAATTCATTTGTAAAGAAAGTGAACGGAGAAAAGAAAATATTTTGGGAAGTTGAGGATTTCGGAAAAGGGATAAAAGAAAATCAGCGTGAAAAAATATTTCAGGATTTTTATACTCGTAAAAAAAACGGGACAGGACTTGGACTTGGTGTATGTAAAAAATTACTTCAAGAGTATAATGCAGAAATTGATTTTAAAAGCAAACCTGGGTATGGTTCTAAATTTTTTGTAAAACTTAATCCGAACAGAAAATAATAAATGTCTCACAAAATTTTAATTATTGATGATGATGAACTGGTTTGTAATACTTTTAAGCGGGTACTTACAAAACTGGAATATAGGGTTGAAATTTGTTTGGAAGGAGAAAAAGCCGTTGATAAAGTTAAACAATTCGAACCCGACATAATTTTGCTGGATATTTATCTGACCACTATGAATGGTCTTGAACTTCTGAACATTTTCCAAAAACAATTCTATGATATTCCGGTAATTATGATAACAGGTTACTCCGATGTAACAATTGCAGTTAAGGCAATGAAATCAGGAGCTTATGATTTTCTGTTAAAGCCTGTCGATATAGAACAATTAAAAATTATTATTCAAAAAGCTTTGTCTAATGTCAATCTGAAAAAAGAAGTAGACAAACTAAGCGCAATAGTAAAAGATGATTTACTTTCAAGAGACTTTTTTGGTAAAAGCGGCAAGATTAATAAAATACTTTCAGCGGCTGAAAAGCTTGCCAAAAGTTCTGATACAACTATTCTGATTGATGGAGAAAGCGGAACCGGCAAGGAAATGATTGCCAAATATATTCACCAGAACAGCCCGCGTAAAGATGGCCCATTTATCCAGATTAACTGTTCGGCGATTCCCAGAGAACTTGCAGAGAGTGAATTGTTCGGACATGAAAAAGGTGCATTTACAGGAGCGCAGCAAAAAACCAGGCTTGGTAAATTTGAACTTGCTTCAAAAGGTACAATTCTGCTGGATGAAATAGGTGAACTTTCTGCCGAAATGCAGGCAAAACTTTTACGTGTTTTACAGGAAAAGAAATTTTATAGAGTAGGTGGTGAAAAAGAAGTTGAAGTTGATGTTAGAGTTCTTGCAGCAACAAACAAAAATCTTGAAGATGAAGTAAAAAAAGGGAACTTCAGACAGGATTTGTTTTACCGGTTGAATGTGGGAAATGTAACAATTCCCCCTTTGCGTGAAAGAAAAGAAGATATTCCAATACTGGCTTATGCTTTTCTTAATGAATTTGCCCGGAAGTTTGATAAGAAGGTTAAAAGAATAGAACAAACAGCATTGGAATTGCTGGAGAATTATTCCTGGAAAGGAAACATAAGAGAATTAAGAAATGTTATGGAAAGAGCTACTTTACTTTTAGAGGAAGATGAACTTAAAGAAAAACATTTCCAGTTTATTTTACCTGCAGGAGTTACAGAATCACCTGTTCAGGGTGAAGATTTTATATTAAAAATTCCATCTAACGGAATTAAAATTGACTTGGTGCTGAGGAAGCTGATTGAAGACACATTGAAAATTACAAACGGAAACCAAGTGAAAGCTGCTAAAGTTTTGGGACTTTCCCGCTCAAAATTAAGATATAGGATGGAACAGCTTGGAATTGAAATAACAAAAAAAGTGCAGTAAAACAATTAAAGTATTTACCACTTCAATTTATATTTAAATTATTCTCTTCATTTTTATTACCATTTATCTCAAAATATTGAACAACATCACTGATGGTTCCTATTTTTGCTGTTGTCGGATCAAGATTTTACAATTTGTTGAGCAGAAAATTTGATTTATTAAAAATATCATTTGACCTGTCAACCAATTTTTCATCTATTTCCGCTTCTTCCATTTCAAGAACCAACATCTGCATTTGGGAATTCAAATTCTGAATTATATCCTGTACTATGCTTACAGTTGTTTTAAACAACTGGATCTATTTAGTAATAAGCTTTTTATTTCTTAACCGGTCAAACATAATCAAACCTATAGGCAAAAATAAACTAATTGGTATGAGAAAATAATTTTCGTTTTTTCAATCTGGTTGAAATAAAAAACAACCGGCCTGATACCACCAATTAAATTCATGGTTAATAGAACAACCAGCATAATTGTAAAAGTGATTGTGGATGGGGACAAAATATTTTTAATCCTCATAACAACCTCCAGGAAAATTATTATAAGTAACCTTAACCACCCAGATCCCGGCATTTAAATAAAGAAGACGAAATTAATTTTTGTACACCTCCTCTTTTTTAAAGTTTAATAAAAATTGAATACAAATCAATAAAGCCAAAAAAATAAAGATTTGTTGAGATTATTACTATTTAAGAATAGAGTCTGAATTCCAATTATTTAATAAAAATCAGTATTAATTTGACTTAATAAAACAAATCCTTAATTTTTTTAATAATTTGTTGATTATATACGTGAAAATTAACTTTGTTTGTAAGCATTTGTTGTGTTTATTTGTTTATGATTAAAGTACATATATGCAATTTTAATGGGTAATAAAATGGGTGACAAATCCTCAAAGTGGCCATTCATAATTGTTTCACTATTAATTATCGCCATATTAGTTACATCTGCCTTTATTTATTATGAGACTAAAACTAAAGAAATACGTCACGATAAAAATCTAACACTTTCTACAATAAATCATCTGAAGCTTGAACAGATAAGCCAGTGGCGAACTGAAAGCATCGGGCAGGCAAAATTCATATCGACAATCGGGCAGGTTATAAGATACACAGACCGGCTTATAAAAGATCGTAACAATAAAGAAGCACAAGATTATTTTGACGAAACTTTACTGCCATTAAAAACAAATCATAACTTTGAGAACATTTTAATATGCAACAAGGATGGTGAACTTTTATATTCTCTTGATGAAAGTTTCAGCACAATTGATTCGGTTACTTCTGAAAATATTAAGTCTTCCGTTCAGGGGGATTCGCTGGTATTCGGGGAGATTCATTATAACAGTGATAAAAATAAAATCTGCATTGATATAACTACACCGATAAGAGATAATGATGGAAAGGTGATAGGATCTTTTACAGAGGTCATTTTTCCTGTCCGTTTTTTATTCCCGATGATACACAACTGGCCAATGGAAACACATACCGGTGAAACATTATTGGCAAAAAAGCTTAATGACCGGGTTGTGTTCCTAAGTGAACTGAGATTTAAAGACAATTCCCGGCTTACTCAATTTATCTCACTCTCAGATACCGAAGTAGTTGCAGTAAAAGGAACAATGGGTGAAAGAGGAGTGATTGAAGGAATCGATTACAGGGGAACAGATGTACTTGCAGAATTAAAACCAGTTCCCGGAACTGATTGGTTCTTAATAACCAAAATAGATAAAGACGAGATTTATTCTGAAATTTTCTTCCGGGCAGAAACAGTAATTTTTATTGTGGTTATATCAATTCTGACAATCATTTTTGGTGCCCTCTTTTTTTACAAATACAAACAAAGTAATATTTTCAAAAAACTGTTGTCAAGAGAACTGGAGTTCAAAGCAACTCTTTACAGTATCGGAGACGCAGTTATTACCACAGATTCCCGGGGCAATATTAAGCAAATGAATTATGTTGCTGAGAAGCTGACAGGATGGAAAGAAAAAGAAGCTTCTAATAAAAACATTTCTTCCGTTTTCGTAGTTCTTGATGAGCATACAAATAAAAATGTTGATAATCCTATAGATAAAGTTTTAAAAGCCGGTACTCAAATAAAGCTAGCAGACTATATAACTCTTGTTTCCAAAAATGGTGATAAAATACCGATTGCTGATAGCGGTTCACCCATAAAAGACAAAGAAGGCAACATTATAGGGGTAGTGCTTGTATTCAGAGATCAAACCATTGAAAGAGAAAAAGAAAAACAACTGTTAGCAAGTAATGAGAAATTCAAATCAATTTTTAATTCAGCTTTTGATTCTATTTCACTTACAAAATTAGAAACAGGGGAATTAATTGAAATAAATGATGGCTTTGCAAAAGTATTCGGCTTCAAGAAAGAAGAAATTATTGGCAAGACGACTACCGAAATTGGAATTTGGTCCGATCCATCTGATAGAGAAAAGTTTGTCGATATGTTAAAGTCACATGGCAGGGTTCGTAATATGGAAGCAATAGGAAAAAGGAAAGATGGTACATTGTTTCCTGGTGTTATCTCGGCGGGTATTATTAAAATTCATGAAGAAAGTTTTATTTACACAACCGTCAGGGATGTTACCGAAAGGAAACGGTTTGAGGAGTCTCTTAAATTAAGTGAAGAAAATTATAGAATGCTTTTAGATTTTGCCTCCGAAGCATTTTTTCAAACAGATGAAAGTGGTGCTATTGTAACAGTAAACAGAAAAGCTGAAGAGTTAACCGGATATTCCAGAAAAGAGCTATTAAATCTAAAAGCTGCAGATCTATTACCGGAAGAGAATCTGAAGAAAGTTCCTTTCAGATATGATTTGTTGAAGGCTGGACAAAGTAGAAGAGTAGAGAGAGTTCTTCTAAGAAAAGATTCAAAACTGGTTGATGTAGAAATGAACACTGTGCAGATGCCTGATGGTACTTATCAGACCTTTGCCAATGATATAACTGACAGGAAAAATTTTGAAAGAGATATTCAAAGATTCAAATTTGTTTCTGATTATGCACCCAATGCTGTCTTTTGGATGAATGAATCAGCAGGTTTTGATTATGTAAATGAAAAAGCTTGTGAGTCACTTGGTTATACACGTGAAGAATTATTGAAACTTAACCTGTTTGATATAGATCCCGCCTACTCAAAAGAAAGGTGGAATGAAAGATGGAAATATAACCAGGAACATAAAGTGGGAACTGAAATACTGGAATCATTTCACAAAACTAAAAACGGTTTAGTATTTCCTGTCGAAGTGATTGTTCAAAATTATTATATAGAAGATTCAATTCTTCATGTTGCTTTTGTCAGGGATATATCACAAAGAAAGCGGGCTGAAGAAACACTAAGAAAGTTATCACAAGCAGTCGAACAGAGTAATGTATCTATTGTAATTACTAATAAGGAAGGTGAAATTGAATATGTTAATCCGAAGTTCAGCAAAGTAACTGGTTATAAAGCAAATGAAGTTTTTGGGAGAAGCCCAAGGATTTTAAAATCAGGATTTCATAGTAAAGAGTTTTATAAAGAATTATGGGATACTGTACTTTCGGGAAAAGATTGGCAGGGTGAAATTCAAAACAAAAAAAAAATGGTGAATTATTTTGGGAACATGATTTAATTTCGCCGATTTTTGATGGAAGTGGTAATATAACACACTTTGTAGCTATGAAGGAAGATATTACAGAGAAGAAAAAAATGCTGGAAGAACTTGTAGCTGCAAAGGAGCGTGCAGAAGAAATGAATAGGGCCAAACTTAGCTTCTTTACAAATATGAGCCATGAACTTAGAACACCTTTTGTAGGCATTTTAGGATTTGCAGAATTGCTTGAAGAAACATTAACAAATCCAGAAGAAAAAGATTATGCAGCAAAGATTGTTCAGTCTTCCAGAAGACTCACAGATACGCTGAATAAAATTTTAAATTTATCACGACTTGAATCGACCGGTTATGAAGTTTATTTAAGCCCTGTAAATGTAAATGAATTGGTTACTGAAGTTGGTGCGTTATTTGTTCAATATGCAAAAACGAACAACACAATAATAAAAATAGAAACTAATTTTGATGACAGGAAAATTAATACTGACATAAAGCTGTTTGAAGAAATTTTAAATAACTTATTGAATAATTCTGTCCGCTTTACAAAGAATGGTAAAATAACAATCAAAACTGAAAAGGTAGTTAAAAATAAAGAAGACTTTCTCAGGTTAACTGTTTCTGATACTGGTATCGGGGTTCCAAAAGAAAAGCAGGAAATTATTTGGCAGGAATTCAGACAAGCCAGTGAAGGATTTAGTAGATCATTTGAAGGTACTGGACTCGGCTTAACAATCACTAGTAAATATGTTGAATTACTTGGAGGAAAAATTGAACTGGAAAGTGAAGAAAATAAAGGGACTACTTTCAAAATTGAAATACCTGTGGTAAATGCAGAAGTACCCGGGACGAAAAACGGAAATGATGATGTTAGGGATTCACGAACTTCTGATTTTCATTTAAAAAGAGAAGTTAAAATTCTTTTTGTTGAAAATGATAAAGTAGCCAGTGATTATGTTAAAAGAGTTTTAAAGAATCAATATAACATTGATGTTGTTGACAATGGGGACGAAGCTTTGTCTATTGTTAAAAAATATGATTACGACATTTTGCTGCTTGACATAAACTTAGGCAGAGGAATTGACGGTGTTGAACTAATGAAGACAATAAAAAAGCAAAAAAAATATTCAAGCACACCTATGGTAGCAGTAACAGCTTTCGCAGCAGAATCAGAAAAAAATGAATTTTTATCAATGGGGTTTACTCACTATTTATCAAAACCTTTTACGTCTTCTGAGTTGAAGAAATTACTTGTTTCTATTTTGGCCAAATCAATTTAATTGGGTATTATTTGTTCAAATATAGCCATAGTACTAATATTCTTACACAATAAATATTTTAAATTTTCCCTGCCACAAAAAACAATCCAAAATTCATTTTTTTGCAATTCTAATTTACGTTCACCTGGAACGTAAATTGAAAAATATGATTTAGTATCTGACAAATTCTTTCTTTTCAACCAGAAGGAAAATATGAAGATTTTATTATTGATAGGTTTTATTATTTTGGGTAAAATCATTTTATCACATAATGTGGTTTTAAATTATTTTTTAAGGGATAATAAAGAAATCACTGAAAACACTAATATAAGTTATGGGCTTACAAATTTTGATTATTTAATAATTAAACTGTTTATTATTGTAACTATAATATTAATGACTGGTAACTATCTATATAAAAAATGGGAACTACAAAGAAGAGTTGAATTCAGTTTTGAAAAAAAAGTCTTGATGAAGAAATAAATGATAATTAAGGAGAATTTATTATACTTATAAATATGTTATTCAAAATCTGGTAGATATGAAAAAGGATGATAAAATATTAGTAGTCGAGGATGATAGGGATACATGTTTATTCTCGAAAAATTATTAAGTAAAAATGACTTTGAAGTTAAGACAGTTTACAATGGTAAGGAAGCACTGGAAATTATTGATTCATTTAGTCCAAAGGTCATTTTAGCCGATTGGACAATGCCCGTTATGGATGGTCTGGAACTTTGTAACATTGTTAAAAAGAGTGAGAAGTATAAAATAATTTACTTTATTATTCTTACTGCAAGAACTTCATTACGTGATCGTGTAATAGGATTGGATATTGGTGCAGATGATTTTTTAGTTAAGCCTTTTGAAAACCAGGAACTAATTGCCAGGTTACGATCCGGTATCAGAATATTCGATCTTCAAAATGAATTAAAGAACATTGAGCACTCTAAAGCAGTTATTGAAATTGCCTGCACTATCGGTCATAAAATAAATAATCCGCTTAGTAGTTTAACAATGGCCCTGGAAAATCTGAAGAACGAATTGAAAGATAAAGATACTGACAATTTGCAGGAAGAATTTTCAACAATTACTAAATCACTGCAAAGAATAAATGATCTTATAAAACAATTAACACACCTTGAAAATCCTGAAATCATTAATTATACTGATGACAGTAAAATGATCAAATTAGATTAGTATAATTAAGTAATTATTTCCAACCGATATTATAATAACAACTTAAAATTCTTTTAACGACAAGAGGATGAGTTAAACTTCTTTATAGTTTAAATAACTGATTTACATTCCAAGTAATTTTTCCACGATATCTGCTCAAGGATCTTGTCTTTAAATCAATATTTGATTGGCATAATTGTAGTTATAATAAGAAAATGAAACAGACTGCAGATATTCTTTTAAGTTACACTTCCCTGGATTTTAGGTTACTTTCTGAAATAGTTAAACAAAGTCCCAACTCAATTATTCTTACTGATGTTGAAGGCAAAATTGAATATGTCAATCCCAGGTTTTTAGAGTGCACAGGCTACAGCATTGATGAATTAATCGGAAAAGTTCCAAGGCTGCTAATAAAGGGTGGAATTAATAATATTGAAAGCAAAGAAATGTGGAATGCGCTGCGGCACGGATTTGCCTGGAAGGGTGAAATTGTAAATTTAAAAAAAGATAGTGAACCTTACTGGGCATCAGTTAATATTTCCCCCATAAAAAATGAAAGCGGATCTATTACTCATTTCCTTCTGCTTGAAGAAGATGTTACACAAAAAAAAGAATTGGAAATTGAACTCAAGCTTGCACTTACAAAATCAAATGAAATAAACTTATTTAAAACACATCTGCTTGGAAATCTGAATCATGAAATTCGTACCCCTATGAATTCCATAATTGGACTTGCGCAAATAATGAGTGAAGAAACAAATGATAAATCAGTTCTTGAAATGTCCGAAAAAATTATTAAGTCTAGTTACAGATTGCTTAACACTTTAAACTCGATTATTGAATTATCAGATCTTGAATCAGAAAGAATAAAAGTACATAATTCTGAAGTCGATCTATCAGACCTTGTTAAATATCTTGATTGTTCATATAAAAAAGCTGTTGAAGAAAAAAAACTTGAGCTTGAAATAGAAATCAAAAAAGATAAACTGGTTGTTACTTCTGATGAAAAACTTCTTGAACAGGTTATGAAGCATCTTCTTGATAATGCTGTTAAATATACAGAGAAAGGAAAAATAAAAATTGAACTTGATGAATTACTGGATGAATATGAAAAATCTTATGCTTTGTTAAGCGTAAGTGATACAGGCATTGGAATTCCAAACCAGAACCGTGAATTTATTTTTGATGCATTCAGACAATCTAGTGAAGGAGTCAAAAGAAGATATGAGGGAACAGGTTTGGGATTAACTATTGTGCAAAAGATGATGAAACTGTTAAATGGCAGGATTGAGGTAGAAAGCAAAGAAGGGGTCGGATCAAAATTTTCTGTTTATTTACCATTACCTGAAAATCATTCCGTCTCAAAAAAACAGATACAAGTTACCGGTTCCCGGCTTCCCAAAAGAGTAAATGGTGAATTACCAAATTTGTTGATAGTGGAAGACTACCTTATGAATATAGATATAATGAAATATTTCCTTAGTGATCTTGCAAATATAAATCACGCAACTTGTTATGATGAAACTATGAAGTTGGTAAAGCAGATAAACTTTGATATAATTTTAATGGATATAATTTTAAAAGACAGTGAAAGCGGACTGGAACTTATGAAAAAAATCAGGGGAATTGAATTCTATAAGAACATTCCAATTATTGCAATTACAGGTTATACATCTGCTGAAGATCAGGAAGTATTTATTAATGAAGGGTTCACAGGTTTTCTGGCTAAACCATTCGATAAAAACCAACTGAGAGATGTTATTACTCAAAACGTTTACGTGCATTGAAATGAGTTTTTCAATTCTAATTAACGATGTGGTTTAGTGGTCATATTTCCAATTAAAAATTTAGCCAATTTGTTACTCCTAATAATTTAATCGATGAGTTTATTGTTAATCGAATTGTAAATTCTTCTGCCATTTTTGGCGGATGAAAGTAAAAATTACAGAACAATTTAAATAGTAAAAAAATGTGCTGATTCTATGACAAATTTGATTAGCGGAAGTGACAAATCTGGTGGCACCATACTTGAAAATTTTTACCTAAAATTAGTAAAATTCAGAAAGGAGAAAATACGTAATGGGAGTTACCGAAATATTTGTTGTTAGTTTTCTGCTTGTTTTAGGTTTTCTGGCTTACAATAATTCTAAAAAAGTTTCCAGAGAATTAAAAAGAATGGGAGCAAATAAATAATTTATCGAAAGTATTTTTAAAGAAGGTCAATCAGTAAAATTGGTTGATCTTTTTTTTTGCCTGCTTAAAACCTCACATTCATTTCCTTTCCCGATTATTACAACATCTGCTAAATCAAGAAATAAACCTGTTTCTACTACTCCGGGTATTAGATGGAGTTGAGTATTTAATTGGTATGGATTTTCAATTTCATTTACGTGTATATCAATAATATAATGTTGACCATCCGTTACAAATCTTTTTCCATTATTCTCCCTGAATTTTGGACTAAATTCATCATTTTTAAATTTCTTAATCAATTGATTGGCTCCAAAAGGCATTACTTCAACCGGAAGAGGGAATTTTCCAAGTTTCTTCACCATTTTACCGGAATCGACAATCCAGATATTTTTTAAAGATTTGCTTGCAACTATTTTTTCATATAGTAATGCACCTCCTCCGCCTTTAATTCCGTTTAATTCAGAATCAACTTCATCGGCTCCGTCAATTGTGATATCCACATTTTCTACTGAATTAAAATCAATAACATTTATTTTTAATGATTTTGCTAATTCTGTTGTAGAAGAAGATGTAGAAACAGCAGTTATTTTTAGTCCCTGCTTTATTCGTTCGGCAAGTTTAACAACCATAAGTTTAACAGTTGATCCGCTTCCCAAACCAACAAGCATTCCGTCTTCTATGTAGTTTATTGAGTATTCTGCAGCTAATTGTTTTTCATTCATTGCTAAATAAATAATAATTGTAAATAACTGTTTAAAAATCATTTATTTAAATTTGGTAATCAAATTTTAAGGGAGATTAATTATGCATCACTTCGATCCAAGTACAGAATTACAGGACTATTTAGTTTTTGGTGAATATGGAGATGTAAATCCATCAATTACAGATTCATCAACTTATACTTTTCTTAACCCTCATACTATGGAGGAGTTATTTGAACATGAAATAGAAGGTTGTTTTCTATATTCAAGGCACTGGAATCCTACAAATAAATATTTAGCTGATGCACTTGCCCGGCTAGAAAATACTGAAGGTGCAATTGTTACATCTTCAGGAATGTCGGCAATTTCATGCACAACTTTACAAATTTGTAATACCGGTGATGAAATAATCTCAAGCCGGACTATTTACGGCGGTACATATGCTTTCTTTAAAAATTTTCTACCCAAACTTGGAATCACAGTAAAGTTTGTAAACATAAAAGACCTTGATGCTGTAAAGAAAAGCATCACTAAAAAAACAAAAATGATTTACTGTGAATCAATCAGCAACCCTTTGCTTGAAGTAGCAGATATTCCAAAATTATCTGAGCTTGCAAAATCAAACAAAATTAAGCTGGTAGTTGATAATACATTCAGTCCAATTATTCTTACACCTCGCCAGCTTGGTGCGGATGTGGTTATTCACAGTCTTACAAAATTTATTAATGGCACAAGCGATTGCGTAGCCGGCTGTGTTTGTTCGGATAATGAATTTATCCACTCACTAACTGATATAAATTCAGGAGCTTCAATGCTTCTTGGTCCGGTGCTCGATAGTTTTCGTGCTGCAAGCATATTAAAAAATATTCATTCGCTTCACATTCGTGTGAAAAAACATTCTGAGAATGCACAGTATATAGCAGAACATCTGAATAAGCTTGGTCTAAGAGTTATCTATCCGGGCTTAAAAGAAAATAAGGAGCACGAATTAATGAAAGAGTTAATGAATGAAGGATTTGGCTTTGGCGGTATGATTACGATTGATGCAGGTGACACTGAGACTGCTGATAAGCTGATGGAAAAAATGCAGAATGAAAAAGTTGGTTACCTCGCTGTTAGTCTTGGATACTTTAAAACTTTATTCAGTTCTCCGGGTCACAGCACTTCCTCGGAAATACCGAAGGATGAACAGGAAAAAATAGGATTGAGTGATGGCTTAATCAGATTCTCTATGGGACTTGATAATAACATTCAAAAAACTTTTGAACGTATTAAAAAATGCATCGTTGAAACGGGAGTGCTGAAAATTAAATAATAGAAGTTTGCTATTTTTTAAACAACCATATGATAAGAGAAATCAGCAGGCTGATAATTATCATTGTAGTAATCGGAATGTAAATTTTGAAATCAGGCTTGTCAATTATAATATCGCCGGGAAGCCTACCGAATGGAAGCTTAGACAACCATGGCCATAGCAAACCGGCAAGCACTATAATTGCGCCTGTTATTAAAAGAATTCTTTGCATTTGATGTTACAAATTTATTATTCTTAAATCGTGTTGAAAATAAAAAAATATACAGATGAATAAAACTACAAAGCGAATCGGATTAATACTGTTTATTATTATTCTGCTGCCAACAGTGGTATTTGTAATTAACGAAGTGGTTTCGCTTAATAACAACGAAAAAATAATTAAAAGAATTTATACAGATCAGCTTGAAGCGATTCTTTATTCTGTGAACCAGTATTCCGAAGATGTTGTTAGCAGCTGGGCGAAGAGAATAAACGAATTCCTGGATGAATCATATAAAACAAAATCAAAATTAAGTAATAAAAAAATTGACAGCCTTTATGATGAATTCCCTTCATTATTGATGATTTGTGTTGCAGATAGTATAAACGATAAGAATATTGAAATAATCACACCAAAGGCTGAAACAGGTTATTTTCAATTTGATAACAGTAAAATCCTTCCGCAGCTCAGGAAAATTTTAATCAGAAATGAAGAAGCTTTAAAGAGATTAATTACATATAAAAAGGGCGGTTACAGAAAACTTGAACCATTAAAATCGGATTCACTCATAGAGGTTTCTTTAATTGCTTTTATCGATAATTATTCTTCAAATAATAAAATAATCTGCCTGGTAATTGATCCTAAAGTTTTTGTGCAGAGAATACTTTCTTCAAAAATTCAGGAAGCTGCACGCAGTGAGTTTATTATTTCAATTACAAATCCGGAACTGAATTTCAGGTTTAATTCAACTCTGGATTCTCAAAAAAGTGATATTCAGCAGCAAAGAGCTTTGTGGATATTTCCTGATTTTAATATCGGAATTTCTTTAGCCGGGAAAACAATTGATGATCTTGTTAAAGAAAGAATAACAAGTAATATTATGCTTATTGGTCTTGTAACAATTGTTTTAATTGTTGGTGCCTGGTTCATCTTCAGAAACATTAAAAAGGAAATGCAGCTTGCACAGATTAAATCTGATTTTGTAAGCAATGTTTCTCACGAACTGCGTACACCTCTTTCTTTAATAAGTATGTTCTCAGAAACGCTTGAGCTTGACCGGGTAAAATCTGAAGAAAAGAAAAAAGAATACTATTCGATTATCAGCCAGGAAGCAAACAGGCTGGGAAGAATTGTAAACACTATACTCAGCTTTTCAAAAATGGAAGCAGGTAAGCGTCAGTTTAATTTTGAAGAAGCATATATAAATGATATTGCTGAAAATATTAATCGTTCTTATAAATTTCATCTTGAACAAAAAGGATTTACATTTAATCTTGAAAAAGATGAAACAATACCAATTATAAAAATTGATGAAGAAGCAGTCTCCGAAGCTCTTGTTAACCTCATAGATAATGCGGTTAAATACAGTGACCTGCCCGATCGGCCGGCGGATCAGCGAAAAGTCATAAACGTTCGTACGGGAAAAGAAAATAATTTTGTATTTATTGAAGTTGAGGATAAAGGGATTGGCATTCCGCATAAAGATCAGAAAAAAATTTATGAAAAGTTTTTCAGAGTCAGTTCCGGTAATGTTCATAATGTAAAAGGTTCAGGACTTGGTCTGAGCATAGTTAAGCATATTATGGATGCACACAACGGAAGAATTGAATTGATCAGTGAAGTGAATAAAGGAAGCCGGTTCCGATTGTTGTTCCCGTTGACTAATTCGTAGCTGTAGGCTTTAAGCGGTAAGCTATAAGAAAGAAAAAATTAATGAAAGATTTCAGAAAATTAATTGTATGGGAAAAAGCACATCAGCTTACTTTAAAAATCTATGAGTTTACTAATGTTTTCACCAGAGAAGAATTGTACGGGTTGATTTCGCAAATAAGAAGAGCTTGTGTATCTATCCCAACAAATATTGCAGAGGGATGTGTAAAAAGCAGTGATGCAGATTTTTCAAGGTTCCTTTATATCGCGGTAGGTTCGACAAGTGAGTTGGAATATTTAATATTGTTATCAATAGATTTAAAATATGTCAATGATAAATCTTACATTGAATTAAATAATGACATCAATGAAATTAAAAAGATGCTAATTGGAATGATCAAAAAACTTAAAGCTTAGTGCTTACAGCTTAAAGCTAAGAGAGGTATCTGACGTGGCTAAAATACTAATCGTTGAAGACGAACCCAATATGCGCCTTGGTTTGAAAGACAACCTTGAGTTTGAAGGCTATGAAGTTGAACAGGCTGACGAAGGTGAAAAAGCTTTAAAGATGATCAGGGAAAAACAGTATAATCTCATTCTTCTTGATGTAATGCTTCCAAAGATTTCAGGATTTGATATTTGTAAAACTTTAAGAAAAGAAGGTGTACAGACGCCCGTAATTCTTTTAACAGCTAAAGGTGAAGAGATTGATAAAGTTCTCGGTCTAGAACTTGGAGCAGATGATTATGTAACCAAACCTTTCAGCATTCGTGAGCTACTGGCAAGAATAAAAGCAGTTTTGCGAAGAGGGGAAACCTCTTTGCAGAGTGAATCTTCCGATACAAATATCGGAAAGCTTGTGGTTAATTTTACTGGTTATGAGGCTTATGATGACGGTGTCCCTGTGCAGATGTCACATAAAGAATTTGAAATACTTCACTTTCTGTGGAAGAAAAGAAACTCTATAGTTAGCCGCGATGAACTGCTTAATAACATCTGGGGATATGAAGAAACACCTACCACGAGAACAGTAGATAATTTTATTGTTAAGCTTAGAAGCAGGATAGAGAAAGATCCCAACCACCCAAAAATTATTATTACCGTTCACGGAACAGGGTACAAGCTTGTCAGCTGAAATATATCGGCAATGCAAATAACTTACTTTGCCCCTTCCAAGCGGGGCCGTACAAGCCAGAAGGCACAGCGTCCGTTTTGTTCATAGGAAACCTTCGTAGTAGCACGGGCTATACATTTTGGTTTTTTACTTTAACACCTTTTATTAATAGCCAGAATATTATTGAAAGTTCACCTATTGAGTAAAACACAAATGTAAATTGAGAAACAAAGGTACCGTAGCTGGGTAAAAGTAGCTGTGTTAAACTTTCAATTATATAAGCCGCTCCTCCGATTATTAGCAGGTATCCAAATACACGCGGAATAAAACCCGACTTATAAACCAATAGACCAAATGGCAGAAGCCAAAGGCCCCAGAATATTTCAAGTGTTATAGAACCGTAGCTGTTAATATTAAGAAACAGCATTGCCAGATCCAGTCTCTGACTAAGTTCAAATGTCTTCAGCATTTCTCCTTTAAATAGCATTAGGGAAGTGATGTTGAATGCTTCGGAGATGAAGACGACAGGAATTTGAACAAGCACTAATGCAACCATTAATTTTGCATTGTTCATATTCACTTGCTTTAATAATCGGTACAGTACCAATACCAAAAACACAAAAATAACATTACTGATAAGATCATTAATTATTCCTGTTCGGAATAAGAATTCATTTGCGAGGAGTTTATTGGCAGTAGCAGCTGCATCCCCTGGCACAGTAATTTTAGAAGGAATAAATATGATTCCATATGCACCGGTTATTGCTAAAATAAGATATAACACGCCGGCAATTCTTGCGGTCTTTTTAGTCGAATCCATTTATTCCTCTTGGCTTAATAAAATTTTAAAGAGTTAATAATATATAACGGCGTTGTGGCTAAGGCGCAGCTCCTTAGAGTCCGGCAGACTCTAACGGAGTCTGACGACCCATAGCTAAAATGCCGTACTTGTTAATAAACTTTATAATTACAAAAAACTTTCATAGCACAACTATCTTGAACACGAAACTTGAAACGGAACAGCTAACTTTAATATTTATAAAATGTCGAATGCGAAAACGCTGTCGGGTTGAAGCACTTGATATTTCCAATAAGTAAAAAGTTAAGTTTGATCATTAACCCTAATTTAACTTTTGGAGGTATCAAATGTTTTACACCGGTATCGATCTTCATAAATTTACTTCTTACTTAACTACTGTTGATTCTTCAGGGGCAATCGTTAAACAGGGAAACCTGAAGAATGTTGCTCATAACTTTGTTCAATATTTTAATTCTATGCCAGGCGAACATAAAACCACTGTCGAATCTACTATGACCTGGTATTGGTTAAATGATCTTCTTTCATCTATGAACATCCCACTGATTCTTGCTCACGCTAAATATGTTAAGGCTATTGCTTATGCTAAAGTTAAAACCGATAAAGTTGACTCGCATACTCTTGCTCAACTGCTTCGTCTTAATTTTATCCCTGCTGCTCATAAAATCTCTGCCGAAAACCGACTGCTCCGGGATGCTCTAAGAGCCAGGCTTAAAATAGTTCAGCGCCATACTTCTGTTACCAACTCTATGCAGCTTCTTCTTGCTAAATATAACTTCGATTCTTCCACTCAACTATCAGGTATCCCTGAATATCAATATCAGCAGTTAACTGATCTTGAGTCTCTGCTTAGTGAGCAAATGCTTGATCTTGAAAAACAACTCTATCCATTTCTTATCCCTAATGATGATATTCAACGTCTTCTCTGGATCCCCGGTATAGGTAAAATGAATGCTTTTACTATCCTGCTTGAGGTAGATGACATAAACCGTTTTCCTGATGTAAAGAATTTCTTCTCATATTGCCGACTTGTTCCTTCTGCCCGTAACTCCGGCGGTAAATCAAAACAACGAACTTCCAAAGATGGTAACAAATACCTGAAGGTTGCTTTCAGTGATGCCGCAGTTCACGCTATACAGTATTACCCGGTTATCAGAAATTACAACAACAGTTTAACAAGAAAGAAAAACAAACAAGTAGCTAAAACTATTATTGCCAAAGAGATTGCTGAGATTGTTTTTCACGTTCTGAAAAATAAAACTGATTTTAACAACAAATTCAAAGGTGTAGAACTTCAACATAAGAAGTCTCTACAATGGCCGCGTGTTGTAAGCCCGTACGCATAACTGTCCCGATGTATCGGGACGCTGCGCTGGATTGGGAAACAACACGCTTGCCTTAAAAATATCTGGAATAGTCCCGATAAAATCGGGGCAGCCTTCACTTCTTTTGTGTTGGTAAGTCCGGAAAGAGGTTTGGTTGCCATTACCTTGTAGATATTATCGGCAGTAGTTGTTATTAGAATCAGAAGATCATTATATCAAAGAACTTTTTTTAACAAACTATTTTTGTACAGGATTTTTATTACCTATTGACTTTTTACTTATTAAAGATGTTATATGCTATAAAAATTGTTCTATTATTTGTTTTGCTTTATTTAAAGTTGGAATATTAATATTAAATTCAAATTGACTTGAAAAGTTTGAATTATGGTTTAAAGAAAATTGTTTCGTAAATAAATGAGTTATACCAAGAAAGGGAAATGCAATATTATTTTCCGCTTTTTGTATGCCTTCACTAATTATTCTCAAATAAATTGGGATTCTATACTGATATAAGAATGGAAATAAATTATGTAAAAGCGTGCTTATATATTTATCGTATTTTATTCCCCATTCAGATGCAATTTGGATAGTATTATACTGCTCTTCTTCATTAACAATGATTTGTGATAATATAATAGACTGATATAAATGCTTTTGTTTGAATAGTGAAAAATATTCATCATACATATTATCAATTATTAATTTAGCTGTATCCTTATTAGAAACCGAATAGTAGTTGATAAAAAAAATAAAATATGAAAGATTTAATATTGCTAAAGAAGTTTCGGCGCGAAGCAGTTCAACATTAGATAGATTTAATGAGCTAAATGGATTTTGTTTAAGTTGAGACTCTATAAGTTTTACAATCTCTATAGCAAATCTTCGGGCAACCATTTGTTTATTTTGTGGTTCATTATTAACAATTTCTTTTACTGAATTAGATGAATTTAAAAATTTGAATCCCTTTGGTGTCTTTCCCGAATTCTTTTTATTATAAGGAGCAATGTAAAGTTTAGCAATTTTATTATTTCCGACATAAATACTATACATATCAATCATACCCTCAATATTTTCTGATCTTGTTGACCCAATTCTATCATATTGAATTTTTTTACCATCCAATGTTTGCAGGTTATCCAAATATTCTGAACTGCCCAATATTGTATTAACGGGAATTGGATTTGTAATTGAGTGCCCAAATTCTCCAAAACCCCCAGGTATAATATCTTGATCGGTACCATTCGCACTCATTTCATTCATAATGTTTTTTACTAGATTCATTTTTTGATATTCGGGATTTTCATTAATCTTTCCCCAAAGAGTTTTGAGCTTTTCCATTTTTTCTTCAGTAGTTGGTTTATTATTAACTGAATTAATTATCTTATCTCCAGTTCTAACGATTAATAAAGGGCCAATAAATTCTTTATAAATAAAAGAAATAATTAATCCAATAATCCAACCAAGTATGGAAAAGTGAAACAAATAAGCTATTAGTAACCAAATAATTGCAGATATAATCCAATTTAAAAAGAAAAACATAAAATTTTCCTTACAATATTTATTTCATATTACTAAGCATATAACGGCGTTGTGCCTAAGCCGAAGCCCAACACAACAATGCTACATTTATTAAATAACTTTTTAATTAGAACAAACTTTCATTTATGAACTACGCCAAACAACAAAGCCGAAACGGAACTACTAACTTTAATATTGCACAAATGCCCAATGCGAAAACGCTTTCAGATGTTATGTTAAAAAGTCTCATCAATTAATTTTCATCTGAGAATTAATTTAATAAATAAAGGAGACTTAATATGAAAGCCATAACATTTTCTAATCTGCATTTTTTTATTGGCATCGATACTCACCTCAAGCAATGGAAAGTTACTATCCGTAACTGTGGTATCGAGCTTAAAACTTTTTCAATGAATCCTTCTCCGGATGAACTTCATAAGTACCTTAACAAACACTATCCCAACGGAACTTACTTTGTTGTTTATGAAGCCGGATTCTGCGGATTCTGGCCTCAAAGAAAATTTACTGAACTTGGTATAAACTGCATAGTTGTTAATCCTGCAGATGTTCCTTCTTCCGGTAAAGAAAAATCAGCTAAATCCGATCCTGTTGACTCCCGTAAGCTTGCACGTGAACTTGAAAATGGCTCACTTAAAGCAATCTATATTCCTGATCTCTATGCTGAGCAGCTTCGTTCTTTGATGCGCCTTCGCTACCGTCTTTCTCAGGGTCAAACCAGAATTAAGAACAGAATTAAAATGCTTCTCTATAATTATGGAATTTCAATTCCAAAAGAACACTTAACCAACTCCCGATGGTCCGGTTATTTTATCCATTGGTTAAAATCCGTTAAGCTTTCTTCTTCTGCCGGACAGTTTACCCTGGACAATCTTCTTGAACAGTTAGAGCAAACAAGAGAACATCTTAAGAAGATACTCAGAGAACTAAGAAAAGAAGCTAAACAGGAAAATATATCTTCTGTTATTAACTCTCTTACATCTGTTCCGGGTATTGCTTTCATTACTGCAATGAGCCTCTATACAGAAATAATTGACATCAAACGCTTCAACACCTTTGAACAGCTTTGCAGCTTTGTTGGACTGGTTCCTTCTGTTTATTCATCCGGTGAAACTGAATACACAAGAGGAATATCTTTCCGTCATAACAAGTTTCTTCGTCCGCTGCTTATTGAAGCTGCCTGGACTGCCGTAAGGAAAGATCCTGCTCTTACTTTAAGATTTAATGAACTCAATAAACAGATGTCTAAGCAAAAAGCCATTATCCGTATTGCCAAAAAACTATTAAGAAGAACAAGACACGTTTGGATAAACCAGGATAGTTACGTTAAAGCTTTGGTTGCTTAATTAAGATACTTTGCCAATAGTTCAAAGAACAATTCTCCATAAAAATTAAGGAGAAGCAAGCTAAAAGAAATTTTCTTTTTTCAAGGGCGAGGACTGTTTCCTCAAGCCTGCTCACAGAACCTGTGGTTCGACAGTCATCCCGATAATTTACCGGGAGCTGTAAGTGAGTTTTCGGTCAGATTACAGCCTCGCCATTATATGGTTTTTGAAAGACATAATGCAGCCCCAATTAAATCGGGGACTGTTAATAACAGATTGATTCTTTTAGTTAAATATTGTTAAGAACATTTACTCAAGCTCTTGACTTTTTACATAACAGCTTGAACCGCTGGTTAGTTGCTTACAAGCTGTAACTTAAACCTATGAGGATATTTAAAGTTAAAAAATGTTGATTGTAATTTGATAAATCTCTTCCTTTTTCATCATAAAATAATCCATAAAGATATCTTAGTTTTATCCCGTAATAAAAATACCACTTAGTTGAGCTATCACTAACTGGTGTTATCATATCTATCGTTCCACTTATTCCTATGTTAAAGGAAGCTAACCTATCCTCAAAATTTTCTTTGTCATAAAAAATAGATTTGTTTACTAATGATAATGATGGACCAAGTCCATAAAATAATTTATCACTCAATTTATTTTTTAATAAAATATCTATAGTATGAAATGATAATGAAGCTTCAACATAGGAAGTGCCAATATCAAAACCACTTGTTCTAACAATTTCTATAGCATTAACATTAGCATAAATGAAGGAATAATCTAATTGAACATTCTGATTAAATAAGTTTTGATTAATATAGCTTACTTCAAAGCCATAATTCAAAAGGAAATTATTGCCTTCTGTAATATTTAATGGATTTTCGGAATTGTAAATAAATATTCCAAAGCTTGGATTAAGTTTAATTTGACTTTGTGCTATAGAATTTGAACAAATGGTTACAATTATTAAAGCAGTTTTTATTATATAATTTTTCATTTTTTAATTAGAATCATTCTTTTTGTGTCTTCGAAATATGAATTGTCATTTATTCCTTTTGCCGTTAAAGTATAAAAATATATTCCCTCTTGAAGTCCATTAGTGTCAATGTTAACTTGATACATACCAGCGGCTTGTTGATTGTCCACAAGAATAGAAACAACAGTATTATATGAATTTTCTAAAATAATCTTTACATAAGAATCAGTTGCTAAACTATAGAGTATGCTTGGTGGTGGTTCCGAATCGTAAGTATCTAATGTTGATGAATCGCATCCGGCGAGGAGAATTAGAGAAATCCAAATGATATATAAATTTTTCATTTAATTATTTTTACCTCCTTAGCAACTAACTATTACTTATCAGGAATTGGGGAGTGCTTTCTTATCCTAATATAAATCTAACTTAAGTAAAATTATTTCTTCCAGGAATCGAAATCTTAATTTCCATTCCTGATATCATTCAAAAAGATTTTTATTAAGATTTGGGGATTCTGTAGTTATCAGGATAAGCACTCCCTGTTTATTTACTGCAAACTTGCATATTATTTTTTTACAATTCAACAAAAACCATCAAAACGGCTAAAATCTAATAAAACACTATTGCAAAAGTTTGCAATGTCACACGGAAGTTTACAGACCCTATTGTAAAAAGCTGGGTATAAAATCTGACATATTTTCGTAAAATTATCAAAATAAGTAAAAAAGGAAGTTCCTTGGAAAATAGGCTCCGGGAAAGAAAAATGGTGAAGCCGAACAGATTATTTACAGTGTTCTGAATTTATAATTGCCATAAAACATCATGACATCTTTTTACAATTAGTTACCTGCTGCTGACACACGTTGCATTCTCCTTTTCTAGATTTCCTGTAGAAATTAACCAAACATTTAACAACAAAGGAGGATGTGATGAAAAAGTTCAAAAGACAACTCTCAGCAATGGTTGTAGTATCCGCAGCTTTACTGTTTTTATTATTCAGCAGTGCGGTATATTCCCAAACAGTTACTGTTAGTATGAATTCCATTTCTGAATTATCAACTAATAAGTATGCGCTTGAGAACCTGCTTGCCAGTATTAAATCTGATAACCCGGGTGTTAAAAGAAGTGCGATTTATCTTGCCGGGAAATACAGGATAGCAGAAGCTGAAAATACATTGTTAGCTCAGCTAAAAGTTGAAAAAGATCCAAGCACAAGAATACTTATTGCACTGGTTCTTTATGAAATGGGAAGTGAAAAAGGCTTGCTTGAAGTAAAGAAGCTTTCACAGACTGATGGAAATATTAAAGTTAGAAGAATGGCAGCTCAGTTGTACAACGAATACCTGATAAATGATTCACAAAGCACAGCATCTATTAATGAATAATTAATTGTGTAATTGTTATTTTAACAAATTAGTAATCAGAATAAAATTATGAAATTATCTGTCTGTCTGGCGTTGGGTGGTTTATTTATCCTGCTAGGTTGTGAAAAACCCGGGGTTAAGATAGACTTGCAGAAATTCTCATTCATTAACAATGAAGAATTTGAATCTCTGGAAGGGGAATGGAAATTTTCAATTGGCGATGAAAAAGATTGGGCATCTCCAAATTTTAATGACAATGACTGGGAAAAAATAAAAGTTCCGTCTGCCTGGGAAAACGAGGGCTACCATGGATATAATGGATATGCCTGGTACAGGAAAGAATTCAAAGTTCCTGCAAGACTTAGAGAAACAGGTTTTTACCTTTATCTTGGTTATGTTGATGATATTGATGAGACTTATGTTAACGGACAACTTGTTGGCGTTTCAGGCGGATTTCCTCCGGAATATGTTACCGCTTACAATGCTGAAAGAAAATATTTTGTTCCCGGCTGGTTATTGAAAAATGGTGAGAACCTTATTGCAGTCCGTGTTTATGATTCGCAGCTTGACGGCGGGATAGTCCGAGGTCCTGTAGGCATTTCTCCTGTAAAACCGGGAAATTATTTAATCTCTGATCTCGACCTTGATATTAATTTAACAGGTATCTGGAAAATAGGAGCCGGAGATGATAAAACATGGAAAGAGAAAGATTTTAATGATTCTGAGTGGAAGAAAATTTTTGTCCCGGCATACTGGGAAACACAAGGATTGAAAAATTATGATGGTTATGCATGGTACAGAACAACATTTACTCTGCCTGAAGAATTTAAAGACAGGAAAATGGTCCTGGTTTTAGGAATGATTGATGATATTGACCAGACTTATTTAAATGGAAAACTTATTGGATCAATAGGCGATTGGAATCCTGAAAAAATTACAACCGACTTTAACCAGAATAACGAATGGGAAACTTTTCGCGGGTATTATATTCCAGTTAATATTTTAATCCCGGGAAAGAAAAATACAATTGCAGTCAGGATCTATGATGGTCATGGAGATGGCGGAATTTACAGGGGCCCGGTTGGTTTAATTACCCAGGAGAAATACCGTACAGTGTGGAAGAGAAATAAATAATTATTAGTTGTTTATTTCTGCTAAATCTTTACTTAATATTTTTAATGAAACCACAAATGACAATACAATTAAAAATGAACCAAACAAAACATCGGTTGCATAATGTGCACCGATAACAATTCTGCTTAGACAAACCAAAACTCCCCACATACAAATAAGAGAAATTACAAACGATTTTATTATTGGCTTTTTATCCCAGACAAGTATGACAAGAGGTAAAAGCATAAAACTCATTGCTGCATGACCGGACGGAAAGGATTGGTTGCCTTTTATTCCGTTCGGTAAATACCAGGCAGTAAAATTTGTGAAAAGAGCATTAAGATCTCTGAAGCGAACTCTTCCCCAGAATATTTTTAAAGGTTGAACAAAAAATATGTAGCCGATTAATCCGGTTAATAAAGCTGACTTCGCAAATGTTTTAATTTTTAAAGTTGAGTTAATGTTTATTTTGTATTGCAGAATTATATAAATCAGAATAAATATTAAAACTGAAAGTACGGTTAAAAATTTATTTTGATTAAAAAGCAGCAAAGGATTGGAATCATAAAAGAAAACCAGGTTAGCTGAGTAAAGAATGAGAAATGTGGTGACTAAAGCTGAACAAATAATTATTATAAATCTGAATTTGTTTTGATATGAATTATTATTGAAACCCCAAATGATGCTTGCAATAATTAAAACAAAAAATCCGGGTAATTCACCGTATTGCTGAATAAATATTGCAAAGCTATTATCCGGATTATAAAGTGATTTTGAGATATCAAGGTCATTTAATAGAAATGAAGAAATTATTATAAGCAAAATAAAAGCTGACAAAAGTAGTATCTTCGTTTTCATTAATCGATTATTTCAAATAGAAGAATATCCTGATCATTAAATTATTTCTTTTAGTGGGGAAATCTTAATGTTTCCTTGATTTTTTTGTGAGAAATTTGAACTAATTTAAAGTTCTAATCTCATCTTCTTTTTAATATGTGTATTAATTGAGGACTAAATGTCATTCTTAAAAAAATATTTTAGCTGGATACAGAAAGATAATCCGGTTGGTGAAATTGAACGCTATCCTGAAATTGATGAAAATGGTGAAACATCAGTAAAGGGAATTTATATTGTAGGTGATCTGACTGGTATTCCATTATTAAAACTTGCTGCGGAAAGTGGTAAGAAAATAATTGATAAAATTATATCAAATCCAGATTTCAATAAGCAAAAGGATAAAGTAAAAGAAAATGAGGTTTATGATATCATAATAATTGGTGCCGGACCCGGTGGAATTTCAGCAGGGCTTGAAGCACAAAAACAGAAATTGAAATTTACAATTCTCGAATCAGCACAAAAGTTTAATACGATAATAAACTTTCCAAAAGCCAAACCGATTTTTGCTGAACCATCAGATTTTAATCAGGAAGCAGATTTAAAAATTAATGACGGCACAAAGGAATCTTTGTTAGATGAACTTTACTCTCAAATAAAAAAAGCAAACCTACCGATAGTTGAAGGTGTAATGGTCGAGGAAATTAATAAAAAGAATGGCTTCTTCGAACTCAAAACAAAAAAAGAGAACTATCAAGCACTAAGAGTAATTCTTGCAATTGGAAAATCCGGGAATGCAAGAATGCTGAAAGTTCCGGGAGAAAACCTTCCTAAAGTTTACAACAGACTTTTTGATCCCGCAGATGCAAAAGACGAAAATGTTCTGGTTGTTGGCGGTGGGGATTCTGCACTGGAAACAGCAATTGCAACCGCTGAGTACGCAAAGTCAGTAACGATCTCTTACAGGAAATCTGAATTCTCAAGACCGAAAGAAGGTAATGCTGAAAAATTAAAACGACTTGTAGAATCAGGAAAAATTAAACTGATGATGCAGACAGAAGTAAAAGAAATAAAAGAGAATTCAGTCATTCTAAAAAATAAAACCGGTAATGAAGAAGAAATTGAAAACTCAATGGTCTTTGTAATGATCGGGAAAGAATTGCCGGTTGAGTTTTTCAAACGAAGCGGTATTAAGATGGAAGGCGAACTTTCACTTACTTCGAAACTTCAGTTTGCTTTGCTTGTGCTTGTTGCAGGAGTAATTTATTTCGGTAAAAGCAGTGCCGAACTTTACAATCATTTTTTTGGAAAAATCGATTCTATCTCATCAATTTTTACAAATCTGTTCAAAGCAGAATTCTGGTCTAAGTTTATTTCTTTCCCGGTTTATGTAGCTGGCACTCTTTCCGGAGGTGTAAAAATCTGGGAGGTAACAAAATATATTAATGCTTTTGTTGCTTACTTCAGTTTCTGGGGAGTTATTCTTCTTGGAAGTTATCTGCTGATAAAATTCTTAAAAGACAATTCAAAAAATTTTCATTTCGATTGGAAAACTTTTAAATATTCTTATTTCATAATTATCGCTGCGTTCTTTGCTCTTATTTATTTTGGAGGAAGATATTTTGGCTGGGAATTACTTGGCAAATCTCAAACATTCTGGTATACAGGCTTGTATTCTTTAACAATATTGATTTTCGGACTTCGGAGAATCAAAATGAAACCGACAAAATATATCAAGCTTCAAACCTGGTCATTAATATTAATACAGGCTCTTCCTCTTTTCATTTTACCTGAGTTTGTTTTCCCGGCTCTTGGAAAAGCCGGTTTGCTCGGAAATCAAAATGGTTTCTGGTTTTCACAGGTTTTTCCAAATCAAAGTTACTGGCGGAGTTACGGATTCATACTTGCATGGCCTTTAAACTTTTCAAACCTTTATAATGGAAATATCACAACTTTCTGGCTGGTGTTCAGCTTATTCCAGACATTTGTTTTTATTCCTTTCATTGTTTACAAATGGGGAAAAGGAGCTTACTGCGGATGGATTTGTTCCTGCGGTGCAATGGCGGAAACCCTTGGAGATGAATACAGAACTCTTGCACCACACGGATCGAAAGCAAAAAAGTGGGAGAACTTCGGTCAGTGGGCTTTGCTTGCAGCTTTTGTAATCACAGGAATAAAATTATTGAGTGTACTATTTAATGTTGAAATTCCGATTATCAATGAAAATGTGAGCTATGTCGCCGACTTCTTCCAAAAATTTTATTATATAGGAATTGATGTAATTTTTGCAGGAGTGCTTGGAGTTGGTGTTTATTTCTTTTTAAGCGGAAGAGTATGGTGCAGATTTGGTTGCCCGCTTGCAGCTTTAATGCATATTTATTCAAGGTTTTCGCGTTACAGAATTTTTGCAGAAAAGAAAAAATGTATCTCCTGCAATATTTGTACAAAAGTATGTCACATGGGGATAGATGTAATGAACTATGCTAATAAAGGAATACCGATGAATGATGTTGAATGTGTAAGATGTTCTGCCTGCGTAGTAAACTGTCCTACCCAGGTTCTTTCATTCGGTTCACTGCCTGAAAGTGATTTAGATAACAAATTATACAAAGATTTGAAGATCAATTTTGAAAACAAATCGTCAAACTGGGGAAGCGGATTATAAAATATTTTTTGGAATAGTAAATGCGTAAACCTGAAAATCATATACTTGTAATTTTTGGTGCATCAGGAGATCTGACTTACAGAAAATTAATACCGGCTGTTTATGATCTTTATAAACAAAAACTATTACCGGAAAAGTTTGATGTGCTTGGTGTAAGTCGTACAAAATTCTCTGATGATAAATTCAGAGAAAAAATGAAAGATGGAATAAAAAAATATTCTAACTTTAAGGAAGATGATGGAAAACTGATTGATGATTTTCTTAAAACTCTTTCATACTTTGCAATTGATACTCAAAACCTGGAGGATTTCAAAAAGCTAAAAAATCATCTTGAAAAATTAGATGGTGAGTTGGAAACAAATGGTAACACGATTTTCTATCTTTCAACCCCGCCCAATCTTTATGGGGTAATTCCAACATTGCTTGGCAAAGTCGGCTTAAACAATTCAACAAACGGAAACTGGAAAAAACTGATTGTTGAAAAACCATTCGGTTATGATCTGGAATCTGCAATTGATCTGAATAAAAAACTTCTGAAATTCTTCAAAGAAGAACAGATTTACAGGATCGATCACTATCTTGGAAAAGAAACTGTTCAGAATGTTTTGGTTACCAGATTTTCAAACGGAATTTTTGAACCACTCTGGAATCGGAATTATGTTCATCATGTTGAAATAACTTCAGCCGAAAATATCGGTGTAGAAAACCGCGGTGGTTATTATGAATCTTCCGGGGCATTGCGCGATATGGTTCAGAATCATCTACTTCAGCTTACCGGCTTGATTGCCATGGAACCACCTTCATCATTCGATTCAAATTCTCTGAGAAATGAAATGGTAAAAGTATTTCATTCTTTAAGACCATACAGTGGTGAAACAGTTGCAAAGGAAGTTATCCGCGGACAGTATGGTTCAGCCACTGTTAGAGGAGAAAAAGTAGCCGCTTACAGAGAAGAAAAAGGAGTTGATCCGGAATCACGAACAGAAACTTATGCTGCATTAAAATTTTATATAGATAATTGGCGCTGGGGTGGAGTTCCTTTTTATATAAGAACCGGCAAAAGACTTCCAACTAGAGTTACTGAAGTTGTTATTCACTTTAAACCCACACCGCATTTTCTATTTTCACAGCAGGATCTTTGTAATTCCTGCAATCAACTTGTGATCAGAATTCAACCAGATGAAGGGATATTGTTAAAAGTTGGAATGAAAGTTCCGGGACAGGGATTTGAAATTCAGAATGTTAATATGGACTTCCATTATTCTGATCTGTCAAATACTTACCTGCCAACTGCGTATGAAAGATTAATTCATGATTGTATGATTGGTGACTCAACATTATATCAAAGAGGTGACGCTGTTGAAGCAGCATGGAAGTTTGTCGATCCGATTTTAAATGCCTGGAAAGATGATCATAAAGTACCGGTTTATGGTTATCCTGCAGGAACATGGGGACCTGAACACGCCGATGATCTCATTGAAGAAATTGGAATGACCTGGCGATATCCGTGTAAAAACTTAGCAAATGATGGTATCTATTGTGAACTGTAGTTCATGTTAAAAATATTTAAAAATAAGTATAACCTTGCTGATTTCTTCTGTGAAGAGTTACTAAAATTAAATATGGAGAAAGATCAGTTGAATATCGCTCTTTCAGGTGGAAGTACACCTAAAGTTGTTTTTCAGACTCTTGCTGAAAAATATAAAAGCAAAATTGATTGGAATCGAATTCATATTTTCTGGGGTGATGAAAGATGCGTGCCTCCTCAAAGTGATGAAAGTAATTATGGAATGACGAAAAAATATCTTATTGATTACATTGACATTCCGCAAAAAAATGTTCATTCTGTAGATGGAAACAATAATCCGGAAAACGAAGCAATTCGATATTCGGATGAAATAAAAAAAATAGTTCCTCTAAAGAATGGTTTCCCTAAATTTGATCTGGTTATGCTTGGAATCGGTGAAGATGGGCATACTGCTTCAATATTTCCGGATCAAATGGATTTGCTGAATTCGGATAAAGTTTGTGAAGTAGCTGTTCATTCAGAAACAGAACAGAAAAGAATAACTTTAACGGGAAAAGCAATCAATAATGCAGAAAAAATAATTTTTTTGGTTACAGGAGAAAGCAAGGCTGAAATAATTAAAGTATTATTTCAAAAAGTTGAATCAAAAATGAAAAAATATCCTGCGGCAAATATTAAACCGGTAAATGGTAACCTTGAATTCTTATTAGATCAAAATGCTGCACAACTATTAATAAGGAGTTAAAATCTGGTTAAAAAATTTTATGTAAATTTTGAAAGCAATTTTAAATAATAGAAAAAATTAGTCAATAAAATAAAACGAGGAAGATATGAGTAAGTTAAATGAATTAGCAAAAATAGGACAATCGGTATGGCTTGATTTTATAAGCAGAAAAATTTTAATAAGCGGAGAACTAATAAAGCTTAGAGAAAATGGTTTACGCGGAATGACATCAAACCCTACAATTTTTGATAAGGCAATTTCCAAAAGCACAGATTATGATGAAGACATAAAAGAACTGGTTAGCAAGGGTTTATCAATTGAAGATATTTATGAGAAACTTGCATTAAAGGATATAGGAATTGCTGCTGATGAAATGAGGCAGGTTTACAACGACACAGATGGACTCGATGGCTATATCAGCATTGAAGTTAATCCGCTTCTTGCCAACAACACAAAAGAAACTATTGACCAGGCAAAACATCTTTTCAAAGCATTGGGCAGACCAAATATTATGATAAAAATTCCCGGCACTGAAGAAGGACTTCCTGCTATAACTGAAGTTCTTGGTTCGGGAATTAATGTGAATGTAACTTTAATCTTCAGCACTGAAAGATACAGGAAAGTTGTTGAAGCTTTTATGGCAGGACTTGAAAAATATGATGCCGATGGTGGAGATATTAGCAGGCATGCGTCAGTAGCTTCTTTTTTTGTAAGCAGGGTTGATACTGCAGTTGACAAAGAGTTAGAAGCAAAAGGGAATAAAGATCTTCTTGGAAAAATTGCTGTTGCGAATTCAAAAATCGCTTACGAAATTTCTGAGGAAATGTTTAACAGTGACAGATGGAAAGATCTTGAAGCTAAAGGTGCAAGAAAGCAGAGACTGCTTTGGGCAAGCACCAGCACTAAAAACCCAAATTATTCAGATGTACTTTATATTGATGAATTAATTGGACCGGATACAGTAAACACAATGCCTCCTGATACAATCGATGCATTTGTAGATCATGGGAAAGTAGAACTTACACTAAATAAAGGAATTGATGAAGCTAAGACGCAGATAAAAAAACTGAAAGAACTTGGGATAGATATTAATAAAGTGACTGATAAACTCTTGGTCGATGGAGTAAAATCTTTTTCTGATTCTTTTGAATCATTGCTCGGCAGTCTTAAAGATAAGGTGAAAAAGATAAAACAAGAGGTTAATGCATGAAATATGAATTAGGTAGTTATTCAGATTCAATTGCGGAAAAGGTTTTTGACCTTAGAGACGAAAGAATAGTCGAACGTATTTGGGAGAAAGATTTCACCATCTGGGGCAACGATCCGCACGAAATATTTAATCGCCTTGGCTGGCTCAACAGCCCATCGGAGACACTTCAGTCGCTTGATGAAATAACTGAATTTGTTGAAGGTGTTAGAAAGGATGGATTCACCGATGCACTTCTGATGGGAATGGGTGGTTCAAGTCTGGCACCGGAAGTTTTCAGCCTGATGTTCGGAACTAAAAAAGGTTATCTTAATCTTCATGTTCTTGACAGCACACACCCTGAAGCCGTGCTAGATTATGAAAAAAAGTTAGACCCGGCAAAAACACTTTACATTGTTTCAACTAAATCCGGCGGCACTGTAGAAACAATTTCATTTATGAAATACTTTTACAATTTCGCAACGAAAAAAGTCGGGAAAGAAAAAGTTGGAAATCACTTTGCTGCAATTACCGATCCCGGCAGCGGACTGGAAAAAACAGCAACTGATCTAAAATTCAGAAAAATATTTTTGAATGATCCTGATATTGGGGGAAGATATTCTGCACTATCATTATTTGGAACAGTTGCGGCAGCAGTCGTTGGTGTTGATTTAAAAAACTTCTTTTACATGCTTCTGAAATGGCAGAGGCTTGTAAAATTTCCGGCAATGGAATTTCAAAAAATACCGGCGCGTTACTGGGAGTAATTATAGGTGTGCTTGCAAATAACAGAAGGGATAAGATTACATTTATTTCATCTAAAAGCTTTTCCTACTTTGGTGCATGGGTTGAGCAGCTGATTGCTGAAAGCACAGGTAAAATAGGAAAAGGGATTCTCCCCGTTGATCTGGAACCGGTTCAACAAAGCAAAATATATTCTGATGACAGAGTTTTTGTTTATTTCAGAATGAAAGATGATTCGTCACTCGATAATCAAATTGATGATATTAAAAAAGCCGGACACCCTGTAATCCAAATTGAGCTGAATGATATTTATGATCTGGGAAAAGAATTTTTCAGATGGGAATTTGCTACATCAGTTGTTGGGTGGGTGATAGGTATTCAGCCATTTGACCAGCCGAATGTTGAGCAGGCAAAAGTGATTGCAAGAAAAATGATGAAAGAATTCCAGGAGAAAGGAAAGCTTCCCGAATTAAATCCTTCAATAGATAAAAATGGAATTAAAGTTTATGGTGATGCAGATGGAAAAACTCCGGCTGAAATGCTGGCAAATTTCCTTTCACAAACTGAAAGCGGAAAAAACTACATTTGCATCCAGGCTTACTTAAAACCCTCGGATGCAATTTGGAAAGAATTACAAAATCTTCGCGAAAAAATTCTTAAGAAATATAATTGTGCAACTACACTTGGTTACGGACCAAGATTTTTGCATTCGACCGGACAATTGCATAAAGGTGATGCGGGTAACGGATTTTTTATTCAGCTTGTTGCTGATGGAAAAGAAGATGCTTCAATTCCCGATAATGCAAGCAGTGATGAATCATCTATTTCATTTGGAACATTAATTAAAGCACAATTTCTTGGGGACAGGCAGGCTTTGATTGAAAGTAAACGAAATGTACTGACTATTGACCTGGGAAATACAATCGATGAATCGCTGACTAAATTGATAGTTTAAATTAAATCTTCCATGCAGGATATTTTCGAAAATATATTGAACTGGCTTCAGGAATATCCTGCCCTTTATTATAACCTTAAGTTCATTGGTGTCTTCGGCCTCGCACTACTTTCCTATTTTGTGATTAAATACGTTATTGGTACAGTTGCAAAAAAAATTACTTCCAAAACAAAAACAGATTTAGATGATTTAGTTCTAAGTCAAAAGCTGATCAGAAGAATTGCTCTTGTTGCTCCTGTATATGTGCTTAACAGATTTTCATACCTTTTACCGCAATTCGAGAATGTAATAGAAATACTTTCCGCAATTTTGATCGTGTTGATGATAATGCTCATAATAGGTTCAGTCCTTACTTCATACAATGAATTATATGAAAGATTAGGGAAAAGCGCTTACAGACCGATCAAAGGCTATTTACAGGTTGCTAAAATATTTACTTACTTCTTTGGAGTAATATTTATTATAGGAATTGTTACTGGTCAAAATGTATGGAATTTATTTGCCGGATTAGCTGCGGCCTCTGCACTTGTACTTTTAATTTTCAGAGATACAATACTTTCCTTTGTGGCGAGCATACAAATAAACACATACGATCTTATCAGGAAAGGAGATTGGATTGAAATGAAGAAATACGGTGCCGATGGTGATGTTATTGATATCTCTTTAAATGTGATCAAAGTTCAGAACTGGGATAAAACCCTTGTTGTAATTCCTACATATAAATTACTCGAAGAATCTTTTATCAACTGGCGCGGAATGCAGATGACCGGAAGCAGAAGAATCAAACGCGCTATTTTAATTGATGTTAACAGCGTAAAGTTTTGTGATGAAGAAATGCTGAACCGGTTCAAAAAGTACCGGGTTATTTCTGAATATCTTGAATCCAGGTATGAAGAAATTAAAAAATATAATAAAGAACACGGCTTTGATGAATCACAGCATATCAATGGCAGAAGGTTGACTAATATCGGAACCTTCCGAATTTACCTGGAAAATTATTTGAAGAAAAGACAGGATGTTAACACGGAATTGACATTCATGGTTCGCCACCTCGATCCCGGGCCAACAGGAATCCCGATAGAGATATATGTCTTTGCAGCCACAACTGAATGGGTAAAATACGAGGGAATTCAAGCTGACATATTTGATCACATTTTTGCAGTCGTTCCTTTATTTGATCTGAAAGTTTTTCAAACTCCAAGTGGAACTGATTTCAGGTCGTTAAAGGATTAATTATCCGAAAATCTTCATCGTTAATCCAATCTATTAAATCATATTTTTAGCTAAAAAAACGAAGCCCTCAAAATTAAATTAGGATTTTTCTGTTGTTATATCGTATATTTACGATGAACGATTTAGAATGTTATAAAATGGCAGTTTCGAAAAAAGAAGAATTCACAAAAGAAGATGCATGGCTCGCAGATGTTGCTAAAGCTCTTTCTCATCCGGCAAGAATCAGGATTTTAAAAATTCTTACCGAGATGAGTGTTTGTATGTGCGGTGATATTGTAGAACTACTGCCGCTTTCACAGTCAACCGTTTCTCAACATCTGAAAGAATTGAAAAGAGTGGGATTGATAAAAGGAGAGATCGAAGGACCTAAAGTCTGCTATTGTGTGAACAATGAAATTCTTCAAAAAGCAAAACAAGAACTTGATCTTTTATTTTCACAAGTATGTAATTGTTAAGAAAAATTTATCATCCTTCGACAGGCTCAGGATGACTTTCAAAATTTATAAACTGTCACTCTGAGCTTGTCGAAGAGTGACGTAAGCTGAAGAGGTTTTTATGCAAACAGCAGAAGAAATAAAAAAATCAGTAAAAGAAAAATATGGAGAGATAGCAGTTTCAGCTTCACGTAAATGCTGCTGCGGATCATCCGAAAACAAAATTGTTGGCTATACAATTATGAAAGATGATTATAATCATCTTGAAGGATATGTGCCTGAAGCTGATCTCGGGTTAGGCTGCGGATTGCCAACCGAAATTGCCGGAATAAATAGGGGTGATACTGTAATTGACTTGGGTTCAGGTGCAGGTAATGATGTTTTTGTTGCAAGAGCGATTGTTGGTGATGAGGGAAAAGTTTTAGGTCTGGATTTCACAAATGAAATGATTGCAAAAGCAAACATCAACAGGGATAAACTCGGGTTTAAAAACGTTGAGTTCAAACTCGGTGAAATTGAAGAAATGCCGTTTGAAAATAATCTTGCCGATGTAGTTGTTAGCAATTGCGTTCTGAATCTCGTGCCTGATAAACAAAAAGCATTCTCGGAGATTTATCGTGTATTAAAATCAGACGCACATTTTTGTGTCTCTGATATTGTAATTAAAGGTGAACTTAATCCTGAACTCAGAGAATCAGCAACAATGTATGCTGGTTGTGTTGCGGGTGCTTTGCAGCAGGAAGAATATCTAAGGACAATCAAAGATGCAGGGTTCGTAGATGTTGAAATTAAGAAAACAAAAGTGATTGAGCTTCCTGATGAAATTCTTAAAAAATATTTGACCGAAGAAGGAATACAATCATATAAAAATAAGCTGGAAGGTATTTTTAGTATAACAGTGACAGGTGTAAAACCATCGTAAATAACAATAACCAAAATTCAAAATCCAAATAAGTACCAATACTCAATTTCCTAATTCTCAAATTTTGGATTTGATAATTGAATTTTATTTGTGTTTTGCTTTTTGATATTTGAATTTTCAAAATTTCTAAAATAAAAATGAAACGAATACTAATTCTATGTACCGGCAATTCCTGCCGCAGCCAGATGGCAGAAGGATTTTTAAAATCACTGAATAAAAATCTTGAAGTATTCTCTGCCGGAACAAAACCTGCTGAGAAGGTAAATCACTTTGCAGTAAAAGCAATGAAGGAAATCGGGATAGACATTAGTGATGGTATTCCGGAAAATGTTGAAAAATACATTAACCAATCTTTTGATTATGTAATCACTGTCTGTAATAATGCAAAAGAAACCTGCCCGGTTTTTATAGGTGATGTTAAGCATCAATTGCATATTGGTTTTGATGATCCGGCAGATGCGGTTGGAAGTGAAGATGAAGTTATGTCTGTTTACAGGAGAGTGAGAGATGAAATCCGGGAAGAGTTTTTGAAATTGTATAATGAAAATATTGCAATAAATTAAATTATTAAATCGTCATACCGAACTTGTTTCGGGATCTCATTAACTAATCCGATTCTGAAATAAATTCAGAATGACAATTTACAAATGAAGACAAAATTAAAATTTTTAGACCGCTATCTCACTCTCTGGATATTTCTTGCAATGTTCATCGGGGTTTTTTCCGGTTACTTGTTTCCCGGCATTGTTGACTTCTGGAATACATTTCAATCCGGCACAACAAACATCCCGATTGCAATCGGATTAATTTTAATGATGTACCCGCCGCTTGCAAAAGTTAAGTATGAAGAGCTTGGCGATGTGTTCAAGGATTTTAAAATACTTACGCTTTCACTTGTCCAGAACTGGATTATCGGTCCGGTGCTAATGTTTTTTCTTGCAATATTTTTTCTGCGTGATTATCCTGAATACATGGCTGGAGTGATTTTAATCGGACTGGCAAGATGTATTGCAATGGTTATTGTCTGGAACGATCTTGCAAAAGGTGACAGGGAATATGCCGCCGGACTCGTTGCATTCAATTCAATCTTCCAGGTTTTATTCTTTTCTGTCTATGCTTATATATTTTTAACTGTTATTCCTGATTGGCTCGGTCTACAAACTTTTACTGTAAACATTACAATAGGACAGATTGCCGAAAGTGTTTTTGTTTATCTCGGCATTCCGTTTTTTGCAGGAATGATTACAAGATTTGTGTTGATGAAGCTTAAAGGCAAAGAATGGTACGAAAGAAAATTTATTCCGAAGATAAGTCCTGTTACTTTAATTGCGCTTTTGTTTACGATTGTTGTAATGTTCTCTCTTAAAGGAGAGTACATTGTTAAAATCCCTCTTGATGTAATCCGGGTTGCAATTCCTTTGATGATCTATTTTGTGTTGATGTTCTTTCTTTCATTTTTCCTTTCCAAAAAAGCTGGTGCTGATTATCCAAAATCAGCAACACTTTCTTTTACTGCTGCCAGCAACAATTTTGAGCTTGCCATTGCAGTAGCAATCGCAGTATTCGGGATAAACTCAGGTGAAGCCTTTGCCGCTGTAATTGGTCCGCTCGTAGAGGTTCCCGTTTTGATTAGTCTTGTTAATGTTGCGTTCTGGTTTCGGAGGAGATATTTTGTGGAGGAAAATGTAATTGCATAACCTGTTTAGAATTGTGCTTATTTAATTAATGTTTTCACACCTCCCCTATATCCTCATTCCAGAGTTCAGGATTATTTTTTATAAAAGTTTGCATAAGCTCGTAACATTCTTCGTTATTCATATTAATAAGTTCAACACCGCGGGATTTAAGGTAAGCTTCCGGTCCTGAGAAGGTTTTATTTTCTCCAATCACAACTTTAGGAATACCGTAAAGCAGCACGGCTCCACTGCACATATCGCAGGGTGAAAGTGTAGAGTAGAGAGTCGCACGTTTGTAATCTGCAGCTTTAATTCGTCCGGCATTTTCAAGACAATCCATTTCAGCGTGAAGTACCGCACTTCCTTTCTGCACTCTTTTGTTGTGTCCTCTTGCAACTATTTTATCATCAATAACAAGCACAGATCCAATAGGAATTCCGCCTTGGTTCATTCCTTTTTTTGCTTCATCAATTGCAGCTTCTAAAAATTTATCCATGGTTTATCCTCAAATAAATTTTTTAAACTTAAAGATGTTTATCTGATTCTTCAAATTGATAGCTTTTAAATCCATAGTTAAACAAAAATGGGAAACTGTAGAAACAGTTACAATGAGAATTTCATTGTTTTATGTAACCTACAGCTTAAGCCGTGGGTTAATTAGAAAAACCAGAATAGCTTAACCGTTTCAACGGTTTAAAACTATTTAGAATAACTGGGCAATTAATAATATTCAACCTTACATCCGCATCCATCCCACATTTTGTCGTAAATTTTCATCCTGCTATTAATAAAATCTTCACCTTCTGACTTTGAATTCACTATTCTGATTATTATCTCGTCTTTGTTGCTCTTTTCCTGGATGAAAAAATCATCTCCAAATTTCAGAAGCCGGATATTATCTGAAATAAGAGTATCCTTCTCGATAATTATTCTGGAATCAGAAAGAAGGTTATTAAGATCTTCTACACTAAGTACTGAATAATCTTTTTTCCTTGCTTCAGCAATTATTTCTGTAGATTTCATTTAAATACCTAAAATATATTCTAACAATATGATGTAAAAATTCTGTTTCAGTTTCCGGTGGAATCAGAATTTTTAGTTGCAATTTGTTTCAAATAAAATATTCAAATATCTTTTCCTTGAAACTAAATTATTCTTCTTTACTTGATGGACAAAAAGAAACTAACACTAGAAATTGTTAATGAAGCTTTAATTGAAATAAAGGATGGTCAGTCAATACTTGAAGCTTCATTATCAGCTGACATTCCGCATTATCACACTTGCGGCGGCAGGGCTGAATGTTCCACCTGCAGGATTCTCGTGCTTGAGGGGATGGAAAATCTATCTCCTATTAATGAAAAGGAACGCAATCTTCGTTTAAAGAAAAACTTTGCGGAAGATGTTCGGCTTGCATGCCAGACAAAAGTTCTGAAAAATAATGTAAAAGTAAGAAGAATAATACGCGATGATGAGGATTTACGTTTATATGTAACCGGTGAAACTGCGGTTGCACAGCAAAGTCTTGGAGAAGAAAAAGAGCTTGTTTTGTTCTTCCTTGATATTAGAAATTTCACACCTTTCGTTGAATCAAATTTACCTTTTGATGTAATTCATATAATGCGTAGACTGACGGTATTGTTTAGTTCTGTGATTAATTCATTTGAAGGAAAAATTGTTGAATCACCCGGAGATGGGATTTACGCTGTCTTCGGTTTAAAAGAAGATTTATCTCCAGCAGCATCTAATGCATACAAAGCCGCTGTAAAAATTTTAGAAGATTTAGATTTATTAAACAGGAATTACATTTCGAAATTCTTTGATCACAATGTTGAAGTAGGAATCGGAATACATGCAGGCAAAGTTTTGGTCGGAGATAAGGGATACGGCGACCTTGGAAGTATGATGGTTATGGGATTTCCAGTTGTAATTGCCTCAAGACTTGAAGAGGCGACAAAAGACCTAAATAATAATTTTATAGCTTCTGAATATTTTTACTCTTTGCTAAAGTTGGAAAACGAAGTCATTCCCAGTAAAAAAGCAAAACTAAAAGGGGTAAGTTCACCCGTTTCAATCAGACTGATGGGAGAGAAATTTTCTTATAAAAAGTAAAGTTCATTAATTTATCTTTTGTTAATTTATTCCTCACCTAAATTATTAAGGCAGGCTTTCTCTTTTTTTGTAATCTAAATCACAGATGAAGTGTAAATTATTGATTTCTTAATATTTGCTGATTCTTATAATACTTTTTTTGAATTATATTGTGCCTCAATATTATGATACAACCTGTGACTTTTTCAACTTGTTTATTTAGACAGATTAAAAATGAATACAAAAGATTTAGTCTTAAACATTATACCAAGATACAGAACGGAACTGGAAGAACTCCAGTGGAATTTACCTTTATCAAAATGGAGTGACAAAAAAATAAAATTCATTCCTATAAGGAAAGGAATATCAAAACATACTGTCCGATTCATAAAAACTAAAAATTTTTCCTTTGCTATAAAACAAACCAATCCAATTTCCGCATACTTTGAAACAGAGACTTACGAAAAATTACTTAAAGCCGGAGTTCATACTTTAATCCCGGCAGGATATGTGATCTATAAAAAAAATCTTTTTGAAAAAAATAATTTTGATAAAGATGACTCATTGGCATTTATAATTACAATTGTTGAGGATAAAACAATTCCGCACTCAATCTTATTTAAATGGGATTTTAATGAAAGCAGCAGGCAAATAATTTACGAGGCAATTGCTGAACTTCTGGCAAACCTTCACTCTAATAACATTTACTGGGGGGATGCATCTCTTGCAAATGTTTTAATTAAATTTATCAAAATAAAAAATGAGAAAGACAAGATTAAAACTGTATTGAAAGCATTCCTTTCTGATGCGGAAACTATAGAAGTTCTGGATAATATCAGCGATGAAAAAAGAGAAAAAGATTTGAAGCATCTTTGCAGTTCGATGACAAAGTTGAATAAAAAATTTATTTCAGAAGGAATTATCCGTGAACAAATTAACCTTAATGATGACATTAATTATGTTAGAGAAAGATATGAGTCGCTTATTTCTTTATTGAAAAAAATAAAAGAGTTTGAATTAAAAACCGGGATGGTGATAGAAAAATATTTTTATACTATTTCAGATCAGTATTCACTCGATTCAATTTTAAAGCAGATTGAAGAACATAAATGGTATTTAAGTGAGAATTCCTCTAAAGAAATTTCTCTTAAAGAATCGGCAGAAGACTGGATAAAAAATGTTTATCAGCCGATAATAGATGAATTTGATAAGCATAAAGTTTTTGATTATTTCCCGGACACAAATTCTGCAAAACTTTATACTGATATTATGGCTCATAAATATTACCTTAGCCTGGAAGAAGGTAAAGACGTTGGGGTGTTTAATGCAATAAAAAGCTATGCTGAAAAATATTCTAGCAAAGAGGGAAGTGTATTCCAGAAATTAATTGAGAAGCTTCTCGGTAATATTTTAAAAGTCGTTCCCCAAAATTACACTTTGTTAACACAGGCATCAGAATAAATCCATTTGCTTGTTTGCGTATCCGCGAAAGTATTCTGTTGATAAGTTGTAAGGTCGTTTATTCAGTTGGTACTTTCTGCAGCTAATTTCAAAAAGGTTTTTTATAACCTCGGCCATCTCTCCTTTTCCTGAAAATCTTTCGCCGAATTGGGAATTGTTTAATTTTCCTTCTCTCATATTTCTAATATTATTTAAAATTTTATTTGCTCTGTCAGGAAATTCCTTTTTAATCCATTTAATAAAAATTTCTTTAACAGAGAATGGAAGTCTCAGCATAATATAACCAGCGTGAAAAGCACCATGCAGGCTTGCGGTTTGAAGAATTTCAGGAATTTCATTGTCGTTTAAGCCTGGAATCACAGGTGCAACGTTCACACCTGTTGGAATATTATTTCCTGATAATTCGTTAATTGTATTAAATCTCATTTCAGGCGTAGAAGTTCTTGGTTCCATTTTGTGAACAAGATTTTTATCCAGAGTAGTGATTGATAAAGTAACAGTTACTAAACTTAAATCAGCAAGCTGTTTAAGAATATCAATATCCCTTTCGATCAAAGAATTTTTTGTAATTATGCTTACAGGATTCCTGAATTTCAAACATAATTTTAGCAATTCCCTGGTTAGCTTTAATTTTCTTTCAATAGGTTGGTAGCAATCGGTGTTTCCGGAAAACATTAACAGTTTTGGGACATAACTTTTCTTCTTGAATTCGTGCTCAAGCAATTTCGGTGCATCTTCTTTCACCATTATTTTAGATTCGAAATCAAGTCCTGAAGAAAATCCGAGGAATTCGTGAGTTGGTCTTGCATAGCAGTAAACACAGCCATGTTCGCAACCGCGGTAAGGATTTATCGAATAATCAAAACCAACATCTTCACTGTCGTTTTTGGCAATGATAGATTTTGAATCGTCTTTGTAAAAAATTGTTTTTACTTTTTTTGGATGGTCAATTTCTACTTCTAAAAAATCCCGATCAAATTCTGAATTATCAATGTGAAGCTTTTCAAATCGGTTCTTTGGATTTGATTGTGCTCCTCTTCCTTTAATTTTTTGTTTTATCATAACTCATAAATTCTGGTTATTATCGATAGTATTATACTGTAGCACCGCCGCAGCTTGAACCTGCACCTGCTGTGCAGCCGTAACAATGCTGTCCGGTTACTATTCTTCTTTTTTCAAGAAGAGAATAATCAAAATCTTTTATATGTTTTGGGGATCCGTGATCTGTATTTAACTCAAGCATCTGGTTGAAATCGCAGTCGTACATTTGCCCATCCCAGCCCACTGAAATAGTAAACTTACACATAACATTAGATGCGGCAACCGGATTAAATGAATCAATCAGCTTTTGCATATAGCTTTCAAAATTTCCGGATTGAATCAGGTAATCAAGAAACCTGCTGATTGGCATATTTGTAATTGTGAATAAATTATTGAAAACAACCTGATGGTTATTCCAGAGTTCCCGCTTGTAATCTTTTTCAAGCTGCTCCTGTGAAGCAGGAAGAAAAGCACCAACAGGATTATAAACAAGATTAAAAATTAATCCGCTGTTTTCTTTGCCATAACCCAGCGCATTTAGTTTTTTAATTGCAGAAATTGATTTTTCAAACACCCCTTCGCCGCGCTGCTTGTTCGTAAATGATGACCGATAATATGGAAGTGAAGAAATAATCTCACATTCATTCATTACCATAAATTCTGCATAATCTTCAAAGCCATTTGATTCAAGAATCGTAAGATTTGAACGAACCATTATATGTCTATTGAGTTTTTTTATTTCTTCAACAAACCATTTAAAGTCAGGATTTAATTCAGGCGCTCCTCCGGTAAGATCAACAGATTGAATTTCTGTTTTTTCAAGAACATCAAGACATAGCTGCATGGTTTCTCTTGTCATTATTTCTTTTCTATCAGGACCCGCATCAACGTGGCAATGTTTGCAAACCTGGTTGCACATTCTCCCTAAATTAACCTGGAAAATCTCAAGTCTGTCAGCTTGCAAAAACCCTTCACCAACAGTTTCAAATTTTTCATCAAAAGAAATTAAATCTGTGTCAGGATTATTAATTATTTTAAGTTGTTCATTAGCACTGGAGAGCTGTTCACCAAATGCTTTCATACTTTTATGTCTGGATTGCATAAAGATCTTTAATTTTGTGAAATGCTACATAGTAATTTTAGAGTTAACATTTTTCATCTGTACGCCATGAACAAGAGAAGCTCCGCCTCTTATTGCACAGGCAACATGAACGGCTTCGGTCATTTGTTCAAGATCGGCGCCTTTGGCTAAACTTTCCTGTGTATAAGCATCTATGCAGTAAGGACACTGAACTGCGTGAGCAACTGCAAGAGCTATCAATGCTTTTTCTCTTTCGCTTAAAGCACCGGCTGCAAAAACTGCTCCGTACCAGTCGCTGAATTTTTTCCAGAGTTCCGGAGAACCTTCGCTCATTTCAGAAAATCTTGGCAGGTCCTGTGGTTTATAATAGGTTTCCATAAAGCGCCCTTTCAATATTTTAGGTGAGGGGATAAACTGAATTAAAATTATTCAGAAAATAATTTAAAAAACCTTATGCTTCAACGAAGAATTATATAACAAATTTATTGTGCGTTTAATTCCCAGTTATAGTTTAAAAATTTTAACTTGACTTTGTTTTCTTCCAGAAATTTTTTATCTGATTCATTAATAAATTTAGTAACAAAATTGATCAATGAGCCGTATTCCTCTTCAAAATACTTGCCGAACCACTTAAATAATTCTGACAAATAAAGAATTTTATTTTTTCTGTCTAATCTATTTTGACTCGTATCATTTAAATATTTTTTTGCATTTTCACAGAGTTGAGACACAACCGTTTTACCTTCATAAGTATGATTTAATAGTTTCGGACAGCTTTTAGCTGCACAAACTAATCCGAAATGCGGAAGCACAGAATTGATCTTTAAAACCTTTTGATATTCAATTTCATCAAGGGTTAATTCTTCTCCGGCAACATTAAATATTTTCTTCTTGAAAAATCCTTCAACATCCATAGGAGAATTGATAGGCATATTATCAATTACGTTTTTTATAACGAAAGCATTGTAAGCATTAATGTAAAACGCAAGCTTGTCTGTATTACTAAACTTTCCTGCATCGGTATTTGCTAATTGGGAAAGATATTTGTAGAAGTTTTTATCTTTTGAAATACCATTATATTCAACAAAACCTTTTTCATTGACATATTTTTTTAAGATCAGATCAAAACCTGAATGATCGAAATCCCCAATTTGTGCTGTGATCTTTGGAATCACTATTAGCATCAGGAATAGTATTATTTTTTTCATATAAAATCTTATAGAAATATAGTTTTCAAATATCACCTTATTATCACAATTAAGGAAAAAATAATTAATTGGAGAAAAAAACAGTATGATATATTACTTATCTAACAGGCTGTGAACCCGGCTTTGCAGAATTAATCAGAGATGATCCCTTTTTAACAATTGCAACTCCGGCAAGAATTACAATTGCGGCAATTACAATTTGCAAGGTTAATTTTTCATCAAGTACAAGCCAACCGAGAAACAAAGCTATTATAGGATTTATATAAGCATAAGTAGAAACAAGCGAAAGCGGTAGTTTTTTTATAGCGTAAATGTAGGATCCGTAACCAACTATTGAGCCTATAATAATAAGATAAGCCAACGCAAGCATACTATTTCTTTCAAAATAGAATTGTGATGCTTCCCCTAGTGATAATCCGACAATGGTTTGCAATACTCCTGCTACCAGCATTTGCACAGAAGCACCCATAAGAGGATGGACATTTACATTTTTATATTTTGAATAAATTGTTCCCAGTGACCAGAAGAAAACTGCAGCCATTAATGAAAGAACACCAATCAGGTTTTGCTTTATGAAGAGATATTTAAAATTATCACTGAATATTAGGAAGACTCCAATTAATCCAAGAATCAATCCTGAAAAAATTATTTTATTGAGCTTAACTCCGGATGGAATAATACTCTCGATTCCAACAATCCAGAATGGTAATGTGGTTATTAGTAAAGCGGCTAATCCACTTGGAATCCATTGTTCTGCTACGACAACCAAACCATTTCCCAATCCGAGCATTAATATTCCGGGAATTGCAACTGGAATTAATTCTTTAATTGCCGGAAATGATTTCCCGGAAAATCTGAGATAGAGAATAAATCCTGTGCCTGCAATAATCCATCTTACTCCTGCAAACAACATCGGCGGAATATGCTCTACGCCAATCCTTATTGCAAGATATGTTGTACCCCAAACAATGCAGATATTAAACCAGGCAATCAATCCTCGTGTATCGGTTTTTTCAGGCATAAAAAATTGCTTTTAATTAATCGGAGGCAAATATTGATTTATTATTCCTGCTTTACAAATCAGGTTCTCTAAACTGTGTTTTATATCAATCTATTCAACTCGTTTACAATTTAGAATTTCTTTCTTTTTCCTGACGCTATAACTAATTTTGATAATCAAAATAATTTTGATTTGAAAATTTGAAAGAACGGAGAAAAAAATGACCACAATAATTGATGTTTTCGGTAGAGAAATACTTGACTCACGAGGAAATCCTACGCTTGAAGTTGAAGTTACTCTTGAAAGCGGAGTAGTCGGAAGGGCAGCAGTTCCAAGCGGCGCTTCAACAGGCGAACACGAAGCTGTTGAATTAAGAGATGGAGATAAAAGTCGTTACTCAGGTAAAGGTGTTCAAAAAGCTGTTTCAAATGTTAATGATAAAATAGCCGAAGAAATTATTGATTTTGATGCAACCGAACAGGTTGCTATAGATCAGTTTTTAATTAATCTGGATGGAACAGAAAACAAATCGGTTCTCGGTGCAAATGCTATTCTCGGAGTTTCACTAGCCTGTGCAAAAGCATCTGCCGAAGTCCTGGGGTTGCCGCTTTACAGATATATTGGTGGAACAAATGCACGCACTTTGCCGGTTCCGATGATGAATGTTTTAAACGGCGGGAAGCATGCTGATAACACAGTTGATTTTCAGGAATTCATGGTTATGCCTGTTGGTGCACCAAGTTTTGCTGAAGCTTTGAGAATGGGAGCAGAAACTTTTCACGCATTGAAATCTGTTCTTTCTAAAAAAGGTTACAGCACTGCTGTTGGTGATGAAGGCGGCTTTGCACCAAATCTTAAAACGAATGAAGAAGCAATAGAATTAATTCTTGAAGCAATTACAAAAGCCGGGTATAAATCAGGAACTGAAATAGCAATCGCTCTCGATCCTGCTTCGAGTGAATTTTTCTTAAAAGAAAAAAATGCCTATCATTTATTTAAATCTGCACCTAACAAAGAAATCCCGATTGAAAAAATGGTTGATTACTGGGCAGATTGGGTAAACAAATATCCAATTGTTTCACTTGAAGACGGACTTGCAGAAGATGATTGGGAAGGCTGGAAAATGATTACAGAAAAACTAGGTGGAAAAATCCAGCTTGTTGGAGATGATCTTTTTGTAACAAACACAAACAGGCTTGCAAGAGGTATTGATGAAGGAATTGCTAATTCAATTCTTATAAAAGTTAACCAGATTGGAACACTTACAGAAACACTTAACGCAATCGAGATGGCAAAGAATGCCGGATACACGAATGTAATCAGTCACAGATCAGGTGAAACAGAAGATACAACCATTGCTGACATTGCAGTTGCAACAAATGCTGGTCAGATTAAAACAGGTTCGGCTTCCCGAACAGACAGGATAGCAAAATACAATCAGCTTTTAAGAATTGAAGAAGAACTGGACACAACTGCAGTATTTCCCGGAATCGAAGCAGTGAATTTTAACGGGTAATTAATTTTGAAATGCCCGGTTAATTTGCCGGGCTTTTTTGTCTTTAAACTTTTGTATTCTTTTTAAAGAGGGAGAAAAAATGGCTTCTAATAAAATTGTAAAATGTGAACAATTAATTAAAAACAATAAAGTTGAGTTTATTGATTTAAAGGCAATCGATCTAACCGGGAGATTGCATCACATTACTTTGCCTGTTTATCCAGAGATTATAAAAAAACTTGTTTCTGAAGGCATTGGATTTGATGGTTCAAGCTATGGTTTCAGAAAAGTTGAAAACAGTGATATGATTCTGATCCCTGATTTAGATACAGCATCAATGGATCCATTTCGGGAATCTCCAACATTGAGTTTTTATTCAAATATATTTTTAACAGATGAGAAACGAACCCCATTCAACCAGGATGGAAGATACCTTGCAAAAAAAGCTAAAGAACTTCTGAAAAAAGTCACAGATGCTGATACAAGTTGGTGGGGACCTGAGTTTGAATTTTATATTTTCTCAAATGTTGAATATGATACCAGAACTTCGACTTCATATTACAAAGTTGAGCATGTGGAAGAATTATTTAAAAAAGCGTATCACGCAGCTAACCCATTTGATGAGTATGATGACTTTCGCGATGAAGCATCAAAACTTCTGAACAAACAAGGGATTAAAGTTAAGTACCATCATCACGAAACAGGGGAAAGAGGACAACAGGAAATTGAAACATATTTTTCTGATCTCTTAACAACAGGCGATAATATTGTTACAGCTAAATATATTCTGTTCAACTTTGCTAAGCAGCGCGGACTTCATATTACGTTTATGCCAAAACCTATGTATCACCAGGCCGGTAATGGATTGCACCTGCATACATATTTGACAAAGAATGGTAAAAATATATTTTACAAGAAGGATAAATATGGAAATTTAAGTGATACAGGAAGATATTTTATCGGTGGATTATTGCAGCACGGTCCGGCACTTTCTGCTTTTACTAACCCAAGCACAAATTCTTACAAGCGACTTGTTCCCGGATTTGAAGCACCTGTCGCATTAACTTACGGAAGAGGAAACCGAGCTTCAGCAATCAGGATTCCGAAGTACATTTCAAATCCGGATGATACAAGAATTGAATACCGTCCGCCGGATGCCACAATGAATCCCTATCTTGGATTAATTTCAATTCTTCTTGCGGGTATAGATGGAATCGTAAACAAAATTGATCCGGTAAAGGAAGGATTTGGACCTTATGACAAAAATTTTCTTGAAGATGATGATGTTAAAAATAAAATTAAATTCCTACCCAGAAACCTTGCCGAAGCACTGGATGCATTAGAAGTTGATAACGAATTTTTAAAACGTGGAAGTATTTTTTCAGATGAACTGATTGAACAATGGATGAAAATAAAGCAGGAAGAAATTCATTCAATCGGTACAATGCCTCATCCATTTGAATATAAGATGTATTTTAATTTGTAAAAAGCAGTTTAACTTACGAACCCCAAACTGATAAGATATTTTTATTTACAAATTAATTAATAGGTTATACTTAACTTTAATTTTGAGGAAGATTGGGTTACATTGGCGAAATAAGTGCTCTTACTACCGCTGTATGCTGGTCATTTACTGCATATGCTTTTACTGATGCATCCAGAAGAGTCGGATCAATCCAGGTAAATATTGACAGGATGTTTCTGGCAAGTGTAATCCTTCTGATTATAATTTTTGCTTTTGGAATAAGTCTCAACCTGACTTTTTATCAGATTGGCAATTTGATATTAAGCGGTGTTGTTGGATTGGTTTTAGGTGATTCATTTCTATTTAAAAGTTTCCAGTTAATTGGCGCAAGGATTGGAATGATATTAATGGCTCTCGTTCCGGTGACTAGTACAGTACTAGCGGTTTTTTTCCTGGATGAAGTTATTGCTTTTACAGGTTTATTTGGAATGCTGCTTACTATTTCCGGAATATTACTTGTGGTCTTTGAAAAAAATCAGGAGGGGAAAAATAATTTTTCATCAGATAAGCTTGGAATATTATACGGAATACTTGGTGCTTTAGGACAGGCGAGTGGATTAATCTTTGCAAAGTTTGCATTCCAGGCTGGTGAACTGAATGGATTTAGTGCAAGTTTTATACGTCTTTCATCATCAACAATTATTTTATTTCCGGTTATAATATTTTTCAGGAAGTATAAAAACCCACTTAAACTTTATACAATTAATCCAAAGGCATTTAAATCTGTTTTAATCGGAACAACATTTGGCCCTGTTGCAGGAATCACTTTAAGTCTTATTGCTATTGCAAATACAAAAGTCGGAATAGCCTCAACACTTATGGCAATGATGCCGATAATTATGCTGCCAATGTCTAAATATTATTTTAAAGAAAAGATTACATGGAAGGCAGTTGTTGGAGCAACTATTGCAGTTGCAGGTGCTGCGATAATCTTTTTGAGATGAAAATTCAATTGCTACTCATAATATTTTTAAAAGTTTTATCGTAAATCTCATAAGTTCTTTCATCAAAGCAAACAAAAATTACCTTCTCAACCGTTTCGTTTATTTCTAAAAATCTCTTTACTTCGTTAACAGCTATCTTCGTCGCTCTTTCCAGAGGGAAGTGATAAACACCTGTACTGATTGCAGGGAATGCAATTGTTTTTATCCCATTTTCAACAGCAAGCTTTAATGAATTTTTGTAACAGTTTGCAAGCAGTTCATCTTCATTATTTTGCCCGCCATTCCAAACCGGACCAACAGTGTGAATAATATATTTTGCAGATAGGTTAAAGCCGGGGGAAATTTTTGCTTCACCGGTTTTGCAACCACCAAGTTTCCTGTTGAATTCAAGAAGTTCCGGTCCTGCTGCTCTGTGAATGGCACCATCCACTCCTCCCCCGCCAAGCAGGGAAGTGTTGGCTGCATTTACAATCGCATCCATTTCAAATTTAGTAATGTCTCCTTTTTCGATAAAAATTTTCATTTTCATATTAATTCCTGAAAGAATAATAGAAAAATATAATTAAATAGAAAATTGGATTTAGTACAATATTCAGAAAGCTGAAATCGATTGCATCTAATGACTAATTTGTGGAATTTTCGTTATGAATTAAGAACAGATGAGCAAAAATGGGGATCATCTTCGATATAAAAAGATTTGCACTTCACGACGGTCCTGGAATCCGTACAACTGTTTTCTTTAAAGGCTGTCCGCTCAGATGCTGTTGGTGTCAAAACCCGGAAAGCATCAGAACTCTTCCTGAAAAAATCAGTGTAGCTGCACAAAATATTTCTTATAATAAATTTTGCGAAGAAGAAATTTTTGGAAAAGAATCTTCCGTTGAAAAAGTAATAGATGAAATTCTGAAAGACAGAATATTTTATGACGAATCAGGAGGTGGGGTTACTTTTTCAGGCGGTGAACCTATGATGCAGAATATTTTTCTGAAAGAACTATTAATAAGTTGCAAAGAAAGCGGAATTCAAACGGCAATTGATACATCCGGTTATTATCCTTCACGTTTTACAGATGAAGTTTATGATTACGCAGATCTTTTTCTATTCGATTTAAAACTTATTGATGATGATCTGCATAAAAAATTTACTGATGTTTCAAATCAATTAATCCTGAAGAATCTTGAGCACCTAACCAGTTTAGGGGAAAAAGTAATTTTAAGAATTCCATTAATTCCCGGGATAACGGATACTGAAGAAAATCTAGTTGCAATTTCTTCAATTGCTTCAACTTTGAAAAATATTAAACGAATCGATCTTCTTCCTTACAACGAGATTGCAGAAACAAAATACAAAAGATTTAATAGGTCATCTTCTTTAGGCAGTTTAAAATCACAATCGGAAGAAGAACTAAATAATATTAAATCAGTTTTTAATAATTTAGACATAGAAATTTTAATAAGGGGATAAAATGAACGAGCGGATTAAAAAACTTCGCGAGCAAACTTTAAATACACATCCCTCTCTTTCGTTGGAAAGAGCAAGACTCATTACTGATTTTTATTTGAGTGGACAGTCAGAAAAAGTTTCTGTCCCTGTTGCACGTGCTTTGGCTTTTAAATTCATTCTTGAAAACAAATCGCTTTGTGTAAATGAAGGCGAACTGATTGTCGGTGAAAGAGGAACAGCACCACATTCAACACCAACCTACCCGGAAATCTGCACACACTCTTTTGAAGATTTTCAAATATTAAATGATAGAGAAAAAATTTCGTTCTCTGTTGATGATGAAACAAGTAAATACCAGCTTGAAGAAATAATTCCTTTCTGGCAGGGCAGATCGATTCGCGACAGAATTTTTGAATCAGTTGATCAGGATTGGAAAGATGTTTATGAAGCAGGAGTCTTTACAGAGTTTATGGAACAAAGAGCACCCGGTCACACTGTACTTGATAATAAAATTTATAAAAAAGGCTTTAGGGATTTTAAAGATGATATTGAAAATGCAATAAGCTCACTTGATTTTTCAAATGACAAAGAAGCATTTGATAAAAAGGAAGAACTCAAGGCAATGAAAATTGCTGCTGATGCATTGATCGGATTTTCAAAAAGGTATAGTATTCTTCTTAACGATTATGCTGGACAAGAAAATGATCCCGAAAGAAAAGCTGAGCTTGAAACAATGGCAGGAATCTGCAGCCGTGTTCCTGAAAATTCTCCAAAAACTTTTTGGGAAGCATTACAGTATTATTGGTTTGTTCACATCGGGGTGATAACCGAGCTAAATACATGGGATTCATTTAATCCGGGCAGACTCGATCAGCATCTTTATCCTTTTTACAAAAGAGATATTGAAAGCGGGTTGTTGACAATAGAAAAAGCGAAGGAACTTCTTCAATCGTTCTGGATTAAATTTCATAATCAGCCCGCACCTCCTAAAGTCGGAGTGACAGCACAGGAAAGCAACACTTACACGGATTTTTGTTTGATAAATCTCGGAGGCATTAAAGAAAACGGAGAAGATGCTGTTAATGAATTAACTTATTTAATTCTGGATGTAATTGAAGAAATGCGCCTACTTCAACCAAGTTCGATGGTGCAGGTAAGCAAAAAAAATCCTGACCAGTTTTTAAGAAGAGCTTTGAAAATTATTAAAACCGGTTTTGGACAGCCTTCTGTTTTTAATACAGATGCGATTATCCAGGAAATGCTTAGACAGGGGAAATCAATTTTTGATGCAAGAAACGGAGGAGCAAGCGGCTGTGTTGAAACTGGAGCATTCGGAAAAGAGAGCTACATACTTACCGGTTATTTTAACATTCCGAAGATTCTTGAAATCACTTTGAACAACGGAATTGATCCGAGATCAGAAAGAAAAATCGGATTAGAAACAGGAAACCCAAATTCATTTAAAACTTATGATGAACTTTTTAATGCATTCAAAAAACAGTTGAATTATTTTATCGATGTTAAAATTAAAGGCAATCTGATTATAGAAAAACTCTGGGCTGAAATTCTTCCCGCGCCGTTTCTCTCAATTCTTGTTGATGACTGCATTAAAAACGGGAAAGATTATAATGCCGGTGGTGCAAGGTATAACACGTCTTACATCCAGGGCGTTGGAATGGGAACAATTACTGATTGTCTCTCATCAATCAAGCACAATGTTTTTGATCAGAAAAGATTTACGATGAATGAATTGCTTGAGGTATTAAAAAGTAATTTTAATGGATTTGATCAGATAAGGAAAATTGTGATTGATGAAACTCCCAAATACGGAAATGATGATGACTATGCTGATGATATTTTGAGAGAAGTTTTCGAATTATATTTTTCTGCAATTGACGGAAGACAAAATACCAAAGGCGGACACTTCAGAATTAATCTACTGCCTACAACCTGTCACGTTTATTTCGGAAGTGTAATTGGAGCAACTCCGGACGGAAGATGTGCATACAAACCAGTATCCGAAGGAATCTCACCCGTTCAGGGCGCAGACAGAAAAGGACCAACAGCTGTAATTAATTCAGCTTCAAAGATTGATCATATAAGAACCGGTGGAACCTTGCTGAACCAGAAATTTACTCCTGCAATTCTTGCGGATGATACAGGACTTGAGCAGGTTCTTCATCTTGTCCGGGCTTACTTTAAAATGGATGGACATCATATCCAGTTTAATGTTGTTGATGCAGAAACTTTACGAAAAGCTCAGCAGGAGCCGGAGAATTATCGTGATTTAATTGTACGGGTCGCCGGCTACAGTGATTACTTTGTAAACCTTGGTCTCGATTTGCAGGAAGAAATTATTCAGAGAACTGAACACCAGGGATATTAATTCAATAAAATTATCTGAGATTAAATTCCCATTTCTTTTTTAACTTCAGAAAACTTTTCTACTGCAAAATCAAGATCTTCTTTAGAATGAGCTGCTGAGATCTGTACTCTTATTCTTGCAGTTCCTTTTGGAACAACAGGGTAAAAGAAACCGATAACATAAATACCTTTTTCTAAAAGTCGTGCAGCCATTTTTTGGGAAAGAACCGCATCTCCCAGCATAATTGGAACAATTGGATGAATCCCTTCTTTTATTTCAAATCCGGCAGCTTTAATTTTTTCTCTGAAGTATTTTGTGTTCTCTTCAAGTTTGTCTCTAAGATGAGTTGTCGAGCTCAACATTTCAAGAACTTTAATAGAAGCTGCAACAATTGAAGGTGCAACCGTGTTTGAAAATAGATAAGGGCGTGATCTTTGTCTTAATAAATCAACAATTTCTTTTCTTGCAGAAGTGTAACCGCCGCTTGCACCGCCGAGTGCTTTGCCCAAAGTTCCTGTAATAATATCGATTCTCCCTAAAACTCCGTTGTGTTCGTGCGTGCCTTTTCCGTGCTTGCCCATAAAACCAACTGCGTGTGAATCATCTACCATAACCATTGCACCATATTTATCAGCAAGATCACAAATGTCTTTTAGTTTTGCAATATATCCATCCATTGAAAAGACGCCGTCTGTAGCTATCAATATTTGTTGAGCTTTATTTGCTTTTGCTTCTTTCAGCTTTTCTTCGAGATCCATCATATCACTGTTTTTATAACGGTAACGTTGTGCTTTGCATAATCTTATTCCATCAATAATGCTAGCGTGATTAAGCTCATCACTAACTATTGCATCATTTTCACCAAGCAATGTTTCAAAGAGTCCGCCGTTTGCATCGAAACAGGACGTATAAAGAATGGTATCTTCAGTCTCTAAAAATTCTGAAATCTTTTTCTCTAGTTCTTTATGAATTTGTTGGGTACCACAAATAAAACGGACTGAAGAAAGGCCATAACCCCATTTATCAAAACTTTCTTTTGCTGCTTTAATAATTTCAGGGTTGTTGGCAAGTCCGAGATAATTATTTGCGCACATATTTAAAACCTGCTGTCCGCCGGTGACTTCAATATTTGCTTTTTGTGGCGATGTTATCACTCTTTCGGATTTAAATAGTCCATCGGTTTTAATTTGTTCAATTGTATTTGTGTAATGAGTTTTAGCATTTGTAAACATTTTGACTCCTTAGAAATTACAATATTCCATTATTACAAGGGTTAAAAATTAATTTTGCAATCTTTAAATTTTGCAATTGATTATTCTTCCCAATTTAAAATCACTTTGCCGGAATTACCCGATTTCATAATCTCAAATCCTTCAAGGTAATCATCAATTTTAAACCTGTGTGTTATAACTGGGGTGATGTCCAATCCGCTTTGCACCATCGATTGCATCTTATACCATGTTTCAAACATCTTTCTTCCATAAATACCACGGATTGTAATTCCATTAAAAATAATTTTATTCCAGTCAACTGCGCCGTTAGCCGGAAGTAATCCAAGCAATGCAATATTACCTCCATGGTACATTACTTCAATCATATCATTAAGTGCTTTTATGCTGCCGCTCATCTCGAGCCCCACATCAAAACCACCGACCATATCAAGTTCTTTTACAACTTCAGGAAGTTTTTCTTTAGTTACATTAACAGCTCGTGTAACCCCAAGTTTTTTTGCAAGTTCCAGCCTGTAAGGATTCATATCAGTGATAACAATATTTCTGGCTCCTGCGTGTTTGACAACTGCTGCTGCCATTATTCCTATCGGTCCGGCACCGGTTATTAAGACGTCTTCTCCGAGCACATCAAAACTTAAAGCGGTGTGAACAGCATTTCCAAACGGATCAAAAACTGAAAAAATATCTGTGTCAATTTTGGAGTCGCAATGCCAGATATTTGAAACAGGAATTACAAGATATTCGGCAAAAGCGCCCGGACGATTTACTCCAACTCCTTTTGTATTTGGACAAAGATGTCCGCGACCAGCACGGCAATTCCTGCAATGCCCGCAAACAATGTGTCCTTCACCGCTTACTAACTCACCGACTTGAACATCCTGAACATTCTCACCGAACGCTTCAATTCTTCCAACATATTCGTGACCAACTTGCATTGGAACCGGAATAGTTTTTTGTGCCCATTCATCCCAATTATAAATGTGAATATCCGTTCCGCAGATAGAAGTTTTGTGAATTTTTATCAAAACATCATTGGGTCCGTATTCAGGTACAGGAACTTCATCCATCCAGATTCCCGGTTTCGAGTATTTTTTAACAAGTGCCTTCATTTTTTTCATATAAAATCCTTATCGAAAAGTAATTATGCGGTACATTTTAGAGAGTAATTAATTTAAAACGGTATGTAAAATTAGAAATAAGGCAAGACAACAACAATAAAAACCGGCGAGTTGAATATAATCGGAATTCTTTTTACAAAATAGCGTAAAGCGCTAATTCAAGATTGCCGATTAAATGTGGTTTTGATTTTAATTCTTCCAGTTTTTTATTTACCCATTCGCTGGTAATTCCATTTGTGTTGGCAACTGTAAAAACCCAATTCAACTCTGTATCGCCAATTTTATTGTCCGATAGGGCAAGTCTTAAAGCATCGGTTACAAATGATTGCGAAATTTTATTATTGGAAAATTTGGGCGGTTCTTCAGTTATGTATTTATTGGCAAGTAAAGTCGTGATAGTTTCTTCAAAAAAATCTTTTGAAAATCCCAGTCTTTCAGATATTGTTTTTAAAATTTCTTTTTCTGATTCGGCAAGTTGTTCATCTTTTCTTGCGGTGATTAGAAGCCCTTTTAGGTAATTACTGCGATCAATCTGAGGTATTTCCATATTCACCCGGCTAATTAGTAAATAATTGTCAATTAAATTAAGAAACGAAATATTCCCCTCATATTATCGTAATTTTTAATGCAAATTTAGTGCCGCAAGACTTACATTAAAAATAATTTTTGATGTAAGGACAATTAACAATATAAACGTAATTGTTACGAGTGGATAAGTCAATCCAATTCGGAGTGGACAGTTTTAAGATTACATTTATCATTTTGATCTTGTGAAATCCTGCAGGTTTTTTTGCCGGTAAGAAGTAATTTTTTCTTCAAATAGAGAATTCTAATTCTAATTTTTATAATAATTGCGGCTAAATCGTTTTACAATTAAATCGACAATTATAAAATTATATTTTAAGTAAATTAATTTTCTAAAATATTTAATCCTAGATATTTCAAATAAATTATTAATTATATGAAAAGATCATTTGTGCTAAACTTATTTATTTTCAGTTTTGTTGCCTTAGCACAACAGACAGATATTAACTGGACAACTTATTTTGAACAATCTGGATTCAAAAGCACTCCGGATTACAATCAGTCAATTCAATATTTCCAAAATCTTGCTGATAATTCCAAATATGCAGAATTGAGAACATTCGGAATTTCACCACAGGGGAGAGAGCTGCAATTTCTTGTCGTGAATTCGAAAATGTATTTTGATGTGGATAAAATTAATAAATCAGGACGACCAGTAGTCTTAATTATATGCGGAATTCATTCTGGTGAAATTGAAGGAAAAGATGCAAGCATGCTTTTACTTCGTGAAATTCTAATTACAAAGGAAAAGAAAAACCTGGTTGATAGTTTAACTTTGCTAGTTGTTCCTGTATTCAGTGTTGATGCTCACGAAAGGCGAAGTAAATACAACCGGATAAATCAAAACGGACCTGAAGAAATGGGGTGGAGAACAACTTCACTAAACCTGAATCTTAACCGTGACTGGATGAAAGCAGATGCACCAGAGATGCAGGCTATGCTTCAGCTTGTCAGCAAATGGAATCCTGATTTTGTAATTGACTCCCACACTACCGACGGTGCAGATTATCAATACACGCTTACATACTCAGTTGAAAAGTACAGGAACATTTATTCCAAAACTGCTAACTGGATAAAAAGTAAATTTATTCCTTATTTTGAAAATGGAGTCGAAAAAGCAGGGTATCTTGTTTATCCATATATTAATTTGAAGAACTGGCGCAGAGGATTGGATGAGGGATTAATTGATTGGGCTTCAACTCCAAGATTTTCAACAGGTTATTTTGCTTTAAGAAATCGTCCGTGTCTGCTTATTGAAACTCATATGCTTAAATCGTACAAGGACAGAGTTTACTCAACAAAAGCTGCTTTTGAAACTGTGTTGAATTTTGTAAATGAAAATGCTGAAGAGCTAGTAAATCTTAATGGAAAAGCTGATAAAATATCAATTGAAGAATTAAGTAAAAAGAAAAACTTCATGCCAATTTCATTTAATATCAGTGAAAAATATTCTGAAGTAGATTTTAAGGGGTATGAATTTTATTGGGAGGATTCCGATATATCAGGAGGAAAAAAACTTGTCTATACTCTTAAACCGTCTGTTTTCAAAGTTAAATATTATAATGACGTAATTGCTACTGATTCAGTAAAATTACCAACCGCTTATATTATCCCCCAGGAGTGGAAGGAAATAATTGAAAGGATTAAGTTTCAAGGAATCAAATTCAGCATTATTAAAAATGACACTATGTTAAATGTTACAGTTTATAAATTTAAAAATGTAAAGATGGATTCCAATTCTTATGAAGGCAGACAAAGAGCCAACTTTGATTATAATGAAGAGAATAAAGTTGTAAAAATATCGGAAGGTGATATTTTTATTCCAACAGGTCAGCCAAACATCAGAATTATTGCAGGCTTACTCGAACCTAAATCAGGTGACTCATTTGTCCAATGGGGTTTTTTCAATTCAATATTTGAACAGAAAGAATATTTTGAAAGCTATGCGATGGAAAATCTTGCTGAAGAAATGCTGGAAGTGGATCCTGAACTTAAAAAGGAATTTGAACAGAAATTAAAAGACGATGAAAGTTTCAGAAATGATCCTAATGCAAGATTGAATTTCTTTTACAAAAGATCACCTTATTGGGATGAAAAACTTAATGTTTATCCGGTTTTAAGAGTTGAATAAAATCAGAAGTGAATATGAAGTATTTAAATATCTTAATTTTGATTGCAATAATTTCTTTATCCGATATCATTTTCCCCCAGGTAAATACCGAACAATACAGAAAAGATTCTGTGAAAGTTGGATTTTCCGGAAACCTGAATTTTGAAGCGGTTGCCATAACAGGTAATACGGATTACCAGCTAATTGACGCCGGTGGAAGATTAAACTATAACTATGGTGATGATTATACATTTCTTGTCCTTGATGCCGGCTATGGCTGGGAAAGCGGTGATCCGTTCGTAGGTCAGTTGTTTACTCACCTCAGACATGTAATTACTCCCTCTCACTTTTATCAACTGGAGATATTCACTCAGTATGATAATAATAAAAAAAGATTACTTTTAAGCAGGGAATTAATTGGGGGCGGAATAAGATTTAAATTTTTAACAGAGAATAATTTTAAGCTCCGGGTTGGAATTGCCTATATGTTTGAAGCTGAAGATTATGATCTGTCCGCTTCCTCGAAACATGGAAGTTCTACCAAAGCTCACCGAATGAGCAGTTATTTAACTTTCAATTATGATATAGATGAAAATCTGTCTTTTGTCTCTGTAACATATTACCAGCCAAAACTTGATGACTGGAATGATTACAAAATTGTTTCTGAAAATGCTTTTGTGATTGATCCGGGAAAACTTGTTGATCTTTATATAAAGTTTAATGCAAGATATGATTCATTTCCGCCTGATGGAATCAAAAAAACTGATACCGAAACAAAAATGGGTATATCATTTAAGTTTTAAATTTAAAACTTTTTAAAAAACCAATCATTTCAGTAGTAATTATTTATCGAAATCCGCGATGCAAATTATAACAGAACAAAAAGGTGATTTTCTAATCACCACAGATAAATCTAAGTTAGATTTAAATATAATTCACAATTTTTTAGCTAATGAATCTTATTGGAGCAAAAACATTCCTTTTAAAATTGTTAAAACTGCAACAGAAAATTCAATAAACTTTGGACTATATTATAAACATCAGCAAATAGGTTATGCAAGAGTTGTAACAGATTATGCAACCACAGCATATCTTGCAGATGTATTTGTTTTAAAAGAATTCCGGGGACAGGGTCATTCCAAATGGTTAATGCAAATTATTATGAATCACCCGGGATTACAGGGACTAAGACGTTGGGTTCTATTAACACAGGATGCACATGAACTTTATAAGAAATATGGCTGGAAATCTATTGCCAATCCGGAGAGATGGATGGAAAAGTATAATCCGGATGTTTATGAAAATCTTTAGAGTAAGCAACAGACGTAATTTAAATTCATCATTTTTTACATTAATGAAAGAAATAATTATAAAAATCAGTTAGTTTATACTTTGAAATTTCTAAAATTATTTTTTGTGGGAGACTAAAATGGAATTCAGAATTGAAACTGATACAATGGGACAGATGCAGGTTCCCAGAGATAAATATTACGGCGCACAAACTGCAAGATCATTAATGAATTTTAAAATCGGGGGAGACAGGTTTCCCCGCGAATTAATTCGTGCTCTTGGCATTTTAAAGAAAGCGGCAGCACTAACCAATCTTGAACTCGGAACTTTGCCAAAAGAAAAAGCTGATTTGATTATCCAGGCTGCAGATGAAGTTATTGAAGGAAAACTGGATGAGCATTTTCCTTTGGTTGTCTGGCAAACCGGAAGCGGAACACAAACAAATATGAATGCCAATGAGGTAATTTCAAACCGGGCAATTGAATTGGCCGGCGGAGTTGTCGGTAGTAAAAAACCAATCCATCCTAATGATGATGTTAATAAAGCTCAATCCTCAAATGATACTTTTCCCACTGCGATGCACATTGCAGCAGTTGAAGAGATTCACAGAAGATTAATTCCGATGATAACAAAACTGCGTGATGCTCTACAAAATAAATCGGAAGAATTCAGAATAATTATTAAAATCGGAAGAACGCATTTGATGGATGCTGTTCCATTAACACTTGGACAGGAATTTTCCGGATACACCCAGCAGTTAACAAACGGACTTGAAAGAATTAATGCAGCACTGCCAAGAATGTACGAACTTGCTCTTGGCGGAACTGCAGTTGGAACAGGGTTAAATACACATCACGAGTTTGCAGAAAAATCAGCAAACAAAATTGCTGAACTGACCGGAAAACCATTCATTACAGGAAGAAATAAATTTGAAGGATTAGCAACTCACGATGCAATGGTTGAATTCTCCGGTGTGCTAAAAACTCTGGCTGCATCTTTAATGAAAATTGCAAATGATATCAGACTGCTTGGTTCAGGTCCACGTTGCGGACTTGGTGAACTTCATCTTCCTGAAAATGAACCCGGCTCTTCAATAATGCCCGGCAAAGTTAACCCAACACAATCCGAAGCAATGACAATGGTATGCGCACAGGTTTTTGGAAATGATGTTGCAGTAAATATCGGTGGGGCAACAGGACACTTTGAACTGAACGTATTTAAACCAGTTATAATTTTTAATGTTCTCAATTCAATTAGATTAATATCCGATGCCTGCGAAAGCTTCACTGATCATTGTGTAGTTGGAATTGAAGCTAACAAGAACAATATCAATAAGCATCTTGAAAATTCATTGATGCTGGTTACTGCTTTAAATCCGCATATCGGTTATGACAATGCTGCAAAAGTTGCGAAGAAAGCACACGCAGAAAATAAAACTCTGAAAGAAGCTGTAGTTGAACTCGGGTTGCTAACAGCAGAAAAATTTGATGAGGTTGTCAGACCTGAAAATATGATAGGGCCAAAAGATTAAAATGTTTTGTAGAACAGATTAGCAATCTGTGTTACTGATAAATACTATGAATTGGAACGGAATAATTTCTCTTCTGCTTGCCTGCATTGAAATTATCCTGCTTGTAAATGTTTTTATATTTACAAAAGCCGGCAAATTCAGAAACATTGCGATTGTTATGATTGCTTTGCTTGCCGGTTACCAGTCCCTGGAATTTTTAATGTGCCAGGTGGAGTTACAAAAACCATTCTTTCCTTATATGGCTTTTTTAGATATCTCTTTTCTTCCACCATTAAATTTACTTTTGGTTCTTACCCTTGCACCTGAACTTGAACTTAATCTTCTAAAAAAACTTATTTTTCTTCCTGCAATATTTTTTCTGATTTATTACTGGTTCATTATTCCGGAGTTTCACGTAACAAGCTGCACAGTTTTGTACGCAACTTATCATTATCCGCTCGGCGATCTTTTTGGTGTGTTCTATTATTTGCCGATATTAGTTTCAATAGTATTGCTTATTTTTTTTATTAAAAAGGAAAGGGATAAAAAAAATATTCTGACCGGAAAAGTTTTACTTCTTGGAGCAATCATAATTAGCTTACCCGTACTTATTGCGTTTACATTAATGTTTGCAGGTTCGTATGCACTTATTTCAGCTATCGAAAGCATAATGTGCAAATTTGCATTTGTGTATGCAGTCTGTTTAGCTTTTGTTTGCATTTATAATTCAAAAAAGGAAAATGGGCGAAACAATCCTGAACATTTACTTAGTAATTAATAACAACCTTGTCGAAGAATTCCGTGCTGTTGCTTATGAGAGTGATGAGGGTGACGAAACAAAAATAAAATTTTTAAAAAGCAAAGCAAAAGAGGATTTTGAAAAAGCTTACCACTTTGATGCGCCGACAGATAAAAACGGAAAGTTTATGAATTACAACCGCTTTCATAAATTGGAAAAACGCGGAATGCATTTTGAACTGTTTGAAGAAATTTTTACTAAATTTAATGCGCCTGAACATCCTTTAATCTGTGTAACCCCGGTAGTGGATGGAGAAATTTATGCGGGCGAATAGCATGGAAATAAAATTCATTTCAATTTTGAATAAAATAAAACCAATAATCTGGCAGGGGAATTGATGAACTCAAAAGTATTTTTTTATACAATTATAACACTCACAATTATGGCAACTATGAGCAAAGATTTTTACACTCCGGCAAAAACCAAACCCGGTTTAACAAAAAAACAAGTTGAGTTATTAAACAGAAATAGTGAACTGAATAAAATCTATTCAGATAAAAAACTTGGTTCGTTTGTTGAGAATGGAAAAACTTTTTTCTGCTTGTTTGCACCAAATGCTGAACAGGTAACTTTAGTTACAAAAAACTCTCCGGAGAATTCTGTTCAGAAAGAATATGAAATGCAAAAAGATAAAGATGGAGTGTGGGAAACGTCTATTGATGGTGAACATTATGGATTATTTTACGGTTACAAAGTAAAACATTCCAATGATCCTGAATCCGGAAAAGTTATTTGTATTGATCCATATGCAAAAGCAGTTGCAAGCTTCAATACATATTTTAATCCAAGATTATCAATTGTTATAAAAGAAAATAATTACGATTGGGAAAATGACAGTTGGATTCAACGTGACTGGCATGACTTAATTGTTTATGAAATGCACGTCCGTGATATGACAGAACACGAAAGTTCCGGTGTAAACGAAAGGGGAACTTATGAAGGATTGACAGAAAAAGGAAAACGCGGCGGACTGGATTATATTAAATCTCTTGGTGTAAATACTGTCGAACTTTTGCCTGCACAGGAATTCGGAAATGTTGAAGCGCCGTTTAAAGATTCTTCAAACGGTAAATTTAATTCTTGGAATCCGTACGAACGAAATCACTGGGGCTATATGACCGCAGCTTACTTCGCTCCGGAAAGTTATTATTCTGAAAATACCCGCAAGCTTGAACTGAATAAATGGATAGGTACAGATGCAAAATCAGTGAATGATTTTAAAAATATGGTAAAATCTTTTCATCGTGAAGGCATTGGTGTTATTATGGATGTTGTTTACAACCATCTTTCAGAATATGAAATTGGAAATTTAAAGCAGATTGATAAAGAATATTATTTCAGGCTGGATGAAAACGGAAACTTTATTCAGCAAAGTTATTGTGGTAATGATTTGAAAACTGAGCGACCAATGGTCAGAAGATTAATTGTTGAAAGTATTCTTTACTGGATGAAAGAATACCACGTTGATGGATTCCGTTTTGATCTTGGTAAACTGATTGATTGGGAGACAATCGAAAAAATAATTTATGAAGCAAAGAAAATAAATCCTTATGTAGTTTTTGTTTGCGAACCATGGGGCGGAGGATATGATCCCGCCGGATTTTCTGTCCGCGGCTGGGGAGCCTGGAATGATCAAATACGAAATGGGATTAAAGGTGAAAATCCTTTTGATGGATTGGGCTGGATTTTCGGAAACTGGTACGGCAACAACAATCCTGACAGGATTAAATCTTATGTGAATGGAACTTTATTAAAAGATGCTTTAGGATTATTTAAAAATCCTCAAACATCTGTGAATTATTTGGAATCACACGATGGTTACACACTTGGAGATTTTATCCGGCTTGGTTTGAGTGATGTGAAAAAAGATGAAGTGATCAAAGATGTTGATGAAATGGTAAGGCTCACTCCGCTTCAGATGAAACTAAACAAGCTTGCCGCATTATTCCTGTTCACTTCCAGGGGAATAACCATGATTCATTCAGGACAGGAGTTTGCAAGAACAAAAGTGATTCCTGAAGATGTTGCTGCTAAGGATCCGAACAAAGGAATGATTGATCATAACAGTTATGATAAAGATAATGAGACAAATTATATTAACTATCATCATGCTGAAATTAATTCGGAGCTTTTGAATTATTACCGTGGATTAATAAAGCTCCGCACTGATTTTGTAGCTTTCCGAAAAGCAAGTTATGATGATGTTCAATTCTTCCAGATTAAAGATAATCCTTTTGCAATTGGGTACAGATTAAAATATAATAATGACGATTTTCTTGTTTTGATGAATGCCGACACGAAAAAATCAGAGGAATTTATCTTGCCGGAAGGAAGCTGGTCTGTTATTACAAATGGCAATTCAGCCGGAACTGATGAAATAAATGTTGTAAACTCTAAACTAGATGTTGAACCGACTTCCGGTTATGTTCTCGTAAAAAAATAATACTAATGAAATTAATCTTATTATTTATTTCATTTCTTTCCTTTTCAATATTTGCACAATCAGAGTTAAACCCTGATCAGCTGGTTGAGAAATATTTTAAGGACTCTTCATTCCCCGATAAAGAAAATTATTTAATTGATGAAATGTCTGAACAGTCAAAGACCCCATCTATAGGAGAGGAACTTACTGGTTCGGTGTCTATAAGTTATTATCCGATTCAATCTACCAGTGAAGGTGCTGTTTATAATATTAATATTAAAAAAGAAGGAAGCAGTGCAAACTTTTATTGTTATTTGGTTAATGAAAATGGTTGGAAAATTTCTGCAATAAGGAAATTCATTTTACCGGTTTATATCTATTCAGCATTGGATTCTTTAAGCGGAATAAAAAATCCAAAGCCGCAGGATGAAACACTTTTAAATACTCTTCAATTAATTACCAGTGATGATCAGAATTTAAAAAACCATTTGAAAGAAAATCTTCCTGATTATACAAAACTGATCCAGTATTATAAATCATCAGATAAAGAAAAAGCTAATGAGCTTATGCATAAGTTAGGTTGCCAGGGAATTTTTGAAGACAAAAATTATCCGGGATGTGTTTTTATTCCAATTGGTTCAGTTGGAACCAGTGAAGTCGGTTATTTTTTTTCACGCGGGGAATCCCGGCCTATTATCTCACCAAATAATTTTATCTTTATAGAAAAAGTTGCTGAAGGCTGGTATGTTTATAAATTGATGTAACTTATCTTGAAGAAGACATTCCTTTGCGAAGTGCTTTTTCCACAGACTGCTTAAAATTCCTTAGATCAACAGGTTTCTGAAATACATATTCAATTCCTAAATCTGTATAATCTGCTGCAGAATTTCTGTCTATGCTGCTGCTTAAAACTATAACCGGAGAAGTTTTTATCGCCTCACTTTTTATCATTTCTTTTACGAATTCATAACCGTTCATCTCCGGCATCTGGTGTTCTGTAATTATCAGTGCAGGTGGAGATGTAGAAATTTTATCAAGTGCTTCTTTTCCGTTTGATGCAATATCAATTGAATATTCAGGAGTAATATTTTTCAGAATTTTTGAATACAATATCCGGTCAGTTTTATTTGAATCGACAATAAGAATATTTTCTGAAGCTATAGGAAGAGTAAATTTAAATTCAGATCCTTTTCCGTACTTTGATTCTACAGTTATTTTTCCGCCATGTTTTTCCACAATTTCTTTAACAAGTGATAGTCCTAATCCGCTGCCGCGCTCACCAGCGGTTCCTTCTGAAGTAAACTTAGAATCAATGTTGAATAGCTTATCAATATTTTCAGGTTTTATTCCTCGCCCTGTATCTTTTACTTTAAATTCAATAAAACGAATTGAGGAAGAAGGTTTTACTGAAATGGTGATCAAGCCGCCTTTGTCTGTAAACTTAATAGCATTAGAAATAAGATTATTAAATACCTGCAGGATCAGATTTTTGTCTACAAAAACAGAATATTCATCACCAACAATTGATAATATTTTAATACCTTTCTGAAATGCCGTTCCGGAAATTGTATTTATTGATTTTTCAACAATGATTTTTGCTTCTATTTTCTGAGGCTCAAATTTAATTCTTCCGGTCTGCAGCCTTGTCCAGTCAAGCAGAGAATTTACAAGTGCAAGCATAGACTTTGAAGATTCCTGAATATATTTTACGTATTGTTTGCGTTCTTCTTCACTTAGTGATTCATCTCCGGAAAGTAAATCAGTAAAACCTAAAATAGAACTGAATGGAGTTCTTAGATCATGAGATACGATCGAAATAAACCTGTCTTTTGTTTCATTTAGTTTTTTCAGGCTTTCTGTTGACTGCTTCAACTCTTCTTCTGCCCGCTTCTTTAATGTAATATCGCTTACAAGTCCGTAAACTTTTTGAATTTCTCCGGAAGAATTCCGAACAAGATTAACTTTGTTTCTTATCCAGACAATGTTCCCATGTTTATTTATAATTCTGAACTCAAACTCGCCGGACGATTGGAAACGGTTTTTCATTAATGCATTTACTTTCTTTTTCATAAATGTAAAATCATCCGGGTGAATAACCTTTAGAAACAATTTTGTATCACTCAAAAAATCTGACTGTGAGTAACCGGTTATTTTTTCAACTGCGGCAGTATAAAAAATAGGCCTTAAATATCTTCCTACTCTTTCAAAAGTAAAGAGAAAATCATCAATGTTTTCAGTTATATTTCTGTATTTCTCTTCTGATTCCTTTATCGCACGTTGTGAGCGTTTTCTTTCTGTTATATCTCTTGCTAAAATTGACAAATAGGTTTTTTCATCCTGTTGAAATACAGAAATTGTAAGTTCACAATAGAAAAACGAATTGTCACGTTTCTTTGCAAGGAAATCAAACCTGTCCGGTGCATATTTATTTCTTTCTTTAAGCCTGAAAAATTCAGCAACTCTTAGTATGTCATCATTGGAAACAAGGTCAAGAAGATCTTTATTATTAAGATCAACAGTAGAATCAAACCCAAATATATTAGCAAATTCTTTGTTTGCGCTAAAAATTCTTCCATCAACAGCAATTGCAATACCATCCAATGATGATTCAAAAAATGAAGAATAAACTGATTGTTCTTTTCCAAAAATATTTTCTTTTTCCCGGAAATACCCGATATATTTTTTACTGAATGTTTTTTCATCACTTACAAGTTTGAATTTACCGCTTAATTCTAAAACCTGTCCGGATTTTTTGTGAAGTGAAAGTTTTATTTCTTTATCAACTTCACTTAATAAATCTTCAACAGACATAACTTTTTTGTTTTTGTAAAACTCAGTTTGCAGCAAATCATCAAGATGAATTTCGGTCAATTCATCTTTGGTATATTCAAGTTTATTCAATAAAGATTTATTCAAATATTCAATATGACCGGAAGAATCTGTAACAAAAATTAATATGTCGGAATTTGAAACAATTTTTTGAAGAGAATTTTCAGAATTTATTATTTCATCTTTTTCTTTAAGCGAGTCAGTTATTTCAACACACTGAATAATTATTTCTTCTGATTCTGAAACAGCCGGAACAAACCTGAATTCAAATGATCTTTTCTGATGATCCTCATTGAAAAAATTAACATTCACTTTGTGGTAATCAATAAGCCCGATATCAGTCTTTAAAGATGTGAAATAATCTTTAGTGAAAGCTTCGAAAACTTCACCGATAAATTTTCCTTTAACAGAGTCTGCAGACAGCTTAAAAAGTTTTTCTGATTTCTCATCCCAGTAAATTATTTTTCCATCAGCATTTAGTGTAATTACTGCCTGGTTTAGCTTTTCACTTGCTGTTTTGTAATACTCAAGCTGCATAAGTTCTTCTTTGAGTTCAGAACTTTGTGCAATCTCACCTGTTTTATCATTAAAAAACAAATAAAGATATCTTAATTGTCCGTAAGTGTTCAACATAGGTTCAATTCTGCATTCAAAATTTTTCTTCTCTGAATTTTTATCAACAGATATTTTTTCAATACGATGTTCTTTTAACTCTAAAACTTCTTTTATCTTATTTTTGATTTGATTGTTCACCTGCGTATTAAAAATCTCTGCTAAATTTTTACCCGAAATTTCGTCGTGCCTTAATCCTATTTTTTCAAAAGTTTTTCCTGTTGAATAGCGTATATCACCTTCGGGATTAACAACGAACAGAAAGTCATTTACTTTTTCAATTGCTCTTTCTATATACTCAGATTTAAAGTGCATAGATTGACGGGAAGTAACAAGAACTTTAATGTCTTCAATCAGCAGAATTCCGCCGAGCATATCACCATTATCAGAAAACGGGGAACCTTTAACAATTAAAGTTATTTCTTTGCCATCTTTTGTCGGTATGTGTTTCAATTCTTTTTCAAAAGGATAGCCTTTGGCAAGTTCATCCAGTTCATTTTTTAAATCTGATGAGGGGAATAAATTATACTCAAAAATATTTTTACCAATTAGTGAAGTTGTTTCGAGTTGATATAGAATTGAAAAATCACGAAAGTTTTGGTTGACATAATCAATAATTCCGTCCTTAGAAAACGTAATTATGCCTACCGGTGCCTGTTCAATAAATTTTGATAGCTTCTCTTCCATTAAATTAGCCTGGAAGGGAACCCCCTCTGTTGTCATATTTTCCCTTCGGGTTTCGCCCACTACTAAATTTAGATATTATCTATCAATAATAGTGCAATTATATACTTTTAACTAAAAATTTATTTTGATTAGTCAATGATTTATAATTTATAAAGTAATTATTACTGTTTGTTATAAATTCAATTAAAAATAAAAGAAATATTTGTTCAATTTAATTGAAAAACAGGTATGATATTTTTATTTGGACTATTGTTGTTTAACCTGAATTAAATTTCAAAATGAGTTTGTCTCAAAATGGTTGCTAATTGTGATATAAAAAGATTTTTTGGTACACTGTTTATGATTTCTAATAATAACATTTAGGGCGAATTTTGTAAGTTTGTGATAACCTTTAAACTAATAGAAAAATAAATAAGCAGGTAAATATTGAACTTTTTTCAGTGGTTTGGATCAGTTGTCCTTTCTTTTTTAAGAGAGTTCGGGCAGATTTCAATCCTGTTTTTCCGGATAATCAGCAATTTTAAAAATCTTATCCGAACGAGGAGACAAGTTTTTTTCCAGATGGAACACATTGGAGTTGACTCACTTCCACTGGTTTTAATTATTGCTATTTTCACAGGAGCTGTAGCTGCCTGGCAGGCTGCTTATCAGTTAAAAGGAATGGCGCCTTTATCATTTTTAGGTGCAACAACAAGCAGGGCAATAATAACAGAACTTGCTCCGGTTCTTACCGGTATTGTAATTGCCGGAAGGGTTGGGGCTTCAATTGCTGCAGAACTTGGAACTATGAAAGTTACTGAACAAATAGATGCTCTTGAAATTATGGCAATTGATCCGGTAAGATATCTGGCGATGCCAAGAGTTCTTGCTTCAGTTTTAATGATGCCGGTACTTGTTCTTTTTGCAAATTTTATAGCAATACTTGGTGCATATATAGTTGCTAATTATTTTCTTGGCGTCTCGTTTGATGTTTTTTTCGGTTCCGTAAAACAATATTTTGTATTTTCTGATATGACTGCCGGGCTGGTAAAAACTATAACTTTCGGATGTGTAACTGCTTTACTTGGCTGTCATATCGGATTCAGAACGACAGGTGGTGCCGAAGGAGTAGGTTTGTCAACAATCAGGTCATTTGTTTTATCCGCAGCAATGATATTAATTCTCGATTACGTTCTCTGGATGGCTTTATTTTAATTTTATAATGAAATTATTGTTAAATATTAATAAATAAATTTTAAGGATTTTTTTTCTCAGATTTTCTTTTAAATTCATGGTTACAATTGGGGAATTTTTGCACTTCATAAAAAACTATAGGTCTCATCATGGAAAAAATAAAATACATCCTGAAAGAAAGAAATAATAATGTAGTTCTTCCTGAAAACCTCGGGTTCGGAAAAATATTTACAGATCATTTATTTATGATGGATTATACACCAGAAGAAGGATGGCATGATCCTGTTATAAAACCGGTTGACCAGATGGGAATGCACCCGGCAACAATGTTTATCCATTACGGACAAGCTGTGTTTGAAGGTATGAAAGCATTCCGTCAGAAAAATGGTGAAATAGTTTTATTTAGACCAGATAAACATTTTGAAAGAATTAATAATTCATCCCGAAGAATCTGCATTCCTGAAGTTGATGTTGATTTTGTTATTGAAGCACTTCGTGAATTAGTTTCAATTGATAAAGACTGGATACCAGCAAAGAAAGGTGAATCTCTTTATATCAGACCTTTTATATACGGATCTGATCCTTTCCTTGGTGTGCGTCCTTCAAAAAATTACAAATTTGTAATTTTACTTTCACCAGTCGGTGCATATTATGCTTCAGGATTTAAACCTGTTAAAATTCTTGTTCAGGATAAATTTGTCCGTGCAGTAAGAAAAGGTCTGGGTGAATGTAAAACTCCTGCAAACTATGCTGCAAGTCTGCTTGCCGGTGAAGAAGCAATGAAAAAAGGGTTTACCCAGGTTCTCTGGCTCGATGCAATTAACCTGAAGAATATCGAAGAAGTAGGAACAATGAACATCTTTATTAATATGAAAGATGAAATTGTTACTCCAAAACTCAACGGCAGTATTTTACCCGGAATAACGAGACGTTCAGTTATCGAGATTTTAAAAGAATGGAATATGAATATTGTTGAAAGAGATATCTCAATTGATGAAGTTACTGAAGCTTATGATAAAGGAAACCTTTTGAGTGTTTTTGGAACAGGTACTGCTGCAATTATCTCTTCTGTTGGCTGGCTGACATATAAAGATAAAACAATGGAAATCAATGGAGGTGAACCTGCAGAACTCGATTTGAAATTGTTTAATGAAATAACTTCCATCCACTATGGATTAAAAGAAGATATTCATAACTGGTTAATGCCTGTTGAAAAGAAGGGAGTAGAAGTTTCTTGAGCTTCTTCAGGATTTTCCTGAGCCTTCTTTTTTTTATTGTAATTAATTTTGGTGCTGGTGCTGCGGATAAACCAAAAAACGTCATCATCCTGATTGGAGATGGAATGGGAATCAATTGCATCAGCACATCACTTCTACAGGATCCGAACAGTCCATTCTATGCTTTTAAGACAATCGGATTTTCCATAACCAAATCTGCTAATCAATTAATTACTGATTCTGCCGCAGGTGCAACTGCAATTGCCACTGGTTACAGAACGAACAATAAAATGGATGCAGTTACTCCTGATGAAAAACCTGTGCATACTATTTTTGAACTTGTAAGAAATCTTGGTCTTTCAACCGGAGTTGTTGTTACAAGTGATGTTACCGATGCCACTCCTTCCTGCTTTATTGCGCACGATAAAAGCAGGTATAATAAAGATGAAATTGCTTACCAGTTTACTCAATCAGGAACTGACGTAGTTATTGGAGGGGGACTTGATTTTTTTCTTCCTGAAAATGCAGGTGGTAAAAGAAAAGATGGAAATAATTTAATAGATAAATTAAAATCTAACTCATACCAGTTTTACAATAATTTTGATGACTTACAGAAAAGCGACCCGAGAAAAAATTTTTATGCACTCTTTTCTGCTGTTGGTTTGCCGAAAGCCACAGAACGAAATTATTCCTTAGGACAATTGACAAATATCGCTCTCAAAAATCTTTCGCAGGATCCTGATGGATTTATGCTGATGGTTGAAGGCTCGCAAATTGACTGGGCAGGGCATGATGATGATGCAAATTATCTTTTAAGTGAAATGAAAGATTTTACAACTGCTGTAAATGCCGCACTCGATTTTGCCAAAGAAAATGGAAACACTCTTATTATTATAACTGCCGATCATGAAACAGGCGGAATGACAATAACAGGTGGCGAGCTTGATGGCAGTAATCTTAAATTTAGTTTTGTTGGAAAAAACCACACCGCAGGAGTTGTTGCTGTTCTTGCCAAAGGACCCGGTGAAGAAAACTTTTCAGGCATTTACGGCAACTACGAAATTGGCAGGAAACTTTTTTATTTGTTTGATCCTGATTACAAGTTTTCTAACACAAAATAAAATTTCTAATTTCCCCTCTTGACAAGTGCTCATCCGTTCACTATATTTGCAGTGAACAAATGAGCACTACTTAAATGAACAAAATAAACTTCAATTCAGCAGAAAAGAAACAATTAACTGAACGCCAGCTTCAAATTTTAGGATTTATCCAGGATTTTATACAGGAATCCGGGTATCCGCCAACTTTGCGGGAAATAGCAAAAGAGTTTGAAATTTCCTCGACTTTCGGTGTAAAAAGACATCTCGAAGCTCTTGAAAAGAAAGGCTACCTCTCGGTTGAAAGCAATGCCAGCCGCGGAATTTGCTTAACAAAATCTCCAGGTGAATCCACGGTTCAGGTTAACAGTTCTGTTATTTCTGTTCCAATAATCGGGCGGGTTGCTGCAGGTTCTCCGATTCTTGCAATTGAAAATATAGAAGGTTCACTCATTCTGGATCCGGTGATGGTGAAGAATTCGAAAGATGCGTTTGCATTAAAAGTCCGTGGGGATAGTATGATAGACGAAGGAATTTTTGATGGAGACATTGTAATTGTCTCGCCTTCGGAAAAAGGAATTAACGGGGACATTGTTGTTGCACTTCTGGAAGATGAGGCAACAGTTAAGAAATTAGAAATTGTAAAAAATAAAATCAGACTTATACCTGCAAATGACAAATACCAACCAATTGAAGTAACAAACATTAGTGATTTTTCAGTTGCTGGAAAAGTTAAAAGTGTTGTCAGAATTTTTAATTAGAAAGGAGCCTGTTATGAAGTCAAATATTTTTCTTGATGCAATTCGTAAAAGAAATTATTTAAAATTTCTTTATGGTATGGAAGAAACCTGCATCGAACCGTATTACATAACTTATAATAAAGACGGTAAAAAAGTTATTTACGGAAGAGTAAGCAAGACAAACGAAATCAGGAAATTTGATTTTGCAAAGATTGCAAACATTAAAATTGTTAGTACAACCAGGTTTTCACCTGTAATACCGATTATTCCACAAGCAGTTTAATATTTTCTAAAATGGAAACACACGAAAGAAGAAATATTGATTTGTTAGTAAACCGTTTCTGGAAGCATGGATTTTTTACGGTTTATAGAAAATATGGCACTTATTTACCTGAGCCGACTAAAGTAGGCAAATTCGATATCGATGTTGTAGCGAGGTTAAAGAATAAGTATGCAATAGGAATTACTATTAATAAAAATGATTTAATTAATAGTAATCTTCAGGAAAAAATATTATTCCTGGCAACCCGCCACACAAGAAAATCAGGTGAACCGGTACAGCTATTTGTTGGTGTTCCAGCGTTATTCTTTAAGCAGGTAAAAATTGTTTTCAATACTCTGCCTGCTGATGTTAAAAAAAATATAAAGCTTATCCAGATCCATGATGAGGATAACCTACCTCAGAAAAGAAACAGAAAAAAAGATAAAGTTCTCTTTGCCTGAAATCAATTCTTTTTAAATTAAAACCTCATTTTAGCCGGAATAGTGATTATTCCTTCCCGGGCACTAAACATTTGCATATGTACTTACCTTGATTTTATTTTTACGTACATATAACTTTACACGCTTAATGAAGATTTAATAAAGCGTTGGTAAAAAAAGAGTTAACAACAGATAAATTACAGCAAGAAGAACTGAAAAAATCAGGGGTCATTCCTTCCCACATTGCTATAATAATGGATGGCAACGGACGATGGGCAAAAAGAAGAGGACTACCCAGAGTTGCCGGGCACAAAAGAGGTGTTGAAACTGTTCGGGATATTGTCGAAGCTTGCGCACAAATAGGAGTAAAATATCTTACCCTTTATACATTCTCAACAGAAAACTGGAACAGGCCAAAAGAAGAAGTTTCTACATTAATGCGTCTGCTGCTTAAAAGCTTAAAAGACAGGGTTGATGAATTAAATGACAACGATATTAAATTAACCTGCATTGGCGATCTGGATTCTTTACCTAATGAAGTTCAGAAACAGTTGTTTGATGACATCGAGCGAACTAAGAACAATAAAAAAATGACTTTAAATCTTGCTTTAAGTTACAGCGGAAGATGGGAACTTGTTAAAGCTATACGAGGTATATCACGTCTTGTTGCAAGCAAAAAAATAGAACCTGAAGAAATAACCGAAAAACTTGTTGACAATTTTTTAACAACTAATAATATGCCTGATCCTGATCTGGTTATAAGAACGAGCGGTGAATTCAGAGTTAGTAATTTCCTTTTATGGCAGATTGCCTATTCAGAATTTATAATTCTTGATGTTTTCTGGCCGGCTTTTTCAAGAAAACATTTATATGAATCAATAAAAAAATTCCAGCTTAGAGAAAGAAGATTTGGAAAAGTCAGCGAGCAAATAATAAAGAACAACAAAGGTCAAAAGAATGTCCGGAATCTCCCCAGTGAAATTATTTAAACTTATTTTACTTTCAATTATTTTGTTGTCTGCAACCTGTTATTCACAGGAAAATCAGAAAACATATAAAATACTTGGAGTTTCTGTAGAAGGAAATAAGGAGACCGACCCAGCCACAATCATTGCTCAGTCAGGATTAAAAATAGGTGATGAAATACAGGTCCCGGGAGACCAGACATTAAATGCCATCAGGCAGCTCTGGACACTTGGTATTTTTTCTGACATTCAAATCTTGATTGATAGAGAAATACCTGAAGGTGTTTTTCTTCTCATTAAAGTAAAAGAATATCCCCGCCTTGAAAAAGTTGTTATCGAAGGAAATGATGAAATTGATACTGACGATATTGAAAAAAAAGTAACATTTTTACGAGGAACTGTTGTCACGCCACAGGCTATTGCCAAACTTAAGCAGCGGATAAAAGATCTTTATTCTGAAGAAGGATATTTGAACGCAAAAATAAATTATTCTTTGTTCAATTTTGTTACTTCGGATACTACCGAGGATGAAATAAATGTTATCTGGCAAAATCAGGATGATCCGTCAGATAAGTATACTTTGCCCTATGAAAAGGATGAAATAGTTTACTCAAATCTTGTTGCAAGAATTAAAGACAGGGTTTTACTAAAACTGATTATTGAAGAAGGAAATAAAGTTGTTGTAAGAGAAATAAAATTCTATGGCAATAAAGCATTTGATGATGGGGAACTTGCCGGAGAAATGGATGAAACAAGCGTTGCACATTGGTGGAAGTTCTGGTCAAGTGCACAGTTTAAACCTGAAGACTACAAAAAAGATAAAAAACTAATTGTCGATTTTTATCGTAAAAACGGTTACAGGGATGCTGAAATTGTTGATGATTCACTAATTTATTATAACGATAATCAGGATTTGAAAATTGTAATGGATGTTTATGAAGGTCCGCAATACAAAATAAGAAATATTACCTGGACTGGTAATACAGTTTATCCTGATGCTGTACTAACTCAGCGATTAAATTTTGCCAAAGGTGATATTTTTAATTACGATAAATTTCAGAAAAATCTTCACGGTAACGAGTCACAGACAGATGTTTCCGCATTATATCTTGATAATGGTTACCTTACATTTAATCTTCAGGAAGAAGAAACAAAAGTAGATGATGATTCAGTAGATATTAATATTCGCGTCGAAGAAAGAAATCAATTCAAAGTATCCCACGTTAATATTCAGGGTAATGATAAAACAATGGATAAGGTAATTAGGCGGGAACTTTACACAGTACCGGGTGATTACTTTAACCGTGCATTACTATTTAGAAGCATTCAGCAGCTTGCCAATCTTCAATACTTCAATGTAGAAAAATTATACGGTCCCGGTGGAATTGATACAAAGCTTGAAAGCGACAGCACTGTTGCGGTTACATTTAATGTTGAAGAGAAATCGAGTGATTATCTAAACGCTTCTGTTGGCTACAGTGGAAGTTTTGGATTTAGTGGTGCACTTGGAGTTACATTAACGAACTTCTCCATTGCCAATCCATTTACTTTAGGCGGTGGTCAGGTTTTAAACCTTAACTGGCAGTTTGGTGTAGGGAATTTCTACAGAACATTTACTATCGGATTTACAGAACCCTGGATGTTTGATACTCCGACTTCTGTAGGTGTTGAACTATTTGATACAAGACAGCAGTATGTTTATGACTTAAGCCAGAGAGGCGGAACTTTAAGAGTCGGAAGACGATTAAGATGGCCGGATGATTTTTTCTATGTTCAGGGCAGATTTAAATATCAATATAACAATGTAATTAATGGACAAAATTATTACAGGGAAGGAACAACAAACCAGTTTACTCTTGGTGCAAATTTAAGCAGACGAGATATTGACAATCCAATATTTCCATCAACAGGTTCGAGTATCAGTCTTGATATGGAATTATCCGGTGGGCCTATTCTTCCCGGTGATGTTGATTATCTTAAATCAGAATTTAAAGCTGAATGGTATAAAAGGCTTTTCAATACAAACCGGGTTGCTCTTTATACAATTGCCAATTTTGGTTACATTGATGAAATTGTGAAAGGAACACCAATTCAACCATTCGAATATTTTTATATGGGAGGAAACGGTTTGGTAATTGCAACAGTTCCGCTGCGTGGTTATGATGACCGTACAGTTGGTCCACAAAATGCGGCCGGAGATGTAATTGGAGGAAAAGTATTTACTAAAATCGGTGCTGAATTGAGGTTTGCAGTTACTTTAGAACCCATTCCATTATATCTTTTAACCTTTGCAGAAGCAGGAAATGTTTTTGAAAGTTTTAGCAAAACCGATATTTTTAAGATGAGAAGATCAGTAGGTTTTGGAGCAAGGCTGCTTATTAACCCTATTGGTCTTATCGGTTTTGATTTTGGCTATGGTTTTGACCGGAAGGAAGTTGATGGTCAGGATCCCGGGTGGTTGTTTCACTTCCAGTTTGGACGAGGATTTTAATTACAAAAGTTGAAAACTAAAAAAAGGATTTTTGTTGTGAAAAAATATTTATTCATTTTACTTATTCTGTTATCAGGAATCTCTTTCACATTCGGGCAAGCTCAAAAAATAGGCTACGTAGATTCACAGGTTATTTTAAACCAGCTTCCAGAAGCTATAAAAGCGCAAAGTGATCTTGACGCACTTACAAATTTATGGTCATCACAGCTTGATTCGATGAAACAGGATTATCAAATGGCAATTGCAAATTATCAGAAACAGCAGGCAACAATGACTGAAGAACAAAAAGTTGCTAAGCAAAAAGAGATTGTTGCAAAAGAACAGAATATGTACGATTTTCAGCAGAAAAAGTTTGGACAACAGGGCGGCGAAATTTATCAGAAGCAGGAAGAAATTTTTAATCCTGTAAAACAGAAAATCTATGCGGCTATAGGTGATGTTGCTAAAAGTGAAGGAATGCAGTTTGTTTTTGACAAAAGTGGCGACATTATTCTTCTTTATGCGGATGCAGAGTATGATATAACCTATAAAGTTCTTGATAAGCTTAAAAGAGGAAAATAGTTCCATACTTTTAAATTGTTTTTAATTAAAGGTTCTTTCATTTTTTGGAAGAACCTTTTAATTATTTAAAAATTTATCTCTCGCCGGAGTTTCTATGAAAAAACATTTGATTTTTCTGATCTTTCTTTTTACACTTATTCCCTCTTTAACTTGGTCGCAATTAAAAGTTGGTTATGTTGATTCAGATACAATAATGGATAACCTGCCTGATGTGCAGGATGCAAGACAAAAACTTGATGCACTGATCCAGGATTGGCAAAACGAATTAAAAAAGATGGAGTCCGAATGGAAAGCAAAATATGATGATTATCAGAAACGTAAGCTGATAATGACCGAACAAACCAGGGCTGAAGTTGAATCAGAGCTTGTAGCTCTTGAAAATAAAACTTCTGAATTCAGAGAAAAAAAATTCGGATCAAACGGTGAGCTTTTTCAAAAACAGGATGAGTTGATGAAACCAATTCAGAATAAAGTCTTTAATGTAATCCAGCAAATTGCTACTACTGAAGATCTGGATTTTGTTTTTGACAGAAGCGGTGATGTTATGATGCTTTATGCGAAAGAAAAATATGATCTTACTCCTAAAGTTCTTGAACAATTGAAACTGGAATAAGGATTGTCAAATATAAAAGTTAAAGACATTGCAGATTTTATTAATGGAACTGTTTCAGGGGATGAACAGATTCAGATAAATTCTGTTTCAAAAATTCAGGATGCATTACCCGGCAGTCTCACATTTCTCTATTTACCTGCTTTTGAAAAATATTTTCCCGATACAAAAGCGAGCGCCATACTTGTAAAAAATGATTTTGCTAAAACCCGAAACGATATTACTTACATTGAAGTTGACCAGCCTGAAAAAGCTTTTGCCAAAATTTTAATTCAATTTTTCAAACCGGAAATTATTCTTTCCGGAATAGATAAATCTGCATTTATTCATGAAACTGCCTCAATAGGGAAAAATGTTTCATTGGGAAAAAATGTAGTCATATCTGCAAAATGTAAAATTGGAGATAATGTTAAAATTTTTCATAACTCTGTAATACTGGAGAATGTGGAAATCGGTGATGATTCAATTATTTATCAAAACGTAAGTGTGCGTGAAGATTGTAAAATTGGAAAACGTGTAATCTTACATTGCGGATGCGTTATTGGTGCTGATGGTTTTGGATATACTACTGATGACAATGGTGTGTATCAAAAAATCCCTCAATTAGGAAATGTAATATTAGAAGATGATGTTGAAATTGGCGCTAACACTACTATAGACAGAGCTGCTTTTGGTTCTACTTTAGTTGGGAAAGGTGTTAAAATTGATAACCTTGTACAAATTGCACATAATGTAACTGTGGGTGAAAACACTGTAATGTCAGGACAGGTTGGTATTTCAGGAAGCACAAATATTGGGAAGAATGCTATTCTTGCAGGACAGGTTGGAGTTGCCGGACATTTAGAAATCGGTGATGGAGTTGTATTGATGGCACAGGCCGGAGTTTCCAAGTCACTTCCTAAATCGGGATATTATTTTGGAAGTCCGGCAAAAGAAATAAGAACAGCAAAAAGAATTGAAGCCCACATCAGGAATCTTCCGGAGTACAGTGAAAAGATTAAAACTTTAGAAGCAGAAATTGCAAAACTGAAAGAACTGATTTCTAAAATGAATTCTTAGATTTCAAATATTATAATATTTTGTTCTTAAATGTCATCTTGCTAATTTTTCTGCACTCCATTTTATCTTAAAGAGTATTACTAATAACCAGGGACTTTGATGCTAGAATTACAAAGAACAATTTCCAAATCTGTTTCACTTTCCGGGATTGGTTTACACACCGGTACAACCTGTAATATGACCTTCAAACCTGCACCCGAAAATCATGGGATTAAGTTTATAAGGGCAGATTTAGGAGGAAATCCTGAAATACCAGCTACTGCGGATAACGTTGTTGACATTTCACGGGGAACCACTTTAGGAATAGGAGATGCTAAAGTGCACACTGTAGAGCATGTACTTGCCGCAATTGTAGGTTTGCAGATTGATAATATAAAAATAGAACTTGATGGAATAGAACCTCCGGTGATTGACGGAAGTGCACTACCTTATGTTGAAGCGCTTCGTGAAGCAGGTTTTCAACAGCAGGAAGCCCCTAAAGATTATTTAATAATTGATCAGACAATAATGCATCACGATGATGACAGGCAAATTGATATTGTTGCACTTCCGCTTGATGATTATCGAATTACAGTGATGGTTGATTATCAGAACCCTGCACTTGGAAGTCAGCATACAGGATTATTTGATCTTGAAAAAGAATTTGTAACTGATTTTGCACCTGCCAGAACATTTTGTTTTTTAAGTGAAGTTGAAATGCTTGCAGAGCAAGGTTTAATAAAAGGCGGGGATTTAAATAATGCTGTTGTTATAGTTGATAGAAAACTTGATAAAAATCAATTAAACGATCTACAGAATAAATTAAAAATTCAGGAAAACATTTTACTTGGGGAAAATGGAATCCTGAATAACAAGCAGTTAAGATTTAAAAACGAACCGGTCAGACACAAGCTTCTTGATTTAATGGGTGATCTTGCATTGATTGGTGCTCCAATCAAAGCACAAATTCTAGCTGCAAGACCCGGGCACGCTGCAAACGTTCAATTTGCAAAACAGGTTCGAAAACTTTATCAGCAGAAAAAACTTGTTAAAAAATACCAGTTTGTAAAAAAAGAAGGTGTTGTTTTCGATTCAACTGCACTTGAGAGAATCCTGCCTCACAGGTATCCATTTCTTCTGGTTGATAAAATCATTGAACTTGAATTTGAGAAAAGAGTTGTAGGTGTTAAATCTGTTACATACAATGAACCATTTTTCCCGGGCCATTTCCCAGGCAATCCGGTTATGCCTGGTGTTCTGATTGTTGAAGCAATGGCACAAACCGGAGGAGTGTTGCTCTTAAATTCAATTCCTGATCTTGATCAAAAGCTTGTCTATTTTATGCAGATTAATAATGTGAAATTCAGAAAAACTGTTGTTCCGGGTGATCAGATTTTTATGGAAGTAGAATTGATGAATAAGAGAAGCAAGGTTGCTATAATGCAGGGGAAGGCTTATGTAAATGATAACCTTGTTGCTGAAGCAGAATTTATGGCTGGTGTTGTTGATAAACCCCGTCAAGAAACCAAATAATCATTTCAAAAATTATGGGTAACATTCATCCAACTGCTGTTGTTAGTAATAAAGCCTCTGTTGCTGAAGATGTAACCATTGGTCCTTATGCTGTTGTTGAAGATGACGTAGTAATTGGAAATGGTTGTGAAATTGGTCCTCACTCTGTCATTTACAATGGAGCAAGATTGGGTAACCGTGTTAAAATTAAGCAAGGTGTTTCGGTTGCAAATGTTCCGCAGGATCTGAAATTTGGTAATGAACAATCTGTTTTTATTATTGGTGATGATACAGTAATCCGTGAGTTTGTAACGCTTCATAGAGGTACAAAAGAAACAGGAAAATCTGAAATCGGAAAAAACTGTTTGCTGATGGCTTATACACACGTTGCTCATGATTGTTATGTTGGTGATAATTGTATTATTGCAAATGGAGTTCAAATTGCAGGGCATTGCTATATTGAACAGGAAGTTACAATTGGAGGGCTGGTTGGAGTACACCAGTTTTCAAGGATTGGGAGAAATGCAATGGTTGGAGCTGTTATGATGATATCACAGGATGTTCCACCATATATTCTTACTGCTGATAACCCGGCACACTATCATGGACTAAATGTTATCGGATTAAAACGGCGTGGATTTACTCCGGAAGATATAAGCCAGTTAAAAAAAGCATATGAATTTATTTACAGCAAATCTTACAATGTCTCCCAGGCAAAGCAAAAAATAAAAGATGAACTTCCGCCAAACAAATATTTAACTCACCTGCTGGATTTTCTTGGTAATAGTAAAAGAGGAATTGTTGGTAAATGAAGTGGCGATGCATAAGCTCAGGATTTAATACTGGTGAAATAAATATGCAGTTCGATATTGCATTGGCAAAGTCACTTACTGATGAAGAAGCTATGCTCAGACTTTACAGATGGAAACCTTATTGTATTTCATTGGGAGCAAATCAGAGTATTAATGATATAAATGAAAAAAAAACTTTTGCCGATGGATATGATATTGTTAAAAGACCGACAGGTGGCAGAGCAATTTTACATGCAGACGAACTTACTTATTCTGTTATCTATCCTGCGTCTGGTAAATTGACACCGCGGCAGTTATATTCAGAAATTAATAAATCAATTAAAAAAGGACTTTCATTTTTCAATTCAGATTTATCAGATATTGATCTGGAAAATGAACAACCGCATTTCCCGTCTTTTTACCAAGAAGAGAAAAGCACTTTGTGTTTTACTGCTGCCGCAAAGAATGAGTTGAATTTCAATAAGAAAAAACTTGTCGGCAGCGCCCAAAGAAAAATGAACAACTCCTTACTCCAGCATGGCTCAATACTTTGCGGCAGGAAGCATCTTGAAATTGTTAATTATCTTAATCTTCCTGAATATGTTTTAGAAGAGTTAAAAAACGAAATAGAAAATTCAACAACAGATATTGGATCAATTACTGGTAAAGAAGTTGATTATGATTTATTATCCGAAGCTATCAAAACCGGGTTTGAAGAGCATTTTAAAATTCGTTTTGATACAATTGCCACCAGTAAAAATGATTTAACAATTCAAGACTAAGTGAATTATGTCTTCCGAACAAAAGATTAAAAAGATAACTACAAAAGCACTTGCTGCTTTAAAAGAAAATAAAATAAAAATTACTGCACTTACTGCATACGATTTTATTACTGCAAAACTGTTAGACCAGGCAGGAATAGATGTATTACTTGTTGGTGATTCAGTCAGCAACGTTTTCCAGGGAAATGAAACAACTCTTCCTGTTACAATGGATGAAATGATATATCACACTAAAGCTGTTACAAAAGGTGTTGACCGTGCAATGGTTGTTGTTGATATGCCGTTTATGTCCTATCAACCTGGAATTGATGAAGGATTCAGGAATGCCGGAAGAATAATGAAAGAAACTCACGCAGGTGCAGTAAAACTGGAAGGCGGAAAAAGGATTGCTGAAACGGTAAGGAAGATCACTGAAAATGGAATACCTGTAATGGGGCACATCGGTTTAACTCCGCAAAGCATTCATCTTTACGGCAGTTATAAAGAAAGAGGAACTGAAAAAACCGAGGCTGATGAAATAATGTCTGATGCAAAGATACTTGAAGAAGCCGGTGCTTTTGCTGTTGTGCTTGAAAAAATTCCTGCTATGCTTGCAAAAAAAATTACAGATGCACTTCAGATCCCAACAATCGGAATTGGTGCAGGGATTCATTGCGATGGACAAATTCTTGTTACACCTGATATGCTTGCACTTAATTTAGATTTTAATCCTAGATTTGTTCGTCATTATTCTAACCTTGCAGAAGAAATCAGCAATGCGGTTAAAGAATATATTACAGATATTAAGAAAGGCAATTTTCCCTCGGAAGAAGAAAGCTATTAAAACCTGATATGTTTGAATTAAGAAAGCTGATTTTTTTATTCGTTTGTTTCCTACTAATTATTTTTCCCAATAGAATTAATTTAGCGCAGTCAATCGATTCAGAGATATTTTTGAAAGGTTCAACAGTTACCGGCATTGTAAAAGAAAAGAATTTCCTATGGGTCTCGACTTACGGACAGGGAATTTACAGGTATTCGTTTGAAGAAAATAAATGGATTAACTTTTCAACAAAGAATGCCAATCTTGAAAACGACTTTTTTTACACGATTGAAGTCAGCAAAAATTATGTTTGGGCCGGTGCTGCAGATGGGTTGTTTATTTATAACAAATTAACGAAACGGTGGACTACAAGAAAATTTTCAAAGGGCGGGCAATTTGGCAACTGGATTCGTTCCTTAAAATATGACTCTGAGCAAAATGTTTTATGGATTGGACGATTCAGATATGTGACACGATATGATTTGAATGCAAGAAATTATTCTGATATTGACAGAATGCAGGGTAGCGATCAGAAATCCAACAACATAAAATCAATTAGCCTGGATGGAGACAGCCTTATCTGGTTTGGAACCGAATCAGGAGTTCATATTTACAATAAGAAGAAAAAATTCACTGATGCAGCAGCCTGGAAATATTTAACCAACAAGAACCGCGGATTCAATGAAGAAGGAGAAGCTGTTTCTGTTTCTGAAATTTTACCTGAAACAGACAAAGTTTGGTTTGGAACAGATGAATTTGTAACTATTGAGCAGCCGGAGTTTAATGTCGGCGGTATATACACTTATGATAGAAAATTCTTCTGGAACAGAATTTCCAGGGTTGACGGACTTGATGGTAACGGAATTTATGCTCTTGGTAAAACCGGTAATTATATTTGGGCAGGTTTATATGAGTTTGATAAAATTGAAAAACAAGAATATGGAAAAGGATTGTTTTTAATTAACAGGATTTCCGGCAAACTGAAAAAAATAGACTTGAACCAGTTGAACATTTCATCTGCAAGTATTTTATGTTTTTTATTTGACGGAACTAATATGTGGGTCGGGACTGGTGATGGATTGTTAAAAATAAAAATTGAAAACCGGTTAGCTGAGTGGTCAATAGCTCAAAATAAATAGTTGCTCGTCAACAAACAATTTTAAATCTATAATTACGGGATAAATTATTCCCGTTTTTTTTCGGTTACCATTCTTTACTTACCTAAATAATTTCATTACATTTCAATTGTTTCAGGGTAGTAACTTAAGAGGAGAAGAGAATGAAACAGAAATTATACCTGCTTTTTCTGTTTTTATTGTTTTCTGCAGTAATCCATTCGCAAATTAATGACATTGCACGTCTACCAGTCCAGGATATTTCACTGTCTTTTATAGAATCTGTACCAGTCTGGCTTTCAGAAAATGAAATCATCACTTTCTACATAAGTCAGAATATGGACACAATCTTTTCAACAAAAAGCACAAATAGTGGATTAATGTGGCAGGAAACAAAGGTTGTTCAGGCAATTAGTTTAATAGGAATTCAGGATGGTTTGTACTTAACAGCTATTAAAACTTTCAATGGAAGGATTCTGCTTGCATGGTCTGTAAAATACGAATCTATGAAGTTAATTTACTCTGATGACGATGGAGAGAGCTGGTCACAAACTATTAACATTTTAGGCGGTGGATTTCCTGCAGCATTGCAAAAGAATTCAGAATTTCTCAATCTAACTCAATGGGATGAAGATGAAATTTGCCTGAGTTTTTCCAATTCAAACGGAACGGCATACTATAAATTAAGTTCTGATAACGGAGTTAACTGGAGTGCAAATCCGATAGATTTTCCTGTTAATTCACCTTATCAAACAAGAGAACTCACAATTCTTTCGATAAACCAAAATACTTTACTTGGAATTTATGGAAGAAAAGCTTTTAATGTTTACGGTATTTATTCCAGACTAAGCACAGATATTGGTCTAAGCTGGTCAGAGCCACAGAAAATAGCCGACGAGATATTCCACGAAGATAGACCCAAGGTTACAAAGCTATCCGACGGAAGCATTTTAGTTGCATATCAAAGAGATAATATAAATGCAGGATATATTTATGGTGATAATGATATCTATTATAAAGTAAGTCAAAACAATGGTTCAACCTGGTCCGAAGAAATTCAATTTACTAAATACATTGGGAATGACATTGTCTTGAATCTTTCTTCTTTTCAAAATAAAACTTTCATCACTTTCTCATCCGAAAGATACACTGTTAATGATATAGGATCTTTCAACTATCAGATTGCCTTCGGTGTATTGCAGGAGTCCTTGGATAAATTCACACCGCCTAAAGTTTACGAGGCTTTTGTGCCCGCAGAACTAATAAATTATGAGGATAAAGAATTTGTTTACAGAGCTAAAGTTATTGACGATGAGAAAGTTGAGTCAGTAGTTGCTGTTATGGAAGATTCTGCTTTTATAGGAAAAATGTTTGATGACGGCTTACACAATGATGAAGCAGCAAATGATTATATCTTCGGAAATATATTCCCTTTTGTAAGACCACAAGATCCAAATCAATATAGTTTTGACGTGAATAAAATAGAACTTCCAATGAATAATGCAGGAGTGCTGGCTGATGTTTATATTAACTATAGTCAGGGAGCTGCTATTCTTACAACTGATCTTGCAAACAATAAATCGCATTTTAAAGATGATATTGGTTTAAATAATGGCACATCACAAGGTAAGTACGATGAAGGAAGTTTTCTTTTCTCAGCAGGATTTTTACTTTCTGGATATTCCAATGGTGAGTTTTGGTCAAATGGAATAGGGACTTCTATGTTAGTCAGGGATTATTTACCGGGAACCGTTTATTCAAATCCCGACGATCCTCAATTTCATTTTTATATCGTAAAAAAAGATGACATTCCTTTCGGAAAATACTGGAAGCAATGGAAGGAAGCAGTTTTATTAGGTGCAGAATTCTATGATGGAGATGGTGACGGAATTTATACTCCTATTGATAAAAACTGGAACGGCACCTGGGACTTAAATGAAGATATGCCTTTACTTCTGGGTGCTGAAACAGCATGGTGTGTTTACAATGATGGTTTGCCTGATAGTATGCGTAGATGGCAATCTGAACCGCAAGGAATTGAAGTTAGACAAACTGTTTTTGCAACAAATCAGCCGGAACTTGAGAACGTAATATTTATTCGTTATTCAATTCTTAATACAGGACTTGTTGCTGATGTTCTTGATTCAATTTATTTCGGAGTTTGGGAAGATGCAGATTTGGGTGATCACACAGATGATGTTGTTGGATGTGATACCTTACTGAAGGCAGGTTTTTATTACAATAAATCTCCGGACGCTATTTATGGTGAAAATTGTCCCTCATTTTTTACCTCATTGTTGCAAGGACCAGTCATTAATACTAATATTTTTTCAGACACAGCAAAAAATAATTTAGGTCAAATAATTGGAAGCGAAACTATTTCTGGTTCAAAAAATCTTGGTATGACTTCTCATGTTTTCTTTATTGGAGGAAGTCCGGACTTAAGTGAGCCAGGCTCAGCAATTGAAGCAAGATGTTATCTGGAAGGTAAAACCAGGCAATGTGTTGTCCCTGATCCGTGTAATTTTCCTTACTGTGAAGTAAAAGGTGGAGTAGATTGTAACGAAATCAGTCCGTTATTTTGGGCATCAGGAGATCCTGTCGCAAATGTCGGGTGGATAAATAAGTATCAACTTGATCAAAAAAATTTAATCGGTACCGGACCGTTTAAATTGGAAAAAAATAAACCACAGGATATTATTGTAGCCTATGTAATGGGCAGGGGAACAGATTATCTTAACTCAATTACTGTCGCAAGAGAGAATGTGCAGAGAGCCATTGAGGAATACAAAAGCAATTTTGCCTCAATGACTTACTCACCACCACCGTCAACAAATCCTGTTACAAGTTATATCCTTTATCAAAATTACCCTAATCCATTTAACCCAATCACAACAATCAGATATGAGCTTCCGCTGGATGGAGTTGTAACTATTGATATTTTCAATATACTCGGACAAAAAGTAAAAACTATACTTAATGAATTTAAGAGAGCTAACAGGTATGAGGTAAGGTTCAATTCAACAGGTTTAGCAAGCGGAGTTTATATATACCGGATGAGAGTTAACGACTTCATTACCAGTAAAAAAATGTTATTAATAAAATAACAGGAGGTTAAAATGAAAAATACATTTCTAATATCTCTTTGTTTAGTAGTTTTTCTGTTTTCTAATTACCAGGTAAACAGCCAGAACGTTGGTGACTCCGCAAGTATACAGGTTAACAACATTTATCTGCCTTTCAATAATAGAGGTGTTATCGCCGATGTCAATGTTCAACCACTTGGTTCTCTCGGACAGTTTGCAGGAGGAGGTTTTCTCTTTTCTTCAGGTTTCTGGTTAAGCGGATATTCAAATGATTCTCTTTGGGCAAACGGAGTCGCGTCAGCTTCACTTGTGGAAGATTACCTGGCGGGAACCGCCGGAATGGATCCAAATGATCCCAAAGCTTCAATATTCAAATTAACTTCTTCAGATGTTCCATTCGGGCAAAGCTGGCAGGACTGGATTGATGCAGTTGACTTGGGTGCAGATTTTTACGACGGCGATGGCGATGGAATTTATAATCCTGTTGATCTTAACGGAAATAACCAGTGGGATCCAAATGAAGATAAGCCCGATTTAATTTTAGATGAAACCTATTGGTGTGTGTTTAATGACGGTCGTCCTGCAAATCAACGAAGATGGGAAGAAGAGCCACTTGGCATCGAGGTACGCCAGACAATCTTTGCAGAAGCTTCTGCAGGAGAAACGGGAAATGTTGTTTTTGTACGCTACAGAATTAAAAATACCGGATTGGTTACTGATACTCTGAAAGATGTATACTTCAGTATTTGGGCTGATGCAGACATGGGTGATGCAACAGATGATGTATTTGGGAGTGATACTATCAGACAGGGAATATATTTTTATGGTAATCAACCTGATGCCTTTTACGGAAACCAGGTCCCATCTTTTATGATGAATTTGTTAACTGGACCTCATACATACATTCCCGGAGTTACTTTTATAGATTTGAACGGAAACAACATCTACGAAAATGGAATTGACACACCTCTAGATACGGCTGTAAACTATCTAGGTCCGATCGGTATAAGAATTTTTCCTGGTGCAAAAAATATGAAAATAAATTCTGCGGTGTATCAAATCGGTGGAGATCCTTACTTAAGTGAGCCTAATAATATCACCCAAGTAAGAAACTATATTTTCGGATTGAATAAGATTGGCGAAATTATAAATCCTTGCTTATGGCAATACGGTGAAGTTAGGGGTGGCGTAAATTGTGCGGAGGTCAATCCTTATTTCTGGTGTTCGGGTGATCCTGTTACGGATATTGGTTGGATTTCAACTCAGGATACTGATGTACGAGGAGCTGGATCGACAGGTCCTTTTACATTAATTAAAGATCAGGAGGTTGAAGTATTAATTGGATATGAAATTGACAGAAGCACGACACCGCTTGGTGGAATTACAGCAGTCAGAGCAATTTCAGATGCAGTGCAGGATTTTTATGAAAATAATTTTGGCTACCCGATTGTTTCTGTGGAAGATGAAATACCAATTGTATCAAACTTTAAGCTAGAACAAAACTATCCAAACCCCTTTAATCCTAGCACAAAAATAAATTATATTCTATCAAAATCAGGTTTTGTTAATTTAATTGTTTATGATCTTCTGGGGAAAGAAGTTTCAGTTTTAAAAAATGAAGAACAAAAAGCCGGCAAATATGAAGTTAATTTTAACTGTAGTAATCTTGCAAGCGGAGTATATTTCTACACTTTGAGAGTTAATGATTTCATCCAGACAAAGAAAATGGTTTTACTCAAATAAGGATTAGTTTATTCAACGATTAGAACCTTCGCCTTACCTTTAAAGCCCTGTAAAACAGGGCTTTAACTACATTCAATTTATACTTATTTTGAAATTTACTTTTCTAAATTTACTGGATAAATATGGTTGATATTTCTAACGAGCGCCTTCTTTCACTGAAAAATAGTTTCAGCGGGAAAAAAATTGCAGTTCTTGGCGATATGATGCTTGACGGCTACTATTGGGGAGATGTAAAAAGAATTTCGCCGGAAGCACCTGTACCAATACTTGAAATTGAAAACGAATTTTTCCGTTTTGGCGGAGCTGCAAATTGTGCTCTTAATTTGTTGAAGCTTGGTGCTGTGCCGATTCCTGTTGGTATAATAGGGTACGACAACAATGGTTCTATCTTTAAATCGTTATTGCAGGAAAACGGGATTGAAGATGAAGGAATTATTACCGATGATGAAAGACCGACTACTACCAAAACCAGAGTGATTGCCAATAATCAGCATGTAGTCAGAATTGATAAAGAAAGTAAAAGCTATCTTGATAAAAACTCTGAAGATAAAATCTTAACTTATTTGAAGAGTAAAATTTCTGAATTGGATGGACTGATTCTGCAGGATTATAATAAAGGTGTATTAACCCCGTCACTTATTAAAAATATCATTGAACTTGCCAATAAAAATGATGTTCTTACAACTGTTGATCCGAAATTTGATAATTTTTTCCTTTATAAAAATGTAACGGTATTTAAGCCGAACAGAAAAGAAACAGAAAATGTTTTTGGTATCAGGATTCGTTCAGAAGAAGAGATTTTATCAGCAGGGAAAAATCTGCTGCAAAAACTGAATGCTAAATATATTCTTTTAACACTTGGTGAAGGCGGGCTGGCAGTATTTTCAAAAGAAGAAAAAATAAGAAGGATGCCAACTAAAGCCAGGAAAGTTGCAGATGTCTCAGGAGCTGGTGATACGGTAATTTCAACTTTAACACTGGCTATGTCTGCCGGTGCTGATATTTATGAAGCCTGTTACCTTTCGAATTATGCCGCTGGAATTGTGTGTGGCGAAGTCGGAATTGTTCCGATTGAAAAAGATGTTTTATTCGATACAATTTTAAAAGATAATAAATGAATGTGATTGTTAACTTAGATCAGTTAAAAAAAATCAGGCAAAAGCTAAAATCGGAAAACAAGAAAGTAGTTTTTACTAATGGTGTGTTCGATCTTATTCATTCCGGGCACGTTGACTATTTAGTTAAAGCAAAACAACTAGGTAATGTGCTTATTGTCGGAATGAATTCAGATGCTTCTGTAAAAAGAATTAAAGGAGATAAAAGACCAATTTTAAAGGAAGATGAAAGAGCATTTATTATCTCAAATATTAAACCAGTGGATTATGTTGTTCTATTTGACGAGGACACTCCTGAAAAATTAATTAATGAAATTGTTCCTGATATACTTGTAAAAGGTGCTGACTGGTCAATTGATAAAATTGTTGGTAAAGATGTTGTGGAGAAAAACGGCGGGGAAGTGAAAACAATTGAATTTGTGAATCATCAGTCAACGTCCAAAATCATCGAGCTCATTTCTAAAAGATATTCCAATTAAAGCGAATTAGAATTATATGTTATTTAAGCGTGATAAAGATGCAAAAAGATCGCTGTTCAGAAAAATAGTAAATGTATTTATCTATGCTGGAATTTCTTTAATTGTTTTGTTTATTATCCTTTTCAGTATTTCTCAGACGTCAACTTTCAGGGATTGGTTAAAAGATAAAGTTGTTGATGAATTTAACAGTTCTTCAAACGGGAAACTTTCTATTGAAAAGATTGGCGGTACTTTGTTCACCACTTTAATTTTAAACAATTCAAATCTCACTCTTAATTCTGATACTTTATTTAAAGCAGAAAAAATAGAAGTAAAAACGAGTCCGCTTAAAATTTTATTTAAGCTTATTTATTTCAGAGATATTAAAATTTCAAACTGCAATATTTCACTCCTGAAAGATGAACAGGGTGATTTGAATATATCAAAACTTTTTCCGCCTTCTGAGGAGCCTGAAGATACAACGTCTTCATCTTTCAACTGGAAAATACAGGTGGCTGACCTGGAATTAGATAATATTAATTTCAGTCTTAAATCTGAAGCAAACAAAAACAGCAAAAAAATATATTCCCAGCCAAACTTAGATGATTTGAGTATAAATAATCTTAATCTATCGCTTGCAGGTTTTGCAGATTTGTCTGAAAATGAATTTCACTTATCAATTGCAAACCTGAGTATGGAACCAAACCTTAATGGATTTAACCTGAAGCATTTTTCATCTAACATTAATATGGCTGGTGATAGAACAGAAATTAACGATTTACATCTTATTACTGAAAGATCAGATTTGTTTATTAATGCTTCGGTTACAGACTATGCTTTTCTGGATTCTAAAGAAACAAGAAAATTTGAAAATGCTGTGCTTGCTTTAAATCTGGATGCAGACACTTTTGATTTTGATGATCTTTCAAACTGGATTTCAGGAACTCAGTTGCTAAACGGGAAAGTAAGAACGAAAATAGATGTCTCAGGAACATTGAATGAATTGTATATGAATAGACTGCATATAAATTACAATGATTCAACAATTCTTGAAGGCAAAGGAAATTTAAGAAATGTTTTGGCTGGCGCTGATATGAATATAAATATGCAGTTTAATAATTCGCAGGTAAACCCAATAGATGTAAATCGACTTTTAAGGGATATTGATATTCCCACGTACCCTGATTATGGGCTTTTGATATTAGATACACTTTCATTTTCAGGTAAACCTCTTGATTTTACTTCGCATGCAATTATAAATACTAATAAAGGAAGTATTAATGTTAGTGCTGCTTTGAATTTGGAAGGCGATGATATGATATACGATATTGGTTTTAACACAAAGGGATTGGATATTCAACCTGCAGCAGGAATTTACACAAACCTTAATAGTGTAGGAACATTAAAAGGTAAAGGTACAGATCCTGAAACACTGGAATCGAATATTAAAATCAAAAGTCTGAACACAACAATTGGTGAATATTATTTGAATAATTTTTCTATATCCTTAATTGCATCGGGTGGGAAAATAAACTCGGATATTATTCTTGTTGCTGACAGTTTGAATGGCTCAGTAAAAGCTAATCTGGATTTTACAAATCCTGAAATACCTTCTTATAATTTTTCTGGAAATTTAAAGCAGCTAAATCTTGCAAAGTTGCTTTCAATTAATGATTTAAAGACAAAACTAAACTTTAAAATTGACGGCGAAGGTTCCGGATTCAATCCTGATGAGATGAACCTGTTCTTTAGCCTTAAGGTTGATAGTTCATACTTAAATGATATTTATATTAATGAAACACGAACCATTGTGGATATTAGAAAAGACGGAGATAACAGAATCATAAACCTGATATCTGATCTTGCCGATGTTACTGTTGAAGGGAATTACAATACAAATGATTTAATAAACCTTGTCTCCAATAAATCAAAACTAATTGCCGAATCTGTTACAAATAAGTTAAAGTCTTTTGATACATTTGAATCCAATCAAAATTCTTATTACAGCGCTGATTCAGTTGATATTGTAAGTTTTCAAAGTGAAAAATTGATGAACGATATTAATGCAAAGTATCTTATTGAGTTTAAAAATTTTGAATTACTGTCACTTTTTCTTGGAAATGCAGATCTGGAAGTTGATGGTGAAATCAACGGTGATATAAGTTCAGTTAGTAACCAGTTGAATCTGTCAATGAACACCAAAGTAGGTTACTTTAAATACTGGGATGGAAATAATTTACTTTTTACATCAGGAACCAATATTGTTTTTAACATTAGTGATAAAGCTTCCACTGCAAATCTTGATGAACTTGTAATCAATCTACATGTAGATTCTAAGCGATTATTTGTAGGGGAAGAATTAAATAATCTGAATTTTGATTTGAAATTAAAGAATGAAGGAGCGGAAATTGATTTCAGTGCAGATTATGAAAATTCAGCTTCGGCAAATTTAAATGGAAATATTAAATTTGAATCAGATGATCTTCGCTTACTACTAAACACATTATCATTATCCTATAAGGGCTATACTCTTAAAAATAAATCTGATGTTGATGTTGCTTATAAATCCGATGAAGTTATATTTAACAACTTCAAGTTGACTCATAACTCAGGTCTTATTGATGTATTAGGAACTTTATCTTTTTCGGGGAAACAGGATTTAAGGCTCAACGTTTCAGGATTTGAAGCAAAAGAAATTAGTACTAAAGTTTTTGAATTTGCAAAAGAGAAAAGTCCCTATGCGATAATAGGTTTTGATGCTTCACTTACCGGCACAGCAGAATCACCGGAAATAAATGCAGACCTTTCGATAGACAGCGTAAGTTTTGGAAACACCAGCTTTGGAAATTTTAGCGGAAAGGCCAAATATCAAAAAAAATTATTAGAGGCAGAATTTGATTTCAGGGAATTTGTTGACCACGATTCAGAACGAAAATTGTACATTACAGCAGATGTGCCTATTAATCTTTCTTTTACTGATAATAAAGATGTAACAGATAAAAATATTGTTGCAAATTTAAAAGCAAATGATTTTAACCTTGAAACGATTGGAAATTTAGTGCCAATGGTAAGAAAACTTCAGGGATTGTTAAATGCCGATGTTAGTATAAGGGAAGCTAATGGTGAGAGTAATATTTCAGGTAATTTGAATCTTGATGGAATTAGGTTTATAAGTGACGCAAATAATCTTGAGTATGAACTGGCTGTGGAAACGGAAATTAATAATAACAGGGTCAATATTAATTCGCTTACATTGAATAACTCACATTCTACCAAAAATGGTGGTACTATTACCGGAGATGGTTTTTTGGTCCTTAGCCATTTAAAACCGGTTCAGGCAGATATTAAAATTAATGGAGAATTGTTACTGCTCAATCAAAGTTCAAAAGCTGTTCAACCAAATAATTATGGTGAAGTGAAAATCCGGACTAATGGAGATGCCGAATATAAACTATCAAATGAGCAAAGCTACATAAATGCAGATTTAGTTTTGACCCAGGGAACTAATATCAAAATAAACCCCTACCAGGGAGCTTTCTCAAATAATTCTGATCAGTTTAAATACCGCTTTATAGATATGTCTGCGAATCAAGGAAAAAGAGATAATGAAATAGACAGTTTGATTACTCTTTCTGAATCAAAAAATATAAGTCCAAAAGCTGCTAAAACGAATCCATTGAATCTTGATATTAAAATTGAAATTGAGAATGAAGCCAAAATGACTTTAGTGTTGTCTCGCGAAATAAATCAAAATCTTTTAGCATTTCTTGGCGGAGATTTTCAATATATAACTGTAGATGGTGTTCCACAGGCTATCGGGGAATTGAAGCTTTTGCCAGGTTCAAAACTTGATTTTATAAAGTCTTTTGATGCCGAAGGTTCAATTAAATTTTTAGGAGATTTAGATAATCCATTCCTCGATATTACGGCTTCATATACAGGTTACTACAGACCCGCATCTGATTCAACAGGTACGGGTGAAACAGAAGTATTAATACAGATTAAACTTGAAGGCCCTTTAAAAAGTCTAAACACAAACCTTCAGAAAAACAAAGACATTATTTCAGTTTATAAAAAATCAGCCGGCAGCAGTCAGTTTGAGCTTGATCCGACAAAAACACTTGACGATGCAATGACTTTTATTATATACGGTAAATTTGCTGACGAAGCTACAGCACAGGAGACAAATCTTGTATCTTCAGTTGCAACATCTTTTGCATCATCAGTTTTTGGGTCAATTTTAAACCAGGCATTTGGCGATGCAGTAAGAGGATTTCAGCTAAGACAGGTGGGTGGAGTTACAAAGTTTAATTTAATTGGAAAAGTTAATACTGCCATAGGTGATTTTAATTATGAAGTTGGAGGCACACAACAAGTATTCCAGGACTTAAGCAGGGCAAATGTTAAAATAGAATATCCGGTTCAGTTCATCCCAAGATTAATATTGAGGTTGGAAAGAAGAGAACCTATTTATGAATCCAGCACCTATGGTGAAATGATTAATGAAATTGGTGCCAAATATAGTTTCGAGTTTTAATGAAAAAAAGAATTAAGAGTTTCTTCAAACAAAATCCTGACAGATCATTTAAAATTAAAGAAATTGCTAAACGTCTTAAAATTAAATCTGATATTGAATATTCAGAATTAAAATCAATTCTTTATCAGCTTTCCTCAAATAAATTTCTGATTAAAACAGGGAAAAGATATCAGCTTAATGTTCTGCCTGAATCAAATAAAATAGTTGGTAATTTTCAGTTTAATAAAAGTGGGTATGGATTTGTAACTCCTAAAAACAACCAGCTTGGAGATATTTTTATTTCCGGCAGAAATATTGGAACTGCATTTAATGGTGATAAAGTTGAAGTTGTTTTATTTGCGAAACAAAAAGGAAAAAATCTTGAAGGACAAATAGTTAATGTGATAAGAAGAAAGAGAAAAGAATTTACCGGAATGCTGAAAAAATCTAATTCATTTTATTTTGTAACTCCGGATGCTGCCGATGTTCACAGAGATATTTATGTTGACAGGAATAAATTGAACGGAGCTAAAAGCGGAGACAAAGTTGTAGTTGGTGATATAAGCTGGGAAACCGGAATGCTCAATCCTGAAGGAAACATTCTCGAAGTGCTTGGTGAAGAATCAAATCCTGCTACGGAAATTTTATCGATTGCGAGAGAATTTAATTTGCGTACAAGCTTTCCTGAAAAAATTAATTCAGAAGCTGAAAACATTTCGCCCGAAATATCTGAAAAAGAAATTAAAAGCAGAATTGATCTAAGGCAGAAAAATATTATTACAATTGATCCTGTTGATGCAAAAGATTTTGATGATGCTCTTTCAATTGAAAAAAATGAAAACGGGAACTATTCAGTTGGTGTGCACATTGCTGATGTTTCATATTATGTTAAAGAAAATTCAGCAATTGATTCCGAAGCATTTAATAGGGGCAATAGTGTGTACTTTGTTGGGAAAGCAATTCCAATGCTGCCGGAAAAATTATCAAATGAAATCTGTTCACTTAAACCAAATGTCGACAGATTAACTTTTTCAGTATTTTTTGAAATTACTCCTCGCGGAAGAGTTGTAAACCATAAAATCAGTAAAACAATCATAAACAGCAAAAGGCGTTTTACTTATGAAGAAGTGCAGGAAATTATTGAGAATGGTAATGGTGAATTCAGCTCAGAAATTATTTTGTTAAATAATATCGCAAGAATTTTAAGACAAAAAAGAGTCAGAGAAGGAAGCATTGAATTTTTTACACCGGAAGTAAGTTTTGAACTTGATGAGAATGGCAAACCGGTTTCGATATTAAAAAAGCAGATTAAAGAAAGTAACATGCTTGTTGAAGAATTTATGCTTCTTGCAAATAAAACTATTGCAAAGGAAATAATTAAATTAAACAAACCTTTTATTTACCGAATTCATGATTACCCGGATGAAGAAAAGATAAAAGAGTTTTCAAGATTTGTACGTTCACTCGGTTATTCGTTCAACCCGGATACAAGGAAAGTCTCCGGGCAGTTTCACAGTTTGATGGAGCAGGTGAAAGGTAAGGAAGAAGAATCAATTGTTAATGAGCTTGCAATACGCTCAATGGCTAAGGCAATTTATTCTCCGAAAAATATCGGGCATTATGGATTGGGATTTAAATATTATACTCATTTTACTAGTCCCATAAGACGTTATTCGGATTTGATAGTTCACCGGCTTTTATTTAAATATAAAACGAACCAAAAAAAACCACATTATTCCCTTGAAGAATTGGATGAAATTTGCGAGCATATTTCTGCAACTGAAAGAAATTCTGTAGAAGCAGAGCGCAGGTCTGTTAAGTTAAAGCAGGTACAATATTTAAAGGGAAAGGTTGGGGAAGAGTTTCTTGCGGTCATTAGCGGAGTAGCAAGTTTTGGAATTTTTGTTGAATTAACTGAATTTTTAGCTGAAGGATTGATAAAAATGAGAGATTTGGAGGGGGATTTTTATGTTTTTGATGAAAAAAAATATTCTTTAATTGGCAGGAAAACTAAAAAACAATTCAGGCTGGGCGATAAAGTTAAAGTAAAACTTATTCGTGCAGATGAAGAAAATATGGAACTTGACTTTATTGTCATTGAATAAAACAGGTGAGCTATGATTCTTAAAAAAATAATTCCAACAATTTTATTTTTATTTTTAATCCAGGCAGTTGCATTTGGTCAATTTGGTAAAAATAAAGTTCAGTACAAATATTTTGATTGGTATTATATACAAACCAAGCATTTTGATATTTACTTTACAACAGGTGGGGAAACACTTGCCGAATTTACTTCGCAGGTCGCTGAACAATCACTGGCATCAATTCAGAATAGTTTTGGGTATACAATTAATAACAGGGTAACTATAATTGTTTATAATTCACAAAACGATTTTCAGGAAACTAACATAACAAGTTCAGATTTAAGTGAAGGTATTGAAGGTTTTACAGAATTATTTAAAAACAGGGTTGTTGTTCAATTCCACGGGGGTTATCCTCAATTCGAACATCTCATTCACCACGAACTTGTTCACGCAGTAATCAACGATATGTTTTATGGCGGGTCAATTCAAAATATTATAGCAAATAATATAACTATACAGATTCCAACATGGTTTAATGAAGGAATGGCAGAATACCAGGCATTAGGCTGGGATGTTGATACTGACATGTTTTTAAGAGATGCTTCTATTAATGAATATTTACCCGATGTACAAAACTTAAGAGGATATTTTGCTTATCGCGGAGGTCAGGCGGTTTTTTATTACATAGCCAAAAAATATGGCGAACAAAAAGTTGGTGAGGTGATTAATTCATTGCGTTCAACAGGAAATATAAATGACGCTTTTAAACAAACTCTCGGACTTACTTTAAAAGAGTTTAACGAGAGATGGAAAAAAGATATTAAGCGTGTTTACTGGCCTGATATTGAAGTTACACAGGATCCTGATGAGTTTGCCAAAAGATTAACTGATCCGGAAGAAGATGATGGTTTTTATAATACCAGTCCTGCTATTTCTCCGCAGGGTGATAAGATTGCTTTTATAACCAACAGGGATTATTATTTTAGTCTCTACTTGATGGATGCCAATACAGGTAAAGTAATTAAAAAATTATTGGAAGGAAATTCATCACCAAATTTTGAAGAACTTAATATTTTAACTCCCGGACTTACCTGGTCTCCCGATGGGAAAAAACTGGCTTTTGCGGCATTGAGCCATGGGTATGATGTTCTTTATATAATTGATGTAGAAAGTGAAGATTACATTACTCTTCCAATTAAGCTGGATGCTATTCACAGCGTCTCGTGGTCGTGGGATTCAAATAAGCTTGCTTTTATAGGACAGACTTCAAAAGAATCTGATATGTATATATATAATTTTGAAACGAAAGAATACAAAGATTTAACTGATGATCTGTTTATTGAAAAGGATCCTTGTTGGTCTCATGACGGAAAATTAATTTACTTTGCTTCTGATAGAAACAACGAACTTAATGAGGAAAAAAAATTATCTGCTAAGTTTGAATCATATAGAATGAACGCATCACAAACAGAAATATATTCTTATAATGTTGAAAATGGAGTCATCAACCAGATAACTAACTTGCCGAACAGCAATGAAACTTCACCTGTTTTAAGTGAAGATGATAAACAGTTATTATTTATATCTGATTTGAATGGAATAAATAATATTTATAAAAAGAATCTTGTGTTTACAGAATCCGATGGAAACATTAATGATGTTAAAGACATAGAACCAATTCCTATTACAAATTCACAATCAGGATTGTATCAATTATCGGTATCAAGAGATGCTAAAAAACTTGCTTTCTCAAGTTTGTATGAGTCCAGCTTTAATATTTTTGTCCTTAGCAATCCATTTGAAATAGATTTAGGATTAAAAAAGCTTCCTCTTACCAAATTTAGAAAAGGAATGCTTGATATTGATATCAGACCAAATGAAATAGTAAAACACAACCAGGGTAGCGGAAATAATATTTTTGATGAGGATTCAACTGATTCATCTAATGTTGTTTATTATACAAAAAGTGAGAAAGATTCTTCGAGATCATACGGAGATTCCGTCCAGGTGGATTTTGGGAATTATGTTTTTGGTGAAGATAACATAGCAAATAATGAAACCGGGAAGGAAGAAAATAAAGAAAAAGATTTATTTAATCCTACAAATAATCTTGATGAGAATGGTAATTATAAAGTTCATCAGTATAAAATTAATTTTGCTCCGGACTTGGTTTATGCAAATGCCGGTTACAGTACTCTTTATGGCTTTGTAGGAACAACACTTATCTCTTTCAGTGATGTTTTGGGTAACCATCAATTAGTCGGAATCACCGGACTTCAAATTGATTTAAAAAACAGCGATTATGGATTGGCTTATTATTATCTGGGTCAACGCACAAATTTAGGAATTCAAGGTTTTCACACCGCTCGTTTTGTAAGGCTTGCAAGAAGAACTGAAACAGGACAGTTAGTTGGAGATCTTTTCAGGTTCAGAAATTTTGGGTTAGTTGGTTCAGCAAGTTATCCACTTAACAGGTTTTACAGGTTAGATTTTGGATTTAGTGTATTGAACGTAAAAAGTGAAAACCTGGACAACATTGCCGAACCAACAGAGGACGTTTTCTTTTATGTTCCTTCAATAGGATTTGTACACGATAATGTCCTTTGGGGTTATACCGCTCCTATAGAAGGCACTCGGTACAGGTTCGATGTTTTTGGAAATGTTGGAATTACTCAAACAGATCAAAGATTTATTTCATTTACAGGGGATTACAGAACCTATCTAAGGTTTTTCACAGATCATTCATTTGCTATCAGGTTCTCGGGAGGTGTTTCTGAAGGACCTAGACCACAGAGATTTTTTATTGGTGGAATTGAAAACTGGATAAACCGCTCTTTTGCAACAACTGAAATTCCAATAGAGTCAGCAGCCGATTATGCATTTTTAACAGCAGCCTTACCTTTAAGAGGTTATGATTATTCTGAGCAAATAGGAACCAAATATTTTCTTGCGAATTTTGAATTAAGATTTCCGTTAATCAGATATCTGCTTACGGGAGGAATTCCACTTTTATTCAATAATATAATCGGTACGGTATTTTTTGATGCAGGTACTGCATGGAATAAAAACTCAGAGCTAAAACTGTTTAAGAAAAACAGCAACGGCAATCTTGCTACTGATGATTTATTAATGGGAACCGGAGTTGGTGCAAGGCTTTACTTTTTATATTTCTTGCTAAGATTTGATGTTGCTTGGGCTTATAATATTGATGGATTCAAAAAGCCAAAATTCTATTTTTCCTTAGGTGCAGATTTTTAGTTGCTTATGCCTGAATAAAATCGCTATTCAGGCATTGATAAAATTCATTCTTTTTTAGTATTGGAATCAGTTTTCTTAGGCTCACTTTTTGGTAATTCTGTATTTTTTGTTGTGTGCTCCTTGCCGGTATTTTTATAATCTGTTTGGTAAAATCCGCTGCCTTTAAATATCGGACCAGTGCCACCACTTATTAATCTTTTTACCTTCCCCTTACAATTTGGGCACTCAGTTACCGGATCATCATTAATTTTTTGAAATAGCTCAAATTTAAGATTACATTTTAAACATTTATATTCATAGGTCGGCATTTGTTTAATCTCCGTTCAAATTAAGTGATGCGAAACTAATGAAAAAAAACTAAATTTTCTATAAATTTGATTCCCATTTAACAATTAAGATTCTGAAAAGAATTGTACTATTGATCAAAACAATCTTAATGGTACAAAGTGAATAAATTTTTGTGTGTTCTTATTCCACTTTTGTTTCTGTCCGGCTGCCTGAATTATTATCAGGAAACAAAATTATATACTGACGGATCGGGTTATATGAAAATTGATTACTGGATGATGCTTCCCGATAAGGAAAGCATTGACTTTGTTGATAAGCTTGGAATTTTCAATCCTGATTCTATCCGTAGCCAGTTTTCTACTCCGTTCAGTAAAATAGAAAATGTAGAAGTCTATAAAGACACTATTGACAGCACAACGCATGCAATAATTGAATTTTCATTTTCAAATATTGATTCTTTAAATAAGTCAAAAGCTTTTTCTGACTATCATTTTAAATTTGCACAAAGCTCATCAGGTTTAATCAATTTTTCCCAGTTTGTTCCTCCGGTGGCAACCGGGTTTGGTATTGATGCAAGTAATTATTCTGTAACTTATAAATATACTTTCCCTGGTGATATTATAACTCATAATGCGCAGGAAGTATCTGGCAGAACTTTAACATGGAAATATAAATTATCAGAAATTGGAGGAGGAAAAACCATTTCTGTAACCTTCAAACCTTTCAAGCTTAAAGAAACCCCTACCTGGATTTTTTGGCTGTCCGGCTTCGTTTTAATTGTAGTTATTTATTTTTTAATTAGAAAACGAAAGAATTAACAAGTTCGGATAAAAGCAGCAAGAATTCACCCTAAGAACTTAATTTGACATAACTTACCCCTTTACATATATTTGGCGTCTGTTTTTGAAGATTATCGACAAATCCCAAATTATGGTATCGAACGATTATATGATATTTGCCGGAGGATCAAATGTTCCTCTAGCTAAAAAAATAGCTGAAACACTTGGTAAAGATCTTGGTAATCTGGAATTAAAAAGATTTAGCGATGGTGAAATTTGGGTAAAGTATGGGGAGAATATTCGTGGTCAGGATGTGTTTTTAGTACAGTCGACCAATCCTCCTTCTGATAATTTAATGGAATTGCTTATAATGATTGATGCAGCCAGAAGAGCTTCTGCAAGAATGATAACTGCTGTAATTCCATATTTTGGATATGCCAGACAGGATAGAAAAGATCAGCCAAGAGTTGCAATATCTGCTAAGCTAATTGCTAATCTTCTGACCACAGCAGGAACCGACAGGGTTATAACAATGGATCTTCATGCTGCGCAGATCCAGGGATTTTTTGATATACCATTTGACCATTTATATGGCTCATCCGTATTTCGATCCCATCTGGATATAGAAACGGATAATTTAGTAGTTGTTTCTCCGGATGTCGGCGGAATAAAAATTGCAAGAGCTTATGCAAAACTTTTTAATTGTGGTCTTGTAGTTATCGATAAAAGAAGGCCCAAACAAAATCTTGCTGAAGTTATGCATATAATTGGCGATGTAGAAAATAAAGATGTGCTTATTGTTGATGATCTTATTGATACGGCAGGAACTTTTGTTAGTGCAATTGAAGCACTAAAATCAAAGGGAGCAAAAAAAATATTTGGCGCAATTACTCATCCTGTTCTTTCAGGTGAAGCCATGAAAAGAATTGCAGATGCACAAATTGAAAAACTTTTTGTTAGTGATTCAATAAATACCCATAATTCGGGTACAGATAAAATCAAAATTATTTCGGCTTCAGAAATTTTTGCTGAGGCGATAAAAAGAACTTTTAATAATGAATCAATCAGTTCACTATTTAATATCGATAAAGGATAATTTAGACACGGAGTTAAAATGGAAAAAGTAACATTAGAAGCAAATGAACGTAAATCGGTTTCAAAATCATCCAGAAGTGATTTACGAAAAAATGGAAGAGTTCCCGGAATTTTTTATTCGAAACATACAGACCCGATTCCGGTGGATGTTTTGGAACGATCAATAAATCCTCTTGTATTTACCTCAAAAACTCATCTTATTTCTTTAAAGCTTGAAGGTCGTGAAGAATTAGATTGTATTATTCGTGATATTCAGTTTGACCCGGTAACAGATAGAGTTGTTCATTTTGATCTTTTAGGTTTAACAACAGGTGAGAAGCTTCAATTAGAGATACCCGTGCAATTAAAAGGAACAGCTGCCGGAATTAAGGAAGGCGGAGTACTTCAACACTTTCTTCATAAGCTTGATATTGAATGTTTACCAAAAGATATACCTGAGCATATTGAAATAGATATTTCAGCACTGCAGATTGGCGATTCAATTCATATTAAAGATATTTCATTACCTGATATTGAAATTTTGAATTCGGAAGATTCTATGATTGTTATGGTAAGTCATCAGAAAGTGAAAGAGGAGACACCAGTAGCTGAAGAAGTTCTTGAAGAAGCTACTGAACCTGAAGTTATTGGTAAGGGAAAAGCTGAAGAAGAAGAGGAAGAAAAAGAATAATAAAAGTTGTGCGGGCTGTTTTTGGAATAGGAAACCCGGGTTCTGGTTATCAGTTAAACAGGCATAATGCCGGATTCCTTTTTCTGGATCAATTTGCACAAGAACAGAAATTGATTTTTCAGGCTTCAAAAGCTGATTATTGTTTTACTTCAGGCAATCTTGAGGGGAATAAGTACATTCTTGCTAAACCAACTACCTTTGTTAACGGATCCGGTGTGGCTGCTGAACAGATAATTAGGGAGTATGAATTACAGTTAGATGATTTTCTTGTTGTTGTTGATGATATAAATCTTCCGTCTGGGGAGTACAGACTCAGGTTAGCCGGTGGAGACGGAGGACACAATGGACTTAAATCAATTATTTACAGTACCGGATCGGATTTATTTCCAAGAATTCGAATTGGTATCAGTAATAAACCTGCAGATAAAGATTTAGCAGAATATGTTCTTGAAAATTTTTCTGATGTTGAATTCGGAAAAATTAAAATTACTTTTAATGAGATTTCATTGCTTGTAAAAGAATTTATTATTGGAGGAAGCAAAAGAATGCTGAATATAAACAGCAAACTTAAAAATCCTCCTTCCGAAAATGAATTTAATTAAAACACATTCCTAAGTTCAGGAGATTAAAAAATGCATTTGCTCTTTTATAGTATTCCGGTTTTTGGACTTTTAGCTCTTCTTTATACCTGGATCAAAACTGCACAAATTTCCAGGAAAGATGCCGGGACAGACAAAATGAAAAAAATTGCAGGACACATTTCTGAAGGCGCAATGGCTTTCCTTAAAGCTGAATACAAAGTTCTGGCTATCTTCGTTATAAGTGTTGCAATTTTATTGGCTGTTTCTGCTAACCCTCAGGATTCATCTCCCCTTATTGCAGTTTCATTTTTAGTTGGTGCATTCTGTTCTGCATTGGCAGGATTTATAGGAATGAAGGTAGCTACTAAGGCAAATGTCAGAACTACAAATGCAGCACGAGGAAGTTTAGGAAAGGCTTTAGAGATAGCTTTTTCAGGCGGATCCGTCATGGGCCTGGCTGTTGTTGGTTTAGGAGTTCTTGGCTTGGGTGTTTTATTTATTATTTACAGTGATCTATTTGGCATTAATGCCGCACATGATTTAAATAGAGTTTTGACTGTGATAACAGGTTTTTCATTTGGAGCTTCTTCAATAGCATTGTTTGCGAGAGTTGGGGGTGGAATTTATACAAAGGCTGCTGATGTTGGAGCCGATCTTGTTGGTAAAGTAGAAGCTGGTATTCCGGAAGATCATCCTTTAAACCCCGCTACAATTGCTGATAACGTTGGTGATAATGTGGGTGATGTTGCTGGAATGGGTGCAGATCTTTTTGAGTCTTATGTTGGTTCAATAGTTGGAACAATGGTTCTAGGCGCAGCATTTTTTGGAATTCCTGAATTTACTGATTTTAACGGACTGGGTGCAGTCCTGCTGCCTTTGGTTATTGCTGGTGTTGGAATAGTGATGTCCATACTCGGAACATTTTTTGTAAAAGTTAAGGAAGGTGGTAATCCACAAAAAGCATTAAACATTGGTGAGTTTGGCTCATCTGCTTTAATGATAGTTGCACTTTACTTTATTATTGATTCGATGCTTCCAAAAAGTTGGGAATACCAAGATTTGCTTTATGGAACAACTTATACGATTACTTCACTAAACATATTTTTTGCTACCGTTATAGGATTAGTTGCCGGAGTTTTAATTGGAATTATTACTGAATACTTTACCGGATTTGGTAAAAAGCCTGTAATTGGAATTGCAAGGCAATCATTAACAGGAACAGCGACAAATATTATTGCAGGTATCAGTACAGGATTAATTTCTACGGCATTGCCGGTAATCGTTATTGCTGCTTCAATTCTCGGTGCATTTTATATGGGCGGTTTATACGGAATTGCTATTGCTGCAGTAGGAATGCTTTCAAATACTGGAATTCAATTAGCCGTTGATGCTTATGGTCCTATTTCAGATAACGCTGGTGGAATTGCTGAAATGTCCGAACTACCAAAAGAAGTAAGACAAAGGACAGATAAGTTAGATGCTGTTGGAAATACAACTGCTGCTATCGGAAAAGGTTTTGCTATCGGTTCTGCTGCATTAACTGCACTTGCCTTATTTGGTGCATTTATGACATCTGCTAATATTAAATCGATAGACATTTCTAAAGCCCCGGTTATGGCAGGTTTGTTTCTGGGTGCAATGCTTCCTTTTCTATTCTCTGCTCTTGCAATGAGTGCAGTAGGCAGAGCAGCTATGTCTATGATTCAGGAAGTACGCCGCCAATTTACAACAATATTACCTCTGAAAAATGCGTTGGAAGCTATGAAAAGAAATCAGAATAAAGAGATGAGCGAGTGGTCAGGTGAAGATAAGAAAATTTTTGAAGAAGCTGATGGAAAAGCTGAATATGGAAAGTGTGTTGAAATTTCTACAAAGGCAGCAATAAGGAAAATGATAGTTCCAGGTTTGCTTGCTGTGCTTTCTCCAATAATAATTGGTTTAGCAGGCGGGGCAGAAATGCTAGGCGGATTATTGGCTGGTGTAACTGTTACAGGGGTTTTGATGGCCATATTCCAGGCAAATGCTGGTGGAGCCTGGGACAATGCTAAAAAGATGTTTGAAGATGGAATAGAATTCGATGGACAAAAATACTTTAAGGGTTCAGAGCCTCATAAAGCAGCCGTTGTTGGTGATACAGTTGGAGATCCATTTAAGGATACTTCAGGACCATCTTTGAATATTTTAATTAAATTAATGGCAGTAATTGCGCTTGTAATTGCGCCGATTATTAAATAAATTTGCCCCTCAATTAAGACATATTTAGAAACCCTGCTTCTTTTCAATGAAGGAAGCCTTAAGTCCATAGGGAGGATTAGTTACATATGAGTAATCGTGTTTATGAAAGTGCTGTTCTTATCAATGCAACTCTTGAAGATGATCAAATAGAGGCCATCCTAAAAAAGATTGAAGAATCAATATCCACTCTTGGTGGATCCATTAGGGAAATAGAAAACTGGGGAAGGAAAAGATTAGCCTACATGGTTAATAAAAATAAGATAGGTTATTACGCTATTTTCAGATACGATGCCCCTCCAGAATTAATTTCCAAACTCGACCGACAATTCCAACTTGACGAAAATATTTTAAGATACCTGAACATCAAACTTTCAAGTGAAGCTCTGGAGCAAATCGAAAAAGATAAAAAAGAAGCTTCTGAAATTGTAGATATTGAAGAAAAAGTTGCTTCTTCTGTTAGCTCTGATGAAGATAACGAAGAAGAAGAGACCGATAATAATAACTAACCAATGATAGTATGGAGGATTGAATCATGGCCGATTTGAAAATGCCGGAAATTAACTATGTAATTGTTGCCGGAAATCTTACAAAAGATCCCGTATTCAGGCAAACAACAAACCAAACTCCGGTTGTTAATTTCTCTCTTGCGTCCAACAGGAAATACAAAGACAGTTCTAACCAGTGGCAGGAGGATGTTTGTTATGTTGGAATTGTTGCGTGGAATAAACTTGCGGAAAGCTGCAGAGACCGGCTTAAAAAAGGTTCGGCTGTTCTGGTTGACGGTGAACTTCAGAGCAGAACATGGAAAACTGATGATGGTCATAACAGGAGTATTGTTGAAATAAAGGCCAGAAGAATTCAGTTCCTTAATAAAAGAGGAAAAATTAATGAAGGAGATAATGGGGCTGATACTGAAAGTAATGAAAGTGTTGAGGATGATAATAACAACGATTATACTGAAGACTCATTCGATAAATTTTTATCAACAGAAGAATCGGATTTAATAAATGAGAACGGATCAAACAAGGATGAAAAAGGAAGTTAAAGCCAAAAAAGTCTGCAGATTTACACAGCAGGGCATTAAATATATTGACTATAAAAATGTAAAGCTGCTGCAGAAATATACAACTGAACAGGGAAGAATAATTCCTAAAAGAATTACTGGTACAAGTTCAAAATATCAGAGACAGCTTGCACTGGCAATTAAACGTGCAAGGCATATGGCTCTTTTGCCGTATGTTTCAGATACTGTAAGGTAAAAAAGGAGAAAGTATGAAAGTTATATTAAGACAAGATTATGAGCCGCTTGGAAAAATCGGTGAAGTAGTTGATGTGAAGAATGGGTATGCAAGAAATTACCTGCTTCCTCACAGAATTGCTTATGCTGCTTTAAAAGGCAATGTCCGGGCTCTTGAAGAAGAAAAGAGACAAGCTGCTAAAAAGACTCAGCAGGAATTAAAAGCTGCAGAAGAAGTAGCAACTGAACTTGAAAAAGTTTCTGTTACAATTCCCGTTCAGGTTGGCGAAGAAGATAAAATATTTGGCTCAGTTACAACTCAGATGATAGCAGATGCATTAAAAGAAAAAAGTTATGATATAGATAAAAGAAAGATAGAAATTGAAGAAACGATTAAAACTCTCGGAATATATAGTGTGAGTATTAAATTGCATCCGAGTGTTAATGCAAAAATTAAAGTATGGGTTGTAAGAGAATAGAAATAAAAAATAGAATAAAAAAAGGAAGCCATACTTGAGCTTCCTTTTTTATTTTAAATTTTTTAAATAATAATTATCAATTATCCTCGAACGCTTATCTCTCCACTCCTTATTTTTTTAGCAATTAACGAGGTGCCGTTTTTATTAATATTCTTGATAGCACTTGTGGAAAGTTTCAAAGTAACATAACGGTTCAATTCCTGAACCCAAATTCTTTTCTTTTGCAGATTTGGCAAAAATCTTCTCTTGGATTTGTTATGCGCATGCGAAATACTGTTTCCGGCTTTTGGGCCTACGCCGGTAAGCTGACATTTGCGTCCCATTTAATTCTCCTGTAAATCAATACGTCTTTAAAATTGAGCATCAAATATACAAAATTCATTTAAAAATAAAATACAATTTCATTAAATCAGACATCAAATTTTATCAGAAAATCATAGAAATTTGTTAATATTTCAATTGATTAAGAATCTATTCTTTTTATTTTAGAGCGATAAAATTGACAGTGTGAAGTAATTATTTATTTAAGGGAAAAAGAAATGGAATATTATGAATTACACCCCGTAAATCCACAGATTAGATATATTAGAAAGGCAGTTGATGTACTTAAAACCGGCGGAGTTATAATCTATCCAACCGATACAGTTTATGGAATTGGATGTGACATTTTTAATAAAGAAGCTCTTTCAAGAGTTCAGGCAATTAAAAGCAATCCGGATATTAAATTACTTAGTTTTATTATTCCAGATCTAAAGGAAATTGCCAGGTATGCTAAAGTTTCTGACTACGCATACAGAACAATGAAACATTTATTACCTGGTCCTTATACATTTATTTTACCTGCTTCTAAATTAATCCCAAAAAAATTGTGGACAAAAAGAAAAACTGTCGGAATAAGGATTCCGAATCATAATATAGCACTAAAAATTGTTGAAGAACTTGGCCATCCGATAATAAGCACAAGCACAACAAACCGTAAGGGGGATGTTTTAGTTGATCCCAATGAAATAAAAAATATTTTCAACTCTCAGATCGATTTAATGCTTGCCTCAGGTAATCTATCGGGAAAATCATCCAGTGTGATTGATCTTAGCAACGAGACTCCTCTAATAGTCCGTGAGGGTGCCGGAGACATCAGCTTGTTTGTTTGATGAAATTATTCTTTACGAATTACCTGTGTGGATGAAGCCTGGTATTGCGGAGTTAAAATAATTTCATTGATGTTTACATTTTCCGGTCTCGATATGCAAAACAAAACTGCTTCCGCTACATCTCTTGCATCCAAAGGTTCAATTCCACGATAAACATTTTTTGCTTTTTCTTCATCGCCTGAAAAACGAACCACGCTGAACTCAGTACCAACCATTCCCGGATCAACACTGCTTACTTTTATTCCTGTATCAAGTACATCTAACCGAATGGATTGGGTTAGAGCCTTAACTGCATACTTTGTTGCAGCATAAACATTTCCCATAGGATAAACTTCGTGTCCGGCAGTTGAACCAATATTCACAATATGCCCGCTCTTATAATTTATCATCAGAGGAACCACATGCTTTGTAACGAAAATTAATCCTTTAATGTTAGTATCAATCATTTCATCCCAGTGTGAGATTTCGCCTTCGTGTATTTTGGAAAATCCTCTTGCAAGTCCGGCATTGTTAATTAAAAAATCTATTTGTTTAAATTCATTTTTTAGAGAAGATATTACACCTTCTACTTCTTTGGAATTTCTTACATCAAGTTTAAAAGGGATGGTTTTTATAGCATGTTTGTTCGCAAGATCAGTTGCAAGTGACTTTATCCTTTCAATCCTTCGGGCTGTAAGAATAAGGTTAATTCCGTTTTCAGCAAATAATTCAGCACAGGCTTTACCGATTCCTGAAGATGCACCGGTAATGAACGCAGTTTTTCCCTTAAGGTTTTTCATTAATAAATTCCGATTTATTGTAAAAAGTTATTAGACAAAGTAACCGGGGACATTATACCCGCAATTGTAGCACTCATTTCCCTGAAGCCTGTTAGTTAAAACAGAATGCCAGTTTCTTCTGATCAATGCTTTTTTACAGTTTGGACAATATGTTGTCTGACCATCCCGGTTAAAAACATTTCCGACATAGCAAAATTTTATTCCTGATTTCAACGCTATGTTTCTAGCTCTTGTTAATGTTGTCTCAGGTGTTTTTTCTTTATTCATCATTTTAAAATCAGGATGGAATGCTGTAAAATGAAGAGGAACAGATTCACCGAGATTATTTAGAATCCAATCACACTCCCTTTTAACCTCTTCATCCGAATCATTTTCATCAGGAATTAAGAGTGTTGTAATTTCAAACCACACATCAGTTTCATTTTTCAGCCAGATTAATGTATCAAGCACATCATCAAGATGAGAAAAAGTATTTTTCCAATAAAATCTGTCTGTAAATCCTTTCAGATCAACATTAGCTGCATCAATAAATTTATAAACATCTTTGCGTGCTTCCTTATCGATATATCCGGCAGTTACCATCACTGATTTAATACCTTCTTCTCTGGCAATTTTAGAAATATCAATTACATACTCACCGAATATTGTTGGGTCATTATATGTGTAAGCAATTGAAGGAGTATTGTAATGTTTGGCAAGTTTAACAACTTCTTCGGGTTCTGCGTTCATTGAGTTTAGTTCATCAAGTTTTGCTTTACTAATGGACCAATTCTGACAAAATTTACATCCCAGATTACATCCTGCTGTTCCAAAACTCAGCACTGATGTTCCGGGCAGAAAATGATTCAATGGTTTTTTTTCTATCGGGTCGATTGCAAATCCTGTTGGTCTGCCATAACCGGTTGTGTAAAGTTTACCGCCATGATTTTGCCTGATAAAGCAAAATCCAGGCTGTCCATCACCAATTTTGCAATAACGCGGACAAAGGGTACACAGAATTTTATTTCCTTCCGGCTTCCACCATTGAGCTAATTTCATTTTTTCTTTTTCTATTACATCCGGGTTCATTTACATTACCTCAAATCTTAACCAATCAGTTCTGCTCTTTTCAGTGTGAGGAGCGCGTGACATAAATATAACGATATCATCTTTTTTTACAAGTCCTGCATCCAGTATCAGTTTTTTAGCATCATCAATTGCCATATGATCTTTATTTATTTTTTCTATATAAAGCGACTTAACTCCCCAACGCAAACATAAATTATTAATTGTATTAAAATCATTGGAAATTGCAATAATTTGCGATTCAGGTCTGTATTTTGCAATTCCATTGGCTGCTCTTCCTTTAAACGTAAATACTACTATTGCCTTGGCTTTTACCTGGTTTGCAATAATTGAAATACCTCTGCAGCCTGAGTCAAAAATATTTTCTTCAAAATCTTCCGGAATTTCATAATTAATATTTTTGGTTGCAAGATGATGTTCTTCTGCTTTGCAGATAATTTCATTCATAACTTTAACGGTTTCTACAGGAAAATCACCAATTGAAGTTTCGCCGCTTAGCATCACAACATCGCTTCCATCCCATACAGCATTTGCAACATCAGATGCCTCAGCCCGTGTAGGCATTTGAGAATGAATCATTGATTCCAGCATTTGTGTTGCAGTGATTACCATTTTACCGACTTCGTTGCATCTTTTTATAATATCTTTCTGAATAACCGGAACATCCTGAGGTGATAACTCAACACCCAAATCGCCTCTTGCAATCATAATTCCTTCAGCAGCTTCAATTATTGAATTTAAATCATCAACTGCCTCTTTCTTTTCAATTTTCGCTATAACGGGGATTGCATGATTACGTTGTTTAAGCCAGTCCTTTAGTTTTAAAATATCATTGGAACTTCGAACAAAAGAAAGCGCGATGTAATCGACCCGGTGTTGTAAAACAAATTCCAGATCTGAAAAATCTTTTTCTGTAACCGACGCAGTAGATAATTTAATTCCAGGTAGATTCAATCCCTTTCTGGGTGTTAACATTCCTCCTTCTTCAACAAGACAAATAAGAGATTTTTCTTTCTTCCCTTTTATTTTTAGCCGGATGAGCCCATCATTAATTAAGATATGTTTTCCAATCTCAGCATCAGCAATAAGCTGAGAATAGTTTGTTGAAATAACTTTTTCGTTACCTCTCATTTCTTCTGTTGTTAATTCAATTGTTTCTCCGGACTTAATTTCAATTTTATCTTTTTCAAGTTCCCCAATTCTTATTTTCGGACCCTGTAAATCGATAAGAACGGCTAAAGGAGTTTTTTCTTCAGTACAAGCCTGGTGAATATTGTTAAAAACTTTTTCAAAAAAATCATAATTACCGTGTGACATATTAAAACGGACACCATCTGTGCCGGAAAGAATTAATTTCCTTAATTGTGAAACAGAAAATGTAGCAGGACCAATTGTGGCAAGAATCTTTGTGCGATTTGTTGAAAGTGCTATCATATCTTGATGATTATTTTTTACGTTTAGATGTTTTCTTTTCGTCCTGGACAACTCTTGATTTTTTATACATCTCTTTCAACTTCTTTTCAACAAAGTAAAACACGGAATTGACTTCATAACCTTTTGCAATTTTATTCCCGGCTTTAACACCGGTTAAAATTTCAATTCCTTCCTCAACGCGTGTAATGGGATAAATATGAAATTTCTTGTTTTTAACTGCTTCAATAATTTCTTCTGTCAGCATAAGCTCTTTAACATTTCGCTCAGGAATAACCACTCCTTGTTTGCCTGTAAGCCCATTCATTTTACAAATTTCATAAAAACCCGATACCTTTTCATTCACTCCACCGATAGGCTGAACATCACCTTTTTGATTTAAGGAACCGGTAACCGCAATGTATTGTTTTATCGGCAGTGCTGATAAAGTAGAAAGTAAAGCAAAAATTTCAGCACAGGATGCGCTGTCTCCGTCAACCGTTCCATAGGATTGTTCGAATACAAGATTTGCATTAAATGTAAGCGGATAATCCTGACCAAAAGTTTCTTTAAAATATCCTGAAATAATTAACACGCCTTTGTTATAATGCCTGCCACTCATTCCGGCTTCACGTTCAACATTAATAATATTTCCACTGCCGAGAGAGACTGTTGCAGTTATTCTTGTTGGCCTTCCGAATGAGTAAAAGTCTGCGGAGTAAACGGCCAGTCCGTTTATCTGCCCGATTCTTTCACCTTCGGTATCCATTAAAAATGTTCCTTCTTCATACATATCTGTAATTTTAGACTCAAGCATTCCATGTCGTTCTACTGCATTTTCATAAGCCTTTTCAACATGCGCAGATGAAACTGTATTAAAGCCATCGTCCATTGCCCAAAAGTTTGCTTCGCGGGCAACATCTGAAATACGGGAAAATCTTGTAGTTAATTTATCCTGGCTTCCTGCAAACACTGCTCCGGTTTCAATAAGCCTGGCAATGGCGGATTTGTCAAACTCCATTAAGTTTTCGTTTTTGATTAATTTTTTTATAACCCTTGCATATTCCTGCAGCACTTTGTCCGATCTTTTTATTTCATAATCAAAATCAGCTTTCACTTTGAACATCTTTTTAAAGTCATATTCATATTCTGATAAAAGTGAATAAATGTGCTGGCTTCCAATTAAAATTACTTTCAAGTTCAGATCAATCGGTTCGGGTTTAAGGGTAGATGATGAAACCTGGAAAACACTTGGAATATCCTGGATTTCAAGTTTCTGATAGGTTAAAACACGTTTTAAATTTTTCCACACACCAACTTCTTCAAAAAGATGTAGGACATTCAAAACAATATAGCCGCCGTTGGCTCGTAATAGCGAGCCAGCTTTTATATTTGTAAAATCGCTGTAAAAGTTTCCTCTCCCGTCACCAACCCTTTCAATTGCACCGAATAAATTTGAATAAGATGGAGATGTTTCAATTATTATAGGGCATTGATTCGTATCACTGTTGTCTAGAATAATATTGACATCATATTCTTTAAAGTAATCAATTAAAAAACCTTCGCTTGACTTTTCACCAAGTGGTTTAGCTCCTTTAAATGCCTGAATATTTTCCAGAATGTTTTGTTCAACTTGGTCAAGATAATCCTTGATTTTGGGTGAATCATATTTGTCCTTCACATTTTCCATAATTGCAGCAACTACACCTGAAGTAAATTCTTTTTCAAGCTGAATTAGTTTCTCCTGAATTTCCTGACTAATCTTTAAACCTTTTTTAAATAGAACCTGAAGCTCACTTTGATGCTCATTATATTTTTTAACAATTTCTTCTGCCTGTTCTTTAGTTAACTTACCTTCCTTTATTTTTTCTTCAAGTTGAAATATCGGAACCGGCTCGTCTTCTATTAAAGGAAGTATATCCGGTCTGATAGCTTCACCGATTTTTACCTGTCCCAATGCAAAACCTTTTTCTTTAAGCTTTGCATCAAAGTCGTTCATCAACTGCTGTTCTTTCTGATTGTATTCACCAATTATCTTTTTCTTTTTTTCCAGGTAATGATTGCTCTCAAGAGTTTTTGGAATCCTGTTTTTAAGCATTTCAATAGCACGGCTTAAGTTTCTTTTAAATATTTTTGCATTTGCTTTTGGAAAAACAAGAAGTATTGGTCTGTCAGCATCTTTAAAATTATTTACATAAGCGTAATCAAAAACGGGGGGACAATCAGCATTAATTGTTTCAAGCATGTTTTTTACCGTTGTAGCTTTACCGGAACCTGAAAGTCCGGCAATGTAAACATTGTAACCCGGTGCTCTTAACTCAACTCCAAGCTTTAGAGCTTTTAGTGCTCTTTCCTGGCCGATTATTCCTTCAATCGGTTCAAGTTCGCTGGAATTAGTGAATTCAAAAACTTCCGGATCACATTTCCATCTTAATTCATAAGTTGTAAGTTCTTTTGGTTTTTTGGCTTTTAGTTTGGTGGTTTTGGATTTCATCGATTAACTCTGCAGTTAAAGTTATTAGAATAATTCTTTGTAAAATTGTATTATAAAATCTAAATATTATAGTTGCTAATATCAAAGAAGTGTGCAATCACATCATTTTTAAAATCCAAAGAATGAAGATCATATGTTTAATCCGGATGAATTAAGAGAGGACTTTCCTCATTTACAAAGTCGTCAGACCTATTTTAATCATGCATCCTGCGGACCAATGAGTAAGCCAGTAAGAAATGCTTTGGAAAATTTAATAAAAGACAAAAGTGAAGATGAAATAAACAATTATTCAAAACTTGTTTCTATAGCTTCGGAAACTAAACAAATGTTGGCGGAAATGATTAATTGTTCACCAGATAGAATTGCTTACGTTGATAACACAACAAACGGATTTAATATACTTGCACAGGGAATTGATTTAAAAAATGGAGATAGAATATTACTTAATAATGCTGAGTTTCCGGCAAACGTTTACCCTTTCTTAAATCTTAAAAGTGAAGGAATTGAAATTGATTTTATCAGATCTGAAAATGGAATTGTCACTGCAGAAGACGTGATAACTTCTATAAAGCCTGGAACCAAATTAATATCAATTAGTATGGTACAATTTTTATCAGGCTACAGAGTTGATCTGGAAGTCATTGGAAATTACTGCCGGCAGAAAAATATTATATTTTCTGTAGATGGAATACAAGGATTAGGAGCTATTACCCTGGATGTTGAAAAATGTGGAATAGATTTTTTGTCTTGCGGAACACAAAAATGGCTTCTAGGGCTTGAAGGTATGGCATTTGTATATGTTAATAAATTACTTCAGGAAAAAATCAGGGTTACAAACGCCGGATGGCTGGCAGTAAAAGATGCATGGAATCTACTTGATTATAATCTTGAATTCCGAAACAGTGCAAGCAGATTTCAGCCGGGAACTATAAATACCTTTGGTACTTACGCTTTACACGCATCTCTTAATCTATTTAAAAAATATGATTTTAAAGAGATTGAAAAATCAGTCATTTTAAACTCTGAATATTTTATTAATAGTCTAAATAATATTGGAATTGAACCAATATTAAAAGATGTTAACAAAAAGTATTTTTCCGGGATTGTTAGCTTTAAATCACAGAACGGAGAAAAATTTTTTAACTATCTTTCTGAAAAGAATATTGTTTGCACTTTAAGAGCAAACCATATCAGATTTTCTCCGCATTTTTATAATACAAAGCAAGAGATAGATATAGTTGTTGATGAACTTGAAAAAAATATTAATCTTAGTTAGATTTTTAGAAATAATCGGGAATACAATGAAATTAAATGTCAATCTGATTACGTTAATACTTAGCTTATTTATTTTATTATCCAGCAGCGGATTTATTTTTGCACAAGGTCAAGGTGAAGTAAGAATCAGTCCAAAAGCAAAAGTTGAACAGGTTGTCGGATTCACAACAGTAATAATCGATTACAGCAGGCCGGGAGTAAAAGGCAGAGAAATTTGGGGTGGGCTGGTTCCATATAATGTGGTTTGGAGAGCAGGTGCGAATGAAGCAACTAAAATTACTTTTAGCGATGAGGTTACAATAAATGGAAAAAACCTGAAAGCCGGCAGCTATAGTTTTTTCACAATTCCTACCAAAGACAAATGGACAATAATTTTTAACCGTGTTGCTGATCAGTGGGGAGCTTTTGAATATAATGAAGAAGAAGACGTTTTGCGATTACAGGTTAAGCCGGAAACCAGCTCCAATTGCTGGCAGGAATGGCTTACATACACAATTACAAAGATTTCAGACAAGTCTGCAATAGTAAGACTTGAATGGGAGAAATTAAAAATTCCTTTTACGGTTGAAGTAAATATCAATTGAAAAAGTTGAAATTACTCCCTTATTAATTTTAGCAGCTCTTCAGTTTTTTCTTTCATCAACTTTTCATCACTACGGCTTTCCACATTTAAACGTAAGATTGGTTCCGTATTGCTCATACGTAAATTAAATCTCCAATTTGGGTATTCAATTGAAATTCCATCCAGTTCATCTATTTTTCCATCAGAATATTTTTTTTCAATTTCTTTTATTTTTCCTGCAGGATCGTCAATCGTTGAATTTATTTCGCCTGAACATGGATATTCCTTTATCATTTCATCAACAAGTTCTGATAGTTTCTTATTTTCTGTAGACATTAATTGCAGAACTAAAAGAAATGGAATCATTCCGCTATCCGAATAAGCATTTTCCCTGAAATAATGATGTGCAGACATTTCACCACCATAAACTGCATTAACTTCCCTCATTTTTTCTTTTATGTAAGCATGACCACTTTTTGAAACAACAGGATTTCCCCCGTGTCGTTTTACAATTTCTTCTGTGTTCCATACTAATCGTGGATCGTGAACAATATTTTCTCCTGGGTGATTTTTTAATATAGATTTTGCAAGCAATCCGACTATATAATATCCTTCAATAAAATTTCCATGTTCATCAAAAAAGAAACAACGGTCATAATCTCCATCCCAGGCTACACCCAAATCGGCTTTTTGCTTTTTAATTTCCTGTATAGTCGATTTCCTGTTTTCCTCCAGCATTGGATTTGGGACACCGTTTGGAAATGAGCCATCAGGATTATTAAACAGTTTTATCATCTCAACTGGCAATTTTGGTTCAAGCTGATCAAGAGACAAACCGGCACAGCCATTCCCGGCGTTTACAACAATTTTCAGCTTATTTATTTTTTTAGGATTGTAAAATCTCTTTAAATTTTCTATAAAAGCTGGCATAACATCTACGTTATCAACTTTACCTTTATTTTCCGTTTTTAGATCCAGATCATTTGAAAGAATTAATTCTTCAACTTTATTCAATCCGGAATCATATCCAACTGGAACTGAATCTTTTTTTACGAATTTCATTCCATTATATTCAGGTGGATTGTGACTTGCGGTAATCATTATTCCACCATCAGCATCAAAATGCGGAGTGGCAAAGTAAACCATTTCTGTCCCGCACAAACCGATGTCTACAACCGAAGCACCATTTTCGGTTAAGCCTTTAGTAAGAGAATCTGCAAGCTCCTTGGATGAGTTTCTTATATCTCTGCCCACAACTACTTTTTTAGCATTTGTAAACTTTGAAAACGCCTTCCCAATTTTATAAGCCATTTCCGGGTTAAGTTCTGAAGGTACTTTTCCCCTTATATCATAAGCCTTAAATCCGTTTATTTTTCCCATTAATTTCTCCTGAACTAGACTTTTTAGTTGAAAATTTTTCCGGTACAAAGATATGTATTTTTTTGCATGATTTATTAACTGATATTAGTCATCTGATATAAATGAAGATTTAAAGGAACTCCCGAAAAAATATTTTTCAGAGAGTGATTTTTCAATAGACTTTTTATATAATAGTGTTTACATTTCAAATATCAAAAATTGTGGAGAGCGATATCGAAACTACGGATACTGTTAAATGGCACTTCGCTAAATGCAACAACTCTAAATGTAACTCTTTATTCCTGGTAAATCCGAATGAAGGACCGGGGGATTTGGGTTATTTGTGTCCCGATTGCAGTGCGAAAACAACAACTTCCCATGCAGTTCAATGCTCAAGCTGCAAAACAATCCTTAACTTTGTGAGAGCGACACCAAGTGAGGAAAAAGTAGTTTTCAATGTTCCAAAATGTTCACATTGCTATGGAACTATTGAAGATGAGTGGGAAATTGAACCACTGTATCAGCCTGACTCATATATTTAGAGTTCTAGATCAGTTACAAAAAATTCTTTCTTTTGATGAAGGGTAAATTTATTCCTGCATCATGCTTCCAATAAATACATCTGATTTAACCTGTCGGAATTCTATTCCCTTAAAATTTTCAACGACAAAATTATGTATTGAAGATTTAATGTTAATTCCTTCACTTTTATTATTCAAAAAAGATTCTAATTACAGGTGACTTTATGAAATCCATCCTGATCAAAAAAATTAATATTCTGTTATTTTCATTTATTCTTTACAACAGTCTTATCTTCTCACAGGAATCAATAAGCAGTTTCTATCCTGATACAATTAAAGCCGGCAGATTTGATACCGGAAAAATGTGGACCTTTGAATACCCGCCGACAGATTATTTTAAACAGGAGTATAATTTTACTCCTGATAAAGACTGGTTCGAACATGTTAGAAGATCTGCACTTAAGTTTGCTACCTATTGCTCTGCTTCATTTGTTTCTGCTGATGGTTTAATTATGACAAATCATCACTGTGCAAGAGAAAGTGTAACACAGGTTGAAAAAGAAAATGAGAATCTTCATGAAAATGGATTCATAGCAAATTCACTTGATGATGAAAGACCTGTACCAGGATTGTTTGTTGATCAGCTTGTGCTTATCCGAGATGTAACAGATGAGGTGCAGGATGCACTTGAAGACATTCCTGCTTCAGAAAAATTAGAAGCCGAGAATAATAAGATAAATGAAATTGAAGAAAGGGAATCAAATGCAACCGGACTTAAAGTGTCAGTAGTTCCCCTTTATAATGGCGGGAGATATTCTCTTTATGGTTATAAAAGATATAATGATGTTCGTCTTGTTTTTGCTCCCGAATCTCAGGCCGGTTCATTCGGTGGTGATTATGATAATTTTACTTATCCGCGTTATGATCTCGATTGTTCGTTCTTTAGAGTTTATAATGAAAACGGTACTCCGTTAAAGACGGAAGATTATTTAAAATGGAGTGATGAAGAAATTAAAGAAGGTGAACCGGTTTTTGTTGTTGGAAATCCAGCAACAACCGACAGACTAAATACCGTTGCTCAGCTTGAATATAAAAGGGATATTGTGTATCCGAGAATAATAACACTGCTTAAAAACCTGATTGAAACTTTCCAGACTCTGATAGAAAGAAATCCCGATCATGCAGCCCGGTTGAATGACCAGCTTTTAAGTTATCAGAATTCAATAAAAGCGTACAGTGGAATGTTAAAAGGATTGCAAAACCCGGTTTTGATGCAGAGGAAAATTGATTTTGAAAATAAATTTAAAAAAGCTGTTCATGATAATACTGAATTAAACAAAAAATATGGGGATCTCTGGGATAAAATCAGCGAGTCAAGAAAAATAATTACAAAAAAAACAAACCAGGATTTTGCTTTAGAATTAAACCAATTTTCTACACCTGAATATTTTTACATTGCTGATGATATTATTTCTCTTGCAAAAGAATTAGCTCTTCCTGATTCTGAAAGAAGCAGTCAGTATAAAGATGATGAGTTGGAAAATACTGTTGATCAGCTTTTCCCTGAAGATTTTGATTACAGCGTGAATGATAGTTTATTAAGATTAAAAATTGATGAGCTTTATAAATATCTTGGTAAAGATGATGAACTTGTAAAAACATTCACCGGGGAAAAAGAAGGAGACGATGCAGTTGATTATATTTTATCAAATTCTTACCTGACAAGTGAAGATAAAATAAAAGATCTTGTGGAACAGGGACCTGATTCTATTTTGAACGGAAGTGATCCGTTTATTTATTTTGTGTTAAATGCTGAGCCTCTAGCCAATCAACTTGAAGATGAAATAAATGAATTGGAAGATTCCGAAGAAGTTTACAACCTGGAATTGGGAAAAGCCTTGTTTGAAGTTTATGGAACAACAATTCCACCTGATGCAACTTTCACCTTAAGAATTTCCGACGGTGTTGTAAAAGGATTTCCATACAACGGCACGATAGCTCCTCCATTTACAACATTTTATGGAATGTATGACAGGTATTTTTCATTCAATAAAAAATTTCCTTGGAGCTTGAATGATAGGTGGCTAGATGAAATAGATGAACTTGATTTATCTACTCCAATTAATTTTGTTGCAACAAATGATATAAGCGGCGGAAATTCCGGCAGCCCGGTAATAAACGAAGATGCTGAAATTGTAGGTGTTGCATTCGATGGAAATATCCAGAGTCTGCCGGGAAGTTTTATCTTCCGAACTGAAGAGAATAGAATGGTTGCTGTTGATGCAAGAGGAATTATAGAAGCACTTAAAAAAATTTACAAAATGAATAGATTAGTTAAAGAGTTAGAAAACGGGCATCTTGCAGATTAACTCAAATAGAATAATTCAAATACAAATGAATTGAAGTGTATTGCGGTAAAGATTTATTAAATGTAATTCCGTAATCTACTCCTGCACCTAAACGGAAACCATCAAGATTGAAGCCGCGTAAATCCCAGCCACCGGCAATTGACAAAACAACTCCGTATGCCCACAGGTTTGTGTCATTAAAAGTTCTATCATTTATAGCGAGCAGCCCTACCCCTTCTTCTAAAAAAATCTTCCCTGAAAAATACTGGGTTGTAATTCCCTTAAAATAAATTCCCTGCATGTACGGAAAGTAAGTCTTTCTGGAATTTGGAATTAAGGCATTAAAATCCTTAGCAAAAAAATATCCTAGTCTTGGAGTAACTTCTGCAAAAAGTACTGTGTTGGTCTCAAAAAATAAGGAAGCATTAAAGCTGCCGACGGATGGTGATTCTCCTTTAATTGTTCCGCCACCCAAATAGCTGCCGACATTTACCTTCAACTGTGCATTTAAAGAAATTGTTGTTAAAAGAAGAATGACGTATAAATTTATTCTGAACATATATTAATTAAATCATTTAATTTTTCTAATTTCGTAAAGACAATTTAAACAACAGGAAGGAAAGGAAAAAAGATGAAAATACCACTCTATCATTATAAAGCGGTTGTAACATCTGTTTATGATGGAGACACCTGCACTGTAGATATTGACCTTGGTTTACACACCTGGGTAAAGAGTGAAAAGCTGAGATTAAACAGGATAAATGCTCCTGAAATGAGAGGTGCTGAAAAAGAGAAGGGGAAATTATCAAGAGATTTTCTTCGTGAAAAAATTTTGAATAAAGAAATTAAATTAGAAACAATAAAAGACAAAAAAGGGAAGTATGGACGTTACTTAGCTGAAATTTGGTTGCAGAAAAGTGGAGAGACTTATGAAAACATAAATGATCTGCTTGTAAAAAAAGGTTTTGCAGTATATCATAAATATTAGAATTAAATCAGAGGAAACCATTTTTTATGAAAGAATCAAAAATAACAATAACAGTTTCACTCGATGATAAAAATGTACCGGAGCAAATAAGCTGGGAAGCAACAGATGCAGATTTTAAAGGAAAGAAAAATTCACAAACACTTGTGCTTGGCTTGTGGGATAAAGAGGAAGCAATGACCTACTCTATTGACTTGTGGACAAAGGATATGACCGTAGAAGATATGAATCTACATTTTCACCAGTTATTTCTTAAAATGGCTGAAACGTTTGAACGATCAACAAAAAATAATGAGGTTGGGGGAATGATAAGAGATTTTACCAGCAAATTTGCGGAAAAGCTGAATCTCAAACCCGATTCGGGACAACATTGATTTAGGTCATAATTACGGTTTGCACACTTTTTAACCGCTGCACATTTTAATAAGTTTGATAAACAAATTTTCAACTTGTTAATGAAGCTTTAATGGATGCTGAAATTTTAGCACGTCTGCAATTTGCTTTTACTATTGCCTTTCACTACATCTATCCTCCGCTCAGTATTGGTCTTGGCGTCGTAATGGTTTTGATGGAAGGCCTTTACCTAAAAACAAAAAATCCCCTTTATGAAAAGATGACCCGGTTCTGGGTAAAAGTGTTTGCACTTACATTTGCAATAGGGGTTGCTACCGGAATTGTGATGGAATTTGAATTTGGTACAAACTGGGCAACTTACTCAAGATTTGTTGGAGATGTTTTTGGAAGTGCATTAGCCGCAGAAGGCATTTTTGCCTTCTTTCTTGAATCAGGGTTTTTAGCAATACTTGTTTTTGGATGGGATAAAGTAAGTCCAAAAATACATTTCCTTTCAACCATAATGGTTTCACTCGGCTCAATGTTCAGCGCAGTCTGGATTGTTGTTGCAAACTCCTGGCAGCAGACTCCTGCAGGATTTCATATTGTTGGTGAGGGAATGAATGCAAGAGCAGAGATCACAGACTTTTGGGCTATGGTCTTTAGTCCTTCTTCGGTTGATAGATTGCTGCATGTGCTCTCGGGTGCATGGCTTGCTGGCGCTTTTCTGGTTATAAGTGTAGGTGCCTTTTATTTAATTAAGAAGAGACACATTGAATTTTCAAAAGCCTCAATAAAAATTGCCTTGTGCGTTGCAGTGTTTGCATCTTTGTTCCAGCTATTTACAGGTCACAGCAGTGCTGTGGGAATTCACAAAAACCAGCCTGCAAAGCTTGCAGCAATGGAAGCAGTTTTTAACGATCAAACAGATGCAAAGCTTTATTTGTTTGGATGGGTAAATGAAGATAAACAGGAAGTAAATTTCAGCATGGCAATTCCGGGTATGCTGAGTTTTTTAATCAGTGGTGCCACAAACGAAAAAGTTACCGGCTTAAATTCGTTTCCGAAATCTGAAAGACCACCGGTTAACATTGTTTTTCAGACATATCATATGATGGTTGCAATTGGATTCACTTTAATCGCAATTAGCATTCTCAGTGTTTTTTTCTGGTGGAGAAAATCATTATTCGATAAAAGATGGTTTTTATGGATTTTAGTTTTTTCGGTTCTGCTTCCTCAGATTGCAAACCAGCTTGGCTGGATAACAGCAGAGGTTGGCAGGCAGCCGTGGATTGTTTATGGTTTGCTGAAAACTTCAGAAGGTTTATCAAAAGCAGTAGAAGCAGGACAAATATGGTTTTCGCTCATCCTGTTTACAATAATTTATGCTTTTCTTTTTGTTCTTTTTATTTATTTACTGAACGAAAAAATTCAACACGGGCCCGATGAACCGGAAACAATTGGTTCTGAGTTTGAAAGACAAAAATTAGTTTTTAAAAACACCAAATAACAAAATTCAATTATCAAACTAACTGCAATGAAAAAAACTTAAAATTTAAAACTGTTTGAAATTTGATGATTGAAATTTATTTGTATTTTGACATTTGTGATTTGGAATTTAGACTTATTGATAACCTAAAATAATTTTTATGAATTTCATATTTGATTTAAATACAATCTGGTTTTTCCTGATTGGTGCATTGCTTGCAGGCTATGCAATTCTTGATGGTTTCGATCTTGGTGTCGGTATGCTGCATCTGCTTGTAAAGGAAGACAAGGAAAGAAGGATAATGATAAACTCAATCGGGCCGGTGTGGGACGGTAATGAAGTCTGGCTTGTTACCGGTGGCGGTGCTTTGTTCGCTGCTTTCCCTCACGTTTATGCAACAGTTTTTTCTGGTTTCTATTCTGCTTTTATGTTGCTTCTTTTTATGTTGATTTTCCGCGCTGTTGCAATTGAATTCAGAAGTAAAAGACCAATGCACTGGTGGAAAAAAATGTGGGATGTTTCTTTCAGTGTTGCCAGTTTTTTAATTGCTTTACTGATGGGTGTTGCACTTGGAAATATTATTACCGGCATTCCAATTGGTGCTGACAAAGAATTTATAGGGACATTCTGGAACTTAATTAATCCCTACACTGTTCTTGTTGGAATTACAACTGTAGCACTTTTTATGATGCACGGATCAATTTACAGTGTAATGAAAACTGAAGGTGAATTACAAAACAGGCTTAAAGGCTGGGTGAACAACACTATCATCTTTTTCGTTATCTGTTATGTAACTACCACAATGGCAACGCTTATTTACTATCCGAATATGGTTCAGCATTTTAAAGATGTTCCATATCTTTTTGTTGTTGCTCTGCTAAATATGCTTGCGATTGCAAACATTCCAAGAGAAATTTCCCGCGGTAAAGAGTTCAATGCTTTTCTTTCTTCCTGCGCATCAATATTTGCTCTGCTTGGTTTGTTTGCCATAGGAATTTTCCCGAACATAGTTCTTGCAAGCAACAACCCGGAATTCAGTTTAAATATTTACAATGCAGCAAGCTCTTTAACTACTCTTGAAATTATGCTGATAATTGCCTGCATCGGAATTCCGTTTGTCTTTGCTTACACCTTTGCTATTTACTGGATCTTCCGTGGAAAAGTCAAGCTGAATGAGATGAGTTATTAAATTCTTGAACCATTTTTCTAACGATTATAACCCCATATCAAACTGAAGCATCGGAACAAGGAACACTCCTTTAGATAAATCCTCAATCTCGGAAATAAAATAAATTCTGCTCCCAATAAGAATCCGTATATCCTGCGTAAAATCAAAGTAGATTCCCGGCGAAACATTAAACACATTTGCGTTTGCTTCACCACGCAAATCTTCAGTAATAACTGGATCATATGGAAATGGGATTAAAGGAAAGAAAGGGTAGTAATATTCATCATAATCCCTGGGCTCAAAATCTACAAGATTAAGATTTTGATATCCGGCTGTCAAAAACCAGTTCACCGGCCATTCTGGATAAATTGAATTTACTGTAAGAGATAAATAATAGTTTAAGTTGGCTTCTTTGTTTATATCGCGATAAAAAATTACTTCACTAACAGAGTTTCCATTAATAATACTTGATTCCCTCACTACAACTGTAGAAGCATCATAAGCAACTTGCTGCCAGATGAGGCCTGCATCAAATCTTAATCCTATGCGTTCTTCACCACCAAAAAATCCAATTCCAAATCTGCCGGTAGTTAGAGATTTACTTTTAGTTTGTGAAAATGCAAATCCACCTGAAAGAGCAAATTTGTCAAATGGTCTTAAATCAGCATCAAGCCCGATAGTAAAATCAGGAATATTCCATTTGAGATTTTCACCTCTGTATTCAAAAACATTTGCACCTTGTGTTTCGGTATATGTCCATCCTCCGGACTGATTGAAAATAGTATCAACCTGAAAATTGCCGGAAGCGTTAATAGGAGTATGTCCACTTATCATTCCGCTTACTGATTTTGTTGTCCCGATGGAAAATCTTGGAGAAATCGTGATTGCTTTTTTATCAGGTGTTGTTATATTGATTGGAGTGGGACTAATTGGCGAGTTGACTTCAATTTGCTGAAGATAAATTGTTTCTTTTACAGTGGTACAATTTGTTAATAGTAAGAGAAGAAAAATGCCGGAAAAAAATAAGCTGCCTGTTCTGAGTGAATATAAAATTTTTCTTTTGAAGTAAATGGATTTCATATTTTCCCCTTTAATTTTATTTAATGGAAACTGAAATCATAAAAATTGTAAGATATATGATTGAAAATTATTGTACAGGTAAATATAGCAGAAGAAATGAATGATGAAACAGCGGGATAAATTTTTGGTCTAATCTACTTCTTTAACAAGGCTTATTATTGTATCGCCTTCTTCTGGTTTTGGCTCATTTTCCGGTGTTATTACTTCAAGTTTTTTACTTTCGGAAATTATGAACAATGGGATAACATTTGAAGAGTATTTTTCTTTAAACTTTTCGAAAGTGAAAGTATCAGTAATATTATTGGATTTCAGTTTTAGTTCACTTGAAAATAATTCATTTAATTTTTCGTAATTGAAGTCGTTTCCAAAAAGTATTCTCCCTCTAAGTGGTTTTGCAACCGACTCTTTTCTTGCTGATTCCTGTTTGTGAGGTGCCAGTTGAAATACTTTTGAAGTTCCTAAAACTTCGGTCAGGTGAAGAGACGCGAGTGAATTCACTTCATCATTTGGTGTTAAAGCGAGCAAGCTGCCGTATTTGCCTAAATCAATTTCATCAATTAAATATTCTGAAATAATACTGCCGTACATTGTATTTATTCCTGACATTCTTGCTTCATTAATATTTTCACGGTTTGTGTCAACCATAAGCACATCAAATCCTTTTGATTTAAGAATGCTGCCAATTTCTCTTGCCCAGAAGTGTGAGCCTGCAATTATAACTCCCTGCGGATTCGGACTTGCCAATCCAAGCCATTTACCGAGAGGAACTGCAATTAATCCGTAGAACGTTACTGTGCCTACAATAATTGAAAAGATTTCCGGAACCATAAAGCGGGCTTGCTCGAATCCTCCTTCAGAAATTAATTTTACTGCAAAAATTGATGTAACAGCAGCAGCAACAATCCCGCGGGGAGCCATCATTGAAAGGAAAACCTTTTCTTTCCAGCTTAAATCTGATTTTATTGTTGAGAAAAATATTGAAGCCGGACGGACAACAACTATCAATATTAAAAGGAAAGTAAGACTGTGAATTCCAAGATCGGCAAGATTTTCAACCTTAAGTCTGGCAGCTAGAATTATAAATAAAGTAGAGATTAATAATATTCCAAGATTTTCTTTAAACTCAATTATATGTTTTAGATTTGCCTGCTTCTGGTTTGCCATCAGGATACCTAATAATGTAACAGATAACAAACCGGATTCGGATTGTATCAGGTTTGAAGCAGTAAATATTCCAACGACGATCATAAGTGTAATGCTGCTGTGAAGATATCCCGGTATCCAATGACGTTTTAAAAACTGAATTAATACCAATGCACCAAATCCGCCGAGGGCAGCAGCAATAAGAATAGTAACTATGATGCTGGTAATGATTGTAAAAATTGTTTGAGCAAAACTGCCGATGAGAATTGCTTCAAGAACCAGGACGGCTATTATTGCACCAATTGGGTCGTTTACAATTCCTTCCCATTTTACTATTGATCCAATTCTGCCAGTAACGCGAACATGACGCAGCAAAGGAATTATTACAGTTGGTCCGGTAACAATAAGTATTGCTCCTAAAAGTAGTGCGATAGGAAATTCAAAATCAAGAATGAAATAAGCAGCAAATGAACTCAAGATCCATGTTACAAAAGCACCTATAGAAATCAGGTTGAGGACAACATTTCCTGACTTTTTGAGATCTTTAAGTTTTAAACTTAGTCCGCCTTCAAAAAGTATGATAGCAACGGAAATAGATACAATAGGAAAAAGCGCATCACCAAGAAGCTTGTCGGGATTAATAAACCCGGTAATTGGTCCGGCAATAAATCCGAAAACGAGCAGAAGAAGAATTGAAGGAATTGCAATACGCCAGGCGAGCCATTGTGCGGCTATTCCTATTACAATTATACTTCCAAGACCTAAAAGGAATTCATGATTCATTTATTTAGTTCAATTATTTTTCTGAAGAAATATATGAAGAATAGATGTGTGATTAAAAAATTAAGTTATTTAAATTTTTCCATTGTAGGATTCAGATTATATTCTTCTGATTTACCTTTAGGAATTGAAAGAGTTTTCCAGTTTTTACCAAGAATTATTTTACCGATACTAATTATTTGTCCTACGTGATAGCTTGTGTGTGCAAGTGAACGCGTTAGTGCTTCAACTACTTTAAGTGGTTTTTGACGAATTGTAACTGTTTTATTTAAATCTTTATCGGTTAAAATATCAAGTGTGTTTTTTAGTACTTTCCATCCTTCTTCAAGTTGGGTTAAAATTTCAGCTTTTGAAAGTTTGTTATCTTCAAATTCACTGTCACGATGTCGCCATTCTTTTTCACCATCGGAAGTAAGAAAATCTGTAAATCTTGATTTTAAATTTCCTGAAATATGGCCTGCAATTATTGCAACAGAATTATTTTCATCTCCGATAATTTTGTGTAAATCATCTTCCATTAACTGGTCTATTGCTCTTTCAGCTAATTTTTCATAGCGAATATATTCATCTTTGAAAGCTTCAATTATCATATAATAAATCCTTTCAACTAATTGTTTCCATAACTGATTCTGTAAATCACGCCATTATAATCATCAGATACGAGTAACGAACCGTCATGCATTTGCTGAACATCTACAGGTCTGCCTGAAACAGATTGACCCTGAAGCCAGCCCTGGGCAAAGGGTTCATAGGATACTGCGTTGTTTCCATTTAATTTAACAAGAGTAACGCGGTAACCAATCTTTGATGATCTGTTCCAGGAACCATGTTCGGCAATAAAAATTTGATTTTTATATTCTGTCGGAAACATTTCTCCGGTGTAAAATCTCATTCCAAGAGAAGCAACATGAGGTCCAAGCTTTTGAACAGGAGGCGTGTAATCCGATGGATCCTTTCCATCACCATATTCGGGATCTAAAATATCCCCTCCGTGAACAAAAGGATAGCCGAAATGCATTCCGGATTCCGATGCGTGATTTAGTTCATCCGGAGGGATATTATCGCCAAGTAAGTCCCTACCGTTATCAGTAAACCACAAGGTTGAATCAAGGGGACTCCAGTCGAATCCCACAGTATTTCTTACACCGTGTGCAAAAACTTCAAGATTACTTCCGTCAGGATTCATTCGCATAATACTTGCAAACCTTTCATCAGGAGAAAGACAAATATTGCACGGAGCTCCAACCGGAACATATAATTTTCCGTCAGGACCGAATTTTATAAACTTCCAGCCGTGATGTGTTTCTGTAGGAAAATCATCGCGAATTACTTCAGGAAATGGTTTTGATCTAAAAGTATTTTCTATATCTGAAAATTTCAGAATACGGCTAACTTCTGCTACATAAAGATCACCGTTTAAGATGGCAACTCCGTTAGGCATATTTAGACCGGAGGCAACTACAACAACTTCATCAGCTTTATAGTCACCGTTGTTGTCTAAAACAGCATAAACGTTTCCTCCTCGGTCACGGGTTCCAACAAATAAAATTCCATTCCGGCTCAAAGCCATTGATCTTGCACCGGGAACATTTGATGAGAAAATATCTATCTTAAAGCCTTCGGGGAGTGTAATATCAGAAATACCGGAACCAATCCCATTTTCTGAATTACATGAAGTAAAGAAAAAGAAGGAAATAAATGTAACGACTAATAATTTCAATATTACTGTTTTCATAGTTAGTTCTGTGTATTTAATTCATTAAAAACTTTTGAGTTCAAATCATTTATAAAATCTGCAAACTTCTGATGTGGCTGATTCGGAATTTGCTCAGTTGTTAGAATAATTAAAAAAGATTTATGTAGTTTATCAATCCAAAGAGAATTACCCATTGTATCAATAAATGAAACCGTTTGTAACTTACCTGAATTATCTTTTGAAATTTTTACCTGGAATTCTCCCGAAAAAATGTTTTGAATTTCACGTAACCAATCATTTAATGATTGATTGCTTACAATTTGAAACCTGTTATAATATCCATTCTGCAAAAACATCTGTGCAACTTTTGATAAGTCAGAAACTGTTGACTTTAAACCACTGAATCCCGAAATATTATTTAAATAACTTTTGAATGAATCTTTTCCAGATTTTTCCCAGTTGTAAAACTTAGAATTATAGTTAGTCTGATTAAACCCAATATCGTTATTATAGTTCGTACTCACCAAATCAAGCGATGAAGCTATGTTTTCATGTGTAAATTCATCTAAGCTAATACCGGAAACTTTTTCTAATATTTCCTGAAGCAAAATAAGATTTAAATCACTGTAAATTGTTTTTGAAGAAGTAGTGTAATCAAGTGGTTGTTTAAGAATAGTCTCTACCAACTCAAATTTGTTTAAAATAGAATCCTGCCAATTAATTTTTTCTCCAAACCCTGAATTATGGAATAATAAGTTATTTATGGTGATATTTTCTTTTTCAGCAGGCACATTAGAAAAATAGATTGTGATCGGATCATCCAGCTTTAATTTTCCTTTATCAGCCAGTTGTAGTATTGGGAGATCAATTGCTATCAATTGAGTAAGCGAATGCATATCAAAACGAAAATTTTCAGGAATCTCCTTTGAGTTTTCTGAAAAGTCGATAGTCCCTAAATTCTTTTGATATTTAATAATTCCTTCCTGACAAAATGCAACTGAAGCTCCCGGGAAAATATTTTCACTTATTGCCCGGTTAATTGAATATTCAATTGTGGGTGAGTAGATATTTCGTTCACTTTTAGTGACAATTGTATTTACGGTTTTTGATATACTCAATCCACTTCCGAAAATGTAATCCGTTTTTGGAATTGAAACCGGCTGGGTTCCTGAAATATCAATCTCACCCAAAATTGCCTGCATCATTGCATGCTGCGAAGCAGGGGAATGACTGAATGAATTTAAATAAGTAGTTGCTTCCGGAAATAATGAAATAAGATAAGGATTTTTAAAGCTGATTAAAATAGTTGGTTTTTTCATCTTTATAATATTTGCAATGAGGTCCGTCTGATCTGCAGATAAATTAATTGGTCCCTGGTAAGCTTTTATATCGATGAAAGCCGGAAGTAAAATTAGATCAGCTTTCCTGACTTCATTCAAAACATTTCTGTAATCATATTTTTTGCTGTCTTTCGAAAGTGTGAAGGTATTGATTTCTCCAATCCGGTTTTGCAGAATTCTGCTGAAATATTTTGCCCTGTCGGAACCGCTGCCATCTGAAATATTTATACAGTAAATATTTTTAAATTTTTCCGGATGTAGCGGAATTAGATCAGTATTATCTTTCAGCAATGTTATAGATTTTACTGCAATAGAATTTGCAAGTTCTTCATGTTTTTTTTCACTTTGAATAAACGGTAGATCTTCAGGATTGTTTAATTTGTTTTCATGAAGCTTCAGCCATCTTTTCGCAGCCAAAATTCTTCTTACACTTTGTTCAATCCTTTCTGTTGAAAGCTTTCCTTTATTCACAGCATCAACCAAGGATTTAATTGCTTCGAAAGGATCAACGGGCATCAATACAATATCACTTCCGGCGTTGATTGAAAGATAAGCTGCTTCGTCAATAGAATAATATTTAGTTATTGCTTCCATATTCATTGCGTCTGTAACGACAAGTCCGTCAAACCCAAGCTGCTCTCTTAAAAGAAAGGTAATTATTGGTTTTGAAAGCGAAGCAGGAGTTCCGGGAATAGGATCAAAAGCAGGAACTTCCAGGTGTCCGACCATAACGGCACGGATTCCGGATTTAATTGCTTTTTCAAACGGAAGTAATTCATTTGATTCAAGTGATCTTTCGCTACCGGTAATTTTCGGTAGTTCCCAGTGTGAATCAATAGATGTGTTTCCATGCCCTGGGAAATGTTTAACTGCAAGAATGATACTTTTGTTTTCTGAACCTTTTATAAACTCATCAACGAACTTCGAAACATATTTTTCCCTTTCGGAAAATGAACGAATATTAATTACTGGATTGTCCGAGTTGTCGTTAATATCAGCAACAGGAGCAAAATTTATATTTACGCCAAGTTTAATACTTTCATCACTTGTTGCGCTGCTGATCATTCTTGCAAACTCAAACTGCTGAGTTGCACCTAAAGCCATTGCGTGAGGAAATTCAACTGCATCATCGATTCGGGTTCCCACTCCTCTCTCATAATCAGATGCAATTAAAAGTGGAATATCAGCTAAGCTTTGCATCATATTAATTAATTCTGCTTCTGATTTTAAATCACCCTGGAAAAGAATTAATCCTCCCACTTTATAGTATTTAACTAAAGAATCAATTTTTTCGTAGCCTTTAGACCCGGGAACAAGTTGCTCACGGAACACAGGCGGCATAATTAACTGAGCACACTTTTCCTCGAGAGTCATTTTAGTGATTGTTGATTCAATCCACTCAATATCTTCAGCTGTTAATGGAAATACTTTCGGGTAGGATGGATTTTCTTTTAAAATATTTTCGAATGAAGTGGTATTATTCGGTGTAATAATCAAAATTAAAATTACCGGTATGATTGCAGAAAGCCAACTGAATTTTTTAAATAATTTCATTTACGGAAACGTATTGGATTTGCAAAACTAGCACCCTCAATCGATAGCCCGGATTACTGCATTGTGCAATTCCGGTCTAATGGATAAAAGTTTATTATTTTCCCTTGAAGGATAAACCCTGTTTGTCAAAAATACAACGAACAAATTCCGGGCAGGGTCTACCCAGATTGATGTCCCGGTAAAACCCGTATGACCAAAAGCATTTTCACTAAATAAGTTACCTGCAGATGAACCGGTTTCTGATTTTGTATCCCAGCCTAAAGCTCTGGAACTTTCATTTGATTGTTTTTTTGTAAACTGCTCAACTGTCGCGGAATTTATTATTCTTTTATCTTGATAAACACCTTTACTCAAGATCATTAGTAAAAATTTTTTAATATCTTCAACATTTGAAAATAATCCGGCGTGACCCGAAACTCCGCCAAGAAGCGAAGCGGTTTCATCGTGAACTTCTCCTTTAATTAATCTGTCCCGCCAGTATGTATCATTTTCAGTTGGTGGAATCCTGTACTTTACGGAATCAGGAGGATTGAAATAAGTATTATTCATTCCGAGAGGTTCAAAGATTTCTTTTTTACAAAATTTATCCAGAGTTGTATTTGCAACTTTTTCAATTACTTTTCCCAGAATAATCATTCCAAGATCAGAGTAGACTGTTTTACTTCCGGTTTTATATTCTAATTTAGATGAATAAATATCTGAGAGAATTTGATTCTTCGTTAAAGTTTTATCATAAAATTTCTTCCAGGCAGTTAATCCGCTATTGTGCAAAAGTAGATTTCTGATTGTAACATTTTCTTTTCCGTCTGTACCAAATTCAGAAATATATTTTTCTACTTTATCATCAAGTTTAAAATATTTCTTATCGATACAAATCATTGCGGCAGTTGTAGTTGCAATTACTTTTGTTAGCGATGCAAGATCATAAATTGTTGATGTCTTCACAATAGGTGCGTCAGAATCATAGGTAAATTTACCGAACCCCTTTTTGTAAATGGTTTTTCCGTCAAGATTTATTAATAAAGCCGCGCCGGGAAAAGCTATTTCATTTATTCCATTATAAATAACAGAATCGACTTCAGAAAAATTGTATTTTTTGTTTTCCGTTTTCTGCTGTGCACATCCCGAAGAAATGAAAATCAGGAAGAGTAGATAAATAAATATAATTTTATTAAGCATTTGCATTAGTCTTCTTTCCGAACTCAGAATCGATTTTTAAAAACTTTGTAATTATAAAAGCCGGGATAGTTGATATGCAGACCCAAATAAAAAAGTTTTGGTAACCAACAGCTTCCTGAATCATACCGCTAATCATCCCAGGAACCATCATTCCCAGAGCCATAATTCCGGTTGCAATAGCATAGTGAGCTGTTTTGTACTGGCCATCGGAAATGTAAATCAAAACCATCATAAAAGCTGTGAATCCAAAACCATATCCGAACTGTTCGATCGCAATCATTGCATTAATTATAAAAATATTTTCAGTTTGAAAAAATGAAAGATAAATATAAACAAGATCAGGAAGGTTGATTGCAACCAGCATCCACCAAATCCAGAATTTTAATCCTTTCTTTGCACAGACAAACCCTCCAAGAATTCCACCAAGCATTAAAGCAATAATCCCAACTGTTCCATAAGCAAAGCCAACTGTTTCATTATCCAGTGCCAATCCACCTGTTGATTTTGCACCAAGTAAAAACAGAGGTGCAATTTTTGCAAGTTGACCTTCACCTAATCTGTATAAAAGAATAAATAATATGAAAATGATAATTTGTTTCTTCTTTAAAAAAGTAATAAAAGTATCTATAAAACTTTTATTTATTTCGGAAAAGTTTTTTTTGATCCGGATTTCATCACTTGCTGGGAAAGGTAAAATAACCTTATGATAAAATGTAAACCCTATAAATAACAATGCGGTAATCGAAATCGTTAAAATCCAGGCAAATGAAAAATCATTGAATTCTTTTTTGAATATGCCTGCGAGTATAACCAGTCCCCCCTGGCAAAAAATCATTGCTAATCTGTAAAAAGTACTTCTGATTCCAACGAAAAAAGATTGATCGTGCTGATTTAATGCAAGCATATAAAATCCATCTGCAGCTATATCATGTGTGGCGGAAGAAAATGCAATTATATAAAAGAAAATGAGAGTGACTAAAAAAAATGGAGATAAATTCAGTGTGAAGACTATTCCGGTTAGCCCGATAAAAATTGTTGACTGCATTAATATAACCCAGAATCTTTTTGTTTTTATATTATCAATAAACGGACTCCAGAGTGGTTTTATTACCCAGGGTAAATATAGAAGACTTGTATAAAGAGCAATATCAGTATTCGATATACCGAGATTTTGATACATAATTGTTGAGACTGACATAGCAAGTACATAAGGAATTCCTTCGGCGAGATAAAGAGAAGGAACCCAAAACCAGCCATTCCTGTATTGAGTTTTATTGTTCTTCATTTAATCTGGCTGGCTAGTTTTTTTGCGATGAGAATTCCACCTTCAACAGGTGTGAACTGAGGTTTTACGAATTCAGCAGAAGGTACAATTTCTTTTATTTTTTCTCTGAGTAGTTTTGAATAAATATTTTCATTTTCCACCAGACTTCCCAAAAAAACTATTTTATGTGAGTCTGGGTCCATTTTTTTGCAAACTATTTTAGTTTGATTTGCTAAAAGTTCGGCTTCTTCAGCTAATATTTTTTTACAGTTTGTATCGTTCTCAGCCGCTTGTAAAATTGTTAGTGCAACAGAAGCGATATCAAAATTATCCTTGTAAACAAATTCGAGTAAACTATTTTTGTCTGAAATTGAGTAGAGATTTTTCATAATTGAAATAAGTTGAGAGTTTTCAGTCAATCCATCAAAATATTTTGCAACAAGATTCAATCCTTTTTTCGCAATTGAAAATCCGCTGCCTTCATCGCCGATTAATCTTCCATAACCGCCAGAGCGAAATAAATTTCCAGAGTTATCCTTTCCAAAAACTCCTGAACCTGTTCCGGCAATTACTATTATTCCCGGAGAACCTGCAAAAGCACCTTCAAGAGAAATTTCGGCATCACTGGTTATATAGATTTTTGTTTTCTCATTAAACGATTCTGAAATTTTATTTTTTATCTGTTCTGCAGTTTTTTCATTTCCTGCACCTGCCGTTCCGATGACTAAAACTTCAATATCATTTTTATCAGCCCAGGCTTTTGTTGTACAATCGAAAATATTTTTAAGCAGGTTTTTAATTGCTGCATGAAAACCTACTGAATTTGGATTTGTAGCTTTACCTTCAATTTCAAAAGTATATTTATCTTCAAGATCCTGGATAACCGATTTTGATTTTGTTCCGCCGCCTTCTATGCTTATTATATATTTCATGTCTTAATTATGGAATATTGAATCAAAAAATAATCAAATTAAAAAATATGTGGAAACTATTATGAAATTCCTTAATATATTTCTCAACATTTAATATTAATGGTTATGTTTTCCTGCTGACAAATTATTATATTTTATAAATAATAACTGAACAATATTGATAAACGATATGAATCTTGAAGAATATTTTTTGCCATTTAAGGAAGATACAATTGGAAATGATATTGTATTTGATGGTCCATACGGCAAAAAGAAGATAATATATGCTGACTGGATTGCAAGCGGAAGATTATACCAGCCAATTGAAGAAAAAATGCTTTCAGAATTTTATCCACTTGTAGGAAACACACACTCAGAATCCAGTGTTACCGGAACAACAATGACGCTGGCGTATCACCAGGCACATGAAATTATTAAGAAGCATTGCAATGCAAGTAAAGATGATGTTATCATTACTGCAGGATCCGGAATGACAGGAATGATATGCAAATTTCAGAGGCTGCTTGGGTTAAAAGTTCCTGAACAGTTAAAAGATTATATAAAACTTTCTGAAGAGCTTCGTCCCTTTGTTATTGTAACACATATGGAACATCATTCAAACCAAACAAGCTGGCTGGAAACTATTGCAGACGTAATTGTGCTTGCACCTGACAAAGATGGTTTGGTTGATTTAAATGATCTTGAAAATGAATTGAAGAAACACCAAAACCGCAAATTAAAAATTGGTGCTTTCACAGCTTGCTCAAATGTTACAGGGATTGAAACTCCGATTCACCAAATGGCGAAGATTATGCATCAAAACGATGGATATTGTTTTGTTGATTACGCATGTTCTGCTCCTTATGCAAAAATTGATATGCATCCTGAAGAGGAATTAATGAAACTCGATGCAATATTTTTCTCACCTCATAAATTTCTTGGTGGTCCCGGTTCATCAGGAGTTATGATTTTTGATTCTCAGCTTTATAAAAATAAAGTTCCCGATCAACCTGGCGGTGGAACTGTTGACTGGACAAATCCCTGGGGACAGCATAAATTCGTTTCCAATATAGAAGCTCGTGAAGACGGAGGTACGCCTGCTTTTCTTCAAGCAATTAGGGCAGCGTTGTGCATAAAGCTTAAAGAAGAAATGGGTGTTGAAAATATGAGAAGCAGGGAAGAGGATATGATTGAAATTATATTCAATGAATTTCCTAAAATACCTGGAGTTCATATTCTTGCAGATAATATTCAAACACGTCTTGGTGCAATTTCATTTTATGTGGATAATATTCATTACAACCTGATTGTAAAATTATTGAATGACCGTTATGGTATCCAGGTGAGAGGTGGATGCTCCTGTGCAGGAACTTATGGACATTATTTACTCCATGTAGATCCCGTGCTTTCAAAAAGAATCACAGATAAAATTGATCTTGGCGATTTATCTGAAAAACCTGGTTGGGTAAGAATGTCAATACATCCAACTATGACAAATAAAGAATTATATTTTATTATTAATGCAATAAAAGAAATTGTTCAGAATATTGACGAATGGAAAAATGATTACTTGTATAATGCTTCAAAAAATGAATTTTATCACAAGTCTTCGAATTCTCACGAAAGAGACAAAATTATTAACAGTTTTGAATTGACAATTACTAACCAGGTTAAAACTGTCTGATCAATTACTCTGCAATTGACAATTATCAAAATAAAATTATATTAATTTCTAAAGAATTATTTAGCTTGTTAAAATTCTCCGGGGGAGTTATTCTCTTTTTTAAATTAATAAGTTTTAGCGGAGGATGAAATGGCAATCGGTGCTTATGAAAAATGCAAACAATATATTCTGTCTCACTCCGAGCAGGAATTTTTACACAGCCAGAAAAGGAGTAAAATATATCCCTGCATTACAATTTCCAGAGAGACAGGTTCCGGTTCACAGATCGTATGCGAAAAACTAATTGAAATACTTGACGACTATTCAAGTCCGGAAAATGTTAAATGGACTTATTTTGATCGTCATCTAATTGAAAAAATTTTAGATGATCATAATTTACCTGACCAGATCAGAAATTACATGCTTGAGGGAAAATATCATCATATAAGTTTTGCTGTTAATGAACTCCTTGGACTGGCACCTTCACAGTGGACAATTATTCATAAAACAACTGACACAATCCTTCAGCTAGCCAGAATGGGCGGATCAGTTATTGTCGGAAGAGGAGCAAACGTAATTACTTCAAAACTTAAGAACGCTTTTCATGTAAGATTAGTAGCTCCACTTGATAAAAGAATTCGGCATATTTGTGAAATTATAGGATTGAATGAGAAGGAAGCAATATCACATATTAAAAAACAAGATCAGAACCGTGCAGCCTACATAAAATCTTATTTCGGAAGGAATATAGAAGATCCGTTATTATATCATATGATTTTAAATACAGGTTATCTCGGTCATGAAACAGCTGCCAGAGTAATAGCGGAATCAGTTATTAATAATCATTCTGTATTGTTTCCACAGTTTGCTTAGCTTAAGCAGTAGATCGATTATTCCTTTCTATCAATCCTGCTTTCATCATCAAAAAAATTATGCCTTCAGCGGCAAATGGAATCAAAACGATTTTCATCATTGTCTGATATCTTGGCAGTGTGAAAAAGATAATTGATGTAAGTGTGAAATAAATTAAAAAAAGAAAAATAAATTTTTGCTTTTCAATATTAAAATCTTTAATGCATCCCGTTATTGCTAAAATCAAAATCAATAACCAGGGAAGCAGATAAAATAAATTAAACGATCTTGCATCCAGTGGATTAATAACCCAAAGATGAAAAAGTTTTCTTGCAGAATAAATAATTTCCTTTCCGGGGTTTTTTAAGAGAAAATCCAGTGAATAATTTATAAACATATCATTTATTTTAACCTCTAAAAGTGGATCGCCCTTTAAAGAATTTATTTCCTTAACAATTTTTTCATTAGCCCAAACTCCAATCTCATAAGGATTATGTCCACGGTATAAGTTCAGTCCAGTACTGGTTGTAGCAGGAATAAATCTGTGAAATGTATAGTAATTTCTTACAATCCACGGAAGTAAAAACAAAATTGAAACTGTTAAAATTATTACTGTTGTTCTGATTTTCTTTTTAGATATAAAATAAATCAGATTGATGAGAAGTAACAGTAATAACTCAAATCTGAATAAAATAGATATTCCAAAAATTATTCCAAGTATTAAAGTGTCTTTTTGATTTTCAGACTCATAGATTTTTTGAGCATAGATTAAAATTAAAAGAACAGATAAATGAAAAACCGTAGTCGGAGTTGCTGAAAGATTTGCATAGATAAATTCAGGAAGTATAGCATAAATTATTGCAGAAACGACAGCTGCTTGTTTTGAAAATAAATTATTGGTCAGTTTAAAAAGAAAAACCAGAATAAAAGAAGATATGAGAATATTAAAAAGAAGTAAGATTATTTTTGCTGTATCTATATTATTAAAGAATGAAAAAAGGTAGACTATATAAACATATCCCGGCGGCATATAAGCTGAAGGGTAAATGTTCTCACTTGAATTATTTTTAGTTGCGGGATTTTCATTTTGAAAATAGTGAATTGAGTAACCGTATCCATTATGCAGGTTTGTTGCAATTTCGCCATATTCATACAAGTAAATGTTGTTGATATCTATATAAAAAAACAGCATGGTAAAACGTATTACAATAGAGAGAACAATAATGTAAAATAGAGGGTGAGAAAAAAATTTTGAGCGGGTTGACATTTAATCAACCATTAAAAACTTTTTATTATTCTATCAACTTCTTCTTCGCTAATGCCGCTGCCTAAAATTTTTGTTTTTGTTTCTTTTTTTTGTTCGGGAGATTTTTCTTCTCTGGTATATTGGTATGTATCTTTTAGCGGAGGGTTACCTGCACGTGCTTTCAATCTTTCTTCAATCTCTTTCATAAACCAATCTGATTTGCCTTTATACTTTTGAACATCAAATCCTGCAATGCATTTTCCTGCGTTTACAGGATTAGTTTCGAAAGCAAGACTTTTTACATTAATTAAATGTTTGGCTGAAACATTATCAGAAATAATTGATCCTCCCCAGGTTCCGGGGCCGAGTGTCATTGAAGGTTCAAGCGAAGTAGTGTAGCCGACAGCGCCGATTGCAGCGACCGTATTCACTAAAATTCTGAATGCAGGTTTTTCAAGTGCGAATTTCATTATTATCGGCTGATCGTTTGAGTGAATAACCATCGTGTGACCTATTCCACCAAACTTTAATAATTCAATACATCTGTGACATCCTTCAAGCCAGCCATCAACTTTGTAGAATGCCAGAACAGGAGATAGTTTTTCCATCGACAGGGGTTCTTTCTTTCCTACTTCATAACAAGTTGCAATTAGAACCTTTGTGTTTTCAGGAACTGAAAAACCTGCATAATTTGCAATAAATGTTGCGGGTTTACCAACAATCTCCGGATTTATTATAAAATTTTGTTGAATCGCTTTTGCAAGTTTTTCTTTTTCTTCCGCATTTAAAAAATAACAGCCCTGGTTTTTTGCTTCTTCAATTACTAAATCTGCTATTGGTTCATCAACAATCATAGCCTGCTCTGATGAGCATAAAGTTCCGTTATCGAATGTAGTTCCATAAATAATATCAGCAACTGCTTTTTTCCAGTTTGCTGATCTTTCAATGAAAGCCGGAACATTTCCTGAACCAACCCCATAAGCCGGTTTACCAGTACTATAGGCAGCTTTAACCATCGGATTGCTTCCGGTAGCAAGAATTATATCAACATTTTTATCCTTCATCAATGATTCTGTTCCTTCGAGAGTAACCTCAGTCAGGCATTGAATTAATCCATCAGGAGCACCGGCTTTTATTGCTGCTTCATTTAAAATTTTTAATGCTTCAGCGGTACAATTTTTTGTCCTTGGATGAGGAGAAACCACAATTGCATTTCTTGCTTTTAAGGAAATTAACGTTTTAAACATTGCAGTGGAAGTAGGATTTGTTGAAGGAACCAATGCACAAACAACACCCATCGGTGCAGCAATCTTTAATATCTTTCCATCTTTTTCATCACCGATTATGCCGACAGTCTTTAAATCCTTGATTGATTCCCAAACATTCTTAGTACCAAACTGATTTTTAATAATTTTATGTTCTACTCTTCCAAAACCACTTTCTTCACAAGCCATCTTTGCAAGTTTATCTGAAGCCTCATATCCGGCTTTTGCCATTGCTTCTACAATTTTATCTACCTGTCTCTGATCGAAAAATTGAAATTCCTGTTGTGCTGCTTTTGCTTTTTTAGCAATTTCTCTTGCCTGCTGGACTGAAAGGAGGTCGTTATCTAAAATCATTTTATCCTCTGGGATGGTTAAAGCAAATATATTTAATGCTTAACAGAGATTCAATTTGAATTAAAAAGAAAGAAGGATCAGAGAGTGTTTTTTAGTTTGTTCAGGCCGGTTTTACTAACTGGTAATTGCTTACCATTTTTTAAAATAATTTGATACGATTCTTTTCCGGTTTGTTCAAGATGTTGTATAAAATCAACATTGATAATGAATGATCTGTGTATCCTGATAAAAGCATTTTCGTTAAGGTGGTTTTCAAAATATTTCATCGTTTTTTGTTTCAGGAACCTTCCAAGATCACTGTTAATCATTACGTAGTCATCCTGAGCTTCGATCCATTTAATTGTTTCAACAGGAACAATGGAAATTTTTGAACCATCTTTAATTACAACTCTTTCAAGGAACTCAATTTTTTTATCATTCTCATCAACTATATTTTTTATTGCTGAGTCATATTCAAACCGATCCTGCAAATATGTAAAAGCTTTTTTTACTGCTTCATTAAATCTTTCAGAAGAAAATGGTTTGAGAAGATAATCAACAGCATTTACTTCAAAAGCTTTTATTGCATATTGATCATAAGCAGTTGTAAAGATCACTATGGGGGGCTGTTCCAGAAGCTCAAGCATTTCGAAGCCTGAAATTTTCGGCATCTGGATATCAAGAAAGACTATATCGGGTTTAAGCTCATTAATTTTTTTTATTGCATCAAAACCGTTTGCACATTCGGTTAATATTTCAACTTCAGGAAATTCTGCCAGATAATTTTTAGTAATCTCCCGTGCAAGCTTTTCATCATCAACAATTATTGCAGTTATATTTTTCTTCTTCATTTAGAATTCATCCAATAGGGAAAAAGAGCGACACTCTAAAATTACCATTTCCTTTTTTAACTTCCATAAGATTTGCTTCATGATAAATCAATTGTAATCTTTCTTCAATATTTCTAAGTCCGACACCGGTACCTCTCCTCGGTGTGGAACTTTCATCGTAATTATTTTCAAGAATTAGATTCAGATAATTATTTTCAGTTTTCGCTTTTAAACTCAACGTGACAATGTCCAGAGTTTCATAAACAGCATGTTTAATCGCATTTTCGAAAAGCGGCTGTAAAATCATGCTCGGTATTTCAACTGACCAGCAATCATCTTCAATTTCTTCAACATATTCAAACTTGTCTTCAAATCTCACTTTTTCAATTTCAAGATAAAGTTTTATGTTCTTTAATTCTTCCTTCAGAGTATTTTTTTCTTTTTCATTTGTTGCAAGAATAAAACGGAGAAATTCTGCAAGCTTTAATATCATACTTTTTGCACGCTTCGGATCAATTTCCGTAAGCGCACTCATTGAATTTAAACTATTAAAAATGAAATGCGGGTTGATCTGGAATTTTAATGAACGAAGTTCTGCTTCAGTAACAAGCGATTTCAACTCAGATTCTTTTATCATTCTTTCCTGGAAACCCGTGTAATATATTATCATATAATAAAATGAAGTGATCAGTGCATAAAAAAGTATTCCAATAAAAAATCTCCACGGCAGAGTATTATAAATGAAATTTTCGTACTTAACAGTAGAGGTGAAAAACGTGCTCATCAGGTAGTAACCGAATGCAAGCCAGATAATTGATGTGATTATTGCAGCAATCAGATGTGTTCCAATTAACTTTGATGTTTTGGTTTTTTCAAGATGGATATATCTTACCGGATACCAAAGACTTAATCCAAGCCCGGCAAGTATAAGCGTATAAACCAGGCTGTCAAAAATTGAAATTTTTAATCCGATTTCAGTGCTGAAATAAAGGAGAGAAAAGTTGAGCAAGACAAGTATAAACCAGCACAGCAGATATACAAGAAAGTTACGGTAATTTTTTAATATCGGGTTCGTGTACATTATCTATAAAAAATCATAGATAAGTTTTAACTTCACCACCACCAAATAACGCTAGTCCTTTAATGACCAACGTACGGGACTGATCAACTACAAGATTTGGATTGCGGACACTTTTGTTTGAGAATCCGCCTAAGATTGAAGTTACATTAATAACTACATTCCATTCTTTTGGAACAATTACAGTTGTTCCGCCAAAAACCATAAGTACATCAAGTACGTTTTCACCTTCAGCAAGTTTGCAGCTCATCAAATTAATTTCCGATCCGCCAAAGACCGCTGTAATATTTCCGCCTTTGAAATTATCGGAGTATATAATTTTAGATCCGCCACCAAAAACTGCAACATCATCGATAGTATCTTTTTTTATGGAGCCATCATTTCTTAAAGATTCTTGTCTTTGTTTTGCACGGTTTAATAATATATACAATCCGAATGCGATAAGGATAACCGGGAAAACCACGGAACCGTCAAAGTAGATATCAGGGAAAATCCTTGGAAGTAAAAGAAAAGCTCCAACACCGGATAATATTCCACCCAGAACTTTTTTGGAAGTATTTGCAAGTATGAACACGCCGATGATCATTAAAATGAATGGCCACGAAAAAATTATTCTTGAGAACCTGAAGTCAATTATCGAAAGTGAATTGAGTAAAAATAATCCACCAATAAGGATTAATATAGAGCCAAATATTACTCTTTTGTCAGTATGCTTTATATTCTCTGTCATTGCCTGATTCCTTATATCTTTATTTTCTGAATGAAACCTATGAAAATTAAGTAAGATCCGGAAGAAAAAATCGGCGAATGGTGGAAAAGTATCGGTGATAAGAGAAAAATAAGTGAATGAATGCATGTCCGGTTTCCTTCAGACACGCAATCATTCAAATTAAAAGTTAATTTATTGAGTGAGTTCTGCAGTTAGATTTGCTTGCGAAACTTTTATTAAAGCTTGTCCAAGATCAGAGATTAAATCATCAACATTTTCAATTCCTACAGATAAGCGAACAAGTCCGTCAGTTATGTTCCCTGCTTCACGTGCTTCTTTGCCCATTGAGAAGTGGGTCATACTTGCAGGATGTTGTATTAAGGTTTCTACTCCACCAAGACTTACAGCTAACTGACAAAGTTTAACAGAATTCATCATAATTTTTCCTGCTTCCAATCCGCCTTCTAGTTCAAAGGTTATCATTCCTCCATGATCTTTGTGCTGTTTTAATCCGGTTTCGTATTGAGGATGAGATTTCAACCCCGGATAACGAATAGATTTTATTGCAGGATGTTTCTCTAAAAACTCAGCTATCTTTAATGCGCTTTCACAATGTCTTTCCATTCTTAATGCTAAAGTTTTCAATCCCCGATGAACAAGGAATGCATTGAACGGATCTATAACTCCGCCAATCTGGTTTAACGTTTTACGAAAATGTGAATATGTTGTCTCATCATTTACTACAACAACTCCTCCAACAACGTCGGCGTGTCCGTTTAAAAATTTTGTTAAACTGTGCATTACAACATCAGCCCCAAGTGAAATAGGATTTTGAAGAGCAGGACTCATAAAAGTATTATCAACAGCTAACACTACTTTATTTTTATGAGCAATTTTAGCAATCTCTTCAATGTCGGAAATACAAAGTGTGGGATTTCCGGGTGTTTCAATAAAAACAATTTTAGTGTTTGGTTTAATGGCATCAATCACATTTTGAATTACAGAAGTATCAACAAATGTGGTTTCAACTCCAAACTTTTTCATTACTGTATTTAGCAAAGTTGTAGTTGGACCGTAAACTGCAGATGAACAAACTACATGATCCCCGGTGGAAAGCAGACTTGCAAATATTGTATGTGATGCTGCCATACCGCTTGCACATCCCAAAGCTTTATATCCACCTTCAAGTTCAGCAATTGCATTTTCCATAGCTTCGATTGTCGGGTTTGCCATTCTTGTGTAAATGTATCCCTTTTCTTCGCCGGCAAAAAGTGAAGCGCCGTGCTGTGCAGATTTAAATTTAAAAGTTGAAGTCTGGTAAATCGGCGGAACAACTGAACCGAATTCATATTCATCAATTCCTGAATGTACACACTTAGTTTGAAAATCTAATTTGGAATGGTCTTTCATTTTTAATTCTCCCTTATTTTCCCCTGAAAAGAGGCAGGTTTTTCTTTACAGTTTATATCAAATAATCGATAATAACTAATAATTGTTAATGTAAAATTACCAAATTTTGAGAAAGAAAATAAATATCAATATTATTAACTCATTACTGATTATCCGTGCAACTTCAAATCCTTTTGAAATTCTGTATATTTCTATTTTATATTTATATAATTCATTCAATTCAGAATAATTTTGAACAAAGAAAAAATACTGGTTACTTCTGCTTTGCCTTATGCAAACGGACCAATTCATCTCGGGCATTTGAGCGGCGCATATCTTCCGGCTGATATTTACGTGAGATATAAAAGATTAACAGGTACAGATATTATTTATATCTGTGGTTCGGATGAGCACGGTGTCCCGATTACTATTACGGCAGATAAAGAAAAAGTAAATCCGCAGGTTATTGTTGATCGATTTCACAACATAAACAAAAAAGCCTTTGAAAAATTTGGGATGAGTTTTGATAATTATTCCCGAACAAGCTTGCCGATTCATCACGAAACAGCAAGAGAATTTTTCCTGGAATTTTACAAGCGTGGATTGTTTGTAGAAAAAAAATCGAATCAGTTTTATGATGAAAAAGCTAAAATGTTTTTACCTGACAGGTATGTTGAAGGAACATGCCCAAAATGCGGATATGAAGAAGCACGAAGTGACGAATGTGAAAACTGTGGATCACTTTATGATCCGTCTGAATTAAAGAATGCAAAAAGTAAAATAACCGGTGAAACTCCCTCACTTAAAGAAACAACACACTATTATTTTCCATTGGGGAAATATCAGCCTCAACTTGAAAAGTATGTTGAAGAAATGAATAAAAAATATGGCTGGAAAGATAATGTTTTGCAGTACTGCAGAGGCTGGTTTAAAGAAGGACTAAAAGACCGGGCAATTACTCGTGATATGGATTGGGGAATTAAAGTTCCGGTTGACTCTGCTACAGGTAAAGTAATTTATGTCTGGTTCGAGGCTGTACTTGGTTATATCTCATCTACAAAAGAATATTCGCAAATTAAAAATGATCCTGATCTCTGGAAAAAATACTGGCAAAACCCTGATACAAAATATGTAGCTTTTATCGGGAAAGATAATATTGTTTTCCATACAATTGTTTTCCCGGCAATCTTAATGGCGTGGAATGAAAGTAGTAAAGTACAATATTGTTTGCCTCAAAATGTTCCTGCAAACGAGTTCCTGAATTTTGAAGGAAAAAAATTTTCTAAAAGCCGTAACTGGGGAATTGATGTTGATGAGTTTCTTGAAATCTTTCCGACCGATCCGCTTCGTTATACTCTTGCTGCAAACTTGCCGGAAAACAGAGATACAGATTTTTATTGGAAAGAATTTCAGTTAAGAAACAATTCTGAGCTTGCAGACATTCTCGGTAATTTTATAAACAGGACTTTCACTTTTGTATTTAAACATTTCGATGGAAAAGTTCCTCCACTTGGTAAGCTTGATAAGATAGATGAAAAAATGCTGAAAACAATTTCAGAATATCCACAAAAGATTTCTGATCTTTTTGAAAGGTACAAAATAAAAGATGGTGTGCTGGAAGCAATGAATCTTGCTCGTGATGGCAATAAATATTTTAATGATTCAGAGCCATGGAAAACAATAAAATCAGATAAAGAAAAATGTGCAACAACATTAAATATCTGTCTGCAGGGAATCTTCACTCTTGCGGAATTATTTTCCCCGGTAATTCCATTTACATCTGAAAAAATATATAGGATGCTTAATTCAAAATCGGTAAATTGGTTTGAATCTGGTAAGCCGGCTATAAAGAGCGAACACCAATTAAATAAAGCTGAAATTTTGTTTCCTAAAATCGACGATAAAATAATTGACGAACAAGTTCAGAAGCTGGGTAAAGCAGTAGGAAATGTTATGTACGATAATGAGTTAATTTCATATGATGATTTTATGAAGACACAGTTATATGTTGCGGAAATTATTAATGCTGAAAAAATTAAAAAAAGTGATAAGTTATTAAAACTAAAAGTAAGGATTGGAGAAGAAGAAAGACAGGTTGTTGCAGGAATTGCAAAAAGCTATCGGCCGGAAGATTTGTTAGGTAAAAAAGTTGTAGTAGTTTCAAATCTTCAGCCTGCAAAACTTATGGGTGAAGAATCCCGTGGTATGATTTTGGCAGTTGAAGATGATAAAGGAGGATTGCAAGTTTTATCTGTTGATGAAAAAATTAAAACAGGTACTAGAGTTAAATAATTAATCTTAATAATAAATAAAGGTTTATGATGAGGAAATATTTTATTATTTGTTTTGTTCTTATGCTTTCTGCATCATTTGCACAATCACCTGTAGATAAAATATCTGCAAGATTAAAAAGTATTGTTGATGCATCTCAACCTGCTGAGAAAACTCTCATTTGGGTTTTCTTTAAGGATAAAGGAAGTAACCTGGAAAGGTATTATAACCAGCCGACACTTGTTGTCAGTCAAAAATCTTTAACGCGAAGAGGAAAAGTTATTCATGAAGGTTCACTAATTAAATCAACTGATTTGCCTGTTAATGAAGAATATATAAATCAGCTTAAATCATTAGGATTTGTCGTTAAACAAAAATCAAGATGGTTTAATGCGGTAAGCGGATATGCAGAAAAAGATTTGATTAATCAGTTGAGTACTCTTGAAAGTGTCAAGAAACTTGATGCAGTAGTAAAATTCCGGGATGAAGAATTGAAATCAGAAGAGGAAGAAAATTATGTGCCGGATAATCAGGGTGAAAATTTAAACAAAGGTAATCAGGTTCATTCATTTAATTATGGACAGTCTTTTACGCAGTTAAATCAGATAAATGTTCCTGCAGTACATGATTTGGGATACCACGGTGAAGGAATTACAATATGTATGATGGATGCCGGCTTTGATAGATGGACAACACACCAGGTTTTCAGCTCTCTGAATGTAATTGCAACCTGGGATTTTGTTAATAATGATCCTGATGTTGAGAATGGAAGTGATATGGGAAACGGGTCTCACGGAACATCCACATTATCATTATTAGGTGGTTTTTATGAAGGTCAACTTATTGGGCCTGCATTTGCTGCTGATTTTATTCTAACAAAAACTGAGAACACTGAAAGCGAAACCCCAATAGAAGAGGATAACTGGATTGCTGCATTAGAGTGGGCAGATAGTATCGGTGTTGATGTTACATCTACCTCATTAGGCTATTTGGATTATGATCCGCCATACACAAGTTATACTTGGATGGATATGGATGGTAACACAGCCCTGATCACCAGAGCTGCGGATCTTGCGGTTGGTTTAGGAATTTTTGTAGTAAACTCCGCAGGAAATAATGGGGATAATTCAAGTCACAATACATTGGGCGCTCCTGCAGATGGTGATAGTGTTGTTGCAATAGGTTCAGTTACAAGCAGTGGTTCAAGATCAGGATTTAGTAGTGTTGGTCCAACTGTTGATGGAAGAATAAAACCAGATCTTATGACAATGGGTTCGAATGATTATGTTGCTTGTAATGGATCTAATACATGTTACAGCAGTTTTGGAAGCGGAACGTCCTGGGCTTGCCCATTAGCTGCAGGTGCTTCTGCTTTGTTGCTTCAGGCAAATCCTTCCTTAACCCCAATGGAAATGTTAGATATTTTGAGAAGCACTGCTTCTCAGAGTTCGAATCCGGATAATCACTATGGATGGGGAATAATTGATTTACTAGCTGCAGTGCAATTAACAACAACACCAGTTGAATTCACAACATTGAATGCAAGCGTTTCAGGAAACCTTGTAACACTCAACTGGCAAACAGCTACTGAAACTAATAACCAGGGATTTTACATTGAAAGAAAAGAATTCGGTCCCTGGGAAACACGTGGTTACGTTAGTGGAAAAGGGACAACAACAGAATATCAAAATTATAAATTTGAGGAGACGGTTAATTCATTTGGTTCATATCAATATCGTTTGAAACAAGTTGATTTAAATGGTACTTATCACTATTCTGAAGTTGTTCTTGCAGAAATAGGCCTACCACAAAAATTCTATCTTTCACAAAATTACCCGAATCCATTTAATCCGACTACTAAATTGCAATTTCAGATTCCTGTTAAATCGGATGTAACCATAACACTGCATAACACTTTGGGTGAAAAGATCACAGATCTATATTCTGGTGAAACATCTCCGGGAACTCATGAAATTTCAATTGATGGAAGCAATCTTTCAAGCGGAATCTATTTTGTCAGAATGAAAGCCGAAAACGTGGTTAAATCTATAAAAATAACACTTCTAAAATAAATTTGCACCGATCCGGCTGCTAAAAAAGTAGCCGGATCATTTTTAATATACCTTGATTTTCAAGGCGCCTATCTATAAAATTCCAAGCTAAATTCTCAAATTATTGTAGGAGATTGAAAAAATGTCATTTCGTGTCATTTCGGTCATTGCTGTTTCCATTCTTTTAATAAATGCATGTTCAACAAAAGTTTCAGAAGAAGTAGTTGCAAAGTTTGGCGATTCGCAAATTACACTTGGCGAGTTTGAAAATGCCTATGCTAAAAATGTTGGCAACTGGGAAAAAGCTTCAAAAGATAGTCTATCAGATTATAAAAACTTTCTTGATCTGTATGTAAAATTTAAAATGAAATTAAGAGATGCTGAAGTAAGGGGTTTTCCAGAAGATAGTTCGCTAATGAATGAACTTACTGATTATCAAAAACAGGTTGGGGTATCATACATTAAAGAGAAAAAAATTATCGATCCGGGTATTCATCAGTTATATGACAGAAGAAAAGAAGAGCTTCGGGTTAGTCATATAATGATAAGACCAGACTCAAGTGGTGAAGAAGCTGCAAAGGAATTAGCTCAAACTATTCTTGACAGCATTAAAAATGGTTCCAGTTTTGAAGAAATGGCTAAAAGATATTCAGCAGATAAATTTTCAGCTCCTTCAGGAGGTGATATATATTTTGTAACTGCGGGAATATTGCCTGTAGATTTTGAGGATGCAATGTATGTAACACCGGAAGATTCAGTTTATCCGGAAGTTGTACATACAAGATATGGATATCATTTAATTAAAGTGACAAAAAGACAACCAAGAATACCTAAAATCAGGGCCAGTCATATTCTGGTAGATTATTTCAATGAAAATAATAAACCAGATACTGCCCAGGCAAAGGCAAGAATAGATAGTGTTGAAGCGTTATTAAAAGCAGGCGGAAATTTTGAAGAGCTTGCTGAAAAATATTCTGATGACACCAGCACAAAAGATAAAGGTGGTGATCTTGGCTTTTTTGAAAGAAGACAAATGGTAAAGGAATTTGATGAAAAAGCATTCAGCATGAAAATTGGGGAAATTTCCGAACCAATACAAACAAACTTTGGTTTTCATATTATTAAGTTGACTGATAAAATGGAATATCCATCCTTTGCAAATGAAGAACAGCAGTTAAAAGATATGTTTAACAAACAAAGATTCCAGATTGAATATCAGGCTCTTATTGATACATTAAGGGAAAAATATAACTACAATTTAAATGATGATGTTGTTGATCTGATTATTGAAAAAAGCGACTCTGCAAGATTTGGAATGGACTATAAAAATCTTGATGCTTTAAAAGGGAAAATTTTATTCAGTTTTGACGGAAAAAATGTTACCGCTGATGAGTTTATCAGAAAAGCAAATGAAAGCGGAAGCTATACGGGAAAGGCAATTTATCAAAAGCCTGAATTGATGAAAGCAATAGATAAAACTTCTGAAGATTTGTTGCTTGAGGAAGAAGCTTTAAATTTACCTAAAGAAGATCCGGAGTTTGCAGCTTTAATGGATGATTACAAAAATGGAATTTTCATCTTTAAGCTGCAGGAAGAAGAAGTATGGGACAAAATAAAATATGACAGCACTGCTGTTTATAACTACTGGGAAAAAAATAAAGAAGATTATAAACTGCCGGAAAGAGTTGCATTCAGTGAAATATTTTCTACAAGGGATTCTTTAATAAATAAATATTATAAATTGCTTCAGGATGGTGCTGATTTTGATTCATTGGCTGCTCTGTATACTGAAAGACCAGGTAAAAAAATAGCAAAAGGGCGTTATGATCTTCAGGATGTGGAATTCTCTGATTTCACGAGGCATGCAAATAAAATTAAAAATGTCGGAGAATATACAGAACCGGTTCCCTTTTCCGGTGGATATTCAATATTCAAATTAAATGAAAGAGAGCCTGCAAGATTAAAAACATTTGAAGAAGCCAGAGCAGAAGTTTCGAGCAAGTTCCAGGAAATGCAAAGTAAGAAGCTGGAAGAAGATTATACTTCATCGCTTGAAAAAAGATATCAACCGGTTATTTATTATGAAACATTAAATGATGCATTTAAATCGCATTAATTCCTGTTTAATTTTTTTAATTGCTTTTTCGGTTATTTCCGGATGTACAAAGACAACTGAAAAAACTGATTATATAGCAAAAGTCAACGATACTTATCTGACAAGAAATGATCTTGCACTGATTGTAGATACAACAGAAATAAAAGCCCGGAAAGAAGAAGCAATAAGGAACTGGATTTTAAAAGAAATGCTTTTTCAGGAAGCAAAAAAAGAAGGTATTGTTGACTCGCGTGCGTACAAAAAAGATATAGAAAATTCAAGAAAGGAACTGGCTGGTTCTTTGCTTCTTAAAGCTTATGCTGAAGCCCAAAAAATAAAAGTAACTGTGAGTGATCTGAGAAATTATTATGAAGAAAATAACAGTGAGTTCAAACTTTCTTTTAATGCATATTATCTAAATATAATCCGATTTGACAATTACGAACAGGCTGTTCAGTTTCGTTCTTATTTATTAGAGAACGGTTGGGAAGTAGCTGTTGCACAATTCAAGAATGATCCTTCTGTGATTAGAGTTAGAACTGCTGTAACAATTAATGAACAGGATTTGTACCCGGTTAAATTAGCACGTCTTGTTCAAGCATTACAGCCACTGGAAATTAGCATTGTTATTTCAGAAGACTCTGGATATCATACCGTTGTGCAGGTTCTTGATAAATTTCCAAAAGAATCGGTCCCTCCATTTGAAGCGATAAGAAATAAAGTGGAAGAAAGATATAAAACCAGTCATCTTAAAGAACTGATAAATAAATATATTAATGATTTATATATCAAATACAATGTTGATATAAATTTTTAAGGTTTAAATGAAAAAAATAATATTAATTATTCTTATCTCAGTTGCATCCGGGATATATTCACAGGAAGTAATAGATAAAGTTGTTGCTGTTGTAGATAACGAAATTATTTTACAGAGCGAACTTAATTTTCAAACTTCTATTTACGCATCACAGCGTGGTGCAGATCCAGATTCTCCCGTATTAAAAAAACAGATTCTCAATTCATTAATTGATGAAAAACTAGTTTATGCACAGGCGGAGCTGGATTCAATTCAGGTTACTGAAGATGAGATTTCACAAAGAATAGATTACCAGATACAGGTACTGCAGCAACAGTATGGATCAACACAGAATATTGAAAAATTATATGGAATGAGCATTGAGAGAATAAAAAGAGAATTAAGAGACGATGTAAGAAAAAATCTTATGGTTCAAAGACTTAGAGAAAAGAATTTTGCATCAATTGAAGCTTCCAGAAGAGAAGTAAAAGATTTTTTTGAGAGTTATAAGGACAGTATTGGAACCATTCCTGAAAAGTTGAAAATTTATCACATCTTTGTAAATCCCAAAACAAACAGCAGGTTAAAACAAAAATATAGGGATTTTGCTCAGGCAATTCTCGATTCAATTAGAGCAGGTGCAAGTTTTGAAGAAATGGCGAAGAAATATTCTGAAGATCCGGGAAGTGCTCAATACGGAGGTGATCTTGGTTTTGTAAAGCGCGGAGTTTTTTATCCTGAATTCGAGTCAGTTGCTTTTGCTATGAAAGAAGGCGAGATTTCTGACATTGTAGAATCGCCGGCAGGCTTTCATATAATTCAGCTTCTTGAACGAAGGGGTGAATCAATTCACACCAGACATATTCTTATTAAAATTAAAGCTGATGAAAATGCAGACCTGGATGCTATAGAATTCCTAAACAATATTCGCGATAGTGTAATAAATAATAAAGGAACATTCCAGGAATACGCAAAAAAATATAGTGAGGATAAAGACACTGCTCCTTTCGGTGGCGAGCTAGGTACATTTTATATAAATCAGCTCGATAAACATTTGCTGGATGTAGTTTCAAAAATGAAGGCTGGAGAAATCAGCTACCCCCGCAGGATAGAATACGGACAAGGAGTTTATGGTTATCATATAGTTTATTTGGAATCACGTGTACCTCAACACCCTGCAAGTCTGGAAGAAGATTATCCGGAAATAAAAAAGCTTGCAGATGAGTATAAAAAACAAAAAGAATATGATAAATGGATTGAAGGATTAAAAGATAAAATTTATTGGGATATTAGATTGTAAAAGTTTATATCTTGTATTCAGAATCAAGAACAAAAGGAAAAAAGCTTGAAAGATAATTTAGCAGAAGTTCAGGATGTTGAGCTAGTTGAAAAGCTTAGTGAAAAAATAAAAAATGTTAAATCCGAAATTGCAAAAGTAATTGTTGGTCAGGATGAAATAATTGATCAGCTTCTGGTTTCACTTTTTTCCAGAGGTCATTGTTTACTTGTCGGTGTTCCGGGGCTTGCAAAAACACTTCTTATAAAAACTGTTGCTGAAGTGATGGACTTGAAATTCAGCAGAATACAGTTTACTCCTGATTTAATGCCCAGCGATATTACCGGCACAGAAATAATTGAAGAAGATTCAGTAACAAAAAAAAGAGATTTTAAGTTTATTTCCGGCCCAATTTTCGCAAACATTATTCTTGCTGATGAGATAAACAGAACCCCTCCGAAAACTCAAGCTGCGTTGCTTGAAGCTATGCAGGAACACAAAGTTACTGCAGCCGGTATTACTTATAAACTTCCTGAACCATTTTTTGTCCTTGCAACACAAAATCCAATTGAGCAGGAAGGAACTTACCCATTACCTGAAGCTCAGCTTGACAGGTTTATGTTTAATCTTTGGCTAGACTATCCTTCTTTTGAGGAAGAAAAGAAAGTGGTCGAAACAACAACAAGCCAATATCTCGCTAAACTTGAAAAGATTTTAAGTGCTGAAGAAATAATTCATTTCCAGGAACTTGTAAGAAAAGTTCCTGTTGCTGATAATGTAATTGATTTTGCTGTTAAAGTTGCCAGCCTTACAAGACCGAACAGCAATGGCTCACCTCAATTTATAAAAGAATGGATAACCTGGGGTGCAGGACCAAGAGCTTCTCAGTACATGATTCTCGCCGCAAAAACCAAATCAATAATTGAAGGAAGATATTCACCAAACATCGATGATGTTCGTTTTGCAATGCTTCCGGTTTTACGTCATAGAATAATCACTAATTTCAGTGCGGAAGCTGAAGGTATAAAATCTATTGATGTGATTGAAAGATTGAGCAAGGAAGTTTAAATCTATTCTTAGTGATTACTAAATTAAATCAATTATAGCTCATCTCTTCAAGATAGAAAGATGGCGAATCGTGCAAGAGCATTATGCTCTGCGTTGAAAAATTTTTCATTTCTCCCGGCTCTAGCCGGTCAATTCTTGCTTCTGCTGGTTTTGTATCGAACTTATATTTTAATACAATATTTGTTACAGGTTTATCACTAATATTTTTTACTGTACCTTCAATAGTTCCGGTTTTTGTAGAGGACAATGCCGGCGCATTTATATCCGCTGAGTAACTGGCAGAAATAGATTTATTAGCTTTTATTTCCAGAACTTCTTTTTCTTTAATGAAATTTTCATAAACAATGTAACCTGCAACGCAAATCAGAATAAACACAAAAAATTTTTTCATCCTAATTTCCTATTATATTTAATGTTATATCCTTTCAAAATCTTAGCCAGATTATTTTTGTACAAAACAGGCTAAAAAGGTATTATTGGTTAGAATATAATTTTTGCGGGAATTTTTCATGGGCAAGTTCTACTATAGTAATATGACATTTTATTTGTTTGATTCCATTTACCAATCCATAAAAATATAAACTAATTTTGCAAATTGATTTTTGTGATAAAAGAACAACATCATTATGTTTGAATAAATATTTAATTACTAAATAATAAATTACTGATGATTAATTTTAAAAAAACAAAACCTGTAAAGAAGAAAATCATTTTACCTATTATATTATTTACCTCTTTTTTCTTTTTAGGATGGGGACATATAGGACATCATATAATTAGCTATAATACAATTCTTTCTGCACTACCGGAAATGAGTTTTTTTGATTACTGGGCAGATTCACTTGCGGCTCACGCCTCGGATGCAGATTACAGGAAATCTATTGATCCGAATGAAGGACCAAAACATTACATCGACATTGATAATTATCCTGAGTTTTTAACAACCGGAACTATTCCACAAAGTTTTGATTCTGTAGTAGCTATTCATGGTTATTCATTTGTAATTCAGCAGGGAATTCTTCCCTGGGCAATTTTATGGGTAACAGATTCACTTCAGACTGCTTTTGAAAATGATGATTGGAATTGGGCAATGTTATTAGCTTCTGATCTTGGACATTACATTGCAGATGCACATATGCCGCTTCATATAACTAAAAATTACAATGGACAAAACACAAATCAGTATGGAGTTCATTCGCGTTACGAATCTAATTTGATTGAAGATTTTCAAAACCAGATAATTTATGGCGGTGACAGCTTACAATTCATAAGTAACATACCTGATTATATATTTAATATGCTCTATGAAAATTATCAATATGTTGATTCTGTTTTATATGCCGATTCTGTTGCACATGCATATGCAGGAAACACTCAGGATACAGCTTATTATAATAAGTTTTGGGGGATAGCAAAAGACTATACAATCAGGTTATTCAAAAATGCTTCATATAGAATCACCTGCGTGATATACACCGCCTGGGTGAATGCCGGTGGAGTAACACATTTAAATCTGGCTGAAAACGATAGACCGGAAAATTTTGAATTATATCAAAACTATCCCAACCCATTCAATCCAAGTACAAAAATAAGTTACAAAATTCCAAAAACCTCGATAATTCAAATAAAAGTCTATGATGTTTTAGGTAATGAAATAATTTCTTTAATCAATGAAGAAAAACCTGCAGGACAATATGAATTAACTTTTAATGGAGCAGACTTACCAAGCGGTGTTTATTTTTATCGGTTCAAAACGGGTAATTTTGTACAAACAAAAAAGATGCTGCTGCTTAAGTAATTTACACTCTTGCAATCTTATAATTCTTTAAAGCGAAGTAAATTTCTTTTGCAAATGTTTTTACAACTGTGGCAAGTGGAATGGCAAGCAACATTCCAATTAAGCCGAACAACTGACCGCCGGCAATAATTAAAAGTATAATTGCTATCGGGTGCATATCAACACTTTTTCCGAAAATATAAGGCTGAACAATTCCGTTGTCCAGAGTGTAAGTAAGAGCGACAACCAAAACAATCAGCGGAACCTGTGACAAATCCCCATATTGAATAAATGAAACAATGATTGCAGGAACTCCACCAATTATTGGTCCGAAGTATGGGATTAAGTGTCCCAGTCCTGCGGCGACACCAAGAGGCATAGCATTTGGAAGACCGATTGAATAAAATCCAAATCCGATTACTACTCCAACAAAAGTAGCATCAAAAATCCAGGCGCGGACAAATAATCCAAGACGAAGACTGACTTTCTTCAATACCCAGTAAGACATTTCAAAATATTTATTGGGAATCAAGTGAAGAAGTCCTATAAGAATTCTGCGGTAATCTTTTAATAAAAAGAAAGTTACAAATGGAACAATTACAAGAATTGCAATAACCGAAACCACGCTTGATAAAACTTGTGAAAGTATTTTAAAGAAGTCCAGCACTTGAGTTGAAATAAAGCTTTCAACTTTTTCTGTAATAGCCCCGGGTTGAAGAAACGGAATATATTTAATGACTCCTGCTTCGAATGATTTCATTTCTTCATCAAATGAAAAATCTTTTAGTGCTGTTGTTAATTGATCCATCTGGTAAACAAGTTTTGGAATAAAAACCGATAAACCGAGATAGAGTAAAAACCCAAAAATGGCAAAAACAATTATTGTGGCAGGAAGTCTATTCATCCCTCTAGCCTCCAGTAAGGCAACAAAAGGTGCAAATATAAAAGAAAGAAGAATTGAAATTGCTATGATAATAATTATGTCAATAAGCAGGTAAAGAACATAGAGAATTATTGCTGCTGCAATAACCAGAAGAAAGGTTTTTACAATCCTGTTGTAGTTTGATTCAGACATTAAAAAATTTTAGTTAACTGATTCAATCCGTTTTATTCCCGGAACCTGTCTCATCAAAGATCTTTCAATACCGGCACGCAAAGTCATAACAGACATCGGGCAATCTCTGCATTCACCAGTCAGCCGTACTTTGACAATACCATCTTCATTTACTTCAACCAGTTCAACGTCTCCGTTATCTGACTGAAGAAAAGGTCTTATCGATTCTAATGCTTTAAGTATTTCTTCCCGCATAATAATTTAACATTTACTCCTTTAAATATCGCTTGTAAAGAGGATTTAATCAATCATCTTCACCCAAAGAAATTTCAATTTTCCCTGCAGATTTTGAATTACGAATATTAACCTGTTCAGCAAGATTTTCAGAAATTCTCATAATAATTTTTGAATGTTCAGAATCAGGTAAACTTTCAACAATCGGAATTCCGATATCACCACCTTCTCTTATTCTTGAATCAATAGGAATTCCACCGAGAAAAGGTATATCTAATTCATTAGAGGTTTTTTCTCCGCCGCCTGATCCAAAAAGATCATATCTCTTTCCTGTGTCCGGTGCAATAAAGTAACTCATATTTTCAACAATGCCCAGAACAGGTACGTTAACACGCTGAAACATCTTTAATGCTTTTCGTGCATCGATAAGAGAAACTTCCTGTGGTGTCGTAACTATAATTCCGCCAGTTAGTGGAATAGTTTGTACAAGAGTTAGTTGAATATCTCCGGTCCCTGGCGGAAGATCAAATATAAGATAATCAAGTTCTTCCCACTCAACATCTGTCATAAATTGTTTGATCGCACCGCTTGCCATAGGACCGCGCCAGATTATAGGTGCATTATCATCAACCAGCAAACCAATTGAGATAACTTTGATTCCAAATTTTTCGAGAGGCAAAATTTTAACACCACTTTCTGTTTTCTGCACTTTCGGTTTCTCAGTCAGCCCAAGCATTAATGGGATGCTTGGTCCGTAAATATCTGCATCTAGCAAACCAACTTTTGCACCACTCCTTGCAAGTGCGACTGCAAGGCTCACTGCCACAGTACTTTTTCCTACTCCTCCTTTTCCACTTGCAACTGCAATCGTGTTTTTAACGCCAGGAAGTATTGCATCTTTTTTTGGATCCTGATGTGTGGATACAGAAGGAGATTTTGATTGAATGTTTAAATGAATTTCTTTCAATTCAGGACGATTTTCTTTTATAGCATCTGCTATTCTTTCTTCAAGTGAGCTGTCACTTTCACCCGGTAGTATTATTTCGGCAGTTAATTCTTTTTCAGAAGATTCAATTTTTTTAACTGAGTTTAATGTCAAATGGCTGGCATCTATTCCATCAATTTTCTTTAGAATATTAACAAGATCGCTTTTAGTTAATCCGGACATATTAAGTTCTTTCCTTTCATTTGTTAGAATGATTAGAGATAAAAATTTTGAAGGGTTAAATCAATGAAATAAAAAATCAAAAAAATTTAAACAAATAATAGATGCTAAGTGGCTTTAATAAACTCACCTTTTTGTTTCACAGCATGTTTCATTAGCCATTCCTGGCTGATAATTTTTTTCTCACCGTTTTTCGGCACGTCAATACTGTAATTCATATCACTACTTAAAACCCGTGCTTTAATATTATCCTTCAGGGATATTTTCAATATTGTCCTTAAAATTTCAGCCTTAAGTTTTGCATCCTGTACAGGAAAAGTAACTTCAACTCTTCTGTCAATATTTCGCTGCATCATATCAGCGCTGCTGAGTAAAATTTCTTCTTCACCATTGTTGTAAAAGTAATAGATGCGGCTGTGTTCCAGGTATCTGCCAACAATGCTTCTTACACAAATGTTTTCACTCAGGTTTTTTACACCCGGAATCAGGCAGCAAATTCCACGAATTATTAGTTCAATTTCAACTCCTTCATTCGATGCTTCGTACAATGCTGATATTACAGCCGGGTCAACAAGTGAATTTAGCTTCCATATTATTCTACCTTTACTGCCTTTTTTTACATTGACTATTTCTCTTTCAATTTTTTCAAGAGTTTTTTCGCGAAGGTTTATTGGTGAAACTATCAACTTTCTAAAATTAGTCTGTTTTGAATAACCTGTCAGATAGTTGAAAATATCAGAAACATCAGCGCAGATTTCAGGATCGCATGTAAACAAACCAAGATCGGTATAAAGCTTTGCAGTAGTAGCATTGTAATTACCGGTGGCAAGGTGAACGTATCTTTTTAATCCATCAAATTCTTTTCTTACTACTAAAGTCATTTTAGCATGAGTTTTAAGTCCAACTAATCCATAAACAACGTGCGCCCCGACTTTTTCAAGCTCACGTGCCCAGAAAATATTATTTTCTTCATCAAATCTTGCTTTAAGTTCAACAAGTACTGCAACCTGTTTGCCTCTTTCTGCTGCTTCAATTAAAGCACGAACAATTGGTGAATCACTTCCGACCCGATAAAGAGTTTGCTTTATTGCAAGCACATCAGGATCACGTGCAGCTTTTTTTATAAAATCAATAACCGGAGTAAATGCATGATAAGGATGATGCAGCAAAATTTCTTTTTGCTTAATAACAGAAAAAATATCCTCTTCTTCCTCAAATGTTTTTGGAATAACCGGATAGAATGGTTTTTCTTTTAAATGATGAAGTGGGAGTTTATATAGAGTCATAACATCACTTAAACCAATCGGCCCGTTTACAACCTGAGCATCGTTTCGGGAAATGCGAAGATTTTCTAGTAATGTCTCAAGCATATATTCGGGCATCTGACTGTCAACCTCAAGCCTTACAACCTGTCCGAATCTTCTTTGTCTGATATTTTCTTCAATCACGCTTAAAAGATCATCAGCCTCATCTTCCTGCAATTCAATATCTGTATCACGTGTTACTCTGAACCTGTGAGCTTCGAGTACTTCGTGACCCGGGAATAGGTCATCAAGATTAGCAGTTATTAAATCGCCCAGCCAGATAAATTTTGCGTGAAAAGATCCGTTTGTTGCCATACTTTTTTTCCCTTCAATAATTTCATCAACCTGGAGCAGTCTGGGAAAAATATTTGGAACTTTAAGTCTTGCGAAGTGCGTTTCTCCATTTGGTTTTTTTACAAGAATTGCAAGGCTCAAACTTAAATTTGAAATGTAAGGAAACGGTCTGCCGGGATCAAAAGCAAGCGGAGTAAGTACCGGGTAAATTTCCTTTTTAAAATATTCTCTTAGCTTGTCCTGTTCATCTTTGCTGAATTCATCAAAATTAAGCAGGTGAATATTTTCTTTTTTTAGAGCAGGGACGATTTCATTAAGCCATAAATTCATTAAACGGTCATTCATTGGCCGAATTATCTTGTCAATCTTTTGTACCTGCTCGAGCGGTGTTAGCCCGTCGATAGTTGGTTCTTCAATGTTTGCAGCAATCTGTTCCTTTAAACCTGATACCCTGATCATATAAAATTCATCAAGGTTAGAAGAGTATATTGAAACAAATTTAACTTTTTCAAGAAGCGGCAGCTCGGGATCAAGAGCTTCTTCCAGAACCCTTCGGTTAAATTCTACCCAACTTAAATCCCTGTTAAAGAAGTTTTCCGGGTGATTATATTTTTTTAATATTTCTTTTGAATTCATAGTAATATTGTTAAAAACCAAGCAAATATAACATATTTTAAGTACAGAATCTGTGGCAAATGTCATTCCACAGGATTTTTATGGTGAAGTATTATTTCTATTGGAAAAATCAAAGAGAAATTTTCAGGATTTCTATAACGCAGTAGAAAAAATGATAAGAAAAGTAAATAATTCCAGCCGTCATTAACAGATTAAATTACAGAATTAAAACTTTTTTGCTATTTCCCCGGGCTTATTCAAATCAGAAATAATTATTATGTTAGCTTCGTTTGTTTAAAGTTTTTATCAAAAGTGTCAAAAAGAAAAAATAAAAAATTTTATTTTACACCTATCCAGTCTCTTTCAATAGGATTTAGCGGACTTAGCCTGATTGGTGCAGTAATTCTATCTTTGCCAATTTCATCTGCAAGCGGCGAATCAACCTCCTTTTTAAATGCGTTATTTACATCGACATCAGCCGTTACAACAACGGGACTTATTGTTGTTGATACCGGAACATATTTTAATCGTTTCGGGCAAACGGTTATTATGTCTCTTTTCCAGATCGGCGGGCTGGGTTATATGGTTTTTATTTCTCTGGCGATTTTTGGGTTTGCAGGTAAGCTTTCACTTTCCAACAGGATTCTTTTAAGAGAATCAATTAATCATCCAACCAAAATGGACCTTATGAAATTCAGCAAGATTATAATCCTTGCAACAATCGTGATTGAATTTATTGGGGTCGTACTTCTTACAATTTATTGGTCAGGATTTTATCCTTTAGGCGAAGCTTTATATTCTGCTTTGTTTCATTCAATTTCTGCTTTTACTACAGCAGGCTTTTCAATTTATTCAAACAGCTTTATGAAGTTTGAAGGAAATATATTTTTTAATATTGTGATTATTGTTCTTCTCGTGCTGGGTGCTGTCGGTTTTTTTGTTCTCTATGATATTGCCAGCTATATAAAAAATTATAAGAGGAAAAACAGGCGTCTGACTGTTCACACTAAAATTGTTATCTGGTTAATGATGTCCCTGAGTTTTTTTGCAGCTTTACTTTTTTATTTTTTGGAAGGCAATACACAAGTAAATTCTGTTTCTGAAAAAATAATTACAGCAATATTTCAGGCATTTACTGCTTCAACCACTGCAGGATTTAATACTATAAACACAGGTTTAATGAGTGCAGGTAGTTTGTTTATAACAGTTGTATTAATGTTTATTGGTGCAGGACCGGGAGGTACGGCAGGTGGAATTAAATTAACTACATTCGGAGTATTGCTTATATCGCTTTATGATCAATTGACTGGTAAAAAGAATCCGGCAGTTTTGAAAAGAAGGATATCAAAAGGTACAGTCGAACGAGCAACAGCAATAACTTTACTTGCCGTATTATGGATGATAGTTGCCGTTTTGTGTTTAGTTATTTCAGAAGGAAAGCAATTCCTGGTTGTACTGTTTGAAGTTGTCTCAGCGCTTGGAACTGTTGGATTGTCAGCGGGCATTACATCTTCATTAACTGCTTTCGGAAAAATAATAATTATTGTAACAATGCTGATAGGCAGAGTCGGACCTCTCGGAATAGGATTATCAATAATAAGACAGACACAAACAACATCCTTTGAATATCCGGAGGAGGAAATTCTTGTTGGATAGAAAATTTTTAGGAAGGGAAATAAAATGGCACAATATGCCGTAATCGGATTAGGAAATTTTGGTTTTAACACTGCGTTATCTCTTTCAGAAATGGGACATGAAGTTCTTGCTGTTGATAGTGATCCTAAACGAATTGAAAAAATAAAAAACTTTGTAACCGAAGCAATTATTTCGGATGTAAAAGAAAAAGAAGTTGTTAAAGAGTTTATTACAAAAGATTTTGATGCTGTAATTGTAAATCTTGGCGATTCAATTGAGACCAGCGCTTTGATTACACTTTATCTTAAGGAACTTGGGGTTGAAAATATTATTGTCAAAGTTGTTGAAGAAACACAAGGTACAATACTAAGAAAGATAGGTGCTACGGATATTATAAATCCTGAAAAAGATACTGCCAGAAGGCTGGCAGAGAAACTCAGCAGACCAAACATGCTGGAACATATTCCGCTGGAAGAGAATTACAGCATTGTTGAATTAGCTGTGCCGGATAAATTTGCCGGGAAAACTTTAAAAGAACTTCAGATAAGAAGTAAATATCATCTTGAAGTTATTGCCGTTAAAAATGTTTTGCTGGATAATTTTACAATGATTCCTAACGCATCCTATAAGCTCCAGCCAGACAATGTGATTATCGTGATTGGCAAAGTAGATGACATAGAAAAGTTTAAATTATAATATCCTCATTTTTTCCAGAATGCAGGAGAAAAAATTATCAGCACAGTGAAAATTTCGAGTCTTCCTAGCATCATTAAAAAGCTCAATACCCATTTACCAACTTCGGGAACATTACTAAAATTTGATACAGGTCCCGTTGAACCGAGACCCGGACCGATGTTTGCCATACATGCAGCAACTGATCCCATAGCAGAATGAATTTCGAGACCTAAAATTGTCATAACAAATGAACTGATTCCGAATATCATCAGATAAATTGAAACGAACGCAAACACTTTCTCAATTATGCTCTGTGGTACGGTTTTTTTATTGTGTCTTACCTGAACAACAGCATTTGGATGAAGTAATCTTTTAAATTCAAGCAGGCTGTTTTTAAAAAGGAGCTGGTATCTTATCATTTTAACTCCTCCGCTGGTTGAACCTGCACAAGCACCAAACAATAAAAGGAAAAGGAAAAATTGTGATGCGAACGGAGCCCACGCTTCATAATTGACAGTTACAAATCCTGTGGAGCTAAGAATTGTAATAATGCTGAAAGCCGAATGTCTTAATGCTGACTCGATGGATTCAGAATTATGCAGAACAAGATAGAGTGTTGCACTTGCTACTGTTAAAAAGATAAAACCAATATAAAATTTAAACTCATCGTCCTGGATATAGGCTTTAATTTTACCGTGCAGTGCAAGGTAATGAAGTGTAAAATTGGTTCCACCTAAAAACATGAAAACTATGATTATATATTCAATTGCCGGCGAATGGTAAAATGCAACGCTTGCATTCTTTGTTGAAAATCCGCCTGTTGCTAAAGAACCAAATGAATGACATAAGGCGTCAAATAAATTCATTCCGGCAAGTATCAAGAAAATTGTTTCTGCACCTGTAAGCATTACATAAATAGCCCATAATCTTTTAGCAGTCTCTGCAACTCTTGGGTGTATCTTTTCTTTACTTGGTCCGGCAACTTCTGCCTGGAAAAGCTGCATCCCCCCTACGCCGAGTAATGGAAGAATAGCCAGAGAAAGCAAAATCATTCCCATTCCGCCAAGCCAATGAGTCATACTCCGCCAGAATAATATCCCATGCGGCAATGCTTCGATGTTTGTTAATATTGAAGAGCCGGTAGTTGTAAATCCGGACATCGTTTCGAAAAATGCATCAGTAAATGACGGGATTGAGCCGTAAATAATAAATGGGAGAGTTCCAAATAGTGAACTTATAATCCAGCCTATCGTTACAATAAGAAAGCCATCGCGTTTACTAATATCAGTTCTCTCTTTGGTTTTTATAGAAAACCATAAAATTGCTCCGATCAAAGCCGTGCCAATTCCTGAGATTAGCAATGCCGGTATATCATCATCATTATAATAAATAGAAAATGGAATTCCGGCGAGCATGAAAAGTCCGATTAAGACAAGGAGAAAACCAACAATTTTTGAAACAACTTTAATATTCATATTCTATTTAAAGAACTTTCCAATCTTTTTAATTCCGTCCGGAAGTGTGAAAATAACTACTTTATCCCCCTGGTGGATTTGAGTATCACCAACAACTATTTGTACATCATCACCTCTGATCAAACCACCAATCATAGCTTCCTTCGGAAAGTTTAAATCTTTTACCGCTTTTTTTGTTATTGATGAACCCGGCTGTGCAACATACTCCACCACTTCAGCATCGATGCCTTCAAGGGTTGTTAGTGCGACAACTTCTCCTTTACGGATAAATCTGGAAATATTATTTGCAGCAATTAATTTTTTATTGATCAGCGAATCTAAACCGATTGTTTGGGTAAGCGGGATGTAGTCAACTTTATCAACAAGTGCAATTACTTTTTTTACGCCAAGATGTTTTGCCATTAGACAAGAAATAATATTTGTCTCAGCATCATTGGTCACAGCTATATAGGCATCAACATCAACAATTCCTTCCTGTGCAAGCAAATCAATATCCCGTCCGTCACCTTTAATAACAAGGGTTTTCGATAGTTCATCAGCAAGTTCTTCGCTTTTTTCCAGGTCGGATTCAATAAGCTTAACAGACATTTTTTCTTCAAGCATTTGTGCAACGCGTTTTCCGATCCCGCTGCCGCCAAGAATCATAATTTTTTCAAAGTTTACATTTTCCTTACCTGCCAGCTTTAGTATCATCTCGTTACCTTCAGGTTTTGTAATTAAAAAAACCTGGTCGTTTGCAAGAAAACGGTCATTACCTTTTGGAATAATTGTTCTGAAATTTCTATGCACTGCAGCAATCCTGAAATCGATATTTGGAAATTCTGTGCTGATTTCTTTTAATGTTTTTCTGATAACCGGTGCGTTTTTATCAAGACGAATCCCGATTACCGAAAGTTTTCCACCTTCAAACTCAAGTACATCTGTTGCAGCAGAGCGATTAATAAGATTTACAGTTTCCAACGCTGCAAGTTCTTCAGGATAAATCATAAAATCTATTCCAAGCTCAGAAAAACTCTTACTTATTTCCGGGTCCAGATATTCTGCATTTGAAATTCTTGCGATAGTTTTTTTTGCACCAAGTTTTTTTGCAAGAATTGCACTGGTTACATTAGCTTCTTCAGAAGATGTAACAGCAACAAATAGGTCTGCTTTTTCAACATTTGCAGCTTTCAATGTTTCTATAGAAGTTGCAGAACCATCCAGTGTAAGTATATCAGCCATAGAATCTGTGTAAGACAGTCTTGCTGAATCTTTATCAATCGCAATTATATCATGCGATTCCATAGAAAGAACTTTTGCAAGCTGGTAACCAACATCACCCATTCCGGCTATAATAATTCTCATTTTATTGGAACTTCTTTTTCATTCTCAGATATTTAAAAGGTAAATTTTAGTTATTATTCATCCAAATGCAATCAACACATTTGAATAATAAAATTATCCGGTGAAAATAAAACAATTAAGAGTAACTTTTGACAACTTCAGTTAAACAAATAAAAATTAGCTGCGTTATTATCACTTATAATGAAGAAGAAAATCTGGCTGAATGTCTCAAATCGGTAAGCTGGTGTGATGAAATAATTGTGGTTGATTCAGGAAGCACAGATAAAACTGTAGAAATTGCAGAAAAATTTGGAGCCAAAGTATTTAAAAAAAATTTTACAGGCTATGGCGAGCAAAAACAGTATGCAGTCTCACTTGCATCAAATGATTGGATATTTAGCATTGATGCTGATGAAGTTGTTAGCAATGAATTAAAGAAAAATATTTTAAATAGATTTTCTTCTAAATTGAATTTGCCTGACGGATTTTTAATGCACAGGAGATTAATTTTTTTAGGAAAGGAATTTAAGTACGGAAGAGAAAGTAAAGAATTAATATTGCGATTGTTCAATAAACAATCCGGCAGTTTTAATTCGGCGAAGGTACACGAAACAGTCGAACTGAAAGGAAGAGTTGAAAAGCTTGATGGTATATTATTTCACAATAGTTATAAAAATCTAGAGCAGTATTTTCAGAAGTTTAATGATTACACTTCAAAAGCTGCGGATGAATTATTTAAAAAGGGAAGCGACGGAATATTATTTTGACTTATTTATTATTCCCGGTATATTTTTTTAAGAATTACATTTTAGATAGAAATTTTATGAATGGCAGTAAAGGAATAACCTGGGCATTTTATTCATCTCAATACCCTTTAATTAAATATTCCAAGCTCCGAAATCTTTACAAATCAGAAAATAAAAAAGCCACATCTGAAAATTGAAGGCTGTCAGGTCAATAACCGGCAGCCTTTGTTTTTTCTCATCATAAGATTTATTATTAGTATTAAATCTTATTAGATTGTTAAAGCAAACCTCTTTTTAAACCTTCGATTTCAACCTGAAATCAAAATTATTTAGTACATGTACTAACTATTTTTTGAAAATCCCGAAATTTTATTAGTACTTGTACTAATGATGGTTGAGATTATCTTCTGTATATTTTAACCAATTATTACGATAAAGATATTTTGATAATTAACAGAAGAGAAAAAGAGTTAATGTTTAGAAACAATTAACTTTTATACGCAACAAGTTTTGGTATTTAAAAGTTGAATTTGTCGCAGACGGAATCAGAAGATTAATTTTAGTTTATTTAAGGATTATTTTTGAGTCTAGTTCATTCGCACAATTATTGTATTCTTAAAACTGTGTGTAAAGATCCGGAATAAAAGGGAGATAAAAATGCTGGACAATCTGGCAGGTTTTTATGAGGGGGGGGGAGATATTATATCTCCATCCAAACATATTTCTTGAACTATCTGCGTACTTACTACAATTCTATTAACAAATTAATAACTCCTTTCAGAGATTTATATTTTCTATTTTTCGAAGAGTTATTAAACAGCAGGAAGCTAAAATGAAAACAAATATATTATCTCTGCATTCGTTAAAATTTTCACCTTCAATGAAGTTCCGGTGGACAAGCCGGCAGGCAAGCTTGCTCTTGAACCTGCTCTTGCTCTTTGCAGCCTCCTGCAACTCTATAGAGCCACCGCCGCCGGGAGAAAAGCCAACACTAACTTTAATGCAGGAAGATGCAAGCTGCACAGAAGCGTGGATAACATTAACAACCACTAACCTGCAGCTGCCGGCAGCAATAAAGCTAAAGCAAAACGATGTTACACGAGATACAATAAACTTAAGCAAAGCAGATACACTTCTTTACATAGATTCCCTCTTGCCAAACATAAGCTACACATTTCAGGCAACCGGTCTGCAGTCTCCGGTCTCCGATGTAAAAAGCAACTCGCTAAGCGTTACAACGATGGACACAACCAGCCACAACTTTACATTTGAAACATTTACTTTTGGCGGTAATGCAGGTAGCTGCACTTTTTATGATGTGGCAATAATAAACGAGAATTATATAATTGCAGTTGGTACCGTTTATTTAACAGATTCACTCGGACAACCAGATCCACAACCATATGGAGTTGCTATTTGGAATGGACAAATTTGGGAATTAAGGAAACTATTTTATAATACGAACATCCCTGTTACTCCAAGAGGCATTTATGTAATAAGCCCCACAGAAATTTACTTAGCATCGGGTAGTATTTTCAAATGGGATGGAAGTTCTTCTAATGTTCAGCTTGTATATTCACGGCTAAATCTTCCTGATCCTAATGCTACAATAGAAAAATTGTGGGGAAGTTCAAATTCATCTATCTATGGAGTTGGAAATGTAGGCAGTATTGTTTTCTACAACGGTACAGGCTGGCAGCGTATAGAAAGCGGAACAAATTTAAATATCGGAGATATTTGGGGAATATCGGATGGCAATGGGGGTTACAATAAATACTTAGCTGCAGATAATGCAATGTTGATGATAGATGAAAACAACAATTTAGATAGAATTGATGCTGAACCAGGAATGGATATTATTTCAGTCTGGTGTATCTCTAACAGATTAATATATACTGCAGGAGATGGTGTTGTTTTGTATAAAAATTACAATTGGGAAAAAATTGACAGACCAGATGTAAACACAATATATAGAATAAGAGGTCAAAATTATGAAGATGTATGTGGGATAGGAGGACCCGGTTCAATTATTTATCATTTCAATGGAAATAGCTGGCAATCTATTAATCCAGTTCCAAATAATCGCTATTGGAGGATAGACATTAAAGGAAATATTATAGTTGCATCAGGTTATCAGGGAGAAAAAGCACTAATAACAGTAATTAAACGAACTCAGTGAAAGGAGGTGTGAAATGAAAACAATAATAAAAATAGTTTTGATATTAAATGCGGTTGCAATTTACAATAGCTGCAACACAACTGAACCACCGCCGCCGCCACCAAACGGCGATAAGCCAACACTCGAATTAACTCTTGAAGATGTTTCCTGTATTGAAGCGTGGATAGCACTAACAACAACTAACTTTACGCTACCAGCAGAACTTGTATTAAAACAAATTAACCCAACCGGCGATACATTATCTCAAGTCTCAATACTAAATACTAAATACTCAAGACTCATTACTCTACGTTGACTCGCTTCTACCAAACAAAAACTACCAGTATCAAGTATTAAGTATCGAGCACCAAGCCTTCAGCAATCGGTTAAGCGTCACGACACTTGATACAACATCCCACAACTTCAGCTATCAAACCTTTGAACTTGGAGAACCGCTTACAGGCAACAGCAGCATACTCTACGATGTAGCTTTAATAAATGCAAACAATATTTATGCTGTGGGGGAGATTTATATGCTTGATTCTCTTGGACAAACTGATACTTATGGCATTGTACATTGGGATGGACAAAGTTGGGAACCAATAAAATTATATTACTCAATCCCAAATGTTGGAGAATTTATATTATCAAATATTCGAGGAATTCTTCATTTGAGTTCAAATGAAATATGGTTTGCAGCTGGTAGTATCTTCAGATGGGATGGTGTTTCATCAAATGCACAACTAATTTTCTCACGCCTTAATTTATCAGACCCGAATGGGTCGATTGAAAAACTTTGGGGAAACTCCAGCACTTATTTGTATGGTGTAGGAAACAAAGGGACAATCGTAGTATTTAACGGACAAACCTGGCAGCAAATACCAAGCGGAACAGATTTACCATTAATAGATATATATAGTGAAGACGGGAATGAGATTTATATCTCCGGTGCTTATACTCCGGAAACAAAAGGAGTGTTGTTAAAAGGCAATTCCAGTGGATTTTCTGTTATGATAAATTCAGAAATAATAAATGAGAATGAATTATTTCAAAAACTTTATGGAGAACTTTGGTCAGTATGGGTTGATGAAAATAGCACAATTTATACAGGTGGGAATCTGTTATTCAGATATAAGAACAACTCGTGGAATTATGAAACATCATTACCGGAAAACTTTATAGGAGGAAATCCAGGAGCTTATTATCGAGGATTTATAACTTCTATCAGAGGTAATACATCAAATGATTATATAATAGCCGGGGACAGAAATACTCTGAAACATTTTAACGGAGTGACGTGGGAACAACTTGGTTTGCCGTATAGTCCATCCAGTCCCATTATCTGGTATAATGTCGAGCAGAAAGGAAACACAGCAGTAGCAGTAGGAGATAAAGGTAGCTATGCCTTTATCATATTATTAAAAAGATAATCCCTTAAATAGGGAGGAAAAGGAGAGAACAATGAGAAATAAAAATTTCATCTATGTTATTTGTTGTGCAATTTTACTACTACTTACTTCAAATAATGCTGCACAAAGTCCGTGTCCAAATTATTCTGACCTGTTGGACAAAGGTTGGGCAGCACCCATTCATGACCCCCATTATCCTCAACAAGCCAACAGGGATGAGTTTGCAACATTCAATCCAGAACCATTTATTATAAAGGTGAATGATTACCCGCCGGTCAAAAGCTTTCCTATAATTCCATATTCCGGGTGCAGCGGAAATACATTTTACTATTTTTCATTTGATACAGACGATGATTACTTACCAATCAATTTTAAAATGCCGAGGAATCAGCCTAATGTTGTGAAAACATATAAAATTGATGGGAATGGGTGGGAATTGAAAAGGATAACTGTGAATTTCCGAGGTAACTTAATTACACCAATTCTCGAGGGAGTATTTGCTTTTTCAAATACAGATATATGGTTTGTCGGAAGTTTACCTATACAAGGAGATGGGCAGAACTGGGTAATGTACGATTTACGAACGACGCTTGATCCAAATATATCACTTTCAAAAGCTTGGGGTACTAGTTCTAACGATATTTATTTTGTAGGCAGAAATGGAAGCATTGCTCACTACAACGGACAAAGTTGGCAGCGGATAGAAAGCGGAACGGAGTTGCCAATAAGAGATATTTGGGGTGACTTTAATGAGAAAACAAATAGCTGTGAAATACTTGCAGTTGCTGCTGAAGTTGCTATTAATAACGGAAGAAAAGTGCTTCGTATAGATGGCAATTCTGTAACTGAAGAAAGTAATAACGGCTTATCCTGGGACGTAGGTGGTATATGGTTTAAACCCGGCAGAAAGTATTATATAGCAGGGGCAGGAATTCATTACAAACATTTCTTAAGCGATACTATATGGAATCGTTACCCGCAAGGCTTAGTAACTAATTATGTTGGTTACCACATAAGAGGAAGTGATATCAATGATGTATTTGCAGCAGGTAGTTTTTTAGAGATTGCCCACTACAACGGAGTGTCGTGGCACAACTACTTGGATGAGATTTCATCTTTCAATGGAGCTTTTGGTGGAATCGCTATCAAAGATAATATGATAGTGATAGTCGGCTTCGACGGAAGCAGTGCATTGGTAGTAATTGGAAAACGAAACTGAAAGGAAGTAATGTTATGAATAAATTTATATAACCACAGGTGACGTAGCAGCGCCGCCCGCAGATTAACGACAAGTAAATTGGCAGGTCAACTATCTATCCTTATTAAAAGGATAAACACGCCTTTTTATTTGCCGGATGTAATTAAATAATTAATACTCAAAATTCAAAACTTGAGAGGGTAAAAATTTGAAACGACCTGACAAGTTTCTTTCAACATATTCTGATTACTTTTCTTGTTATGCATTCAGCTTAGAAAGGAAACCAGACCTATCAACCAATGATCCTGCTTATCTTGTTAATTTTATTAACGAATTAATAACTCCTTTTAGAATTTCATATTATTTATTTTACATACAGCTATTAAACAACGGGAAATTATAATGAAATTAAAACAAATCCTGCACTTGAACTTGCTCTTGCTCCTGAACTTGCTCTTAACAACCTGCAACTCGGTTGAGCCGCCGCCACCACCCCCGGGAGAAAAGCCAACACTAACACTAAAGCAGGAAGATGCAAGCTGCACAGAAACGTGGATTACATTAACAACCACTAACCTGCAGCTACCGGCAGCAATAACGCTAAAACAAAATTATGTTGTTAGAGACACAATAAACTTAAGCAAAGCCGATACACTTCTTTACATTGATTCCCTCTTACCGAATCAAACTTATTCTTTCGTCGCAAGTCATTCCGGCTTGTCCGGAATCTCCAGCAACGAGTTAAGCGTAACTACTATGGACACCACCAGCCACAATTTTACTTTTGAGACTTTTACATTTGGCGGAACAGCAGGCAGCAGCACGCTTTATGACGTAGCAATAATAAACGAAAACAATATCTGGGCAGTTGGAGAAATTCCTTTACCGGATAGCACGTTAGGAGAAATTATTTATAATGCTATCCACTGGGATGGGAATGAATGGAAATTGAAAAAAATACCATTCTTATATCACGGAGATTCATTGTATGGACCAATTTATTCTGTTTTTACTTTTGGGCAGGATGATATTTGGTTCGGAATGGGAAATATGGTTCATTGGAACGGAGTAAATTACATTCCCATATCCACGGCAACTGCTTTTTCCTCAATTGTAAATAGAATATGGGGAAGAAGCAGTAATGATTTGTACATAGTTGGCAATGATGGTCATATAGCTCATTTTAATGGTACAATTTGGCAGCGTATAGAAAGCGGAACAGGAACAAGAATAAATGATGTTTGGGGAATTATATCTAATGAAAACAACGCTATACTTTACTGTCCGGTTTCATCATTCTTTGTCTCAGGAGATAAAAAAATATTAAAAATTGTTGATGGTAATGTTGATTCAGTTTCCTGGGGTAGAGATATTCGATTATATTCAGCCTGGACCTCCAATGAAAATTTTTTATATGTCTGTGGTGAGGGTGCTTATGTAAACAAGTTTGGCATCTGGAGTGAAATTAACTTATACCCGGTAGGAACTAATTCAATTAGAGGTAATGATATTAATGATATCTTAATTGTGGGTGACTATGGTTCTATTTTTCATTTCAACGGGGTAGGCTGGCAGATGCTAAGTACACCAAATAATAAAGGATATTCAAAAGTTGCAATCCAAAACAATCTTGTTGTCGTCTGTGGCAATTATCAGGGACAAGCCTTAGTCGAAATTGGTAGAAGGAATTAAACACTAGACAAGAGAACAAAATGAAGTTTAAGAAAATGATATTATTAATTTTTCATACACTCTTAGTTGTGAGCTGCAACTCTATAGAGCCACCGCCACCGGGAGAAAAACCAACGCTGAATTTGAAGCTTGAAGATGTAAGCTGCACAGAAGCGTGGATAACATTAACAACCACTAACCTGCAGCTGCCGGCAGCAATAACTCTAAAGCAAAACGATGTTGCCAGAGATACAATAAACTTAAGCAAAGCAGATACACTTCTTTACATAGATTCCCTCTTGCCAAACATAAGCTACACATTTCAGGCAACCGGTCTGCAGTCTCCGGTCTCCGATGTAAAAAGCAACTCGCTAAGCGTTACAACAATGGACACAACCAGCCACAACTTTACATTTGAGACTTATACTTTTGGCGGACAGGCAGGAAGTTGCGTACTAAATGACGTTGCAATAATAAATGAAAATTACATAATTGCAGTTGGTACGGTTTTTTTAACTGATTCAATTGGACAACCTGATCCACAGGCTTATGGAGCAGCTATCTGGAACGGGCAAAGCTGGGAGTTAAAAAAGCTATTCTACAATACAAACATACCAGTTACACCAAGAGGTATTTTCGTTGTAAGCCCAACGGAAATTTATTTAGCATCAGGCAGTATATTCAGGTGGGATGGAAGCTCATCTACAGTTCAGCTTGTTTATTCACGACTCAATTTGCCTGATCCAAATGCTACAATAGAAAAGTTGTGGGGGAACTCCGGATCATCAATCTATGGAGTTGGAAATGTTGGCAGCATTGTTTACTACAACGGGCAAAGTTGGAGAAGGATAGAAAGCGGAACGGAGCTGAATATAGGAGATATTTGGGGCATAGCAGACGGCAATGGAGGTTACAATAAATACTTAGCTGCAGATAATGCAATGCTAAAGATAGATGCAAACAATAATTTATCAAGAATTAATGCTGAGCCAGGTATGTTCATTCATTCAATCTGGGGAATATCAAACAAATTGATATACACTGCAGGTGAAGGAGTCGTTTTGTATAAAAACTACGCCTGGGAGAAAATAGACAAACCTGATGTTAATACTATATATGTAATTAAAGGACAAAATTATAGTGATGTATTCGGAATAAGCGCTGCACGGACAATTTTACATTTTAACGGTTTTAGCTGGGACCCAATTAATGTACCGACAACGGATGTTTTATACAAATTGAATGTTAGGGATAATATAACTGTTGCTGTAGGACGGAGAAATAATGAAGCTACAGTTACAATTATAAGAAGAAACAATTAAAGGAGAAAAAAAACTAAAGAAATAACAAAATCTCATCCCCGCGCTGCCACGCAGGGATGAGTTAAACTGCATACAAAAAATTATAACGCGCAAGAGCCTGGTAAGCTAATGCTGTTTTTTGTATGCGGTTTAAGATATAAATAAAATCATTAATCTTAAACTGAAAGGAGATTACAATGAAGAAAATGCTTCTAATATTGTTAACACTGCTCTTCACCGTTTATATTGATTACGAATCAATTGCACAAACACCGCAAGTACTAAAAGGATTAAATTATAATGCATTCACTTATGTTCCCCCACCTGGCAATTATACGCATAGGGACATCCTGGGTAAGATACAAACAAGTAATTTCGAAATTGAATATGAAAACGTACCTCAAAATGCACGCGTTCAAATAGAGAAAGCCCTGGATATCTGGGGACATTTAATTTATTGTCCTACATGCACCATAAAAGTGAAAGCAAAATGGGAATCTTTAGAAGAAGGAGAGTTAGCTCACGCAGCTCCAAAGGATTTATTTGGGAGGCTGTCACGGTCGTACCGTGACAGAGAACAGGGTTTTTGTTATATTTAATCTGTGGGAAGAAGAGGGAGAAATAATTTAACAGAAGAACAGTTTTTCTTTGTGACAACTACCGTAGTTAAGTTTACCCCTGTTTTTATAAATCCTAATTACTGTGACATACTCATTTCTAATATCAAACACTATAGGGAACGATATAAATTTGAAGTAATTGGCTATGTAATTATGCCTTCACATTTTCATTGGATTGTAGTTGTAAATCCCCGGTACGGAACAATTTCAGATATTATGAGAGACATAAAGAAGTTCACAGCCTGGCAGATACTTGATACTCTGGATGAAAATAAAGACCGCAAACTAATTACAACATTTAAAGAATCAGCAGAAGGTTTGTCAGATCAAAAAATGAAACTATGGATAAAAAGATTTGACGACGAAGTTATAAGAGATGAAAAAATGTTTTGGACAAAGCTGAATTACATTCATAATAATCCGGTAAAAGCAGGATTGGTTAACAGAGCAGAAAACTACAAGTATTCAAGTGCAAGAAACTATATAAATGGAGATCATTCAATATTAGAAGTTGATGTAGAATATGCTGGAATAAAAACGAAATAGTATTAGTGGCTGGAATTACGTCACGGTGCGACCGTGACGTCCTAGAATTTTTTTAAGTTGATTATATATTCAGATTTTATCTTCTTTAGGAAGCATAAATTTTGATGTCTATTTTAAGTACTCTCAAAGAGGGAAAGTTATGAAACCCACTTTAGCTGTTTCTTTATTATTAGTTACTTTCTTATTAATAATTACAAACTGCAACTCCGTAGAGCCACCAAGCGGGTTGGAAATAACTTTGAAGCTTGAGGATGCAAGCTGTACAGAGGCGTGGATAAAGTTGACAACAACCAACCTCCAACTCCCAACCACCATCGTTCTGGAACAGGATAATAATGCAAGAGATACAATAAACTTAAGCAAAGCAGACACACTTTTATACATAGATTCCCTTCTGCCAAACCAAACTTATTCTTTCGTCACCAGTCATCCCGGCTTGCCTGGAGTCTCCAGCAACTCGCTAAGCGTTACAACGATGGACACCACCAGTCACGACTTTACATTTGAAACTTTTACATTTGGCGGCAACGCAGGAAGCTGCACTTTATATGATGTTGCAATAATAAATGAAAATAACATTTGGGCAGTTGGGGAAATATATGTCGCGGATACAAGTATAAACGGTAACACTTTATACAACGCTGTGCACTGGGATGGAAGTGAGTGGGAATTGGAAAGGATAAAGACAAATGCTTGTGGTGGCGTAGAGTATCCTCCTATTAAAGCAATTTTTGCTTTTTCTGAAGATGATATACTGTTTGCTCATATCGATGGCAGTATTACTCATTATAATGGAGTAGAATTTATAAATAACTGCTCTTTAATTACACAATTGAACGGTTCTGCAAACAAAATTTGGGGTTTATCGAAAAACGACTACTACGTTGTCAGTGGTAATGGATTCATTGCCCACTACAACGGACAAAGTTGGCAGCGGATAGAAAGCGGAACGGAGTTGGATATTTATGATATCTGGGGTGATTATAACAATCGTAAATCGACTTATGAAATATTACTAGTGGCTGCTCAACATTTAGTTGGGCCTGATAGAAAAATTCTAACTATAAAAAATAATTCAGTTGAAGAATTATCAACATCTAATATTTCTGTTGGTAGCTTGGACGGAGTCTGGTTTATAACGGGAAGAAAATACTATGTAGTTGGAAATGGAATTTATAAAAAAAATGATTTGACTGAAGTTGCCTGGGATGCTACCCTTGGCACATTAACTCCATATTATAGTTATGCAGTTCGAGGAAGTTCAAATAAGAATATTTTTATTTGCGGTTCTTATGGAGAAGTTCTTCATTACAACGGGTTTAGCTGGAAAAGTTTTAGAAACACTCCGGGATTTTTCCAGGCTGATTTTTATAATATAGATGTTAAAAATGAAGTTGTAGTAACAGTTGGGCAAAGATATAACTCTGCTTTTATCACGGTAGGTAAATCACAATAAAAAGGATTACTAATGAAAATAAAATTAACTGTTCTTCTGGTAATGTTATTAGGATTTAATTTATACTCTCAAAGCAAGAATCAAACGATTAAAAATTCTGACCATTCAAAAAATGTTTTACGAAGCTATTTAAATGCAGGAGTTGGGAGAGTTAGTAATTATGTTAATGTCGGCGCAGGACTTTTCTTTCCATTAGCTGAGAATATTTTGATTGGTCCAAGAGCAAATGCAAATTTTGAAGTGGATATATTCAAAACTTATACATCACCTTTGGAAATGTATAATAACTCACCTTATTCTTATGGTGGAATATTCTTAGGTCAACTTGTCCAGGATGGTATTTATTATTCAGTCCAATCGCCTTTAACACAAACAAAAAATTTAGGCGGTGCAATTGGCACAAGAACTTTTTACTTCCAGAACTGGAGTACAACAGGAGGTGCATCGCTTCAGCAGGTCGGCTCAAATCCTCCGGGCTATGATCAAAAAGCAGTTGTATTTACAAGTGCTGGTGCAACAGTAAATGCCAATCTTAAAGGACAATTGATGTCGAACGACCAGAACGGGGTAAGCAATCCGAGCCAGAGAAAAATGGTTAGAACAGATAACGGGCAGTATCACGTAGTCTATGAATCAATGGGAACTGTTTTCTATACATACAGCTTAACAAGCAACTTTTATGGTGTGTGGAGTGCTGATGAGATAATTCTTTAATATGTTCTCAAAACAATTTCCTTTTTATTTCTAAAATCCGAGCAAAACTACCCAAATCCTTTCAATCCATCAACAACAATCAGATACCAGCTACCCAAAAGCGGCAATATATCTTTAAAAGTTTATGATATACTTGGTGCAGAGGTTGCAACTCTAGTAAATGAAATTCAGAACGAAGGCAGGTATGAGATAAACTTTGATGCATCGAAGCTTGCAAGCGGTGTTTACATTTACAGGCTTAAAGCAAACGACTTTACTAAATCGATGAAGATGCTTCTGCTGAAGTAAAATTTCCAGCTGAGACTCACTTCCGAAGTGAGTCTCACATTTTTTAGTTTTCTTTAGAATCAGGAATTAACAGAACTCACCTTATTTTCTGAATATATTTTCTGAAACTCTCTTGCATTTCTTTGCTTCCAGCTTCCTTTGTGATATGCATATCCGGCAATTAAAGGCAAAGCAATTGTAGCTTCGGCATAAATCATTTGTTCATAGCTCATAGAAACTTTTCCCCACGAGCTTGCTTCTTTTAAAGTAGAGCCGGAAAGTGCGCCGTCTCTTTCATCTGCAACTGTGATTTGAATTGCATATTTATGCATTGGCACATCTTCCTGCAGAATGTCCGCAGCTACAACAATATCCTGTGTAAAGTTTTTAGGAACACCGCCGCCAAGCATAAAAATTCCGGTTTCTTTCGAGTTGAGTTTTATTTTTGTTAATTCCAGGAAGTCTTTTGCTGAATCAACAGACACGTGATTCTCGGGGTTGTTAGTTTGATGAACTATAAAACCAAATCCTGCTGAACAGTCTGAAAAAGCAGGGACAAAAATCGGTACTTTCTTTTTATAAGCTGCCCATATAACAGAATCATTAACTTTTGGTCCACCATTCATTTCAAGATACTTTCCGAACTCATAAAGAAATTCTCTGGATGAATATGGTTTCGGTTCCATACTATCGAAAATTTTTCCGCAGGTTTCATCACAAACTCTTAATTCATCTTCATCAATGTATGTATCATAGATTCTGTCGATGTGCAAATCTCTCAATTCATTGTCATCAACGAATTTTGTTCCCTGGTAATGTTTAAACCCGAGCGCTTCAAAGAAATCCTGATCGACAATTATTGCACCTGTAGAAACTATTGCATCGACCATATTATTCATAACAAGATCATAAACTACTCTTTTAAACCTGCACTAAAGAGACTTCCGGCAAGAGTAAGTATGATTGCACAATCTTTATCCTTTATCATCATATCAAAAATATTTGCTGCACGATTTAAATCCCTTGCAGTAAAAGCCATTTTCCCCATTGCGTCAACCATCGGGACAACATTGTGTTCTTTAATATCTATATGATGAACTATTTCTTTTAAGTAATCTTTTTTCTTGGCCATAGCATACTCCTTCAATTAAATCACTTTTTTGACAACTAAATTAATTTTTTTTGATAGATTTGCAAAGTTGAAAATATTATCTTTATTAAAATAATATAATTATATAATCATTATATAAGAGAAAGAAATAATATGACAAGGATAATTTTAGAATCAAAGAATGATAAAGATTTATTGTTAATTAGGGAACTAGCTGACCGACTCAGAATCGATTATAAAATTCAATCGATTCCTGACAAGGATATGGATATTAAAAAATATTATGAAATTATTGATAAAGGCGTAGATGTTTCGAACTATGGCGATCCTTCTGAATGGCAGCGAAAAGTCAGAGAAGACAGGAATGTTAATTTTGTCTGATAATGAAATTATTAGATAGTAATATCATTATCTATTCGGCTAAACCTGAATATTCCTTCCTGAGAAAATTATTCAAAGAGGATTCTGTCTTTTTCTCTGAGATTTCACGTTTGGAAGTGCTTGGTTATAATGGTATTACTACAGAACAAGAAAATTATTTTCATTCAGTTTTTTCTATTATAACAAGTATTCCTATTTCTAATGAAATTATTGATAAGGCAATAGAAATAAGAAAGAATAATAACATGTCTGTAGGTGATTCAATAATTTCTGCTACTGCTATTAATACTGAATTAATCCTTTATACAAATAATGAAAATGACTTTAGAATGTTAAAAAGTCTCAAGATATCTAATCCGCTAAAAGGAGTAAAGTAGAAATTTTTAGCGTTATCACTTACCAGTAATTATTTAAAAGAAAATTTTTGCAACTCTTAAAATACCCTGTTTCCACGGAACACGGTGTGAAATACCGGATGTGTTTTTAAACCTGTCAAAGTTTTCAACATACCATTTGTAATTCCGAATAAGTGCATCTTTATTTGAGTATTTAGGTTTGTAGCCCAAAATCTTTTCAGCTTTTTCTATTGAAACAAATGAATCTTTTGAAGCAGTTTCATAAACCCATTTGTAAAGCGGAGAAAGTTTTAAAGCTTCAAGAAATCTTAAAGTCCAAATAATTGGTTTTTCGGGAAGACCTTTAATTTTTTTCCCGTGTCCTGTGTAATCCAGAACTGCCTGGTAATCTTCACGCATTGTTGTGAATTCTTTTGCACCGATGTTGAATGTGTCATTAACTATATCCTCTGGTAAAGTGCAGCAGAGATAAATTGCATCGCACAGATCTTCAACATCAAGTAACTGGTAGCGGTTTTTCCCGTTGCCAATCATTGGAAAACCGTGTCCATCTTTTGCCCAATCGTAAAGTAAATCAAAAACTCCGAGTCTTTCCGGACCAATAAATGATTTTGGTCTGATGATTGGTACGCACATTCCTTTATCCCGGAACTTAATGCATTCTTCCTCTGCCTGAATTTTTGCTTTGCCATAAGGACCAACCCCATCAAGTTTGTCATCTTCATAAAGCGGATGGTGGTCAGGAATTCCGTAAACAGCAGTTGATGAAATCTGGATGAATCTTTTTATACCGAATTTTTCAGAAGCCTCAAGAACATTTCTTGTACCATCAATATCTGTAGAAAAAATATCTTCGGGTTTATAAAGAGGTAATGCCGCAGCAGTGTGAATTACAATTTCATTCCCTTTTACACTTTCATCTACTTTATTTTTATCTCTTATATCACCAGTTATAATTTTAATTTTATCATTCATATCCGGATAATCAAACTGAACGATATCAAGAGAGGTAACTTGGTGGTTTTTTTGAACTAAATATCTTACAAGATTAATTCCGAGAAAACCGGCTCCACCTGTAACGAGTATTTTCATTTTTGTATTTCCGATTCAATAATATTTGAAAAAAGAATAATAAAATTAAGCATTTAACCTTGTGCATCAAACGAATCACATATATTAAAATTTTTGAACATTTAATTTTTATGAATAATAAATTGTCTATTTAGTCTACTGATAAATGAAGATAGTTTTATGTAAATTTAAGTAAGAATATTATCATCAATTCCTGAAAAACAATAAATCATATAAAAAATACTTAGGAGGAAGAATGTTACGTAAAATTATTAGCAATTTATTTGTGTTGATATTTTTCATTTCTTTTGCTCAGACCATTAGTTACAGTCAATCAAAGTTTGAAGGTAAAGTAAATTTCCAGGTAACCGATGAAAGCGGAAAAAGTACTGCGCTTAATTATTTTGTAAAGGATAAGAAATTCAGAATGGAAGGGCCTGAAAACCAGGGCGCATTTATTTTTGATGCATCAACAAACAAGATGATGATTCTTATGGATGCACAAAAAATGTACATGGAAATTCCATTTGATTTGAATGAGGAAATGTCCAAATCTAAAGAAGATGCCAAAGGAGATTTTGTTCCGACAGGTGAAACAAAAGATATCCTCGGCTATAAATGTGAAAAGTTCACTTACACAGATGATGAATCCAAAAACGAAATGTGGCTTACAAAGGAGCTTGGTGGATTTATGTTCTTTAATGATCCAAAACAAATGAAGGGCAGTGAAAATGACTGGCAGACAAAGCTGCTTTCCGAAGGTTATTTCCCGATGCAGGTAACTGAGCTATCAAGCGGAGGAGCAGTGAAAAGTAAATTTGAAGTAAAAAGTCTTGAACCTAAAAAATTGGACAATTCACTATTTTCAATTCCTTCTGGTTATCAGAAATTTTCAATGCCGAATATGAATTATGACAAATAAGCTTCTTTTCGGCTTTCGGCTTCAAGATTGTTAATAAATTTTTAATGTCCTCGTTTTGAGGACATTATTTTATCCATAATTCATTTCTTGACTTTTTAGACTCTGGGACTTATTTTTCGAAGCTCTAAATTCAAAGAATAAAGAATGTTACGGACACGGAGGATATTTTAAGTGAAACAAGAAAAGCTCACTAAATTTATAAAGACTGAAGATGCTGATCGCAAGTGGTATCTGATTGATGCTAAGGATCAGGTTTTAGGACGTTTGGCTTCAGGAGTTGCAAGAGTAATTAGAGGTAAACATAAACCAATCTTTACTCCTAACACTGACACAGGTGATTTTGTGATTATTGTAAATGCTGATAAAGTTAAGGTGACTGGTAAAAGAGAAATGTTGAAAGACTATAAATGGCATAGCGGATATCCGGGCGGACAGAAAGTTACTGCATTCCAGGATATGATGACTAAGAATCCAACCTTTGCTGTTGAAAATGCAGTTAAAGGAATGCTGCCAAAGAACAGATTGGGAAGAAAATTAATTAAAAAATTAAAAGTTTATGCCGGTGAAAATCATCCTCACCAGGCTCAGAAACCAGAAGTATTAAGCATATCGGAGAACTGATGGCTGACAAAATTTATGTTGGAAGAAGAAAAACTTCCGTTGCGCGGGTAATTTTAAGAAATGGAAACGGAAAAATAACTATTAACGGTAGTGAGTTTGAAAAAGCATTTCCATTGTTAACAAGCAGACAGGATATTCTAAATCCTTTTACAGTCACAGAAACTTCCGGAAAGTATGATGTTCTTGTGAATGTAAAAGGTGGTGGAACCACCGGTCAGGCAGAAGCTATTCGGTTAAGCATTGCAAGAGCTTTGATTGATATTAACCCGGAGTTTAGACCCGCACTTAAAAGCGAAGGTTATTTGACCAGAGATCCCAGAATGGTGGAACGTAAAAAATACGGTCAGCCAAAAGCAAGAAAGAAATTTCAGTTTTCTAAAAGATAATTTATTACTTCCCTTTTTAAGGGAATATTTAATCATACATACTTCTTGATTTACCGCCTGTGTCCCGCCTTTGGCGTGATGGAAGGTAAAGTTGATAGAAGTAGAAGACAAAAACAGGAGCTACTAAATGCAAAAAGTTGAATTAACTCAGCTTATTGAAGCTGGGGCGCACTTCGGTCATCTTACTCGTCGTTGGAATCCCAAAATGAAGCCTTACATCTTCATGGAAAAAAACGGGATTCACATAATTGATCTGAAAAAAACTCAGACTCACATTATCTCTTCTGCTGAAGATCTTGCAGGAATTGTTTCTGAAGGCAAAACAATTTTATTTGTAGGTACAAAAAAGCAAGCTAAGAATGTTATTGAATCTGAAGCAAAAAGATGTGGTATGAATTGGGTAAGTGAAAGATGGCTTGGTGGAATGCTTACCAATTATGCAACCATCAGGAAAAGTATTAAGAGACTTCATAATATTGAAAAACAGGAATCGGACGGGACATTTGATAAAATAACCAAGAAGGAAAGATTATTTTTATCACGTGAAAAAGATAAACTGAAAAAAGTACTTGAAGGTGTTGAAACTTTAAACAAGCTGCCGGGTGCGCTGTTTGTTGTTGATATCAAAAAAGAATCAATAGCAGTAAAGGAAGCAAAGAAACTTCACATTCCTGTTTTTGCAATAGTTGATACAAACTGCGATCCGGATGAAATCGATTCACTTATCCCGGCTAATGACGATGCAGTTAAAACGATTGAGCTTGTCGTAAAATATATGTCCGATGCAGTACTTGAAGGACAGGCAAAGCTAAAAGAAATTAAAGCTGAAGAAGCTGCTGAAAGAGAAAGAGTTAAAAAAGAACGTGAGAAGGAAAAAGAAAGCGAGTCTGATGAAAAAGGAAAAGCGGTTGAGGCTACAGAAAAACCGGATAAAAAAGTAACCAGAAAAAGAAAAACAACTGAAAAAAAATCTGAGGAAGAAGTAGCTCCAAAAAAAGAAGATGCTGAAAAATCAGAGTAAAAAAGTAATTGAAAGGAAAAAATTAAAATGGCTGTTACTGCAGAACAAGTAAACCAACTCAGGAAAAAAACCGGTGCAGGAATGATGGACTGTAAAAAAGCGCTGGTTGAAGCAAACGGTGATATGGAAAAAGCCATAGAAATTTTAAGAAAGAAAGGTGCGGCGGTTGCTGCTAAAAGAGCTGAAAAAGCTGCTAACGAAGGATTGGTTGTTACAAAAATTTCAGATGATCAATCAACCGGTACTATTCTTGAAATAAATTGCGAAACTGATTTTGTAGCCAACAGTGATGATTTTATTGAACTGGCAAATACAGTTTTAGATGCTGCTCATTCAAAAAAACCTGCTTCAGTAAGTGAACTTGTAGAAACTGATACCGAAGTAAAAAACAAAATAAATGAAGTGCTCGGCAAAGTCGGTGAAAAAATTGAAGTCTCACGTTTTGCAAATGAAACTGCATCAAACGGAATAGTTGTTGGCTATATTCATCTCGGATCAAAACTTGGTGTGCTGGTAAGATTTGATGATGTTGCTGATAAAAAAGATGACTTCGATTCAATCTCAAAAGATATTGCAATGCAAATAGCAGCAATGAATCCTATTTGTGTGAATCGTGAGGAAGTTCCGAAAGATATTATTAATAAAGAAGTGGAAATTTATAAAGAACTGGCAAAGAAAGAAGGAAAGCCTGAGCAAATGCTGGATAAAATTGCGACCGGCAGACTCAATAAATTTTACCAGGAAAATGTTCTTCTTGAGCAGGCTTTTATCAAAGATAATTCAAAATCTGTTGGTGATTTGCTTAAAGAATTCAATACTAAAAACGGGACAAATATTAAAATTACATTGTTCCATAGATATCATCTTGGAGACGAAAAGAAATAATTCAATTAAAAGCCTCAATTTTTTTTGAGGCTTTTTTTTATATTTAAATCATTATTTAACTCAAATCTGAAATAATCCTTATGTCGAAATTAAAATATAAAAGAGTTCTGCTTAAACTAAGTGGAGAATCATTAATTGGTGATAAAGAGTTTGGAATTGATCATAAGGTACTTGAGTTTTTTGCCAAAGAGGTTAAAAAAGTTCATGACGAAGGAGTTCAGCTTGGAATTGTAATTGGCGGTGGAAATATTTATCGTGGATTAAGTGCAAGTTCGCAGGGAATTGATCGTGCAACCGGCGACCAGATGGGAATGCTTGCAACAATGATCAACTCACTGGCTTTACAAAATGCAATTGAAAAAGCAGGAATTAAAACCAGGTTGATGAGTGCAATTAGAATGGAAGTTATTGCAGAGCCGCATATTACCAGAAGAGCGATAAGGCATTTTGAAAAAGGAAGGATTGTGATTTTTGGTTCCGGAACAGGTCACCCTTTCTTCTCAACTGATACAGCAGCTTCACTGCGTGCTGTGGAAATAAATGCTGATGTAATTGTTAAAGGTACAAGAGTAGACGGTGTATTTGACAGTGACCCTGAAAAAAATCCGGATGCAATAAAGTATGATTCCGTTTCTTATCTTGATGTGATGAATAAGAATTTAAGAATAATGGATTTGACGGCTATAAGTCTTTGCCAGGAAAATAATTTACCGATTGTAGTTTTTAATATGGATGTCCCGGGGAATCTTCTCAGGTTGGTAAAAGGAGAAGAAGTGGGAACAACTATTAGCAAGGCACAAAATACAACAGAAAAAGTTTAACAAAATTCAGAGGGTAAAATGAACGCCCATATAACAGACGCAAAATCAAGGATGGATAAATCGCTTGAATCACTGAGGCAGGAACTGACAAAAATAAGATCTGGTAAAGCTACTACTGCATTGCTGGATGGAATAAGAGTAGATTATTATGGAAACCAGGTCCCACTAAACCAAGTCGGAAATGTTTCTGTTTTGGATGCACACACACTATCAATTACACCATGGGAAAAGCAAATGGTGCAAATTATTGACAAAGCAATTTTAGAAGCCAATCTTGGCTTAAATCCGATTAGCGATGGTACAAATCTTAAAATTCCAATTCCACCTTTAAATGAAGAAAGAAGAAAAGAGCTTGTTAAGCTTACAAAAAAGTTTGGTGAAGATTGTAAAATTGCAATCCGGAATATACGCCGTGATGCAAATGACCATCTGAAAAAAGATGAAAAAGATAAAAAGCTTTCAGAGGACCAGTTAAAAGATGCCGAAGCTGAAGTGCAGAAATTAACAGATGAGCATACAACAATGATTGATGATATTCTGAAGCATAAAGAAAAGGAAATAATGGAGGTCTGATTTTTTTATTAAGTAAATTTATTATGCCCGGTTTTAATTGCCGGGCATTTTTATTCTCTGGATATTTCCTCCTCTAAGCACTCCTTCTTTAATACCAGCTGGATTTTTATCTATGTTATCTCTCTGAAAATATAAGTTTTCTAAATGTCCGGAATTGCGAACTTTGAGGTAAGAATTGAAAAAATAACCACTTGAACTAAAAACTATTTTCGAATTTGGAACATCTTCTTTAGTAAGTTCTTCAATCAATTTTAATCCATCGTTACTTTCATCATAAACAGGAATTCCTCTATCAACCTGTCTTGTTGAAATAAATTTTCCCCTCAGGAAATTTCCGTTTGTTCTATCTAAATCGACATCAAGTATTCCTGAAATTCCTGTTACTCCCGAAATGTTAATATTTCCATAAGTTAAAAAGTTACCCAAAGAGTATGCAATAAGTTTATTTTTATAAATTTCAAATGCCCTTAAAACATGCGGCCCGTGACCAATAACCAGATCAGCACCTGCATCAATTACAGTATGGGCAAATGCAATTTCGTTTCCCCGGTTTTCGCCAAGAAAAATTTCAGTGCTGTCAACTACATGAATTGCATCTTTTCCTTCTGCGCCACCATGAAATGATACAATGATTATTTTATAAAATTTGCTCAAGTGTAGAATTACTTTTTTTGCATTTTCCAAGTCAGATATGTTAAATGAATTTCCTGAATATCCGAATGCAGCAATGCAAACAGAATTATTCTCTACATATTTAACTTTGTATTCTCTTTTACCAACTGCTGTTATTCCTAAGCTGTCCAATTTTCTTTTTGTGAATTCATATCCCTTTTCACCATAATCTTCAGAATGATTGTTATCCATATTTAATACATTAAATCCGATATCGGGTAAAAAGGAAGCAAGCTTTTCCGGCATTCCGAATTCATAGCAGGTTTTTGCTTTTCTCGATTTCTCTTTACACTTAACAGGCTCTAATGAATCGGTTATAACCGCACCTTCAAGATTTCCAAAAACTATGTCGCTATCTTTTAAATAATTGGAAATTGATTTGACAAATTCTTTTCCATTTTCGGGTGGCAGTACTTTTTTCGGTGTTACTGAACCCAGCATTATATCACCGACTGCTTTAACTCTTATTTGTGAACATATCATTTCAGCAAAAAGCAGATTAAACAGGATAAAAAGGAGTGAAAATTGAAGTTTCAAAACGAATAACAACCAGGTTTACAAAATGTTAGTCTAAAATTAGTTAATTTTTAAAGTTATAAATCAGAATTTCTTTATTAACCAAACAAAGCTAATAATCTTTTTGTGAAAATACTTGAACGACTAAAATCAATTACTCTTGGTCCGATTAAGTTTGAGGAATATCTGACAAAAGCAACTGTCAGGCATATAATTTATATGACTGTTGCGATTCTTTTGTTTCTTTGTGGAGTTATAGTTTATGGAATAGTATTAAACACTCGTCAGATTACATTATCAGAAGCTATGCAGGGGAAAGGTTTTTCAAAATTAAATAATGTAAATCTTGTAATTGAAAGAAATACATTTACCCTTAATCTGTACGAGGATTCAACTTTAATTAAAAGTTACCGGGCCAGTTTTGGAAGGACATTGCGAAAACCAAAGTCGAAAGCAGGCGACGGAGCAACACCTGTTGGAGAATATAAAATATGCAGCATTGATACTTCTTATAAATATTACAAGCTCTTTAAGTTAAACTACCCGAATCTTGATGATGCAATAGATGCCCTTAGAATGGGATGGATTTCACAAAAACAATTTGAAAGTATTAAATTCCAGTTTTACTATCAGGGTTGTATAGATTTTAATAGTGTACTTGGTGGAAACATAGGCATTCATGGAATCGGGAAATTTAATTATATATTAAAAAATCTTCCTTTTGTTTATAATTGGACTGATGGATCAATAGCTGTTTGTGATGAAGATATAGATGAATTATATTCCGTAATAAAAATCGGGACTAAAGTTGTTATCAAATAAAATAAAATTTTTAGCAGCCTCGCTGTTATTTGTGGTTTTATTCTCCGGATGTAAAAAATCGAATGAACCGCCACCGCATAAATTATTTGAAGATAAAAGCCAGGTTATCCGGGTTGCACGGGATGTGCTTGACACTGATGTCTCATTCGCCAATTCAGGTTATTATTTTTCAGATAGTGTTAAATCGATTGTTGCCGGTGTTGAAGTTAATGAGAAAAATCAATTTGGAATTAAATTTTACCTGATCAACTGGGTTGATGGAGAATTTAAAGAAGTTTACTCAACTGAAGTAATGGAAGGTTCATTTTCAAAATGTCTTGTAGATAAAATAAAGTTTTCCGATATGCCTCACGAACTTCTCTATTATAATTCACAAGGTTATTTTATGGGTTCGGGTGGTGGAGAAGTTTATCTGCATGTAGTAAATTTTCAGTCAAAAGAGACTTATACAGCACACCTTACAGTTGCCTCGCGTGGCGATGTGTATCTTGAACTTTCTGACAATGTTAAAATTCCGATGCTGAAAACATTTTTTGTAAGTTATTTCAAAAGAGAATATCCAACTTTAATTGTGATTAGCCCTGATACCGGCCCGAACATTTAATAATTTTTGCTCTCCTTCATTTTCTTTTATTGTGTCAGTTGTCATTATCTTAATTATCTTTGCACAATAAATTTGCATAAATAAATCAAAAAACCATCATAAAACTCCTTGATATGCTCAAAAGTATTTTTCTAATTCTTACAATTATCCTGATTATTAATTTTCCAATTCATAGCCAGGAAGAAAAATATGAACTGAATACTATTAATTTTAAAGGAAATGAATGGTTCTCCGGCTCTGAACTTGAATCTGTCATCCAAAGTAAAGAAAATCCCTGGTGGTTTTACAGGTTTTTAAATTCATTTACACCTCTTGGATCACCGCCTGAATATTTTGATTCAACATCAATTCCAATAGATTTAATTTCACTTAAGTCATTTTATACAGTAAATGGATTTTTTGAAGCAGATTTTGATTATAAATTCAATCTTGATACTCTTAATAAAACTGCTGAACTAAATTTTAATATTAGAGAAAATGATTTTTGCACTTATGGTAATATCAGTTTACACGGTTTAAGTTCGTTATCTGATTATAACCAGGGGCTAATTAAACCGTATATAAGATTTTCAAAAGATTTAAGATACCAACAGGATGAAGTGCAGGAAAGATTAACCAATATTATTCACACATTAAAAAATGTCGGATTTATGTTCGCAGCCTTCGACAGTACTTTGATTAATATTGATACTGTCAGCAATCTGGCAAATATGGATTTTTATTTTACTCTCGGTAAGTTTTATTCATTCAGTGAAATAAAAATTGATAAAACTGGTGAAGGCAAAGATCTTGTAAGTGATGAGTTGATAAAATACGTCGCAGGAATTTCGGTAGGCGACACATACAGAGAAGATTATCTTGCATCAAGCAGAATGAAATTAGCAAGGACAGGATTGTTTAATTCTGTTAATGTGAGAGGTGATGAAAAGGATACAGTAAAAAACAGCGTGCCTTTACTTATTACAGGAAGTATTGGCCCCCTTTACGAACTTTCTCCTGAAGTATTTGGTGATAATGAATTGAACACTTTTAATGCTGGCATAGGTGCATCATTTATTAAAAAGAATTTTTATGGTGACGCCCGTAAGCTCACTTTAAGAACAAGGTTAAGAATTAATGATATAACCAAGCTGCGACCTTTTAAAATATTTTCGGATTTGCAGAAGATTCAAACAGAAGTTGATCTTTCTATGATTTTAGAACAGCCATATCTTTTCAGCAGACGATTATCAGGAAGGTTAGAAACATACTATAAATCCTATAATATATCTGATATAAATTATAATAATACCGGTGCGGTATTTTCTTCATCTCTTGATCTTCCCGCTTATACCTTTATTAACCTGGTAAATCCATACATCCGGATTGATAATCTTGATTGGAAAGTTAATATAAAAGATAGTGTGCCGTCATATCAAATTGATATACGAACTCTTACTTCTTCACTTGGAACAGAAATAGGATCAAATAATGTTGATGAAATTTTCTTTCCTAGAAAGGGATATATTGCTTCACTGATTACAGAAATATCATCTACAAATTATGTTAGGGATATCCCATCTTTTAGTGAAGTGGGATATTATTATAAACTTCAATTCAGTTTAAGTTATTTTAATAGTTTATCAAATGATAAAAACACAATACTTGGAATTAAATTTAAAACCGGTTATATCCAGATGTTAAAAGGGGGGTCTGAGTTAGTAGCACCTAATCAAACATTCTTTGCAGGCGGCAGTAACTCAGTCAGAGGGTGGCATTCAAGAGATCTTGTACCATTAGATCAGATAACATATATAGGCGCACCTCAGCTATCTCAAACTAATGCTTCCCAGATACGCGGTGGAACATTTCTTACCGAAGGTACATTTGAATACAGAAGAAGATTTAAGGAAAGTTACGGATTTGCGGGCTTTATTGATTATGGAAATACCTGGAATGGTTATAAAAAAGCGAAACTTAATCAGGTTGCAGTAGCAGTTGGTTTTGGTTTTAGGTATTATTCTTCGATCGCTCCGTTCAGACTGGATTTTGGTTTTAAGTTTTATGATCCATATGACAAAGAATTTATCTTCAAGAAACAAGTATTAAATAGTTTGTCGATTCATTTTGGAATTGGTGAGGCATTCTAAAAGATTATTGGGAAATCTATTTTTGATTGAAAAAACTAAAATAATTATTTTTCGACCCCTTAATAGAACAGGATTAAAATGATTCAAAGTATGACCGGTTACGGCGTAGGAAATGCCATACAAAAAAATCTTTCAGTTGATGTGGAAATAAAAAGTGTTAACAGCCGGTATTACGAAGCTTATCTGAAAATTCCACCTGCACTAACTGCTAAAGAATATGATTTAAGGGAACTGATAAAGCAAAAAATTCAGCGTGGAAAAATCAATTGCTTGATTCAGATGAAATATAATGGAGTTGAAAACGGCAACTCACAGTTTGATCCGGAAAAGCTGGACAACTTCTTGAAAATGATTAATAAAATTAAGAAGTCTTCCGGCATAAAAGAAGAAATTAAGCTGGAGCATATTCTTACCAGTAGAGATATGATCACTTCAAAAGAGACTGAAATTTCGGATTCGGAATTTGAGCTTGTAAAAAAAGCACTGAATAAAGCAACTGATCAATTGCTGAAAATGCGGCGAAACGAGGGCAAAGAACTGGCTAAAGATTTAAAAAACAGGATAAAAAATATTGGTAATAAAGTTGCTGAAATTGAAAAAGAATTTCAGAATGGTAAAAAAGAATATTATGAAAAACTTCAGAATAGAGTTAATGAATTAATTGGGGATAAAGAAATAGATAAAGACAGATTAAATGTTGAGCTCGCTTTTATAGCTGATAGAGCTGATATAACAGAAGAATGTGTAAGGTTAAAAAGTCATCTCAAATTTTTCCTGAAAAGTCTCTCTGAACCTGAACCGGGGCGCAAACTAAATTTTCTTTGCCAGGAAATGAACAGAGAGACAAACACAATTTCTTCAAAATCCATTTCAACTTCAGTAACACACACTGCAGTTTTTATTAAAGAAGAAATTGAAAAGATCAGGGAACAAATTCAGAATTTAGAATAGAAGATGACAGGAAGAAAGGGAGAGATAATAGCTATATCAGCTCCGAGTGGAACGGGAAAAACTACGATCATTAAAAATATTTTAAAGAAATTTCCAGAAATAGTTTTTTCAATTTCTGCTACAACAAGACCAAAACGCCCTGGTGAAAAAAACGGGGTTGAATATTATTTTGTATCTGAAACTGAATTTTTAAATAAGATTGAGAACAGAGAATTTGTTGAATGGGAAAAGTTTTATGATTATTACTATGGTACTTTTAAATCCACAATTGAAGAAAATATCAATTCCGGCAAGTCAATTTTGTTGGAAATTGACGTAAAAGGGGCACTTTCATTAAAATATATTTACCCTGATGCTCATTTAATATATATTATGCCCCCAAGTTTTGAAGAACTTGTAAAAAGGCTCAGCGAAAGAAGAACAGAAAACGAAATAGACTTTAAAAAAAGAATTCAGAGAGCAGAAATGGAATTGAGTCATAAAGACAGATTTGATTATCTTGTAATCAACAAAGAATTAAATAAAGCTATTAAAGAAACATCGGAATTAATAAAAAAAATATTAAACAAGGAGAAATGATTAATGGAAGCTTCCCCGATTGATTTAAGAGATATAGATAAAAGATCAGCCAATGTTTATGAAGCAATTATTGTTTCAGCAAAAAGAGCACGACAGGTAAATGAAGAAAACCGTATCGAGTTTAATGCTCTGCTAAGCACAATTCCTGAAGCTATCGCTGATGAAGAAAGCGAAGATATAGATAATCCTGCTCAGCTTAAGATTGCTCTTGATATGGAAAAGAAGAGCAAGCCGCATTTACAGGCTTTGAATGAACTGCTTGATGGTGATATTGATTACCAGTATAAAGAATAACTATTATTAAAATTTTCTTTAATATAATCCGGCCAAAAGCCGGATTTATTTTTTCAGGTAATTCATCTAACTATTTTCTTAATATTTATGATTAAAAGTCCGTTTAAAAACAAAAAAATTTTACTGGGAGTAACCGGCTGCATTGCAGCATACAAGTCTGCTTTTATTGTAAGAGAACTTATTAAGATGGGAGCTGAAGTTAAAGTCGTGTTGACTCCTTCAGCAACTGAATTTATAACTCCACTTACTCTTTCTACATTATCACAAAACGAAGTTATTGTAAATACCTTTCCCGAATCACAAAAGAACGGTTCAACTTTAAATACATGGCACATTAATTCAGCAGTCTGGGCTGATTTAATGTTACTAGCACCTGCCACCGTAAATACAGTTGCGAAGGTTGCTCATGGTTTTGCTGATAATGCATTAACAACTTTAGTCTCTGCATTACGTTCACCACTTATTATTGCTCCTGCCGCTGATGTTGATATGTATTTAAATCAAACCACCCAGGAAAATATAAAAAAGCTTGAATCACTGGGTCATTACATTGTTTATCCTGAAAAGGGAGAACTTGCCAGCGGACTTGAAGGTGAGGGAAGGCTTGCTTCGATTGATAAAATTATTGATGCAGTCGAATTGAAACTATCAGGTTTTGGAAAAGATTTAACTGGAGAAAAAATTTTAGTTACAGCCGGTCCGACTTATGAAGATATTGATCCAGTCCGTTTTATTGGTAACAGATCTTCTGGGAAAATGGGTTACGCAATTGCGAAGGCTGCATTTTTAAGAGGAGCAGAAGTCACATTAATTTCCGGACCTTCATCAGAACCAATTTATCCGGAAGTGAAACTTATAAAAGTAAGAAACGCCGGTGAAATGAAGAAGACTGTTCAAAACAATTTTACAAAAAATGATTCTTTGATAAAGGCTGCAGCTGTTGCAGATTTCAAACCAGTAACAGTTTCAAAAAGTAAAATTAAGAAGTCCCAGAAATTTGATATTATTAAGTTGAAAGAAACGACTGATATTCTTGCTTCTCTAAAAAAAGGAAAACAAAAAGTAGTCGGATTTGCTCTGGAAACAAATAACGGGCTAGCTAATGCCCGGGGAAAATTATCTGAAAAAAATCTTGATATGATCGTTTTAAATACTTTAAGCAAAAAAGGAAGCGGCTTTGAATATGATACAAACAAAATTACAATCGTAAAGAAAAAAGGAAAACCACTTTCATTTCCTTTAATGTCAAAATTTCAGACAGCGAATAAAATACTGTCTGAAATGAAAAACATTTAGCAAAAAGTTCTAATGAAAAACTCATCTAAAAAAGATATAGTTCAACTCTTAAAAGATCAAAAAGAAATTTTCGGGGATGAACTTTTTATTACAAAAGAAGAATTTCAAAAAAATAAAACTTCATCATTTGTAAAAGAAAATGAACTTGAATATAGTGTAGAAAAAATTGCGACTGAAAAACCGAAAGAAGAGCCGGAATTGTTTGTTGAAAAAAAAGAAGATTGGGAACTTGCAGATTCACTCGACAAATTAAATAAGCTAATATGCAACTGTACAAAATGTGTACTTCATAAAGGAAGAAACAAATTTGTTTTTGGTTCTGGTAACCCAAATGCAGATGTACTGGTTATTGGAGAGGGACCTGGTGCAGAAGAGGATAAGCAAGGTTTACCTTTTGTGGGTAGAGCAGGAAAGCTTTTAACTGATATGCTTAAAGCCATTAAGTTTGAAAGAGATGAAGTTTATATTGGCAACATCGTAAAATGCCGTCCGCCTGAAAATCGAACTCCTTTGCCTGATGAAATGGATACATGTTTACCTTATTTAAAAAAGCAGATCGAATTAATAAAACCAAAGCTTATTCTGTGTCTCGGATTAACGGCAGCGAAAGGATTATTGAAAAAAAGAGAATCACTTACAAATCTTCGTGGAAAGGTTTTTGAATTTGATAATTCTAAAGTTGTAGTGACTTATCACCCAGCAGCACTTCTAAGAAATCCTAACTGGAAAAAACCCGCCTGGAAAGATTTACAAATGTTTAGAAATCTGTACGATCAAGTCTGATTTTATTTTTTTACAATTACCTCATAAAGATCCTGCCTTCTGTCATACCAGTTTAACGTACTTCCATTTGAACGATGCCTTTTTAGTAGTTCCAGATCAACATCATGAATTACAACAGTTTCAACGTTAGGTGTGCATTCAGCAGCAATTGCATCTCTTGAAAACATAAAATCTGAAGGCGTGAAAATACCTGATTGTGCATATTGGATATCCATATTTTCTACAAAGGGAAGGTTACCAACATTTCCCGCAATTACAGTAAACACTCCGTTTTCAATACAACGTGCTTCAGCACATTTTCTAACTCTCAAATAACCATATCTTTCGTCAGTACAGAATGGAACAAAAATCAGTTCCGCACCTTTTGAAACCGCAATCCTGCTCAACTCAGGAAATTCAACATCATAGCAAATCTGGATATTTATTTTGCCTGCATCAGTTTCGAAGACTTCAATTTTTTCACCTGGCTTAACCCCCCACCATCTTCTTTCATTAGGAGTAATGTGAATTTTATACTGCTTTTCTATTGTTCCGTCTCTTCTGAATAAATATGCAATATTGTAAAGATCATCTCCCTCGAGCGTGAAATGTGAACCGCCGATAATATTCACATTATATTTAATTGCAAGATTTGAAAATAGTTCAAGATAACGCGGAGTAAATTCTGCAAGTTTCCTTACTGCAGTTCCCGGTCTTTCATTTGGCATAAAAGATAGAAGCTGGAGAGTAAAAATTTCCGGAAAGAGAACAAAGTCAGACCTGTATCCGGAAGCGACATCTGTAAAGTATTCACATTGTTGAGCAAGATCTTCAAAACTATCAAGCTCGCGCATCTGGTATTGAACTGCACAGATCCTGACTTTTTTTGAAGGTAATACTTTTTTCCCTTTCGGGGGTACATAATCAATATTTGACCATTCCAAAAGCGTTGCATTCCCGACCGATTCTTCATCACTCCGCATATAAGCGGGGATTATTCGTTTCAAAATAAATCCATTTGCAAGCTGTGCTGTTAACACAGGATCATACAATTCCTTTTCCATGACTTTCTGAACATATTCCCGCGCAGTTAATTTCTTCTGATATTTTTTGTAATTAGGTATTCTCCCTCCAATTACAATATTTTTTAGATTCTTTTCTCTTGCCAGTTCTTTGCGGGCGCGGTAAAGCCTCCTTGAAAGTTTATAACCACGGTATTCCGGATGAACCATAATTTCTATCCCGTAAAGAGTTTCACCATCGGGGTCGTGATTTGTGATATAACCTGAATCACTCAGGTTTTTCCAGTTGTCTGCTTCATCATAAAGATCAAAATCAATAATGAGACTGCTTGATGAGGCAACTATTTTTTTGTTTAGTTCAATACAAATCTGCCCTTCAGGAAAAATTTCAAGCTGACTTTCAAGGTGTTCCTTTGTCCAGGTTGGCATTCCGGGAAAACATAATTCTTGTAATTTTACAAGATTCGGGTAATCTTCAATTTTTAATTGTCTTACTAATATTTTTTTCTCAAGAGTCTTCAGATCAATTTTTTTCATAATAAATATTTGCTATTAATAAACAATAGTTTTGATATATAATAGTAAAATTTATTTCATTCACAAAATCGTATAAATAACTGTTGAAAATTAAATCGCTTGATTGAATTTCTTTTCTTCTTGAATTTTGTTCATATTTTGTAAATATATCTTTTGCTGATTTATGTTTATTTTATGAAGACGGAGGAATTATGTTACGAATGATCTTGATAACAGAATTTATTTTAATGCTCTGCATATCCTGTTCAATGGTTGATGATTCTTATAAAAGCAGCGGAAAAATTACCGGGTTTGATATTAGGGAATGTTCCTGTTGTGGTGGATATTATATTGAGATCGAAAGGAACACATATAGATTTTATAATCTTCCTCAAAACAGCAATCTGAAATTAGATAATCCGGTTTTTCCGATTTATGTTAACCTGGATTGGCATCCTGATCCAAACGCCTGCCTGGGTGATGAAATTATTGTAACCAGGATTACGGAGCTAAGTCGATAATTCCGATAAATTATAAAAGATGAATGCCAATAATTTAATTTTTATCTTTGGCTTTCATTTAATCAGAGGGAATAATGTTAAAAACATTTTTATTTTTTATTGTTTTAATGGTAGGTGTAATTTCTTGTTCAGCGCAGGATAGTTTAAAAAGCAACGGAGTTATTACCGGTTATGATTTAAGAGAGTGTGCATGCTGCGGAGGTTATTTCATTGAAATAGACAGTACAAAATACAGGTTTGATCAATTGCCCGATAGTACTGAGTTTGTTATTCCTAATAATCCTGAATTTCCTATAAATGTTACACTCGATTGGTATCCGGATTCATCAGCATGTTTGGGCGATGAAATTATAGTAACAGCAATTAAGGAAAAAGATAATTAATCTAATCTGCTTCCGGTTTTATTAAGCAATAATTTTTTAATCTAATGATTATTGTTTAGCGGAGAAAAAATGTCAAAATCATATCAATGTAATGTTTGTGGAAAAACAAAAAACAAGGAAGAAGTAATTCCTTTTGGTGTAATTAGAAATGCAATTACCGATTTGATTCAGATGGATCATCCTGACATAAATGATTCGGCTTATATCTGTATAGAAGATTTGAATATTTACAGGAATAAATATATCCAGCAAATGCTTACTGAAGAAAAAGGTGAGCTTACTGATCTTGAAGAATCGGTAATCCGGAGTTTAAAAGATCACGATATATTATCTAAAAATGTTGATTCTGAATATGAAGAAAAACTTTCGCGGGGTGATCGCATTTCAGATAAACTAGCTGCCTACGGTGGAAGCTGGAGATTTATTATTTCATTTGCAGTTGTTTTGTTTGTATGGATTTTGATTAATTCGATTGTACTCCTCGCAAGACCTTTCGATCCGTATCCATTCATACTTTTAAATCTTGTTCTTTCATGTTTGGCTGCTATTCAGGCTCCGGTTATAATGATGAGTCAGAACAGGCAGGAAGCTAAAGACAGGGCACGTTCCGAACACGATTACCAGATAAACTTAAAAGCCGAAGTTGAAATACGAACACTTCATCAAAAAATAGATCACCTTCTTACACACCAGTGGGAAAGACTTGTGCAGATTCAGCAAATTCAGCTTGAAATGATGCAGGAGTTGAAAACCAGGAAATGAGCTATAATGATTTAATTTTATAAGAAAATTTATTATCCATAAAAAGTTTTAAAATAATTTCTTTATTTAATTGATACTTTAAAAAACTATTACCATTTTCCAATTGAAATAATTTTTGTTCTAACAAGAACCCCCAAAATTTTATGGGGGATTTTTTTCCTCTTAAATGTCAAAAACAAGAAAACCAACAAACGGATTTGACCAGGTAATACCTGCTGATGTAAAGCCGCCTTCCGTTCCTGAGATTGAAGCAGCAGTTCTCGGTGCAATGATGATTGAAAAAGAAGCTGTGCCCAAAGCGCTTGAGCTTCTTTCTGCAGAAAGTTTTTATCTAAAAGCACACCAGCTTATTTATGATGCAATGGTTTCACTCTTCGAATCCGGTGAACCGATTGATACAGTTACTATTTATGAAGAATTAAAAAAGCGAAACCAGCTTGATGAAGTTGGCGGGGCAGTCTATCTCAGTAAGCTTTCACAAAACATTTCATCAGCTGCAAATATTGAATATCATTCCAAAATAATTGTAGAAAAACAGATATTGCGGGGTTTAATTACAGCTTCGCACGAAATTGCACGTACAGCTTATGAAGGCAGCAACGATGCCTTTGATATTCTTGATGACGCTGAAAGAAAAATATTTGAAATTACCGAAAGTCATCTTTCAAAATCATATCTTGGAATGGACAGGGCAGTTCGTGATGCAATGGAGTACATCGAAACCATCCACAGCAACACAACTCAAAAATTTGCCGTGCCAACAGGATTTTATGAACTCGATGAGATACTTGGCGGTTTTCAGAAATCAGATTTGATAATAATTGCTGCAAGACCTTCGATGGGAAAAACCGCACTTGCGCTTACGCTTGCAAGAAATGCTGCGATAGAACACAAAGTGCCTGTTGGAATTTTCAGTCTTGAAATGGCAACGATGCAATTAATAATAAGAATGATTTGTGCTGAGGCAAGAATTAATGCTCATCTGGTTAGAACAGGAAAGCTTCCGCATTCGGAAGCACCAAAGCTTAGCCGAACAGTACATCGTTTAACAGAAGCTCCGATTTTTGTTGATGACACTCCTGCTCAAACTGTTCTTGAAATCCGTGCAAAAGCAAGAAGATTAAAATCTGAAAAAAATGTAGGTTTGATTATCATTGATTATCTTCAGCTTATGCAGGGACCGGCAAAAGCTGAAAGCCGTGAAAGGGAAATTTCCCATATTTCACGTTCATTAAAATCACTTGCAAAAGAATTGAACATTCCGGTAATTGCACTTGCACAGCTTAACCGTGCTGTTGAAACCCGCACCGATAAAAGACCGCAACTTTCGGACCTTCGTGAATCTGGTTCAATTGAACAGGATGCTGATGTTGTGATGTTTCTTAACAGACCGGAATATTATGGAATTGAAAAAGATGAAAATGGCGATTCACTCGAGGGCGTTGCAGAAGTTATAATTGGTAAGCAGAGAAACGGTCCGACCGGATCAGTAAAGCTTTCCTTCATAAAAGAGTATGCGAGATTTGAAAATCTTGCTCATGCCCGCCAGATTGAAGAATATGCGTCCCTGCCTGAGGATGAAGATATTATTTAGATGGAAGATGTTAAATGTTTGATGTAAAAGTTACCCTGAATTCAGTTCAGGTTCTTTTTATTTTTTCCCTTCTATTTTGTTTTTCCTGCAATGCACAAACCGGTAAACAGGATTATTCGGATCAGGATAAAAAAATCTTCAAAGAAAAAATTCAACTTGCTGAGATAAATGACTTATTCAACAAGCCAATTAACGAAGTTATTGTTGAAATCGGGGAAAGTTTTATTGGTACAGATTATAAGGGATTTGTTCTTGAAGAGGACGGTGAAGAACATCTTGTAGTGAATTTAAGGGAGTTTGACTGCACAACTTATCTAGAAAATGTTCTTGTAATTTCCCGCTGCATAGAAATGAAGAAAACAACTTTTGAAGATTTTCTTAATGAATTAAAAACTATTCGCTACAGGGAGGGAATTATAGATAAATATCCTTCACGGCTTCATTATTTTACCGATTGGATTTATGATAACGAAAAGAAAGATATTGTTACAGATATAACTAAGCAGTTAGGTGGAGATCGTTTAGAGCTAAATCTAAGTTTTATGTCAAATCATCCTGAAAGTTATAAGCACTTGAAATCGAATCCTGATTTCATTCCGATAATTGAAAAACAGGAAAAAGAAATAAGCAGTCGTGAATATTATTTTATTCCTAAATCAAGAATTGAAAAGATCGAATCAAAAATTGAAAGCGGTGATTTGATTGCTTTCACTTCAAACATAAAAGGACTTGATGTAAACCACGTTGGAATTGCTTTAAGAATGGAAGATAATCAAATACATATTCTTCACGCACCAGAACCGGGAACAAAAGTACAAATAACTCCACTTGCACTTCCTGAATACATTTCAAAAATAAAACACGATACGGGTATAATTGTTTTTAAAGCGGTTGAACCGTTGGATTAATTTTTAATCAAACTTCTCAAAACTTTCAGATTTACTAAATCTTCTTTCTGATCTTTTCCTTTTGGTGTTTCCAGAATTTTTGGAACACTCTCAAGCTTTTTATCATTCATAATATTTGCAAATCCCTCTTTACCAATAAATCCTTTGCCGATATGCTCGTGCCTGTCAACTCTGCTGCCAAGTTCTTTTTTACTGTCGTTTGCGTGAATACATTTCAATCTGTTTAAACCAATTATTTCATCAAAATCTTTCATTACTTTTTTGTAGCTGGAACGATTTTTAATATCGTATCCGGCAGCGAAGATATGTGCTGTGTCAATACAAACCGACATCCGTTTTTTATCTTCAACAAGTTCAATAATTTTTGCAAGTTGTTCAAAACGGTATCCGAGTGTAGTTCCCTGTCCGGCGGTTGCTTCTACCATGCTGCTTACTTTGAAGTTATTAGTTTTGTCGTGAACCAGGTTTATTGATTCTGCAATCAACTTTATTCCATAATCTTCACCATTGCCCAAATGTGCGCCGGGATGAAAATTCAAATATTTTATTCCCAGCAAATGGCATCTTTCAATTTCATCATAAAAAGCTTCTCGGGATTTTTTAAGAATTGATTTGTCTTTTGCACAAAGATTTATAAGATAAGAATCGTGAGAAACAACAAACTTTAATTTTGATTTTTTCAGTTTTGTTTTAAAGGCATCTATTTCTTTTTCGGCAAGCGGTTTTTGAAACCAGCGGTTGTTGTTTTTAGTGAAGATTTGCATTGCTGTAAAGCCAAGTTTATCAGCCAAATCAATTGCTTTATCAACTCCTCCTGAAATGGAGTTATGTGCGCCAAGAAGTTGTTCATTCATTCAAGGTATCCCTGCAACATATTGTGAATTGATTCTTCTATCGATTTTTGTTTTATTCCAAGCGAGCTAAGTTTATCTGTATTCAAAGAAACATCTTCAACTTGAGGTAAATCAGGCATATCTTTCATAGATGATTTAATAAGAAGGGATTTATCAAATTCAGCAATGTCGCATAGAATTTCTCCAAGCTCATATCTGGAAACTCTTTCATTACCGCCAAGATTGACTGTGCCGGTCGCTTCTTCTTTGTCAATTAATTCAGTTATTATTCTTGCAGTTTCAATTAAGGAAATTGGTGTTCGGAATTGATCGGTAAAAAGCTTTACAGGCATCTTTGAAAAAAGTGAAATAAACATTTGCTGAAAATGGCAGGTAGTATGATTTAATCCTATTCCATAAAGTAAAGCGGTTCTTAATATCAAATGATTTTCTGCCAGCTCTCTTACTTTTAATTCTCCCATCAACTTGGTTTCAGCATAAAGTGAAGCCGGAATTAATTTTGAATCTTCATTCAGCATTGAACCTCGATAGCCAGCATAAACAAGATCTGTTGAAATGTAAATTAATTTAGCACCGGTTTCAGAACAAAGTTTTGCAATGTTTGCTGTTGCATTTACATTTGTAATGAAATAATCTTTTGAGGTTTTACCAGTCGGGATTACCGGATTTGTTAATGCTGCTGAATGAATAACAAATTCAGGTTGGAATTCTTTAAATACTTTTTCAACTTCGATTTGATTCCTGATATCTGTTTTAGCCGAATTAAAATCCTGGCAATTACCCTGATTGTTGTTGTATAGAGTTAGAGTATCAAATACTTCATAAGTCCTTAGATTTATATATTGTCCAAGTAAACCACTGCCGCCGGTTATAAGTAATTTTTTAAGCAATATCTTAGTCCTTTTTATGTATCAATTTCTGACTTAATGAATGCTTTTAATATAAATAATTTGAATTATAATTTAAGGTAGTTTTTCTTCAATTACTTTTTTTGGAAATCCTTAGTGCCTTTGGTAAATTTATAAATTATTAAAGAAAAAATATGACTTCAAGACTTACGATATTTATCCTTTTAACAATAATTTCTACCTCATTTGGTCAGGATAAAAAATTTTTTGATGCACCTTTCGGCGGAGGAATTGGCTACGTTCCGGCATGGTATTTACCGAATTTAGGGGCAGTGAATACCGAGTTAAAAAATACAGGAATGCCGGAATTTTCCACTTCCGGTTTTTATTCTTCAGGAATATCAGGATTTATTTACATAGGCTTTGTAAAATTTTTACGTGTTGGCGGAATGGGTTTTGGCGGAAGTGTAACAAAATCTCAGGATGTAAACGGATTAAGCAGGGAAATAGTTTATAATTTAAGCGGCGGAGGATTGACAGTTGAATATACACTTCCGTTTGTCAAGGAAGTTGGGATTTCAATTGGTGCAATGATTGGAAGAGGAAATGTTAAAATTGAACTTTACAGAAATTCAATTTCATATAACTGGAATGAAATCTGGAATGAATTTGACGGAGATTCAACTTCAAACTATAGCAGAGTTTTGAACAATGATTTCTGGTCATTTACCCCTACATTAAATATAGATTGGCCTATTTACAGGTTTGTTGTTTTGAGAATCGGTGCCGGTTATCAATTATCTTTTGGAGATGACTGGACAGCAGACAATTATCAAAGCTTATCAAATGTTCCTTCTGATTTAAACGGAAATTCGTTTTTTATCCAATCAGGTTTGTTTATAGGATTTTTCTCTTTCTGATATGAAAAATATACTTGTTACCGGCGGTGCTGGTTTTATTGGAAGCAATTTTATTAATTATCTTTTACAGGAAAATGATGATTATAAAATAGTAAATATTGATAAACTCACTTATGCTGGCAACCTGGAAAATCTTAAAATATCTGAAGGAAACAAGAATTATACTTTTGTAAAGGGTGACATCTGCAACCATGAACTCATTAATTATATTTTTGCAAAAAATGGAATAAACTATGTTGTTAATTTTGCTGCAGAGTCTCACGTTGACAGAAGCATTTTAGGTTCAGAAGTTTTTTTCAGATCGAATGTTTTAGGTACAAATGTTTTGCTGGAGGCATCACGCAAATTTGGAGTAGATAAATTTGTGCAGGTTTCCACAGATGAAGTTTACGGAAGTTTGGGTAGTGATGGTTTATTTACAGAACAAACTCAACTCCATCCTAATAGTCCGTATTCAGCAAGTAAGGCTTCTGCTGATTTAATGGCTTTATCTTTTCATCACACGTTCGGACTTCCTGTGGTGATTACAAGATGTTCAAATAACTACGGACCCTTTCAGTTCCCCGAAAAATTAATTCCACTTATGATTATTAATTCCATTCATAATAAAAAACTACCTGTGTACGGTGATGGAATGAATGTACGGGACTGGATTTATGTTCTAGATCATAATAAAGCTGTACGTTTGGTGATGGAAAAAGGCGTGCCTGGCGAAATATATAATATCGGCTCAAGCAGTGAAATGAAGAACATAGAAATTATTAAATTAGTTCTGGCTTCTTTGAAAAAATCCGAGGAACTTATTGAATTTGTTAAAGACAGACCCGGACATGACATAAGGTATGCAATTGATTCTTCAAAAATAAGAAAAGAGCTTGGTTGGAAACCGGAGTTCAATTTTGAAGAAGCAATTTCAGAAACAATAAAATGGTATCTTGAAAATAGAGCATGGTGGGAGAGAATTATATCGGGAGATTATCTCGAATATTATAAATTACAATACAGAATCTAAAATCTTTTTTCTTCTTTAATTAGTCTCATAGCAAAATGAAATTAAAATTATTCCTATTCTTTCTGTTGACCAGCATTTATGTTTTCCCGCAAATTTTTCAGGATCAGCTTAAACAAAATCAATTACTGGATGCTGCGAGTGTAATTAATGTAACTATTGGAGGGAACTTTCCAATTACAGGAACATACCCTGCACTTATGACTGAAAGAGTTGATGGATTTGTAACC